>NZ_CP150265.1:2851666-4095833 GCF_037976325.1 Paenibacillus sp. FSL K6-3182
CCGGCAAACGCTTTCAAATAAGTATCCAAGGGGTTGAATGAATTGAAAAAACTACTTGCAATTATGTTGGCCAGCTTCGTACTGCTGACCGCATGTTCTAGTAAAGAAAACAATGTTCCTAACAATGGCGGTAAACCTGCTGAGGGGACGAAGGAAATTACAGTATGGGCGTGGGATAAAGCTTTTAACATCGGTGCTATGGAACGCGCAAGCGAAGCCTACAAAGCAAAAAATCCGGATTCCACTTTAAAAGTAAACATCGTTGAAAATGCACAAGCGGATATTATTCAAAAATTGAATGCTGGTTTGAACGCAGGTACTACAAAAAGCTTGCCAACCATCGTATTGATTGAAGATTACCGTGCACAAAGCTTCTTGCAAGCTTACCCAGAAGCATTTTTCGAATTAACAGATTTCATTAAGCCAGGCGACTTTGCCGATTACAAAATCGGGCCAACTAGCCTAGATGGCAAGCAATACGGCGTACCATTTGATACGGGCGCTGCAGGCTTGTACGTAAGAAAAGATTACTTAGAAGAAGCAGGCTATAAGCTAGCTGACCTTCAAGATATTGACTGGAAGAAGTTTATCGAGATCGGTAAAGCTGTGAAAGCCAAAACAGGCAAAGCACTTCTTACACAAGATCCGAATGACCTTGGACTCATTCGCATGATGATCCAATCTGCTGGCTCATGGTACTTGAAGGAAGACGGTACTACACCTAACTTAGCAGGCAACGAAGCGCTTAAAGAAGCTTTTGAAACATACAAAGAAATTATGAACGCTGACATCGTGAAGGTTATTTCTGACTGGAGCCAATTTGTTGGTGGATTCAACAGCGGTGATGTAGCAACGATCCCTACCGGCAACTGGATTACAGCTTCCGTTAAGGCTGAAGCATCCCAGTCCGGCAAATGGGCAGTCGTGCCATTCCCTAAACTAACGAACAATCCGAATTCCGTAAATGCTTCTAACCTTGGCGGCAGCTCATGGTATGTCATGAACGTTGACGGCAAAGAAGCAGCGGCAGAATTTTTGAAACAAACATTTGGTTCGGATGTAGATCTTTATCAGAAGCTTGTAACAGAGATTGGCGCAATCGGTACGCTTAAAGCAGCAGCTGCTGGCGATGCTTACAAGCAAGCGGATGAATTTTTCGGCGGACAAAAGGTCATTGAAGATTTCGCTAAATGGACAGAAAAAATTCCAAAAGTGAACTACGGCATGCACACGTACGCGATTGAAGATATTCTCGTTGTAGAAATGCAAAATTTCTTAGGCGGCAAAACAATCGATAAAGTGTTAAGCGATGCTCAAGCACAAGCAGAAACGCAAGTTAAATAAATCAGAGCATACGGCAAGTGAATAAAACCTGGGGCTTCTCCTACTCCTGATTCGCATGTTCGGCTTCCGGCAGCAGGAGCTGGAGGAGTCTAAAGGTTTTATTTTTTCCGTAAAGAAAGGGGTTAGGCTAACGTGAAAGCAGCGAGGCCTGGCGTGAGTATTCGCACGAGAGCCAACTTAACTGGATGGATGTTCGTTATTCTAGCCGTCATTATGATTGCGGCGTTCTATTTCTATCCGATGATTCAAGCGCTCATTTTATCATTTAAGTCCGGTAAAGGTATGAATCTATCATTTACAGGATTTGATAACTACGTTCGGCTATTCAGCGATAAAACGTTTTTGACTGCCGTTAAAAACACTTTTATTTATTTGATCATCCAAGTACCCGTTATGATTGTTTTGGCTATGTTTATTTCTGTATTACTAAATGACAGCAAGCTGAAATTTAAAGGATTTTTCCGTACGGCAATCTTTTTACCAGCCGTTACCTCACTCGTTGCTTATTCCGTTATTTTTAAATACTTGTTTGCTACAGACGGATTGGTCAATAAAATGCTGACTAATCTCCATTTGGTCTCGACACCGATTCAATGGATCACAGACCCTTTCTGGGCGAAAATAACAGTTATCATTGCAATCACATGGCGCTGGACTGGCTATAATATGATTTTCTACTTGTCCGCGCTTCAAAATATTGATCACTCGATTTATGAGGCAGCAAAAATTGATGGCGCCTCCTCTACGAGACAGTTTTTTGGCATTACGGTGCCATTGCTTAAACCGATCATATTGTTTACTTCCATTACTTCAACGATCGGAACCTTGCAGCTGTTTGATGAAGTTGTCAATATTACGAAGGGTGGACCAGGCAATGCGTCGATGTCCATTTCGCAATATATTTACAATTTGTCATTCAAGTATTCGTCCGATTTCGGCTATGCTGCAACCGTATCGTATTCCATCGTCATCATGATCATCATATTGGCATTTGTACAGTTTAAAGCGGCAGGTGATAAAAATGGATAAATTAAAACGCATCTTTGTTTATATTTTTCTAAGTGTCGCTGCGTTCGTGTCCATCTTTCCATTTCTTTGGATGATTATCAGCGCTACGAATAAGTCGGCTGACGTAACGAAAGGAAGATTGCTTCCCGGCAGCCAGCTGTTTGAAAATTTAAGTCAGTTATTTGAGACGGTAGATATTGTTCCAGCATTGTTGAACTCGGCAAAAATATCGGTCACAACAACCATATTGGCCATGGTTATTGCCTCACTCGCTGGTTATGGCTTTGAGATTTATAAGAGCAAAGCAAAGGATGTTGTATTTAACATCCTGCTGTTATCCATGATGATTCCTTTTGCGGCTATCATGGTGCCGTTGTATCAAATGTTTGCAGGAATATCGCAAGCTGTACCCTTTCTCGGCATAGACACGTTGTCTGGTGTAGTCCTTCCGACCTTTACTACAGCGTTTCTTATTTTCTTCTTCCGTCAGAACACGAAGATGTTTCCGCGGGAGCTGCTGGAGGCGGGCCGAATTGATGGGCTTAACGAAATCAGTCTTTTCTTCCGTATCTTCATGCCTACAATGAAAACGACCTATGCAGCGGCAGGAATTATTACGTTCATGTCGAGCTGGAACAACTACTTATGGCCGCTCATTGTGTTGCAATCGCCGGAGAAGAAAACAATTCCGATGCTCATATCCAATCTAGGATCGAGCTATTCACCGGATTACGGCATTATTATGACAGCGATCGTTATATCCACGATTCCAACTGCGCTAGTGTTCTTCCTAATGCAGAAGCATTTCGTAGCAGGGATGACGGGTTCAGTAAAATAAGCATAATCAGAGTCAGGCGGGCTGCTTGTTTCACCGCAGCCCGCCTGACTTTTAAATCCATTTAAGGGGAAAATAAAATGAATGAAATGAAACCGACGATAAATTGGCTTACCGATTTAAGCGTATTTGCTGTGAACCGGCTGCCAGCACATTCTGATCATCGTTATTACGAATCAATAGAGGAAGCAGCCGCTGATGACCAAATGGCACTTCGCTATGATCTAAACGGAAGCTGGAAATTCAGCTATGCAGTGAAACCGGAGGATCGTCCAGAGCGATTCTACCAATTGGATTATGTTTGCGATAGCTGGGGAGATATAAACGTGCCGGGACATATCCAAATGCAGGGTTACGGCAAACCGCAATATGTAAACACGATGTATCCTTGGGACGGTCATCATGATATTCGTCCGCCAGCTATTCCGGAGGATCATAACCCTGTCGGCAGCTACGTTAAATATTTTAAGGTACCAGTTAATATGCAGCAAAAACCAGTCTACATTTCGTTTCAAGGTGTAGAGTCAGCGTTTTATGTATGGTTGAACGGTAAATTTGTTGGATACAGCGAGGACAGCTTTACGCCAGCGGAGTTTGATTTATCGCCTTATTTGGTGGATGGCGAAAACAAGCTTGCGGTTGAAGTTTATCAGCGCAGTACAGGCAGCTGGCTGGAAGATCAGGACTTCTGGCGTTTCTCAGGCATTTTCCGTGATGTTTATTTGTATTCCGTTCCAAGTATCCACGTCCGTGATCTATTTGTTCATGCAGATTTAAATGATGACTATACTAATGGCAGTATTCAAGCAGATATGAAACTCGAAGGGCAGCAGCCATCGAGAATAAGGATGGAACTAAAGGATGCAGACGGTTTAACTGTTGCGACGGTTTCCTCTGATTCGGTCGAAGGTTCATCCTTAACCCTTTCATTGGATGCAGGTGCAGTGATCCCTTGGAGTGCAGAAAAGCCTTATTTGTATATGCTTTATATTACCGCTTATGATCAAGCAGGTATTCTCATTGAAGCGATTCCTCAGAGAGTTGGCTTCCGCAAATTTGAAATGATCAATAAAATCATGCATCTAAACGGCAAGCGTATCGTATTTAAGGGCGTTAACCGCCATGAATTCAATAGCCGCAAGGGAAGAGCGATTTCGAAGGATGATATGCTTTGGGATATTGCTACGCTCAAGCGCAACAATCTGAATGCGGTGAGAACCTCTCATTATCCGAATCAATCGTTATGGTATGAGCTATGTGATATATATGGCGTATATGTCATCGATGAGATGAATTTGGAGACGCATGGCTCGTGGCAGAAAATGGGCGCAGTTGAGCCTTCGTGGAACATCCCGGAAAACAAGCCGAAATGGCAGCCTATCGTGATGGACCGTGCGATTTCCATGGTTGAACGCGATAAGAACCATCCATCTATTCTGATTTGGTCAGTGGGCAATGAAGCTTATGCAGGCGAGGTGCTCTTGAACGTATCGAATTATTTCCGCGAGACGGACCCTAGCCGTTTAGTTCATTATGAAGGTGTATTCCATAACCGCAAATATAACGACACAAGCGACATGGAGAGCCGGATGTATGCTAAGCCCGCTGATATCGAAGCGTATTTGAACGATGACCCGCAAAAGCCATATATTAGCTGTGAATATATGCATGCCATGGGCAACTCAGTAGGCGGCATGCATAAATACACGGAGCTTGAACAAAAGTATCCAATGTATCAAGGCGGCTTCATTTGGGACTATATTGACCAGGTCATCGTGAAGAAGGACCGCTATGGTAAAGAGTTTCTTGCTTACGGTGGAGACTTCGATGATCGCGCGACGGATTATAACTTCTGTACGAATGGTATTGTTTATGCAGATCGCAAGGAATCACCGAAGATGCAGGAAGTAAAATTTCTTTATCAGAACTTGAAGCTTATTCCTGATCGCCATGGCGTGACGATTAAGAATGAGAATTTGTTCGAGGGTACGGATGCATATGATTTAGTTGTTTGCCTCCATCTTGAAGGAAAAGAAATATTCCGCAGTACATTATTAGTTGATGTGGCTGCACAAAGCGAATCATATGTGAAGCTAGAGCTTCCTGAGGCAGCGGAGCAAGGGGAATACGTACTGCTTGCTGCGCTCACATTGAAAGAAGATCATTTATGGGCACAAGCAGGCTATGAGATATCCTTCGGACAATTTGTGTTTGTAGTGGAAAATCGTGTGGAAGCCGTGCTTCCGGAAGGTTCGCTTCGAGTTGTCGAAGGTGATGTTAACATTGGCATGCATGGTCGCGACTTCAGCATCATGTTCTCGAAGCAGGCAGGCACGCTCACATCGGTCAATTATGCGGGCAGAGAGATGATTGCTATTCCACCGGCGCCATTATTCTGGCGTGCAACAACGGATAATGATAAAGGCTTCTCGCTTGGCTTCGATTCCGGCGTATGGTTTGCGGCAAGCCTGACACGAAAATGCACTCAAGTTGAACTTACCGAGCAGTCTGGAAGTGCAACCGTTACCTTCCAGTACAAGCTGATTATTAGCTCGGAAGTGCTTGTCACCGTAGCTTACACCGTTTACGCAGACGGTAGCTTGAACGTCAAATCCCGCTACAATGGAGCGGAAGGGCTGCCGAAGCTGCCAATATTCGCATTATCATTCAAGGTTCCCGCAGATTATAGCCATTTGGATTGGTATGCCATGGGGCCGGAAGAGAACTACATTGACCGGGCATTTGGTGCTAAGCTTTGTGAGTTCAGCAACAATGCCGCAGACAATGTATCCGGCTATGTCGTGCCGCAAGAATCAGGTAATCGCACGGGCGTTCGCCGTGTAAATATTACGAATGATTACGGTCGCGGCATTCGAATTTCGGCACCTGCAGCGCAGCCGGTAGAATGCAATATTTCGCCTTATACAGCATTTGAGCTTGAAAGTGCCAGCCATCATTACGAGCTGCCGAACGTGCATTATACGGTAGTTACCGTAGCCGGCAGACAAATGGGTGTTGGCGGTGACGACAGCTGGGGTGCGCCAGTCCATGACGAATATCTCATTCCAGCAAATCAAGAGCTGGCGTTTGAATTCAATATTCATCGCGTATAAGTTATGTTTATGAACAAGATTGTGTAAAATGAAATGAGGCTGTTCCCAATGTAGATTATTCTACTTCAGGAGCAGCCTCTCTTTATTTTTCCTGCCGGTACTTGGAAGGACTGCAGCCTTCACTCCCTTTGAATGCGCGGCTGAAAGCATGAATGTTCGAATAGCCAAGCTGCTCAGCGATATCCTGCATCGGCAAATAAGTAAACTGAATCATCATTTTAGCTTTTTCGATACGGATCTGCTGATGATATTGAATCGGTGTTTGCTGAAACAGGTTTTTGAACAAATGAATCAAATGGAATTTGCTTATATGGAATCGCTCAGACAGCTCATCCAGCTTGATGCAGCGGTGCACGTTATGCTCGATGTATGAACGAATATCCGTAAGCAGCCCCAGCTGTCCATCACTTTTCGTTTTGCTGCCCCAATACTGCTCTCTCATTATGAGGGACAGAATCGCCAGCAAACAGCCTTTAATACGGATCTCATAAAAGGGAGGTTTCGTTTCGAATTCGCGAATCAATTCGAAGAGCGATTGTTCCAAAGGAAATGGGTCTCCAAGGCGAAAATGAGTAGGCATAAGAAATGGTGATGCGGATAGCTCATTATTACGAAACCAGCCCTTCTCCTTCGTATTCATCTGATGGAGCTGTTTAAAGGAAACGCCAACTTCTTGGCTGTCAGGCAGAACATACAGATCAAAATGAACATGGGGCTGGCGAACTCTCGTTCCGCCAATATTGTGAATAGCGTGTTTTTGCCCGGGCTTAAAGAAGAAGCAGTCTCCAGCCCTTCCGTGATAGACAACATCCTCCACGGTTACGAGCATTTGACCCTCCATGAGGTATAGCAGCTCATAATCCCAAATAACCCGCTCATCCATCTTCCACGTTGGCTCCAGCACACTGTCCATAGCCACCCGAATATAGGGGGACAGTTTATCGACCTGCATATCGATCACCTCAGCAATTTATGATAAACAACTTAACAATAAAAGGTAAGGGATAATCATATCTATCATTATATAATAGGCTCGATAATAAACAATAATTGATACATGAGGTGATGGACTATGCTGCAGCAGCACGGACTAGGATTTGGTTTATCCTCCGCTCCGCTCGTCACAAATGCGCGTACCCGATCCATTTCAGCAGAAAATGTGAATGGTGAGAAGGGGCAAGGCGGTAAAGAAGCGAGCAACTTGGGCATTGGAAGAAAAGGCAGGCCTGCCATAACACTGGGTCAAGGTGAAGAAGTGACGCTTGCCCATATTCAAGGGACGGGAGTAATTCAGCATTTCTGGATTACTGTCGCGGACAAAACAGGCAGAGGGCATACGGCACAATACGTGCTTCGTGATCTTATTCTGCGCATGTACTGGGATGATGAGACGAGCCCATCGGTGGACGTTCCGCTCGGTGATTTTTTCTGCAATGGCTTCGGTGTGCGAACCAACGTTCATTCACTGCCGATTGCTGTCGTTCCGACGGGCGGCATGAACTGTTATATTCCAATGCCGTTCCGGAAATCGGCGAAAATCACGATTGTAAATCAGCATGCCGCTAACATAGATGGTTTTTTCTATACGTTTAATTATTCGCTCGTTGATGAGCTGCCAGAGAATGCAGCGTATTTTCACGCGCAGTGGCGCCGTGAGAAAGTGACGGAAATAGGCAAAGACTATACGATTCTGGATAATGTCAAAGGTGCAGGACAATATATCGGCACATACCTTGCATGGGCCGCACTCGAGCGGAACTGGTGGGGAGAAGGTGAGATCAAATTTTATATGGATGGCGATCAAGATTGGCCGACGATTTGTGGAACGGGCACGGAGGATTATGTGGGAGGCGCATGGTGTTTCAGCAATACACGGACAAATGAACCCGAATCGTATTCCACGGCGTATTTAGGCTATAAGTTTTACAAGGAAACGACGGAGGTCGACCCTTGGTATGGTCATAATGTACCCATGCACGGCATGTACCGCTGGCATCTGCCCGATCCGATTCGATTTGAAAATGATCTGCGTGTGACGATTCAGCAAATCGGTCACGACCATACGAAGCTGTTTGAACGCTCCGACGACATCTCATCCGTAGCCTATTGGTATCAGATGGAGCCGCATGCCCCATTTCCTCAATTGCCCCCGGCTAATGAGCGATGGCCGAGGTAAGCATAAGGCAGGGAATACATTCGTGATAACAATAGAATAGAAGTCCATGATATGATAGGGAGAACATCGTATTTTAGAAAGGAGTTATTCGAATATGTACGAGCATCTCGTATCATTTAAGTTTAAAGAGAAGCTTTCTAGCACCAAAGAACAAGAGCTGCTGAGCGCTCTTTATTCCTTGCAAACAGAAGTTCCAGGCATCATTGAATTGACTGCAGGCTGTAATGTAACGACAGAAACGGATAATATTCAAGGTTACACACTGGGCTTGCGAGTTACCTTTAAGGATCAGCAGTCTTTGCTCGACTACGGTCCGCATCCTGCACATCAGCATTTTGTAGGTTTGCTGGACGGGCTGCTTGATAACGTAATCGTTGTTGATTATCCTATCTTGAATAAACCGATCAACTAGATGTCGAATCTGAAGCAGGCAGGGTGAGCAAATGGCTGAAAAGGAAGAGCTGGTTCGGTTTGGCGTGTCCTTTCCGGCACCGCTGATTGATCAATTTGATCGATATACAGACGAACTTGGTTATCATAATCGATCGGAAGCCATTCGTGATTTGGTTAGGCGAGCCTTGCTTGAGCCAACTCGAATGAACGGTCAGGAGCATGTTGCAGGTACGATTGTTCTCGTATATGATCACCATGTCAGTGATTTACCCGTTGTTCTGATGGAGGTGCAGCATCGCTTTCATCATGATATTATTTCCAACATGCATGTCCACTTAAATCATGATCAATGCTTGGAGGTCATCGTCGTGAGAGGACAGCTGTCGCGCCTGCGGTCGCTGCATCAGCAGATTCAAGCACAGAAGGGCGTCATTTATGCCGAGCTCTCCGTTACTTATGCGGATAAACATGATTCTGCCAAAGAGCATACTCATACTTGAGATCGGAAACTGTTATATTTGAATCTATTAATAGGATTGTACAATTAAGAGGATTTCTAACATGTCGACGCTGTCGATGTTAGGTCCTCTTTTTTTTCTGGCGTTTTTTGAGCGAATTTTGAAGAAAAAGGATGAAACTCTATCAAAGTCGTGTTACACTATCACATAATCGTGTTACTTAATGTAACGCCACAGGAGGGGTTGGGTTGAAAACTTTCGTTTCAGCTATCACTTATGCAATCATTGTTGTATTCATCATCACAGGATGCAGCGGCGTGAAGCCGGCAGACACTACTGCCAAAACAGATGAGCTAATTGTTGCGGTAGGATCAGAGCCGGACACCGGTTTTGATCCGATTAAGGGCTGGGGACGGTACGGCTCTCCGCTGTTCCAAAGTACACTGCTTAAACGAGATGATGATTTGAATATTGTGAAGGATTTGGCTGCTGACTATCACGTAAGCGAGGATGGCAAGTCGTGGACGGTCAAGCTGCGGGAGGATGTCGTATTCTCCGACGGAAAGCCGTTAACCTCTGAGGATGTGAAGTTTACATTCGATACAGCTGCCAGCAATGGAGCTGCGATTGATCTCACTAATTTAGCAAACGTAGAAGCAGGAAATAACGAAGTTGTGTTTCATTTAAAGAAACCGCAATCGACATTTGTTTATTATCTTATAACGACCGGTATTGTACCTAAACATGCTTATTCGAGCAGTTATGCGGAAAACCCGATCGGCTCAGGTCCGTTTACATTCGTACAATGGGATCGCGGACAGCAACTAATCGTAAAGGCAAACGCGAACTATTACGGAGACAAGCCGTATTTTCAGAAGCTGACTTTCTTATTTTTAAATGAAGACGGCGCATTCGCGGCGGCAAAGGCTGGAAGCGTTGATCTTGCTTATATACCGTCCACGTTTAGCAAACAAAAGGTTGCTGGCATGCGGATTGAAGCAGTAAAAACAGTAGATAACCGCGGAATAGCATTCCCCTATGTCAAAGCTGGCGGCAAAACGGAAGAAGGTTATCCCATTGGTAATGATGTAACCGCAGATAAAGCAATACGCCTGGCTATCAATACAGTAATCGATCGTCAGCAGCTGGTCGATGGCATTTTGGACGGACATGGCTCACCTGCCTATACAGCGAATGATGGTCTTCCATGGTGGAATGATGAGACGAAGGTCAAGGATAATGATGCTGCTGCAGCCGCAAAAATATTAGCGGATGGAGGCTGGGTGGACAGCGATGGTGATGGTATCGTCGAAAAAGGGACGTTAAAAGCACAGTTTACACTTCTGTATCCTTCAAGTGACGTTACACGGCAATCGTTAGCGCTGGCTGCGGCGGAAATGGTGAAAGCTGCCGGCATTCACATTTTAGTTGAAGGTAAAAGCTGG
This sequence comes from Paenibacillus sp. FSL K6-3182, assembly GCF_037976325.1. NCBI lineage: Bacteria > Bacillati > Bacillota > Bacilli > Caryophanales > Paenibacillaceae > Paenibacillus > Paenibacillus sp. FSL K6-3182. Next base: position 2,862,439 of record NZ_CP150265.1, read on the forward strand.
GACGAGCTTGAGAAGCTGATGCATTCAAATGCTATGCTGCTAGGCTGGGGAAGTCATGACCCGCTCGAAATGTACAATCTATACAGCAGCTCATTTAGTGGGGTTGACTATTACAATACGGGTTATTACAGCAATCAGACCGTGGATCAGCTGTTTGAACAAGCATTGGACGCACGTACGGAGGAAGAAGCACTGGCTTATTGGAAAAAAGCGCAATGGGATGGACAAACGGGACTCAGTGCAAAAGGCGATGCTCCATGGGCATGGCTCGTAAATATTGATCATTTGTTTCTCGTGAAGGACAAGCTTAATATCGGAAAGCAGCGTATTCAGCCGCATGGTCACGGATGGCCTGTAACGGACAATATTGAGAGCTGGCGCTGGGAAGAGTAACGGGCGGGAGAGGTTGTCGGCATGCTACAGGGAGTTGCAGTATTTGTAGGGAAAAAGTTTATACGATTAATTGCGCTGCTTGCATCGGTCAGCATCATTACTTTTGCGCTCGTTGCTTTATCGCCGATTGATCCGGTGCAATCGTATATTGGAGCAGATGTCATGCGTGTCGGTGCAGAGCAAAGGGAGCAGATTGCTGCTTATTGGGGAATTGACCGACCATTCGCTGAACGATTTATAAAATGGGCGTCTGCTCTGCTTCAAGGAGATATGGGCACCTCAATGATATACAGAGAGGCTGTAACGAAGGTGATTGCGGATCGTTTCTTGCACTCGGTACTGCTCATGGCGTTCGCATGGACGCTGTCAGGCATTATTGGATTTGCCGCTGGCGTGGCCGCAGCTATAAAGAAGGATTTATGGTTGGATCGGTTGATCAAAAGCTATTGTTATACGCTGGCTTCGACGCCTGCCTTTTGGATCGGCCTGCTGCTTATGATGGTATTTGCTGTATGGCTCGGCTGGCTGCCAGTAGGGCTCGGTGTTCCTGCTGGGGTATTGGCAGGGAGCGTAACGGCTGCCGATTATATTCGTCATATGATTTTGCCAGGTATTACTCTGAGTGTCGTGGGCATCGCACCGATTGCACTCCATACACGCCAGAAGCTGATTGATGTGATGGAAAGCGATTATTATTTGTTTGCCAGAGCACGAGGTGAATATGGTGTGAGTTTGTTTCTTAGACATGGTCTTCGCAACATTGCATTGCCTGCTATTACGCTGCAGTTTGCTTCATTTGGCGAATTGTTCGGTGGAGCCGTTCTTGCAGAGCAGGTGTTTTCTTATCCGGGACTCGGACAAGCGACGGTAGAAGCGGGTCTTCGCGGTGATGTGCCGCTGCTTATGGGGCTTGTCTTATGCAGTACGATCTTTGTATTCACTGGCAATGCAATAGCTGAATATTTTTACCGTATGGTTGATCCAAGGCTGAGGTACGGGAAGGAGGCGCAAGGATGAATCAGCTTACGATTTTACAGAAACCAGCTGCTCGGAAGCGTTCAAACGAACGGCGACGAATGCTTATATCGGCAATAGGTGCAGCGCTTCTGCTTGTAAGCATCGGCATAGGCAGCTGGCTTCTTGATTCATCGGCACTTTCAGTTCAGCTGAATAATCGGAACTTGCCTCCGTCGATAACTCATTTGTTCGGAACCGATTGGCTGGGGAGGGATATGCTTTCCCGCACCGTAAAGGGACTGGCACTTAGCATTCAAGTTGGGCTGCTCGGTTCGATTTCCAGCGTACTTATTGCAGCGATGATGGGATTGATGGCGGCAACGCTTGGGAAGACGGCTGATCGCATTGTTTCCTGGCTTATTGATGTTTTTCTAAGTGTACCTCATCTCGTATTGCTTATATTGATAGCTTTTGTTTGCGGGGGCGGCCTTAAAGGGGTGGCCATTGGCATCATGCTGACGCATTGGCCAAGCCTTGCTCGAGTGATTCGCGCGGAGGCGATGCAGCTCATGTCAGCAGAATATGTGCTAGTTGCGAGGAAGCTCGGAAGATCACGTTTGTCTGTTGCTGCTAGGCACTTAGCACCGCATTTATTTCCGCAATTGTTGGTTGGTTTTCTGCTGTTGTTCCCACATGCTGTGCTGCATGAAGCGGCGATAACCTTCCTAGGCCTTGGCATGTCACCGCATCAGCCCGCAATAGGTATTATACTTTCTGAATCCATGCGTTACTTATCGACGGGAATGTGGTGGCTTGCGGTATTTCCGGGACTCGGATTGTTGCTAACTGTACGCGCGTTTGATAAGCTGGGCAACCATTTGCGGCTGCTCATTGACCCGCGGAATGCTCAGCTATGACGCTAATGGAAGGCGATATTGATCAATATGGAGGGAGGTTCCCCTATGCCGCTGCTGGAGGTGAATAAACTATCCATTTCCTTTATGCACTATGTGAAAGGCAGCTCGCAGGAACAGGTTTCGATTATTGATGAGCTGGATTTCGCGATAAATGAAGGTGAAATCGTAGCCGTCGTTGGAGCGAGCGGATCGGGAAAAAGCTTGCTCGCTCATGCGATTATGGGCATTTTACCTAAAAATGTTGTGATGACCGGAAGCATCTCATACGGCGGAGAAGTGCTGAATGAAGCTAAGCTTAAGCGCTACCGCGGTAAGGAAATTGCCTTAGTACCGCAATCGGTAAGCTTTCTTAATCCGTTAATGCGAGTAGGCAAGCAGCTGCGCACGCGCGAAGATGGCGCTGAGCAGCTTCAGGAACGGAGAGGGTTATTTGCGCGGCTTCAGCTTGGAGCACATGTGGAGAGGCTGTTTCCCTTTCAGCTCTCAGGAGGCATGGCTCGTAAGGTGCTTGTTTCTACGGCAGCGCTGGAGAGAACAAGGCTGATCATCGCAGATGAACCTACGCCAGGCATGCATCCGGATGATGTTACAGAGGCGCTCGGCCACTTCAAGCAGCTCGCTGAAGGCGGCTGTGCCGTGTTGTTTATTACACATGATATTGAATCGGCTCTTCAAATTGCCGATAAGGTCGCTATATTTTATGCGGGAACCGCTGTTGAGGTCGCTTCGGCCAAAGATTTTCACGGAAATGGTGAGCAGCTTAGGCATCCTTACAGCCGCGCCTTGTGGCGTGCGCTTCCTCAAAATGGTTTTGAACCGCTGGCAGGGACGCAGCCTGCAAGGAGTTCTGCGATTTCAGGCTGTCTCTTTGCTGAACGCTGCAGCTTGGCTACAGAACGATGTGTTGACAGCAGGCCGGCGGCACGCAGCCTTCGAAGTGGAATGGTGAGGTGTGTTCATGCGACTTGAAGGAAGGAATCTCGGCTGGCGTTATGCGGACGGTCCTTGGTTGTTTAAAGATTTTAGCATTTCGATACAGTCAGGAGAGGTCGTCGGCCTTATTGGACCTAGCGGCAGCGGAAAAACGTCGTTAGGCCGGTTATTGGCTGGTTATTTGAACCCTATTGCAGGAGAGGTGTCGGTTGATGGACGGAGTAAGAGTAATAAAGGCTCTGATCCTGTCCAAATGATTTTTCAGCATCCAGAGCGCGCGGTTAATCCAAGATGGCGGATGGCAAAAACAATGACAGAAGGATGGTCCCCGGATGCTGCGCTGCTTGAAGCGTTAGGCATTAAGGAGCAGTGGCTGCGTCGTTATCCAAATGAGCTGTCAGGTGGAGAGCTCCAGCGCTGCTGTATTGCGAGAGCTCTCGGACCAGATACCAAATTTCTCATCGCAGATGAAATGACGACGATGCTTGATGCAATTACGCAGGCGCAAATATGGCATAAGATGCTTGAAATTGTCCGTGCTCGTCAAATGGGCTTGCTCATCATTAGTCATGATCATGCGCTTGTAAACAAAATTTGCAATCGAACGATTTCATTTCCAAGCGAACGCTAATCTTGTCCGCCCATTAGTCTGCGAAGTTTAGCTTCGGTTGATGTTTCAGGTGCAGGCGTATAGACGCTGCATCGTAGATCGGTATTTCCCTTTACTTGAAATGAGGTCAGATGAAACAACATCTTTCCGACTCGTGCATGTCGAAATTCCAGCAATACATCTGGAGCAGAGCTGACCTGGCTTTGCTCCCAAAGATATTGAAACTCCGGATGGCTTCGTTTCATTTCATCAATAAACCGCTCGTACCAATCATCCTGCACATATTGACCGTAATAGGCGCGAAAGATAGCTAGAAATCCTCCTACAAAATGCTCCCAATTTCCCGCTAGCCTACGGAATTCTTTCCTTGTGAACAATAATTCAATCATATTTCGCTGTTCAGCTGGAATTTGGTCAAAGTCCATAAACACATGCGAGGCGGCCTCGTTCCAACCGACGATTTGGCAGCGCCGATCCGATATTATGGTTGGACAGAAGCGGAGCTCCTTTAAAATTCTTTTTAAAGAGGGCGTAATTTCGGTCTGCTCCTCATTAATAGGCAGCGCGCTATAGCCGGAACCGAGGGCGAGGGCGTACAAGTATTCCCGTTCGTCGTCATTTAACTGCAGAGCCGCCGCAACACAATCCAGAACAGACGCCGATACTTGAATATCTCTGCCTTGTTCTAGCCAGGTATACCAAGTTGTGCTAACGCCAGCAAGCTGAGCGACCTCCTCACGTCGTAAACCAGGTGTTCTCCGCCGTGTTCCAATAGGGAAACCAACGTCCTCCGGCATGATTTTGGCACGCTTTGATTTTAGAAAGGATGATAATGCTTGTAGTCTCGTCTCTCGATTAATCATGGTTTCCATCTCCGTACTCTCTTTATAGTAGTACTCATTATACTATAATAAACAACAACTTGTAATAGGATAAATAGTATGACAAACTACTACCCATAAAGGATTTTGCGAAGGAGGAAATAAGATGGAACGTGTCGTCATTACGGGGATGGGTGTCATCTCGCCGCTAGGGAACAGTGTGGAGCGTTTTTGGGATGGATTGGTGCATGGACAATCTGGTATTTCTACGATTGATACATTTGATGTAAGCAAACATAAATCGAAAATTGCAGGTGTCGTAAAAGATTTTGATGGAGAAGCTTTATTTGGGAAAAAAGAAGTTCGTCGAATGGATCGGTTTAGCCAGTTTGCGATAGCAGCTGCTGAGCAAGCGCTGGAGGATGCAGCACTCAAGATTGAGGAGACAGATCGGGAACGTGTTGGCGTTTATGTAGGCTCTGGCATCGGCGGCATACAGACGCTGCTTGACCAAGCTGAGGTGCTGCATGATCGAGGGCCAGATCGTGTTAGTCCAACGCTTGTTCCGATGATGATTGCGAATATGGCAGCGGCGATGATCAGTATTCGGTTCGGTACGCAGGGCCCTTCGATGGCACCCGTTACCGCATGCTCGATCGGGAATACGGCAATTGGTGAGGCTTGGCGGCTTATTCGATCAGGCAGCGCAGATGTCGTTATTGCAGGAGGAACGGAAGCGGCAGTGACTGATATTTCGCTCGCGAGCTTCGGCAATGCAACATCGGTATCGACGCGGAATGAAGCGCCAGCTTCGGCAAGCAGACCCTTTGATGCAGGGCGCGACGGCTTTGTTATGGCGGAAGGAGCCGGCATTCTCATACTCGAATCACTGTCACATGCGCAGCAAAGAGGAGCCCGCATTCATGCGGAAGTTATCGGCTATGGAGCCAGCTCGGATGCGTATCATATGGTCGCGACTCATCCCGAGGGTATTGGTGCTTATCAGGCGATGAAGCATGCGCTGCGAGAAGCTGACTTGGAGCCTAATCAAATTGATTTAATAAGCGCACATGCCACCAGTACGGAAATCGGCGACCGTTCCGAAACGGCAGCCATTAAGAAGCTGTTTGGTGACCTCGCGTATCAAATTCCGGTGACAGCGAACAAATCAATGACAGGTCATATGCTTGGTGCAGCTGGCGGAGTAGAGGCTATCGCACTCGTGAAGAGCATACAGGAGGGGATTATCCCGCCAACGATCAATCAAGAACAAACAGATCCAATTTGTGATCTTGATTATGTGCCAAACGTTGCGCGCGAAGCTGAGATTAATATCGCGATGTCCAATTCCTTCGGCTTCGGCGGTCATAATGCCGTTATTATATTGAAGAAATTTCAGGCATGAGCATGATGTAATATCATAAATTTTCTTAATTCCAAAAATAAAGCAAGAAGCTGGGTCGGCAGATTACTGCCGTTGACCCAGCTTTTTTTATTTTGTAATAAATCCGAGCGTGATTGCGGGCAGCAGGGAGAAATGACCAGTACTCCAAGCGATTCAATTCATGAGAGGAAGGGTAAAGGTTATGTAACCTATGGATGACAAGATCAGTTAAAAAGAGAAGAAGGTGCAGGCATGGCCAGACATAATCGATTCTTTAGATGGTGCTTCACGATTATTTTGGTATTAATTATTATTTATTTGGGGTCGCGCGTTTCATTTATATTTAAACCTGTGCTTTCCTTATTCAGTATGATTATCGTTCCGCTTATGCTGGCAGGCTTTTTTTATTACTTGCTGCGCCCGCTCGTCAATGTGATGGAGCGGCATAAGGTTAATCGTACGCTCGCAATTTTACTTATTTATTTGATTTTCGCCATTATGATGGTTGGCTTCAGCATTTTGGTCTGGCCTTCCTTGCGTACGCAGCTCAATAATTTGGTCGAAAATGCACCCGCTTTGTTTACTACTTTAAGCGAGCAAGTTGCAGAGCTTGAGCATAATGGGTTTTTATCGTCCTTTTTGCCGCAGGATTCGAATCTGTTATCTAAGCTTACGGAGTATTTGAACAAAGGCTTTACGGTATTTACAGAATATTTGACCGGGCTCTTTTCTTTTTTCTCAAATTTCGCGATTGTGCTCATAACGTTCCCGATTCTATTGTTCTATATGCTGAAGGAAGGCGGGAAGTTTGGTGAACAAATTGTAAGCTTTATACCCAAAAGGTTCCGTATCCACGGTAAAGAGGTGATGGACGATATCGATCATATGCTCAGCAGTTTTATCGTTGGCAGAGTTATCGTGAATGTAGCACTCGGCGTTCTCATGTATGTAGGTTTTCTAATTATTGATTTGCCTTATGCGATGCTGCTGACCGTAGTGGCCGTCATCTTGAACTTTATTCCGTTTATCGGGTCCTTTTTATCTTCCATCCCGATTGTTATCATCGGCTTCATCGAAGCGCCGTCAATCGCGATCTGGTCTATTGTCATTATTACAGTAGCGCAGCAAATACAGGATAATCTTATATCGCCTTATGTTTTTGGGAAGCAGCTTGATATTCATCCGATGACGACGATCATCTTGGTGCTCATGGGCGGAGATATTGCAGGAATTTTAGGCATACTACTTATTATTCCGGTTTATATGATTTTGAAAATCGTTTATAGCAAAGTTTACGAGCTGTTTTTCAAGCAGAAATGGGAAAATGCTTAACTGAGATTGTCACATAATGGGTGCGTATTATGGCATCATCTGTTATAATGACGTCGGCTAAGGCAAATTTACCGAAAGTACGGTGGCTTGATAACGATGGGGATAAACGCATTGCAAGGGAAACAAATCGTAATTGCTGGATCTCGGAAAACGGATGAGATGTGCATGGTTATTGAAAAACAGGGCGGCGTTCCAATTGTTCGTTCGCTTCAAGGCTTGACGATGTTTGATGAAGCGCTGTTGGAAGAGCCATTGCGAAACTTCGCTGAGAAGGGCGCGGATTGGGTTATTTTGACCACAGGCATGGGATCGGATCAGATCGTCAACACAGCCGAGAGCATCGGCATTAAACAAGCGGTGCTTGGTAGGCTGGCTGAGGCGAAAATCGCGACAAGAGGCTACAAAACGTCTGCATTTCTTAAACGTTCAGACCTGAAAGCGATCGTTAGCACGGATGATGGAACGATGGATGGACTCATAGAAAACCTCGAAGCCTTTGATTTTGAAGGGCAAAGGGTGTGGATACAGCTTCATGGTGAGCCAGCTCCGAAACTAGTGCGTTTTCTCGAAAATAAGGGTGCTTCGCATGTAGAAGCGGTGCTGCCCTATAAACATGTTCCACCGGATGCTGCTACAGTCGAGCAGCTGCTCAGCGAGCTTTCTGCCGGCACAGTCGATACGGTCTGCTTTACGACTGCGGTGCAGGTGCACTATTTGTTCAAGCATGCAATCGAATCTGGCCGCAAGGAGCTTTTGTTGAACATCTTTAATCAGCACATCGTGGCTGCCGCAGTCGGTAAAGTAACGGCTGCAGCATTGAAGGAGTACGGCGTGGAAAGAATCATCGTTCCCGAGCTGGAGCGAATGGGCGCATTAGTAATCGAAATTGGACGTTATTATGATCGTACTGAAGGCAAGGAAGTATAAGTATATTGAAGAGGCAGTCTTAGACACGTAATCGGTGTTTTAGACTGCCTTTATTTTATGAAAAGGATTTTTCTTGCGCATTTCTAAAATGCCTTGGTGATAGGCCATAACTTTTCTTGAACGCTTTCGAGAAATGTGAGGCATTGGCGAATCCGCAATACTCCGCAATTAAATCGAGCTTAAGTCCGGTTGTGGCTAGCAGCTCGCTTGCTTTCTCCAAACGTAAATGAACGAGAAACTGATGGGGCGTTGCTCCAAAATAGTGATGAAAAATAACGTTGAAATGGGATTCGGAATATCCCGCATGCTTCGCCATCGACTCCACCGTGATTGTTCCAGATAGGTGAAAGGAAATAAAAGCTTTCATCTTCGTTACGAACTGCTGATCCTCGAATGCCAAAGAGCCTGTCGTCTCAAAGTCGCCGATTAATAGAAGGAGCAGCTCCATTGCCAGCTTTTGAGCATGCAGCACGTTTTGTATATCGTTGTGGCTAAAATGCTCAATCATTTGGTTCAGCAGCTTTTTGAACGATTCTGGATGTCGCGGTTTCAGCTTGACGGGCAGCTGCAGGTTTGGAAATTCGTTTAACTGCGGCTGCTTCAAATCCGAATACGGCTCCAAGTTTGTCTGGCCGGGCGTCGTTACAAAGCTTCTTTCTCGGTTCGGATTATAAAAGAAATCAAGATGAGTGTTTGGTACTACGCAGCTCCCATATCCTCTCGTTGTGAAGAGCATTCCAGGCTGAATAAGAGCAAAGTCGCCAGGCAGCAGCTCATATTCGACACCCTCAACCGTAAGCAAATAACGGCCTTCTTCCATATATAAAAACAAATAATCGAGCAGACGCCGTTCACCTTGAAAAAATGACGTTTCTTTAAAGCGATAGCAAAGTCGTATAAACGGCAGCACGGGATGGTCATTCCAGTTATGCAGCTGCGTATTCATTCCTAATTGCCTCCATTTCATACGATTAGCACGATCATTATCATTGTTTTTGACAAGTTATTTCGATGTTTTTTACATGATTACCTTTATTATTAGCTTTATTATAGAAGTAAGCAATAGAAAAAATCGAGGATAATGACATGAAAATGGAGGGGTATACGAATGAGCTTAATGATACCTGATGTGATGACGATACCAAAATTTTTGGGAAATGGGAAAATTGATTATAGCGAGAAACCGGTGCCGACCACAGGGCCAGGCCAGCTGCTGCTGCAGGTCAAGGCAAACGCTTTATGCGGATCAGAGCGTGGACAGTTCTACAACGGTTCCGAAGCGACGCCTGGTCATGAGGCAGCAGGCATCGTTGTCGCAGCAGGCTCTAATACCAAAACGGATGTAGGTACACATGGCGTTGTTTTTTTAATGGATTTTTGCGGGCAATGCCGCAGCTGCAAGCGAGGGTATACGAACCAATGCTTAAGCAAGCGTGCAGATTATGGCTTCTCTCATGATGGCGGTTACGGGCCTTATATGGTCGTGAACGAAAATGTGTTTTTTGCTGTGGATGCTGCTATTCCGTTGGCAGAAGCAACGATATTGCTTGATATCATGGGGACAGGCGGTCATGCGATTCGCAGAGCGCAGCTTGTGCATGGCGATATCGAATCCATCCTTATTGCCGGTGCAGGTCCGATTGGTCTAGCGGTGCTGGCGATGGCGAAGCTGCTGCTGGGCAAAGAGCTGCCTGTATTCATTATGGATTTTACACATTATCGTTTAGAACTCGCACAGAAAATGGGTGCTATTCCGATCCATTTGGGGGAAACAACACTTGAAGCGGGATTGGCAGCCGCAGGCTTTGACCGTATAGATGCAGCATTCGATACGAGCGGTAGAACAACAGCTCGCGAAGCAGCTTTGCATGCACTGAATCATCGCGGTGTACTCGTATGCATTGGTCATGGCGAGCAACTAAATTTGCAAGTATCCTCCGATTTGATAGCAACAGAGAGAGCCGTGCTTGGCAGTGAGTATTTTCCGTTTAGCGAGCTAGAGGCTAATCATCGTTTGATGGGTGAACACCTGCCATACTTAAGTCAAATCATCACGCACCGATTTGGACCACAATCGATGCAAGAAGCATTTGAGCTGTTTTTCAAAGGGGATACGGGAAAGGTGGTCATTGAGCAATGAGCAGTGAGGGGCGAGTGAAGGTTGCCTTAATCGGGGCTGGCGGCTGGGGATACCACCATGCTCGTATTTTTAATGCGCGTAAGGATGTTGATTTTTGTGCCGTTGTTGGACGAGATGCTGCCCGAACAAGGGCAAGAGCAGATGAGTTTGGGACAAATGCCTATACGAGCATCGCGGAGATGCTGGAGACGGAACGGCCTGACCTCGTCAGCTTATGCTTGCCGAATCAAGGACATTTTGATGCGACCTTGCAGGTTATTCAAGCAGGTGTTCCATTATTGGTGGAAAAGCCGCTCGTATTTGATCTAGAGGAAGCTGATTTATTGCTTGCGGAAGCAGCGAAGCGGGAGCTTTTTTTTGCGATTAATTTTAATCACCGCTATGCGACAGCTGTTCAGAAGGCTAAAGTAGCGATGGATACGGGACGGTTAGGAGAGCTTATATTCGTTTCTTGGCGGTTTGGCGGTGAAGGAACAAGCGATCATCCGCACGGCAACTTAATCGAAACCCAGTGCCACGGATTTGATATGCTTGAGCATTTATGCGGCCCGATTGCATCGGTGATGGCACAAATGACAGATAAAACCGGAAAAGGCTTCTCTACCATGGCATTAGCACTGCAATTTCAATCCGGCGCAGTAGGAACGCTGCTCGGATCTTACGACTCCTCGTATGCATACGCACAGACTCATGTCATGGAGCTTAATGGCTTAAAGGGCAGAGTGACCATTCAAGATACAGTGAAGAAATTTACGTTTCAACGCTCGGGCAGCGAAACAGCGGAAGTATGGCAAGCGGGTTACTTCAATGATAAGGAGCGAGAATTCCACCTTACGTTCGACAAACATTTTGATCATTTGCTCGGTGCATTTCGTGCGGGTGAAGCACCGCCTATTCACGCTGCGGCGGGGCGCAGAGCGCTTCAGCTAGCCCATGCAGCGATTGAATCATTCCAGACGGGGCAACGGATTCAGACGTAGAGCACGCTATGGAAGGATCGGTTTAACTAAAAAAAGTGATTAAGCGACTTACTGGTCGGCTTAATCACTTTTTTGGTTATAATCAGATGTGGTACGGATCGCTCAAAGAATTTTGTCCAGATGCTCAAGAGGCCTATTTAAATTAAGCTTCATCAAACGTGAGGCTTCTTCACCATTACGCGCTTCAAGCGCTTGGATGATGTACTCATGATCCGCTGCAGCCGTATGGGTCTCCCAGCTCGGCCGTTTGAAGAAAATATATTTGTATCTTCTTATATGTAATTGAAGCGAGGAGCAAAAGGTGAGTATATGCTGATTATTGGCAATTTGCAGTATGGTTTCATGAAACTCTTCATCATATTCCATCGCTTCATAGAGCTGCTCTTCACTAACTTTTTCATTAAAGCTGGCATTAATAGCACGCAGCTGTTCAATATGCTCTGGCTGTATATTGTCGGCAGCAAGCTCAGCTGCTAATGCTTGAAGGGCTGTAAGGGGCGCATACAGCTTAAGGATATCTTCCTTGGCTAGCGTCGTGACTCGCGTCTCTTTGCCAGGAAACATTTGAATGAGTCCTTGAACCTCAAGCAATTGAAAGGCTTCCCTAATCGGTGTGCGGCTGACGCCAAGTGCCTCGGCAAGCTCTGAATCGTTAAGCTTCTCTCCGGGCTGAAGCGTGCCGTCGATAATCCATTTTTGCAGCTGGCTTAAGGTACGCTCCTTGGCGGATAGTCTAACGGGTGTTGAATAATCAGTTGGAATAGGCAGAGGTGATCCTCCTTTATTTTATGGTTTCATTATGAAAGTGATAGGATAACTTATCCGACAATATATAATATATCGCAGGTTCATTCATTGAAGCAAATGCCAAAAATTTTAAAAAGGAATTTATTGCTTTTATTTGCTTAAGGAAATATAATATGCGATATATTACATATTACATTCTATTTGGAGTAAGGAGAAAACTGTATGTCTAGTACTCAAGCTTCAATCGCAACATCACCGTCCGCTTTAAAAACGATATACCCATTGTTGTTCGCTATTAGCTTCGTGCATTTGATTAATGACACGATTCAATCGGTCGTGCCGGCATTATTTCCTATTTTGAAGGACTCGCTTTCACTGAGCTTTGCTCAAATTGGATTGATCTCTTTGATGATTAATTTAACTGCAGCGCTGCTTCAGCCTGTTGTCGGCATTTTATCTGATTCGCATCCGAAGCCGATGCTGCTGCCTATTGGCATGCTGTTCACAATGGGGGGCGTTGCTGCTCTTTCGTATGCTTCGCATTTCTGGATGGTTATGGTCGCTGTTATGTTAATTGGAATTGGCTCAGCCGTTTTCCATCCTGCTTCTGCGCGGGTTTCCTATTTGGCGGCTGGGACGAAAAAAGGTACAGGGCAGTCGATCTTTCAATTTGGCGGAAATATTGGACAATCGCTTGCACCAATTATGACAGCTGTTCTGTTCGTGCACACAGGTCAGCGCGGTGTGATCTGGTTTGCTTTGGTCGTTACGATAGGAATTATCATTCAATTTAATGTAGCCAAATGGTACGGCAAGCAGCTCGCACTTGAGCCAAGCAAGAGCACGAAGCAAGCGGCAAAGCCGGTTTCCAAACTTAATGTGTCCACCGGTAAAGTTGTATTTGCCATAACGATTTTAATGATTCTTGTGTTTTCCAAAAACGTCTATATTTCTGCGATCAGCAGCTATTACTCGTTTTATGCCATCGAGCATTTTGGACTCTCCGTCAGTCATGCTCAAATCGTATTGTTTGTCTTTCTTGCAGCGAATGTTATTGGCTTGCTTCTCGGCGGGGTGCTCGCAGATAAGTTCAGCCGTCGCAGCTTGATCTGGTTCTCGATCCTAGGAACTGCACCATTTGCGCTGCTGCTTCCTTATGCTAATTTAACATTTTCCGTTATTTTAATCTTTTTTGCCGGTTTAATCTTGGCCTCGGCGTTTTCCGTTATTTTAGTTTATGCGAACGAATTGCTGCCTGGGCGGGTTGGCCTCGTATCAGGTGTATTTTTCGGAATGGCGTTTGGTCTCGGGGGCATTGGTTCGGCGGTGCTCGGCAATTTGGCAGATTCCATGGGTATTGAGTTTGTCATTCGCTGCACGTCCTATTTGCCTTTGCTCGGCATGCTGACGATTTTGCTGCCATCGGATCGCAAAGCCAAAGCAGCCGTTTAATCCGAGTGGACGATTTTCTCATTAGGACAATTTCCGCGCATTCCCCGCCCACATACAATGTTGGTGTATAGCCTAATTGGTGCTGGGAGGGGAGTAACGCTGTGAATAAGCGGACTTTAATGATCGTTTCGCTTGTCATTTATGTTATGCTAGCTATCTTATTCCTCATTTTGTCTATTTTTCATTAAACACATAACAGAGCAAGGGCTGTCCTAGAAGTAGATTAATCTACTCTAGGCAGCCCTTGTTTGTTTATTTTCCTCGGCTACTTGCCTGGCTGCTCCTGACTAAGCTTCATTTTACGGTAATCCTTCGGAACGACGCCCTTGGTTTCACGGAAAATACGGGAGAAGGTTTTGTATGAGCCATAACCAACCTCCAGCGCAATTTCAGCGACGCTCATATCGGTAGAAACAAGCAGGCTGCAGGCATGCCGCAAGCGCAAATCATGCAGGAAATGTACGAATGTTTGTCCAGTCGTTTGTTTAATTACTTCACTTATGCGAGACATGCTCAGTGAAAAGCGGCTTGCAAGATCAGATAGCGCAAGCTCGTCTTGATAATGTTGATGAATATAATGAATGATTGGCCAAACCGAGGCACTCGATTTGGAAGCAAGCCTTGAGGCTGGAGCAGACGGCGCAATATTGCGGCGATAACGATCAAAAAAAGCTAATATTTCCTTCAACCGCACTTGCAGCATCGTTCGGCGCCAAGGCTCCTGCCCCGCGTACTCACGAAACATATCTTCTATTAAATGCTTCATTCGTTCATTATCAGCACCGCTAAGTTGAACGGATGGAGGCAGAGTATTCTGATCGATGAGGTCCATAAGGCCTTCCTCTTGTCCAGGCTCCATCAGCAAGTCCATGCTAAACATACAATTATAAAGAACAAGTGTACTCCCGGGCTCTGTAAATAGTTCATGCACCTGATAAGGAAGCACAAACGTAAAGGTGCCGGGCAGCATTTGATGTTTTGCATCGTTGATCGATTCAGAGCCCCTTCCGTCTATAACATAAGAGAACTCCAAAAAATCATGGCGATGCGGCCTAAAGCCATGGTAAAGACGGTTTAGGCTAATATGGAGGGGAGAAGAGGTATTCATATTTGGATACGTTTTCAAATAGTCAGGTATGTAGGTCATGAATGAATGCATTCCTCCGAAAATCTGAGACTTTTATCGAAAAACAAGCACGATTTCTCATCCCGTTTATTCTAACATAAATGAAGAGATCAAGCGTTACCAAAAACGAGTGCTTATTGCTGAGCAAGGGTTCATTCAAAATTATAGGAGGAATTTCATTGACTACAGAAAATAAGATTAGAATAGGTATTATCGGTGCAGGAAATATTGGCAACGTCCATGCAGGAGAATTTTCTAAGCTTGGCGAAGAGTGTATCATTACGGCGATTACTGATCTGGATTTGAAGCGAGCAGAGAAAGCAGCCAAGCAATATGGTATTGAGCATGTTGCGGCTTCCAATGAAGAGTTGATTCAGCGAGCTGACATCGATGCGGTCATCATCGGTGTGCCTAACCAATTCCATGCTCCGCTTGCCGTACAAGCTCTTGAAGCGGGCAAGCATGTATTGATAGAGAAGCCGATGGGCATTAACAGCGATGCTGCTCGTCAAATATTGAGAGCAAGCGAAGCAGCAGACCGTGTCGTCATGGTCGCTCATCAAATGCGCTGGGAATCTGTAGCGATGCAAATTAAAGAGCAAATCGACCGTGGTGAGCTTGGCAAAATTTATACAGCCAAAACGGGCTGGTTTCGCCGCAAGGGCATTCCGGGCTGGGGCACATGGTTTACACAAATGGATCAATCGGGCGGCGGCCCGCTTATCGATATCGGCGTTCACATGCTTGACCTTGCGCTGTATTTGATGGGCAATCCAAAGCCGGTTTCCGTATATGGATCAACCTATGCAGAGTTTGGCCCAAACCGTAAAGGGATTGGCACATGGGGTACACCGGATTGGGACGGAACTTATGATGTTGAGGATTTGGCTACGGCGCTAATCAAAATGGAAGACGGCAGTACACTCTCGCTTGAAGTGAGCTGGGCTGTTCATATGGATACGGACAATTCACCGTTTATCCATGTAATGGGCTCAGAAGGCGGAGCAAGCTATCGCGGTGCTGAAGGCAAGCTGCTTACAGAAAAATTTGATCGCCCGATTGAAAGTGTTTTGAGCAAAGCAGACAATGATGAAGGTGAGCGCGCTCGTCTTAGCCGTCACTTCCTTGCATGTATTCGTGAAGGTAAACAGCCGATTACTTCCGTATTGACTGGTTTGACGAACAATCTTGTGCTTGATGCAATTTATGAATCATCGCGCACAGGCAATGAAGTGAAGCTCGACTGGAATCTAAATTAATCATAATTGTTTGTAGAATGAGGAGGAATTTGTATGTTGAGGGGTTTAACTGGAGCGGGTCTTGGTCGAATCGAAAGTGATGAGCATCTAATTAAGCTCGCTGGCGCGTACGGATTTCAAGCTGTAGATTTGGATGCGGCGTCGCTAATTAATCGTTATGGCGTAGAGCAAGCGCGTGAGCTTCTTGCAAGCAATGGCGTAGTAATTGGCTCCATTGGTCTTCCAGTAGAATGGAGAACAACGGAAGAAGCTTTTCTTGAAGGATTGGAGAAGCTGGCTTCCTCAGCGGCTGCGGCTGCGGCTCTAGGCTGTACAAGCTGCTGCACCTATATTTTGCCTTCAACAGATTTGAAAGCAGCTCGCTTCATGGCACTTGCAACTCGCAGATTGCGTACTTGCGCTCAAATTCTAGGCGCTTATGGCATTCGCCTTGGCCTTGAATTTGTTGGCCCGCATCATTTGCGGACGCGTTGGGAGAATCCGTTTATTTGGACGCTCGAGGAAACATTGGAGTGGATCGACGCAATCGGTGAGAGCAATGTAGGATTGTTGTTTGATGCCTATCACTGGTATACGAACAGCCTGACTGTTGCTGATATTGAAGCGCTTCGTCCAGAGCAAATCGTCCATGTTCATATCAATGACGCGCCGGATGTTCCGGTTGAGGAAGCACTCGACAACGGCCGCGTATATCCAGGTGAAGGTGTAATTGATTTAGTCGGATTCCTGCAAGCACTTAATCGTATTGGCTATAAAGGTGCCGTTTCACAGGAAATCTTATCATCAGAAGCGGAATCGCAATCGCCGGAAGAGCTGGCGCAGCGCTCCAAAGCAGGCTTTGATAAAGTATTTGGCGCAGCTGGTCTGTAAGAAATACTCCTTCAAATATAATATGGCTGTTAATTACATCGCTGCAAGCACACATCATCGTGCTTGCAGCGATTTTTTATTATTTAGCGAGAATTCGAAAAAACGCTAATTTTGACATGATTTTTCATGAAATGTATTGGGTACTGTTGAGCAGGGCTATTCCGTTATGATGAATAATAACTGTTTTTTTAAACACTGTGAACAGAGCGATAATAGGAGACCAAAAACATGGGATATAAAGCAGAGCAGCTTCATCCGTTAAACCTTTGGTATAAGCAGGAGGCTTCACGATGGGAGGAAGCACTGCCCATTGGGAATGGCCGACTAGGCGGTATGGTATTTGGCGGCGTGGAACAAGAACGCATTCAATTAAATGAAGATACATTGTGGTCAGGCTTTCCGCGGGATACGAACAATTACGAAGCGCTGCGCTATTTAAAGCGAGCTCGGGACTTCATAGCAGATAAAAGATTTGTTGAGGCGGAACAGTTAATCGAGGCGAAGATGCTCGGAACAAACACAGAGTCCTATCAACCGATGGGCGACTTGTTTATAGAGCAGCATTTTGAACACGCGCATGATCAGGCTGCAGATTACATTCGCAAGCTTGATATCGATGCAGGCATCGCTGCTGCACGGTTTCAAGTGGGTAAAACGGTTTACTCGCGCGAGATGTTCGTTAGCGCGGTGGATCAAGTGTTATGCGTTAGATACGAGTCAGAAGGAGAAGACCTGCTAGAGCTTACTGCAGCGATGGCTTCCTCCGTACAGTTTGGAATCGAGGCAGCAGGCAGCGACGCTATCGTGCTTCACGGTCGTTGTCCGAGTCATGTAGCAGACAATTATATGGGCGATCATCCGCTGGCTGTACAGTATGAGAATGATCGCGGCATTACGTTTCAAGGAAAACTGAGAGTCAAGATAGAAGGCGGCAAACTATCGATAAACTGCGATAAGCAAATAAATATTCAAGGGGCAAGCTCGGCTACATTTCTATTAAGCGCAGTAACAAGCTTTGTGAACTTTGATGTTCAGCCAGACAAAACAGCTGCTGATCTGGCCGAGCAAAACGATCGCCTACTGGAGAAAGCATTAACATTTAGCTATGAACAGCTGCGAGAGCGCCATGTAGAGGATCATCGAAGCTTATTTCAACGCGTACAGCTAGATTTGGGGCGGACGGCACAAGCTCAATTGCCGACAGATGAGCGGCTGGAAAACTATAAGCAAGGCAAACAAGATCCAGCATTGGAAGCGCTGTATTTCCAATACGGCCGATATTTGCTTATGGCAAGTTCGCGGCCAGGCACGCAGCCGGCTAATCTGCAAGGCATATGGAATGACCGGGTTCAGCCGCCTTGGAACAGCGACTATACGACGAATATTAATACGCAAATGAATTATTGGCCGGCGGAAATAGGGAATTTGAGCGAATGCCATGAGCCGTTGTTTCGCTTGATTGAGGAACTCAGCATCACGGGAGCCCGTACTGCGGCTATTCATTACAACAGTGCAGGCTGGGTAGCGCATCATAATGTGGATTTATGGCGGACATCAACGCCGACAGCCGGTCATCCAAGCTGGGCTTTCTGGCCGCTTGGCGGCGTTTGGCTGACGCAGCATTTATGGGAGCATTATTTATATCATCCGAGTGAAGCCTTTTTGAGAGAAAAAGCTTATCCCTTAATGAAGGGCGCAGCTTTATTTTGTTTGGATTGGCTACAGGAGAATAACAAAGGGCAGCTGATGACTTCGCCATCCACGTCGCCAGAGAATAAATTTCTGACCGCACAAGGCGAGGTTAGCAGTGTTGCTGAGTCATCTGCTATGGACATTACTTTAATTGGCGAGCTGTTTGATCATTGCGCAGCAGCTGCGAGCTTGCTCGGAATCGATGCATCTTTCAAGCAGCAGCTAGAAGCAGCGAGGAGCAAGCTTCCTCCGCTGCAAATTGCGCCTAATGGACAAATGCAGGAATGGCATGATTATTTCGAGGAGCACGAGCCTGGGCATCGTCACGTATCCCATCTATATGGCTTATTTCCAGGTACGTCCATCAATCAAGAAACAACTTCGGAGCTTGTGGAAGCGGGCCGCCTTTCACTTGAGAGCCGCATAAACCACGGAGGCGGCCATACAGGCTGGAGCTGTGCGTGGTTAATTAACTTATTTGCGAGGCTGAAGGATTCGAAGTCTTCTTATCACTTTATCCATACTTTGCTTGCACGCTCTACGCATCCGAATTTGTTCGATGATCATCCACCATTTCAAATCGATGGGAACTTTGGCGGTACGGCGGGCATTGCAGAGCTTCTGCTGCAAAGCCATTTGGGTTATATCGAGCTTCTGCCAGCGCTTCCGGGTGCATGGCCGGCAGGCTGCGTGAAAGGTCTTAAAGCGCGCGGAGGGTTTGTTGTCGATATGGAATGGACAGATGGCAAGCTGGCGGCTGGCCGCATGCAATCCACACACGGATCGATTTGCAGTTTGCGATCGAAGGAATCCATTACCGTTGTTGCTTCTGACGGTACAGCTATCAATGCGTCAAAGCCATTTCCAACAAACAAAAATGAATGGTATAGCATATTAACATCCACGATAGAGGGGGAGTAAGCATTATGACGACCAGTATACGTTTTCCATTTGAAAATATAGAGCTTCCGCTTGAAGAACGGGTAACCGATCTTGTTTCACGTTTTACGCTGGAAGAGAAAATTGAATCGATGGTTCAATACCAGCCTGAAATTGAGCGATTAGGCGTAAAGCCGTACAAACATGGGACGGAAGCGGCGCACGGAATGGCGTGGTTAGGCGAAGCGACCACGTTCCCTCAGCCCATCGGGCTTGGCTGCACTTGGAATCCCGTGCTGCTGAAGGAAGTAGGCTCTGCAATCGGTGACGAAGCACGCGTTTACTTTCAGCGAAACCCAGCCATCAACGGCTTGACGCTGTGGGCGCCAACGGTGGATATGGAGCGAGATCCGCGCTGGGGAAGAACAGAAGAGGCTTATGGAGAAGATCCTAAGCTGACAGGTGAGCTAACAGCCTCGCTGGTACAGGGCATTCAAGGCGATCACCCGCTTTACTTTAAAGCGGTAGCGACCTTGAAGCATTTTATCGGCAATAACAATGAAATCAATCGCGGCAGCTGCTCGGCAAGCATCGATCCGCGCAATATGAAGGAATATTATCAAGCAGCTTTCAAGCCTGCTTTCGTCAAGGGCGGCGCTCATTCGATGATGACCTCGTACAACTCGGTTAATGGCACGCCTACTATTTTGCACGAGGATGTAAACAAAGTAGTGAAAGAGGAATGGGGCATGAACGGCTTCATCGTCAGCGATGCGGGAGATTTGCTTGGTATCGTCAACGATCATCATTATTATGATTCTTATAAGAAGGCAGTAGCTCATTCCATCAAAGCAGGCATCGACAGCATAACGGATGATAAAGAAAAATCATGCGCGGCTATTCGCGAAGCTTTGTCAGAAGGGCTGCTGTCTGAGCAGGATTTGGATAAAGCACTCATTAACACCTTTCGTGTACGTTTCCGCTTGGGAGAGTTCGATCCCGCTGAAGGGAATCCATACGCGGATATGTCGGAATCGAAACTATGTGCGCCCGAGCATAGACAATTATCGCTGCGGGCTGCAAAAGAGTCGATTGTTTTGCTCAAAAATGAGAACAAAACGTTGCCGTTGAATAAAGAAAAGCTAAGCCGTGTAGCCGTTATCGGGCCGCTTGCCGACGTTGTATACCGAGACTGGTACTCTGGTTCACTGCCGTACAAAGTAACACCACTTGAAGGCATCAAGAGCAAGCTTGCCGGCAAAGAAGTAACATTCAGCAGCGGCAATGATCGCATTCAATTGAAATCAGCTGCGAATGGTAAAGTATTGCGCGCATCCACAGACCATGCAAACCGCCTGCAAGCGACTGAATTGGATGAGGAAGGCGATACATTTGAGGTGACGGATTGGGGCTGGGGCAGTTATACGCTAGCGAGCATGGATTCCGGCAAGCTGCTTACAAGCGCAGATGATGTCAATATTGCAGCAGCTGCAAGCGAAGCTTTTGGCTGGTATGTGAAGGAAGTGTTCAAGCTTGATGAGCAATCCGAAGAGAAATTTGCGATACGAACTTGGAACGGCAAGCTGGTCACTGCCCCTAATGGCGGCGCAGATACCCTTCAAGTTACGGAATCAGCGGATATTGGAGCAAGTGAGCTGTTCTCTAAAGATGTCATCACGAATGGAATTGCAGAAGCGGCAGCTGCAGCCAAAGCAGCAGAAACGGCAATTGTTTTCGTAGGCAATAATCCGCTTATTAACGGGAAAGAAGAAATCGATCGTCCAAGCCTTGACCTTGCCGCTTCGCAAAATGAATTAATTAGCGCGGTATTCGGTGCTAATCCGAACACGGTCGTCGTAGTTATTGGAAGTTACCCATTTGCACTTAACAAAGTAAACGAGCAAGTTCCAGCGATTGTTTATTTATCACATGCGGGTCAAGAGCTGGGCAATGCCATTGCTGACGTTTTGTTCGGTGATTACTCGCCGGCTGGACGCTTGAATATGACTTGGTATAAATCAGAAGAGCAGTTAACCGATCTAATGGATTATGATATTTTGAAAGGAAAACGAACATATCTTTATTTCGATGGCGAACCGTTGTATCCATTTGGCTATGGTCTTAGCTATGGTTCATTCCGATACGGCCCGCTTGAGATTACGAATAACGCTGCGAGTATGAACGGCAGTGTAACGGTGGAACTGCAGGTTACGAATGAGAGCGGCATCGCAGCGGATGAGGTTGTCCAATTATATGTTCGAGTAGAGGGCTCAAGGGTACAGCGTCCGCTTAAGAAGCTGGTTGGCTTCACGCGGATTTCATTCCAGCCTGGAGAGACGAAGCAAGTAGAACTTGTAGTTCCAGCAGAAGAGCTTGCTATTTGGGATGTAACACGGGACCGTTTCTGCCTTGAATCGGCGGCTTATACGTTTGCAGCTGGTGCCTCTTCTGCTCATCTCCTTGCCGAGGGTACAATAACAATCGAAGGCGAGACCATTCCACCACGTCAGTTATCCCCGCAGACGCGGGCGGAAAACTATGATGATTATGCGCATGTTTATTTGGATGAGAGCAAGGAAGGCGGAACGGCAGTCCGTTTATCGCAAGCAGAGGGCTGGATCAAATTTAATGATGTTGATTGGTTAAACGGCCCAAGTGTATTTGAAGCTCGCGTTTGCGGCGGCGCTCAAGGCGGAGAGTTGTCTATTCAGATGATCAGCCCGGCCGCTGTTTTTAGAGGCTCATACTCGGTTGAATCAAGCGGTGAGCAAGAATGGCAAACGATTCGTATTGATCTGCCAAGCTGCAAGCTGAGAGGCGATCTGGTAATTGGTTTGACGGAAAGTGTGAAGCTGAGCTTCTTCCGCTTTCAATAATAAGAGTAACTTCATACGGAGCTGTCTTCAGGTGCTGTATAGCGCTTGTTGCAGCTCCGTTTTTGCGTTTATGGTTGCTTTTTATGTAATGCCGCTTTATTCTTTAAATGAACAATGAGCATCGACAGAGGAGCTAGTCCATATGGCAAACGACATTGAAATCAACTTGTATAAAGATTGGATAAATACGGTGAAAGAAATCTTTCGGGGGTCAGGACATCCCTTGCCTGAATCCATTAGCGATCGGGAGGCAGCATTTGCTTACTTCTCGCAGACCGCACAATCGGAAGAGGAAGCAGAGCAGCAGGCGGATGCGAATGAAGAACGCCTTGCCTCGCTGCAGCAGACGATCATCGATCATTTTGAAACGGTTATTGTGCCGGATATTCGCAGCAGAACAAATTATGCAGGCGATCGTTTTGCTTTCAAATGGTTGTACAACAAAGGCGAGCATATCGTTGAAGAGCACTCATCCTACCGAATTCCGCTCTCTTAAGAGCGGGATTTTTGCATCGTATAGGCAGCGCTTCCATTTTGTCTAATTTTCATATGATAAAATATTGAATTAGTAATGTAGGCACGACAGATTACCAGCATTATAATGTAGATGCCTTAAAATTTTACGCGAAAAAGTAAACGCTTACCTCAGCCGATACTAACGAATGAAGTTTGCTGCGCAAAGCTTTAAGGAGGAGCCGTTTGTATGAAGAAGAGCATTCGAACAATGGGGCAAAGAATGAACAATATTCGAATCAAAAAGAAACTAATTATTTCTTTTATTCTCGTTGTTTTTGTACCGGTGCTTATCGTAGGCATTTTTCTTACCGTCGCTTTTAGGCAAAATGTACTTGATCAAGCGACCCAGCAAATTACGAATAACGTCGAGCGAATTAAGAAGCAGACCTTGGATATTATACGCATGCCAATCGAAATTTCCGACAAGCTGCTGGTCGATAGCAGGTTAACGAACGTCGTCAACACGCAATACAGCTCCACGTTTGATGTCGTTAAGGCGTTTTGGGATTACCGTGATTTTAAAGATTACATTCAACTATACAGTGAAGTCTACAATATACGCTTTTATACGACGAATATGACGATACTCGACAACTGGGAGTTTCTGAAAGTTACGGATCCTATTGCAGAGACAGACTGGTATAAGTCAGCAATGGAGCGCGACGGCATTCACTGGGAATACATTAAGGATGAAACCAAAAATAACCGCCGTTATTTGAGTCTTATTCGGAAGATCACGTTCCCAACGTATCGGACAAGCGGTGTACTAGTGATAGGCGTGAATCAGGATGAGCTTAATGCGATGATTAGCCAAGAGCCGTTTGATACGATGATTATTGATGACAATGGTTATATGATTGCAGCGAAAAATCCCGAATGGGTAGGTAAAAATATTTCTGAATTAGACTTTGCCAGTAAACTGACGAATAAAGCAGCAGGCACCTATGAATTCAAATATGATGGAAAACCTTCGAAAATTGTTATCGAGGATCTTCAGCCCGAATCAAGCTTTAATCGGTTGAAAATCGTATCGGTATTTACAATTGATAGTATTGTAAGTGGAGCTAATCGGATAAGCTTGCTTGGGCTAGGCATTATTTTGCTAAGCTTAGTTATAGCCTTCGTTATGATTTATATTTTTTCTGCGATTATATCGAAGCGGATGCTGGTCCTGAATAAAGATTTGAACAAAGTAGCGATGGGAGATTTGAACGTGATTTCGCATGTGACAGGCAATGACGAGATTGGCATCCTGTCCAAGCAATTCAACAACATGGTCGTTAGTATTCGTGGCTTAATGGATGAGGTAGCGGAATCGCATAAACAGCAGGCGCAGCTGCAGCTTAGACAGAAGGAAATTAAACTGAAAATGATGGCTAGCCAAATTAATCCTCATTTTTTGTTTAACGCGCTTGAATCGATTCGAATGAAAGCTCATATCAAAGGCGAGACAGAGATTTCTTCAATCGTTCGTATGCTTGGTAAAATGATTCGTCGAAATTTAGAGATAGGCGCGCGCAAAATTGCATTAAAGGATGAACTCGAAATGGTGCGCTGCTATTTGGAAATTCAAAAATTCAGATACGGCAACGATCGATTGACGTTTCGCCTCGATATCGATGCTAATGGTCAGGAGATCGAAATTCCGCCGCTCATAATTCAGCCTCTCATCGAGAATGCTGTTGTGCATGGTCTTGAAAATGTTGCTGAGGGCGGATTCGTATGGTTAAAGACAGAGGTCAGTGATCATATGCTTCGGGTCGAGGTATCCGACAATGGCGTAGGAATCAGCGATGAAAAGATTCATGAAATCAATGAATCGCTGCATGATATGGAAGAAGAGGAAGAATACCGAATCGGGCTGCGCAATGTCCATCAGCGGCTGGTCATGATCTATGGGGATGGATATGGCTTGACGCTGACGAGCGAGCTTGGAGCGGGTACACGCATTACTTTTGAAATTCCAATAGGGGGTCATTCGCTTGCATAAAGTGCTCATTGTAGACGATGAACCGATGATTCGAGAAGGACTGCAAACATTAGTTGATTGGAGCAAATACGGATTTGCCGTCGCAGGGACAGCATCCAATGGACGCGAGGCAGTCGAGAAGCACGGTGTGCTGAGTCCTGATTTGATTCTGATTGATATCCGCATGCCTGGCATGGATGGACTACAAGCGATTGAGGAAATAAGGAAAACAGACAATAGCTGTCATTTTTTAATTTTGAGCGGCTATGCGGAGTTCAATTATGCTAAGCAAGCGATCGCGCATAATGTGGATGGTTATATTTTAAAGCCGATCGATGAAGATGAGCTGGAGAGTTATGTCGAACGAGTCTCTGCTCAGCTCCAAAGTCAGTCGGAGCAGCGTCAAAACACAGAGCAATCGGCTGCTTTACTGCGTGAGGAGATGCTGTATCAGCTCACAAGCGGGAAGCTGGATGCAAATACGGCTAACGGCCACGAGCTGAAAACATTATTGGGTGAGCCGGCGAAATATTACCAGCTGATGTTGATCGAGCTCTACAGCAGGGAGCATTCCCTTACGCTGAATGCAACGCTCAAGAAGAAGCTGACGGACATTGTTGAAGAGAAGCAAATCGGCTGGGTTTTTTCTGCCGAGCCTTATATTGGGATATTGCTTAAAGATTATGTGCTTCAAAATGGCTCGCGCGAGCAAATGAAGCTGTGGATCGAGGAATGCTGCGGAACGAAGGTGAAATTTGCAGCTGCGGCAAGCGAACCCGTTCGTGAACCCGCGGAGCTGCAAAAATGGTCCATGCCCATTCACGACTTATTGAAGCAGCGGTTCATGCTGCAAGGACAGTTCATCCATATGGCGTCTTTAGCCGAGGAAAGACAGCAGGCGGAGGCTGAGCTTAGCAATCAATTATCAATCGAAAGCCTTGCTCAAAAGCTTTATTATATGCTGGATATCGGGAGCAAAGAGGGAATGGACAAAGCGCTGCAGGAGGCGTCAAAGCAAATTATCGCTTATGATTGTTCCGAGCCGTTCGTCAAATCGAGCTGGGCGCAGCTTCTCACGATCGTACTAAATAAAGCGGCCTTGTCTAATCCGCAGCTATCGCTCCATGAGGATCTGTCGATGATTACCGCCTTGTACCTTGCCCATCATTATGAGGAAATGATTGCGCAGCTGCAAACCCGTCTGTCGGAGCTGGCGATGAAAACTTCGAAATCAGACAGCTTGTCGGTCATGAAACAAATGACTGACTTTATTGAACGTCATTATAGCGAAAATATTAAGCTGGAAACGCTGGCTGATCTATTTAATTACAATAGCGGCTATTTAGGAAAAATGTTCAAAAACTATACGGGTGAGCATTTCAACACGTATTTGGATCAAGTGCGAATCCAGCATGCCATTGAGCTGCTGCAGGAGGGGCTCAAGGTTCATCAGGTGTCGGAACGGGTCGGATATGCGAATGTTGATTACTTTCATAGTAAATTTAAAAAGTATAAAGGGGTATCGCCCTCATCCTTTAAAAGTATTTCTGGTAGAACGGCTTTGGAATAGGAAGCTGTTGTTCCTATAATCTTATTATTACAAACATCTATTTCACAGGACTGATAGAGTCGCTGGCGAGCTAGATGTTTTTTTTATTTTTTTATATAACCAACGGTTATGAAAACGCTTGAAAGAACGTATTTTCATATGATTTTAGGTCTAATTATATGGGTGCCGGAGGAAAGGTTCTATCGTTTATGATAAGTACAGATAAGAGAGGGTAAGCTACTCACCACATAAGGTAGCTTGCGAAGACGTTTTTGCACGAAGCAGAAACAGTAGGAGGAGCAGCTATGAAACCGCTAACAGATAGTCCTAAGCAGTTAAGGGCGACAAACAAATGGAATCGATTTTGGTTCAAAGCCATTCAGCAGCGTTACTTGTACATGATGTCGCTGCCGTTCGTCATCTGGATCTTCCTATTCAGCTATGTGCCGGTATGGGGCTGGTTGACCGCATTTCAGAATTATAAGCCGAAAAACGGGATATTGAATCAAAAATGGGTAGGCCTTGAAAATTTCGTAGAGCTGTTTCAAGACGAAAGATTTTATATCGTTTTGCGAAACACGCTGGCAATGAGTACGATGGGGCTTATCGTAGGGTTTACGATTCCAGTTATTTTTGCTCTATTGCTTAATGAAATAAGAGGGCAGTTCTTTAAGCGCTCTGTACAAACCATTTCATATTTGCCGCACTTTGTATCTTGGGTAGTTGTTGCGGGGCTTGTAACGAAGATACTCTCAACAGACGGCGGTGCGATTAATCAATTATTGATGTACCTTAACATCATTGATACGCCGATTCAGTTTATGGCCAAGGGCGAATGGTTCTGGAGCGTCGTAACTTTATCGGATTTGTGGAAGGAAATGGGCTGGAATTCCATCATCTTTTTAGCTGCGATGGCGGGAATAGATCCTGAGCTTTATGAAGCATCGACTGTCGATGGGGCAGGCAGATTCCGCAAAATGTGGCATATTACATTACCGGGAATTAGAACAACCTTTATGGTGCTATTCATTTTATCGATCGGTCATTTAATCAGCATAGGCTTCGAGAAACAGTTTTTGTTAGGAAATCCTCTTGTATCCGATTTTTCAGAAGTGCTCGATCTGTATGCGCTGAAGTACGGTATTCAAATGAGCCGATATTCGTACGGTACGGCAATCGGTATCTTTAACTCCGTAGTCAGCATCCTATTAGTGTTTATCGCGAACGGAATTTACAAACGAGTCACCAAAGAATCAATCATATAGGAGGTGCGGTACATGCAAGGAGCTATGCGAAGAAGTACAGGCGATAAAGTTTTTGACACATGCATTTATGTTTTCATGATCATCGTTGCTATCGTAACGTTGTATCCGTTCCTGAATGTACTAGCGATATCATTTAATGATTCGGTAGATACGGTAAGAGGCGGTTTAACTATATACCCTCGCGAATTTACACTCAAAAATTACGAGACGATTTTCGGCTTTGAGGGATTGCTTGTAGGCTTCAAAAACTCGGTTATTCGTACCGTTTTGGGAACGCTCATTGGGGTGTTGTCGGCATCGATGATGGCTTACACCTTAAGCCGTCCAGACTTCCAAGCAAGAAGGTGGATGTCCATCGTATTCGCACTCACGATGTATTTCTCAGGCGGTCTCATTCCAGGGTTTCTGCTTATGAAAAACTTAGGTTTGATTGGTACGTTTTCGGTTTACATCATTCCTGCTATTTTGAGCGTTTGGAACGTGTTTATCGTCCGCTCTTATATTGACGGGCTTCCGTATGCACTTCAAGAATCAGCCAAAATTGATGGGGCAAATGATTGGACTATATTTTGGAAGGTTATCCTTCCGCTTTGTCAGCCTGTACTCGCTACAATTGCTTTGTATATTGCTGTTGGACACTGGAACGCTTGGTTTGATACTTACTTGTTCAATAATAGGAGTCCAGAGAATACGACACTGCAGTATGAGCTGATGAAGGTGCTGCTATCCACGCAAACGGGCAGTAATTATCGTGATCCTAATGCGCAGCAAACGCTGGCGTCGGTTTCACCGGAGTCTATCAAGATGGCGATTACGATCGTCGTTACGGTACCGATTTTGCTAGTTTATCCTTTCCTTCAGAAGTATTTTGTCAAAGGCATGACGCTTGGCGCAGTAAAAAGTTAATATTGGTAATAGCAGGTTTCCTGTTATATACACGAGCATGATGAACGAGAAAAAGGGAGGCTTTCAAGCAATGAAAAGAAAAATGCAAATGGCTTTAAGCTTGGTATTGGCACTAGTATTCGTATTTGTCACGGCATGCGGCAATTCGAATAATGAAGGCGGCAAAAATAAAGAAACGAACGCGCCAGGCAATTCCACGAATTCACCTACAAATGCAGCAGAGCCTGAGAAGGGTGATCCGATTACGATTCGTATCGCTTCTGGCGACGCGAACCCGAGCTGGGATGATATGAAGTCAGATGTAGGGCAATTTATTGTAGATAAAACAGGCATTACGATTAAACAAGAATTCCCTGTCGGCGGCAGCGACACAGATATGTTTGCCCTTATGGTAGCAAGCGACGAGTTTCCAGATATGGTTATGCCAAAAGGCAGCGCAGGCAAATTGGTTGATGCTGGCGCACTGATCGATCTTCGACCTTTGATTGAGGAGCACGCACCGAACTTGAAAAAGATTTACGGTGAATACTTTAATCGTCTTCGTTGGAGCAAAGATGACGACGCGATTTATGTGCTTCCCCAAGACGGCGTAGGACAAACCTACTTCGAAGCTGGCGGCGGTTTCCAATTGCAGCATCAAGTGCTTGAAGCGGCAGGTTATCCAGAAATCAAAACGGTACAAGACTATGAAGCTGCAATCAAAGCTTATATTGAGAAGAACCCTAAAACAGCTGATGGCCAGCCGACAATCGGCATGTCGCTTAACGGCGGTGAATGGCAAATTCTAATTTCAGTTACAAACCCGGCTTTCTATGCAACAGGTGCTCCAGATGATGGCGAGTTTTTCGTTAATCAAGACACACATGAAGCGATCATGCATTACCAGCGTCCTGAGGAAAGAGAGTATTTCCGTTGGTTGAACCATATGAACGATATCGGTTTGCTTGATAAAGAAAGCTTCGTACAAAAATACGATCAATATAAATCAAAAATTGCTTCCGGCCGTGTGCTTGGACTGATTGACCAAAACTGGGATTATGGCGAAGCAGAAAACGCTTTGAAAGCAGCTGGCAATTTTAAATCAACTTACGCTCGTTTTCCTGTAACGCTGAATGATACATTCCAAGATCACTCCTTCCAAGGCACAGGTTATCTATCTGGATATGGAATTGGGATTACAAAGGATGCCAAAGATCCAGTACGCTTAATCAAATTCCTTGATTACCTTGCATCTGATGAAGGTCAAGTATTAGTGAACTGGGGTATTGAAGGCAAGCATTACAATGTAGAAGGCGGAAAACGAGTTATTCCTGCAGATGTTCAAGCTCAAAAATCAAATGACGGCAATACATTCAAGAAAACGACAGGTATTGGCAACTACTTGATTTCTGCTCGCTACGGCGATGGCGTGAAGGATCCTTCTGGAAACTACTATACGACGACATTCCCTGAGCAAATTCAAACCGCTTATTCCGAAGAAGACAAGAAGACGCTTGCGAAATACAATGCAAAAACGTACAGAGACCTATGGCCTGCTGACGATGCATTTCCTGTTCGCAAATATGGGGCAGCTTGGACACTTCCGTTCGAGACGGGCTCGCAAGCAAACGTTATTTTCCAAAAAACACAAGATATTATGAAAAAACGTATCCCTGAAGCGATTCTTGCTAAACCAGCAGACTTCGATAAAATCTATGATGCATTTCTGAAAGATCTTGATGATGCGGGTGTAGCAAAATTGAATGCTGAATTTACAAAAATGGTGCAGGATCGTGTGGAACTTTGGTCGAAATAAGACTCAAAGTGAACTGGTAGGGAGAGGGCTCATCTAATGAGCTCTCTCCCTTGCTGTTAATTAACATAAACTGAAGGGAGATTGAAATAAAATTGATTAACGAAAAACTTCCGAAAATATGGTACGGCGGAGACTACAACCCTGAGCAGTGGGATGATGAGACGATGACGGAAGATCTTCGCATGTTCAAGCTTGCGAACATTGATGTTGCTACGGTTAACGTTTTTTCTTGGGCGCGCATTCAACCAAGTGAAGAAACCTATGATTTCACTGAGCTGGATAACATAATTGACAGACTTCATGGCGACCAAATCGCTGTTTGCCTTGCTACAAGTACGGGGGCTCATCCGGCATGGATGGCGAAGAGATATCCGGATGTCACTCGTGTCGATTATGAGGGCCGCAAACGTAAATTTGGAGGACGCCACAATTCCTGTCCGAGCAGCCAAACCTACCGGCAGCATTCGGGACGCATCGCTGGGAAGCTGGCTGAGCGTTATAAGGATCACCCTGCAATTGTCGCATGGCATATTTCAAATGAATATGGCGGCTACTGTTATTGCGATAACTGCGCCGACGCTTTCCGAATATGGCTGCAAAAGCGTTATCACACGATTGAACAATTGAATAAGGTTTGGTACACAAATTTCTGGGGCCATACCTTTTATGACTGGGAAGAAATTGAACCGCCTAATGCGCTTAGCGAGGAATGGGGCGGCAATCGATCCAACTTCCAAAGCATATCGCTTGATTATCGCAGATTTCAATCGGATGCTCTGCTTGATTGTTATTTAATCGAACACGAAGAAATTCGCAAGAACTCGCCCAACATTCAAATTACGACAAATATGATGGGTACTTACCCTGAGCTTGATTATTTCAAGTGGGCAAAACATTTGGATGTCATCTCGTGGGACAATTACCCGTCGATCGACACACCTGTAAGCCATACAGCAATGACGCACTCGCTTATGCGCGGTTTGAAAAGTGGACAGCCCTTTATGCTGATGGAGCAAACGCCGAGCCAGCAGAACTGGCAAGCCTACAACGCTTTGAAGCGCCCTGGCGTCATGCGGCTTTGGAGCTATCAGGCAGTAGCGCATGGCGCGGATACCGTCATGTTCTTCCAGCTGCGCCGCTCGATCGGAGCATGCGAGAAATATCATGGCGCTGTCATTGAGCATGTGGGCCATGAGCATACGCGCGTGTTTCGTGAGTGCGCGGAGCTTGGTCATGAACTGACGAAGCTTTCAGATAAGCTGCTTGATTCGCGAATTGATGCAAAGGCAGCCATCGTATTTGACTGGGAAAACCGCTGGGCAGTCGAGCTGTCCAGCGGACCGAGCGTTGCTTTAAAATACGTGGACGAGGTTCATAAGTATTACGATGCTTTGTTTGAATTGAATGTTCAAACCGATATGATCAGTATTGAAGAAAACTTCGAGCAATATGATCTCGTTATTGCACCGGTCATGTATATGATTAAACCGGGTTTTGCGGAGAAGGTTGAAGCGTTCGTGGAACGCGGCGGCACCTTCATTACGACTTTTTTCAGCGGTATCGTTAATGAGAATGATCTCGTAACTACGGGCGGCTATCCAGGCAAGCTGCGCAAGGTTCTCGGCATTTGGGCGGAGGAGATCGACGCGCTGCTGCCAGGACAACACAACCAAATGGTGATGAAAAAAGTTGATGGGGCTCTCAGCGGCACTTATACATGCAGTCTGCTATGTGATTTGATCCATTCTGAAGGCGCTGAGGTTGTTGCTGAGTACGGCTCGGATTTCTACAAAGGCATGCCAGCGGTTACCGTCAATAAATTTGGCAGCGGGGAAGCTTGGTATATAGCTTCCAGTCCTGATAAAGAGTTCCTGCAGGCGCTGCTCACGAACTTATGCAAGGACAAAAGGATTGAGCCAATCTTGTCCGTGCCTACAGGGGTCGAAGTAACACGCAGAAATAAAGATGGGAAATCCTTTACTTTTATTTTGAACCATAACTCCGAGCCTTCCGAGCTTCAGCTTGGCGCTCAGCAGCGAACAGAGCTTCTCACGGGTGAGATTGTCAGCGGCGCTTATAGCTTATCTGCTAAAGGCGTTATGATTATTGAACAATAAAACATCTGCCTATTGAAATCGTTTTTGAAATCGCCCTGGATAAGCTCCGCAGTTGGGTGTTTGGCATATGCTGTTGATAAAAGCCCGGTGTGAGGGGAGCTGCACTTTTGTCTACGAAGCGGCAACGTCATTTATTGAGCTTGCTCGTGCTCATAATGTATGTTTTACTCGTTCTTTTGTTATTAGCCATATTTATTTAAATAAAGGGTTGCCTGCGACTAAATCATTAGTCGGGGGCAATCCTTTTTTTAATGTAATAAAGAATATTATTTGCTCCAGATTATCTTGTATATCTCCGTCAAAGCTGATGCAGCATCCAGAGGACATTGATGGCGTTTTTGTTTTTGTTGGAATATTGCAACCTGCTATTACAAATAATGAACCAGAAGAAAGCAAAGCGGTTACGGAACTTTAGCTTCAGGCATAGAGAAAAACCGTAGCGGAAAAGGAGGATGGTTTTGTGGCGACCAAAAGCAAAAGTCATTACAAAAAAATGTCCATGTCACCAAAAGAATATCAATCGTTCGCAAAAACGATGGAGCCGCCTCGATCTGTACTTGGAAATTGTTTGAAAGCATTCGTTTTTGGCGGGGCAGTATGTGTATTTGGACAGGTTATACAGGAGCTTTATGTCCATTTGATGGGAATGAGCGAAGAAGCGGCAAGCAATCCTACAGTTGCAACGCTTATTTTGATATCGGTTATTCTAACGAGCCTAGGCGTGTACGATAAAATTGCGCAATGGGCTGGTGCTGGCTCAGCAGTGCCTGTAACCGGATTTGCCAATTCCATGTGTTCAGCTGCTTTGGAGCATCGGAGTGAAGGTCTAGTTCTTGGTGTTGGCGGCAATATGTTTAAGCTGGCTGGTTCAGTTATTGTTTTCGGTACAGTCGCAGCTTTCTTCGTCGGTATCGCTCATCTTATTCTCGGAACTGGGGGTCAGTAATATGCTGCGAGGGAAACAATCATGGTGGTTTGAGAAACGCCCGGTAATAATCGGCGAAGCGACCGTGGTCGGTCCTGATGAGGGAGATGGTCCGCTTGCAGCCGATTTTGATCTCGTCCATCCTGAGCTGGACATGCAGCAAAAAAGCTGGGAGAAGGCAGAGCGGTTGCTGCTGGAGCAAGCCTCGGAGTTTGCGATTCAAAATGCCGGCATCGAACGCGACCAGCTTCAGTTTTTTGTCGGCGGAGATCTCATGAATCAAATTATTAGCAATAGCTTTGCTGCTCGATCACTTGGAGTACCATACATTGGAGTATTTGGTGCATGCTCCACCTCAATGGAGTCATTGGCGCTTGCATCGCTTTTTGTGAACTCTGGCTCAGCCACTCATGTGCTGGCGGGCACTTGCAGTCATAATTGTACGGCTGAGAAGCAATTTCGTTACCCAACAGAATATGGCTCACAGAAGCCGCCAACCGCTCAATATACCGTTACGGGTTCTGGCGCAGCTGTTGTCGCTGCAGAAGGTGATGGCCCAGTCGTGGAATGTGCAACTATCGGCAAGGTCATTGATCTTGGCATAACAGATCCATTTAATATGGGAGCTGCAATGGCACCCGCAGCTGTAGATACGATACAAGCCCATTTTAATGATACAGGCCGATCTCCTCGTGATTATGATTTAATTGTAACGGGTGATTTGGCTGGAGTAGGGCATCCCATTGCAAAGGAATTGCTTATGAAAAACGGCGTTCCGATGAACGAAACAGTGTTTGGCGATTGCGGCCTTATGGTATATGACGTTCAGAAGCAGAAGGTACAGGCAGGGGGCAGCGGATGTGGTTGTTCAGCCGTGGTTACTTACGGACATCTGCTCAAACGAATCAAGAAAGGCGAATTAAACCGAATTTTAGTCGTGGCGACGGGCGCTTTATTATCGCCGCTCTCGTTCCAGCAAGGCGAGAGTATTCCATGTATAGCACATGCTGTTGCCATTAGCGCAGGAGGGAGCAAGCATATATGATCTTTTTGTGGGCTTTTTTAGTTGGTGGAGGAATTTGTGTCATCGGTCAGCTGATGTTTGATGTTCTCAAGCTGACTCCTGCTCATACGATGTCGACCTTAGTGGTCATTGGCGCTATCGTTGATGGTTTTGACTTATATGAACCGCTTGTCAAGTTTGCTGGAGCGGGAGCTACGGTTCCGATAACAAGCTTTGGTAATGCCCTCGTACATGGTGCATTAACCGAATTGCATACGCAAGGC
The DNA here is from genome assembly GCF_037976325.1 of Paenibacillus sp. FSL K6-3182. Taxonomy (NCBI): domain Bacteria; kingdom Bacillati; phylum Bacillota; class Bacilli; order Caryophanales; family Paenibacillaceae; genus Paenibacillus; species Paenibacillus sp. FSL K6-3182. Next base: position 2,897,063 of record NZ_CP150265.1, read on the forward strand.
TGGATTGGCGTTATATCGGGTATCTTTAAAGTAACTAGTGCCGGCATTTCGGCAGCGATTATATTTTCCTTCTTGGCAGCACTTGTCGTCAGGCCGAAAGGATAACCATTTATGCACTTAAGTTGGAGGGTCCTGTGGGATCTTCCAATTTTTTTTGTAGCGAAAAAATTTGTGCACTGTAAAGGAAGTACTGTAAAATAGTAGTATTGAATACTAACTCATGCGTTATTTCGGGAGGTTATGAAATGGATATTCGTCCTGCAGACATGCAATTATGTTCTACTATTCTCCGAAACTTAGAATCTTGTATCCTCGGCAAACAGGAAGAGATCCAAAGATTGTTAATTGCCGTCGTTGCAGGTGGACATGTTCTGCTTGAAGACGTGCCAGGCACGGGCAAAACACAATTAGTGAAAGCGTTGGCAAAGTCAATAGGCGGCCAGTTCCGCCGGATACAATGCAATCCCGACTTGCTGCCAACTGACATAACAGGCGTTTCCATTTATCATCCCAAACAAGAAACCTTTTTATTTCGTCCGGGTCCAATTATGGCTAATATATTGCTAGCTGATGAAATCAATCGCGCGACAACGAAGACACAATCTGCTTTGCTTGAGGCGATGGAAGAAGGACATGTAACGGTTGATGGCGATACATATGAGCTGCCTCGTCCATTCGTTTTGCTCGCTACCCAAAATCCAATAGAATTTGAAGGCACCTATACGCTTCCAGAGGCGCAGCTGGACCGGTTCATGATGAAGCTGTCGCTCGGTTATCCAAGTGAAACAGATGAGCAGCAAATGGTGCTCTCTAATGAAGGAATACATCCATCTGATCGCATTCAGCAAATGATTAATATATCCGATATGATCCAAATTCAAGACCAAGCTCTTAAGGTGCATATTGATGACGCCGTAGGCAAATATTTAGTTTCATTAATAAGAGGAACGAGGGAAAACGTGAATGTAATGCTCGGAGCAAGTCCTCGTGCAGCGCTAGCGCTGGCAAGAGCGGCTAAAGCGAGCGCTTATATTCAGCAGAGACAGTTTGTAACGCCTGATGATGTGAAGGAACTTGCTCCATATGTGCTTTCGCACAGGCTTCTTCTGAGAATGGAAGCTAGAATGAACGGTCTTAAAGCGGAGGATATCATCGAGCAGGTGATTCAGTCCACGAAAGTACCGGTTCGGCTAGAGCGTTAGTCGTATGACAGCGGCCAAATCTTCGAAGCTGCGGATGCAGCTTGTCGCAGTCATTTATTTGACCAGTCTGTTCTACTTTTTATTTCAAGGCGGCAAAACCGCGATGATGCTCTTCATGATTTTGAATTTATTAATTATTTATTTAGTGCTTGGCAGGTGGAGCGGAATTAACAAGGTGACGGGCAGCAGAGTGTATGCGATGCCTGGAGCAACAACAATCGATCAATCTTTATCAGCAGGCAGCACGCTTGAAGTAAGCCTTTCCATGAAAATTCCTGGCTATTATCCGCTTCCATACGTCATTGTTAGAGATCAGCTGCATCGTCATAATGGGCAAAGGCTGGCTTTCGAGACTTCCTTCGTGCCGAATTGGAAGCGTGCGGGCCATGTCGTGTATCAAACGCCTCCACTGCAGCGCGGCGAGTACCGATTTACTCATACAGAGTGCTTATCTTATGATGTATTCGGTTTGTTCGAGCATTCAGGGAAATTCGGATCAGAGACAGTGCTTAATGTGCTGCCTCAGACAGTTCCGCTTAGACAGTGGAATGGCATTCAGCGCGGAATTCGCGGTCCTTACTCTCATGCCATCGCGTCGCGCTCAGCGAAGGAAACGACACAAATTAACGGCGTTCGTGAATATTTATACGGAGACCGTTTGTCACGTGTCCATTGGAATGCGACGGCGAAGACGGGCGAGTGGAAATCGAAAGCTTTCGAGCGTGAGTCATTGCCGCGTACGCTTGTCATCCTTGATCGACATTCAAGCAGCTACAAAGGTGAACTCGCGACTCGCTTCGAATTAGCCGTATCCGTTGCTGCATCATTGCTCGAGAACGGTCTCAAAAGTGATACGGCAATGGGGCTGCTCTCCATTGGCGATTCCATGACATTCGTTACACCCAAATCAGGCATTGATCAACGAAATATGGTGATGAGGCATTTAACCTTTGTAGATGCAAATGCAGCGCGGCCTTTGTATCCGTCGCTTCAGCAAGCTGATTCTACGATTGAAGCCGGAAGTTTTGCAGTCCTAATTACTCCTGAGACTGGCGCGGATGTCATTCGAAGCATGGAGTGGCTCTCACGCAAAGGAATTACCCCTTGCTTGATCCATATCTCCTCGTCGGTTGATTTATTAAGCCATAATACTTCTTGGAAACGTGTCTTGCGCGAACGCGGCTGGCCGGTATTTGAAGTTCGTCAGCTGCAAGAGCTCCCAACAGTTTTAGAAGGGAGTGGAATTGCATGAAACAGCTGATGCGATCAATTGGTGTCTATTTAACAATGGACTGGTTTGAGAAGCTTAGATTCATATTTATTGCAATTATTCTAGCCAATGTAATTACTATATTTGAAGGTTATTGGTGGGACGAAACGTACGCCATTGCCTATTACACTTTATTTGCGGCGGCGGCAATTGATCTATTGCTTCCTATGCGCAGGAAATATCTGAAGCTTGTTCTTCAAGTAATAGCAGCTATTTTCATTACATCGCAATGGGCCAGAATGGAATGGATCGTTGCAAGTCCGCAGCGCTGGCAAGAGTGGCTCTGGTGGCTGCAAGTACATCTTGTTCAGCTCAATCCATTTATATGGATAAGTGGAGCGATGCTCATGCTCTACGTGCTTTTTGGAATATGGACGATTACAAGAGTTCGAATGTTCGGATTTGTAGGCGTAAGCATTTTGGTTTTAACCATCGCAGATTCCTTTACGCCCATCTGGCTGTGGGATGAAGTGGGGATGGTCGTCTTTATTGGGCTGCTCTGGCTCGTCGCTGGCCATTTGTCGAGGCTGAAGCGAGAGCATCCGAACAGTTGGAAAGAGCTAATCGAGTATCCGCTGCGATTAATGGTGCCGATTGCACTCGTATTATCGATTCTCATGATTGTAGGATTGAATATGCCTTCAATTGCTCCTATTCTTCAGGATCCTTATACGATCTGGAAGGAAGCTAAAGGGGAGAGGGTTCAGGTGTTTTTAGGCGATAAGGGCACAGATGTCATATCGCCGAACCGATCAGGCAATGCGAGCTCCGGATATAGTCGAAGCGACGATAAGCTTGGCGGTGGATTTGAATTTGATTATTCACCGATGATGACCGTCACGACCTCGCATCGCAGCTACTGGCGCGGGGAGTCCAAAGCTTTTTACACGGGTGACGGATGGATTGATGTAAGTCCCAGGCTTGCTGGCGAAGAAAATATTCTAGTTGTGAAGGGTGAAGCATTCCCTTCATTAGATGATCCGCCAAAAGCTGGGGTTAAGCAAGTCAATCAGATTGTTACGATGATTCGAAAGGATGTTTATCCGGTTCTTTTTGCTGCTGCACCACTTTCGAAGATCAACTGGATTGAAAATGAAGAGGCAGCTATTCCAACCAGCTTGAGATGGGAGCCTAGCTCAGGCGAGCTGCGGCTGCTGAACTGGTCCATGCAAAACCGCAAATACCCGCAAACGTATTCGGTTACGTCGTCTGTACCTGTTATAGATGAAGCGCTGCTGAGGACATCCAAAGCTGGCTGGTCAGATAAGGAAGAGGCTTCACGCCATTCATTTTACTTGCAATTGCCTGAATCATTGCCTGATCGAGTCAAACAGCTTGCAGAGCAGGTCACCGCTGGAGCAGCTAATGATTATGATAAAGCTAGATTGTTGGAGTCGTATTTAAGGCTAAATTACAACTATAATAATTTGCCCGATGAATCAAAGCTCACAGGATCTACCAGCGATTTCGTTGATCAATTTCTGTTTGAGCTGAAAGAAGGCTATTGCGATTATTTTTCCACTTCAATGGCCGTTATGGCGCGTAGTTTAGGCTTTCCGACGAGATGGGTTAAAGGATTTGCTCCTGGTGCGCTTCCAGCTAGTGACTTCGGCCCTCCAGGCGGTTATAGGGAGGAAGAAGTAAATCCAAGCGGTGCAGGCACCTATACGGTTCGAAATTCAGATGCTCATTCTTGGGTAGAAATTTATTTTGAAGGTACAGGCTGGATACCATTCGAAGCAACAGCGGGATTCTCATTCCCGTATACGCTGCCTGAAGAAGAGGTTGCTGCTTTGCCAGATCTAGATATAGGCGATAACGATGCTGCAGCAGCTGGAGATACAGAAGGTTCATCAAGCTCGCAGGTTTGGTTATGGAGCTCCATATCACTACTCATCGTTGCTGCAATTGCATGGCTCATTATTCGTCGTGACAAGCTTATCTTTTCTTGGAGAAAGCTCCGCCATGGATCATACACAACCAATGATCGAATCGTACTTGAGACGCAAAAGCTGCTGCGCATTTGCAAAAAGCGTGGAATGGAGCGCGAAGACCATGAGACGCTGCGCGAGGCCGTATTGCGCTGGTCGCAAAATCAGAAGCGGCTGCGTGAAGATTTTAAAATTGTGCTGAATGGGTTTGAGCAAGCAAAATACAGCCCCGTTATGGCGTCATCCGAAGAAGCGGATCGTTTCGTCGTTAAAGTACGCTCACTCATTGATCAATTAAGATAACATACGAACAAATACCGCTCGCCAGAGAAATTGGTAGCGGTATTTTTTTGCAACAAATTTAGTTTGTATGGTATAGTTTCGTAAGATAGCAAGCAGAAAGCAGAGGGATATCCATTATGTTTGAACGGCTGTTGCCGCATATGCGCGTCAATACAGTATATGAAATTAACTTAGATGAGCTGCATGCAAGAGGCGTTCGCGGCATCATTACGGATTTGGATAATACGCTTGTCGGTGCCAAGGAGGCGTTAGCTACGCCTGAGCTTGTGCAGTGGCTTGATTACGTACGTTCTCGGGGCTTTCAGGTTGTTATCGTATCCAATAACAACGAGACACGCGTCGGGAAGTTTGCTGCGCCGCTGAATATTCCATATATTCATGCTGCTCGCAAGCCAGCTGGCAAATCGTTCAAGAGAGCGCTTAGTGTACTCCGCCTTGCACCTGAGGAAACCGTCGTAATCGGAGATCAGATGCTGACGGATGTGCTTGGGGGTAACCGTATGGGGTTATACACCATCCTTGTCACGCCAATCGCTCCTGCTGATGAAGGTATAATGACACGAGTGAATCGTCGTATTGAACGAATAGCGTTAGTGCGTTTAAGGAAAAAAGGGTTATGGTATGAGGGGGAAACAAAGTGATGGAACAACAACTTAGTCAGGCATATGGATCATGTGCGGGCTGTGGAGTGGCGCTTCAGATTAAAAGTTCTGATTTGCCAGGTTATTTGCCGGAAGCGGCTGTCGGTCGCGAACCGGTTATTTGCCAGCGATGCTTCCGAATTCGCAATTATAATGAAGCTTCATCCGTAGCGGTTGATCAGGATGACTTCTTAAAGCTGCTTGGCAGCATCGGAAATACGGATAGCCTCGTTGTGCATATTGTCGATCTGTACGATTTTGAAGGAAGTTTGATTTCGGGCTTGCAGCGTTTTGTCGGAAACAATCCAGTGCTGCTTGTCGTGAACAAAATCGATTTGCTGCCAAAAGCGATGAATGTCAATCGACTTCGGAATTGGGTTCAGAAGCAAGCAAAGGAAGAGGGACTGCGCACAGTCGATGTGGTCCTATGCAGCGCGAAGCGGAATATGGGCTTCGAGCGGGTTATTGAAGCGCTTGAGCAGTACCGGAATGGCCGAGATGTCTATGTGGTTGGCGCGACGAATGTCGGCAAGTCGACCTTGATTAATCGTCTAATTAGAGATTACAGCGATATGGAACGTGAGCTGACTACTTCTCGTTATCCGGGAACAACGCTTGATGCCGTTCATATTCCGCTTGAGGATGGGAAAGCGATTATAGATACCCCAGGTATCGTCTATACGACACGTATGACAGAGGTTGTACCGCGGAGCTTCCTAGGCTCACTATTGCCGGACAAGCCAATTAAACCGCTCGTCTATCAATTGAACTCGGGTCAATCGCTGTTTATTGGCAGCCTTGTTCGATTCGATTTTGTAGAGGGTGATCGCCAATCCTTTACGTTCTATGTTTCAAATGCGCTCAACATGCATCGTACGAAGCTGGAGCGGGCGGATGAGTTGTATGCAGATCACCGTGGGCAATTGCTCGGAGGACCATCGCTTGAAGAACTAGAAACGATACCGGCTTGGACAAGGCATTCACTGCGCGTTAAGCGCGGCTTGAATAAGGACGTATTTATATCCGGTCTTGGCTGGATTCAAGTGAACGGTACTGGTGGAGCTGTGATTGACATTTATGCGCCGAAGGGCGTTAAGGTCATGCTTCGCGACTCGATGATCTAAACACATGTCACTTGGAAGGGGAATTCACTGTGACGAATATGGGCGCAGGAAACCAGATTGACAGCAATACGCTTTTGTTCGGCGTCATCGGTGATCCGATAAGGCATTCGAAATCACCTATTATGATGAACCGTGCCTTTCGGGAAACGGGAATTAACGGTGTATACACTGCTTTTCATGTTACGAGTGATCGTATCGGAGATTTTGCCGCTGGTGTTCGTGCAATGGGCATTCGCGGTGTCAATGTTACGATCCCCCATAAGCTGGACATTATGTCCGTGCTTGATGAGATCGATGCAAGCGCGCAGGCGATTGGCGCGGTTAACACGATTGTCAACGACGCTGGCCGTCTAATCGGATATAACACCGATGGCATTGGTTATGTGCGTTCGTTGAAGGAAGAAGCGGAGCGTGAGCTTGCCGGCAAACGAATCGTCGTTATCGGCGCGGGCGGCGCAGCCCGCGGCATCATTTATGCTCTAGCAAACGAGAATCCTGCGCGAATTACGGTGGCCAACCGTTCCGTAGACCGGGCAAAAGAGCTTGCAGATTCATTGCAAAATAAAGTAGATATTGAAGCGATTTCGAATGATGAGCTGCAAACCGCATGCGAGCAAGCCGATATCGTGATTAACACGACATCAGTAGGCATGTTCCCTCATACGGAGGAGACGCCAATTGATGCAAGCTGGCTGAAGCTGGGCGCGGTTGCAAGTGATTTAATATACAATCCTTTAAAAACGAAATTTTTGCAGCAAGCAGAGCTGCGCGGCTGCCGCGTTCATGGCGGGCTTGGCATGTTTATTTATCAGGGCGCATATGCCTTTGAATATTGGACAGGCCAGCCAGCACCCGTCACAGCGATGCGCGAAACGGTACTTGCTTCATTGCAAGGCTAAACTTATTTATTGAATCAATCAAACAGACGAATTATTGAGATGAAAGAAGGAACACTATTATGCTTACAGGCAAACAAAAACGATATTTAAGAGCGCTAGCTCATCATTTGACACCGATTTTCCAAGTCGGAAAGGGCGGCACTAACGATCACCTCGTTCGTCATATCGAGGAGGCGATTGAGTCGCGCGAGCTTATCAAAGTATCTGTTCTTAACAATTGTCTGGACGATCCTAAGGAAATCGGCGTTGAAGTTGCTAAATCAGCAGGCGCAGAGCTTGTACAAGTGATCGGCAAAACGATCGTTCTATACAAAGAATCCAAGGACAACAAACAAATCGAGCTTCCTACAGCTGCTCGCAAATAATATGGACCGAGACTTGCGCGGCGAATGCAGCTTTTTGTCATAAAGGGCATACTAGAAGAGACGATAGCTGTTAACGCTTCGACTTTGCTTGATAGGGAGGCGTTCAACAAGTGAGTAAGATAGGAATTATGGGCGGCACCTTCGATCCCATCCATATCGGTCATTTGATTGCTGCAGAATCCGCACGAGAGCAGAGCGGCTTGGACGAGGTGTGGTTTATTCCGTCATACGGACCACCGCTCAAGGCGAATGAGCCAGGCGTTAGCGGTGAGCGGCGCTACGAAATGGTATGCGATGCTATCGAGAGCAACAAGGCCTTTCGAGCGCTTGATATTGAATTGCAGCGTGGCGGTGTGAGCTATTCCTACGATACGATCGTAGAGCTGCAGGGACGCTATCCGAACCATTCTTTTTCCTATATTATCGGTTCAGATCGCATCAATGACCTGCCGAAGTGGCATGAAATCGAGCAGCTAGCTGCTCGAATATCATTTATTGGATTAGAGCGTCCAGGCAATCCGGTCGATATTTCCGCACTGCCGTTTTTTTTGCAGGAGCGGGTCTGCTTGGTTCACATGCCTGCCATTGCGATTTCTTCAACAGCGATTAGGAGCAAGGTAAAAGCTGGGCAGTCTGTTCAATACTTAGTGCCTGATTCGGTGAATAGCTACATGAGGAGGTACAACCTGTATGAATCGTGAGCAAATGATCGAAAAAGTAAGAGCGGAAATGCCTGAGCGAAGATGGCTGCATACACAGGGAGTTATGGAAACCGCGGTCATATTAGCTAATAGGTTTGGCCAAGATGCTGTACGAGCTGAGCTTGCTGCCATTTTGCATGATGTTTCTAAGTACTGGAATGTCGATCGTATGCAGAAGGTCATACGCGATCAAGCATTGCCAGCAGAGCTTTTGCTTTATGATAAAGAATTATGGCATGCTCCTGTTGGGGCGTGGGTAGCCGAACATAAATTTGGTGTGGCGGACACCGAAGTGCTTGACGCTATTCGCTACCATACATCAGGTCGCCGCGGCATGTCGCAACTTGAGAAAATTGTTTGCCTTGCCGATTATATGGAACCAGGGCGAGAGTTTCCAGGAGTAGACAAAATTCGAGAGCTTAGCGAGCATTCATTGGATCAAGCATTGCTTGCTGGCTTTAACTCTACAATTTCCTTCTTATTAGAAAAAGGAAAACGAATATTTCCGCTAACAATAGAAGCAAGAAATAGTTTATTAGAATAATATTTAACAGGAGGCTGAGCTATGGCGTTACATTCGGATCAATTGCTTCAAATCACAGTCGCAGCAGCAGAAGACAAAAAAGCGGTGCGCGTTGTTGCTTTGAACTTAAAAGAAATTTCCTTGGTGGCGGATTACTTCGTCATTTGCAGCGGTAACTCGGATACTCAAGTACAAGCTATCGCAACAGAAATTCGTAAACAAGCTGAGAAAAATGGCAATCGCGTGCGTGGAATCGAAGGTATGGATTCGGCAAGATGGGTGCTGATTGACCTCGGCGACGTTATCGTTCACGTATTCCATCGCGATGAGCGTGAATATTACAACATTGAGCGGCTATGGTCCGATGCGAAGGTTGTGGAGTTTGCATGAGTTTTGTAGCCGGAACAACTTTGACTTTAAGGGTGGCACGCGAGGTGTCGCCCTACGGCTATTTTTTGAGCGATGAAGAATCGGATGTGCTCATGCATTATACCGAGCTTGTAGGCTCTAAGCCAAAAATCGGCGATGCAGTGGAAGTATTCATTTTTTACGATTCCGAGGATCGATTGGCTGCTACGATGAAGAAGCCGCTTCTCCAACTAGGTGAGCTTGCTCGCCTGAAAGTAGCGGACGTTCATCCAAGGCTTGGCTGCTTCCTAGAAATGGGGCTTGGCAGACAATTGCTGCTTCCGCTATCGGAGCTGCCGGAGAGTATTGAATACAGACCTCTTCCTGGCGATGAAGTATTTGTTGTGATGAAGCATGACAAAATAGGAAGACTTGTAGCGAAAATTGCTTTTGAAGAGGAACTCTCGGAGCTTGTCTTCCATGCACCTGAGAGCTGGAATAATCAATGGGTCGAAGGCTGGGTAACTAAAACGCTGCAGCTCGGCTCATTCGTTATGATTGATGGCGGCGTTGTAGGGTTTGGCGTTTATGGGCTTATTCCAAGCGCAGAACGAATCCGTCCGCTTAGACTTGGTGAGCGTGTAAGCGCTCGTGTTACTTTCATTCGTGAGGATGGCAGAGCAAACCTCTCCATGGCGCAGCGTAAGGAAGTAGGACGTTTGGAGGATGCTGATCGACTGCTTGCCTTCATTAAAGAACGACCAGGCGGCGGAATGCCTTACTCTGATCAGACAGATGCCGACATTATTAAACAAAAATTCGGGATTAGCAAAGGCGCCTTCAAACGCGCTTTAGGCAAGCTGATGAGAGAAAGGCTTGTCACTCAGAAAGGCAGCTGGACATATTTGGCTGAACCGTCTGATGCGACGACGGAGCAAGCAGGAGAGCAAGCGAACGCTTCAGGCTCCTCAGCTGAAGGAGCTGACGGGCAATGACACGCTCTTATGGACAGTTCGCTACTGTCTATGATCAGCTGATGGAGGATATGCCCTATGCAGAATGGCTGGGCTTCGCAAGGGCCGGCTGGTCGCGCTATGGCATGCCTGCTACTGTCGTAGATCTTGGTTGCGGTACAGGGAGCATCTCGATTCCGTTAGCACGCTCGGGTTTCCATGTGTATGGAATCGATTTGTCATCGGACATGCTTACCGTCGCGCGCAGCAAGTGGGATGAGACGCCTCAGGCTGTTACGAGACCGCGCTCCGGTTCGATTCGGTGGCTGCAACAGGACATGCGTGAATGGGAGCTGCAAGAGCCCGTTGATGCGGTCATTTCGTTTTGTGATTGTTTGAACTACTTGACGGAGGAAGAGGATATTGAGGCGGCTTTCCGCGCTACCTATGCTGGCCTTCGCAGCGGCGGTTCCTTTTTATTCGATATGCATCCGCCAAAGCAGCTCATTCGTTATGCGGAAGAACAGCCCTTTGTGCTTGATGAGCGTGATGTAGCCTATATATGGACATGCGACTTTGAAGAGGAGCGCTGCGAGATTGAGCATAACCTAACGATATTCTCGCGTGACCGCGATTCAAAGTTTTATCGATTTGAAGAATCACATGTGCAGCGCGCTTACGATCCAGACTGGATCGAGTCAGCTCTGTACCGTGCGGGCTTTAAAACGGTTGACCGTTACGCAGATTTTGAGCTGAAGCCAGCTGACAGCGAGTCAGAGCGTTTGTTCTTCGCAGCAATCAAATAATATGATCCACTAGAGATGGGTGTCTCATAGAGTCTAACTAGACTTTATGGGAAACCCTTTTTTGATCTGTCCGGCCATTCGCAGAAAACGCCGCTTTAAAAGAGACGACAATAGGAGACTATGGTGCGTTAGTACCTATACGTGCTTACAGAGTGGAATCGTCATGAGAGTACGCTCGAAAGTGCGCTGTAAGAACACATATGCGCTTATAGAGGAAAAGCAACCATGGTTTGTGGTGGTTAAGCACACATATGTGCTTAATGAGTGGAATCGTCATGAGAGTAAGCTCGAAAGTGCGCTGTAAGAACACATATGCGCTTATAGAGTAAAAGCAACCATGGTTTGTGGTGGTTAAGCACACATATGTGCTTAATGAGTGGAATCGTCGTGAGATCACGCTCGAAAGTTCGCTGTAAGAACAAATATGCGCTTATAAGGGAAAAGTAACTCTGATTCGTGATCTGTAAGAACACATACGTGCTTACAGAGTGGGATCGTGGTGAGAGTATGCTCGAAAGTTCGCTGTAAGAACACATATGCGCTTATAGAGGAAAAGCAACCCTGGTTTGTGGTGGTTAAGCACACATATGTGCTTAATGAGTGGAATCGTGGTGAGAGTATGCTCGAAAGTTCACTGTAAGAACAAATATGCGCTTATAGAGGAAAAGCAACCCTGGTTTGTGGTGGTTAAGCACACATATGTGCTTAATGAGTGGAATCGTCGTGAGAGTACGCTCGAAAGTTCGCTGTAAGAACACATATGCGCTTATAGGGGAAAAGTAACTCTGGTTTGTGGTCTGTAAGCACACATATGTGCTTAATGAGTGGAATCGTCGTGAGAGTACGCTCGAAAGTTCGCTGTAAGAACACATATGCGCTTATAGAGGAAAAGCAACCCTGGTTTGTGGTGGTTAAGCACACATATGTGCTTAATGAGTGGAATCGCCGTGAGATCACGCTCGAAAGTTCGCTGTAAGAACAAATATGCGCTTGTAGAGGAAAAGCAACCCTGGTTTGTGGTGGTTGTGCACACATATGTGCTTAAAGAGTAGGATCGAAGTATGAGTTGGTCTGTATAGATGTCGATTGCAATGTCGAAGTAGAAACATTGCAATCGACATCTATATCTAGTGTGAGTGTCGAATTTTGACGAAAAATATTCTGATTGTAAAATTTTATCAACAGCGTTTTGGTGAACGAGAAGTGCTATCGATTTCTTGAATTATTCGCTTGTATATATCTAGATCTTGTGACTCGTATATCATGTTATTCCCGAAGCGCATCTTTTAATCGGCTGTTCATGCCTGCGGAAGCAGACGCTTTTCGTATCGATTCAAGCTTCATTTTCTTGATTGTTTCGGCCATTAGATCTTGATCTTTTTCAAGTTTTTCGATGTATTCAAGCAGCTCCGGCACTGTATATCCGGCATCTTTGAACAGTTTTTCTAGCAATGCTCTTGTTTGTTCTGCAGTTGTGTTTACGATTTTCAGGACCCCCAAAATAGCAATAAAATGTCACTATCACATCATATCCTCATCTGTTAAAATAGTCGAGTGCGCCAAAAAAATAGATTAATATTTTCTCCATAATTTTCATTGACTACTCCTATATATTGATGTAGAATCAAAAACATCAACTACATATTGATGTGGATTGGTGCCTTCAACGATTACCAGCGGTATATCTTGAACAAGCGCAGCTGACGGAATTGCTAGTCAGAAGCGCTTTTTAATTGCTTGATTACAGTAAGGGAGCGAACGTGTTATGCTAGTCGTCTATGATTCCAAAACAGGCAACGTCAAGCGTTTCATCAAAAAATTGAATATGCGGGCGGTGCCGATTGATGAGAGGGAAGAAGTTGACGAGCCGTTCGTGCTAGTAACATACACAACAGGGTTCGGCCAAGTTCCAGAGAAGGTAACTTCGTTTCTAGAAAGCAACTCTGGCATGCTCCGCGGCGTTTCTGCGAGCGGCAACCGCAACTGGGGAACCGGGTTCGCAAAAAGCGCGGATACGATCTCACAAATGTACGATGTTCCAGTGATTTTGAAGTTTGAATTGTCAGGTACGAATCAAGATACGCAACATTTTGTCGAAAGGGTGCGAACCATTGAAGCATATTGAATTGAATAACGAATTGATGCAGCGCGGTGCAGACGGATTTTACCAGCTTGATAAAGATAAAGAGGCTGTCGCTGCATTTATGGAAGAAGTGGCTGAGAAGAGCGTGAAGTTCGACTCCCTCAAACATAAGCTAGAATACTTAATCGAAAACGATTATTACGATAATGTATACGAAAAGTATACATATGAGCAGGTTGAAGCTGTATTTACACTAACGGCAAACAGCGGCTTTGAATTCCAATCCTACATGGCAGCATCGAAGTTCTATAAGGACTACGCGATGAAGACCAACAACAAATCGCAATACTTGGAGCAATATTCCGATCGTGTAGCCATCGTTGCCTTGCATTTGGGCGAAGGCGATGCAGCTAGAGCACTTCGAATTGCGGAAGCGATGATTGACCAACGTTTGCAGCCAGCTACCCCTACCTTCCTCAACGCAGGCAAGAGCCGCCGCGGAGAAATGGTTTCCTGCTTCCTGCTAGAAATGGACGACTCTCTTAACTCCATCAACTATGTACTCGGCACATGTATGCAGCTCTCCAAAATCGGTGGTGGCGTAGCCGTCAACCTATCGAAGCTTCGTGGACGCGGTGAGCCTATTAAAGGCGTAGAAGGCGCAGCAAAAGGCATTATGCCGGTGCTGAAGCTTATGGAGGATGCTTTCTCCTACGCAGACCAAATGGGACAACGCAAAGGTTCTGGTGCAGGCTACTACAATATTTTCGGCTGGGATATTATCGAATTCCTTGATTGCAAAAAAATTAACGCAGACGAAAAAGCACGTATTAAAACTCTTTCGATCGGCCTAATTATTCCGAATAAATTTTATGAGCTAGCTGCTCAAAACAAACCGCTATTCGTGTTTGGTCCACATTCCGTTCAGAAGGCATACGGCAAGCATCTCGACGATATGGATATGGACGAGATGTACGAAGAGCTGCTGGCTAATGAGCTGGTAACGAAGAAAAAAGTAATGAACGCACGCGACATGTTGACAAAAATCGCTTCGATTCAACTAGAATCTGGCTACCCATATATTATGAACAAATCGAATGCTAACAGCGTTCACGCTTTGAAGGATATCGGCTCTATCAAAATGTCCAACCTGTGCACAGAAATATTCCAGCTTCAGGAGACATCGGAAATTAAGGATTACGGCTACGAGGATGTCATTAACCGTGATATTAGCTGCAACCTTGCTTCCCTTAATATTGTTAACGTAATGGAGCACAAAAAGGTGAAGGAATCGGTACATGTTGGTATCGAAGCTTTGACGACGGTTAGTGATTTGTCTAATATCGACAATGCACCAGGCGTTCGCAAAGCAAATGAGGAGCTTCACTCCGTAGGACTTGGCGCAATGAATCTGAATGGATACCTTGCCAAAAACAAAATCGCTTACGAAAGTGAAGAAGCGAAAGATTTTGCCGGCGTATTCTTTATGATGATGAACTACTATTCCATTGAGCAAAGCATGGAAATCGCCAAAGAGCGCGGGATTACTTTCAAAGACTTCGACCGTTCGGAGTATGCGAAGGGCACATACTTCACTCGTTATGTGGAAAATGATTACCGTCCAAAAACAGACCGCGTGAAGGAATTGTTCGACGGTATGGAAATTCCATCACCTGAGGACTGGGCTGCACTTAAAGTAAAAGTTCAAGAACACGGTTTGTACCATGCATATCGTCTGGCGATTGCGCCTACACAAAGCATTTCGTATATCCAAAATGCGACTTCAAGCGTAATGCCCATTGTTGAGCATATCGAGACACGTACGTATGCAAACTCAACTACTTATTATCCAATGCCTTATTTGGCGCAGGAAAATTACTTCTACTACAAATCGGCTTACAACATTGATCAGTTCAAGCTGATTGATCTTATTGCAGAGATCGGACAGCATATTGACCAAGGTATTTCGACTGTACTGCATGTTAACAGCAATGTGACGACTCGTGAGCTGGCGCGCTTCTATGTTTATGCTGCTCAAAAAGGTCTTAAATCGCTTTATTACACAAGAACGAAGCGGCTTTCCGTTGAGGAATGCACGAGCTGCGCAGTTTAAAATATAAGAAAGTATATGATTTTCATATACTTTTCTTATATTTCTCCGCGAAACGAAAGCTATGCCTCTAAAAGACGGCATAGCTTTACGCTTGAGTACTATTTAAATGACGCTTACGTAGCAAAGAAGGAGCTCACCAAATGAAAGCAGTAAACTGGAACCGCCCAGATGACGATTTCACGTTAACATTCTGGCAGCAAAATGTAATGCAATTTTGGACGGATGAAGAAATTCCGTTATCAGATGATAAAATGGACTGGATGGAAATGACGGACGCGGAGCGCACGCTGTACAAAAACGTGCTCGGCGGTCTGACTTTGCTTGATACGATTCAAGGCGGCGTCGGCATGCCGAAGATTTTGGAGCATGTTGATGGCTTGCAGCGCAAAGCAGTATTGTCATTTATGTCGATGATGGAGCAAATCCATGCCAAATCGTACAGCAGCATCTTCACTACACTTGCTTCTGGCGAAGAGATCGACGAAATTTTCCTGTGGGTTGAGCAGAACGAACAGCTTCAGAAGAAAGCAAACTTGATTTCTTCTTGGTATTCGAACATCACTGGCCCGAAAGAGCTTTACAAAGCGATGGCTGCTTCGGTATTCCTGGAGAGCTACTTGTTCTATAGCGGATTCTTCTATCCGCTTTACTTGGCTGGACAAGGTAAAATGACGAGCAGCGGCGAAATTATCGATTTGATTTTGCGTGATGAGAGCATCCATGGCTTGTACGTTGGCGTTCTAGCACAAGAGCTGTTCCAAACGTTTAGCCCTGAGGAGCAAGCACAGCTGGAAATCGAAATTTATGCATTGCTTAACGAGCTGTACGAGAATGAGATTGTGTATACAGAGCATCTTTATGCGCCGCTTGGCCTTGCTGAGGAAGTAAATGTATACGTGCGCTACAATGCGAACAAAGCGCTTATGAATCTTGGTATGGAGCCGCATTTCCCTGAGGAAGCGGTAAACCCAATCGTGTTCAATGGTATCAGTACGCATACGAAGCAGCATGATTTCTTCTCCAAAAAAGGTAATGGCTACGTACGTACGATTCACGTTGAGCCGCTTAATGATGACGATTTTGTTTTCAACTTCTAATAAAACTTAATTTAAATGCAACATACGAGTCGCTCTTTATTCAGCCTACTAGGCAGAAAAAGAGCGATTTTTGATTTTTTATTGAGGAAACAATTGACACAATATTCTTTCGATGTTAGTATTTCCCTCTCAAAACTTGCGCGGAGGTAAAAAATAGTGATTACAGTTCATGGGATAAGTAAATCGTATCAGGTTGCTAAACGCTCTTCAGGTGTTAAGCAAGCAGTAAAGGCATTATTCAAAAGGGAATACAAAGTTGTGGAAGCGCTTAACGATATTTCTTTCACGATTGAGCCGGGTGAGATTGTAGGGTACATCGGACCTAACGGGGCAGGCAAGTCAACGACCATTAAAGTGATGAGCGGCATTCTTGTGCCAGACAGCGGTACATGTACGGTCATGGGTTATACGCCGTGGAAGGATCGGGTCGCGTATGTGAAGCATATCGGTGTTGTTTTCGGTCAGCGGTCTCAGCTGTGGTGGGACGTGCCAGTCATCGATTCCTTTGATCTGCTGCGGGATATTTATAAGGTGCCAGAGCAGGAGTATCAAAGCACATTAGCATTGCTTACAGAAACGCTTGAGCTGCAGGAAATTATTCAGATGCCAGTAAGACAGCTTAGTCTTGGACAAAGGATGCGCTGCGAAATTGCGGCTTCCCTGCTGCACAGCCCAAGTGTGCTATTTCTGGATGAGCCCACAATTGGCCTCGATGCCGTATCCAAAATCGCTGTGCGCCGCTTCATTAAGACGATAAATGAAGAGAAGGGCGTTACGATCATTTTGACCACTCATGACATGAATGATATTGAAGCGCTGGCGAACCGGATTATTCTTATTGGCAAAGGAAAGCTGCTTTATGATGGCAGCCTAAGTGCGATACGCAGCCAGTTCGGAACACAAAAAACGATTACCGTCGTATACAGCCACCGCGCTGAGCCGCTTGAGATTGCTGGTGCCGTCGTTGAAGAATGGTCGCCTGAGCGTGCTGTGCTAAGCGTCGATACAGCTCAGGTTGTCATAAGCGATGTGCTCATCCGTCTGTCTGAGCAGGTGGAGCTTCTCGATGTCACGATTGATACCTTGCCTATTGAAGATATGATCGTTCAGCTGTATAAGGAGCATCAAATATAATGAAAGCGTATATTTCGGTATTTAAGCTGCGTCTCACATACGGATTGCAATACCGTACCGCAGCGCTGGCGGGAGTTGCGACTCAATTTTTTTGGGGTTTCATTATCATTATGGTGTTTGAGGCGTTTTATAGCGGCACAACGACTCCGCCTCCGATTTCATTGAAGCAGCTTATCACATATGTATGGCTGCAGCAGGCTTTTCTTTCGTTTGTTATGTTGTGGTTCCGTGACAATGAGCTATTCGGACTTATAACGACAGGCAATATTGCTTACGAGCTTTGCAGACCTAGCGGCATATACGGATTATGGTATGCCAAGCTTATTGCACAGCGGCTCTCGAGTGCCATTCTAAAAAGTATCCCTGTTTTGATAGTAGCTTTTTTTCTGCCAGAGCCTTACCGGATGCCGCTGCCAGAAGATCCAGCAGCCTTTGTTTTGTTTATCGTTGCATTATTGCTTGGACTGCTTATGATTGTTGCCCTTTCTATGTTGATGTACATATCCGTGTTCGTTACGCTTTCACCGGCTGGCTCGCTGCTCATGTTTGGTGTAATCGGCGAATTTCTGGCAGGCATGGTTATACCCGTGCCTCTTATGCCCTCATGGCTGCAAAATATTGTATATGTGCTGCCGTTTCGATGGACAGCGGATTTCCCATTTCGGGTATACTCGGGACATATTGCTAAGGAAGAAGCGCTCATCGGCATCGGTGTTCAACTGGTTTGGTTTGTTGTACTAGTGGGCTTAGGCAGGCTGGCAATGGCAAAAGCATTACGTAGAGTTGTGGTGAATGGAGGGTAACCCATATGAGATTGTTCGGTAAATATATTTTGATCATGTTTAAGTCGCAAACGCAGTACCTTACCTCATTTTGGCTGCTCTCCTTAGGTCAATTTTTTGTGCCATTTTCTGTTTTTGCAGGATTGTATTTTATGTTTGAGCGATTTGGCCAAATTGAGGGTTGGAATTTTCAAGAAGTAGCGTTATGCTTTTCTATTATTCATATGTCATTTGCGATTAGTGAATGTTTTGCACGCGGTTTCGATTCGTTCTCTACGTTGGTCGTTAATGGAGATTTTGACCGTCTGCTGGTTCGGCCGCGCAGTACCGTGCTTCAGGTGCTCGGCTCGAAATTCGAATTTTCACGAGTGGGACGGCTGCTGCAAAGCGTAATCATCTTGACGTGGGCTTTAAGTGAGCTTACGATCGAGTGGACATTGCTTAAAACAATAACTCTTATTTTTATGATTTTGAGCGGTGTCTTTGTTTTCTCTGGTATCTTTATACTGGCTGCAACGATGTGTTTTTGGACGGTTCAAGGTCTTGAGATTGCAAATATATTTACGGACGGAGGGCGAGAGATGGCCCAGTATCCGTTAAGCATTTATAAGAAATGGGTGACTCGTTTTTTTACGTTCGTCATCCCTTTCGGAAGTGTCAATTATTTGCCTTTGCTCTACTTGTTAGACAGAACCTCTGGGAATGAACTGCTCTATATGATTTCGCCAATAGCTGGCATCCTCTTTATTTTGCCATGTCTAATTGTATGGAACATCGGTGTTCGTCATTATCGCTCGACAGGCTCTTAATATAAACAGCACTTTATGATAACAGCAAAGGAGCGTAATGTTATGAAATCAATAGCGGTACGGGAATTAGCAGCGCAATTATCATTAGAAATATTAGCAGGAGCCGATAAGCTCGATCGACAGATTGTTAAAGCAAGAGCTTATCGACCAGGACTTGAATTTGTTGGATATTACGATTTTTTCCCACAGGAGCATGTTCAAATTTTGGGCAGGAAGGAAATTACATACCTGCACTCCTTAAGTGAAGAAGAACGAAATCATCATATTGGCAATATTGTTAAATATCATCCGCCTTGCTTTGTAGTCACTGCGGGTCAGGAAGGTCTAAAATATTTGACCAAATATTGCGATCAAGAAGGCATTCCTTTGCTGCGAACGAAGCTTCCAACGGTGCAATTGCTTGGCATGCTGGATGCTTATTTGCTCAAAACGCTTGCTCCGGAAATATCGATTCATGGGATTTGCTTAAATGTGCTTGGCATTGGCGTGCTGCTGCGCGGCAAGTCAGGCATTGGCAAAAGCGAAACAGCCCATACGCTCATCAAACGGGGCTCTAGGTTAGTTGCTGATGATATCGTTGTACTAAAAAAGCTTAGCTCCCAAACGCTGCTTGGCACGCATAATGAGAAAACAAAGGAGTTTCTAGCTTTGCGCAGCATTGGTCTTATTAATGTTGTTAGATTATATGGCAGACAGGCGTTTCAAGACGAGACGAGAATTGTACTCGATATTGAATTAACGAAGTGGCGTGATAATGAACTCAATAATGATTTAGAGCTGGAAACCAAATTTACAGATTATATGGGTGTGAAAATTCCTCATATTGAAATTCAAGTGCAGCCGGGCAGAGACGTTGCAGGTTTAATTGAGGCAGCCGCGAATAATTGGTACTTAAAGCAGCAAGGCTATAGTGCGGTAGAAGAATTTATGAAACGACTGGAGCAAGGCTAGCGGCTATGTCAATAATCCCGATAAAGGATTAACATGTAAACGACTATCCAAATACTTGCAAATCATGTTACACTATGGGCAGAGAAAGCTCATCCTAGCGCACAAGTCCTGAAAGATTCGAAGGAGGAAATCGCGTGGAAAACTGCTCAATCGTAACAAAACCTGCGCTTCATTTGGCGGGTATCAGCTACTGCGGTCCATATTCATCCTTTCCGGATGAAGCGATTCGGCTGCAGACCGAGTTTTTGACACGCAAGCACGAGTTGAATGATGCAACAAAATCGACCGTATTGTACAGTCCGTACTTCGGCAATGAAGTGTTTGCTACCTACTGGGCTTGTTATGAAGTCCAGCATCTGGAGGAATTGCCTCCTGGTATGGTACAATTCACGATTCCTGAACATCGTTATGCGATGGTCGCTTGCTCCAATAAAAGAATCGGCGAAGGGTACGAGCAGCTTCATGCTTGGATAAATGAGCTGCGGCTAGAGAAGCAAGAAAATGCCGTATCGCTGGAGTTGTTTTATATTGACGAGCATCATTTGGAGGAAGAGCCGGTAGAGCTGCTTATTCCGCTCAAAGGATAACCTATATGAAGTGCTTGCACGCAAACGAATCGGAGTATGGAATGGATAACATTCAAGCCGGATCATTTTGTGACAGCAAGCACTTTTTTGTTTGTGATTGAAACAGTTTCAGAGAAGAGGATTTCAAATGTCAGCTATGAGAGATGGGAATAAGCGCTTGTATCGGCAGGATGCCAGAAAGCTAGTTATTGCTGGTATTGCGGCTGGTGCTGTGAGTGGAATCGTGTTAGGCTTTACGATGAAGCTGCTTGAGCACCTTACCGGATCAGCGGTATATGTATTGCTTCTTAATATTGATTTCATAGAATGGCTGCCTTATAAACGAACGGAGACGCTTGAATTTATCCTTCATATGGTTGTTGCACTTCCACTAGGTATTATTTATTTATCCCTGTTGTCGCTTTGGAGAGCTCCGATAGGACTAAGCCTTGGCATGAGTATAGCAGTCGCATGCTGTACGTGGATTCCACTTACACAGCTCTCAGAGCGTACTCCAGCGACTAGCGATGTACAAGCACTGATTTGGTGGTTGCTTGGTCATCTCTTATATGGCGCTGTACTATCGTTGTTTGGCGTGACATGGATTAAGAAAGGAATGTTGGAAAAATGAATTATCCGTTATATATTGTAGATGCATTTACGAATGAAAAATTCAAAGGCAATCCTGCCGCCGTTTGCATTGTAGACGAGCCTCAGTCTGAACGCTGGATGCAGCAGGTGGCAGCGGAAATGAATCTCTCAGAGACGGCATTTATTGAGCAGGGAGCAGAGCATTATGAGTTAAGATGGTTCACACCGATTGCTGAGATTGATTTATGTGGACATGCTACGCTTGCTACAGCACATATATTATGGGAGACAGGAAGACTGCCACAGCACGAAACGGCACGATTTATGACGAAAAGCGGGTTATTGACCGCTGTGCATAAAGGGGACTGGATGGAGATGAATTTCCCTTCCGAGCCGCCGGAAGCAGCTGTTGCACCTGAGGAGCTCATTCAGGGTCTAGGTCTCATTCCGAGATATGTTGGCCGCAATCGAATGGACTACTTTGTTGAGGTAGACAGTGAGGATACACTTCGTACGCTGCGGCCTGACTTTGTGATGCTTGCCCGTCTGAGCGCTCGAGGAATTATCATTACAAGCCGTTCAACAGATGCTGCGTATGACTTTGTATCTCGGGCATTTTTTCCTGGTACAGGGATCGATGAAGACCCTGTAACGGGCTCGGCCCACTGCGCGCTCGCGCCATATTGGGCGAAGAGGCTCCGCAAGCAGGAGTTAACTGGCTATCAGGCATCGGAGCGCGGAGGGATAGTGAAGGTAAGACCGGAAGGCGAGCGAGTGTATTTGCAAGGACAAGCAGTGACCATTCTCAGAGGACAATTGGAGGGTTAATAATATGTTAATGTTGAAGTTGCCAAAAGAGCAGAAGGAGCAGTTGATTGCTAGCATTCAGCAGTATTTTGAGCTGGAGCGTTCGGAGACGCTTGGATCGATTGCGGCGGAGCAGCTGCTTGATTTTATGATACAAGCGGTTGGGCCACATATTTATAATCATGCGATTAAAGATGCTCGCCAAACGGTGCTTGAGCGGATGCAAACGCTGGAAGACGAGCTTTATTCATTAGAGAAGCCAACTGCGGCAAAGCGATAACGATAGGGCTTGGCAGCTGTTAGGTACAGCGAGAAGGCAGGACAGCTATTGAAAATTGTAATCATATGACGAATATTGAGTACTTACGCTTTTCTCAGAAGCAAACAAAAAAAAGGCACTGACCATCAAGGCTTTAAGCCGTATGATCAGTGCCTTTTCATTGTTTATGCTTTTGATTTTTTGGAAGCAACTGATGATTTGAATGGGGTTACTTTATTTTTGCCTGTCGTTTTGGAATAGTACATCGCTTCGTCAGCCTGCTTAATCATTTCTTGAACAGCCTTGCTTTCTTTGGAGGTGCTGAAGCCGACACTTATTGTAACCATCGTTTCCTGCTCGACTCTGCGCCGAATGGATTCAGCTACAATTTCAGGTTTTACGCGCTCCGTGCTAATGCAGCTTAGCAGCTCTTCTCCGCCATAACGGCCCGCTGATCCGATGCCGCTCGATTCTTCCTTAATAATCTCGGAAACCTGCTTCAGTACGCCATCGGCTTTATGGTGGCCATGGGTATCATTCAATTTCTTAAAGTTGTCGATATCGCAAAAAATAATAGCCATCGGCTTGTTGCTCTGGAGCAGCTGCTCCGCCTTCGAAGAGAAATGGCGCCGATTATACAATCCAGTCAAGCCATCCATAATAGACGATTGATAGGTAAACATCAACCTCTCGATTACCCACTCGAACAAGAGGATAAACAATAGGGTATAATACACAATTGGCAGCAGCTGGCTAATCGTCAGCAACCAAGTCAATGAGCCATGAAATACATAGGCATTCGACAGCCTAGCAAGCTCGCTTGCAAAAAACACGATTAAGCTCGCATAATACTTGGAGCTCATGTGGGCGCTTCTTGTATCAAGCATAATCATGAAAATAACGATTAAACCATAGAAATCGAGTGCCGGGTATGTAAAAGCTTGGGCATGAACGACCGTGTCCATCGAATTGGGCATAATCGCAAATTGTATGCCTGCAATAACGAATGTCATCATACTCATAATGATAAAGGGAATGACTTTAAGCTGTGCCGTTCGATGAGTATATAATTTCATGAAAACAAAGTTTATAATAATAAAAGATAGGATTTGAAGTATGGTAAAGGCTAAATGTAGAAATGGTGATAATGACCAGCCTGGATAAGCGAGCACGACGAGCAGGCATTGCTTAATAATAATGATTGGGATGGCTGTAATGAGCAAGCGATAAATTCGTTTGTTGCGGTAGCTTACATAAAGCCGAACCGACATGAAGAGCATTAAGATCAGAATGACGATGACCGCCGATGAAGAGAGCAGTTGTCCATTTGGGCCTGAAAGCCATTGTGTAAGAGTCATGAGTTACCCACCGTTATCTAGTATTAGTTTCAATAGCTTTACAGAAACATATGTTCTAATATATCATGTTTTACGGTGAACGAATAGTTGGAATACATGTTTTACGTTGAAAGGATGGGACACATGAATATTTTACAAGCGTTATTTTTTCCACCGGAGCAGCCGGGCGGAGTTTCTTCCATGATCCCGTATATTCAAGATAGATTCATTAAGTTTGGTTGGCAAATGGAATTGTTCTCTCTGCCTAAGCGAGTAAGAAGCAAAGGGCAGGAAGAAGTGACATTCGAAACCTTTGATCATACGATCTACAGCGGAAATGTAATGGTCGATAAATATATTCAAACTTATAAAGATTACGTATGGTGGACAAAGATGCGGATCAAAAAGCCATACGATATTATACATGCGCATCATCCGATTGCTGGACTTGTCATGAAGCAGCTATTTCCAGATACTCCGCTTGCGATGACAATCCATTCCAGCTATGAACGGGAGCTTATTCTAAACGGCAAGATTAAAGAGGGCGGACCTGAACACCGATTTCTAATGAGTCTTTATGGCGAGCTGGAGGCGAAGGCGGATCAATTGCTGACCGTTTCCGAGTCCTTCCGTACCTATATCGCTCCTCATATCAAGCATCCAGAGAAAATAAAGGTTATTCCAAATGGCTTTGACGAGAAACGATTTAAACCGATATCCCATGAGAATGCGGTAACGCAGCTCATTACGGTGTGCAGGCTCGTCCCTGCCAAAGGACTTGATGTACTGCTGCGCGCATGCGCAGAGCTTAAGCAGAAGGGTCATCCGTTTGTTCTTCATATCATTGGCGATGGACCGATTCGCGAGGAGCTTGAAGCATTAGCAGTTGAGCTTGATTTGTATGATGATATTATCTTTTACGGCTATATGCTGCATCCGGAAGAGTTTATGCCGTTTTTTGATGTATTTGTATTGCCTTCTCGCGCTGAGGCCTTCGGCTCCGTGTTCGCAGAAGCTGCTTTATGCTCGCTTGCACTTGTCGGCACGAATGTAGGAGGCATCGCCGAGCAAATCGAAGATGGCGTTAATGGATTGTTAGTACCGCCTGAAGATGCGACAGCTCTTGCTGATGCGCTGGAGAAGGTCGTAACCGATCCCACTTATCGTTATCATCTGGCAAGGTCTGGTTCAGATAAAGCCAAAAAGGTATATTCACTTCAACGAGTGATTGCACAGCTGAAAAAAGTTTATATTCATATGAAGCCGGAATAACGGCTCATTATATCGGAATAGGCGGTTATAAAATGTCGGTACCTTTTCGATTTATCCATGCAGCAGATTTGCATTTAGACAGCCCTTTCCGAGGGCTTGCGAAGGCTCCGGATCAGGTGCGAGAGGTGCTCAGCGAGTCCACCTTTGCAGCGCTGCGTCAGCTAACGCAGACCGCCATTCGCGAGCAGGTGGATTTTATCGTGCTGGCTGGCGATTTGTTCGATGAAGCAGACCGTTCGCTCAGGGCACAGCTTATGCTCGTACGGGAGTGGCAAAAGCTGCAGGAGCATGGAATATCCGTATATGTGATCCATGGAAATCACGACCCGTTAAATGGCGAGCGAGCAGACTTAGAACTGCCGGCAAACGTGCATATATTTGGAGCGGATCAAATGGAATATCGGCCGGCTTACCGTACTAACGGTGAGCTGGCTGCATTTGTTTACGGCAGGTCATACGGAAAACGCGTCGTCTCGGAAAATATAGCTGCGGCTTATCAAATACAGCAGGAAGCGCCCTTTCATATCGCGCTGCTGCACGGAAATGTTGATGGCGATGGAACGCATGACCCGTATGCGCCATGCTCGCTGGGCGAGCTTATCGGGGGCAAGGGCTTCGATTATTGGGCGCTAGGCCATATCCATAAACGAAGGGTGCTGCATGAATACCCTCATGTCGTATACGCAGGCAACACACAAGGAAGAAATCCGCGTGAAGTAGGAGCAAAGGGCTGTTACTTGGTGGAGGTAACCGCTGCAAGAGCGGTAGAGCTGACCTTTATGCCGCTGGATGAAGTCAGGTGGCACGAGTATGACTGCTCCATCTCTGAGCTGAGTACAGAACAGGAGCTTTTGCAGCAATTGGAAGGTTTAATTGACAGAATATTAGCTGAAGCGGAAGGCCGCTCGGTTATGCTTCGACTTTGTTTGACAGGTCGCGGGCTGCTGCATCAGAAGCTCTCGGAGCCAGCGATTGTTCGAACGCTGCTTGAGCAATTGCAGGAGGGCAGGGCGATATCGTCAGTTGAACCATGGATCTTCGTGCATGGGCTAGAGGTGAACACAGGGGCTGCGATCAACTGGGAGGAGCTGGCGTTGGAAGACAGCTTTACCGGAGAGCTCGTTCGATTTAGCGCAGCATTAACGGAGGATGAGAAGTTATGGCAGGATTTTGCCAAAAATGCTGTGAGCCCGGCAGCAGGGCATGCGAAGCTTGGCAGACTTATGTTTAACCAATGGGACGAGCCTCCCGAGCGCTGGCTAGAGCAAGCGCGCGAGCTGACGCTTGGCTTGCTTCATGATCATGAACGTGGCGGATGATGATAGGGCGAGTACAGCTTGTATCTGCAAAAGCCTATAGGAGATGACAGGTAGCATGAAGCTTTTGAAGGCTGAAATTGACGGTTTCGGACAGCTATATAGGAAGCAAATACCGCTCGATGCGGCGGTCATTATCGTATATGGCCCAAATGAAGCGGGAAAAAGCACGATGTTCGGCTTTATCCGATCGATGCTTTTTGGTTTTGCCAAACGCGGACAGTTGAATGAGCGGCAAGAACCGGTGAATGGCGGCAAGCATGGCGGTCGGATGTTTTTTCAAAGTGCAGAAGATGAAGCATACGTTGTTGAGCGGTATGCGGCTGACGGATTAGGCAAGCTTAAGCTGCGCGCTCTAAGCTATGCAGCTGGCAATGACGAATTGTTAAATGATCCTTTCATTAGCGTCATTGCTGCAGCAGATAAATCTCTCGAAGAAGCAGCACTCACACAAACGGAATGGGAACGGCAGTTTTTAGGAGGCATTAGTGAAAAATTGTATCGACAGTTGTTCGCTATTACGCTGACTGAACTGCAAGAAATCGGTGCGTTGTCGGGAGAAGAGCTTGGACAATATTTGTATCATGCAGGGTGGGACAACGGAAAATCGATAGCAGCAGCTGAGAAACGTTTAGCACAGGAGATGGACCTTCTCTTTAAGCCTCGCGGAGCTAATCAACAAATTAATCAACATTTGAAAACGCTTGAGCAAATAGATGCTCAGCTTCGGAAGCGCGCAGATGCCATTGTCTCCTATAATCAGTTGACGCAGCAGACGGGCCAGCTGGATGCATCCTTGCAACAGCTGGAATTGGAGCTGCCAGCAAAAGAAGCAAGGCAAATGCTGCTTCATAAAGCTTGCACGACTAGGCCATTGTGGATTCGCAAGCAGCAGCTGATGATTGAGCGCGAGCAAGTCGCTTACGCTGCAGAGCTCTCGCTGCATGCGGAGAAGGAATGGGACGAGCTGCAAAGACAAAGAGCTGAGCTGCGCGAAGAAGCTGAGAAGCAAAGGCAGAAAGCGCTGCTGCTGGAGCTGCAGCTTGAAGCAATAAGTTATGATGAGCAGTTTCTCCGTATTGGAGATGAGACGGAAGCTCTGCTTCAGGCAGCTGAGAGTATGCGCCAGCTGAAGCAGGACAGCATAGAGCTGGAATCAGAGCTGCGCGAGCATGATGAGATGATTGCGAGGCTCGTTACCAGCATCGCGCCGGAATGGACAGAGCGTCAGCTGAGGGAGCTTCACGTTACGATAGCCGATCGTGACTTTGTGCGCAGCGCCAGGCAGCAGGAGCTGGAGCACGGGCGAGGAGAGGAGCGATTCGCGGCTGAGCTTGAGACGCTAAAGCAGCAGGAGCAGGAAGCGTCTATCGCTTTGGAGGAGGCGAGGTCTGCCGCCGCACGGGAGAAAGAGCGCAACGAGCAGGAGGGCGGCACCGGATTTGAGGTGCTGCCGCGAACGCGAGATGCGCTGAAAGGGGCGTGGAACGCCCTCGATAGCGCGCTGCGCGAGTGGGAGCTCGAGCGGGCGCGCTCTGCCGGAGCCGCTGCAGCCGCAAGCGATAGCGAGTCGGCTGGCCGCGGCGCGGCAGCTTCGGGCCGAGGCGGAGCCGGCCCTTGGTGGACTGCGGCGGCAGGAGCGGGCGGAGCCGCGCTGGCGCTTGGAGCAGCCGCGCTTGGCGGAGCAGGGCGCGGTGCAGGTATTGCTGCGCTGGCGCTAGCGGGAGCGGCGCTTGCGTTTGTTGTTGTGGCGCTGCTGCGGAGTCGCGGTACTGGGGCTGCTGCTGCAGGCGAGAGCAGCGATCAGCTGCGTGGACGCGGACTTTCGCGAGGGCGCGGCGGAGCAGCTGCTCTTACTGGCACGGAACTTAATGAACGAGAAAAACGAGTGCATCAAGCTTTAGAGATGATTGTACATCATCCGCAAGAGGCAGCGGCTACCCTGCTTGCGGCAAAGCATTACAGCTCGCCAGAGCATCTGCTCGCTGCGGAACAAGCGCGCACACAGCTGCGCGCTGCAGTCGAAGCCCGTCTCGAGGCGCTGCAGCGCAGCGAGCGCCTCATCGACCATAGCAGCGAGCTCGCCCGCCGCCTAGAGCGGCTGCGCGCGCACGCTGCAGGACGCAGCGAGGCTGCCGCCGCTGCTGCACAAGCAAGGCAAGCCATCGCCCATCAGTGGGCTGACTGGCTTGCAGCTCGCTCACTGCCGGCGGGAATGTCGCCGGCCGCTGCACTCGAAGCATTCGAGCTTGCCGAGCAAGCTTTGCAGCGGCTGCAGCATTATGACCGGCTGTCGGCGAAGCAAGCCGCCGCAGGCAAACAGCTGGCTGCTTTCGCTGCGCAAGCAGTTGAACTGTGCGGGCATTTCAAGGAAGCTGCCGCAGCGGCGGCTGCTGACCCAGCCCTCGCGCTGCGCCTGCTGCATGCCGAAATTCGCCGCCATGCTGCAGCCAAACAAGAAGCTCGCGCTATTATTACGCGCCGCGATGAGCTGCGCATGGCGCAGCAGGCTGCTGAATCCCGGCAGCTTGAGCTAGAGAGCCAAGTGTTGAAAGCAGTGGAAGCGGCTGGTCTCTCAAGTGAACCCCAATATGAGCTTGCTATTTCGCATCATAGAATATGGACGGCGCTTGAGCTTGAGTTGTCGAAGCTTGCGTTGGAAATAACGGCTGGCATGTCAGCGGAGAGAATTTCCGAGCTCGAGCATTTGTTTGGCAGCTATGATGAAGAGCAGCTGCAGCAGCTGCATTTGGAGTCGCAGACGGAGCTGAAAGAGCTGGAGCGGCAAAAGCAGGAGCAGCTTGAAAAGCGGGGGAGAGTGCGGCAGTCGCTAGACCATCTCCTGCAGGAAGAGGAGCATCAAAGGCTGCTTTCTGATAAAGCGATGACGGTTGCCCAGATCGAGAAGGATGCAGAGCGGTATGCGGTCCTTTCTATTAGTGCAGCATTAATTAGCCGAACTAAACGTGTTTATGAAGAAGAGCGTCAGCCTATCGTGCTTCGCAATGCGTCGCGCTTTATGATGGAGCTGACAGGTGGCAAATATATTCGGGTACTTACAACGCCAGGCGAACCGGGAATCAGGCTGGAAACAGCGGAGCACCGTCTCATCGACAGCGGAATGTTAAGCAGAGGAGCCGCGGAGCAGGTTTATTTGGCGATGCGCCTTGCTTTGGCGGAGGAAGCAACAAGTGGAGCGAAGCTTCCTCTTATGCTGGATGATGTGTTTGTTAATTTCGACAAAGGCAGGCTGCATGCAGTAACCAAGCTGCTCGCATCATTATCGAGTGAAAGGCAAATTATAGTTATGACTTGTCATGAGCATGTTCGAGACGCAATGCTTGAGCATTGCGAGGGTGCGTTACTCGTACAAATATGATGATTTATAGCAGCCAGCTGCTCTCTAATGAGTAATAACACGTTTGCGGATAATTAAGATGAGCCAGCCCAAGCTGACCAAGCCGAATAACGGATAAAGAGTGGACAGCAGCGGACCAAATCCGATTTGGCTGGCGACATAACATATCGCGAGGATAAGTAGAACAATCAAGCTCCGAGCCCATTTCAAACGCTCATGAAGCTGAAGGGTGAGGCCGTAAATGTCTGCAATGAGTGTCGTGAAGATTTCAGCGAAAATAATGAAAACGTAAATAAACTGTACACTAGGCCCTAGCTGCCTAGCAATCCCGCCCATCGGAATTGCGAATTGTTGAATGCCTGGCATATGAACAGAAAGCGCGATGTGACCAGCCAGCAGCATGAATCCGATACCGATTCCTCCGACCCATGAGCCAGCAATAATGACCTTGCGGTCACGAATTTCTGCTCCCAGCGGTACAAGCACAGCTTGCGACATCGAGAGGTTGAAGGCGGTATATAAAAAAGGTGAAGCCCAAGCGGCCCAGATGGAATGGTCGCTTGATAAAGTAATGAACTTGTCTGCACCTGGCGTTTGAAATGTATTGATTATGATGAGTACAGTGAACAGAAGCATAACAGGGACGACGATCGCATTGACCGTCAGAATAGCATTCATTCCTTTGCGCAGCAAAAAATAACAAGCGGCAATCGTAATAAGCAGACCTGATTGATAAGAAATATTCCAATGCTCATAAAAGATAGTGCCGGCACCTGCGAGCATAACAGCGGTTACGCCAAGGAGTACGACTAACATGAAGTGGCTGATAAGTCGTCCATATTTGTCGCCGAACAATGCTTTATTTAAGTCTTCGTACGACTTTGCTCTAATTTCACTTGCAATGAGCATCATCTTGGTGCCTAGCCAAATGAACAAAACGGTAGATATTACAATCGTGACCGTACCCCAGTAACCAAAGCGGGTAAAAAACTGAAGTATTTCTTGGCCGGTGGCAAAACCGGCCCCCACGATTGTCCCCATGTAAGTTGAAGCGATTTGTAATACTTTTCCAGTACGTTTCCACATCGTCTACCGTCCTCCGTTCGAAAACCCTCTATAATTAGAAGGTATGTCCAAACGAGGACAGGCATGACTTTTTTCAAAATATTACGATTTTCTACGGGATATTTAGAAGCAGAGAGGGCCTTCATTCTAGTAGCGGCGGTAGTGCTGTGGTATATTTCCTTCAATGGCAGCCTTGGTTTGCTCTATACATTAGTTTCGCATGCTAAATTCTGTCTAGCTGATAGCGAGAAGCTTAATGGAAATGATTTCGTTATGCTCGGGATCAAGATCCAGCTTAAGCAGCGCTTTGTTTGCTTTGTAAGTGAGCAAATATGCGGTTTGCTTCTCAGGCTTGCCGAGCGCAAGCAGTGCAGCTTCCGGATTGTCGCCAATTTGCAGGCCGCTTAGGCCAGCTTGAATGTTTTTTTCAAAAAGCTCTATAAATTGTGTTTTTTTCTTAGCATTGATTCCAATTGCAAATCCGTCATACTCAAGCACGGTAACAGGATCCGTCTCTTCCTCAAGCTTGTAGCTGTCTTGCGGATTGCCAAACTGCTTAACAACCGAAGCATGGGTATCGCCAATTGCTACGCCATGGAGAAGAGGCGCGTCTGCTTGCCACAATGCATCCTCACTTTCGGTTTTTACCGGCGCTTTGGGATTCTCTGACTTGCTGACTGCTGAGGTTTCAGCGTTTGTATTGCTGCTCGTATCCACTTTGTTCACATGAGGCTCGTCCATTTGAAGCTCATTTTCCGTTAGCTCAGAGTAAGAGTTCTGAGGACTGTTAGGCTTGCTCGTCTGCTTGGTCAGAAGAGGAGCTGTGTCATCTGTGAAAGTATCAGGCGTGGTTGTCGATGCGCTCTGGCAGCTGGCAAGCAATAAGGCAAGCGTTGAGGTTGCCGCGAGCATAGCAGCTTTTTTCGTTAATAATCGATTGGTTTTCAATGTTTACACTCCTTTCCCTATAGGAAATATCATCGGTATAATGAACCATATTTATAAATGTGCAGCTGAATTCGTTCAAGAGTTATGATATTAAATTAGACGTGTAAAATGTGGTAAAAGTTTCTCTATTTTACTGTAGATATGAAATTTCTCGCTTGAATTCGCTAGATTTTTTTTGGATTAAAAACGATCCCTTCAATAGGGTTGCACTTTTTGCCTGACCTATGGTACGTTATCAAAAAGGATTTTGGTGGAGGTAATGAAAGATGGAAAGTTTAAAACAACGTATTTTAGCAGAATCATCCGTATTGTCTAGCAATGTACTGCGGATGGATGCTTTGATCAACCACCAGGTCGACCCAGCATTGACAATGGAAATGGGACAAGAGTTTGCAAGGCGCTTCGCGGAGGAGCAAATTACGAAGGTGATAACGGTGGAGTCGTCGGGAATACCCGCTGCCTTTGCAACCGCATATACTCTAGGCGTACCGCTCGTTTTCGCTCGCCGCAAGAAGACATTAATTGCTGATCCGGATGCTTATGTGGAACGTGTTCCTTCCTTTACAAAGGGAATGGTGACTGATATTATGGTGTCCAAACAGTTTCTAACGGCTGAAGATCGGGTACTCTTTATTGATGACATTATTGCCAACGGCGATGCAGCGCGTGGATTGATAAAAATTATTCAGCGCTCGGGAGCAGCTTTAGTTGGACTTGGCGTCGTTGTCGAGAAGTCATTCCAAGCTGGAGGAAGAACATTACGGGAACAAGGAATTCGTGTGGAGCCGCTCGTTCGCATTTCATCGCTTGATAACGGTGAAATTAAATTTGAGTAATAAGTTCCAGTACAAATGTTCTTTTCGCATCCGGCATTATCGCTTATAATGGTACAGAAGTGATCGAGGGGAGGCACATACTATGGGGGAAATGTCTGCAGAGTTTATGTATACAAAGCTAAGCGATGCTAAAGTCCACTTTGAGCGTGCACTAGATTGTAAACATACGGAATTTGATGATTTATATCCTTATATGATTGAGCATCCGCAATTTTTCTGGTACAAACGTTATGTAGCATGGTCAGAGCTGCTCACTATCGTGAAGCTTTGCGACGAATTGTCTATTGAATGGCGGGAGCAATTCACTGACCGTCAAGGCGAATATATCGGCAAACGAGTGATGTCATCACGCGTGCTGGATGAGTGGTATGAAACGAATGACGCGAAAGAGCATGCAGGTTAACTTAAAGAATGATATAAGTATAAGTTAAACCTTATTATTATTTTATATTTTGAAGTAAACCTCAATGTGATGCGTAAGCATCCATTGAGGTTTTTCAATAATCATACGGGTTAGAATAGAAGCAGGAGGAATTGCAATGATAAGTGAAGAGCAATTGGATCAATATCGCGTAAGCGGTGAGACAATAAGAGTTGTAAGAGATGCAATCGAAGCAAATGACGTTAAAGGTATCGTTGTAGCATGGGACGAGTCCTCTGTCGTTATTCGCAGACCAAATCGCCGAGTAGTGAAGCTAAGCCGTACATATAGCTATACACCAGCATCCGAGGATCGGCTTAATCTTTTTCCTGAAGAGAATTAGCAATCGCATGAATGGCATCAAGCGCTTCTTTGCCGGTTCCAAGCTTGTATCCCTCTGACATGTAACGGATTCGTCCTACATTATCCAAAACAAACAGGATGGGAAACTGTTCCATCCTCTTCGGCACGATCAAGGGCTGAAAGAGGTTAAGGCCAGTGTATGACTGGTCAAGGTGGAAAGAAGCGTTTCGGGGCAAGGCAGCATCTTGTTCTAATGAGAAGGATGCGGTCAGCTTATCTTCACCCGCTGTCAATATGACTTGGCCATTCCATGCCTCAAATGCAGGAGCCAGCTCTCGAAGCTCTCTCAGCAGATGTTTTGAAGGCTCACGGTCTGGCTCGATCCAAGCGATGACTGCGCCGCGAGGCTGAACGGCTGCCTTCATGCTAATCTGTAGATAGAATAACTCCTTATCCATGGCATCAGCGGAGAGTGAGGCTAGAATTGGAATTTCCATATCCTTGCTGCAGAAGCTCAATGTCAATTTTGTTGTAGCTGATGGAGAAATGTCGAAATAAGCAAGCCGGACCTTTACCGTACCATTTGGAAGTCTTATTCCGGTTATTAACCGATATTGTCCGCATACCAATTCTATTGGCGCGTCGAATACGTCCTTTTTGCCAAAGGGGAGCATTTGTGTGTGATACATGCCCTTCGTAAAGCGCGCAATCGTGAAGTTATTGAAATAGGCGGCTTCTTCTACATCTCCTGCTATGTCTTTGATGAAATGAACAAAACCTAGTGCTGGCGCTGAGGTGCCCTCCGAACAAAAGTCAGTCCAATGGCTTAGCATAAAGTATTGCGGCCTTAAATCAGTTGGTTCAAGGCGAGCTGGTATTCCTATGCTTCTTGCTGTTGCGATTAGAAGAATATGGAAGCAAAGCCGATCGCCTTTTTGTAATTCAAAGCTGCCTAGCGGCGTGGCAGAGCCGTTATAATGATTCATGCCTTCGATAATATCAAATTCACCTGCAAGCCGTTCGTACATGGCCTCAGGTTGACCGCGATACAGCTCCTTTTCTGCCTCAGAGTAATGCTCTTGGAAACGATGCTTGTAGGGTGCAATCATCTCATAATGTATACGCGGACAAAGAAGATACTTGCTGGTAAAAGATTTATCTAAATCGGTATCCTGACTTCCAATCAGAGGCAAAGAACCAAGTAGATGATCATCTAACGAGATTTGAAACGTATCTGTCAAATCCTTTTCATGAAGTGATTCCAGCAGCAAAAGCGGCCATTCTCCATATAAAGGCGATTGATTTTGTAAGAAAGCATAAATCTCATGGCTGTTGCCTCTAGCTTTTTGAAGGACGTTCCATACCCGATCTCCATTTAGGGACAGCTGATCAGCTAGCTGAGAAGACTGCTCCAAGCTAACAAATGTTGCTTCATATGCAGCACGAATTTGGGAGCCCTCTTGAATTCGCTCACTATTTTTCTGCTTCTCTTGCTCGGTGGCGGCTGAAGTCAGCTTGCTGTCCACAGATGGCGGGGGGATCATATCAATATCCGAAATGCCGCCTCGAACTTCCTCTTTGCTCATAACCATTGTAAATTCGTTCGCGTCTCCCGTATGGATAAGTATAGAGCCCCAGCCTTCTTCGCCAACAGCATGTATATATAAGCTGCCAAGTCCAGTTGTAAGGGTAACTTGCCCGGCTTGATCTGTCGTCTTTGTCACAATAGTAGAAAACTCGGCGTAATTATACAGCTGGAAGTGTACCTTAGCACTAGATGGGGAACCAGCTTGATTAAGTACTTTGATCGTAATGGTCTTGTTTACGGCATAGTTGTCTAGTAAATTAATTTCGGTATACCAAGGATGCTGCAGCGTAATTTCCTCGGGGCCTGCATAGTTGGAGGGAACTCTCGTATTAACGAGCATAGCTCTTTGGGCAGGGGCGCTAAACCAGCCTTGGTCTAGCCTTGCTTCTGGCTCGCAAGCACCGAGAAAATGCCAACGACCGTCAGCCCAAGCTTCAACCCAAGCATGATTGGAATCACAATGGGCCCAGCGTGGTGTATAGCACTGCCTTGCAGGAATTCCGATGCTGCGGAGTGCAGCAACTGCAAGTGTGGACTGCTCTCCGCAGCGTCCGAGAGTGGTACGGATAATGGTTAAAGGAGATACGGTGCGCTGGTCGTTTCCTATGTAGGTAGCTTTTTCATGGCACCAGTAGTTAGTCTCCAAAATGGCATCTTCCATGGACAGTCCTCGAACGCGCTCGAACAATTCATTAAACAACAAGCTTCGAATATCTTCGATGTTCTCGTTATTGACCCGATATGGGAGAACAAAGTGGTAAAATAAATGATCGGACACTGTGCTGCCCCATGGCACTTTATTCCGAATAGCAAGGGAAGCCCGTACATGGCTAAGAAAAAGTTCACCATTATAATCAGCTAAGTCATTAAGAGGCATGTAGGCATATAAAAATTGCAGCGCAAACTGCTCATCCGCGCTTAAGGGCTGCTGAAAAACGCTGAATAGCTGCTCTTCACGCAAGCTGGCTAGGCTCCTTTTGTAGGCGAATTTTTCTAGAACCTGTGTTGTCCAGTCTGAATTCATAATTATGATCATCCCTCTCCTAAATACTGCAGGTATACTTGAATGAAGTTGGTATATTTAATTTGCATTATAAAGAATTGATTTGGTATAATCAATACAAGAAATGCATTACGGATAGACTGGAAGTGAATGAGCATGCAGTCCGATAACAAACCTTTGTATATGGTCATTCTTGAGGATCTCAAGGAAAAGATAAAATCGGGAGAATATTTGCCTGATCAACAACTTCCAACAGAAGTGGAATTGGCGGAGAAGTCAGGGGTTAGCCGCATTACATCGAAGCGAGCATTAATCGAGCTGGAACGTGAAGGCCTAATATACAGGAAGCGCGGAAGCGGGAGCTTTGTCAAAAAACAAGAGATTTATATCGAATCCGATACAGGCACATCAAATGCCAATCGGATTATTTCAATGATTCTTCCTTATATGGCGACACATGAATCGGACTATATAACCGGAGCATCGGACTATTTGGACGATAAAGGTTATTATTTAAGCATTCATAACAGCAATTGGAGCAGGGACAAAGAGAAGGAGCTGCTCGTTCGAATTCCTAAGAACGGTTCAAGCGGCATCATATTGTATCCCATCAGCACCATTAGCAATATCGATTTGATCAATGCTATTTATTGGAATGACTACCCGATTGTGACGATTGATCAGTACTTTGAAGGCATTCCGATTACGAGCGTTACTTCAAATAACTTTGAAGGCGGTTATGAGATCGCGAAGCAGCTGCTTGAGTTTGGCCATGAGCGAATTGCTTTTGTTTCCAGCATCAGCATCGAATTTCGCAGTTCGGTGCGGGACCGGTATCAAGGCTACTGCAATGCGCTAAAGGATTACAAAATTCCGATTGATCCTGACTTAATCGTTTCGGATTTCTATAGACAAGTAGATGAAACAAATAGCAAAACCTTCTATAAATCAATGATTACTTCGCTGATTCAGGCTGGAGTAACAGCGATTCAAGTTGAGCATGATCACCTTGCCGTCGATCTTCTTAAAAACGCGATTGAAATGGGATTGCAAGTTCCAGGACAGCTTTCAATTGCCGGCTTCGACGATCATATCATTGCGCAGCATGTAGAGGTTCCGCTTACGACCGTAGCCCAAGATTATAACGAAATAGGCCGTAAAGCGGCTGAATTAATCGTTAATCGAATTGAACGAGCTGATTTTTCACCGCAAAAATTACAAGTTCCCGTTCGTGTGGTAGAAAGAGAGTCCATTGGCATGCAGACGGTAGATGATCAAGCCTCGGTCAAATCGGTATAGGCAAT
Organism: Paenibacillus sp. FSL K6-3182; assembly: GCF_037976325.1. Taxonomy (NCBI): domain Bacteria; kingdom Bacillati; phylum Bacillota; class Bacilli; order Caryophanales; family Paenibacillaceae; genus Paenibacillus; species Paenibacillus sp. FSL K6-3182. The sequence continues at coordinate 2,934,072 of NZ_CP150265.1, forward strand.
CTATTATTCTGCGTCATTCATTATAGTGTAAAAAGCTGGCCATAATGGCCAGCTTTTTTATTTGGTATAATCAATAATGTATTTTACTATATTAAGTATATTCATTGTTTACAAAAAATAGTATTGCGATTATAATAACTTTTGTAAGCAGGCTAAAAGGTATATCTAATTACATAGCCAAGTCGGTTTGTAATTGAAGTGATGCACCTTGAGAACGAACCGATTGTACAACAATGGATATATCGGTTATTTTTGCTTGCGAAGAATGTAAGCGCTTTATAACTGGTTTTATTATGCCGTTAAGGAGGGCTGTTCGGTATTTCTGTCTAGAGCTTGGTTTAGCGTTTCGTAATCATGTCTTTTTAAAATTTCAATCCAATATGAATGATGGGGGATTTTAAATGAAAAAGCTAAAATTACGCTCGTTTGCAGTCATTGCATTAATACTCATGGTTTCAATTGTAGGATGCTCCGGTAAAAATGGTGCTAACAGCAATCAAGGGAAAGAAACGAATGCAGTTTCTCCGACAAATGCTGAACCAACAACAGAAGCGACTGTGGCGCCGGAAGAGAACAAATACGATTTAAAAGGTCAGACGATTAAAATCGGCGTTTGGTACGACGGAGCAGATCCAAGATTAGTAGAAGAAAAAGGTCCCGCAGAAGAAGCGCAAATCAAATTGATTGAAGCTGCGGAGAAAAAATATAACGGCAAAATTGAATTTGTAAAGTTCGGCGACTATGGAAAGTATATTGAAAATTTTACGACGACCTCTCTCTCAGGCACACCGTTTGCGGATATCGTTCGGATCGAGCTTTTCTGGGCGTTTCCACAACTTGTGAACAAACAGTTCATTCAGCCAGTTGATGAATTTTTGGATTTGAATGATCCGAAATATATTAGCTGGATGAAGGTTGGAGGAAGTTATGACGGCAAGCAATACGGGATGACGGATTCAGCTCCTTCTCCGTACGGCATGTTTTATAACAAAACGCTCGTTCAGAAGCTTGGCCTAGAGGATCCATACGAGCTTCAACAAAAAGGCGAATGGACATGGGATAAATTCCGTGAATTTGCAAAAACAGCAACGAAGGATACAGACGGCGATGGAAAAACAGATGTATTTGGCGTAACCGGCGCTTACGGTAAAGTTAAAGCATTTGCAGAGCAGATGGTCTACACGAACAACGGGGCTCTGGACAAGGATGCAAGTGGAGAATACAAATTCGCTATGAACAGTGAAAATGCGATTGAGTCCTTGCAGTTCATTTCTGATCTCTACAACACAGATAAATCGATCATGCAGCCGGTTCCTGAGGATGCAGCGAAAGAATTCATCGCTGGCAAAGGCGTTATCTATGCAGGATTTAGCTGGGAGCTTGGCACGTTTGTCGATAGTATGAAGGATCAACAACTTGGTTATGTTTTCTTCCCGAAAGGCCCTAAGGCTGATCGCTATGTTTCCTACACACCGTTTGGCAATATGTTCATGGTAGCTAAATATTCGAAAAATGCTGAAGTTGCTGTGAAAATTCTTGATGAGATTAGTCTTCATGAAGAGGGCAGAAAGCTAGCCAATGAGTCATGGGAAACTTCTTACCCAAGTAAAGAGTCGCTCGATACTCGGAAACAGATGGCCGACAACATTGAGTATATCTCCTACTATGGCATTCCAGATGGCGAGAAGCTCTTTGAAGGTGTCGTCAAAGAAATTACAGAAGGCAAAGTATCGCCGTCCACTGCAGTTGACAAAATCAAACCGCAGTTTGAAGCGAACATGAACAAATTGCTTCAAGACAACAAATAAAATTTTGTCAAAAACTCTCGGCAGGCTCCTATTTTATTAGAGAGCCTGCTAGGGAGGAGGGGGAAACGATGCGGCGACCAAGCGTTAAAGTCATTTCGTTATTGCTTCTGTCACTAGCTGTTTGCGTCTCCTTGTTTTTTCAGGAGTCCGCACTAAACGGCACGGTTACTGCTGAAGGAACATCGGCAAGCAATCGGAATACCCATTCGACGGCTTTAGATACGCCATATGAAAAGGGTGGTTATGACGAATACTTGTCTAAATATGATCCTATTCAACTGGCGGCTAACGATACGATTGTAATCGAAGGGGAGAGCTACAGCGAGGTTAAGGGAATGGAAGTTTCTATCGTTGAGAATAGAGCGGGCAATGAGGGGCAAGCGGTTCTCACGGAAGATTCAGGTGCGATTTCCTGGGCATTCGAGGTTAAGCAAGAAGGACTATACAATCTCGGTATACATTTTTATAGCGAGCCGGGCAAGGATTCAGATATTGAACGGGAGCTGTTAGTGGATGGGCAATCGCCTTTTAATGAAGCTAGAAGCATAACCTTCAATCGAATATGGAAAAACGAGAAGCAAAGCTTCGATCGCGATGCAAGGGGAAATGATCTGCTGCCTAACCAAATCGAAGAGCATATGTGGCAGGAAAGCTTAATTAAAGATAACACAGGCTTTTATGAAGAGCCTTTTTTATTTTATTTCTCGAGAGGCCAGCATACACTGACGCTGACTTCGGTTAAAGAGCCGCTCGTCATCGATTGGTTGAAGCTGTCTGCACCGGAAATTGCTCCTACATATGCTGAGGTTGCCAGCAAGTATAAAGAAGATGGGCTAAAGCAGGCTGCAGACGTTTCGATCAAGCTTCAAGCAGAGCAAGCTTTATACAAATCTACGCCAAGCTTGCTGCCTTATAATGATCGTTCTTCTCCCGCGGTCGAACCTTACCATGTATCAAAGCTTCGCAATAATGCAATGGGTGGATGGGCATGGAGAATGCCGGGACAATGGATTGAATGGGAAATTGAAGTAGAGCAAGAAGGGCTCTATCAAATCGCTTTGAAAAACCGTCAAAACTATTTGAATGGCATGTCTGCGCTGCGCTCCATTTATATAGATGGGAAGCTGCCCTTTAAGGAGTTGAAAGAGGTTCAGTTTCCATATAACCATTCTTGGCAAATGAATGTTTTGGGAACGAGCAAAGATGAGCCTTATTTATTCCATCTCACTAAAGGCAAGCATCGGTTGCGGATGGAAGTGACTTTGGGCGAGCTGGCGTCAATTTTGCGATCGGTGGAAACGAGCATTCTTGAGTTAAATGCCATGTATCGCCAAATCATCAGCTATACAGGTACCGTTCCGGATACCTTCCGTGATTACAATCTGGAACAGCGCATCCCTGAAATGATTGAAGTGTTTGAGAAACAAAGCGAGCTGCTTTATAGCATTGCGAGCAGTATGGAAGGACCATCCGAGAGTGGAAATGACCGTACAGCGATTATTAATAGACTAGCGTATCAGCTTAAGGACATGGCGGGCCGCCCGGAATCCGTACCATCACGGATCGAAGCATTTAAGACGAATGTTGGCGCGCTTGGCTCATGGATGCTTACAATCAATGAACAGCCGCTTGCTTTGGATTATTTGATCGTTAGCTCGCCAGAAGCAAAGCTGCCGAAGCCCGAAGCAACCAGATGGGCAAAGATGTTAACTGGGATCAAATCGTTCGCAGCATCCTTTAGTGAAAATTACGATGATTTCTCGGATGAAGAAGAGACGAAGCAAAGCGTTACTGTATGGGTCACATCGGCTCGTGACCAAGCACAAGTCATTAAACGATTGATAGATGATCGTTTTACGAGTACGACGGGCATACATGTGAATTTAAAACTCGTAAGCGCGGATGTGCTTCTACCGTCAACCGTCTCGGGGAAAGGGCCGGATGTTGCTTTGCAGGTTGGCAACGACTTGCCGATGAATTACGCGAGCCGCAGCGCTCTTCAGGATTTATCTGCGTTTCCAGATTATCCGGAAGTACAGCAGCAGTTTCTGGCCAGCGCCATGGTGCCTTATGAATATAAAGGAAGCTATTACGCATTGCCTGAGCAGCAAACGTTTCCAATGATGTTTTTCCGAAAAGATATATTGGAGGATGAGCTTCATTTGGAAGTGCCGGAAACGTGGCAGGATGTCTATGATATGCTCCCTACGCTCCAGAAGCATAACTTGCAGTTTGGTTTACCGCAAAAGCCGCTTGATTCCATTGGCAATGAGCTTGCAACGACGAATATTATGACGCTTCCGCCAAATCCTGCATTTGCGATGTTTCTGCTTCAGCAAGGCGGCCAGTTTTATAAGGACGGTGGTAAATCGAGTGATTTGGATTCAGAGACATCGATTTCGGAGTTCAAGAAGTGGACCGATTTTTATGTCAATTATAAAATTCCAATCGCAGCTGATTTCGCAAACCGCTTCCGAACAGGCGAAATGCCAATCGGTATCGTCGATTATACGATGTATAACAAGCTGACTGTTTTTGCGCCTGAGATCAAAGGGCTGTGGTCATTTGCGCCTGTTCCAGGCGTTGCTGCTGCCGATGGTTCCTTCCACCGCGAGGTAGGCAGCGGAGGCTCGGCATCGATTATGTTCAAGCAAGCGAAAAACAAAGAAGAGGCGTGGACCTTCTTGAAATGGTGGACAGGCAAAGATACGCAGGTTGCTTTTGGCAGACAAATGGAAATTCGAATGGGTGCTGCTGCTAGATACCCAACGGCAAATATGGAAGCGTTAGCTTCACTTCCTTGGCCAACAAAGGATTTTCAAATGCTGCAGGAGCAAATGAAATGGGTTAAGGGCATACCAGAGGTTCCGGGTGGATATTTGACAGGCAGAAATATCGATAATGCATTCCGCCGTGTTGTCGTTCAAGGAGAAGATCCGCGTGAAACGATGGACAAATATGTAAGGGCGATGAATGAGGAAATTACATTAAAGCGCAAGGAATTTAATCTTCCTTATTAGAAACGAGGGGCTTAAATGAAACAGCAGTTAGCAGCCCGCCCCGTAACGAGGGGGAAAGGCGATTCACGTATTCTAGCTCACGGGAAAGAGCTGAAGCCAAAATTAACGCGCATGTTTGTTGAAATGAAAAAAAGTAAACACGCTTATGTGCTGCTGGCACCATACTTTATTATTTTCTGCACATTTACTGTACTCCCTGTGCTATTATCGCTGCTGCTCAGCTTTACGAATTTTAATTTTCTTGAGAAGCCTAGGTGGATTGGCTGGCAAAACTATTCAAGATTACTCGTTCAAGACGATATTTTTCTGATTGCGGTAAAAAACACGTTTTTGTTCGCGGCCATTACGGGGCCGATTAGTTACTTGGCATGCTTCTTATTTGCATGGCTTATTAACGAACTAAGGCCGAAGATAAGAGCTTTCCTAACGCTCGTCTTGTATGCGCCATCGATTGCGGGCAATACCTATTTGATTTGGCAGCTATTGTTCGCAAGCGACTCTTATGGTTATGCGAACTCCTTTCTAATGAAGTGGGGCTTCATTATGGAGCCGATTCAGTGGCTGCAAGATACGAGGTATGTGCTGGGCATTCTTATTCTCGTTCAGCTATGGCTAAGTCTCGGCACATCCTTTCTAGCCTTTATCGCAGGGCTGCAAAATGTAGATCGCACCCTGTACGAAGCGGGAAGCATTGACGGCATTCGCAACCGCTGGCAGGAATTATGGTTCATAACACTGCCTGCTATGCGTCCACAGCTGATGTTTGGTGCGGTTATCCAAATTACGTTGGCGTTCTCCATTGCAGAGATCTCCATCTATATGATCGGTTTTCCAAGTGTGGATTACGCAGCACACACCATTGTTACACATTTGGTTGATTACGGATCCATTCGGTATGAGATGGGCTATGCGTCGGCGATTGCCACGGTATTGTTCAGTATCATGCTCCTTACAAATCTCTTAACGCAGAAGCTGCTGGGAAAAGTGGGTGAGTAGAGGGATGAAACGATCTTTTAAAGTGTCAAAGAGGCTCAATCGTTCCTTGTCAGTCGATATACTGCTGTTTCTACTGCTTGGCGGCGTCGCTTGTTTTATGGCATTGCCGCTTGTGTTCACGATCAGCAATGCATTTAAGCCGTTGGATGAAATTTTCTCCTTTCCTCCAAAGCTGTTCGTTCGAAATCCTACTTTCAAAAATTTTAGAGATTTGCTTGGTATATTCAGTGATTCGTGGGTGCCCTTCTCAAGATACGTATTCAATACTTTTTTCATTGCTATCGTGGGCACCGTGGGGCATGTCATTTTTGCTTCGGCAGCGGCTTACCCTCTTGCCAAGCTTAAATTTCCGGGGAAACGAGTGTTGTTCTCGCTCGTTGTACTCTCCCTTATGTTTACCGCCTACGTTACACAAGTGCCGAACTACATGATCATATCGTGGCTTGGTCTGATTAATACGTATTGGGCGATATTGCTGCCTGCTTTCGGCATGACTCTAGGATTGTATCTCATGAAGCAATTCATGGAGCAAATCCCGGATGCTCTGCTAGAAGCAGCCAAAATTGACGGAGCGAGTGAATACCGAATTTATTGGCAAATTATTATGCCGATCGTTAAGCCAGCTTGGCTGACGTTAATCATTTTCTCCTTGCAAAGCTTATGGACAAATGGCTCAGTAACGAGCCACAAATATATTTACAGCGAGCAATTAAAAACGGTAGATTACGTTTTTGGCCAAATCGCAAGCGGAGGACTTGTTAGAACAGGACCGGTAGCTGCGGTAACACTGCTGATGATGCTTGTGCCGATCACCGTATTTATCGTAACGCAGAGCAATATTATTCAAACCATGTCTACATCAGGCTTGAAGGAATAACAGGAGGGAAGCAACGGATGAAGAGAATCATCGCCGCGTTATTTATCGCATCGCTCATGATCGGTGCGGCCGCTCCTGTTGCAGAAGCCGCAATAGATACCTATCAGTATTCCTATTGGGGAGATGCTGTGCCCTCGCCGAATGCATACAAAATGGAGCAAGTCATTTACGGTGACAACTGGAGCAGTGGACGTCTTGCTTCGCCAATGGATATGTTCGTTGGCAAGGATGAGCGAATATACATTGCGGATACGGGCAATAACCGAATCATTATATTGAACAAGGAATTTCAAGAAGAACTGGTCATTTCCAAATTTGAGAATGAAGGAAAAGAAGATGCGCTGAATAAGCCGGAGGGGGTATTTGGCACAAACGATGGTCTCATCTATGTGGCAGATACACTCAACCGAAGACTTGTCGTATTTGATACTGCGGGTAAGTTCATACGAGCAATAGTCGAGCCTAAATCAACGCTGCTGCGGCCAGGGTTTCAGTACGCGCCAATTAAGGTAGCTGTTGATAAAGCGAAGCGAATATTAGTCGTTAGCCGCGGGTCTTACGAAGGAATGATGGAGTTTGACGATGAAGGGCAGTTTATCGGCTTTATTGGAACGAACCGCGTAAAGTTCAGCCCGATTGATCTGTTCTGGAAACGGATATCGACCAAAGCACAGAGACAGCAAATGGAGCAGTTCATACCGCTTGAATTTAACAATCTCGATCTTGACGAGGACGGGTTCATCTACACCTCAACCTCAGAAGAGGATTCGAACCGGCCGATCAAACGGCTGAATCCATCGGGAGCTGATATTTTGCGGAGCAAGGGTTATTTTCCGCCCAAGGGTGATATTGGCACTTTGAAGACGGGGACCAATCCGGGCAGCTCCATATTCATCGATGTGGCTGCGGATCAAGCTGGCATGTATTCCGCACTCGATTCTAAGCGGGGACGGATATTTACTTACGACAAGGATGGAAATCTGCTGTACGTGTTTGGAGGATTAGGAAGCAAGCAGGAGAATTTCCGTACCCCCTCTGCCATTGAAATTATGGATGATCATATACTTGTGCTGGATAAAGATAACGGACGGTTGACCGCATTTGAGCCAACCCGCTATGGCAGCTTGATTAGGGAAGCCGTTATTTCGCTTTATCATGGCAAAACAGAGCAATCCACAGCCGCTTGGGAGAAGGTGCTTCAGCTAAACGGAAATGTGGAGGTGGCCTATTTAGGAATCGGCAAATCTCTGCTCAAAAAAGGCGAATATCATGAGGCGATGTCTTATTTTAAGCTTGGGAACAACAGGGAGTATTACTCCGAAGCCTTTAAGGGTTATCGAAAAAGCATCGTGCTGGCGCATTTTGGCACTATTGTTCTCGTAGTTGCACTAGCTGTTGTACTTGGTTTTGCCCTCATGAAGTGGAATCGGAGAAAGGTGAATGGTCAGCACTTTCAGGAGTTCGGCATTATCAAAAATCCTTTCTACACGATGATGCATCCCTTTAATGGCTTCTGGGAAATGAAGTACGAGCAAAAGGGCAGGCTCAAGCTCGCTTTCGGCATTGTGTTTCTGCTTGTCATCTTCACCATTATTAAACGGCAATACAGCGGCTTCGTCGTCAATTTCAACAACCCAAGCCAATTGAACAGCTTGAACGAATTAACTTTTATCGTATTGCCTTTTGTTCTGTGGTGTGTTGCGAACTGGTCCTTAACGACCTTGATGGATGGTGAAGGTAAATTCAAGGAAATTGTGATGGCGACAGCTTATGCGATGATGCCATTGGTTATCATTTATTTGCCTCAAACGCTGTACAGCAATTTAATTACAGGCAGCGAAAGCTCGTTCTATTATTTGCTTGATGGGGTTGCCCTGATCTGGTCAGTATGGCTGTTCTTCACAGGTACGATGACGGTGCATCAATATTCAGCTGGGAAAACGGTTATGACGATGCTGCTTACACTTGTTGTCATCGGAATTATTGTTTTTATCGGGGTATTATTATTCAGCATGCTTCAGCAGATGATCAGCTTCGCCATTTCTGTCTATAAGGAATTATCGTTCAGATTGTAGCGTGCGGGAAGGAGAGATGGTCGTGACAGGTAAGAGGAAGATGTCCAGCATCCTGTTCGCGGCACTGCTTGCGAGCGTTGTTGCTGCAAGTGCGGCAGGCTGCAGCAAGAAGGAAGAAGCTGGAGCACAGATAAACCTCGGTACAAAAGAAGCTGAGGCCGTCTCTGATCAGCAGGAAGACCGGGTGATTGGAGCAGGACGTAAATCAACTGCGGTCAACACGGATAAGGAGCTGCAAGCGTTGTCGGCGATGGAATTAGTGAAAGAAAATGACGCGCTTCAGCTCTATATCAACCGTGAAACGGCAGAAATTGCCCTAAAGGACAAACGCGACAGCTACGTCTGGTTTTCAAACCCGGTAGAGAGAAGCGAGGATCAGAAAGCTTCGCCTTTGTACCATTCAGAGCTATCCTCACAGGTGCTGCTTACTTACTACAATGAAAAAGGGCAGGTCAATGCTTTCAACAGCTATGATGATAGCGTCGCAAAGCAGCAATTTGAAATAACGGACGAAGAGAACGGGATCAAAGTCGTTTATCGAATAGGCAATATTGCCAAAGGATTCGCTAATATTCCAAAGGTAATCAGCAAAAAAAGATTTCAAGAGCAAATCTTGGATCAGATTGCCGATGAAGAGCTGAGGAAAAGTGTTGAATACAAATTCAGCTTCGATGAGGCAAAACAAATTTATGTCGTCCGGAAGCTGCAGGATTACGTAGCGGAGGAAATATCTGCGGCACTCGAAGCTGCGGGCTACACAGCGGAAGATGCGCAGCAGGATAACGAAGAAAACGGTGCAGCCGACGCTGCATCAGCCGCAAGGGCAGAATTTACGATTCCAATTCAGTATACGCTGGATAATGAGCAGCTTGTCGTAACGATTCCGGGCAAGGAGCTGCAATTCAATGCGGAATATCCAATTGCCAGCGTACAGGTGCTTAAACATTTTGGCGCTGCTGGTGTGAAGGAATCGGGATACTTGTTCGTGCCTGACGGCGCAGGCGCTCTAATTGAGCTGAACAGCGGAAAGCACCAAGCGGAACCCTACAATTTGCCTGTGTACGGCAATGACGGTACGTACAATGTGAAAGAGAAAATACAGACTAATGAGATGACGAGGCTGCCGGTATTTGGGCTTAAGCGATCCGACCATGCTTTATTTGGGATCATTGAAAATGGTGATGCGATGGCAAGCATCATAGCAGATGTAAGCGGACGGAACGACTCCTATAATACCGTTGGCAGCAAGTTTCAAATTTCATCAATGGACTTTTACACGCTTACGTCGGGGACAAAAACGAGCTCCGTGCCGATGTTCCAAAAGAAAAGGTATGACGGCGACTTATCCATAAGATATTCCTTCCTTAGCGGTGAAGCATCCGATTATGTAGGAATGGCTGCTGAATATCGCAATTACTTAATCCAAAAATTCAATATACAAAAGCTGGATAAAGTCGAGGATTCGCCGTTTGTGATGGAGCTGGTAGGAGCATTCCGGGTAGATAAATCATTCCTCGGAATACCGTATGAAGCAACACAATCGCTAACCAGCTTTGCTGAAGCGAAAAACTTGCTGCAAGAGCTGATGGATACGGATATCCACCATATCGATTTACGTTATGTCGGGTGGTTTAATGATGGTATTCGGCACAGCTCGCCAGCAAGTATCAAAGTCGTGAATAAGCTGGGAGGCAAAGAAGGGCTTCGTGAGCTAGCTGATTTTGCGCAGAAAAACGGGATCGGCTTCTACCCGGATACAGCCTTTTTGGAAAAATACAAAGGTTCCAGCGGATCGGCTACATGGCTTGATCGCGGAGAAGCAAAGGTTTATCAATATAATCCGGTTATGTACGATCAGGATACTTCAAAATTTTCCCACTATATTTTATCGCCTGCTGCGCTGCCGAAGCAAATAAACGGTTTTTTGGCGGATTACAAAGCGCTCGGCCTGCAGGGATTATCGCTAAGAGATATGGGAAATCAGGTCAATTCCGATTACAACCCGGATAAAACGATAACCCGTCAGGAAGCGTTGGAAATGATTAAGACACAGACAAATAAGCTGAGCCTTCAGGCGCAAACGATCATGGTGAATGGCGGCAACGCATACAGCTTGCCTTATGCAGATGTAATCGTAAACGCACCGACCAAGAGCAGTCTGATGAATATTACAGATCAGGATATTCCGTTTTATCAAATTGCATTACATGGCTATTATGATTTGGCTGGCTCACCTTACAACATGGATGATAAACAAAATCCTCGTCTATCGATGCTGAAGGCGCTGGAAACGGGCTCGAGCTTATATTATCAATGGTATGCCAGTGACTCAACGAAAGTGAAGGACACCGATTACGATAACCTTTATGCTTTGAACTACAAAGATTGGCTTGATGAAGCGGTGCAGCTCTATAAGGAAGCGAATGGCGTATTGTCAAAGGTTCGGAATCAGGTCATTGTGAAGCATCGACAAATCGTGCCGGGCGTCGTGGAAACGACATTTCAGAACGGTTATGTCATTACGATCAACTACAATAATAAGGCGATAGCAGTAGAGGGCATGCAGCTTGCAGCTCAAAGTTATCAGGTAGGCGGTGAGGCAGATGTTCAATAAGCCATTGACCTTGGCGCAGAAAAAAGCATGGTGCGGCGTGTTGTTCGCCACGCCATTAATGCTGGGATTAGTCATGCTGTTTATCATGCCGCTCATTCAATCCTTACGATTCAGCTTAAGCTCAATAAGTTTGGTTGAAGGCGGCTTCGCAGTAAAGTATGAGGGTTTCGCAAACTTTCGTCATTTATTTCTGACAAATGCGGATTTTCCGCGCAGGCTGACTGAATCGGTTACAGATATGATCGTTAATGTGCCAATCATCATCGTATTCAGTCTCTTTGCAGCGGTGCTATTGAATCAGAAGTTCAGAGGAAGAGCGATGGCAAGGGCAGTCTTTTTTCTACCCGTTATTCTAGCATCTGCGGCTATAGCCAATATGGACATTAGCAGCTTTGTTGGAAGCTCTTCTTCATCTAGCGGAAGCGGAAACCTTATGCAGAGCTTCGAGCTGAAAAAGATGATGATGGAGTCCGGCTTGGCGCCTGTATTCGTAAATTATATTTCGGATGCGGTTGACCGAATCTATGAAATTATTAGCTCCTCTGGCGTCCAAATTCTTATCTTTCTTGCGGGCTTGCAATCCATTTCTCCCTCACTGTACGAATCTGCAAGAATTGAGGGGGCAACGGGCTATGAGATTTTCTGGAAAGTTACATTCCCAATGATGACGCCGCTTATTCTGACGAATTTAATTTATTCTATTATTGATTCATTCAATAACAATTCGGTTAACGCACTTATTTCAGAAACGGCATTCAAAACGTTTGAGTTCGGGCAGAGTGCAGCGATGTCTTGGGTGTATTTTATCGTTGTCGCAATAGTACTTAGCCTATCAGCGGGCATCATTTCGAGAAAAGTGTTTTACTACGATTGAGAAGGAGGAGAGGCCATGAAGCTGCCGGCCATTCACGCGGAAAGGTTTCACCGCCACTATAATCCGGTCGAGAGATCGAAGCGATTGTTATGGACGTTGCTAAGGTCAGTACTCGTTTCTGGTTTTTGTTTTATTATATTATTTCCGCTATTTCTTCGTTTCTCGGTCGCATTCCGCAACAAAATTGATATCTATGATCCGACGGTGCTGTGGATTCCTAGAAACTTCACGTTGGATAATTTTAAAATTGCGATGGAAGCGACCCACTATTGGGCTACTCTACTGAATACGTTTTTGATATCGGCGGGAACGACTGCCATTCAACTCGCATCCTGTGCGCTAGCGGCATACGCGTTTGCAAAGTTGAAGTTCAAAGGCAGCGGCATCCTCTTTGGATTCGTTATATTCACCATTGTTGTACCGCCGCAGACGATTATGATTCCGCTATATTTAACGTATAGGTACTTTGATATGTTCGGTTTAGTAGGTTTGTTTTCGAAGAGGGACAGCTTTAATCTAATTGATACCTTTTGGCCTTTCCTGATTTCATCCGCAACGGGAATGGGGCTCAAAAACGGTCTTTATATTTATATTTTTCGGCAATTTTTCCGAGGCATTCCGAAGGAGATTGAAGAAGCGGCCGTTGTTGATGGCTCAGGTGTTTTTAAAACCTTCTATAAGATCATGCTGCCGAATGCCGTTCCTGCTATCGTTACGGTTGTGCTGTTCTCCTTCGTATGGCAGTGGAATGACAGCTATTATGTTTCGTTGTTTCTCAGCAAAGTAAAAGTATTATCAACGCAGTTAGCAGACATGGGCTCTGTGCTTGGCAAAGAACCCGATCTTGTGTATCAATCCATGCTGCTGAATACAGGCGTTCTCCTGCTTATGCTCCCGCTTATCATCATGTACTTGTTCGTACAGCGCTATTTCGTCGAAAGTGTAGAGCGTACAGGCATCGTAGGCTAACGCAAGCAAAGTGAGCATTAATCGGCATTAGGCAAGAACGTGGAGCGGCGTCTTTGCTTTCATCCCAAACAGAGAATGGAGAAGGATACTTTGATATCATTAACTACTGTTCATATCATTTCACACACCCATTGGGACAGGGAATGGTACTTGCCATATGAGAAGCACCATGTTAGATTAATTGCGCTTATCGACCGTTTGCTTGAGACGCTGGAGCGAGATTCGGATTTCAAAAGCTTCCATCTTGATGGCCAGACGATTATATTAGAAGACTATTTGCAAATTCGTCCGGAAAAAAGAGCGCTGCTTGAGCAGTATGTTCGCGAAGGACGCATTCATATTGGACCGTGGTATATTTTGCAGGATGAATTTTTGACGAGCGGTGAAGCAAATGTGCGCAATCTCGTTTATGGACACCGAGATGCCATGCAGTTCGGCAAAGTTGCAAAGGTGGGTTATTTCCCGGATTCGTTCGGGAACATTGGGCAAGCACCGCAGCTGATACTGCAAGCAGGGATCGAGAATGCTGTGTTCGGACGCGGTGTGAAGCCAACTGGCTTTAATAATGAAGTTTCTCAAACGAAAGCCTACGAATCACCGTTCTCCGAGATGATTTGGGAGGCTCCTGACGGTTCAAGAGTGATCGGCATTCTATTCGCCAATTGGTACAGCAACGGCAATGAAATTCCAACTGATCCTGAAGCTGCCGGTGCTTATTGGCAGCGTAAATTAAAGGATGTCGCCGAGTATGCTTCAACGCCCCACTGGCTCATGATGAATGGCTGCGATCATCAGCCGGTGCAGACGGATGTAGCACAAGCTATTGCGACAGCACAGCAGCTATTTCCGGAATATCAATTTGTCCATTCGAATTTTGAAGATTATATTGAGGCGGTAACCGCATCGCTTCCTGAGAAATTGTCCATCGTTAAGGGTGAACTAAGAAGCCAGCATACCGATGGCTGGTCGACGCTTGTTAATACTGCATCTTCGCGAATCTATCTTAAGCAAATGAACCAAACAGGTCAGGCGCTGCTGGAGAAAGTGGCCGAACCGATAGCAGCCTTTGCTTATTTGACAGGCCATGCTTATCCTCATCATCTATTCACTTATGCTTGGAAAACATTGATGCAAAACCATCCGCATGACAGCATTTGCGGATGCAGTGTCGATGAGGTCCATGCAGAGATGGTGACCCGTTTTGCCAAAAGTAAGCATGTCGCCGAAAGCATTATCGAAGACAGTTTATCCGCAGTCGCTTCGAAGGTAGATACGAGCGGATTTGCTTCCTTTGGAGAGGTTGCTTCTACACTCGTTGTTGTTAATACAACGGGCTGGCTACGTTCTGGTATTGTTACCACTGATGTTGAGATCGAGCGCATCTATTTCAATAGTGGAATAGATTTTTATACGATGAAGCAGCGACTGAAGGAAATTGATTTAATAGGTCTATACCTCGTGGAGTCAGAGGGCAGCAAGGTCTCCAGCGGCATAGAAGATCTAGGCGTACAATTCGGATACGATTTGCCCGAGGATCAGTTCCGTCAGCCTTATTTTGCTAGAAAAGTACGTATTCGATTTGAGGCGCACGGTGTACCAGCACTTGGCTACAAAACCTATGCGCTGATTAGAAATGATCATTCTAATCAGCTTCAAGCAGAAGAAGGCTCTCTAATTAGGAATGAACGAGAGATGGGCAATGATTATTTGACCGTAACGATCGCTGATGACGGTTCCTTGACTATTGTTGATCATCGTTCGAATGAAGTGCTACGCAATCAGTGTATATATGAAGATACAGGAGACATCGGTAATGAGTATATGTACCGCCAGCCAAACGGTGACGTCCCGCTGACAACGAGAGGTCTTCGAGCCGAAATACGCATAACGGAAGATACACCTTTTCAAGCCAGCTTTGAAATTACGCACCAAATGTTAATCCCAAAGTCGGCAGAAGAGCTGTTGCAGCAGGAGAGAGAAGAGCTGATTTGGTTTACTGGACGAAAATCAGGCAGGTCGGATAAGCTCATTCCTTTTACGATTAAGACGAAGGTATCACTTAACAAAAACGGGCAAGAACTGCAAATAGAAACCACCTTTAACAACGAGGCTCTTGACCATCGTTTGCGTATGTTGTTCCCGGTAGACTTTCATTCGCAGACTCACTTGGCAGATTCAATCTTTGAAGTGGTGGAGCGGGATAATACCCCTTCAGAGGAATGGAGAAACCCAAGCAATTGTCAGCATCAGCAAGCTTTTGTGACGTTGATTGGCGAGAAGCAGGGTGTTACGATCGCCAACCTTGGTTTAAATGAATATGAAGTTTTGCGAGATGAAGATGAAAACAATACCATTGCGGTTACTTTGCTGCGTGCGGTGGGAGAGCTAGGTGATTGGGGATATTTCCCGACCCCTGAGGCGCAGTGTCTCGGCGAGCATACGGTTAAGCTTGAAATTATACCTTTTCCGGTGGAGAATCAGCATGCAAAGTCGGAGTTCATTGGACATGGAGCTATGGCATCGATGAAGGAAGCTTATCAATATCAAATTCCATGGATAGTGAAGCAGACGGGTACACATGAGGGGGAGCTTCCCAGCCGTTTTTTCTTTATGCAATGGGAGGGTGACAAACTATGTTTGTCTGCTCTTAAGGTATCGGAGAACACGGGGGATTTGATCGCGCGCTGGTATAATCTATCACGAGATGAGCAAACGTTAAGCGTATACCCTTCGCTGGGCGTGAACGCAGCACATCGCAGCAGCGTTATGGAGCAGAGGCTGGAGGAGTCAGAGCTTGGCCGAATTGTGGTTCGTCCCGCTGAAATCATTACGCTGAGTTTAGATGTTTCTATGTAAATTAGCATACGGAGTATAACACACCCCTAACTGTCTTTGAGAAACGGTTGGGGGTGTGCTATATTTCAAGAGGGATGAGGATGACATGTACGTAAGCATCAAGTTTGCGGCATGGGCAAATATTATGAAAACAAGGGGAAGGTGTTACGGATGAAAAGAGTACTGCTGCTCGGAGATTCGATCCGAATGGGCTATGAACCGCTTGTCCGCGAGGCTTTGAATGAAACGGCAGAGGTTGTTGCACCTGAGGAGAACGGCAGATTTGCGAAACATACGTTATGGGGAGTTAACTTGTGGATTAGAGATCTGGGCAAACCAGATATCGTTCATTGGAACAACGGATTATGGGATTTGCATCATGAAGCGCCAATGGTCGAGGCACTCACTTCATTAGAAGAATATTTGGAAACGCTTAAACGGACGGCGAATGAGCTGCAAAGAACGGGTGCAAACATCATATTTGCAACAACGACGCCTGTTCCAGCTGATGCGATTGGGCGCAGCAATGCAGAGATTGATTTATACAATGCGGCAGCTGTAAAGCTGATGGAAAGCCTGGGCATACAAATAAATGATCTGAACGCTACCATAAAGGAAGATCTAGCATTACATATTTGCGAAGACCGTTTGCACTTATCTGAACGAGGAAATCGTAGATGCGCGGAGAAAGTCATCGAGCACATACATAAATATTTGTAATGTAAGGAGTAAAGGAAATGGCAGTCCAAAGCCTGTAGCTAGGCCGGACTGCCATTTCTTGTTTTAACGGATAAGATTCACATCGTCGCATCGATCAAAAAAAGCGGTTTGCTGCTGCAAAGAGGCTTCATCATTTTTGACAGCGTGTATCGCTTTGGCGAAGTTGCCTGCGCACATTGAAATATACTCCTTACCATACGCTGCCGTCGACAATGAAGGATCGCCCGCAATCTGATTTGGGAACTCCATATACCAATGGATGCCAGCGGACAGCCTATGCTCCGTTAGCGTTTGTCCAAGACCTTTGGACTCCCACTCGCCTGGATTCAAACGTTCCATGTGGACAAGAGAAGGATTAATATGAAGAATTTGCGATGTCTCCATATGATCGGCATGCCCGTAGTCATCTGGCGTTTCATAGGATTGATCAAGATGAGCAAGCTGCTCGGCATTTAATTCCCATAGATTATAGGCGTACACAACATAATCCTTGCGTTCATCGAGCATCGTTTGGACGAAATAGCTCAGCAGATTGTTATTGCCGCCGTGCCCATTGGCCAAAATAATTTTGTTGAAGCCGTTGCGCCTAATTTCCTTGCACACTTCCTGCAAGAGGCGCAGCTGCAGCTCACTGCCAAGAGCAACTGTGCCTGCGTAATGCTTCACCTCGGATACTTGGCCGAAAATATAATAAGGAAAGATAACACAGGACTCTAATTGAGCTGACTTCTCTACAATTTCTCTAGCGATCATCATATCCGTTCCGAGGGGAAGATGATCGCCATGCTTTTCAAGACAGCCGATTGGAAGCACGCAGACTCGATTCGTTGACTTAACGGCCGCCTCAAATTCCTTGACGGTCAAGTTTTCCCATAACATACAGTTGGTCCTTTCTGCGTGTTGTTTAGTGGGCTGCCTTGGATACGTAAACGAGAATAATGGTTTCCAAATAATTAAGATCCGCAGCCATTCGTTTTTTAACTTCTATGTTCAAAGCACGATCCGATTCGATACGCTCCAGAAGCTTCTCTATTTTCTTAAGTGCTTCTTTGGCGTCCTTGCCAACTGATTTTTTATCCTTCCAGCTTTTTTCAAGCTGCTCCAGCTCTTTTACATATTTCTTATCGTTATCCATCCCATTGAACGGGACATAAATCTGTTTGATTTTGCGCTGCATTTCGGAAATGATCGTTTTGAATGATGTTAAAACATCTTTGTCTGGCACGATGGCGGGTTTGCTGTAGAGCCCTGCTAAAAGCGCCTTGTCATATTCATTTCCAAACAACGATTCAAATTCGAACAAAGCTGAGCCGGATACGCCTACTGCGACGGAGTCGTTTATTTGTTTAAGCAGCATCTCCTTCGTTAAGCCGAGATTCGTTCCGACACCAATGACGATCAGCGCTTTGTTGTTTGCGAGTGCGACTGAGTTTAAGGAATCAGTGGCAACAGATGAAGCGTCTGGATGATAGGACATCGGAAAGAGCTGGTCGATATAGTTTTTGGCAATCCAATCCTTTGGCTCTTGGTGCATGAACTCTGGTCCATTCACGTAGTTCGGCCATACGGCGGCGGAGACTCGGATATCCGGCTTCAATTTTTTTGCTTCACTGGAGATCCGGTATACGAACTCATTAATCGTATTTTTTCTAAAATCAACCCACGCTTGCCAAAGCTTGTCGCCGGGATGAAGGTCGATCGGATCTGCGCCATGCTTCTGCTTGAACAGATTGCGCGTATACGAGTCATAACCAAAGTCGTTCGTGTAATCACCTGCATCGGGATAACGAATATAGTCCAAATGCAAGCCGTCTACTTTATATTTCTGAAGCAGCTCCTTATAAATTTCAGAAACAAAGTCCCGTACTTCAGGCCTTACAGGATTGAGGAAATAGTACTGGGTGTTGTAAAGCGGAACATCTTGATAATCATGGCCTTGTCTACTAATCATGGACCATTCCGGCTTAAGGCTTCTGACGGGACCTGCCATACTGCCGACGCCTACCAAAAAGTTTTCGACCCATGCATGAACCTCGATGCCTGCTTTTTTGGCTTCTTTTATATAGGCGTTCAATACGTCAAAACCGCCATAAATCGGATTTTGAGCAGCTAGCGGATGGCTCGTTGGGTAAATCGTAAAGCCATTCCACCACGTCTCTAAGTAAATGGAGTTGATATTTAAAGCGTGAAGCTTCGCAATATGCTGCTGAACCTGCTCGAGATTCGTTTCCTTCGGACGAATCCAAATGGATCGATGGTCTACAGCGCGGGATTCATAGCCCATGAAGTTGGCTTTCTCCACCCGTGCGTTCAGCTCTGCGAACTGGACGGTGAAGGAAGCGAAATCACCTTGTGCAATCTGGCTTTTCAAATCGACCAATGCTGCTTGTGCAGATGTAATTTGCTGTTCCATACCGTTGTAGTTAATGTCTAGAAATTGCTGCTTGGAGAGAATAAGCTTTTGCTTCGCGGCATCTATTCCTATTTGCGCTTTATCCAGATAGGATTCTGGCGTGAATAGAAATAACGCTTGTTTCTTATCCGTGAGCAGCTTGAAGCTGCTGCCAATGGATACATGTTCGCTTAGCCAGCTTGCTTTGACGCCATGTCCGGATATGACATATCCGCCAGCTGGAATGGTAGAATTATTGCCGCTCACCTGCGTGACCTTGCCTTCCGAGTTTACGACAACCTCGTAACCCCAAGGATTCGTTCCCGTTGCTGCGTCATAGCTGTTGTCGTAAATAATGAGCTGATCCGTTCCGCGGTGTCCGGGGTATGGTTCATTGCTGCCGTCATCCCAGCCTCCGGGATTATCTTCTCTCGTTCGCGGATTTAAGGCGTCGTATCCTATTTTGGAGGCTTCAACTAACACTTCATTGTTCATATTCAATTCAACGGCATCTCCAATCCGCACAGTTCCATTTAATTTAGCAAAAAACGGACTTTCAGCTTGAATAGAGAGAACGTATCCACTTGCAGGAATGGATGAGTTGTTATCGAGCCAATTGCCGCTAGTATCCTGCGTCATCGTTGCTATTCGCGTAACGGAACCTCCGTCAACGGTAATCTCCATGCCCCATGGATTTGTTTTTGTTGCAGGGCCGTATTCTGGTAAATACAGAACGATATCCGCCGCTCCGCGCCCTGCATTAACCTGAGTAATTGGAACGATCTCTTCATTAACGGTGAAATATTGGGCTGGATAAACCGATATAGGAAAGCTCGTAGTAATGGAATCTCCAATCTTGAAGCCGTTGATCAATGAAGCTTTGTTTCCCGTTCCAGATATGACGTATCCGTTAGCAGGAATATAAGTGCCGTTAGTGCTGTTTGTATATATGGCTGTAACGATATCGTTTGTAATGATGGCTTCTGTTGTCGGAACGAGTGGAGGTTTTGTTGTGGTTCCGTAGCTGCGGGTAAATATCATGAGTTTGTTGTCTTGACTCTCTTGATTAATGAGGTCAACGATGTGGTTTGTGCCGTCCTCAAGCGTAATGGATGGCTGGTCAGGAGAAGCGGGCTCTGAGAAGGCGGTTGAAGAAATGCTGATCAGAAGAAGGGCAACACAAAGAACGAAATTAAACAATCGTTTGGTCATCATGGCATACACCTCGAATCTTCTCATTTGTACGCATAAAACAGAACCTTACACTTCACCGCCTTTCGGATAAAGTAGCTGTTCATGTTCATGATGGATTGTTTATCTAGCAGTAGTGTAACAGTAAGCGGATTGTTTTTCCATAAATTTTATAAAAAGAGGATAATATTTTTATTTTCAAACTATCGCTTCAAATTTTCTGGCCAATGCGTCTCAATGCCTTGATTTTGAATAAGCGTTAAGAAAGCTTCCAGATGCAGCTTATTTTCTCGTACTTCATGCGGGGTGACTTGATTTATAATGGAGTAAGCGGCTAAATAACCTGCTGATTCACCGATGTTCCATTCGGTTGGATGCAGTCGGTAGCAGCCGTTTGTAATTTGAGTGGTGCCAATATTTTTACACGCAGGGAGCAAATTTTTCATCCGAACGGGGAGGAGGGCTCCGAGCGGAATTTCGTAAGGCAAGCTGGGAATGTAGAAGCCGCGATTGGATTTTGTTGTTGTGTGGAGATCTAGATGATAACTTCCGACGCCTACACTGTCCTCATATCGTTTGATCCCTTGATCCCCCCTGATTTCGAGGCTGACATCATGTTCCGTAATCGTATATTGCGCCTTTATTCTGCGAGATTCCCGTATATAAGGATGTTTGGCAATGCCATCTTCTGTTCCAACAATGTCACCGCGAAGTCGAAGACCGGGATAACCAATGCCTCCATCTGGACGCGGTGCTTCTGTTTGCAGCCAATAAACGAGCGATAGACTTTGCTGACGCGCACTCTTCAAATGTTTTTGTTTTTCTTCCTCAGTTACCTCATAAATAGGTCCTAAATAATAATCGTTTTGTGCCCAGTTAATTAAAGTGATATCGCTTTCAAACGAGCCTTCTTTAAACAAAGAACGGTCAATAATACGCCTGTAAGTCCAGAAGGGCATGGGTTCTTTCCCATCGGGCATGAAGATAATTTCTTTGTCCTGGCTTGGATCATGAATGTCTCCCATTTTCCAGCCGAACAGCGGGAAACGTGAATGCGCAGGAATGCAGCTTCGCCAAAAGTCATACTGCTCTGGTTTCTCAATCGTATAATCCGCGTTCTCTATGTGATCCAAAGCAAATACATACGTAAAGGATTGCATGTCAAGGGAATCGGCCTGCTCGAGCGCATGCGGTTCTCCCGTTTCAGCTTTCTCTTCAGCTCCTGATACATACTCTGCACTGGCAAGAGGAAGAAGGTCGCCGCATTCAGTCGCGTCCAAATAGTAGGAGCCATGCAGCTTCTTCATTTCACCTGAAGTGATATGTTTGACAAGGACAGATTCAATCAGGTCTTCGTTTGTTTCAGCGGACTCTAATTGATAGCCGAGTAGAATAGTTATTTTTCCACTGCTGATATGAGGAGCAAGCATGGTCTCAAGCACATGAAGCGCGGCTTTTGGTTCATGGCATAGTCGGCTGACCCAGCCGTTTCCTGGGTTTAGGCGGTCATTGTTTTTGGCGTCTTCTACTAAGGGATAGTTTTCCTTGTAATAACGGCGAATACGGTTGCGAAACTCACGATATGTACGGGTGCAGCCGAAGCTTTCAATCCAAGGATGCTCGTCGGGAGGAACGGCTTGACTAGTCAACTGCCCGCCAATCCAATCCGTTTCTTCTGTAACAATCACCTTCATGCCTAACTTGGCTGAGGATAGTGCAGCCATGCATCCGCCAAGCCCTCCGCCAAGTATAATAATGTCAGCTGTAATCGATTGTTGTTCCATTCGAGTCCCGCCCTTCTAGAATTGAATGAAAATTTGCTATATCGTAACACGAGATAGAGATTATATCCACCAATTATGATATTATTAAAAAAAATATCTTTTTCAAAATTCTGGCAGACCATGAAGCCTATATCCGAACATTATTTTAATTTGTGAAAGTCAATTGAAGGAAAGAGGAGGGATTCTATTGCCTCAAGATATCAATATGCAATGGGTTACGAGTCTTTGTATTCATTACGATATTGGAGAGCCGCTCATTCTTCCAAGTCCGGTCACTGGCGGTTTGCTTCATCACATGTGGAAGCTCAGCACAACAGAAGGCCAATTCGCCTTGAAAATATTAAATCCTGAAATTATGTTAAGAGCAGGTGTCTTGTCCAACTATTTGCTCTCAGAGCGTATTGCAGCTGCCGCAGCAAGTGCAGGTATACCTGCCGTCTTAGCAAAGACGGTTAATAATGACATCATTACTCAGGTTTCTGGTGTGGATGTTATGCTGTTTGATTGGATTGATGGTGCTGTCATTACTCCTGCTGATTGCAGCAGGGAACACGCGAGTATAATAGGAGCTTTGCTTCATAAGATTCACAACTTAAAATTCGAGGAGCAGCATAGCCCGCTCTGGACCTCCTTCGGGCAGGACTACTTGAGGGAATTGATAGATGAAGGACTTAGGACAGCGACGCCATGGGCGCAGCAGATTGATGCTGGATTCAATGACTTGTTAGAATGGAATCATCAGTATCAGCAAGCCAGCCAGATGTTGAACGATAGCCAGTGCTTCAGCCATCGCGATTTAAATCCGAAAAACGTCGTCTGGAAGGACGGTCTTCATCCGCATATTATTGACTGGGAAGCAGCTGGTTCAACAAATCCAACAATGGAGCTGCTTGATGCTGCCTTAAGCTGGAGCGGGATTGATACGGGTCACGTCAATAAAGAGATTTTTATGACGATGCTAGGCTCATATCAAAAGGCCGGTGGGACAGAGCTAACGCATGTGAAGGAAGCTTTCTACGGCAGAATGGGCAGCATGCTCGAATGGCTGGAGTACAATATGAGACGTTCACTGCACAAAGATATTTTCGGTGAGTCGGAGCAGCAGCTTGGCAATGAGCAGGTGCTGTTGACCTTCTCGTCCTTAAAGGAAATGTCAGCAAATATTGATGAGTGGATGGAATGGATAGGGGAGAGAGATCAGAATGAAACCAGCAATCAATAAAAAAATTATCGTCATTGCCCACCGAGGTGCGGCCGGGTATGCACCCGAGAATACGATGGCGTCCTTTCAGCTTGCGATAGAGATGAAGGCTGATTTCTTGGAACTGGATATTCAGCTTACAAAGGATGGGCAGCTTGTTGTTATTCATGATACAGAGGTTGATCGTACGAGTAATGGCAGAGGCAAGGTGCTGGACTTTACGATGGCTCAGTTGAGTGAACTGGACGCAGGAAGCTGGTTTAATGCGAAATTTGAAGGTGAACGAATTCCAACACTATCAGAGGTATTCAACTTATGCAAAGGGAAAATCGGTATCTTAATCGAGATTAAGGCGCCTTGGCTATATCCTGGGATAGAGCAGAAGTTAGCCGAAGAGCTGCGTGATCACGGCATTCTGGATGAAGATCCTACCTCTATTATTGTTCAATCTTTTGATCAGAGTTCTGTGAAGCGATTTAGTGCTATTATGCCCCAGGTTCTAGTTGGTTTGCTTGCTTATCAGTCTGAAGATGTAACGGTAGAGAAGCTTCAAGAAATAGCCGTGTATGCAGATTATGTGAACCCGAGCTTGAATCTCGTTACGAAAAGTTTCGTAGACACCATTCATGCTTTAGGCAAAAAAACGACGCCTTGGACGGTTCGCTCGGCAGCGGAAGTGCCGCCATTGCTTGATTTTAACGTTGATGGCATTATTACCGATTATCCTGATTATGTGAAGTGATAGGGATTGAGCGGGATGTTTTGAGGGTATGTCATTTATTGTGAGCCTTGAATAGATCATCTAAACCATTTAGATAAGTACACTATGAAGCGAGCTGATACGATGAAGATGGCAGGTCAAAAAATTAACCAGTCCAATACGCTTTTGTTGATTTCGAGTATTTATACTTCCTTGACCAAAGCGGAGAAAAAAGTAGCCGACTATGTGAAATCAAATCCCGAGGAAGCGGTTATGGCGACGGTAACCGATTTATCTGAGCAGGCGGGGGTAGGCGAAACGTCCGTTATTCGGTTTTGCCGCAAGTTAGGCTTCCGTGGTTATCAAGAGTTTAAGCTTTCTATTGCGCAGGATTTGGTCAACCGTCCGTCGTACTCGACCGTTGAAATAGAAGAAGAAGACAGCACGCTGACGAAGGCAAGAAAGATTACGCTTCGCAACGAAATGATGCTGAAAAATACGCTTGATCTAATCAATCCGGCGGATTTGGAGAAAGCTGTCCATCGGATGCTCGCAGCGGACAAAATTTATATTTTTGGAGTAGGATCATCCGGTATTACAGCGCTTGATCTTCATTATAGGCTGATGCGAATTGGAATGAATGTGGAGGCGCATAGGGATTCCCATATTATCGCCATGTCTGCATCGCTCGTGAAGAAAGGGGAAGTGGTGTTTGGCATATCAACTTCGGGGAGCACGAGGGATCTGGTAGATCCGCTGCGCCAAGCGAGAGCTAATGGAGCTGAAGTCATTTGTTTGACAAGCCATATGCGTTCTCCGATAACAGCACATGCTGACACCATTTTATTGGTGCCCTCACGTGAGATGCCTACCGAAGGCGGATCTTGGTCTACAAAAATTACTCAGGTACATCTATTGGATATTTTGTGCAATTTGTTGTCTCATAAGAAAAATAATGCTACAGAAGCTTTGGAGAAGACGGCTCGCTCCGTCGTAGACAAGCTGTATTAATCGATAGGGCCTTCTTTCGATCATATCGCAAAGCCCATTAAAAATGGGGCTGTCTCAAAAGCGTTTAGCTTCTGAAGGGATTGCACACATGAAAAATAGCCTTACAGGAGAGCTATTCCTGTACGGCTATTTTTCTATTCTGGTCTATATTAGCTTGCATCATCAGATTGTGGGCAAGCGAAAGCCACCCGGCCTCTAGACTTACCTTAGGCAAGCCGCGAAGCAGAAAACGCCGAAATACCCGGCTATTCTTGATCTGCCCGAATACACTGCTTTAGGAAATCGAGTTTACACTTTTCTTTGTTTTGATGCTATTTTGAGAAGTCTCCAATACCAATCTCAGCGATCAACGTCCAGCTATCCTAGTAGAAGTGCAGTGTTGCCGAATTAGAAAAGAGGATATCCCAAAAGGGTAAACCTGAGAGAGAGAGAAGAATCTCATAGTATGTGCAAAAGAACCTTCAAAACCACTCTGAAAGTGAATCTGAAGGTTCTTTTTTGCCAGCATATTACGTGAAAAGTGGGGGCTGAATGATTCAGAAAATGCTTCAGAGACAGCCCCCTTTTCTTTGATGGGTCTCTATAAAGATAAAGAGCGCTTATTGCCCTGCTTCGTCCTGTTTCTCTGCTTCGAAAGATTGAATGCTTTCTTTACGGCGCTCGTTTTTAGCTTCGATCGATTGCTGCTGATCCGAAGATAATTCATCTGCAAATTCATTTAAGTACTGTTCTGCTTCTTGCAAATTTTCTTTTGTGTTGTTAATGTGCTGCTGCAAATGAGCGGCATTATCTTCTCTGTTGTCTGGTTTAGCCATTTGTAATCCTCCTCTCTGTGCAGTAGTCCTTATTAAGATGTCCGACAAGCACCGAAATTATGCCAATAGAGAGCCCTGAGATCTAATGTTTAAATTTTCTGACAATATAGAATAAAGGCATTTTTTTTTAATATATAAATTAATAGTGGAGAAAAAATCCTTTGCATGATAGGTTAAAAAAGGATTCATTTGAAGAAGGACGAACCTTATAGAATACGGTTTTTCAAAACGGTTGTTTACTGGATTTTCGGATAAAAAGAATTTTCTTTCAGAAAAAATAAAATTATTGAAAAATTCCTCCAGTGATGATATGTTGTAAACAGGAAAGATCATCACTTTCTGGGAGGATTTACAGCATCTCATTATTGGTGGACTACCATGACAATCACATAAAAAGTAAGCCGAAACCTTCCAAGTAAGTGGGGCATGAAGGCATCGATGCGGGGTTGGAACTTGAACTGAAAACAGGGAGGGATGACCAAACAGCAGTTGATCGCAGCAAATGTAGAGTAAGCATGAGCTCTTGCATTTCATCCATTGGAGGGGTAAAGCTATGCGGAAAATAAAATTATTTGCAATGGTTTTATTGGCGGTTACGCTCGTTTTTGTATCGGCATGCAGCAAGGGCACCAATAACGGAAGTGAGAAAGCTACGAACAAGCCTACGAATGATACGACTGTCGAAACGGCAGCTCCGACAGAAGCTCCGCCTGTAGAGCCGGTTATCGACATGAACGGCGAGACGTTGAAAATTATTCACTGGGTCGACGGACCGTCAGAAGATACGCCGGAAGGTGCAGCGACACTTGAGAAGTGGCGGGCTGCCGAGAAGAAATATAATGTGAAGATCGTATGGGAGAAGGTGCCTTGGGGCGAGAACATAAAAATGGTTACAAACGCTGCGCTCTCTGGTGAGTCGGCAGCCGATATCGTACCTTTGGATTACTATTTTGCAGTGCCGGCCATCAATCAAGGATTGTTTATGCCGGTGGATGATTTCTTCAATTTTGATGATCCCAAATGGCCTGCAGGCTTGAAGCAGCACGGTGCGGTCAATGGCAAAATGTACGGCTTTACCTCCAATATCAACAACGCCTCTGGTCTCTACTACAATAAAACATTATTTGAGCGCGAAGGTCTTCCGGATCCGCATGATTTGATCGCTCAAGACAAATGGACATGGGACGCTTTCCTAGACATCGCCAAAAAAGCGACAAAAGATACGAACGGCGACGGTGTAATCGACCAATGGGGCGTCACCAATATTGTCGGAAATCTATCGCGCATCTTGATTCACTCCAACAACTCCTCCTTTATTACACTCAAAGACGGCAAAAACGTCTTCAACTATGACGATCCAAACCTGCTAGAAGCACTTCGATTTTTTAGTGATCTATTTAATGTGCATAAAGTCGTCGCTCCTAACAAAAACGAGAATTTCGAGGATTACAATGAGTCGCAAACGTTATTCAACTCCGGTAAAGCCGCAATGGTGACTGGTGAAGTATGGGAAGGCGCAACAAGAACAACAATGACCGATGAGCAAGGTTTTGTTTATTTCCCTAAAGGTCCAAAAGCAACAACATGGCAAGGCAGCATTGAAAACTACGTGCAGTTCTATATTCCTGCCATCGTCAAGAGAGCAAAGGAGAAAGCTTATATTTGGGAACAAATTCAGATGTGGGATCGCGTAGAGCCGATTAACCGCGAGGAAGCGGAGAAGCAGCTGCTTGCTGATGAAAGTGATATTGAAGTGATGCTCGATTCTCTCAAATATGCACAGCCTATTTTTCTGCCGCTAGGCGGAGCTTTAAGCGATATTTCCTATTCGATTGCCAATCGCGGCGAGTCGCCAGAGACGGTGCTTGAGCGAAATAAACAAATTGCGCAGGATGCGATTGATAAGGATTTGAATACACAAACAACAACAAAGGCAGCACAATAAAGGATGAGACTAGATTGATGAAACAGCATCGCAGGGAATCCCCATAAGGGATTCCCATCCTTTTATATGGACGACCATTTAAAGAGGAATGAGGGGTTCGCATGCTGAAGGTAACCAGGAAAACAAAGAGAGTGGTTGGCGCACTGCTGGCTCTGGTCCTATGCCTGACAATCGTCTCCATTTATCCTGCGAGCCGCTCCTCAGGCAGCGATCACATACTTGAGTCTACTCACGCGGCATCAGCCTTATTGGAGAAGAAATTAGCAAACCTCCCTTCAGCAGGAAATCGCTATGAAGAGTATGCAGCTGAGTATGCAAATGTGCCGCATCCATCGCTCAATCAAACAATTGAAGCCGAATCCTTTGCTGCGATTGAGGGTATGAATGCTGAAAAATTGGAAGTTTACGACGGTGCCGAGACGCCAGTCGTTGAAACGGAAGATTCAGGTGTCATTCATTGGGATGTTGATGTGCCAGAAGACGGATTATATCATATGGCTTTGCGCTATTTTCCGGTGGAAGGCAACACTTCACCCATTGAGAGAGAGCTGCGTATCGACGGTGAAGTTCCTTTTGAAGAAGCATCCAGACTTGTTTTCTCACGGGTATGGCGCAATGAGCTGGCCGAACTGGAGCAGGATGCCAAGCAAAATGATTTGCGGCCAAGACAAGTTGAAAGCCCGCAGTGGCAGGAGAGAGTATTGCGTGATGCGGAAGGTTATTATCGTGAGCCATTCTCCTTTTATCTATCCAAAGGCCAACATCGAATTTCACTCGTTTCTCTAAGAGAACCGATGATTATAGACTATTTGAAGCTTTACCAGCAAGAAGAAATTCCTCCCTATGAGAAAGTAGCGCAAGGGTATCAAGAGCAAGGCTATAGTGCGACGAACGGCTTGTTTATTAAGCTTCAAGGCGAGGACGCCGCGTTCAAATCGAATCCCTCATTGTATCCGCTGAATGATCGCTCCAGTCCTGGTACGGAACCCTATCATGTATCGAAAATTAGAATGAATACAATCGGAGGCGTCAACTGGAAAATTCCCGGACAGTGGATTTCGTGGAACCTTGATATTCCAGAAGACGGGCTTTATGAATTTGGCCTAAGATACAAGCAAAATACGGTCAGAGGCGTCAACGTGGTTAGAGAGCTTTCCATCGACGGGAAAATTCCGTTCAAGGAGGCGGAAGCTATCCCTTTCCGTTATGACGGCGCATGGCAGATTGGAATGCCCGGCGAGGATGGCAAGCCGTACTTATTTTATTTGACAAAGGGGAAGCATGAAATCAAGCTGGAGCTGACGATGGGCGACCTCGCTGAAATTATTCGAATGGTGCGTTCCAGCATCCAGCAGCTCAACGCATTGTACCTCAAAATCATCATGATCACTTCAGCTTCGCCAGACCCTCTGCGCGATTACGAGCTGGAGAAAAAAATTCCTGAGCTGCAAAAGGTGTTTAAGGAGCAGAGCGAGTTTCTTACCGCTGCAGCAGATCGGATGGATGAGCTGGTTGGCGGCACGAGCGCCAGCACGACGATCTTAAGAACAACCTCCTATCAATTGAAGGATATTGGAAGCCGTACCGAGACGTTGACCTCACGGCTCAAAGGCTTCAAGGATAATGTGACCGCCCTCGGCACTTGGCTGCTTACCGTAAATCAACAGCCGCTTGAAATCGATTATTTGTTTTTCAAATCGCAGGACGTACCTGTGCCGAAGGTCAGTACTGGAATCATCGGGAAGTCTGTACATGAAGTGATGTCCTTTGCCAGATCGTTTTCCGAAGACTACAGCCACATCAGCAACGTCAAGCAAGGAGACAAGGAAGTAACCGTGTGGATTGCAGCAGGAAGAGATCAGGCTCAGCTGCTTCGGTCTATGATTGACAACACCTTTACGCCGCAAACCGGCATCTCAGTTAATTTACAGCTCGTGAATCCAGCAGTTGTTCTGCCGGCAACGCTAGCGGGGAAAGGCCCGGATATCGCGCTGACACAAGGCGATGTAATCAACTTTGCGATGCGGAACGCGCTTCAGGATTTATCCAGCTTCCCGGAATTTGAACAGATTAAGGACCGGTTTATGGATAGCGCTTTCGCAAGCTTTAAGTATCAGAACGGCGTGTTTGCTCTACCAGAAACACAATCGTTCCCAATGCTATTCTATCGCAAAGATATTTTGGAAGAGCTGCATTTGGACGTGCCGCAAACATGGGAGGATATGTACCGTATCATTCCCGAGCTCCAGAAGCACAACATGGATTTGGCGCTACCGCAAAATATCGTGTTTGAATCGATGCTCTATCAAAATGGCGGCCAATATTACCAAGAAGATGGCATTGCCACGGATCTTGATTCAGCCATTGGCATAGAATCGTTCCAAAAGTGGACGGAGCTGTATACCAACTATAAGCTGCCAATTGAATTTGATTTCATTAACCGTTTCCGCACAGGTGAGATGCCAATTGGTATTGCGGATTATACCACGTTCAATTTTTTGACGATTTTTGCCCCGGAAATTAGAGGCCAGTGGAGTTTTGTCGCGGTCCCGGGCACGAAGAGCGAGGCGGGGAAGGTTCGCCACGATACACTTAGCTCAGCTACAGGCACAGTGATGTTCAAAGACGCCAAAAATAAAGAAGCAGGCTGGTCGTTTATGAAATGGTGGACGGACACGGAGGCACAGGTCACGTTTGGGCGTGAGATGGAAGCGATATTAGGGGAATCGGCGCGATATGCAGCTGCGAATTTAGAAGCTTTGCAGCGTCTTCCATGGTCAGCAAAGGAAATGAATCAGTTGGTTGAAGAGCTGAACTGGGTTGTCGGCAGACCTGCTGTCCCAGGCGGCTATTCACTCGATCGGCACATCTATAATGCCTTTTACGAGGTGTACACCGACGGCAGCGAACCGCGTGAAACGCTGGAAAACTATGTCCGAACGATCAATCAGGAAATTACGATCAAGCGCGAAGAATTTGATTTGCCGACAAAGTAGAAGGGAGGGGTCCATATGATTCAGCTTGTTAAAAAAAGCAAGTTAAAATTGGACAGCAAAACGCTGCGGCCGCGGTTGAATCTGAAGTGGAAGGAAGTTTCGAAGAACAAGGTTTTATATGCCATGATTGCACCGTTCTTTCTGATCTTCTTCACCTTTACCGTCCTTCCCGTCTGCTTATCGCTGCTGGTCAGCTTCACTAACTTTAATATGCTGGAATTTCCGAAGTGGGTAGGCTGGCGCAATTACGCTCAATTGTTCGTTAGGGATGATGTGTTTCTAATCGCTCTAAAAAACACGTTGATCTTCGCCGCAATCACAGGACCTGTCAGTTATATCGCCTGTTTTGTGCTCGCGTGGATCATTAATGAGTTTCCGCCAAAGATTAGAGCTTTTGCGACGCTGGTTTTTTATGCGCCTGCCTTGTCAGGGAGCGCCTTTATCGTGTGGACGCTCTTGTTCAGCAGCGATTCCTATGGATATATCAATGCTTTCCTCCTCAAGTGGCATTTGATATTGGAGCCTATCCTTTGGCTCAAGACACCTAAATATATTCTTCCGATCATCATTATCGTTCAGCTTTGGCTCAGCCTTGGAACGAGTTTTCTTGCCTTTATCGCAGGGCTGCAAGGACTTGATAAAACATTATTCGAGGCGGGTGCGATCGATGGCATACGCAACCGCTGGCAGGAGCTTTGGTTCATTACGCTGCCTTCGATGAGGCCGATGCTGATGTTCGGCGCGGTCATCCAAATTACAGCTTCCTTCGGCGTTGCGGAGGTAGCGACTGCGCTCGCCGGGTTCCCAAGCGTGAAGTATGCGGGGCATACGATCGTTACGCATTTAATGGATTACGGCTCCATTCGCTTTGAGATGGGATACGCCTCAGCTATTGCGACCGTGCTGTTCGCAATGATGCTCGGCTCGAATCTCATTGTGCGTAGGCTGCTGGCGAAGGTCGGTGAGTAGCGATGATTACAATTCGTCTAAGAAAAAAAAGAATAAGCCGCTCATGGATGGGCGATGTCTTTCTGTTCTTGCTGCTTGCAGCAGTAGGATATTTTATGGCAATGCCGCTTGTATTTGTGATCAGCAATGCATTCAAGCCGATTAACGAAATTTTGAAGTTTCCGCCTGATTTTTTGGTCAAAAATCCTACATTCACTAACTTTACGGACTTATATCATCTGCTTTCCGGTTCATGGGTGCCTTTTACTCGTTACATTTATAACACTTTTTTTATTGCGATTGTTGGTACGGTCGGTCACGTGCTCATTGCTTCCCTCGCAGCTTATCCACTGGCGAAGCGGAAATTTCCAGGAAAGGGATTCCTTTTCACCATTGTAGTCCTATCACTAATGTTCTCAGCTACGGTTACTCAGATTACGAATTACATGACGATGTCATGGCTCGGTTTTCTGGATACCCACTGGGCGGTTATTATTCCGGCAATTGGCTCCTCGCTTGGGCTGTATCTTATGAAACAGTTTATGGAGCAAATACCGGATGCGCTGCTCGAAGCTGCACAGATTGATGGTTGCAGTGAAGTTCGCATTTTCTGGAGTGTCGTTATGCCTGTCGTCAAACCTGCATGGCTTACGCTAGTTATTTTTTCTTTCCAAGGTTTATGGGGGGCAGGCGGAGCAGCGGGCTCGATGTACATTTACAGTGAGCAGCTCAAAACAATTGATTACGCGTTAAGTCAGATTCTGGCGGGAGGCATCGCACGAACGGGTCCTTCGATGGCAGCAACATTGCTGCTGCTCACCGTTCCGATTCTCATCTTTGTGCTATCGCAGAGCAGCGTTATTCAAACGATGTCAACCTCCGGCATGAAAGAATGATGGGAAAGGGGAGGCTTACGTTGAATCGATTATGTAAATTTCTGCTGCTCTTCCCACTAATGCTGATCCTGGTTGGCATTTCGGTTCCAGTCTATGCTGCACCATATGATGGCTACAATTATTCGTGGTGGGGAGATCCTGAGCCAGCGCCTGTGCCGTACTTGCCAGTGAAGCAAATCGGCGGGGAGCAGTTAAGCTCCGGACCATTCAAATCGCCAGAGGACTTGTTCATAACCGCTGACAATCAGATCTATGTCGCGGATACAGGGAATAACCGCATTGTCGTGCTTGATGAGCAAGCAAGTGTAATTCAGACGATTGATGCTTTTGTGAATGGCAATAAAGCGGATAGCTTCTCAGCTCCGCAAGGAATCTTCGTACATTCAAATGGACATTTGTTCATTGCTGATACAGGAAACAAACGCATTGTTGAACTAACGAAGGAAGGCGAGCTGGTACGCGTCATTGGCGCTCCGGAGAGCGATGTGCTGGGCGGAAACTTTGTCTATGAGCCGATCAAGCTGGTCGGAGATTCAGCGGGTCGTTTATATGTTGTCGGAAAAGGCGTGTTCAATGGCATTATGCAGTTTGATTCCGGCGGCAAGTTCTCAGGGTTTATGGGCGTCAATAAAGTACGCTACAGTGCCGCGGATTTGTTCTGGAAGCGCGTCATGACGAAGGAGCAGCGTTCCAAAATGGTGCTCTTTATCCCTGTCGAATTCAACAACGTCGATATTGACAGTGAGGGCTTTGTTTATGCTACAACAAGCGAGGCATTCTCGGATACACCAGTAAAGCGTCTGAATCCATCTGGAACGGATGTGCTGAAGAGAACGGGCTACCAGCCTCCAAAAGGTGATATTCGATTCCGCACAGGAGGCACACGGCCCGGAACATCAGCTATTCAAAGCGTCGCTCTTGATCGAAATGGGATTTACAGCATTTTGGACAGTACACGCGGGAGAATCTTTACGTACGACAGAGAAGGCAAGCTGATGTATATTTACGGACTGCTTGGTGAGCAGGTTGGGACGTTTAAGACGCCAACCGACATTGACATGTTAGGCGATAAGATGATTGTGCTAGATAAAGGCTTGAATCAGCTGGTCATGTTTGAGCCAACGCGCTATGGAAAGGTGATTCGGGAAGCCGTTATTAATAATGATATTGGCGAGGAAGAAAAGTCGGTCGAGAAATGGCGCGAGGCTTTGCGATTAAACAACAATCTCGAAATCGCTTATTTGGGGATCGGGAAAGCGGAGCTCAGACAGGGACATAATTACGAAGCGATGAAGCATTTTGAGCTGGGCATGCACACGCAATATTATTCACGGGCTTTTGAACGTTACCGCAAGGATTTCATGTGGGAGCATTTCGGGAAAATTGCTGCAGTAGCGATAACAGCAGTCGTACTGCTCATCGCTGCGAGAGTGCTCATCAAGCGTAGAACAGCTGAGCCTGGCGTAGTGGGAATGGGCTGGTATACGATCTTCCATCCGTTTAATGGATTCTGGGAGCTGAAGTTCGAGCGAAAAGGGAAGATCTGGTTTGCTTTGCTGCTGCTGCTTATTCTATCACTTCTCTATGTACTCAAAAGGCAGTTTACCGGTTTTATCTTTAATCCAACGGTCAATGCAGAGAATGTAAACGTGCTTGATGAGATTAAATTTATTGTGCTCCCGTTTTTTCTATGGTGCATCGCCAACTGGTCGATGACGACGCTGATGGATGGCGAGGGGAAATTCAAAGAAATTGTAATGGCTACCGCCTATGCGCTTATTCCAGTTGTGCTGATGCAAATTCCACTCATTTTATTATCCAATGTCATTACGATTCAGGAAGGTTCGTTCTATCGATTGCTGGAGTCAATCGGCTTCTTGTGGTTTTTTGGATTGTTATTTGTCGGTATGCTTACCGTTCATCAGTACACGGTGGGGAAAACGGTCATTACGATGCTGCTAACGATGCTTGTGATGGGCATCATCATCTTCTTAGGCTTGCTTTTCTTCAGCTTAGCGCAGCAGATGCTTTCCTTCGCAGCTACGGTATACAAAGAAGCGATGTTTAGACTAGGGGAGGGATAATGCCATGTCAAAGCACAATACACGGAAATGGGTGGCATTGTCCCTGCTGCTTGCGATGCTGTCGCTGCCGGCTTGCACATCGGCAACGGTTAACAGCACCCTTACATCCGGGACGCCTAGTAAAGATTCCGCGGAAACGGATGCTTCGCTCCGTGCACTAGACGCGTCAGCTCAAGTGGAGCCTCGAATAGAAGGTCTTGATCCGGTGCTGGAGAACGATGCACTTCGGCTTTATATTAGCAAGGCTACTGCTGAAATCGCGGTCGTGGATAAAATAAGCGGGAACATATGGCGCTCGAATCCAGACAGCTCGGAGGATAAGCTTGCTTCACCGTATTTAAAGGGGAAATTATCCTCCCAAATCTCTTTCGTCTACCTCACGAAGAGCGGTCAGAACAAAGATTATGACAGCTATAACAACAGCGTGAAATTTAATCAGTTTGAAATTAAGCAAGCGGATAATGGGGTGACGGTCACCTATCAGTTCGGTGATCCGCAGAAAGGGCTTGAGTCCATACCGCAGAAGATAAACAAGGAGCGGTTCGAAGAAAGATTGCTGAAGCGATTGGAAGATCCAGCGGACCAAGAACAGCTGAAGGTTAGATACAAGCTAAATGAGGAGCAGGGTATTTACGAACGCCGAGAAATACCAAAAGCTGTCGTGAAAAAGCTATTGGCAATCTTTGAGAAGGCGGAATATACGGAAGAGGATTTTGCTATCGATAATGGTGAGGGAGACGGCGGCGGAGCAGCTGAAGAATCGGTTAAACCGAAATTTTCGGCAGCGATTGAATACACATTGGATGGCAGAGATCTAATCGCTTCAGTGGATACGTCGACCATCACTGAAGATACTCCGCCTTATCGGATTCATTCGATCAGTCTTCTAGAAAATTTCGGAGCTGCGGGCCAGAAGGATGACGGCTACCTCTTTCTTCCTGACGGGTCGGGAACGCTTATTAGGTTCAACACTGGAAATATCCAGGCGCAGCCTATCCTGATCCCGATATACGGTGAAGACAGCTCGATCTATGTAAATGAAAAGTTTAATACGCTTGAGCCAAACCGGTTGCCGGTATTCGGAATGAAAAAGAATGATGCAGCATTTCTTGCCATTATTGAGCAGGGGGAAGCGCTAGCCAAGCTTTCCGCGGATATAAGCGGGCGATTGCATGAGTTTAATACGATTGCTGCCCAGTTCATTATTTTGCCGAAGGACGAGGTGCGTTTAAGCAATAATGAGATCATGCACAAAACGCCAAAGGAGACGTACAAGGGGAATTTGAAAATTCGTTATTCCTTATTAAGCGGCGATGAGGCTGATTACTCAGGCATGGCAGCAAGCTATCGCACTTATCTGGAGAAGGCGGATGGGCTATCAAAGCTGAAAGCAGAAGGAGATGCGCCATTTTATATGGAGCTTGTTGGCAGCATCCCGAAAAAGAAAAACATGTTAGGTTTTCCTTATGAGGCTCTTGTGCCTTTAACGAATTTGAAGGAAGCTGAGCAGCTCGTTGATCAGCTTCACGGCAAGCAAATACAAAATATACGGCTGAGTTACAAGGGCTGGTTTAATGAAGGCTTAAATCATACGATAGCATCGAATATCGACATGGATAACGTGATAGGGAGCAAAGGCGATTGGAAGCGATTAGCGGAAAAGCTGCAGAAGAGCGGAGGTGGGTTTTATCCGGATGCAGCCTTCCAGCTTATCTATCAGAATTCCGGGAAATTTAGCCCGAGCAAAGACTCTGCCCAGTACATTTCTCGGCGCTATGCGAAAATTTATGAATTCGATCGCGCAGCATATTTTCGGCATAACGAGCTGTTGTCACACTTTTTGTTGACTCCAAGAAAGCTAAGTTCAACGGTCAGCGGTTTTCTGTCTGATTTCAAGAAGCTGAATCCTGGAGCTATTTCCTTGAGGGATCTGGGCTCTGAGCTTCATTCGGATTTTCGAAGAAATGCAGAGGTGACAAGAGAGGACGCAAAACGAATCGTTACAGATCAGCTCGAAGCCATTTCGGAGATGTCTCCAAGCATAATGGTCAATGGCGGCAATGCTTATGTTCTCCCGTATGTATCGCATATTCTAAACATACCGCAAAAAAGCAATGAATATCAGCTAGCCGGTGAGTCGATACCGTTTAACCAAATGGTGCTGCATGGTTATATCGAATATGCGGGAAAAGCATATAACATGGCTGATGAGCAAGACATTCGGGAAAGTGTACTGCGCTCGCTTGAAACGGGTTCAAATGTATACTTTAGCTGGTTCTATGAGGAGCCGTCCGTTCTTAAGGACACTCGATTCAGTTATCTTTATTCGAATGATTATGAGCAATGGTTTGATGAGGCTGTCGACGCTTATGGCGAAGTGAATGCAGTGCTGCGGCAGGTCCGCGGTCAGAGCATGATCAAGCACGAAAAGCTGGCGGAACGCACTTACAAAACCGTATATGAAAGCGGCTTAACGGTTTACGTAAATTACAGCGATTCCGTTGTTCAAACGGATGGTGTGACCATTGAAGCCCATGATTACATCGTTAAGGGGGGATAAGGATGTCGAAGAGACGAACACTGAGCTTGGAGCGCAAAAAGGAAATATACGGCGTGTTGTTCGTAACCCCTTGGCTGCTTGGATTCGTACTGCTGATGGTTATCCCATTCGTCCAGTCGCTTCAATTCAGCTTCCATAAGCTGACGCTTAATTCGGAAGGCTACTCGCTTCAATATGTCGGCCTTGAAAATTATCGCAACATCTTTTTCGTTGATGCGTGGTACGTTCGTTCCTTAACGGAAGCCGTTACGGTGATGGCATTAAACGTACCGCTCATTATTTTTTTCAGTTTATTTACAGCCACATTATTGGTGCAGAAATTCAAAGGGAGAATGCTTGCGAGAGCGATCATATTCCTGCCAGTCGTGTTAGCCTCAGGGGTTATAGCTAAGCTTGATAACGGCAATTTTCTAGCTCAAATGATCGGCTCCGCTTCAACCGACATGGAGGGCAACTATTCTGGACTGCGAAGCATTGAGCTAAGGCCGCTGCTCTTCCAAGCTGGTCTTAGCCGGGACATTGTGGAGTATTTGACTAGTGCGGTTGATCGAATCTACCAGATCATCAGCTCGTCTGGCGTCCAGATACTCATTTTTTTAGCGGGGCTGCAGTCGATCTCACCTTCTCTTTATGAAGCGGCGAAGATGGAAGGGGCCACAGGTTATGAAGCCTTCTGGAAAATAACATTTCCCATGATTTCGCCGCTCATTCTGACGAATGTGGTGTATACCATCATCGATTCCTTCTATGACAATAAAATGACGCAAATGATTCAGGACGCAGCTTTTGGTCGATTGGACTTTGGCGTCAGCTCGGCGATGTCATGGATTTACTTTCTAGTCATCTCGATCATTCTAGTCGTATCGACGTATCTGATTTCGAAGCGTGTATTCTACTATGACTAACAAGGAGGAAGAGATATGGAAGCTGAGACGAAGGTGAAAGGCCGCATCTCGGACTCTGCCTTAGTGCGGGCCGCAACGAGCTGGTACGATCGCCATAGCCCAGTTGAAAAAGCGAAGCATTGGCTTTGGATATTCATCCGTACCGTACTCATCGTCGGGATTTGTTTTATCATTTTGTATCCGATCATTACGAAGCTGTCCATCGCGTTGCGCGACAAGCAGGATATGTTCGATGCAACCGTCGTATGGCTGCCGCGGCATTTTACACTGGATAATATCAAAATCGTCATGGGTTATTTAAAATATTCGGAATCCGTCACTAACACGCTGCTGCTTAGCCTTGGGACGTCGCTGCTTCAACTCGCTTCCTGCGCACTGGCTGGTTATGGCTTTGCAAGGCTCAAGTTCCGGGGCAGCGCCATTTTGTTCGGAGTCGTCATCTTCACCATCGTTGTGCCGCCGCAAACGATTATGGTTCCTACGTATTTGCATTATCGCTTTTTTGATGTGTTTGGGCTCTATCATCTGTTCACGGGAAAAGATGGCGTGAATCTGCTGGAGAGCTTCTGGCCTTTCTTTATTTCTTCGGGGCTTGCGATGGGCTTGAAAAACGGTCTGTATATTTATATTTTCCGTCAATTTTTCCGCTCACTGCCGAAGGATTTGGAAGAGGCCGCGTATGTGGACGGAGCGGGCAT
The DNA here is from genome assembly GCF_037976325.1 of Paenibacillus sp. FSL K6-3182. Lineage (NCBI taxonomy): Bacteria > Bacillati > Bacillota > Bacilli > Caryophanales > Paenibacillaceae > Paenibacillus > Paenibacillus sp. FSL K6-3182. The sequence goes on from NZ_CP150265.1 coordinate 2,972,986, forward strand.
TCCGGGTACCTTTGCAAGAGTCATGCTGCCTAATGCTGTACCTGCGATAGCTACGGTCATGCTGTTCTCGTTCATCTGGCAATGGAATGACAGCTACTTTGTAAATCTTTTTGCGCCAAATTATACCCTTCTAGCAAGAATGCTCGATTTGCTGCCTGGTGCTGTTCGACCCGAATATGTTGGTGGTATTTCTCATACATCTTTATATTTGAACACTGGAACACTGCTCGGCATTTTACCGATCTTTATTCTTTATTTATTCGCACAAAGATACTTTGTAGAGAGCATAGAGCGCACAGGATTGGTAGGCTAGCGATTATTCGGGCAACCGTACTTACGATTGGAGGGTTCTGCAATGAACGATGCCATAGGAGTAGATAGCGAGGGGTTCTTGGATAAGCAGGTGACCCTATGATCCCACCATTAATCGCCGGACTAAAAAAAGGATTTATCGTATCCTGTCAGGCGCTTGAGCATGAGCCATTGTACGGCTCCGATATTATGGCTGCGATGGCAGCGGCAGCGGAATCCGGAGGGGCATCAGCTATTCGTGCCAATACGCCGCAGGATATTGCCGCTATCAAACGCAAATGCAAGATTCCGGTTATCGGACTATATAAAAAACATTATCCCGATAGCGATGTCTACATTACTCCAACCTTGCTAGAGGTAGGGGAAGTGATCCGAGCGGGTGCTGATATCGTGGCTATAGACTGCACTTCCATGCCGAGGCCAAGAAACGAGAAGCTGGATCATGTCATTGCTGCTATTCGCAAAAATTTCCCTAATACGCTGATCATGGCGGATATTTCTACTTTTGAGGAAGGCGTATCCGCCATGAAGCTTGGCGTAGATGTCGTCTCTACGACGATGTCGGGTTATACGCCACAAAGTCCGAAGCTGCAAACCCCTGATTTTGAGTTGATCGGAAAATTAGCTGCGCTTGGTCAGACACCCGTTTTTGCGGAAGGAAGAATATGGTCGATCGAGGATTGCTTGCGCTGCTTTGACGCTGGCGCGCACGCTGTCGTAATCGGAACCGCTATTACAAGGCCGCAAGAGGTTGTGAGACGTTTTGTAACGAGCATCAAGTAATGAGTAGGAGGCAGCGATATGGAGCGATCGGATAGTGGAGCATTTCTTCGTTCAGGGGAACAAACGGCAGGAATAAACAATCTGATGTTATTTTATAACGGTCATTATAAAAACGATGCGGGCGTATGGAGGAAAGAGCAATTTATACCCTATATCAGCTACATCGATGCTGAAGGCAAGCCGCTCGAATGGCTGTTTGACGGGGCTTTGTTTCTAGCCAAGTGGTCTCATTCTTCAAATGGATTTGAAGAATCAGAGGAGCATCCAAACGATGAAAAAGACTGGAAATGGTACTTGGAAAAGACTTTTGCAGAATCAGGTGAACTGTCAGCATTAAATGAAGCGATGGAGGAAGTTGCTGTAAAATTAGCAGACCCGGAGCATAAAATGAAGGTTGTGCTCATGATTCCCTATCCGGCTCCGAATCAACAAAACTTTGGAGCAATAAGCGATGACAACAACTCGCTTTGCTTCGATCATACGATTGTTTCTGCAGTCGAAGCGACTCGAAATAAACAAAAAGCGCTTGAGTGGTATATTGGTCAACTGCTAGAGCGCTGGGAGCGTGCTGACTTGCCCTTTCTCGAGCTGAAGGCGCTCTATTGGATGAATGAAGCAGTGAATACGAGTGTTCCCTACGAGGAAGGGCTGATTGGCTGGACGGGAGATATGGTTCGCGCGAAAGGGCTGAAATTTTTCTGGATTCCCTATTACAGGGCCAGCTTGTATTGGAAATGGAAGGAGCTAGGCTTTGACGCAGCAGCAATGCAGCCTAATCACTTTTTTACTAAGACAGGTGAATCGAGAGTCGGTATCGCAGCCAATATGGCCAAACAAGCCGGCATGGGCGTAGAGATCGAGGTCGATTCTCGGGTTTTTGAAAGCGATGGCGATTTCCGCGCAAAATATGAGAATTATTTGGCAGGCGGCGCAAGGTATGGTTATAGCGGGGAAGTATTTAAAGGTTATTATCAAGACGTCAAGCTGCTCTTTGATGCAGCATATGCGGAGGAGCCGGAAAAAAGGGATATTTATGATTTGACCTATCAATTTATAAAGGGGCGTTATAAACGATGACAAAAGTGAATATTGGCGTGATCGGGGCAGGCTCTATTTCGGAGGTTCATCTGAATGCGTATGCAGGCAATCCAGAAGTTAACCTTTATGCCATATGTGATTTAAACGAAGAGCGCGCCCAAAACAAAGCAAGTAGATTTGGCGCGCAGAAGGTGTTCACGGACTACCGCGAGCTGCTTGCTGATCCAGCAATCGATGCAGTAAGCATTTGCACATGGAACAACTCGCATGCTGAAATTAGCATTGCTGCTGTAGAGGCCGGCAAGCATGTGCTCGTGGAGAAGCCGCTTTGCAAAACCGTTGCAGAAGCGGAGCGGGTAGAGCAAGCGGTGAAAAATAGCGGCAAGGTTTTGCAGGTTGGTTTCGTGAGGCGCTACGGCTCGAATACGGACGTTTTGCAGCGTTTCATCAGTGCAGGTGAGCTTGGCAGCATTTATTATGCAAAGGCGACTTGTTTGCGAAGGTTAGGGAACCCAGGCGGTTGGTTCTCTGACAAGGAGCGTTCGGGCGGGGGACCTTTAATCGATCTTGGCGTACACATCATTGATTTATGCTGGTACTTAATGGGCAAGCCGAAAGTAAAGTCGATCAGCGGCAATACTTATCGTCAGCTAGGGAATCGGGCAAATGTCCAAAATCTATCGTTTTACAAAGCATCCGACTATGATTCCAGCAAAAACACCGTTGAGGATCTGGCAAACGCGCTTATCCGTTTCGACAACGGGGCATCACTTTTGGTGGATGTAAGCTTTACGCTGCATGCCAAAAAGGATGAGATTACCGTCAAAATTTTTGGTGACAAGGGCGGCGCCGAAATCGAGCCGGAGCTGTTCATCGTTGCAGAGAAACATGATACGATTCTGAACATTACGCCTCAGGTTGACCAGCTAGGCTTTGATTTCGCCAGCGGATTCCAAAATGAAATCAACCATTTCATCGACAGCTGCCTCGGACGAAAAGAGACATTAAGTCCAGTGCAAGATGGTCTTGAAGTGATGAAAATGCTGTGCGGCATATACGAATCAGCAGAGAAAGGTGAAGAAATTCAATTCAGCTGAGCTTTAAAGGATTATTAAAAATGCTGTTCCATCGGGCAAGCCTAGGAACAGCATTTTTATATCTGATGTTGATCGCTTGCGAGCGCTGTGCTATAAGGATAAATCGACTTCAAACATGCGATTCCAAGGGAGATAGGCTTTTAATTCGTCGATTCTGCCCTCAGCGAGTTCAGCTAAATAATCATTGCAGAAGCGCTGCAGCTTTTGGGTGATGAGCTGAGATACATGCTCTTTAACTTGGCTCACATCAAAGTAGTTGGCTCCGAGCTCTGGCAGTTGATGAGCGACTTCCTGTCTTACGATCGTTTGATAACCCCAATCTTCAATCAAACGATAGAGCATGAAATGCTCGCTCATCAGTGTGCTTGATTCTTGGTTATTACTTTGTTGGCGATAGTAGGAAGCTACGATGGCATGCGCTATCACCGTTCCGAGTGTATTGCCGGACGTATTCCAGCCAGCGTAAGCGGAGAGGCGGGAAATTAGGTTTTTCTTGGATAACAGTTTTAAGAGACTATTATCGGCGCCATTGCATGAAGCGACATCAGCCAGTGCGACCATGCAGCCTTTATTAGCTATCGCTTCAATCGCCGTAACGAATTCAGCTATATGCACCTCAGAGAAGTAGGAACGGTGACGATCCCGGTATAAATTTGGTGATTCAGCTGCATCATGCGAAGACACTGGAGGAGAATGTACCATGAGTACAAAATCGGCTGTCATCGAGGAATCACCCATGAAGGCGCCTCCTGAAGTTAAGTGAGATTTTATGCTTTCATTCAGACTGCGATCCTCGTATTTCGGAATGATCGTTGGCCCAAGTGTCGAGGAGTAACGAACAAAAACCTCAGGTTGATATTTTTTGATCGTGCAAAACACCTTGGCGAATAAGATGTTTCCTATTTCGTCAGCACCAGGGTAAATAAGCACATTATCCATGAGATTGTACTGCTCTACCGAGATAAGAAGCTTGCGCTGCTCCATCGGACTGAAGCCGTATTTCGAATTATCGTCCAGAGGAATAACAAGATGATCAATGATGCCGGATTGTACGAGCGTGATCATATGTTCATTTACTTGTGAGTTCGTTTCTCTGCGCTGTAGAAAGTCATTTAGAATGGCGCTTGGTATAGAACTATGAAGCTGAAGCCATTCGTTTTGTTCATCATCGTTCAGCAGCTCGGAGGTCTGCTTGTCTTTTAACCAGCCATAGCGATAAATCGAGTGTCCATAATGCGCGTAATAATCAGGTTCCTCGTCACTGCTGTTGTAAGCTGGGGCTCTCATAATTAAATTGAACGCATAAATGCGAAGTGCCGGATTGCGCTGCTTCAGCTGCTCAAGCAGTTGGAGATGTTCCATGCATGCTTGAAGCGATAATTGATGCAGACGGGAAGGAACAATGCCGCCGTAAACGAGCATATCAACGGAAAGTATCAAATAGTCTGCATTAGCAGCTTGCTGCAACAGCCAGTCATGTACCCCTTCATAGCGGGCAGGCTGTTTCTTTCTTCCGAGCAATTCTAGTGGCGGAGCGACGAGCGAGAGATCGCTGATTGCAGCTATCATTTGTGGGAATTTTGCATTGCAAGGACGTTCGTCTAGCGGAAGGTAAACGACTTTACTCATACAATGACCTCCATTTATGGATAAATGATGAATTACACCTATTATACATCAAGCAGAGTGTATGGAATATTTTTTTATAAAAAAAATTTAAAAAGGATTTTTTCTCTAAAATGGTCATAAAAATTGGATTATGAGATCTCACATCAGCTATTGGATGATCATTTATGAGGCGTGGTCTCGTTTTACTAGAAAAGTCGTAATTGTGATGATTGGAGGATTTATTCTAAAAATTTAAAATAAATAAAAAAATATTCCGTTATCAATTAATAGGTGGTACACTACAAGTGAAATTGGAAAAAGGAGGTATAACTGGTTGTCTACGTTGTTTAAGGACTCATTTCGCAACCAAGCCGTTTCTGGTCCTAGCATCCAGATTGATCCCTCATTTCCCTATTATCAGCAAAGGTCGCCAGAGAGTATTGTTGAAGAAATTATGCTTGCAGGGTATCAAAGCGTCCATTATTTTGTTGTAAATGAACATGTCATTCAGAAGGAGTTGCTGCTTGCCTTCCGTCAAAATGGAATTCCGGTGTGGGCGATGGTGATAGGAAACGGTACCTTCTCTACCGACAGGTTTCCAGAAGAATGGCCTTCTTGGCAGATGAAGCTGCTTAAGGAGCCGAATGACGGCTTCTGGCGATTGTCGCCATTTAGTGAAGGCTACGTGCAGTGGAAAAAATCAGCGATGGCTAAGCTTGTGACGGAGTATCCTTTCGACGGGATAGAAATTGCCGAGCCGTATTTTCCAGAGTGGGGCGGGATTGAGAGAGGGGTTTACGGTGATGTTGGGCCGCTTGCTCAGTCGGCGTTCCGAGCACGTTACGGCGTAGATATGCCTGATTTTACAAATGCAGCTGCTCCTAACTATTACCTTCGGGATGTTCAAACCTACAACAAGTGGATCGAGTTCCGTGTAGAAGCAGTCAATGGCTTTATAAATGAAATGATAAATGGAGAAGGAGGCGTTCGTGAGGTTAGGCCAGATATCGTTGTTGCCACTTGGTCGCTTGCGATTAATGCAGGACAGGATAGCGTCGAACGACTCCGTGAAGACCAAGGCCTTGATGCTCCATCGATGATTGAAAAGGTAAACCCGGATATCCATTTCTTGCAAACGCATTGGCCCGATTGGCTGCGTGGAGATCTGCCAGCTGATTACGTAAAAGGCTACCAGCCTTTTGTCGATCAGATTAAGGAGCGATTTCCCGAGCTGCCATTAGCCGTTCAGGCGGATATCGGTTCTGCACAACCAATGATTAAAAGCGGGGAATGGCTGGAGACATTCAGTCAAACGGCTTTTGCGCTCGGCTATGCATCTTGGACAGCTTATGAGTATCATACAGGCGGTTATATGTATGATCATAAGCCGTTTCCCATGCTTACTGAACGGAGAAGCAGAAACGAAATTGTGATTTCATTCAACAAACGAATTGACGAACACTCGGCTATGAATGATTCCTGCTACAAGCTTTGGAATAACGGCGCTTCTATTTCTCTGGTATGGGATAGTATAGCGGTTGATGGAAATAGAGTTATTCTTCGTTCGGAACAGCTGCCGGCAGCTTCATTTGTGCTAGAGCTAAGTGATATTCGTGATACGCCGGAGAGTTGGTTGTTTAAGGATAGACCCGCAAATGTGATTCCAAATGGTACGAGATTGTCCATTCTAGGAGTTTATTGAGCAAGAGCGCTGCAATCATTACTCATGGGGAGTGAAGATGAATATATGCAAAATATTCATATTGGTTTTATAGGTACTGGCGGTATCGCACAGCTTCATGCTGGTCAGATGCAAGCGCTGGAAGGCGTGGAAATCGTTGCAGTGGCAGACCCAAATGAACAGTCTGCTCTGCAGTTTCTATCCACATTCCATTTGACCAATACCCGACGATACGCATGCCATAAAGAAATGCTCGAAGAAGGCGGTTTGGATGCCGTTATTATATGCTCACCGCATACTTTGCATTTTGCCCAAGCACTTGATGTATTGAATGCAGGCTGCCATGTCTTGATTGAGAAGCCGATGACCTGCACCTCCCAAGAAGCTGAACAATTAATAAACGCTGCAGAGGCAAATTCGAGGCTGCTTCAGGTTTCCTACCAAAGGCATTTCCAACCGGAGTTCATCTTTATTCGCCAAGCGATAGCAGATGGCGTAATAGGCAAACTAAGCTCGATTAACGCAACGCTCTATCAGGATTGGAAACGAAGCCAAACAGGCACATGGCGACAAAATGCTGCGCTTTCTGGAGGCGGTATGCTAATGGATTCAGGCAGCCATATTATTGACGTTCTGTTATGGACGACAGGCCTTACACCGCTTGAGGTGAAGTCGACCCTTAGCAGCTATGGTGCACCGGTGGAAATCGATTCTTTTACGAGCATCACCTTTGAAGAGGGTGCCATTGCTGCGCTGAACATTATTGGTTATGTACCGGGCTATAAGGAGTTTTATTCCTTCTGCGGCGATTTAGGCGTTATCTATCTCGAGAATGGCAGAATTGAGATTTCAACCTATAAGGATGGCGTTCTGCCAGTTCAGCTGCCAGCTCAAAGCACGAATCAGGATAAAAGCTTCATTGACGCGATCAGAGGAGAACATGAAATATTGGTATCGGGAGAATATGCTAGGAAGGTTATCCAATTGACTGAAGCAATATATCGTTCAGCAGACTATCAAGTTTGATTTGGCACTTCTAATTTCCATGAGGAGCGTGATTGGTTTGAACGTTAGCTTAAGTATGTGGAGCGTGCATAAATATTGGTATGAGGGAAAATGGGATACCGTTGATTTTCTAGCATTTGCCTCCGAGACAGGGGTTAAGGGAGTGGAGCTGCTCAGTTGTTTTTGGAAGGAAAAGGAGAAGGATATCCCACTAATCGATGAAGCGCTTCGTAAATATGGTTTGCAGGTTGCGTGCTTCAGCGCGTGCAACAACTTTGTGGTAGCAGATGATTCACAAAGGCAAGCCCAAGTAAAGGAAGTAACGGATGCTGTCGACGCGGCTGTTCATTTTGGAGCCAAGGTCGTTCGTGTATTCTCAGGGGATTTGCCCAATGACTCCATATCGTTTGAGCAGGGAATGCAATTCGTAATTGATGGACTTCGTGCAGCGGCTGATTATGCCGAACAGAAGGGTGTCACACTTTGCCTAGAAAATCACGGGTTATTTGCAGGACGCAGCGACCAGGTTATGGCTATTATCCAACAGGTTAATTCCCAGGCGCTGCGAAGCACGTTCGATACCGGAAATTTTCTGCTCGTTGGCCAAAGCTCTAGCGATGCGATTGATGAGCTGAATGGGTATGTTGGTCATGTGCATGTTAAGGACTTTTTACCAGTGCCGGAAGGTACGGCTGGCGGCGTCACTCGGGCTTTAACGGGGGAGCTGTTTCTAGGGAAAATTGCTGGAGAAGGCGCTGTCGATTTGAAGTATATTTTCGGCGAGCTGAAAAAATCAGGTTTTGACGGGTGGCTTACCGTAGAGTTCGAAGGCGAAGAAGAGCCTAAGCTTGGCTCTATTGAAGCGGTTAATCATGTAACACGAATAGTGGCAGGCCTTTAAGAAAGCATTAAATGATAAAGGATAGTTAGTTGATTGTGTCTACGACCAAAACTTAAAAACGATTTGGAAGGAGATATATCGTGAAGGTGCATTTTCTTGGCACTGCTGCTGCGGAAGGTTTTCCAGCGATGTTTTGTCGTTGTGTGCACTGCTTGAAGGCAAGAGAACTTGGCGGTAAAAATGTGAGAACACGGAGCTCCGTCCTTATTGATGGCGTATTAAAGGTTGATTTTCCGCCAGATACGCTTCATCATGTTTTGACGGGCGGCATCGATCTCGGTCTTGTGAAGGATTTGTTCATCACGCACACGCATTTGGATCATCTTCGTGCAGAGGATTTGGAGATGCGGATGCCTGTTTATGCTCATGGATTGGATGCGCCGTTGCATGTTTACGGCCACGATGCTGTCATTCGCAAATGCCGGGATGCTGTTGGCAGACCAGATGCAGAGCGGTTGGTGCTGCGAAAAATAGATCTGTTCGAAACCGTCGATACCGGAAACGCCAAGGTGACGGCGCTGCCGGCAAATCATGATCCCGATGAAACCTGTTTGCTCTTTCTAATCGAAAAGGATGGGAAGCGTATCTTTTATGGACACGATACCGGGCTTCTTCCTGAAGAAACATGGCGATGGCTGGAACAGACGAAATTGGACCTCACCATATTGGATTGTACGAACGGCCATCTGCCGTTTACAGGCGGACATCTCAACATCGCAGCCGTTCTTGATATTAGGAACCGGTTACGCAGCAATGGGATATTCAGCCCGGATAGCAAGGTTGTGGTCACACATTTCTCTCACAATATAGGATTGCTGCACGATGATCTTACGCAGTTTTTTGATCAAGAGGATATCATAGTAGCTTTTGACGGTATGATTTTGCAGCTATAATAAGGTTCCTGAAAGGAGTGAATGCCGTTCATGAAAGCCTCCGAACAGTACTACTTGCAATACAGCCATCATGTTGAAATTGAAAGGCAGCAGGCAATGGATGAGGGGAAACAGATCAGCGCAGAATTGGCTGCTACGTATGAGAAGCTGGCTTCCATGGAGTGGAATGACCCGCAACGTGAACAAATGGCTGCGGCTTATATCGACGAAATGGGGAAGCTGCCTTTAAGAGCTGACTTTCCTTTTGTTGAGCCCTCTAACCTGCCGGAAATAGTAGCGGAAAGACCAGTTGCCGAATTTCCGGTGCAACAACCTGCTCTTTATGAAGATTTGGCAGATAAAATGTATGGTGCCTGGCTCGGTCGATCCGCAGGCTGCTTATTGGGGCAGCCGATCGAAGGGTGGAGAAAGGAACGAATTACAGGCTTGTTAAAGGAAACAAACAATTTACCAGTTCATTATTATATTTCATCCGAAATTGATCCGGAAATTGCGGAAAAGTACGGCGTCATCAACGAGGGCGGGTCGTATGGAAACGAGCTCGTAAGCTGGATTAATAATGTGAAGCATATGGTCGAGGACGATGATATGAATTATACGATCATCAGCCTTGCTGTATTAGAAAAATTCGGCTATGACTTCTCTCCTGACGATGTAGCAGAAACATGGCTTAACCTGTTGCCATTGCTGCGCACCTGTACTGCAGAACGCATTGCTTACCGGAATCTCGTTAATCGCTTAGATCCACCACTCTCAGCTACATATCGCAATGTCTATAGAGAGTGGATTGGCGCTCAGATTCGTGTTGATTTGTATGGCTACATTAATCCTGGGAATCCAGCGAAAGCAGCTGAAATGGCTTGGAGAGATGCTTCGATCTCGCATGTGAAAAATGGCATCTACGGCGCCATGTGGACTGCAGCTATGCTGGCAATGGCTGCTGTGACGGACAACAGGCAGGATGTGATCAGAGCCGGTCTCGGTCAAATTCCTGCAAATTGCAGGCTTGCAGACGATATTCGGACGGTGTTACGCTGGTATGAGGAGCAGATGACCTTTGATTCAGTAGTAGAGCGTATCCACCATAAATATGATGAAAGCAATGCACATCATTGGTGCCATACGATCTCAAATGCGATGATTGTAGCCGCGTCTCTGCTGTATGGTGAAGGTGACCTGGAAGCAACAATAGGTTTAGCAATCATTTCGGGCTTTGACACGGATTGCAATGCGGCTACCTCAGGTTCTATCGTAGGTATGCAAAAAGGTGCGAGCCAACTACCCGAGAAATGGGTAAAGCCGTTAAACGATAAAATTCGTTCAGGCGTAGATGGCTTCGGCATCGTGCCTCTTTCTCATTTGGCAGAGCGAACGGTGAAGTTGATTGCAAATAATCCTTATTTGAAGTAATGGAGTTGCTATAATTTGAAAGCGATACAAAAACAATAAACCCAATACCGCCAAGGTGTTGGGTTTATTGTATACTGGGAGAAAAGGGTAATCATTTCATCTTATAATAAGAGCTATATTTGGAGGAGATCATTCAATGCGTTATGAAGTTAGATTGAATGCGATAGAACAGAAATGGGATATTGTAGCTGGCCGAAAAGAGATCATAAAAGGAATGACGGATAAAATTTTTGCTGAGAAAATTGCTGAAGAATTAAATAAAGCCTACGATCAAGGCAGTGCTGATAGAGAAAATGTAGATAAGAAAATCAATGACAGCATAAAAAATTTATTTTTTTAAGAGTTAATAGAGTTTTGTTGAAGTATTGAAGAGCTAATTGGACATTTAATTAAGAATGAGAAATTCGAAAGAGTTTTTGACAAGTGTATGGATTGAACTAAAACAGAATCGAGGTGTGAGAATTGAACCAAATTATTATACAAAAATATGATCCTCAAAGAGATAAAGCTCAAATCGAACGCATGCTGCTTAACTACAATCATCTATTGAATATATTTTATAATGATGAAAAAAGTAACAAAGATAATATTTTGGTTGCACTCAATAATACTTCAAGCATTGGGTTTCTTTCATTTAATGGTTTCGGCAGAAAACCTCAGGCCATATTATATGTTAACAAAGAGCATGATGCAGCGGATATCGGCTCAATGCTAATACAAGAATATGAAAAAATGCTTATTCCAAATGAAAAAGTAGAGCATACCCTATTTACATGTTCTCATCATGACACTGATTTAATCAGTCTTTTGGACAATAACGGATACAGATTATATTTATCCTCCTACATTATGGAGCGTAAGGGTGAATCATTCCCCTCAGATAACATCATAGTTAGAAATTATGAAGAGAATGATTATTTTGAATGGGATAGAATTTGCGAATTAGCTTTCTTTCATATGCGACAGCGTATAGGATTGTATCCTTCGTTTTTTTATAAGCCTGTGGAATGGGAACGCGAGCAGTTTGCACAAAATAAAAATAATATGTTTGTAATGATAGTTGATAATACTATAGTAGCCATAGGAAAAATTGAAGGAAATAAAATATGTACCGTTGCAATTTCCATAGAACATCAATCACGCGGTTATGGAAGAGTTTTTGTGAAATACCTGGTTAATGAAATCATCAGCAGGGGTGAAGAAAAGGTAATCCTTGACGTTGCAAAAGGTAATTTTGCGAAAACGTTATATGAAAGCCTTGGGTTTGAAGAAACGGCGTTTTACCACCACTATATTAAATATTTTAGACCGGATACAAGACTAAGTGCTCCACCCGACGGTTATTAAACAATACTTATGGATGCTGAAAAGTGCCTGGAAATGAAGCTAAAGCTCGGAAGGCAATCCATTCAAATACATATGAATAGCGTTTGTACTTTGTTTAAGTACTTGAATCGTTTTAGAGTTAGGCTGTTTATATATTTCTAAATAGTCTATCTCGTTATATTGTTGCCGTATAGGAAAAGCTAATTTTTCTTCAGTTAAAGAAAACTCCGCAGCAATGCCGGCTTTATTTCCACGAGCATCAAAGCGAACCCATCTTCCAATGCTGTTGATAAAAGCGGCATTAAGAGCATGAATGCAGTATCCTGTGTCGGGTGTATCCCCGATTGTAAGTCGCTGATAACAAAATCCTGTTGGAATCCCTTTGCTTCTTAACAGTGCAGATAATAAATTTGATTTGGCGTAACAAATACCTTCTTTATAAAATAGGACATCTGAAGCGCTGCATGTTATCCGATTGCTTTGAATGTCCCAAGAGTGCGCTATTTGATCTCGAACAAATTCGTAAGCATTTTTTATAAAATCGACTTCGTTAGAAGATCTAGAAAATAATCCATCTGATAAATCGTTGATTGCCGGATGACTGAAATCGATGACTTCTGTTTCCTCCAAATAATCTAATATGTTATCCGATTCACACGATATGTTCATAGCATAATGCCTCCAGTTATTCGTTTACCTTCAGGAATTATTATGCATTTAAATGAATTAATATACAAGATGTAATTTCGTTCAACCATTGTTAACCTAGTAGTTTTTATGACTGAATAATGAAATGCAATATGGTACAATAGAACGGATTATTATTGAGAAAATGCAATTTTATACGGTAGAATATAGAAGTAAAGTGCTTTAAGAATTAACATAATTTAGTGGTTGTAAAAATATTAGAAACAGGCAGGAGTAGAAACGATGAAATGCCCTCATTGCAACAACGAATTAAGGGAAGTCCCTTTATGTTACGGAATTGAAGCACCAGACTATTTTTACAAGGTGCCAGAAGAGCAAAGAACAGAGTTAATTAGAGATTTTTGCGTAATTGATGAACAGTTTTTTTATATTAGAGGACACATTGAAATACCAATTATTAATAGTAATGAAAAATTTATATGGAGTGTTTGGGTTTCACTTAGTGGCGAAAATTTTTTGAAATCCAATGAATTATTGAATGTACAAGGAAGAGAAAATGAGCAACCATATTTTGGTTGGTTGTCGACGGAACTTTCAATATATCCAATATCAACACTGTCGTTGAAAACAATGGTACATACACAAGAAGTTGGCGCCGTTCCATTAATAGAACTGGAACAGACGGATCATCCCCTTGCAGTTGAACAAAGAGAAGGAATTACAATGGAGAGAGTAATAGAGATTGCTCATTTAACCAATCACCACATGAACGATTGAATAACCAATGAAAACTGACTTTTATGAACATTTATTTTCAATAAAAATGAGTGAATCGCAAAATTACGCAACAAGAAAACCACTTCGTTATCATGAATTAAGTATCATGATAACGAAGTGGTTTAAATTTACAAAATGTTGTCTCATATTGACCACTAGATTAAACATCGTCTAAAATAGTCTATAAACCCAATAAGGATGCGGTCGAGAGGACTCGAACCTCCACGGCTGTTACACCACTAGAACCTGAATCTAGCGCGTCTGCCAATTCCGCCACGACCGCAAAACATGTTTTAACAAAAAATATCGTATCATGAACAAGCTGGAATAGTCAACAATATTTTATAAAAATGGGGGAAAATGCTGTGGAGCAATTAGAGCAAAAAATCATGCAAGAAGGAATCGTCCTTAATGACAATGTATTGAAGGTGGATTCATTCTTAAACCATCAAGTAGATCCGCAGCTTATGCTTGCCATAGGTAAAACGTTCACTTCCCTATTCGAAGCGCAAGGAATTACGAAGGTGCTCACACTGGAGTCTTCAGGCATTGCACCTGCGGTTATGGCCGCTCTGCAAATGAACGTGCCATTAATATTTGCGCGTAAACGCAAGTCGCTGACACTTAAGGATGATCTCTATACCGAGAAAATCTATTCCTTTACGAAGCAAGAGGAAAGTGAAGTTACTGTTTCACGCAAGTTTTTGGCAGCTGAAGATCGTGTCCTCATTATAGATGACTTCCTAGCGAACGGTGATGCAGCTCTTGGATTGGCTCGGATCGTTGAGCAAGCGGGTGCATCGGTAGCCGGAATTGGCATCGTGATCGAGAAGGCGTTCCAGCCAGGACGTGAAAAGCTGATCGAGCATGGTTATCTTGTACATTCATTGGCAAGAGTGGCATCATTAACAGGCGGAAAAGTATCATTTGCTCCTCATCCAGTCGCTCACGCTTAATCAACAAGTTGTATGTAACTAAATTGCTCACAGAAATTTAAGTTCGAACAAATTATAAATAGGATTCAATGACAAGGGAGGCCTAAATCAGGTCTCTTTTTTTTATATATTTATAAGTTAGGTTTATGCTTCTGATATTATGCTGCATTCGCATATTTTCCAGCATTTTCACAAACAATAACAGCAAACGGTGAAAGGTGCGTGCAGCAATGAGCAGACAGCATAATGTAATTGAGGAAAGAGAAATACAGAAATTTCGTAAAATGAGATGGTCATCGTTTGCTAAGACAGCTGCGACAGTCTTGCTGCTGAGTGCATTTTCAGCTGCTACGAGCCCGCTCAGCTATAATCATGTTTCTGCTCAAAGTTCAGCTAAAGGGATAAGTGCGGCTGCGCAGGTGGATGAACGGAAGCCAGTGGCAATCGTAATTGACGATTTTGGCAATAACATGAGCGGAACAGAGGACATGATGAAGCTTCCAGTCAAAATTACAGCGGCGATTATGCCTTTTATGCCAACGACTAAGAAGGATGCAGAGGAAGCGTATAGGCTTGGCCACGATGTCATTGTTCATATGCCGATGGAACCGAACAAAGGGCTAAAAAGCTGGTTGGGCCCTGGAGCGCTTACGACTGATTTAAGCGATGCAGAGGTGCGTAAACGGGTAGAGGATGCCATTGACGATGTGCCTCATGCCATTGGCATGAATAATCATATGGGCTCAAAGGTGACAGCAGATGAACGAATGATGCGAATTGTGCTAAGCGTGTGCAAGGAGCGGGGGCTCTTTTTTCTAGATAGCCGGACCACCTTCAAAACGGTTGTTCCCAAATTAGCCAAAGAGCTGGGCGTGCCGACAGTCTCCAATGATGTTTTTCTTGATGACGTTTATACCGTTCAGCATATATCTAAGCAAATCGGCGTGCTTCGCAAGCATTTGGAGTCACATGACAGCTGCATCACGATCGGACATGTTGGAGCTCCTGGGAAATATACCTCCTCGGTTCTTCATCAGTCCATACCTGCGATGCAGCCTACTGTGAGATTCGTGAAGCTGACTGCGCTTATTGGCGGAGAATCAATGAACGATCCACTTGTATTGCCTAATCCCTGACGCAATGGCTTCAGCAACTTCTTGCTGACGCTGCGGATCTGTCAGCATCGTACGATCATGCTCGCTGCTAATAAAGCCCATTTCTACAATTACAGCAGGGTCCTGCACCCTTCTAAGTAAATAAAACGGTTTTCCTTCCCTTGGGAGGAAAGCCGTATTTTGTTGTCGATTAAGTGCATCTTGTATGCAAAATGCAAGCAATGAGCTTTCACCGCTGCTCTGATGCAGTACTAAAGGGCCTTTCTGCATACTTTTCTTAGACCAATTGACATGCAAGCTAATGAGCAGTTCACTTTCAATTTCATCGGTTAATTGCCGGCGCTGCGATAAATCTTTACGATGTCTTGAGCGTGAATTATGCCAACGATTATCGTCACTGAGTGCATAGTCGCCGGTTCGATTGAGTACAGCCGGTATGTTTTGGCTTCGCAAAATAAAATACAGCTTACGCGCAACAGCTAAGTTAATGTCCTTTTCTAAAATATCAGCTGATGAGGCTCCCCCGTCAATCCCGCCATGCCCAGCATCAATGATGACGACAGTTGACGGAAGCGCCCAATCTTGATTGTAGCCTACCGGCAAAAGAGGCCATGCAAAAGCGCTGGATGAGCTGCTGGAAGCAGCCAGCCATATTACAACAAAGGTTAGTGCCATTTTACGAAACATGCTGATTGTTCCTCCAGATTTCTTTGACATACGGTTAGCGTGGCTGTTTGGAGGGAAACTCATGCATGTTTAGATTGGATGGTTAAGGGGCAAACTTAAATTATTAATTCATACGGTATTGAAAGGACTGATTAGCATGGCAAAAGGCGATGAATACGTAAAATTTATGACTGAAAAATTTATAAATTATATGGAGACACCAAGGGAAGAACGGAAACAAACCAACGTATTAGCCAAATCTCGGAGAGAGCCTTGGCTGACGCGTTGGTTCGGATGGGGACCAGTGAGTGTAATGTTATGGTGGCGTGGACGGGCTGAGCGTCATCGGTAAAAGTGACCAAGCTCGATTAAAAGCTGAAGGGGAATATAGCGACGATCAGAACCATCCTCGCTTGCTTCAAGAGCGACATAGATTTGACCGTTATCCCATTTGTTATATCCGACGACAGACCAGACATATAACATCTGGCCATCAAACAGCTCAGCGGTAAAGCGGAGCTGTTCTTTGTTGTTTATTTTGGCAAAGAGAGGTGTGTAGGAATTAGAGCTTAAGGTGATGGGTTTGTTCGTTAGCCAGGGAAGCTTATCGAATGGATTAAATGACGGCAGTGAGACTTGTTTAATAAGGACTGCTTTCTGAGTGTTAAGTAATGGAGCCGCTTTATCAAGCTTAGTTGCGGCAGCATTTGTCCAATTTTCCTTCTTGGCAGGGAGCGATTCACCGCTGACAGCATCTGCATAATACGTTTCTTTCTCTGTCGTTATTTTCCATGCGGCGAGGAGAGGATGAACATATATTCGATCAATTTGGGTTGCAGGCTTTAGAAGCTCAAGTTGCTTTATCGCTCGTGTAAGTGTGCTTTCATCGAATAATGGATGACTGTTTGTTCCGTATTCACCTAGCTGATATCCACCTGACTCTACCGCATTAATGACAAGATAACCGACAGTATTTTTATTTTGCATGACAAGCACAAGCCAGCTATGCGTTCCAGGACCAATAGGAGAAACAATGAGCGTCGACTTCTTCCATGCGGCAAATGAAGGCTGTACAGCCAGTTCTTCAACCCAGCGCTGCGCTTGCTGCTGAACAGGCTCATAAACGGTTGTAGGATTAGAAACGGCCGCAGCAGCTTGAGGCTGCAATCCGCCTGCATACAATACAATAGCGGTCAAAACACATGCCGCTGTAAGCTTGATGAATTTTTTTGGCATAATTAATCACCTCCATATCATTATATAGGACAAGCCTTAAGAAGGCTGTTGCAACCTGTCGCGTAAGGGCGGCCTTGTGACCGCCTTTTTTTGACGTATTGCTGCAGATAACGTCAGATCCATGTCAATCGATACCCTCGAGATGAAAGATGCCGCAGTTAATGGCGGACGCAGTCACCCTAGGCTCATATTGCCATCTGATTTCGGATTGACGCTGAGCGAATTGCTCCTCAATCGCTGGTTTGTTTTCTTCGATTGCATTCTTAACAAGCGGCTCGTAGTAGCCGTTAATTCGGTCAAGCTCTTCCTTCAACCTTGCTGATGCACTCTCAGCCCAGCTGTAATCATAGCTGCGAAGCTTGCGCTCTAGCGTTTGCTCTATGATGCTAAGCGCTTTATTGAAGGAGAGGCCATTTTTGGTGATATGAATATTTGCCGGCAGGCGAGGCGTAAGCTTGTGCGTAAGCAAGCGATCGTAGAAATGCTCCACACATTGGCCAGTCGCGAGTGAGACACCGTAGCTATGAATTTCTTCGCGTTTGCGATCACAAGCGAACTCTACCCGCATATTGACAGACAGCCATGCCGTGTAAGGGGTCGAGGTAAAGGGATTGTTCGAGCGTTTGTCTGGCTCCTGAAACAAATGGACGAAGCTGCCCTTAGCTTTTGCAGCATCAAATATTTGTTCGAGCTTGCGTGCGCCAAAAAACAAGTCTTCACGCGGGATGCGAACGGGTGCCGCTAAGCTGCCGTGAATAAAGCCTAGCGAACGCTCAAGAGCGGCATTCGCTGCTGTATCTTGCGCGTTCAGTGCAGCATCCTGATCGGTATTCACGACTTCAATTTTTTTGAGCTCCTCGGCAGCGTCATATTTGTTCTTGTCCGTTACAAATAAGAATGTCATCGTCTCTGGTTCTGCGTCGACACGATCGACGAAGCTCCAGTAGTAGGGACGATTCGTAAGTTCACGGTCGGCGTGAGGAGAGAGCTTCACCGTGAAATGACTTGGTGATTTTTCTAAAATTGAGCATTCGGTAGCTTCTAAATAGCGGTTTACAAATTTGTGCACCTGTTTTTCGTTCAAGGCTGCACCTCCACGGTTTGTCCAAGCGTATCCAAATTCACTAGTAGGTCGGGACTTGTCGGCAGTGGGTTTTCGCCTGTCAGCACCTCTTCACGAATGCGGCTGAGGGAGGAGCCCAAATGATTAATTTTTTGTTTTAAATCCGTATCGTTGCCCGATTCTAGCAGCATTCGAGCAAGCCGCTGCTCCAGCGAGCCATCCCCTTTTTCAAAACGCTCCAAAATATGATCCAGCTCGCCAATAACAAGCTCGAACAGGTTTATTTTTTCATGCAATAGGTTGACGATATGCTCTTCAATAGTACCGATTGTGCACAGATTGTAGATTTTTACATCTTCCTTTTGCCCGAGGCGATGCACCCGTCCAATGCGTTGTTCGACTCTCATTGGATTCCAAGGCAGGTCGAAATTAATCATGTGGTGGCAAAATTGCAGGTTTATCCCTTCGCCGCCTGCTTCCGTTGCGATGAGGATTTGCGCGCGCCCGCGAAATAAATCCATCATCCAATCCTTTTTGCCGCGGTTCATACCGCCGCGATAAGGGACGGCAATCATATTTTGAGCGCGGAAAAACTGCAGCAAATATTCCTGAGTAGCCCTGTATTCAGTGAAAATGATAACCTTGTCGTCCATTTCCTTGACAAGCTCCATCGCTTTTTCTGCTTTGGTATTGGCTTTGATATTACGAATTTTTTCTACAAGCTCCCATATTTTTGGACGCATCGGGGAGTCCTCGGACGTTTTCTTAAATAGATTTACAAGCGTTAGAAAAACCGCATCTCGGCTGCTGCAAACTTCACGCTGAAGGGTAACGAGTGAGAGCATGCTCGATAAATCGCCGCCGCTTTCTTCATACCGTTCCTTGACAAAGCCCGTCACCGCGTCGTACAGCGCTTTCTCTTCTTCTGAGAGAGTAAGCGGTATATTTTTGACAAAACGTTTCGTGAAATGAATGCCGCCGTCCCCGCGCCGATTCCGAATCATGACGCCAGAGAGTGCTTCCTGCAGCTGATCTTCATTTTTCGGAAGCCGCTTGTCGACAACAAAGTTTGCTGCAAATTCACTTTGACCTCCCAGCTGACCAGGCTTGAGCAGTGTAATGAGATTGAACAGCTCGTCCATATCGTTTTGGATTGGGGTAGCCGTAAGGAGCAAGCAATATTTTTTGCGTAAAAGATTAGCAAACTGATAGTTCGTCGTTTTCTTGTTTTTCAGCTTATGTGCTTCATCGATGATGATGATGTCATAATCTGTTCCAAGCACAATCTCGCGATGCGGATCACGCTTTGCGGTATCGATAGAAGCGACAACTACATCATATCCCCATGTATGCTCCTTCTTCTGAGCTACGGCTGAGATGCCGAATTTCTGATTAAGCTCACGCACCCATTGAAGCACAAGGGAAGCGGGGACAAGAATGAGAATACGCTTAGCTAAACCGCGCACAATATATTCTTTGAGCACGAGTCCTGCTTCGATCGTTTTGCCAAGCCCAACCTCATCGGCCAAAATCGCACGGCCGCCCATCTCATGCACCACTTTGCGCGCTGTGCTGATTTGATGTGCCATTGGCTCGAAGGCTGGAAGAGATCGCAAGCATAACAATTCTTCGAAGCTTTCAATTCGTTTCGCTTGCTCGGCTTCCATAGCGAGCTGATATAACGTCCAATCATCCCATGGGCCGCCTTTTGTTAAACGGTTTTGCAGTTCTTCAAACCAAGAGCGGTCATGCTGCAGCTCAACTAAAGGATGAAGCTTGCGAGAAGTAAAGGCGGCAGTGCCTGCTTCACCTGAGGCAGCCTGCGGCGTCGTCTGAAATGTCATCTAGTACAGCTCCTTCCGCAGTAAAAGGGATAAGTTGTTATTAGTATTGCCTTTTCATCTAATATTAATAAGATGCTGCTTAAAAAAGAGGATGGACTAGCAATATAACGAGAGTGGGCATGTAAGCGGACAGGTTTGCTAAATTTCGCCACAAACGAGCATGTGAATCAATATGTAGTATAGTATAATGGTTTTATGACACAATATATTGTGCTAAAAGCATATCTGATCTTACCTATGCCTTCAGCACGTTAGTATGAGGGAGGAAGCAGCTGCGATGGAGATGTCTGGTGGAAATCGGCTTGAGGGCCTTAGTGAAAAAATCTTTTTGGATCGATATGCGTGGAAAAATGCAGATACGAGTAAAACGGCGATCGGCGATATCGTGCTTGTTCTAACGAAGGATGATCCGAAATTCCCTGTTAAGGAAGTCGGAGAAGTTATCGGCCGTGATGGCAGCAAGGTGACCGTAAAGCTTAGAAACGGCGAGCATGTGGAGTCTACAACAGAGAAACTTACGCTGACGATTGAGAAAACGCCTGAGGAAGTGTGGGATCGTCTTGCAGATGCAATGGCATCCGTTGAAGATGGATCAGAGAAACAAAAGGAATGGCGGGACAAATTCAGATACTTATTAGATGATTGGAAGCTGGTTCCAGGCGGGAGAATTGCAGCGGGGGCTGGAGCCAGTGAAGAGCTGACGCTATTTAATTGTTATGTCATTCCCTCACCGAAGGATAGCCGGGGCGGCATCATGACAACGCTCACGGAGATGACTGAAATTATGGCGCGCGGCGGCGGTGTTGGGATGAATTTATCTTCACTGCGACCTCGAAGAGCGATAGTTGCAGGTGTTAACGGTTCATCGAGCGGTGCTGTGTCATGGGGCGGGTTGTTTAGCTATGCAACGGGACTCATTGAGCAGGGCGGCAGCCGCCGCGGTGCCTTGATGCTTATGATCAATGATTGGCACCCGGACGTATTAGAGTTTATAACGGTCAAACAAACGATGGGTCAAGTGACAAATGCCAATCTGTCGGTATGTATCAGCAACGCTTTTATGCGGGCTGTAAAGGAAGATTTGGAATGGGAGCTCGTATTTCCAGATACCAAAGATATAGAGTATAACGAGCTCTGGACCGGCGATCTGGATGCATGGCGCAAGCTTGGCAAAAAGGTTATCCCCTACAAAACGGTGCGCGCTCGTGAAATATGGCAAGCGATTATTGAATCCGCATGGAAGTCAGCCGAGCCAGGCGTTGTCTTTATGGAGTATTATAATCAAATGTCGAACAGCTGGTATTTCAATCCCATTATTAGTACGAACCCTTGCGGTGAACAAGGCTTGCCAGGCTGGGGCGTCTGTAACTTGTCAGCTGTAAACCTGTCGAAGTTTTATGATGAAGAGAAGCATGACGTTGCTTGGGATGAACTTGCTAAAGTTACGCGCTGGTCTGTAAGATTCCTTGATAATGTCATCGACAAAACACCCTATCATTTTGAAGAAAATGAGCGCAATCAGAAGCTTGAGCGGCGTATCGGGCTCGGTACGATGGGACTAGCTGAGCTTATGATTAAGCTGCGTATCCGATATGGCAGCGCAGAGTCATTGGTTTTTCTAGATAAGCTGTATGGATTTATGGCTAGGGAGTCTTATTTGGCGTCTTCGGAAATCGCTGCTGAGAAAGGTTCGTTCCAAGCGTTTGAAGCGGATAAATATGTTCAGAGCGGATTTATGAAGCAATTGATAGCTGAATTTCCGGAGATTGGCGACAATGTGACCCTGAACGGCATGCGAAATGTGACGGTCATTACACAAGCGCCGACTGGCAGCACGGGAACAATGGTCGGAACGTCTACGGGAATCGAGCCTTATTTTGCATTCGAATACTATCGTCAAAGTCGTCTTGGTTTTGATAAACAAGATGTTCCGATTGCAGCGTCTTGGAAGGCGTCTCATCCGGAGGAGGAGCTTCCAGATTATTTTGTAACCTCGATGAGTTTGTCGGCTGAGGATCATATTCGGGTACAGGCGGCTATTCAGCGCTGGGTGGACAGCTCTATTTCCAAAACAGCGAATTGCCCGGCAGATTTCACAGTGGAAGAAACAGGAAGATTGTATGAGCTTGCTTTTGAGCTCGGCTGCAAAGGTGTGACGATTTACCGAGATGGCAGTCGTGATGTTCAAGTTCTCTCTACGTCATCAGAAGAAGAGAAAACAGAAGCACCATTTGATGCGGATTTGGTGGAAGCCGTTATCCCAGCAGCCGTACAACCTGAGCAGGAGCTGGATAAGCAGTATAAACGCAGACCGCAGGTGCTGCGGGGTGCGACCTATAAGGTGAACACACCATTTGGCATGGCTTATATTACGATAAATGATCTCAATGGCACACCTGCAGAAATTTTCTTGAACGTAGGCAAGGCAGGTTCGGATGTGTTTGCGATGGCTGAGGCATTAGGGCGTGTGTGTTCGTTATTTCTGCGTTATGGCGATCATGGAAACAAGGTGAAGCTGCTCGTCAAGCATTTGAAAGGGATTGGCGGATCGGGGGCGATCGGATTCGGAGTCAACCGAGTGGAGTCCATTGCGGATGCCGTTGCAAAATCGCTTGAGATTCATATGGAGAATGGGACGGAGCAGGAGACGGCAGCGAAAATAGTACAAAGAGAAGAAGCAGCAGCGTCTGTGGATTATCCGGCGATCTCCAAATCTGCTGTAGACACTTCTTCCGTTGATTTGTGCCCCTCTTGCGGCTCAGCAGCGCTTATTAATATAGAAGGCTGCAAGCAATGTACGCAGTGCGGCTTTAGCAAGTGTAATTGATAGGGTATAGAAATGAATTAGGTAAGCAAAAAAAAGAGAACCTCAACGTTCTCTTTTTTATTTTGTGTAGTCTTTCCATTAATGCAAAAGAGTTAGGCTGGCTCTGGAAAGATATGATGACGCTCCAGCAAATACCAGCAAACCAAGTTAAGTTTATTCGCAATTATAGAGGGATTGTATACAGCTTTCAGAAAATATACCATATGTCGCCGATTACCAAACTGATCGATGGGTCCCCCATGAAATCGCAGCGTTAATGAATAAGTTTACAATTTTAAAACATAAATCTAATGTTTTGACTCCACATTTGGATGAGATTGCTCAGCAATTCAATGCCAAGTTTGTAGAAATAGCGAAACAAAACTAATATGATTTTCAAACAAAAAAGACCATTCTCCTCGTATAGGTGAAGGGTTTGGTCTTTGCAGGTTCATTATTCCCGTTCTTTTCTTTTCGAATAATTTTGTATCGCATCGTTCAATAGGGCATAGTTGAAATCCGGCCAGCTTTTATCTGTAAACCATAATTCAGCATACGCTGCCTGCCATAGTAGGAAGTTGCTCAGTCTCTTTTCACCGCTTGTCCGAATGATTAAATCAACTGGCGGATAATCGGAGGTAGCGATCGTTTTCTCAAATTGTTCATCGAAAGTGAGCGGGTCTGCTCCGCTTGCGATGAGCTTTTTTGCAGCTTGCAGAATTTCAGTTCTCCCCCCGTAATTAAGAGCCATATTTAGAAGCATGCCAGTGTTGTTCTTCGTTATTTCACATGTTCTCTGAATGACATCCACCGTATGAGCAGGAAACGAGCTAATGTCGCCGATATAAGTTACTTTTACATTTTTTTTATTTAGTTCTTCGATCGTTTGATTCTGAAAATATTTGATAGGCAGCTCCAATAAATAATCAACCTCGGCTTTGGGCCTTCTCCAGTTCTCTGTTGAAAATGCATATAAGGTCAAGCAGCTAAGCTTTAGCGAAATTGATCTTTTTATGATTTTCTGCATCGTTTTCATCCCGTAAAAGTGTCCAACGTTTCGTGGCAGCCCTTTACGAGTTGCCCATCTCCCGTTGCCGTCCATAATGATCGCGATATGTTTTGGAAAAAATTTATAACGATCCTGCTTGAAAAATAAATGTGACCACAGCATGACTTTCCTCCTCAAGCAAGTTAACTTTCTTTTTTATCTAGATACGACCCACAAAATCAAGGTTGCTGCCGGTACGAGCAGTAATTGTGCCAGCACGGTGCCCATCACACGGGACAACATAAGCAAACCGAATACTTTAGTTAACGCAGCGCTTTTTTTCTCTCCCTTTAGCACTTTATCCGTCAATAAGCCAATTTCAGGATCAATAAGAAGTGCTAACAATATCGTTGCTACCCCATTGATTAGTCCTGATGATTGAGAAGCTGCGATCGCATGCTCAGTCGTAATGGAAGAAGCGAGTAAAGCAGCCAGAACGCCAATCGTATAGATCGCAGTTACGATAATGTTGAGTAGAAACAATCGTTTTGGTATGCCGCCAATTCTTAATCGCGCCAGCATTCCCAGCTTTGGCAGCCGGATGTGTGAACGCGAGTTTTTAAGTTTCTCAATGGATACCGTCGTTCTAAGCAAGCCTGGGATAGAGCCTGCTACCTCCAAATGGGCAATGACTCGTCTAGCCAGCATCACCGCGGTTGGAAATGCTAGCATTGCAGCAATTGTTCCGAGTGACGCGCTTAAGATTATAATTCGAAATTGCTCAATCAGTGAATACTCCATGGAAGTTTTGGCAGAATCGATGAGCTTTCCCATAAGCGGTGCTTGCACCATGTTGGCTGTTCGCGATACGAGCAGGATAATGCCGGTTAACGATATAGCGACAGCTATTTTTCCCATACGCACGCCTGCTAATCGAAGAGAGTATGTAATCGTTTCTGCAAAATGAATAATAAACGTAAAGCTGCTAACTAGAATAATCTGCTCAAGCATGGCAGCACCTCTTTCCCTTATGGAGGTAAGATTCTACTATCATTAAATAGGAAATACCGAAATTAATAAATAGAAAGTAAATAAGCAAGTTTTTCTTATTTTATGTTCGAAGGAGCGTTATCATCTCTCATCTAGCAAAATATTAGTTGTGAAAATGGTAAACTCAGACTCTATCGGCTTGTAAGCAATGCTTGCAAAAAGAGAGCGCTTTATTGACAAAATACATATAATCGAATAAGATTCACCTATCTGAAAGGTAAAAAGGATGATAGAAATGATTCAGAAAGTTAAGAAGCAAAATGTCCATGAGTTGGTCTCAGAAGAGATTCAAAAATACATCGAGGTTAAAGGTTTGCAGGAGGGAGACAAGCTTCCATCAGCCGAAGAACTGACTAAATTATTAGGTGTAGGACGTTCCTCTTTGCGCGAAGCACTGAGGTATCTTGAAGCTATCGATATTGTTAAAGTGGTGAATGGAAAAGGTATATTTGTTAATGATTCTGAGTCCTATCGCTATAGCGGAAAGGTGAAAATTGAGAATGAGAAGAAGTTTCTTCTTCATATTCTTGACGTGCGCAGAGCTTTGGAAGGAAAGGCTGTAGAGCTTGCTGCTATACGGATTAGCAACGAAAAAATCGAGAAGATGAGACTATGTTTAGAAGAGTATGATGTGTGCAAAAACAGAGGTCTGGATACATCGGCAATTGACTATAAGTTTCACCAGCATATTTATGATGCTGCCGCTAATCCGCTGCTTCACAGCGTCTATGAATCTATCTCTGAATTAATCAAACGTTTCTTTGCTGGCCCGTTCGGCGTTAAGGAATTATTTGATAACACGTATCCGTTCCATCGTACGTTATTTGATGGTATTGCCAAACATGATGTACAGCATGCATTAGCTGAATTTAACAAAATGATGGATATTATCGAGGAAACGATACGTCATTATTAATTAAAATTAGTTATTGACAAGATGAAAGTGCTTACATTATATTTAACCTATCATACAGGTAGATAGTATGACACTACGTCTTTAGGGGGATTCATATGTTTGGTAAACCAATGAAAACATGGATGTTATCCGCTTTGACGGCTGTAATGGTTTTTACTCTCACTACAGCTTGCAGTTCATCAAATGATGGGAAAAAGCCTGACAGCGGAAGTAAAGAGAAAGTAATTACGCTTCGCATGATTGAAAGCTTGACCAGCCCGAGTCGTACAGCATTGATTAAAGCAAGCATCGACAAATTCATGGCCCAGAACACGAATATCAAGGTTGAATTGATTTCTCCACCGTTTGATCAGGCTGATAACAAAATCAGAACGATGTTGGCCGCCAAACAACCGCTAGACGTTTTGGAAGTACGCGATCTTAACGTTGCGGAATTCGTAAATAACAACTACGTAGAGCCATTGAACGATTATACAGGCTCATGGAGCGACTTTGGCACTGTAACGGCTGTTGCCAAATCCGTTGCTTCCGTCAAGGATAAGCTCTACTTCATACCAAACGGATTGTATCAGCGCCAATTGTTTTATCGTGCAGATTGGTTGAAGGAAGCGGGAATCAATGCTCCGGTTACCTACGAAGAGTTAGTTAATGCTTCTGTTAAGCTGACGGACGCTGCGAAGAACCGTTATGGCTTCTCATTCCGTGGCGGTCCTGGTGCCAACGGTGTTCCTGATACATTGATTCAAGCGTACGACGCAGACAAGATCAATGTTGATGATGCGATGTTCCTGAAAGATGGCGGAACAATCTACTCTTCTCCAGAAGCCAAAACGGCATTGGATCTATATGTGAAGCTGTACAAAGAAGGATCACCTCCGGATTCCATTAACTGGGGCTTCCAAGAGCAAGTACAGGCATTTACTTCTGGTGTAACTGCATTCCTTTTGCAAGATCCAGACGTTATTCAAGTATTGGGCGAGAACATGCAAGAAGGCACATGGGCAACAGCTCCAATGCCTACTGGCCCATCAGGTAAAGCGATGATTTCTGCAGGTGGAGCAGGTTGGGGTATCACTTCACACTCGGAGAACAAAGAAGCTGCTTGGAAATTAATTACTTTCCTATCCTCCCCTGAGGAGAATACACAGCTATCCAAAAGCCATGGTACTGTACCGATCCACTCTTCGGCTACAGAGGATGAGTTTTTCCAAAAAGGACCTTACAAAACTTTGCTTGATATGACGAACAAACCAGATACTTTCATCAATTTCAAACCGCCATTCGAATATCCTGCTAATGGACAATGGGGTACGGTCGCTATGGAAAGTGGTCAGGCGATGCTACTAGGCCAAACTTCAGTTGAGGATACGTTAACGAAGTGGAATGAATATTGGGCGAAAGCGAAAGCGGACATGAACAAATAATCTGAAAAATAGTGATGGGTGGCTCAGCAGCCGCCCATCGCATTTTCTAAGTCAAGGGCGGTGATTGCATTGAGAAAGCAGCGAACGTATATTTTGCTCAGCTTGCTACCAGCTTTGGTGTTGCTGCTCATATTTACGTTTTATCCATTCCTGCAAGGGGTAGTCATGGCGTTTCAGAACTATGTTCTGTTCGATCTGACGAACGTTCGATTCATCGGATTCCAGAACTTTGTAACCGCATTCCAAGATGCTAAGTTTCTAAAAGCAATGACGAATAGCGCATACTGGGTGTTTTTCTCCTTAACGTTTCAATTTTTGATTGGCCTCTCACTTGCACTGATTTTGCGCAAACCGTTTAAAGGCAGAGGGGTATATCAAGGGTTTATCTTTTACTCTTGGGCTTTGTCTGGTTTCTTAATCGGCTTGATTTGGAAATGGATGTTCAACTCCCAAATGGGCGTTATTAATGATCTTTTAATGCGCATCGGCCTTATTGATACTAGAATCGGTTTTCTCTCTGACCCAGATTGGGCGATGTCATCGGTCATTATCGCCAATGTATGGTACGGGATCGCGTTTTTTGCAATCATGCTGCTTGCGGCACTTCAATCGGTGCCAGCTGATTTGTATGAGGCAGCGGATATGGATGGAGCGGGGAGCATTCGCAAATTTGTTAATGTCACCTTTCCTTTTATTCTTCCTACGATTATCGCAACGACGTTGCTCAGAGCGATATGGATATTCAATGATCCAACGATTATTTACGGTTTGACTAACGGCGGTCCTGCGGGAACAACCCATATTTTATCCTCATTAATGCTGGATAAAATTATTTACGGCGGGGACTACGGGATGGCATCGGCAATTGGTGTTACGATGATCGGCATTCTAATCTTGTACACGATTTTCTATTTGTTTGTGACCAAGTCGGAAAAGGTGGGTGATTTTTAAGATGAAGCCACGCATACTGACAGGTCTGAAGGTGCTGTATCTAGCGTTGCATTTTGTAATCATGGTATTTCCTTTATACTGGATCGTCATTACTTCACTTAAGCCTCAAAAGGATATATTCTCTTTCCCGCTTCAATATTGGCCAAAGCAATTCACGCTGGATAACTACATCCAGATTTTTAAAATATCGAAATTCCATATTTACATTTTCAACAGCTTATTGGTGGCTGTTCTTGCTGCCGCGATCGTTATTTTTATAGCGACTCTAAGCGCTTATGTCATGGCCCGCTTTCAGTTTAGAGGGCATAAACAGATTATGATGGCGTTTTTCGTTACGCAAATGCTTCCGGGATTTATTGCACTAGCTCCATTGTACTTATTGATGGCGGACTTGGATTTGATTAATTCAAGGATGTCATTAATTATCTGCTACACGGTTATGCTTATTCCATTCTCAACTATTATGCTTCGAGGCTTTTTCCAACGCGTTCCGAGCAGCTTAGAGGAGGCAGCCATGATTGATGGTTGTTCACGTCTGACGGCGTTGTTAAGAGTGATCATTCCGGTCATGTTGCCGGGCATTGCTTCAACCTTCATCTTTGCATTTGTACAAAACTGGAATGAGCTGTTTATGGCTGTCATGTTTATCGATGACGAGGCATTGAAGACGTTGCCGGTAGCTATGAACTCCTTCGTTATGAAATTTGATGTCGATTGGGGTGCAATGTCGGCTGGAACGGTACTATCGGTCATTCCTACCGTCGTATTGTTCGCTTTTGCCCAGCGTTTCATCGTAGAGGGATTAACACAGGGAGCAGAAAAAGGATAATAAATTCATGGAATGGATAGAGGGAAACGACATGATGGAGAGAAAAGAAATGGATAATCAACTGCATACAAAAGTCTCTCACGATCAGGTAGACAAACAACATTACGGTGCGGTAACCATACCGATCTATCAAAATAGCTTATTTACTTTCGAGAATCATGAAACCTTCGATCAAGCGATGCAGGATGTATTAGCTGCCAACGTATATTCCCGCGGCAACAATCCAACGGTAAAATATTTGGAAAGCAAAATCGCCGAATTGGAGTGCGGTGAGCAGTCGCGCTGCTTCGCATCGGGCATGGCTGCAATTGCAGGAACGCTGCATGCGCTGCTTAGTTCAGGCGATCATGTCATCTGTGTTGATCAGGCTTACGGGCCAACACGAGAGTTTCTAAACGAGATGTCAGAGAGGTATCAGGTTGAAGTCACTTATGTAGATGGCAGTTTGCTCTCCGATTTCGAGGATGCAGTACAGCCAAATACAAAAATTATATACGTGGAAAGCCCTACTTCAGGACTTTTCCAGCTGCAAGATCTTGAAGGAATAGCTGAGCTGGCGAAAAAAACAGGGATCATTACAATGATAGATGGCAGCTGGGCAACACCTTGTTTCCAAAGGCCGCTGACTATGGGAATCGATCTCGTGCTGCATTCAATGACTAAGTTTTTTTCAGGACATAGTGATTGTCTAGGCGGAGTTGTAACTGGAAGTGCTGCGCTAATTAGTAAAATTGAGAACAAAGGGTATATGCTGCTAGGAGGAATCATGACCGCTCATACAGCGTCGTTGATGATTCGTGGTTTACGTACGCTTCCGCTTCGTATGGAGCGCCATCAGAAGAGCGGCATGATCATCGCGGAGTATTTGGAGAAACACCCTATGGTCAATCGTGTAAACCATCCAGCTCTTCGTTCACACCCTCAGCATGAACTGGCACAGAAACAACTGGACGGATACAGCAGCTTGTTTTCTTTCGAAAGCAAGCTTCCCGTTGCTGTCATGAAGCAGTGGGCTGATGCGCTGCATTATTTCCGGATTGCAGTCAGCTGGGGCGGTTATGAGAGTCTCGTTACGGTCAATACAACGCCTGAGCGTAGAAACCCGGACGGAACGAACCCTTCAGTAGCCAGATTGTACATCGGTATGGAAGATCCATATACGCTGATCGATGATATGGAGAGAGCGTGGAAGCTAGTAAAAGCTTATTAGGGTAAATAGTGACTCATCGGGAGTAATAGCTGCTCTTTCACCGTAGTTGCTCCAGCGAGCAGCAGTATTATCTTATTGGAACGAAGGTTGTCGGGGAAGGTTGGCGGATTGCTAGCATGGGAGCTTTAGAATCCTCGTTCCTTGCGCAGCTTATCGAGCGTAATTGGAGCAACTTGCGGATATTGGGATGGGAAACGAAGGTTGCTGAGAAGCATTAAAGGATACGATTGCTTTAGTGGATTGATCTTTCTCAACATGCTGTTAGAGCACTTTTTTAACGATTTTCGGTTTTTTTGAAAATTATGCGAATATCAAGCGAATATCTTCAAGGCCACTTCTTCGGAAGTGGCTTTTTTGTATTATTAGAGCGTAGCAAAGGGGGAGCAGTCTCGAGTTTTCGAGTTTTTGAGGTTTTGAGCAGTGCTAACGGACATCAGTTCCGCTAAATTACGGTTTAAGGGGGTTTGTAAGTATGTAACGGACATGAGATCCGTTATTTGTGATAAACCTCCCGAAATTACGCAGATTTATAGCAAATAGCGGAACCTATGTCCGTAGAACTCTCAAAATGGGCTAATATTCACAAATAACGGAACTTATGTCCGCAAGATAAGCAAAATGAGGTTAAATGTTCGAAGATTAGAATCAATGTCCGTACGATGAGCAAAATGAGCTAATATTCACAAATAGTGGAGCCTATGTCCTTAAAATAAGCAAAATGAGCAGATGTTAGCCATTACGTCTTACATTCATCTGTCCAATCTTGGTAGGCAACCTTGCTCCAAAGCTAGTATTTGTCCTCGTAATCAACGACGAATGGACCTAACGTTGTAGAATCCGAAAAGGCTTGTAATGCTCCATTGACAAGGACACCTATCACGCCGATCCCACCAGTTTCAGCGTTCCTATTGATTCCGCCGACCTCAGTGATTCTTCCGATCTCACCGACACCTCCGACCTCATCGATTCCAATGATCCCACCAATCTCAGCGTTCCTATTAATTCCGCCGACTTCCACTGACCCCACCAATCTCACCGAATCAACCGACTTCATCGATTCTTCTGGTCCCACTGATCTCGCCGATCGCACGGACTCCATCGACCCCATCGATTCCACCATCGGATTAAAATTGAATTTGATCTACGAATAGCTGCGGACTAGGACTACGCTGTAGCCTCTTCCGGTACAATCACCTGAATATGACGAGGCATACTGCTTATTTGGATGGGCAAGGAGGGTCCTTCTTCACCATCAACGTTAGTCCTTACTGATTCAGGCGAGCTTATACTTACATTTTTGGCTGTAAAATAAACCACGTCTTTATGATTCTTAAAATTGCCGAACAGCAATGACAGGCTGGCTGTAATCGTATTGAATATAGTCAAATCCTTTATAATAAAACAGTGAAGCAGACCATCGTCAACAGCCGCGTCGGGTGCCAACCTCTCAAATCCGCCTACTGAATTGGTTAACGCAGCGAGAAAGAGTGGAGATTCTCCTTCCCATGTTTCTCCATCATATTGAATGCAAAGAGGATGAGTCGGCTGGTTCATAAGCTCTTTGATCCCTTCTTTTACGTAGGCTAAAGCGCCGAACCGGGATTTATCGTCTGACGTAACGGAAGAGAGTGATTCAGCAAATGAGCCTACAGCAACGGTGTTGACGAACAATTGGTCATTTAATTGGCCCAAATCTGCAATTTTTATTCGGGAAGAAGAGAGGGTCTGAATCGCTTTGTCGGGAAGAAGCGGTATCTGTAATGCGCGAGCAAAATCATTAACTGTTCCAAGAGGGACTACTCCAAGCTTTGGAAGATGTTCTTGATTGATAAGTCCATTAATCGTTTC
Organism: Paenibacillus sp. FSL K6-3182; assembly: GCF_037976325.1. Lineage (NCBI taxonomy): Bacteria > Bacillati > Bacillota > Bacilli > Caryophanales > Paenibacillaceae > Paenibacillus > Paenibacillus sp. FSL K6-3182. The sequence continues at coordinate 3,005,346 of NZ_CP150265.1, forward strand.
GTGAAGCGTTCCATCCCCTCCGATTGAAACGACCAAATCATAACTGGCCTCACACGCAGAAATACAAAACAGGGTTGCGTCCTGTTCTTTTGCCGTCTCCTTGACCGTAACCTCGTACCTTTGATCAGTCAAAAGGTCTTCCACGTTTCTGACATAGTTGAGTGCCTCTTCTTTACCAGAAGTGGGATTAATAATGATCATCGCTTTTTTCATAAATAGTATCCTCTCTATGGACATTTCTATTAAATTCGTTCGTTAACACTTACTATTACCCCTCAGGGTTCGTCGTTAATCTGAAAGACTAGGAGAAAACGATGTAATCTTAATGGTTTAAAACCTTCAACAATTAACCTCCACCAACAGCTGTCAGTTAGCTACAGGAATGATTTGACAGTCAGAGGTTACTGTTGTAAACTCTAATCAGAGTCTACATACGTAACCTTGAGGAGTGGGATGATGAGCAGCTTAGTTTCAAAGATAACGGATTCAGAGCTTGAAGTTATGCGTGTATTATGGGAAGCCGGGACCGAGCTGCCTATATCTGAAATTAGAAAATGTCTTGAAAAATCAAGCAGCTGGGAAAGCTCTACAATAAAAACCTTGCTTCGGAGATTGTGCGAGAAGGGTGTAGTCATTGCAACCAAGAAGGAAGTGTTCTATTACAAGCCACAAGTGAGCGAGCAAGAATATAACGAGCATGCGACACAAACATTAATCGATCGTTTATATTCAGGCAGTGCAAAAAGTCTAGTGGCAACGCTATTAGGAGGCAATAAGCTAAATGAAGCAGACATTAAGGAGCTGCGTACCTTATTTAAGGTAGGTGACTGAATTGAATGACATCATGAAACTTATATTGTCGCTTTCGATATCAGGAAGCATCCTCTTCATTTTATTGTTTTTAATGAAGCCAAGAATCCAGCATAAATTCTCGAAGTCGTTTCAGTATTACATCTGGATCGTGGTTCTCCTAAGATTGACGATTCCGTTTTCGTTTGATGAGAGTATTATGAATGATGTTTTTAACAAAAATCCATTTCTAACAGGTCCCATTTTACAAGGTGGGGAAGCTGCAAACTTTGATATAGAGATCGACCCAACTCATGCGATCACCCTACCTCAAGCAAATGATGCTCAAGCAGTAGAAAGTATCAGAGCTGATAATTCAGAAATTTTTGTGATTACAATAATTAAGCAATATGCCATTTACGTTTGGCTAATTGGGACAATACTATCACTCTTTATAAAATTAAGAGGTTATACTCGATTTTTAAAGTATATGAAGACAACCAGCAAACCTGCATATGATTGTGAAAATAGGATGCTTGGCATGATGTTGAATGGACGGTATAAAGCGAAGCTTGTACGCAACTCCTACATCACCACTCCTATGCTTATAGGAATGATTAGGCCAATAATCATCTTACCGGATACCCACTTCACTGAGGTTCAGCTCAAAAATATTTTGATTCACGAAATCACACATCTGAAACGGTTTGATATTGTTGTAAAATGGTTTTCCATGCTCGTTACTTCTCTGCATTGGTTTAACCCCGTAGTTTATTTTGTAGAAAAAGAGACTAACCGTCTTTGTGAGCTGTCTTGCGATGAAGTGGTTATTCGTAAATTCACCTCATCAGAGAAGCAGGAATACGGTGAAACCTTAATTGCGTTAGCCTCAAATGAACAATACCCCGTTGGAGGATTACAAGCTACTTTTAGCGATGAGAAGACGATTTTAAGAGAAAGGCTGGTGGCTATTATGCGACCTAGCAAAAGATCGACATTCATAATATTATCCTCATTCGTATTAGCTGCAGTTGTCATTTTTAGTGCAATTGCACTTGGGGCTAGTGTGGGAGCAAGCAATTCCAATGTAAGCAGCATCATCAGTCCAGTTGAGCCACCCGCAATTGTTATCTCACATGAGAGAAATGCTGATCCCATCGAAAATTATTCAATATTAAAATCAAGTTGGAATGGGGTTAAGTATGATCGAATGTCCTTTTACCAAGCAGCTTGGCATAGTGAGCCTACTCTTCTAACAGGTCTGCGTCGTTTAAAGCCAGGTGAGAAATTGAAAGTCGATTTTGGAGAAAATACACCAGATAAAGTTACAGTGAAAATGGCTTTTTTGACTGAAAGCTTTGAGCAATCGTTATTGCCGATTGAAAAAGTTGCCGTAAACCATGTTAATGGAAAGATTGAATTCATTAATCCACCAACAACTGTGAGCGACATTCCGACAACTGGCCGAGTTTATAGCATCACAGCCACTTGGGGGCAAAATAGCTGCGAATATGTTTTCGCTTCGGATGGAAAGTTTGATTACGAGCAGTTTCCCGAATAAATAGATGGTTTATTACGATTAAGAGTCGCCCAAGCAGCATGCGGGCGGCTCTTTTTTTGTAAAAACTAGCGAGGTTCACTCTGCGTTCACAAGCTTATGTTATGCTCTCACAAGCAAGTCGAGAGTAGGTTGTCAAAAAAAATGCGCAGAATGTTGGAGGCTTATCATGTTATCGATTATGAAGAAAATAGGTTACAAAATGATGTTAGTCACATTACTTGTAGCTGTTGCAGGTTCGAGTTTATTCGGAGCTCAGGCGCCGATATCGGCAGCGCAGTCCACACCCGTAAAGTCTGAGGGAGAAGCCAATTCTCTAAACGATGTCGCTGGGCTAACGGCGTTCATTGATGGTATTATGAAAGTGCATATGGACAATTTCAAGTTTCCAGGTGCGGTTATTTCAATCGTCAAGGATGGGGAAATCCTGCTCGCTAAGGGGTATGGTTACTCTAACCTCGAGAAGAACCAGTTGGCGAACCCAGAGACAGATCTATTTCGAATCGCTTCAACAACGAAGCTGTTTACTTGGACCGCTGTGATGCAGCTTGTTGAGCAAGGCAAGATCGATCTGGACACAGACGTTAATACCTATTTGAAAACGGTGAAAATACCGAATACCTATTCAGAGCCGATTACGATGCGTCATCTAATGACCCATACCGCTGGCTTTGAAGAAGGCGGAGTCGGCTATCAAATTACTACAGATCCTAAAAAGCTGCCGGTATCGATTTCGGAAACGCTTGCCAAGCATATGCCGGCACGAGTAAGGCCTCCGGGCGAGATGTCGTCTTATTCCAACTATGGCGCCGCGCTAGCAGGATTAATCGTCGAGGAAGTTAGCGGGATAGCGTACAATGATTATATACAAAAGTATGTTTTTGATTCGCTGGATATGAAATACGCTACGGTTCAAGAGCCTATCCCTGCTGCATTAGAAGCTTTTTCTGTACCGGGTTATGCCAAGGAAAACGGCGTATTCGCAGCTCAGCCGCCAACGTTTGAGGGAGGATTTCGGCCTGCGGGATCTGCTGCAGTATCTGCAATTGATATGGCTCATTTCATGATTGCTCATCTTCAGAATGGACGTTATGGAGAAAAGCAACTTTTGAAGCCAGAAACTGCCCTATTGATGCATGCACCGGCTTTCCAGTTTCATAAGGATTTACCAGCAATGGATCTTGGTTTCTATGAGCTGTACATGAACGGGCGGAAGGTTATTTCCCACGGCGGAGCAGATATGCAGTTTAATACGGAGCTATATCTTGTTCCAGATAAGCAGATCGGCATTTTTGTTTCTTACAATGGCGGTGACGGCGCATTAGCTGCGGATGGGCTCGCAAAAGCCTTTTTAGACCGCTATTTCCCAGTCGAGGAAGCCAGCCTGCCTCTAGTATCCTCTGAACTTAATGATGCTGTACAAAAATATGCGGGTTCCTATCAATTTACTCGTCGCAATCATACCGATATTGATAAGTTTTATAGTTTTATGTCCAAGATCAGTGTAGCGGCTGCAGGTAATCGTTTATTCATTGGGAGTGGTGCCGAACAGCAAGTATTTGAACCTATTGGACCTGATGTATTTCAACAGGTAGGCGGAGAGGGACGGATTGGATTCCGCACCGACGAATCAGGAAAAGTCACGCATTTGCTTCTTGATTTCTTACCTGCGATGCCGCTTGAACGCGCGTCGCTGCTGGATCAAACATCGTTCTGGTTTCCATTGCTTGGCATCTCAGTTTTTCTATTTATTACGGTAATATTAGGCTTCCTATATCGCAGGCGTGAAATCAGCGCAATGCCAAATGAGCAGAAGTGGGCATATCGGCTGTCTGCAGCCACCGCCGTTTGGGCACTATCAACCATTGTTGCGACGCTTGTTATCGTGATGAATATGGATTTGCTCACTCGACTTAGCCGCATTACACAGTCGTTGAATCTTTATTTGTTTATGCCTATTCTACTCGTTGGATTTACTTTGGCAATGATCGTTTTGAGTGTGCTTGCTTGGAAAAACAAATATTGGACGGTACTAAAACGCGTGCATTACTCTCTTATTATGCTATCGGCAGTAGCACTCAGTTTGTTTTTCTATCATTGGAACTTGCTTGGATGGCATTTTGGTTGAAACAGCAATCCACCCATATGGGAGGCGCATGTTAAAGAGGGGAGACGTACATCTTAATGGCCAAAATTCTGATCGCGGATGACGATGCACATATTCGCGAATTGATGTCTTTATTTTTGAAAAACGAAGGTTTCGAAATTTTAGAGGCAAAAGACGGTGCGGAGGCGCAAGGAATTTGGGAAAACAATCAAATTGATATGGTTATCCTCGATATTATGATGCCTCACGTAGACGGTTGGGAATTATGCAGGGAGATTAGACGTGTTGATTCCAATATTCCTCTTCTGATGGTCACAGCCAAGGGAGAGTCTGTGCAAAAAGTGAAGGGATTTCAGCTTGGCACGGACGATTATTTAACGAAGCCGTTTGACCCAATGGAGCTTGTGATGAGAGTAAAAGCGCTGCTGAAGCGTTATATGATTGTGTCTTCACAAACGATACAGCTTGGCGGTGTTACCCTCAATCGCCGCAACTATCAAGTAATTCGAGGAGATGAAACGCTAACTCTTCCATTGAAGGAGTTTGAGCTGCTGTTTAAAATGGCGAACCATCCTGGGCAAATTTTTACGAGGGAACAGCTGATCACCCAGATCTGGGGCAAAAATTATGAAGGTGACGATCGAACCGTCGATGTTCATATTAAACGGCTAAGGGAAAGATTTGCTGGCGATGTACAGCATTTTCAGATTGAAACCGCCCGTAGTCTGGGTTATCGACTTGTCATCACATGATCAATACATTATATGTCCGCATCATTTGCACGTTTCTCGCCGTCATCATTTTCAGCTTATTGTCTTCATTTTTTATAGGCTATTCTATATTCAAGAAAGAAATAAACCATGTCGGTCAGAACGACATGCTTGCAGCAGGAGAGGAAATGATTACTCTCTATGAACAAACAAGGCCGGATGATCTGAGTGTTTTCCTAACAAGAATGGTAAAGGTGTCCGCTTATCCAATCCACATGTATGATGCATCCGGAAATGTTACGATCTATGCTTTAAACAATACGAGTAATGTGAAAATTGCGCCGGAGGCTGTTCAGCAGGTGCTTCGAGGGCAATTTTATCGCTCACCTGGTAAGGAAGGTCAAACATTCGTTGGTATTCCTTTTCCCATCGATGGGAAGATACAGGCCATGTTTATGCAGTTTTCAGCGCAAAATGAAGATATTATAAATCGAATGATGCTGCTCATACTGCTTCTTGGCTTATTTATTGGGAGCCTATGCATCCTCATTGCGGCTCGTTATTTGGTGAAACCGATTCAAGCGATGACGCAAGCGACCAAGAGGCTTGCCAAGGGAGATTTCGATGTGGAAATCAAACTGAAAAGCGCGGATGAAATAGGAGTCTTAAGCCATAGCTTTAATGAAATGGCGAGTGAACTGAAACAGCTGGAGCAGATGCGGCAGGATTTTGTATCGAATGTATCGCACGAAATTCAAACACCGCTAACGTCTATATCGGGTTTTGCAATGGCGATGAAGAACAACAGCTTGGTAGCAGAAAATAATCGTAATTATTATTTGGATATTATTATTATGGAGAGCGGGCGGCTATCGAGGCTTAGCGATAATTTGCTGAGGCTTGCCTCGCTTGATTCCGATCAGCATCCATTCGAGCCGATGACGTATAATCTCGACGAGCAAATTAGACAAATCGTCGTTACTTGCGAGCCTCAATGGTCGTCCAAAGACATTCGTATCGATTTAGAATGGGCGAACACGATCAAGATTACAGCAGATCAGGATCAGTTGAACCAAGTTTGGATGAATTTACTCGGCAACAGCATCAAATTCACACCTGAAGGCGGACATATCGAAATTTCTTTAACTCAATCCGATACTGAAGTGCTATTCACAATAACCGATTCAGGTATTGGCATTGCGGCAGATAAGCTTGAGCATGTGTTTGAGCGGTTTTACAAGTCGGACCAATCGCGCAACCGCAATATTAGCGGCAATGGTTTGGGGCTTGCGATCGCCAAAAAAATTGTTACTCTTCATCATGGAACGATCGAAATGAAAAGTAGGCTAGGCGAAGGTACGACAGTAATGGTATATTTACCCATTCAATAATAATAATTGGAGTGATCGGTCAAATGACCGATCATTTCTTTTTTTTTAGCATACTGTTGAACCCAATTTGAAACTAAAAAACGATTTTTCAAAAAAAAAGTAAAACAATATGTGACCAATCTACGTTCTTAATTGTGTTAATGGGTAAAGGAGGTCATATTACAATGCCAAGCAGTTCGCTCCGGCCGGGCGTCGATTTTGGGGAAACCTATCTTTTATACGGCAAAATGCTTTACCGAATCGCAATGATTCACCTCGGAAACAAAGAGGACGCAGAAGAAGCCATGCAGGAAACATTTGCGAAATTATTGTATAAATCACCTGAATTTAATGATCAGAATCATAAAAAGGCATGGCTCATAAGAGTCATCACGAACCAATGCAAAAATATGTTAGGCAGCTTATGGCGAAGACGTGTAGTGAAGATGGAAGAAATGAATGATTTTTTTGAATCGGAAACGGACCGTACCGTTATGGATCATGTCATGGCACTGCCGTTTAAATTCAAAGCGGTGATTCATCTTTATTATTATGAGGATTACTCGGTCAACCAAATTGCAGACATATTGCAAATTAGTGAGTCTGCAGTAAAGATGCGTTTGCAACGGGGAAGGCAGCGGTTAAAGCTTGAATTGGAAGGAGAACGATAATATGAATCACAAGGCGTACAAGCATATGATGGATCAAATAGAGCCGGAGGCAGATTTACAGAATAGAATCGCTCAACAGCTGCTTCGTCAGAAACCAGCGAGTCCATTTCGAATCAAACGATTTCAATATATTGTGGGTAGTTTACTGTTGGTCGTTATCCTTGGATGGATAGGTGCAGATAGGTGGATGAGTGATAATAAACTTCTTATTGATATAACGGAGCCCATTGTACAAAGAGACCCAGTTGAACCTATAAACGACCCGAATGCGATTGCGATTCCGAAAATAAAGCTTCCAGATCAATCAAATGCCATGGCTGATATGATCGGTCTAATCGTTTATAAAGGCAATATTTATACACAAACGCAAACTCGCATCTCTGCGGAAAATGCGAAGGAGCTGCGCGGCGACAAGCTTGGACGTACAAAAGCTGGTATTGACGAGTGGAGCAAGCAAACAGATTATGTTGAACTAGCTTCAACGATTGGCGTTGCTGACATTTATTCCGTGAACGGATACGATAGTGATTTTAGAATTATGTCCTACCAAGAGCATGAGGGACAGATCTATGCTGAATTGTATGAACATCTAAATGGCATTACGATTGCGAATGGCGAAGATTTAATAGGAAAAACGAAAGTAAAGGATCATATGGAATCAGTAAGATGGCAGGATTATAATAGCTGGAATTATAGCAAGCCGCAATTTAATAAGTTCCCAATCGATCAAACGCTTCATGTGTTCATGACAGCATTATATGATGCTAAGCCTATTGATGAGGATAAGCTGTACAAGGAAGGCATATACAATGAAGGTGCACAAAATCAGAAGGTTTTGTTCTTTAAGCTGGAGGATCAGACGGAAGTGCAGATGTGGTTGTTTAAAGGAAACTATGTAAAATATTCAAATGCACCTGTCTTTTTTCAGTTAGAGCCGGCAGCTTTCTCAGCGCTTTGGGATCGTTTGCAATAAGGCAGCAAGTTTTTTGGTAATAAAATATCGACAATAAAGGTTGACCTTTCGTTGTTGCCGTACTATAATTCCGTAGACTATTAATAGCGTAAGAGCGATAAGCAGGAAACAAAATTTGTTTTCAATTAGGGTGGTACCGTGTGAATAGCCTCGTCCCTATCGTTAAAGATAGAGATGTGGCTTTTTTTGTCTTTTACATTTTAAAAAAAAGACATAATAAAAATAGACTGGATTGATTTGTATGCAAACATCAGCGCAATGGACATCGAAGATTGGTTTTATTTTATCCGCGGCAGGCTCTGCTATTGGAGTGGGCGCAATATGGAAACTTCCCTATGTTACGGGGATAAGCGGGGGAGGGGCATTTTTTCTCTTATTTATTTTATTCACTTTTTTTATGGGTTTCCCATTGTTATTAGCAGAGTTTGTAATCGGGAGAAGCACACAAAAAGAAGCCATTAGTGCTTATCGCAGCTTAGCTCCTCATAGCAATTGGCATTGGATCGGAAAGCTCGGGGTATTTACCTGCTTTCTTTTATTGTCTTTTTATAGCGTTATTGGCGGTTGGATTGTTATTTATTTTGCAAAAGGTTTGTTTGGTGGAATCATTAGTGAAGGCGCAAATTATGGAGCGGTCTTTAACGATACCATTGCTAATCCTATTTTAGTTATTGCGGCACAATTTGTGTTTTTGGCTTTGACAGTTGTTGTAGTGGCAAAAGGGATTCAAAACGGTATTGAAAAGGTGAGCAAAATTTTGATGCCAGCTTTATTTGTACTCTTTATCGTACTCATCATTCGCTCACTTACGCTTGATAACGCGATGGAAGGTGTGAAGTTTTTTCTAGCACCTGATTTCTCAAGGATCACATCCCAAAGTGTATTGTTTGCGATGGGTCAAGCGTTTTTCTCCTTAAGTGTCGGAGTATCCGTAATGGTTACATACAGCTCTTATTTGTCAAAAAAAGAAAGCTTGATTCAACCGGCTATTTCCATCGTAACCATGAATTTGCTGATTGCATTATTAGCAGGATTGGCCATCTTTCCGGCTGTATTTTCACTAGGTTTAGAACCAGCGGAAGGACCTGGCTTGTTGTTTGTTGTATTGCCCGCGGTATTTGATCAAATTATTTTTGGAGAAGTTTTTTTATTAGGCTTTTTAGCATTATTTTTATTTGCAACATTAACGTCGGCCTTCTCAATGCTAGAAATCATTGTAGCTTCTATGGTTAAAGGCAAAGAGGAGAAGAGAACAAAATATGCCTATATGCTTGGTGCATTCATATTTGCGGTGGGCATTCCGTCTGCGTTATCTTATAGTGCTTTTGCCGACATTTTAATCTTTTCGAAAAATCTATTTGATTCAGCTGATTATTTAGTAAGTAATATTTTGATGCCGCTTGGCGTGTTTTTGATTTCGATTTTTGTACCGCTTAAAATGAAGAAAAGCACGCTGCGAGAGGAGTTATTGCAGCATTCTCGTTTTGGCGCTACTGCCTTTACTATTTGGTTTTTTATTATCAGGTTTATTATTCCTCTAGTCATTATCATCGTATTTCTTGATATTACTGGGGTGCTTGATAAAATAACTTCATTATTGTAGTATCCAACATTATGAGCAAAAGAAAGGGATACCCATAACCGGGTATCCCTTTCTATTTTATTTCCTTGCTGTAATCATAAATCGTTCTGAATTTGTTCTGATTCCTTGTTCGGTTTGGTTGTTTTTAATAAATTGTTGAAGGATTTGAAAATCTGTCTCGGATTGTCCGAAGTTCGGAATAATTGGCGTGTGTTTCAATAGAAAAATAAAGTCTTCAGCCGTCTCAAAATAATCGGTTGCGTTGTATTCAAATGACTGAATGTCTGTGAAGCCTGCATCAGCTAACTCCGCAATATATTGATTTTTCAACACACCTTTTTTTGTACCAAATGACTGTCCTCTTCCGAATGCCTCTTTAAGGTTGAGCTTATCGTACTCACTAACCTGTTGGGTAAAAAATACACCATCGTTCACCAATACTTTTGCGATTTCTTTGGCAGAAAAAGCGGAATGTCTGCAAGAGACTACATTGAAAAAGTGGTCAGGAAAATCGAGCTTCTCCGCATCCATTTGTAAAAAGCGTATATTTGATTTATTTGATTGTTTTACGTTATTTAATGCGGTCTCAATCATGCCTGTGGAAAGATCAATGCCAATTAAAAGCAATGCTGAATCTGCTATTGATAATAATGCTTCTCCGCCGCCAGTGCCGATATCAAGCAAAAGATCAGACTTCTTGCAATACTGGATGACTTCTTCATAAAAATCCCATGCGATTCCTTCTGAGACAGATTTCACTTTGCTGAAATCCCAACCGTTGATTTTCCCGACTTGATCATAAAATTGTTTGTATTCTACTGCATTCATATTTCTTCCACCTTCCAAAGAGGATAATAAAAAACAAATGGATTGCTGCCGATATCCGTTCAAAATTTAGTTTCATGTGGTCAGAAGGACAGACAATCCCCTCTGCAGCTGGTACGCGTTTTATCCAGCCCGGAAACTAATTACTTCGAACCATTCGGAAAGACATTCCATTCACCTCGATTGAAAGATTGTTCTCATTATATGGCAAAGTGAGCTTATCAATCAAGCCATCGTGCAAAATGTGCCGTTCCCATATGGATGGAAGAATCAATGAAACTAAAATAATACAGACGGCCCCTTCATATACATAAATACATGAGGGGGGATTAGAAAATGTGGATGCTCATTCTAATGCTAGTCGGATGTCTCTCTGGTTTTTTTCTGTTCAGGAAAAATACTCTGACCGTCACTAATCAGACAGATCAGAGCGTGTGGAAACTGTCCATTATTATTCCAGCTAGAAATGAAGAATGTAATTTACCACATTTGCTTGAATCCCTTAAGTCGCAAACGGTTCAACCCTTTGAAATTATTGTGGTAGATGATTATTCCGATGATCGAACCAAAGAAATAGCTGAAGGCTATGGGGTCAAAGTTATTTCAAATAGCAGCCTCCCTAAAGGCTGGACAGGTAAGAACTGGGCGGTATGGAATGGATATTTGCATGCCTCTGGTGATATGTTTGTATTTTTAGATGCGGATATAAGACTGGCGCCTAACGCCTTGGCTTCATTAATAAAGGCTAGGGAGCGATCGAAGGGTGTTATTTCAGTTGTTCCTTTTCATCACACCGAGAAGCTATATGAGAAGCTTGCTTTGATTATGAATGTGCTTGGGATATTTGCGTTTACATCGGTCTTTGAAAAGAAAAACCGGATGAAAGGGCTCTATGGCTCCTGCATTGTTGCTTTAAGGGAGGATTACGAAAAAATCAATGGCCACGAAAGCGTAAAAGCTGAAGTGCTGGACGATTTGTTTCTAGGCTCCAAATTTATGGCAGCGGGGGTACCAGTCACTAATTTTATCGGATATGGCTTGGTTTCTTTCCGCATGTATCCGCAAGGCATTCAAAGCGAAATTGAAGGATTTAGCAAAGGGGCGGTGTTAAGCACTTCGACGCTTAGTCCGTGGACAATTATCCCGATAGCTATTTGGGTGGTAGGACTGCTTCTATCGGAAACGGTGTTTATATTTGCGAATACTTCATGGGCTTTACCTTTCTTAATCGGTTATTTTGTCTATATGTTTCAATTATTTTACTTCACGAAGTATGTAGGCGCTTTTGGGATCGTTATTCCGCTGCTCCATGTTTTTGCTTCGTTATTTTTTATCATTGTTATGCTTTATTCCATGTATCAGGTGGTTATTCTAGGGCATGTAAGCTGGAAAGGCAGGCACATCCGGGTAGGGGGCAAGAGGGACCTATGATCATATTTTGGATTGCGGGTTCATTTCTATCGGGCTCTCTTATGTTTTCGTATTGGCTTGGTCTGCTCCGCAAAAAAAACATAAAAACGGTTGGCGACGGTAACCCTGGTGCTTTGAATCTTTGGAAGTCATCTGGATATAAATTTGGTGTGGTCGGTATTTTATTGGATTTTTTGAAAGGATACTTGCCGGTGCTTTTTATAATGGGAAGCAGCTATAATCATGGTTATCTAATCGTTCCGCTTGCCATCGCGCCTGTAGCAGGGCATGCCTTTTCTCCTTTCCTGAAAGGGAAGGGCGGCAAAGCTATTGCAGTAACATTCGGAATATGGAGTGCGCTCACGGGGTTCGAGGTTTCATTGGCTTATGCCGTAATTCTAGCGCTGATGGCCGGCGTGAGCCGTATGATATATAAAAATAAGCCTAAATCCACCGAGGCGGATGGCTTGCAGGTTGTGGTTGGTATGCTGCTTCTTTCCGTTTATTTGTATATAAGGATGTTCTCAGCTGCCATACTCCTCATATGGCTTGGAAATTTTGCAATTCTTGTTTATAAGCACAGAGTTGAAATAGGGAAGTCGTGGAAAAAAGGATATGACAAAGGTGTCTAAAATGAAAAAGAGATTGTCTCTTAAGGTGATGCCTACCGAGATAATCTCTTTAATTATGTTCCCGCCGAACGAGCCTTCATCAGGAGTTGTATTTATACTACGAACGGGAATTTTCACGCATAGCGCCCAATACGATGTGATATCCATCTGGGTCTTTGATATAAGCGTTTTTAAATTCGTGATTGCCGTGAGCATCAGTAAACGGTTCGACCGCAATATGTCCGCCAAGCCTACGCACTTCCTCGATAATGGAGTCCAAGTCCTCCCAACTAACGTGAATAAATGTGTCCCAACCATAGTCAGGGCCTTCCCATTCCGTTGGGTAGTCTGGACGTTTTTGTGAGCGTGCATTAGGTCGTACATCTTCTGGGGAAACCGCCTGTTGTAGAATCACGGTCATTCCGTCTCGTTCCGCATGTCCCCAGTTATCTACATGGCAACCGAGAACGTCACGGTAGTATTCCTGCGATTTCTTTAAGTCTGAGACCAACCGAACTTGAATGGTTTGACCGAATTTTGCTTTTTGACCTGTCAGAGTCTTTGCAGCTTGCTCGCTCATTTTATTTCTCCTTTGTCATCAGAAATTTTTCTAAGCATGCCTGACTTTATTCGATTATTCACCAAAGTTTTCCTGCAAGTTGGTTTAAAAATTGCCCTGTAATCTGGTGTTACGATAATCATCCGTAAGACTTCTATTGCTATTTTATATACATATACTTATAATAAGTTTAAAATTTACCATTATGGGAGGTACAGATGAACATACACGAAGCTGGAATCATCATTTTTATGGAAAATTATAAGGAAACATTAGACTTCTATAAGACTAAGTTAGGACTTCCTGTTAGAGAACAGAAAGAGGATTTGACTATTTTTGATTTCGGAAAAAGCTATCTCATGGTTGAGGATCATGGAGTGTCCTCGGCCGCTGAAAAAACAAGAGCTCAAAATCCAACTGTATTAAGGTTAGATGTGACTGATTTTGATGTAACTATAAAAGAAATAAGAGATCGCGGTATTGAAGTCAAAGTATACACACCCAGTTGGGGAACCATTGGAGTTATTATCGACCCTGAAGGAAATAGAATAGAAATTAAAGAAGCCATTTAAAATGGTAGAATGAATAATAGAAATGAGAATGCAGCGGTTGGAAAGGGGATTTATGGACAGCGACGAAACGATTCAAACCATTGTGAACTGTATGGCTGTTTCAGGTGAGGATACTTCGATACAAAAAATACAGACGGAGCATCGACTGAAATTAGCACAATTCTGGGGCATAACAAAAGGCAGCAGAGTGCTGGAAATAGGCTGCGGTCAAGGGGATACAACAGCAGTTCTTGCCTTTTTGACTGGAGAAAGCGGTCTTGTTCAAGGGATTGATATCGCATCTGCTAATTATGGAAGTCCAATCACATTAGGTGAAGCTTATGAGTACTTGAAAAAATCTGAATTAGGAAATCAACTAGAAATGAGCTTTGAAGTTGATATTTTATCCGATAAGATAAATTATCCTGATCAATCCTTCGATTTTATTGTATTGTCTCATTGCTCATGGTATTTAGAATCGTTTGAACATTTAACGAGCATTATGGAAAAAGTGAAGAAATGGGGGAAACAGCTTTGTTTTGCTGAATGGGATTTAAGAGTTCAATATCCGGAGCAAACTCCTCATTTCTTAGCGGCTTTAATCCAAGCACAATGTGAATGTTTTAAGGAAAACAGCTCGTCTAATATACGCACGCTGTTTTCTCAAAGTGATATTCGAAATATTATAGAGAACGCTGGCTGGGAGATAACTGATGAAATATCGATATATTCCTCGGAGTTGCAGGATGGCAAATGGGAAATTAATATGACATTAGAAGATTATCCACATGAGCTGAAAGCTCTTACCAAAATACCAAGCAAGCTAAAAACGCTCATTAACTCGGAGATTGGTTTACTTCTAGAAGCGGTGAAGCAAGATCATACAAAACCAATGTCGACTTTTGCATTGGTTGCACGATAATGTAAATGCTAGAAATGAATATTTATACGTTTGTAACGCTAGCTTGAATATAGATAAAAGTCCAAATCTATAAAACAATCAAATGTCTGGTTACAAAAGATAGAGTTGGTTCATATGTTGTAAGTATCTTCTAGAGGAGGTATTACAAATATGCCAAAAGAAAAGAAAAATGCAAAAAACAGCTCAACAGGCAATCGTAGCGAAGGAAACCGTACAGGCGGTAACCGTACCGGTGGAAATCGTACGGGAGGAAATCGTACAGGTGGCAACCGCACAGGCGGAAATCGTACTGGAGGTAACCGAACAGGAGGCAATCGCACAGGCGGCAACCGTACAGGCGGTAATCGCACGGGAGGCAACCGTACTGGTGGAAACCGTACTGGAGGCAACCGTACTGGTGGAAATCGTACCGGAGGCAACCGTACTGGTGGAAATCGTACCGGAGGAAACCGCACAGGCGGCTATCCTTTAGGTGACACAGCTCCAGGCAACGAAGTTTAATTGACGCAAATGAAGCTATAGTTGTGTAGAGACTATGCTTGAACAAGATGGCAGCTCATGACTCTTAGAGAAATGAGCTGCTTTTGTTTTCAAAGATTCATAGGAAGCGGCTGATCGACTCAACCTTTACCCTTGCGCGTCATTTCAGCCAGCTCATCCCATTGCTTATCGGACACCTCTGCTAAGCTGTTGAATTGCCCTGCACCTTGCAGCCACTCGCCGCCATCAATCGTTACAACTTCACCGTTCAAATAATGTGCGAAATCCGAAACTAAATAGGCGGCCAAATTAGCTAGTTCTTCTTTATTGCCAACACGTTTTAAGGGGATGCGGCTAATCATCTTCTCTTCAAGCTCAGGAGTGGGAGAGAGGCGAGACCAAGCGCCTTCTGTCGGAAAGGGACCTGGTGCAATCGCAACTTGGCGAATACCGTAAGGTGCCCATTCAACGGCGAGCGATCTTGTAAGCGCAAGAACGCCAGCTTTTGCAGCAGCGGAAGGTACAACATATCCCGAGCCGGTAGAAGCATAGGTGGTGACGATGTTCAACATCGTACCGCCTCTTCCTTGTTCAATCCACCGCTTGCCCACTTCCAGAGTCGTATAAAAGGTGCCATGTAAAACAATATGTAAGATTGTATCTACTGCTCTTGGAGAGAGCCTCTCGGTAGGACTGATGAAATTTCCAGCAGCGTTGTTGACGAGGATATCGATATGTCCAAAATGGTTCTCGACGGCTTCAATCAGCTCATGAACTTGTGATGGATCACGAACGTCACAGCTTTTGTAGTAAACGGTGCTGGTGGGCAAGCTCATTTCTTCAGCCGCTTGCTTCAATACCGCCTCACGGCGGCTGGCAATTGCGAGTTTAGCACCTAACGCAACAAATTTCTCACCCATGGCGCGTCCAAGTCCGGTCGCTCCTCCCGTTATTAGAACGACCTTTCCTTGCAATAAATCGTTTGTAAATGGTCCCAAATGCACACTCTCCTCTGAATCAGAATGATTCTGTCTGTTTATTCATATCAGGGAGTGGTATAGGTTATGTGCAAAATAAAGAATCATTTAGACACTATCCATTCATAACATATCGACTGAGAAATGCCGCCACTTTTTGTTCATAGGCTGTTGTATCCGTACCATAGGACATGCCGTGACCAGCACCCTCGGCGATATAAATATCTTTGTCAGCTTTACAAGCTTCATAAAGCCTCCACACCATTTCTGTAGGTACAAAAGTATCGGCGGAACCATGAATAAAGAACATGGGCAGCTTATTTTTATCCAGCTGCTTGATTGCAGATGCCTCCTCGAAGCTATAACCTGCTTTAAGGCGGGTTAATAAGCTAGTTGCAGGCAAAATCGGAAAAGCAGGCAGCTTGTACATCCGCTTTAGTTGATAAGAGAGCTGATCGGTAACTGACGTATAGCCGCAGTCCTCCACAATGACCTTGACTTGTTTTGGAACATTTTCACCGCTTACCATCATCACAGTCGCTCCACCCATTGAAATGCCGTGCAGCACGATTTGCACCGATTCACCAAGTTTCTGTACGACCTCGTCTATCCAAAGGAGATAATCCTTCCGATCTGGCCAGCCGAAGCCGATGTAATCGCCTTCACTATCGCCATGACCTCGATCATCAGGCATGAGCACGTTATACCCAAGCTTGTCATAATAAAATTTAGCGAAGCTGCCCATATCTTTCCCTTGCGAGGAATAGCCGTGTGCAAGAATGACGGTTTTGGACGTCAAAGTTTTGGCTTCAAGGTAATAGCCAACCAAGGAGAGACCGTCACTTGAAGTAAGATGCCAAATTTCATAAGCTTGTTTTTCTATCCATTCTACCCCTATAGCCTCTACCGGTGTTGGACCAGATTCATCTGCTAATGCAATGGCAGCTTGATCATCCATTTCCTTTTCTCCGTGAATTTGCGCTAAATCCTGATTATTGCTTAAAAATGCTTTGGAGTTTCGTTTGATTGCCACGTAATAGAAATAATAACTAATCACGGTAAGTAAACCGATAAAAAGGACCGCCAAACCTCCTATTCCAAGTACAATTCTGCTCATCAGCATCGTCATAGTCATTCATTCCTCCAAGTAGGCGGTTATGTGTGAATTTGTGCTATGTCTCTATCATACTGAAGAAAGCTGCTAAAAGGGAGCGGATTGTTGAAGTGATGGTTTGATTGTGGAGATTATAAAGGTATTGCCAGCTTCTTTATGGAATCAATCGTTATTATTGTTTCTTTTCTAATGAAAATCATTCCTTGTCTGCAATATTTCTAGTCTAAGCTCATTAGCTTACCTTTATCAATGATGTTCATTACCAAAAAATAGTATATACTAGGCTCATATCGTACATATTCGGGTTTATGAGGGGTATAAGAGGCATGGAAATCGTAGAGGCAACCATTTCGTCCATTCAAGCCGCTTTGGAATCTGGCGAGATCACATCTCGCGAGCTTGTACTATTTTATTTTGACCGAATTGCAGCGCATGATAAAGATGGACTCACGATAAATTCGGTGCTTGAGCTTAACACCGATGCTTTATTTATAGCTTCTGCATTAGACAGCGAACGAGCTGTCCAAGGCCCAAGAGGTCCGCTTCACGGCATCCCCATCATGCTCAAGGATAATATTAATACAGGGGATAACATGCATACGAGCGCTGGCTCGCTTGCGCTTGCCAATTCCTATGCGGGAGAAGATGCTTTTATTGTAAAAAGGCTGCGCGAAGCGGGGGGCATTATATTAGGGAAAGTGAATATGACGGAGTTTGCTAACTTTATGACAGATGGAATGCCGTCTGGCTATAGCTCGCGGGGCGGCCAAGTTCTTAATCCTTACAACATATCAACGCCGACTGGGGGATCAAGCGCTGGTTCAGGCGTCGCGGTGGCTTGTAATTTTTGTATGGCTTCGATTGGCACGGAAACCTCAGGATCGATCTTAAATCCAGGCAATTTAAGCTCAACCGTTGGCATTAAGCCGACTGTTGGACTGGTGAGCCGATCAGGCATATTGCCACTCTCGAACTCACAGGATACTGCGGGACCAATGGCAAGAACCGTAACGGATGCAGTGCTCGTATTAAACGCTATAACGGAGCATGATGACAGGGATGCTGCAATGGGTGCGGGGTACTTTAAAAAACATAAGGATTATCGTGTTTTCCTTGATCCGAAAGGTCTTGGGGGTGCACGAATTGGCATTCCTAGAGATTATTTTTTTGAGGAATTAACGGACGAGCAGCTAGCCATATTTAACGACGCAGTAGAGGTGATGAGAAAACAAGGCGCTGTCATCATTGACCCGGCTGATGTAAGAACTGCTAGGCAAATCGTTTATTCATCGGTAGTGCTGAATGAATTCAAATCCTCGATAAACGCTTATTTGTCCAAGCTGCCTCCAAACGGCAAAATTCGCTCGCTCAAGGACATTATTGCTTTTAATAACGAGCATCCGGTTGAAACCTTGAAGTATGGACAGTCTACTCTGCTGCTAGCAGAAACGACGACTTCAGGTACGCAGACGGAGCTTCCATATCTTCGAGATCGGATTGCAGATCTCCGTTTATGCAAGGAAGAGGGAATAGATGCGACGATGAAGGAGCATCAGCTTGACGCGCTGCTTTTTCCTGCTGACTTTGGAGCAAGGATTACATCGCGTGCAGGTTATCCATCGATTGTCGTCCCAGCTGGCTATACTTCAAAAGGAGTGCCGTTTGGTGTGACATTCGCTGCGAGAGCTTTCGAGGAGCCGATGCTCATTAAACTCGCTTATGCATACGAGCAGCACAGCATGGTGAGGCGTCCGCCTTCATTAAAGAGCTTTATTTAATGGGATAGGACGAGATGCCGCATCTCGACTATTATACGTTTGACGGAGATTTGACTCAGAGCTTTTTAAGCGCGTAACAAGCAAAAACGCCTTCGGCTTCCTTTAGACGCTGTGTAGCTTTGACGGTGAAATATAAGATAAGAATGAGAAAATGATATGCTTTCCTATATTTTTAAAAAATCCTCTCGACTGTTGGAGTCGGGAGGATTTGTATGCCTTTAAAGCGCTATTTCTTCGCTTTAAAGTGAACAACCGCACTATAAAGCATCTTTTCGATTTTAGGATTAAAAACAGCATGATGGCTGACGTGGAACACTTCCAGCAGCAAGCCTTTATTATTTTCAATTTGCTGATCAATCTTGCGCTCTAGCGTCTTCAAGTCATAGGCTTCAAAAAATTCGATCTTATTTTCAATTAAATCTAAACGAAAGTCCATTTGTTTATCTCCTATAAATAGATTTATAACCTAAACCCATTATACAGAGATATTACTTCGCCCACAAAGCTTCAATTTCTTCAAGTGATTTTCCTTTGGTTTCCGGTACAACACGCCATGTAAACAAGAAGGCGAGCAAGGCCATGCCACCATAAATCCAGAATGTAGCGGCAGGTCCTGCGGAGCTAAGCATAGGCGGGAACGACTGTGAAACGAGATAATCCGCTGCCCAGAGCGCCATTGCAGCAATAGCCGTCGCTTTTCCGCGAATACGGTTAGGAAAGATCTCAGACATGATGACCCATACGACCGGTCCAAGCGAAATAGCAAATGAAGCCACATACAATAAAATGAAGATAAGCACGAGTGGACCTGCTGCATGTCCCGTTTGAAAAGCGATGCCTATAACAATCAAACAAATTGTCATAGAAGCCGAACCAACGAGCAGAAGCGCTTTGCGTCCTACTTTATCAATGAGCCATAGAGCAACGAGGGTGAACAATAAGTTGATAAAGCCGACCAAAATCGTTTGGATCAATGAAGCGTTTGTTCCTGCGCCAGTTGCTTTGAAAATTTCTGGGGCATAATACATGACGGCGTTGATGCCTGTCACCTGTTGGAGCACAGCAAGTCCAACTCCTACAATTAAAGCAATTCGAAGCCCTGGAGAGAATAGCTGCCGAATCGAACCGCTCTCTTGCTCGAAAGAATGCTTAATATCGATCACTTCTTTTTTGGCGAGCTCTTCGCCGTGAATACGCAATAAGATCGGAAGAGCTGCCGCTGCGCGCCTTTGTTTGATCAGCCATCTTGGGCTCTCGGGCACAAAAAATAGCAAAATCAAAAATAACAAACCAGGTATAGCGCCAACTCCGAACATCCAGCGCCAAGCGGAGGCGATGCCCCATGCTTCGTCACCTGAGCCGGAAATCCATAGGTTTACGAAATAAGTAAGAAAGATGCCTGTAACGATGGCGAGTTGGTTAAGTGCAACAAGTCTGCCGCGATATTTTGCAGGTGCAATTTCGGCATTGTAAAGCGGGCATAACGTAGAGGTAATTCCGATTCCGATTCCACCAATAATCCGAGCCACAATAAACGCGGAAAAAGTATCCGGAACAGCTGAGCCAATCGAGCTGATAATAAATAGAGTCGCGGCAGCAATAAGAACCTTTTTACGTCCGAAGCGGTCTCCCAAAATACCAGACATAGCCGCGCCGACAATACAGCCAATAATTAAGCTCGATACAGCCCATCCCACTTGTAGCTTAGATAAGTCGAATCGATCCTCCATAAAACCGACAGCACCTGATACGACTGCTGTATCGAATCCGAATAATAATCCGCCAAGAGCGGAAACAATGGAAACAAGCGTCACAAATTTCATGCTTACTTGTTCATTTTTGTTAGTAATCGGCATTTCCATTTCCGTTTCTCCTCTCTGTCAAAAACCTTTCCTGCGTGAAAACGAACTTTATTATAGCATGCAAAAAGAGCGAATCCGCTCGTAAAAACCTGCATTAATGAGTGTTGTTCCCGCATTTATTTTAGACATTGCAAGCATAGGGAAACGAATAAAGAGAACTAGCATTTTGTTGTCATCCCAGCACAAAAAAGTCCATGTCGTTGCAGCATGGACTTTACTTTTTTGCTCATTTTTTATCCCCGGTAGTCGGAGGGGGGGACACCGGTCACTTTTTTAAAGACACGGCTAAAATAGTTTGGATCATTATAACCGACCTCGAAGCAAACTTCCTTTAAACTTAGTTTTCCAGTTGCCATTAACGCTTTCGCCTTTTCGATACGAAGGGCAGTGACATATTCGATAAAGGTTGTGCCTACTTGCTGCTTAAATATTTTACTGAAATAGTGTGGGTTTAGATGAACGGATTCGGCTACTTCTTCGAGTGAGAGGTCCTTTGTATAGTTGTCCTGAATAAAACGTTGTGCACGGTCAAGCACGGATTGGGTTTGCTGCTCCCGCTGCTCTCGAATACGCTGCATTGCTGAGATAACATACGCTTCAGGTATAGCTTCCACATGTTCATGCTGCTTGTTATTACGATTCAGTGAAGGGACTGCACCATGTATCAATTCATCAAAGTGGCATATCTTGCCGCATTGCTCATAATAATTGGAGGCAAATACAGCCTCAAAATAGGATTTGCGCAAACCCTCAACACCCGAGCGCGTTTTTCCGATTCCGACTAAGATGTCAACCTCTAGCTGACGTGCTGCGATCGTGCATAGTTCTTCACCTAAAGCGGTTCCGGCTGCCTTCCAATCTGCGTCCACAACAGATTTATCATGATTGATGAAGATAGCCATATGGCGATCAATTAAGGAGCTTACAATACTATTCGTTAAAGATGATTTGATAAAGCTTCTAATCGTATCGTAAACTTTTTGCTTGGGATTAGCTTTGACATGCTCGGGAAATGCGATCACGATCACACAGCCTTGTTCTAGTGGAAAGCTGAGCCATTCTGATAATTGCTCGATATCGGTATTTGTAACATGATCGACCATAAACATCATAGCGAGTTCATTTTCTGCTAAAGGCATTAATTGAGAAACTTTATGCCGCAGCTCTAGTTCATCCGAGCGTTTCCTCTTCTCCAGCTCGAGTTCCTGTATGAGCTGCTGAAGCGTATGTACGATTTGCTCGCGTTTGGCAGGCTTGACTAAATATTCCTTCACTCCGAGAGAAAGGGCTTCTTTGGCATAAGCAAAATAATCATAAGCGGTCACCATGACGAATTTGGCATCCGGCAAGGTATGCTTGATTTCGCGGATCGCTTCTAAACCTTGAATGCCGGGCATATTGACATCCATAAGTATGATATGGGGGCGATATTCCTCTGCTTTTTCTATCGCGACACGTCCATTCTCGGCATGGATTATTTGAAAGGTATTCGGAAGCATTCGTTCAATAATCAATTCCAAGCCTTCCCGCTCAAGTGCTTCATCATCCGCGATTAACAGTCGGTACATGTATGTTTTCACCGTCCTCTCTAACAGGTATTCGGATTGTGACTGTCGTTCCTTTACCCCGTTCGCTTTCAATATCGACTAATCCATGTAGACCATAAAATAGTTGGAGGCGCTTAAACACATTTTTTGTGCCAAGGCCTGTTGATTGTTCGGTGAATGCGCCAGCTTCCATTCGGAGCATCGAATCTCGAATTTCTTCAGTCATACCGCTGCCATTGTCGGAAATAGAGATACGTACATGATGTTGATCATGCTTTATTTCAAGGCGGATCTTCGCTCCATTCTCCATACGTTCAATGCCATGAACAAAGGCGTTTTCTACGATGGGTTGAAGTGTGAGCGCAGGGATGTGATATGACAATGCAGATGGGTCGATATCCTTCACCAGCTGAATGCGTTCGCGAAAGCGTGCTTGTTGAATGGTGAAGTACTCCTCTACATGTGCTACCTCATCTCTGAGCGTGACCGCATGCTCCAGATTGCGCAAGTTATATCTCAGTAAATTGGACATCGAAATAATGAGATCACTTGTTTTCTCGGCTCCTTCAATGAGCGCTAGCTTGGATAATACATTGAGCGTATTAAAGAGAAAATGCGGATTAATTTGGCTTTGCAGCGCTTGCAGCTCTAATTCCTTAACGAGTCGATCCTTCTCCAGGCTTTCTTTATCCCGCTCCATCAATTCGAGGAGGTCGCTCGACATTTGCTCGAATGCGCCTGATAATACGCCAAGCTCATCCTTGGCTTGCAGCTCGTTTGAGCTTTGCTTTAGATGTCCCTTGGAGATCTGCTTCGCACGTGAGACAAGACTGCTTACAGGTCCAGTAATGCTGCGTGAAATCCAAATGGCAAGTAAAATGCTCAGCAGGGTGTTCGTTATGAAGACGGCGGCACCGAGCAAATACATGCGTTTATTTTCTGCTTGAATCTGCTCATATACAGGTTCATAAATGTTTAACTCCAATTCAACCAGCTGCTGGCTGTCCTCTTGTATGAAGCTTGCTGTCCTTTCCGCATTCTCGTATTGAGTGAGCGACACCTTCGATCTTTCGGCAGAAGCTGCAGTGAAAGCGTCTTGCTGCTGCTCCAAAAAAGTATCTAACAGATGAACGTAGCTAGTAATAGTGGAGGAAGATATGGAAACATTCGACTTTTCTTGGAGCAGCAAGCGCAGATCCTGAAGTTCCACTCGACTATGATCGTATCGCTCTTTATTGCTGTCGTCTGGATTAAGTAAATAGCTATACAGCGTACTTAAGTTGTTATCTACAATCTTGGAGGACTGGTTGTACAAAAGGATACGATCGATCATTTGATTATAGCTTTGCTGAACCATCTTTCCACTTTGAAATAAAAAGAACGTAACCAAATTAATAAGGAGAACGAGTAATGGGATGAAAATGAGCAGCTTAGTCCGAATGGTCATGGGCTAGTTTCTCCATTTTCTTGAACGAAGGGCTTCTGGCTTTGTACCGATATTTTCGTAAAATGCTGCACAGGAAGCTCCTTGCCATGGAGGTAATCGTTCAACTGCGATACGGCTTCATTGCCCATGTCGTAAGGCTGCTGGACAATGGTTGAATGGATGATTCCACTGAGAATAAGCTCCAGAGTTTCATCGAGCGCGTCAAATGCAAAAATTTGCAGGCCTTTTGGCCGAATGCGTTCAGTTGCCTCTGCGATGCCGATCGCATCGAGTGCGCTTAATCCGACCATTACATTCAGCTGTGGATAGTGCTGAAGCAGTTCCTCTGTTTCACCTGATGCTTGGAGGCGTGAAATGTTTGAGGAGCGCACCTCGACAAGATTCAGCTCGGGGTAACGTGAAATAACCTCTCGAAATCCAGCAAGCCGCAGCTGCTGATTGGGGGCTTGCTCGTTTCCGATTAAAGCGGCGATTTGCCCATGGTTTCCAGCCGCTTCGGCAACCAATTCACCCATAACTTTGCCTGCATCGAAATTGTTTGTGCCGACATAAGAGAGCCTGCGGCTGTTCGGAGCATCTGTATCAATCGTTAAGACAGGAATGCCATAGCTAATCGCTTTATTAATTAATCCGATATACTGCGGGTCGTTAAGCCCCTGTACGAGCAGCGCATCAGCTTTGGCTGCAATAGCTTTCTCCAGCAGCTTCATTTGCTCCGCGGGATTAATGCGAAACGGACCTGTATATTCAAGCACCATCCCAAATTCAACCGCTGCATCTTTTGCACCTCGTTCAATTGATCGCCAATATGGATTATCGATTTCTTGGGAGATGAGGACAATGTGATAAGGAGGTTTCTCGCTTACCTCGGTTGAGAGAATGGGCTGCAGCAGATCCTTTATCCGAAGCGTGGAGAGAAAGAAGCTTAGCAGAAGGCTGGAAAATACAATAAACAGAATGGCAATGCCTATGTTCCATTTACGATTAGACATTATACAACTCCCTTACTGCGTCCATTTATATCGGATTATTATACAAGAACAGGCGAATAATCAAAAGCTGCAGCGAAAATGAGCGATATTGAAGCTATACAACATACAACTAAATCATTATAATTTAGTAAAATTACGGAAAAAGAAAGGGGTTTATTATGGAGCATCAACCGCCTAATGCCCAAAGCAATCTACATAACCAACTACATGATCCAGACAGTCTGCCTCAGAGAATATGGAAGTACAAGCTGCATTACTTGATCGTCATTCCCGCTCTTATGCTCATATTGATTTTTAAGCTGCTTCCATTTGCTAACGGTATAATTTTATCGTTTGTCGACTACAAAGTTTTTGTTGGCCTATTTGAGAGTTCGTGGGTAGGCTTTAATCATTTTGCCCAATTGTTTAACGATGAGAACTTCCAAAGGGTAATTGTAAATACATTTGTTATCAAAACGGGTTATACACTGGCTAGCGGTTGTATCGCATTCCTTCTGGCGCTTGCTCTGAGCAATATTAGTTACAAGTGGTTGAGAGGGCTGTTCTCGTCTTTATTTCTTATTCCTTTTTTCATTCCTTCTATTGTTTTTGTGTATATTTTCATTTATATACTGTCGATAAGCACATCTCCCTTTCTAACCTCGGGGACGCTGATTTTGGGTGATGAGACATTATTTCGACCGATCATTGTATTCGTTGAAGTGTTAAAAACATGCGGTATTCCGATCATCATCGCGCTTGCAGCTATAGCCTCGAAGCATGCTTCATTGAACCGTCAAGAAACGGGGCTTGCAGGCATCGGGAATAGCTACCTTGTAATGAATGTGATTCCAGCACTGAAAGCGGTAGCCGCTTTTATGGTGCTGCAGCTGTCTGCCATCATGTCCACGGACTATGAGCTCATTAGAAGCTTGCTGAATCCCTTGGTATCGAAGACAGGAGAGACGCTCGACGCTTATATTTTTCAACTAGGTTTTTTGATGATGAACGTAAGTCCTTCCGCTGCTGCGGGCATTTTTCAGTATGCGGTTCAACTGCTCTTTACGATCATCGCTTATTTCATTGTAAAAAGACTGTTTTTAAAGCAATTATTCAGTATTCACACAGGTGCAGCTGACATTAAAACAACAAATATTGGACGTAGCATAATTGGGATTGTGACAGCTTGCTTATATTCAATCGTTGTCATTTTTTTACTGTATATGCTGTTCATCTATCCGTTTACTGGAACCGGAGAAGCAAGGCAATCGGTGTGGAGCTTCATATCGTTCTGGAACGTTTTTTCTTATTCAGTCGTTAACTTTGTTGCTGTAATTATATTTTTATTGATGACTGTCACACTGGCTTATCCGCTGACTGTCAAACATTTGCCAGGGCGCAGCTGGTATAAGTTGTTTCTGCTTATCGTCATTTCGATGGGAAGCGGGATGATTAATGAGTACCTATTCGTTCGGAGCCTAGAAATGGTCAATACGATTATTCCGCAAATGATATTCGGCTTTTTTAATTTAGCGGCGGTTTTTGTTCTCAAAAGTATTTTCAACAGTAGACACGCCGACTTAAAGACTGAGGCCGAGCTATCGGGAAAAGGGGAACTGCATACGTTTTTCACTCTGTTTATCCCAAAAATATGGAAGCCACTGCTTGCGCTTGGCGTGCTCCATTTCGTCGTATTATGGAACTCATACTTACCAGCGTTAATTTATATTTCTAATATGGAGCTGCAAACACCGATAATGAAATTAGTACAGTTAGCAAGCTCAGGAGGAGAAATGGACAGTGCATTAATGCTGCAGCTTGGAGCATTGACAAGCCTGCCGTCAGTTATGTTATTTCTTATATTCCGGAGATGGCTGACTTCCGAGATATTTATCGGTCAGATCAGAAAGCTTTAGCATTATATTTGGAGGGAGCTTGGCTAAGGCCAGCTTCCTTTTTTGATTTCAATGAGGATTCACTATATATTAGAGTAACTTAATAGTTAACTATATAATAGGTTTATCACGGGTTTTCAAAGTAATAGTTGACAAACAAGTTAATGAAGACGTATTCTTGTTACGAAATGGTTGTTATTTCGGTTTATTATTAACTTTTTAATTAATCTTATGAACGTCATCAAAATATCAAAGAGAGGCAGTGTGATTAATAATGTCTTTAAATACGGTACATGCATCACAAGTGAACATCCCTCGAGCTGAGTATCCTCGGCCAGATTGGCAGCGCTCGGAATGGTTGAATTTGAATGGAGCATGGTCCTTTGAATTTGATCATGAGAATCGCGGCATCGGTGCAGATTGGCATAAATCGAAGGGGCAATCCTTAAAGTCGGAAATCACTGTTCCTTTCTCCTGGTCAAGCCCGTTGTCGGGAATCGGAAGCAATGATAAAGGCATCGCTTGGTACGATAAGGAAGTAGATTGGGCACCAGAGCTAGCTGATGCCCGAGTAATCCTTCGCTTTGGCGCGGTCGATTTTAAGTCCGACGTATGGGTAAATGGGATCTCCATTGGTTCGCATGAAGGCGGATATGGCCATTTCGAATTTGATGTAACAGACGTATGGTCAATCGACAGCACAAACTCGATTACGGTTCGTGTTGAAGATTTTGATCATTCATTCCAAGGCCGTGGCAAGCAAGGTTATGGGGAAATTCGCGGCATTTGGCAGCCCGTATGGCTGGAGGCTCGTCCTCAAAACTATGTACAGGATTCGAAGTTTAATACAAAAATGGACGGTACTATACAAGTTACGACTAGAGTGACAGCAAGCCGCGCAGGTCATGCTCAGCTTTCCTTCTTGTTTGCAGAAGGTGCTGTATCACATCAATTCGAAGCAGAGCTGACAGAAGGAGCCAATACGATCAGCACTTCATTTGTAGTGGCAGATCCTAAGCTATGGAGTCCAGAATCTCCTTTCTTATATGAAGGCGAAGTTTCCCTGTCCAGCAATGGCCAGTCGGATGTTATAAGCACTTATTTCGGTATTCGTGAAATTTCAACTGCACTTGTAGGCGATCGGAATTATCGCTGGATTATGTTGAATGGCAAACCTGTTTATTTGAATGGAACGTTGGATCAATCCTTCCATCCAACCGGATTTTTCACGTACCCGTCCGATCAAGAAATGCATGATGAAATTTTCCTTTTGAAACGTTTAGGCTTGAACTTTGTTCGGATTCACATTAAGCCGGAAGAGCCGCGCAAGCTTTACTGGGCTGACAAACTTGGAATTCTCGTAATGGAGGATATGCCATGCTTCTGGGGGGACCCGGATGAGCAGGCACGGCTTGCTTACGAGAGTGAAGCGCGTGAAATTATTGATCGTGACTACAATCACCCGTCAATTTTCTCTTGGGTTATGTTTAATGAGACATGGGGCTTGAAAACGGAAAGTGAATCCGCTTCGCTTACAACAGATGCATCACATCCGCAAAATTATTTGCCGCAAACGCAGGAGTGGGTTCGTTCCATCTATCGTTGGGCCAAACAGGTTGATCCAACCCGTATAGTTGAAGATAACTCACCATGTAACTATGATCATGTGGAGTCTGATATTAACACTTGGCATTTCTACATTAATGGCTACAATGAGCTACGAAACCATGTAACAGAGGTCGTTGATAAAACGTTCGTAGGTTCTACCTTTAACTATACTGCGGGCAATGTACAATCAGATGCACCATTAATGAATAGCGAATGCGGCAATGTGTGGGGGATCGAAGGCGGAGCAGGAGATAGTGACTTAGCCTGGCATTACCGCTATATGATGAATGAATTCCGCCGTCATGATAAAATGTGCGGTTTCGTATTTACAGAATTCCGAGATGTTGTAAATGAGTTTAACGGTTATTACCGTTTGGACGGCACCGACAAGCATTTTGGCTACGAGTGGTTCGTTCCCGGCATGACGATCGCAGATTTGCACTCGCCAGATTTTATCGTTATTGATGCACCTCCTTGTCAAACGCTGGATACAGGGGCACAGGTTACATTGGAGCTTTTGCGTTCCAGCTTCTCGGATCGTTATCATGGTCAAGCGCTTCAGCTGGCGTGGGAGCTGTCGTATGATCATTTTGGTGTACGTACTGTCGCACAATCAGGACACGAAATCATTGACTGGAACGGATTTGGCGTGAGTGCATTGCAGCCGCTTTTCTTGAAAATGCCTCAGCAGGATGCGGTTGCGGTAATTGCAGTACGTCTCTTGTCTTCCGATGGCAAAACGATTACACGCAACTTCGTTACATTCGACGTTCGTAGCGGTCAAACGAATGGAAAATACGAGGTTGACGGTCAAACGATAAGCGTGCCGGTTGCAAGCTTCACCGATAGCGAGTGGCCGCATAGCTGGAATTCGTTGCAGAATCAGAAAGTGAATGGCGGAATTGCAGGACAATTTACTTATGATGTACAGCTGCCATCCATTTCGGAGCAAACGATGATTTATGATATTGAACTGTTTTTTGAAGCGGGCTCTAAGCGTCTGCTAAAACGTGATCTTGAGGAAAGCATTCAGAAAAAGCTGGACATTTCCTTTATGCATGGTGCGCTGTCTGATCCAGAGTACAACATAAATTCTTATTTTATGACGGATTCGGATCGCCATGAAGCTAAGCTAAATGTTCTCATTGATGGACAGCTGGTTGATACTATTGTGTTGACAGATGATCCAGCGGATAGCCGTGGCGTTCTGTCTTGGCACTATCAAGCGGTTTCTAACAAGCTGGAGGATGCAGGCTCATACGGCTATCTCTGCAAGGTCATTTTGCCTAGTGCGCTGACTGCTAAGCTGAACCAAAACCGCAGCTTTAAGCTTCAGTTCGAAGCTGAACAAGGCGGTTTGACGCTATACGGACGCAATGCTGGTCGTTATCCGATCGATATTATCGTTCACCATAGAGGTTAATTCATGAAGTGTAATCCGTTATTTGCTACTCCGTCCTTGATGATTTATGATTAGAAAAGTTACGAATTTGTTAACGGATCTGTTGAAAATAATCGAATGGGATCTTGTAAAATAGAGGGAGTAGACAAAGAGGGGGTACATATAGATGAACGTTCCTGCAGGTGTTTGGATTTTTTCGGGTATTATCGTTGTATTGCTCACATGGCTGACACTTTGGGTTACAAAAAAAGCCTATTCGAAAAAATGGGATGAATCGGATCATTAGTTGTAATGATAAACTAAACTTTAGATAAGAAGAGATAGAAGGAGAGACTCTTTAGCTACGCGGCTGAAGAGTCTTTTTTATGTAAGCAGGGT
The DNA here is from genome assembly GCF_037976325.1 of Paenibacillus sp. FSL K6-3182. Taxonomy (NCBI): domain Bacteria; kingdom Bacillati; phylum Bacillota; class Bacilli; order Caryophanales; family Paenibacillaceae; genus Paenibacillus; species Paenibacillus sp. FSL K6-3182. The sequence goes on from NZ_CP150265.1 coordinate 3,035,443, forward strand.
ACTCTGTTAAACTAACAAAGTAAGATTTAAAAGCCACATAGTGGATGAGCAAGAAGCTTGACACGACACCTTTTGGTGTCCTATAATCAATATGACTCCAAAAGGTGTCATAATAAGCTGTAATGTCGTTTAATTGGCAACATCACAGTAAATAATAATGAAAAGGTGGGGGTGGTTTTGAACGATAAAGGTCAGATGAGGGATGTTTATGACGCTGTTGCCGATCCAACAAGGCGAAAACTAATTCAATTGTTGGCAGAAGTTGAAGACTTGCCCCTACATGAGATAACGGTTCATTTTCAAATGGGTCGGACAGCGGTTTCCAAGCATTTGGCAATCCTGAAAGATGCTGATCTTGTCATTGCTCAAAAGGTTGGCAGAGAAACGAGATATCGGTTGAATGCTAATCCGTTGAAAGAAATAAAAGATTGGGTATCATTTTACGAAGGATTCTGGAATGAAAGAATAGATAAATTAAAACTTATATTGGAGGAAAAAAAATGAAACCAGATGTATCATTAGATTATCAATTTACTAGTTCAATCGACCAAGTGTGGAATGCTTTAACGGATTCGGATACGCTTGCGAAATGGATTTGGAATAATGATTTTGAACCGGTCGTTGGACATAAATTTCAGTTCAAAACGGAGCCTTCCGAATGGTGGAACGGCATTGTAGATTGCGAAGTGCTTGTAGTGGACGAGCCGCATACCTTATCTTACACTTGGATAAGTGCTGGAGAAAATACGACAATTACATGGACTTTGAAAGAAGGTTCAGATGGAACAGTTCATCTGCACCTCGATCAAACTGGATTTAGTGAAGAAACAAAAGCCCGTCCGGGAGCAATTGAGGGAGCAAAATCTGCTTGGACTTACAAGGGCAATCAGCTTGGAAAAGTGTTAGCCGAACTGTAAATATGATTTTTTCAACTTTCATGATACCAGTTATTCAGCACAAAACTTAATTCATCAATACAAATAAATTATTTTTTAAAAATAGGGCGCAATTCCGCAGTAAGAATTGTGCTCTTTCTTTTTGATAAGATGCCTTTTGAAATCATTTTAAATGAGCAAACATAGCAGGTTGGCAGTAGAAGCTTGCTTTTATCATATAAAGAGACAAATTTTTAGAGATTGGAGAGGAGATCACAATGAAAATAAAGCAATTAATTGCGAACAATATTAACAAATTAGATGAAGTACTGCCAGTAGATAAATCGTTAGGCATAGCTGGTTTATCTGGATCTGGAAAAACAACTTTTTCTCAAACCATTGGTGAAGAATCGAAGAAACGTCTTGTTTCCTTATTGCCAAAGGCGGAGTATCAGTATCTATTTCCTAATATTATGGAAACCAATTTCAGTGCCATTAAGATGGAGGAAATGCCGCTTGTCCTTTTTCTAGGTCGATCATCCATTTCTTCAAATCCTCGTTCAACTATTGGTACGCATACTGGCGTGTTTACTGAAATTCGAGTTGCTCTTGCTGAAAAGTATAATCTTTCTCCAGAAGTTTTTTCATTTAATAATGAATTAGGCTGGTGTCCAGACTGTAAAGGCCGCGGAACAACTAAAAATATCGAATGTAAAAAATGTATGGGGAAACGTTACAATCAAGAAGTTGAACAATATAAATTTGAGTTACTTGAACAAGCACAGAGTATATCGGACATCAACGACTTCAGTGTGGAAACAATATATTCACTAGCAGAAGTTCTAAAGATTAGTGAAGGTAAACAAAACATTTTAAAAAATATAATCAATATGAATATTGGTTACTTAACGTTAAATCGGATTATGGGAACATTGTCAGGCGGAGAAGTAACTCGGCTCTACTTAGCTGAATTTATGGCAACAAGTGAGAATACGGTTATTATCATCGACGAAATTTCCGTAGGTCTTGATCATCAGACGTTATTAAAGATTTTAGCTGAGATTAAACAATTGGGAGTTAAAAATCAAATTTGGCTCATTGACCATTCTGACACGGTGCTGGACACAGCGGATAAGCATTTGTTTTTTGGCCCTGGAAGCGGTAAATACGGCGGAAAAATAGTGGAAGAATCACCACGTCCAAAGCCAATCCACGGGGAACGAAACGAGGCAGCACCAACAGAATATTATCAATTTCTTGATCTTCACTGCCGGAATATTCAAATCAATGAAATTCAGATTCCTAAAAATAGACTTGTCACTTTTACAGGCGAGTCAGGCTGTGGCAAATCCACACTAGTTAATGAGTGCATGTCCAAAGATTTTGTGAAGCGCTATCCGAAAGATAAGCTGGTTATGGTTGGGCAAGATCGAAACCAATCGATCACTAGTCGGTCAACCGTTGCCACATTTCTAGATATTAAAAAGAAGCTTACAAAATATAGTGATGATATTGATGATATTTTTCAGCGCTCGATTGAAGATATTATTGTTGAGCTGCCAAATGAAGACATCGCTCATAAACGCTTGAGCTTATTGATCAAGCTAGGACTTGGTTATTTGACGTTGGAGAGAAAAACACAATCCTTATCAACGGGTGAATTTCAATGTGTTCATTTAGTTTCTGAGTTGTTTGCGGGCTCCAGAAACCCGAATACGCTATTTATTTTTGACGAGCCTTCAAAAGGGTTGTCACAAAACATTTTGAATCAATTCATTGATAGTGTGAGGGTCATTCTTCAGGATGAATCCGTCTCCATGATCATGATTGAACATAATTCGTATATGCTGGAAAGCTCTGATTTTATCGTTGATTTTGGCAAAAGACAGCTTGCACCCGTGGAGCATCTTGATGTGGTCAGTCATGATGATTATTACTGGGAACAAAACAATGAAGATAAAGCTGCTCCTTTCCATATTCCTTCAACACTTGATCAAAAAAATGGCGTTAATTATTTAAAAGAAAACCAGATTGCCTATTTTAAAAATGCGGAAAATGTTTATAAAGGCGGCATCTTAAAAAGTTTATCATCAATGGCTCGTCTCATTTATGGCGAATATGAATCGGATACCATTGCACCCGTCATCGCCATTGATTTGGAACGCCACTTGTACAGCCAATATACGTTTCTCTACGAAATTGGCGGCTTAATCAACCATATTGTGGCGGCACATCCAACCAATAAAGATACGAATAGCTTCGATTTCTATAATCAAGCTAATCATTGCCCATGCTGCTCGGGCCGCCGTGTAATTGAAAAATTTGATTTTGATATTGTTATTCAGGACAAAGCCGCGCCATTCTGGGATGGCTTATTGCATCCAGATGTGATGGATATTTTGAAGTTTTATCAATTCCCAAAAATAAAATTTATTTTTGAAGAGATTAAAAATGAGCTCGGCCAGGATATAAGCAAAAGTTATGCAGAGATGACAGACGCAGAAAAGCATACTTTTTTGTACGGATATTGGGAAAAGTCATTCTATGATAAAGTAGGCAAGGCATCAAGGACATGGGAAGGCTTTAATCACATCATTGGGATGTATATGGTGGTATCGAAATCGGAGATTAAAGAGCGTATAAAAGAATCCAAAAAATTGATTACTTGCCCAATCTGTCAAGGAACGGTGCTAAAGCATCATAAAAAGCTGAAGTTTGGCGAGACGGATATTCGTGACATTATTCAGCAGCCTCTTGATCAAGTCATTAAAACCGTTGGAAATCTACAGGTTCTAGACAAAATGAAAGCAATTGTTGGGGGCGATATGGTTTTGACGGAAGAGGTTTCTCTATTGCCTAGGGAGACGCAAGCTGCGCTGAAAATGCTTGAACTAGAGGTAGCGAGCTTTTCCCACTACGAAATGGTTTTGCAAAATGTACTGCCTTTCTGGGGCCGTATTAGCAACAGTATCGAATCCATCAGTATTAATAATCGGATCACTGTCTGTGATTTTGCCAATATCACCGAAACGAGAGAAACGATCATTGATAAGTATTTCACCAATGGTAAATACAAAAAACTGACCTATGTTTATGAAGCGTTTGGTTACAAAAAAATTGTTACCTTAATAAACAAAATTAAAGCCAGCCAGCCATGCCCATTCTGCAAAGGGAAAAGAGTAATTTCGGAAGATGGGCTCCATGATGGCGTGTTTAAATTATCGGTACCATGTGTTAGCTGTTATGCAAGTGGCATCAACGATGAAGGGCTTAAGGAAATCGTTGAAGGCATAGACGTGCAAACATGGCTGACCGGCAAAGTAAGTGATGTTGTTAAAGACAGCTCAAATATCGAGGCTGTAGCTGATATTCCTATTTTCAATCGCATTCGTGAGTTGAATAAACAAGAAATGATGGCTGTTTACCAATTCCTTGAGCAAAGCTAGATGTCATACACTGAAAGAAACTCATTTGCAATCCTAAATTGCAGATGAGTTTTTTTGTTATGCTGAAGGTTGTATAATAACTTTGGGAAATCGTGTATAATGTGGGTATTATTTTAGAAGGGGATGCCATTTATTGAATGCAATTGATTTAGAAACGTCGCTCATACATAAGAAAGAGAATCGTTACTTCGTTCTTGCGCTTATCTTTAGTGTTTTCATTTATTTATGTCTGTTTATTTCTATTATTTTCATTTTCATCCTACCGATTCTTATTCTCTTGCCCTTATTCGCTCAAGCGATTATGATGGCAAGCATTCGAACCAATGGCGTTCGGATCACACCGAGACAATTCCCGGAAGTGTTCGCAATTGCCCAGGCACAGTGCGAGCGGATGGGCTTTACTGTTGTACCGGATCTCTATGTCATGGAGTCAAGCGGGATATTAAACGCGTTTGCCTCGCGCTTTTTTGGCCGCAATATGGTGGTGCTTTATTCCGATTTGTTCGAAATGATTCAGGCGGGTGGGGAAAAAGAGCTCACTTTTGTCATTTCACACGAGCTCGCCCACATCAAACGAAATCATTTGTCGAAGCAGCTGCTCATATTGCCAGCGTTATGGCTTCCATTTCTTGGCGAAGCATACTCGCGGGCTTGCGAATATACATGCGACCGTATGGCTGCTTATTACACCAATGATGCTGAAGCCGCAATGAATGGTTTGACGATATTAGCTATCGGCAAAACGCTCTACAAACGGGTAGACCGTGAGGAATATCTGCTGCAAAGCAGCTATGAGAAAGGTTTATTTGTATGGCTGGCTGAGAAGCTATCGACTCACCCTCCCCTGCCGAAGCGTATCTACGCGATTCAGCAATATGCAGGCATCTCATCGAATATCATTTTTAAGACATCTTCTTCGCGAATAGCACTTATCATCGTTTTAGCTGTTATTCTTGTTCTCGGGGGTTCTGTTACGATCGGAGTGACCTTCTCGAAATCGATTGATACCTTTATGTCTTCTCTTGATGGGCCACCAACCGATGATCAAATGCTTGGTGCAGCTTCAGAGGCTGATTTGGAGCTTGTTAAATCTCTGCTTGATGCTGGAGGAAATCCGAATGCAGCAGACGATGAAGGGTGGACAGCGCTAATGTGGGCAGCCCAGCTAAATGAAACAGCAATCGCTTCTTCATTGATAGATGCGGGAGCGCAATTGAATGTGATTGAGCAAAGTTATGAAGAAACGGCATTAACGATAGCGTTGTATAATGAAAGCATAGAGATGGTAGCGTTATTGCTGGAAGAAGGAGCTAATCCGAATTTACAGGATAGTACCGGATGGACACCGCTAATGACGGCAGCAAAAAATGGTGATATAGAGGGAGCGGAACTTTTGCTAAAAGCAGGGGCTGATCCGTTGAAAGTTGATGAAACAGGATATACAGCTGAGGATTATGCGCTGGATGCTGGGTTTGACGAGCTCGCTGAGCTGTTGCAAAATTTAGGCGATCAAATATAAAAGAAAGAAGCTTGATTGCTCAAGCTTCTTTCTTTTATGTATATTCAATTCATTATGTTTAGGATGGTCGGGACGACACGATTTGAACATGCGACCCCCTGGTCCCAAACCAGGTGCTCTACCAAGCTGAGCTACGTCCCGGGAAAAGATGGTGCCGTCGAGAGGACTTGAACCCCCAACCTACTGATTACAAGTCAGTTGCTCTACCAGTTGAGCTACAACGGCAAGATGTATTCGCTAAACACAAGATGTATTATCGCATATAAACTGAAATAATTGCAAGTGTTTTTTTAATTTTTTTCTGAAAGGATGATAAGAATGAAAATCGTTATTGCACCGGATGCGTTTAAGGGGTCAAGAAGCGCATTTCATATTGCTAGCACGATGGAAGCAGGCATTCGCACAGTACATCCACATGCTGAAATCGTACAGCTCCCAATGGCTGATGGCGGTGAAGGAACGATGGAGATTTTGGTACAAGTTACAGGCGGGAGTTATATCGAAGTTCCTGTTCACGACCCGCTGAACCGAAGCATTCACGCAAGATATGGCGTAATGGGGGATGGCCAAACCGCGGTTATTGAGCTTGCTGAAGCATCGGGTCTTGCTTTGCTCAAGAATGAAGAGAAAAATCCGCTTATCGCTTCAACAGTTGGCACCGGTGAATTGATTCGGCATGCACTCGGTTCTGGTTATCGTCAATTTATTATTTGCTTAGGAGGCAGCGCGACCAATGATGCCGGATCGGGCATGCTGCAGGCGCTCGGAATGAAGCTGTTAGATGAAAATGGAGCTGAGCTGCCGCTTGGAGGCGTTCATTTGTCGAAGCTTGCATCGATTGATGATGCTGGTTTCCATTCGAGCATTCGCGAAAGCAGCTTCATTATTGCTGGCGATGTACGTAATCCATTGTGCGGGGAGCATGGAGCTTCTTTGGTTTACGGTCCTCAGAAGGGAGCATCGTCTGAAGCAGTCAAGCAGCTTGACCTTGCATTAGCTCATTTTGCTGAAGGTATATCCAAGCATACAGGGATTGATGTGGCGAATTTGCCAGGCAGTGGAGCGGCAGGAGGAACAGGTGCAGCACTTTTAGCTTTTTTTGACGCCGCTATGCACGCTGGAGCAAAACTTGTTATGGATAGAATTGGGTTTGAGGAGCATATTGTTGGCGCTGATTGGATTTTGACAGGCGAAGGGAGATTAGACAGCCAAACGGGATCAGGTAAGGTGATCAAGGCGATATGTGATGCCGCTCGGGGGCAGCGCATCCCTGTTATCGCCGTTTGCGGGTCAATTGATGCGAGTTCAGCATACACGTCGGAACTTGGTCTTCGTGCAGGCTTCTCGCTCGTGCCGGGTCCATGTTCTGTAGAAGAGGCGATAGACCACACGGATGAGTGGCTGCTTGATCGTATCGTTCATATTTTCAGCTTGTTATAAAGACATAACAAAAAAAGAAGCAGCCTATGCAATGAGCAAAGGCTGCTTCTTTCTTGTTAACCTATCGTTATGCGGTTTCGCCTTCAACGGCTTCTTGATTTTGCTCAATTAGCATTTCGACCTTGCGAATCCGGTTTTTGCTCGTCTCACGAATGATAAATTTATAGTTTTCGTAAAAGTGCTCTTTGCCTGGCTTTGGATCGGTCACTTGACTGTACAACCAGCCGCCGACCGTATCCACATCCTCTTCCTCGAAGTTCATGCCGGTTAGATCGCTCAGCTCGCTAAGTGATACTTTACCATCGAGAAGATAGCAGTTATCGGCCAACTGTTCAATTTCCTTGCGTTCGTCAGCATCAAATTCATCACGAATTTCACCAACGATTTCTTCCAAAATATCTTCAATTGTAATTAGTCCGGAAGTACCGCCGTATTCATCAACGAGAATAGCGATGTGAACACGTTCTAATTGCATTCGCTTTAGAAGCATTTTGACTGGCGTAACCTCAGAAACGCTCAGTACAGGATGAACAAGCTTTTTGAAATCCAAATCACGATCTGATTCATATTCTAGGAAAAGCTGCTTCGTGTTAATCATGCCGACGATGTTATCCTTGCTCTCAAGTGCGACCGGGAAACGCGTATATTGTTCCTTGCGAATAATTTCCATGTTCTCAGCTAATGATTTGTTTGTATACAAACAAATCATATCGGTGCGAGGCACCATAATTTCTTTGGCCAGCAATTCGTCAAAAGCGAAAATGCGGCTTACATATCCGTATTCTGTATTGTTAATCTTTCCGCTTTGGTAGCTCTCGTTAAGAATAATTTGAATTTCTTCTTCCGAGTGTGCTTCTTCATGCTCTGTAGCTGGTTTCAATCCGAACAAGCGAACCAAAGCGTTAGCCGAGCCATTTAGCAACCAAATGAAAGGATATAAAATCTTGTGGAATAAAATAATCGGTTTTGCTGTTAAGAAGCTAATAAATTCAGCTTTCTGGATCGCCCACGTTTTTGGTGCAAGCTCCCCGACAACAACATGCAGGAATGTGACCGAAATAAATGCGATTAAAAAGGATAGAATATGACTGATGTCATCGTTAATAGCAAAACGTTCAAACAAGGGTAAAAGCATTTTTTCAACTGTCGGTTCTCCCAGCCAGCCCAGCCCGAGCGCTGTAATAGTAATACCTAATTGACAGGCTGACAAGTAGGCATCCAGATTACTCGTAACCCGTTGAACGGCAAGTGCGTTCTTCCGGCCCTCAAGCACTAACTGATCGATCCGACTGGAGCGAAGTCTGATGATGGCGAACTCCGTTGCGACGAAAAAAGCAGTTAATAAAATAAGAAGAGCAATCATGAATAAATTGAATCCTATACCCATTTTCGTTTTTCACTACCCTTTTATGTTTATATTTTTTTTATTCTTATGATCTACTATAACGAATGATTACATGATATGACAAATGCCATATCCAACGGTAACAGCCTTATACGCGCTTTAAAAGCGATTTAACGAGAATGAAAGGCTTATTCTCATTGATTTTCGAGCCTTTACAAGCGTCATTCTCCGGCATATGATGAGTTCATATGAACTTGTAATATAGGAATGCAAGACGAATGTGCGAGGAGGAAGCGAGATGGAGTCCTTTACGCTTACTCGAAAAGAGATGGCTTGCTTGCTGCTGGCTCTGGACGGAAAGTATAATTTGAAGCCACTGCAAGTGCTGCAAGCCGCATGGACCAAAACGCATCAATGTGATTTGGAGAAAGGCACGGGACTGCCTGCATTTATGTCTACGCTGCTGCCTCCAATTATTGAAAAGCTCATTAAAGGAAATGAGATTAAAGGCTTTTCACTACATGAAATTGCTGCGTTGGGCCAATTAATCGAATATTCGAATCTGTCGATTACCTCCATGCAAAACTGGGTAAAGCGAGATTTCAAACCTTATTTCGATTGTCCGAAAGCTGGGAAAAAATATTCTCTAAACCAAGCTGCGTTATTATTTATTATTGATGATTTAAAGTCAAATCTTGATTTTGAATCCATACGCAAGCTTTTTGAGATCGTATTCAAGAAACCAGAGGATGAAGCAGACGATTTAGTTGGGCCTATTGAATTATATGCATCTTATACTAGTATGTTTGAGGAGCTAGATGCGAATAACGATCAACTGCTCGACATTTCCGGTCATCTGAAGGAAAATCCGCATCAAGATTTATTGACAGAGCATGTCATTCGCTCTTCAGCGAATCAATTTGCAAGCAGATTGCCGAATTTAACAGAAAAACAATGGGAAGCGGTGCGAAATATTTTGCTCGTTGCGGTTATTTCCATCCAAACCTCCTATTTTCATTCGTTAGCAAGGCGTTATTGCAATGCAACCTTATTTTTAGCCACAGAATAAATATGGTTCAAGGGATGACAAACTCACTAAATAGTCCTATACTGGTTTAAGTTGTAAACTACAAAATAGACAAACTGAAAAAGGCAAACTTGTTGAAAGACAAGGACGCAAAGTTATGGGCCTAAGGTGTACGCACTATGGCTGCCAGACCGCCGGAAGGATAATAAGCTAACTGAGCTGTCCGCCTCCTGTGGCTGGATAGCTTTTTTTGTTTTCAGGAGACAGAGGAGAGAGCAAGCAGGATGGTTTTTAAGGATATGATAGAGAGAGCAAAAATACTGTTTAAGAAATTGAGTTTGAAGAAAATAACGAGCAAATTATTGCTTGTTACCGCAATCATCACACTATTTAATGTAGGCTCGGGCGTTTTGATTTATTTTCAAAATCATTCAGTAGCAACCTCAGTCGAAGGTTCAGAGGAATTGCAGCGTGCTGAACGCAATTATCAAGGTATATCGAATAGGCTGCTGAAAGTGATGCTTCTAATGGTAGATGCCATTGAAAATGGCAAAAGCGATGCAACGCTGATCATGAAGGATTTGGAAACGATGCCTGCCAACATCGATGAGTTGGAGAAACAGCTTATCGATATGGATAAGAAATATCCGCCTGCAACGGAAGATGGTCCTTATTATGCGAATCAAGTTAATGTTCTTAAGCTAGCATTAGATAACTTGAAAGTGACGAATACAGACGTGAGTGGATTATCATCAGATGAGAAATCGCTCCGCATAAGCAATCTAATAAGCGTATATACCGTCATTCTAAGTTATTCCAACGATACAATGCACGAGCGTTTGACCGCAGACGCTAACGCGACGCAGAGGCTTCTCGATAAAGACATATCCAGTGCGAACCTTATTGTGCTTATAAATGTCATTTTGCTAGCTATTCTTCCTGCTATTATGATTTTTGTCATCTCACAATCGATTAGAACAGGACTTGTAGGCATTACAAAAAGAATTAAGCAGTATGGCAATAATGATTTTACAAGTCAAGAAAAACTCGTTCGCTCTGACGAATTTGGCGATCTTGACCACGCTTTGGCTAATATGGGCGATCAGCTGCGAGAAACGATTAAAGCTACGCTTGAAGTGAGCGAATCTGTGCTCCACATCTCGAATAATATGGATAATATGATTGGTATTAATCGAAAAGCATCAGAGGATGTAAATGGCCAAGTGGAGCTGGGCAGAAAAGTGTTGCTGTCGCAGTATGACGATGCTTCATCCATTTCGGCAGTTACGGAAGAAATCTCAGCAAGCTCTCAGCAAATTGCTGCGTCGAGTGAATACATAAACAATGATATGCAAAATATGAAGCAATCATCTCATAACGGCACGCAGCAGATGGCTGGCGTGGTCTCGATGGTAAATGAAACAGTAGACCAGTTCTCAAAGCTAACTGAAGCTTTCGAAACGATGAATGAACGATATAACAATGTAGCTAAGTTTTTGAACGGCATTCAGGATTTGAACACACAGACGAATTTGTTGTCACTGAACGCATCCATTGAATCGGCAAGAGCGGGTGAGCATGGCAGAGGGTTCGCAGTAGTCGCTGATGAGATCCGCAAGTTGTCCAGTCAGACCGATATGATCTCGAAGCAGATCACGAAGGAGCTGACACTCATACAGAGCGATGTGGCAGCAAGCAGCCGCACGATCGGCAGCTTCGCGAATGTTATTAACACGACGCGTCAAGCATCTGAAACCGCAAGCAGCACATTCCAAGCATTGGAATCACAAAGCAGCATGCTGTCAGATCAAGTGAGCGAGATTTCTACGGCAATTAGTGAAATTACAACAGGCATGTCTCATATCGTGTCTGCAGTAGACAAGCTATTGACTACGTCTTCAGAAGTGAATGGGAAAATGGAACATATGAGCGAGCTTTCAGTTAAGCAAAATGATATTTCCGATGATTTGCGCACGCTTGCGGAGAAGCTTTCACTTTCCTCGCAGGATTTGAAGGAGAAAGCATCTGTTTTCAAAGTATAAGCAACACAAAATGATAATCGTGTGAGGCAGGCAGCATCCATAGGTTTGGGGTGCTGCCTGCCTCTTTGTGCAAATAAAGAAGGATAAGCGAGTATAATGCCGAATCAATGAATGGAATAGACCAATACAAAACAGATCCACTATGGGAGACAGGATGAGCGAAATGAACTTTCAAGTTAATTTACAAGGGATGATCGAGCTTCTCTCAAAGCATTTATATTCGAGCCCAGGCGTATTCATTAGGGAATTACTACAAAATGGCGTTGATGCGATAACGGCACGCAAACGGCTTGGACATCGTTTTGATGCACGCGTAACAGTTGAAATTTACGGTTCTCGAACGATTGCCGTTCACGATAATGGGATAGGCCTGTCCGAATCCGAAATCCAGCTTTTTTTGGCTCAAATCGGAAGTACCTCCAAGCGTGACGAAATGGATTCAGCAGACGACTATATTGGACAATTTGGCGTGGGTTTGCTGTCCTGCTTCGTAGTGAGCGGCGAAATCGTTGTTATTACCCGCTCCGCTCTAGAAGGCGATACTTTAGAATGGCGCGGGCGGCCAGACGGCACGTACACGATTCGCAAGCTTGAGAAGGATGCTCCAATCGGAACAACCGTGTTTTTGACATGCAAGGAGGGTTACGAGGATTATTACGAATGGGATCGTGTGATGGAGTTAATGAGCCATTATGGTCAGTTCCTACCTGTTCCGATTCATTTGTCCGAAGGGAAAACAGATATTAGGATTAACGAGGAAACTCCTCCGTGGTCCATGAATAGCAGTGATGCGCTCACCTATGGCGAAGATCACTTGTATCAAACCTTCTTGGATGCCATACCTTTAAAATCAGTAATTGGTGAGCTTGAGGGTGTCGCTTATATTCTTCCTTATGCTGTAAGCTTGCAAGCCGAGAAAAAACATAAGGTATATATGAAACGTATGCTGCTTTCCGATCAAGTTAACAATATGCTTCCGGATTGGGCTTTTTTTGTTACGTGTATCATGAATACGAATGGACTTCGACCAACGGCTTCTCGGGAGTCATTTATGGAAAATGAGCTTTTTCATACCGTAAAGGATGAAATTGGCGAAAACATTAAACAGCATATGATTCAGCTTTCAGAATCAAATCCTGTACTATTCGGGAAAATTATTGTTATTCATTCTGCTTCCATTAAAGCGATGGCTGCCGAAGATGATGAGCTTTATCGATTGTTTATCCCTTTCTTGTCGTTTGAGACTTCATTTGGCATGATGAAGATGAGCGAAATATTGGAACAGAACAAACGGATCGTTGTATCTTCAACACTTGATGAATTCCGCCAAGTGGCTCGCGTTGCCAAAGCGCAAAATGTGATGGTTATTAACGGCGGTTATGTCCATGATTTTGAACTTGTACGCAAGCTGCCTGCGCTGGATGAGGATATCGAGGCGTTAGTTCTAGATCCGATTAATTTCTCGAACGTCTTCCAATCCATAACTCCCGCGGAGCATAAAAGCATTCTTTCCTTTCTGGAGCTCTCGGATCAGCTGCTAGCTCCATTTCAATGCAGAAGCGTAGTAAAGCGATTTGAGCCAGTGGATTTGGCTGCTTTATACAATACAAATGATGAAGTGAATTTTCTGAGAATGGCAGAGCAAACGAAAGATGAAGCTAATGATTTGTTCGCAAACATTGTGGATGTTGTCATCCATGAGTTATATGAGGTGCCATATGCGACGATTTGCTACAACTTTAATAATCCGCTTATGCAGAGGGCTATGACCTGTCAGAATGCGGATATGCAGAAGCTAAGCATTGAGACCGTTTATACGCAGGCCTTGCTGCTTGGTCAATATCCTCTTGGCCCTGAGGAGCTGAAGTTAATGAACAAATCGTTTATGCAGGTGCTGGAAATCGGTCTTAGTCAGGCTGGTGATCGAGAGCTATGAAGCAGCGATATGATCAATTGCGAAGCGAGGCATGGAGCTTGCCGCAGGGAAAACAGAAGCTTGCGGTGCTTGAGGAGGCTATTCGGATAGCCGATTTGCATATGACGAAGGAAGACTCCTATTACGCCCGCATGACTTATTCCGAGGCAGCGCTTGATTCGGGCTATGAAGAGCGATTTCTTGTTTCGTTTACCTGGTGCTTAACTCAGTTTGAAAAAGATCCGGCTGCTTATTCGAGCTTCACCCTTATTTGGCACTATAAATGGTTTGTTAATCAAATTTGGCGGTTTCCGCAATTTGGTACGGATCAAATCAATTCGATTTTTAATGATTTTAAGGCAAAATGCTTACAATACGGTCACAGCCTGCGCCCATATTATCAATGTCTTCATCGATACGCGCTATCTCAAGGCGATCATGAGTCGGCTCAAGCAAACTATGAGCTTTGGCGCAAGACGGCTAGAGATGGAATGTCTGATTGCAGCGCCTGTGAGCAAAATGGCTTTGGCTACTATCATTTTACAGTTGGCAGATATCGGCGAGGACTGCAAGCTATGAAGCCTATTATGGATGGTCGAATGACCTGCAAATCCATTCCGCAAAATACGTACAGCCATCTGCTTCTCCCGCTCCTTGAGACGGAGCAAGCAGATGAAGCTGTAAAGATGGCAAAAAAAGGCGCGCGTTTGTTAAAGGGACCTGGTTACTTAAGCGAATATGGGAGCTTCCTTGCTTATTACACAGCAACCGACATTCATAAAGCCGCCAAATGGTTTGAACAAACCGTCCAATATGCGCTGGATACGAGAGTAGGCTGGGATCGGTTGTTGTATATGATTTCAGCTAGAGCATTTCTACAATTGTGGCATGCGAAAAACCGTCGGAGAAAGCTGAATGTTAGCAGCGATATTACGTATGAGATGATTGTAAAGGATACCGAACAATTAGCTGCTGCTTTTGATCTAAGAAACCAAAATCATTATTGCACCGAGCTGCTCAAACAGAAGCTTAAACAAGTTCAAAAACTAAGCCATTTTTAATCCATGTGTTGACGTATAGCAAATGGAAGTGGTTCAATTGAACGATCGACAACAGAGAGGGCAGTGGCAGCTTATGTTTAAACAATTTATGAAAGCATCCAGGCTGAGGGTTCTTCCTGTTATGCTTATTCCCGTGGCGTTAGGTGCGCTGGGGGCTTTTGTGTGGAACGGCATTTTCAATCCTTTATTATTTATCATCACCATAGTTGGGGCAGGAACAGCCCATTTATTTTCTAATATGATCAATGATTTATGGGATTATTATAACGGTACGGATACGGCCGCTCAATCGACGGAAGGGGCAATTGCAACCAACTCTGGCTATTTGACAAAAGGGACGTGGAGCATTCGCACCTTTGCGACCGTAACATGGGCATTATTTGGCATTGCAGCGATTTGCGGCATTATAATTAGTATAACAAGCGGCTGGCCGGTGCTCGTATTTGGCGGGCTTGGGGCGTTAATTGCTTATTTCTATGTAGCTCCGCCGATCCAATTCGGATACCGCGGCAAAGGCTACAGTGAAGTCGCGATTTTGATCTCCTTCGGCATACTGCCTGTCGTAGGCGCTTATTTTGTACAAACCTCAGAATTAGATTCTCGGGCATTTTGGCTATCGCTCCCAATAGGACTTTTGACTACCCTAATATTGTTTAATCACCATTTCCTGCACTGGCAGGCTGATCGTCAAGCAGGGAAAAGAACATTAGTCGTCGTTTGGGGAGAAAAGAGAGCACTCGTTTTCTCGCGCGTTTTGCTTTTTCTCGCCTATATTTCACTTATCCTATGCGTGGTCGTGAAAGCATTGCCTATTTACGGGCTGCTGGCGCTGCCAACAGCGATACCTTTATATTTGGTATACGGCAGGTTATCATCAAATAATGTATCTGCTGCATACGTACCGCTTATGGGTGCCTCGCTGAAAGCAACGATGCGATGCGGTGTGATCTTAATCGTTGCCTTAATCATTCAGGGTCTTATTTAAAACATACAACTTAGAAAGAGGTCAAGGATATGGAGAAGCAATGGACTTTAGGAGATTTTCATACGATTCTAAATGAAGGGGAAGTATGGAAAATCGGCGGTTTTCCGCTGCAAGACGGAACCTTCTGGCAGTACCGAGAGCCAAATGCGGTTGTCATTGTTCGCAATGGACTGCTGTATGTAAGAGCACCGCTTAGCCGCTCGAACGATCAAATTCAAATACTGGATAATGCTAAGCATATGTATTATTCTGCTGAACCTGTTCTTGTACCTGAATCCGGTGAGATCAGCTTTGAGCTACAAATTCGCGCACGTTCGCAAAATACAGCGCCTGATGATCTTTATGATGGTTTCGTTTCTTTGAATCTGCTCGATTTCACGACAGGCGGGGCACTCGACTTTTTTGCGGGAAATGACAAATATGCAAGTGTATATGCCGTTCTTCCTTTTCCAGGAGTAAAGGTGCCGGAGACGGATAAAACGAGATATTTCTGTGTGTTTAAGGAAGACACAAACTTTGCGGCGCGCGAATTTAATACGTACAAAATTACGTACAATCGCACCAATGATGAAGTCGTATTTTTTTTGAATGGCCAAGAAGTGCGGAGAGAGCGTGATGTTCCGGTTAAATTTAACCAATTTATCGTTGCGCTAGGCATTATGACGGAAAAGGATTTGTCGCCGGAGGGCAGCGTGTCGGTGCACGGACAGACTGTGATCGGAGAATGGTCTCCCATTACAATAGAAATTAAAGAGTAAAGTTGTTATGAAGGAGCTGCGTTATGCTATTCGTTCTTATTGCTTTGTGGGCTATTGCAGCCATTATATGGCTCTCCGATCGGCGAGCATCCGTTAATCATTGGTTAGGCGCTGTGGCGTTTAGCGGAGGAGCTGGTGCGCTTGCTGCCGTACTTGACCTGCAATGGCTGCCAGCAGCAGCGGAAGCTGGAATGAATCAAGTAGCGCAGCAGCTTCTTTATCGCTTGCAAGCGTTCTCCTCGTTGACCTCCTACTACGGATTGCCGTATTCCTTTGCATTGTTTGCTATAGCGTACAAACCTGTACGGCTACCAAAACGGCTGCAGCAGCTTATGCCCTTTTTACTGTTAATTCCGATTGTTTTATGTGTTTTGTTTACTCCATTTTATAATACGATGTACCCCATCTCGTTCAAGATTGTCGTATGGTGGGCGGTTCCTTATATTATGTACGGGGCGATACAGGTACTGCTCAAGCGGCAGCTGCATGCCTCTTTTTCTCGCACACACTGGATAATATGTTCAACCGTGCTGCCGCCAGTTATGTTCTGTATGGTCATGAATTACGTATTTCCAAGCTTCGGCATGCTGCGGATGTGGGTCTATAATACTTGGATCATTGGTTTAGCCGTAACTGTATTTGTTATTGCATTATTCACCTATGGCTTCATGGGTGTGCGAGTGAAGATCGATCGCCGCAGATACGATTCTACGTTAAGAGCAGTCACCTCAGGAACTGCCATACTTAATCATGCGATCAAAAACGATGCAGGAAAAATGCGGCTTTTCTCGGAGAAGATGAAAGCTTATGCCATTGAAACCGATCAACAAGAGCTGCTTGCGGATGTTGAAACGGTGCTGAACGCTTCTCGCCATATGCAGGAGATGCTGCAAAGGGTGCATCGTCGAACGGAGGATTTGGTGCTTCGTGTGGAAGTGACCGACATTGCAGCGCTTATCGAGAAGACGATGAAAGGATACGCCCAAAGCCTTGGCAACATCGAGCTGCAAAGCGTGTTAAACGAAGGCTGGAGTTGTCGCATCGATCCCGCGCAGATAAGCGAGGCTTTAGGCAATATAATAGCCAACGCTTTGGAGGCTATGCAAGACAAAGGCGTCCTGTCTATTCTGTTAAGCGAAACCAAAAGAGAGCTTATTATTGAGGTCAGAGACACGGGCCTTGGCATGGACAAGAGTGAGATAACGAAAGTAATGGAGCCGTTCTATACGACCAAAAGCGGCAGTGACACTAATTTTGGACTCGGACTGCCCTATGCGTACCATGTGATGCGCAAGCATAAAGGTATGCTTGGCTTGCGAAGCGTGCCAGGAGCTGGAACATCTGTCTACATGACTTTTCCGAAACGAAATGTTCAAGCCACAAAAATAGATGTACATGTTTCGCAGAGGAGGGAAGCAAATGGATAAAATCAAGGTATGGATCGTCGAGGATGATCGTGATTGGCTGCGCGGCCTTGTCGCTTATTTAAACAAGGAGCAGGATATTGAAGTGGTTTGGACTGCCAGCAGGGCAGACGATGTTAGACAGGCGCTTATGGAAGGGAAGCAGCAGTCTGTGCCTGCAGATGTAGTGCTGATGGATATCATGCTTGACGGAAGGCCGGAAGGCGTTCTGCTCGCTGAGGAGGCGGCAATAGCTACCGGAGGAAGGGTCATCATGCTTACGTCAATGGAGGAGAAGGAGCTTATCTTTCGATCCTTCCAAGCGGGAGCTATCGATTACCAAATCAAATCTGATTTTGAAAGCTTGCCTGAAGCTGTACGCTCGGCATACCGAAGCCAATCCCCCATTAACGCGGCTGTAGCAGAACGGATGCGCGAGGAATTCCGTCGACTGAAGCAGATGGAGCGCGAGTTCGAGGCGAAGAAGCTCGGTGATTTGATTACACCGTCTGAGCTTCAGCTGCTTGATTTAATTGATCAAGGATATACCCAGCCGCAGATTGCCGACAAGCTGGTTGTATCGATTCGTACCGTCAAAAACCATGTTAATCATATATTAAAAAAGCTGAATTTGAGCGGGTCGCGCGAAGCAGCAAATAAAGCCAAAGAGATGGGCTTATTTCATAAGAAAAAGGACGAGGATAGTACCATGTAAAGTTGGTACTATTTTTTTTATGTCATTTTTTACAAAATAGATAGTAGAAGAACGCTTACATCAACAGATTGGAGGCATAACCGATGGATTTTGAAATGTTCTCGGCTGCTCATTTTGGGGCATTGGCGATTCTCGTTGCAGCCATTATCTGCATTATCGTTTTCCGAAAGCGAATGAGAGTTCCTAGAATAAACAAGATGGTACGAATAGGGCTGGCTATTTTGCTAATATGCTGCGAGGTCTCGCTTCAGCTATCTTATATTCTCAATGATAATTGGGGAGTAGGCTCGCTGCCATTTCAGCTTTGCAGCTTAATGCTTTTGATTAGCGCGGTCGTATTGCTTTGGAACCCAAAAAGTCTGTATGATGCTTTATTTTTTCTTGGAAGCATGGGTGCGCTGCAGGCGCTGTTAACCCCCAATTTAGATGAAGCGTTTCCGCATTTTCGTTATTTTCAATTTTTCATCGCACATATAGGTATTGTTAGCGCAGCGCTATTTATCGTCGTAGTAGAACGCTATCGACCGACTTTCTTTTCCGTAGTGAAGGCTCAACTTTGGCTGCATGTATTCGCTATTCCGGCTGCGATTACGAACGTGGCATCGGGTAAAACAAACTTTATGTTTTTAGCTGAAAAACCGGGAACAGCCTCGTTGCTTGATATGCTGGGGCCATGGCCATGGTATTTGCTGCAGCTGGAGCTTATTGCATTTGTAATATTTTTGCTGCTATATGCCGCTGTAAGGCTGCTCGATTGCTTAATATTCGTTAAACCAAGCAGTTCTGCTCAGTAACATCAGAAATGTATTTATTATTTACAGAGAGAAGGTGGGAAAGTGAAAGAGATGCAGGAAATGGTGAATAGACATTGGACTTCACTGCTTGGGGTATTGTTCGTTATGGCTGCTTTTATTACGTTGTTCAAATATTCGATAGATCAAGGCTGGATTACGGAGTCGATGAAAATTGGCTTTGGTATGATATGCGGAGCGGGTGTAGGCGCAGTCGGCTTGAAGCTCGCAAGCCGGCTGCCACACAATCCGATTGGTGAAATCTTGATTGGCATGGCGGCTTGCATTTTGTATGCCACGTTTTCTTTTGCAGGAATTTTTTACCGGCTATGGAACCCAATGACCGTCTTGCTTGGAATGAGTGCAGTAACCATTGGAATATCCGTTTATGCGTATAAGTTTATGTCTCGGCTGCTGATGAATATAGCGATGCTGGGTGGTTTATTATCTCCGCTGCTTATGCGGCCGGAAACAGATCAAGTATTTGCTTTATTCCTTTATCTTCTTGTATTAAATGTTGCCTTCCTATTTCTTAGCATCTCGCGCAATTGGCATGAGCTGCGGTTCATCAGCTTTATCGGATCATGGCTGATGTATATCGTATATTTCATTCATTATAATCCATCGACTGAAGGTTTTTGGAGTATGCCGTTTCGATATGCGCTCGCAGCTTTTCTCTTTTATACAATCGGACTAATGGTCTCTTCATGGAGCAATAAGTTATCCTTTGAGGGAATCGATTTGTATATGAACGCGATAAATGGCATTCTTTTTGGATTTTGGGCACTATTCATTTTGAACGGTGAAGTGGCTTATGGGTACATACTCTCTTTTATCGGAATCGTTTTTTTATTCGGTGGTTTCGTTATTTATATGTTAACAAACAAGATTACGCCATCCTCAGGCGTGTATTTCCTTGGCGGTTTGCTGTTGATTCTCGTGTCGGTAAGCAGCATTGGCGGCGGATATGAGTCAAAGCCTTTAATTACGGTGCTTCTATGGGGCTGCATAGCTGCGATAGCAGCAGCAATCGGCTATGTTAAGCGCTGGATCCTGCTGAGCATCGGCTCGCTCGCTATCTGGTTTGTGGTCGGATGTTATTGGTATGTAGTCACTTGGGACACTCCTCGCGGCGAATGGTTTGGGATGTACATCCCGTTTCTGAATTGGGGGGCTGTTGCTTGGATGGTGCTGGCTGCACTGGGTTTCTTTTTTTCTAGAAAGCTTGTCGTTCCTCAGTTCGCTGATCAAGCGAATCGGATGCTTGCCCGTGTGTATGCACTGTTATCCCATCTCATCGTCGGCGGATTGCTGACAAGGCAAATTGAAAATATTTTCACAGAATATATGTATGATTCCGCTTCAAGTTATTTAGGTTTGGCTTTGTCTGTTTCTTGGGGCTGCTATGCATTGCTGCTAATTTTGTGGGGTGTTTATTATCGCGAGCTGCTGTTTCGTGCATTCGGTTCAGCGGTACTTGTTATCGTTGCAATTAAAGCGATATTTATGGATTTAAGCGGGCAAGAGGCACTTTACAAGGTGGGTGTACTGTTAATACTAGGAGCGATTTCGTTTTTTATTACGTGGATAAATAGCAAATGGCGTGTTAAGAATGGAGAAATTAATGGCAAAGGTGAAGAGGCTGTCACTGAATCATAATTAAGAACGCAGGGGGAATAATGAACCTGTTGGTCTTGACAAGTGTACTCCAATACAATAAAGTTACTTACGTAAAGTAATTAAATTTATTTGGATTTGTAACTGCCTTTTAAGGCGGATACTTAGTTCACAGATGGAAGACACACAACATGTGAGAGGCAGGAGAAAAAATGACATCACAAGCTTTTTTGGAAGCAGTAAGTAAAAGACGCTCGATCTACGGCATTAGCAAGGAGGCCGTTATCTCCGATGACAAAATTGTAGAATTGGTACATGAAGCGGTCAAGCATACTCCATCATCATTTAATTCACAAAGCACTCGTGTAGTTGTATTGCTTGGTGAAAATCATGATAAATTGTGGGATATTACGACGAATACGCTTCGCAATATGATTGCAGCAGATCAATTCGAGGCAACTGAGCAAAAAATGGGCGCTTTCAAAAGCGGATACGGTACCGTATTGTTTTTTGAAGATAAACAAGTCGTTGACGGCTTGATGGCCAACTTCCCAGCATATGCTCACAACTTCCCGATCTGGTCGCAGCATACTTCAGGCATGCATCAATTTGTAATATGGACGGCGCTTGAGAATGAAGGTTTCGGCGCTTCGCTTCAGCACTACAATCCACTTATTGATGAAGAAGTAAAAACGACATGGTCATTGCCGGATTCTTGGCAGCTTGTTGCTCAAATGCCATTTGGCAAACCAACAGCAGCTCCAGGCGAAAAAACGTATCAACCGATTGATGAGCGTGTGAAAGTATTTAAATAAGCACTATATTATATAATAGCTTTGAGCCAAAGATCGTTCCTATTTATAGGGGCGATCTTTTTTTATGCCGTATGAACACTGTCTATGAATTTATAGTTAACAGCTGCCATAAGCGCTATAATAAAAAAAGATTTAAAGCGACAGCATGATGCAACGATAGGAGATAACGAGTGATTAAAGCGGTCTATTTTGATTTGGACGATACCTTGTACGATCAGCTTCAGCCTTTTCGGCTTGCTGCTCAGGGTACTGACTTGGAAAAACATGTCATGGGGAGCTTTCCTATAGAAGATGTGTACAAACGTATCAGAAGACACAGTGATCGTTTATGGGAGCAGCATGCAAGAGGTGAATTATCACTTGAGGAGCTTCGCATCCAGCGGACGGTATCGGCGTTCTCTGATATTGGCCTAGCTGTGTCGAGCGAGGCAGCCGTGCAGCTGCAGCGGAACTACGAGCAGGAGCAATTGCAGATTAAGCTCCGAGCAAATACTGCTGAGCTGTTCGAGCAGCTGGAAGCTAGAGGCATGCAAATTGGCTTGATTACGAATGGTCCGGTAGAGCATCAAATGAGCAAAATTAGATCATTATCCCTATTATCATGGATAAATGAAGAGCACATATTCATTTCAGATGGCATGGGTATTGCTAAGCCTAATAGAGAAGTCTTTCAGCATGTTCAGCAGCAATCCGGTTACAGACCGGAACAGCTTATTTATGTAGGCGATGCATGGCATAACGATATCAAACCATCCTTTCTTGCTGGCTGGACGCCTATTTGGCTGAATCCCAGAAAGCAGCTGCCTCTTGCAGAGGATGGGCATGTGAAATATTTGGAGTGTCAATCGATAAAACAGGTAATGCCGCTCATTGAAAGGATTCATGAGGGGAAACTGGCTGTTTGCTCTAAAAACATGTACAATTAAAACCGATATACTTAAAGTACACGTAACAAACTTACATAATGATTCAGCTAGGAGGATATGATGAGTATTGACCCTCGGATAATCAAAACATTATTGCAGCTTCAGCTTTCACCAAATGTAAATTTACAAGCAGCTACTAATCCGTTGCAAGCGACAACAGGCGATGGCTCGGCATCCTTATTTGATACTCTTTTATCCCAATATATGACCGATACTTCTTCTGAAAATAATACATTGGCGCAAGTCATGCCAGCAGATGCGCTCGCGCAGCTGAGTTCACTTAGCGGCATGCCTAACCTGTCGTTTAGCAGTCAAGGCGTGTCTAACAGCTCTCCATCTGCTTATGACGAGCTTATTCAACAGGCATCAGCCAAATATGGCGTAGATTCTTCATTAATTCAAGCGGTAATCAAAACCGAATCCGGCTTTCAAGCAGATGCTCAGTCAGGTTCTGGCGCTAAGGGCCTTATGCAGCTAATGGACGGAACAGCAAGAGGTCTAGGCGTTAGCAACTCCTTTGATCCCGCGCAAAACATTGATGGCGGCACTAAATATTTATCGATGCTGTTAAACAAGTATAATGGACATGAGCAGGTTGCGCTGGCTGCGTACAATGCAGGACCGGGGCGAGTGGACCGTGCAGGAATAAAAACGAACGAGCAGCTAATAGAAAATCTTGAAGCGTTGCCGGAAGAGACGCAGCGCTATGTTGCCAAGGTGCTTCAGGCCAAGTAGAACGACAGCAATAAGATCACGATTTAGCGATCCGTCATGCAGGCGGGAGCAATCGATGATCTTTTTCTTTTTGAAAAGGAGACAAATCGAAAATGTTATATTTTGATCATTGTGCTTCAACACCACCGTATGAAGAGGTGGTGCAGACCATGATGGAAGTGATGAAGTCGCAGTATGCGAACCCTTCCTCGCTGCATCGTGCAGGTACTGACGCTGACAAGTTAATTGAACGCTCGCGTGCTGTTCTAGCCGAGCAGATGCAAACCTCTAAGGGGAAATGGGTATTTACTTCCGGCGGTACAGAGTCAAATAATATAGCGATAAAGGGTGCTGCTCGTCAGTACGCTGGACGAGGCAAACATTTGATAACGACACAAATTGAGCATGCCTCCGTATACGAATCTTTTGCGCAGCTGGAGCAAGAAGGCTTCAAAGTCACCTATTTGCCAGTGGGCAGATCGGGTCATGTAGAGCTTGAGCAATTGGAAGCGGCAATTACTGTGGAAACGATTCTCGTTAGCGTGATGCATATCAACAACGAGATCGGCTCCATTCAGCCAATCGAGAACATTGCAAAGTTGCTTAAACGATATCCGAAGGTCATCTTGCATGTCGATGCCGTTCAGAGTATTGGGAAGCTGCCGATTCATTTGGAAAACTTCGGCATCGATTTGCTTAGCGGTTCGGCGCATAAGCTTCGTGGTCCCAAAGGCGTAGGTTATTTGTACGTGCGTGATGGCATTACGCTGTCCCCTTTGTTTAGTGGCGGCTCCCAGGAGTATGGGCATCGCGCTGGAACACAAAACGTACCCGCTATCGTTGCGTCAGCGAAGGCATTGCGCATGTCGCTTGCTTCAATGGAGCAAAGATCAAAACGATTGAAAGTGCTCAAACAGCAGCTTTTAACGCATATTGAGCAAATTCCAGAGCTTAAGCTGAACGGGGCGGAGCCGTCAGCTTCCCATATTATACATTTCTCCTATCCGGGCATGAAGCCAGAGGTTGTCATCCATATGTTAGAGCAACGTGGTATAATGGCTTCAACGAAATCGGCATGTTCTTCTAAGGATGACAAGCCGAGCCGCGTGCTTCTTGCCATCGGTGCAAGTCATGAGCAGGCGAGCAGCGGCATTCGGATTAGTCTCGGAGACGAACATGAAGAGCAGGATATTGCAGCCTTAGGAGCCGCACTGCGTCATGTTGTCGCACAACTTAAGCCGCTTGAGAGGAGATTGACTTAATTTTGCTTTATGATCAGATCGTGCTCCGTTATGGAGATTTAATGGTAAAAGGAAGAAATCGGAACAAATTCGAGAAACGAATGCTTGATCAAGTAAAGCAGGCATTAATTTCTTATGATAATATTACTTATTTCAAATCGTTTGGTCGTCTTTATATCAAGCTGAATGGACATCCCTATGAGCCTATAGCTGATCGCTTGAAGGACTTGTTCGGCATCGTTTCTTTAAGTCCAGTTGTCAGCACAGAGGCTGATCTTGAGAAAATAAGAGCAGCTGCGCTAGCTCTTATGCAAGCTTTGCCAGAGCAGCCAAAAACGTTCAAGGTGAGCGCGAAACGTGCTTGGAAAGAGTTTCCTCATAATTCGCAGGAAATGAATCATTTGGTGGGCGGACATGTTCTGCGTGCGATGCCGGGACTTAAAGTTAACGTCAGCAAGCCGGAAATTGAGCTGCGGGTGGATATTCAAGCGGAAGCTACTTACATCTTCTACGATGTCATCACTGGCGCTGGCGGATTTCCGTTTGCATCGAATGGCAAAGCTATGTTATTGCTCTCCGGGGGCATAGATAGTCCTGTAGCGGGCTGGCTGGCACTGCGTAAAGGCCTTGAAGTGGAGGCAGTGCATTTCCATAGCTACCCATTCACGAGCGAGCAGGCTAAAGATAAGGTAATTGCGCTTGCAAAGCGATTATCCTATTTCAGCGGGGAGCCGATTAAGCTTCATCTTGTGCCGTTTACCGAAATTCAAACTACGCTAGTACAAGCGAAGAGCGATAATCTGATCATTACATTAATGAGAAGGGCGATGCTTCGGATCACAGAGCAGCTGGCAGAACGCAATGGGGCAAACGGTATCGTTACTGGCGAGAGCTTGGGGCAGGTTGCGAGCCAGACGCTGCCGAGCATGAATGTCATTGGTCGAGCAACAGATCTGCCGCAGCTTAAGCCGTTAATTATGATGGACAAGCATGAAATTATTCGGATGGCGGAGAGAATCGGAACGTTCGAAACGTCGATTTTGCCATATGAGGATTGCTGTACGTTATTTTTGCCGAAATCGCCAAGTACGAATCCGAATCTTCGTATCGTTGAGAAGATTGAGGCTCTAATTCCTAATTATAATCAATTGCTCACTGCCGCTGTTGACGGTACGGAGGAAGTTTTATTGTCACCGCAGCTTCAAACTGCTGCCCAAACCGCTGGAGAGGATAGCTGGTTTTAATTACGAATGAAGAAGCTTTGCAGGTATATGGTTCCTGCGGGACTGACCCTCATTTGTCAGACAGGGATTAAAATACCTTTCAAGTTTAAACGGCCAGTCGCCTGTAATCAATCGGCGACTGGTTATTTAGTTTCGTTTGAATACGAATTGCGTTAGCACATCTATTTGTTGCTTTAAGAACCGATTCTCCGCCTTTATTTGCTCCAGTTCCGAGGTGAACTCGGGTCCTTTACCGTAGCTGTATTGTTTGCCAGCAGGCTGCTCTAAACGGTTTAACTCGCCGCTACGATACCATCGCATCCAAGTCTTCACTTGCGTTTCATTTTGTATGTTGAGTTGCTCCTTTACCTCCTTAACTGGTATGCCTGCTATTCTCAATTCAATAGCTTTCATTTTTGTTTCCACTGGGCAACTTACTCTTGTTGCCAACGTAAAAACACCTCCAAGGTTGTCTCCATATCTTACGACATGGTTGCATTTTCTTGAAGGTGTTTTGATTTGTCTCACGTTATGGTCAGTCCCTTGCTGGATGCAACTACACAACGGCTTTTCAATGTTCTCCCTTAGTGGAATCGCTATTTAATTGTTCTGCCTTTTGTTTTTTGCCTTTATTGGTCAATAATCCAGCTGCGATTGTAAGAATAATGACTACGATAACAAAGGACCAGAAGAGGAGTTGATTCTCGAAAAATGCTTTAAACGATTTTTCATGTGTGATCATCTTCGCAGCGGTATATGCAAGAACCGCTGAGCCTAGATAAACGATCCAATTATAGCGATTGATTAGTTTGATGAATATCGTACTGCCCCATACAACGACTGGTACGCTGATGAGAAGCCCAAGAATAACGAGCAAAGTGTTCCCGTGGGCTGCGCCTGCAACTGCGATTACGTTGTCAAGTCCCATTGCCGCATCGGCAATAATGATTGTACGTATCGACTGCCAAAGGGTATTGCCTGATTTGATGCCATCATGTGCATCATCCTGTACGAGAAGCTTGTATGCGATCCAAACGAGGAGAAGTCCTCCAACAAGATTAAGCCAAGGAACGTTTAGAAGCTGAACAACAAGCAAGGTGGCAATGATTCGTATGCTAATCGCTCCAACCGTTCCCCATATAACGGCTTTCTTCTGCTGTTCCTTAGGTAGGTTTCGTGCTGCCATCCCAATAACAATGGCGTTGTCACCAGCCAATATAAGGTCGATAAAAACGATGGTCAGCAGGGCGGAGAAAAACTCGACAGAGAATAGTTCCATAAGTCATTTCCACCTTCCATAAAAAGGAATATCTTGAAGTCTACAATAAATACGCTGCGCAGTGAAGAGGGATTCAAAAATTTTTATGGACATATTCCTCACAGCTTGTTCATACAGCTGATTAGAGGGGGGATGTGACTTGGACAGCCTGATTATATTTATCGAAATCGTCTTAATTAATGTATTGCTGAGCGGAGATAACGCCATTGTGATTGCAATGGCTAGCGGCCAACTTCCGCCAGAGCAGCGTAAACGGGCTGTATGGTGGGGTGCAATGGCTGCTGTAGGCTTAAGATGCGTATTGACCGTCGTAGCGATTAAACTGCTTCAGGTGCCTTTTTTACAAGCCGTAGGAGCTTTGCTATTGTTTTACATAGCGGTTAAGCTGCTTGCAGAGGCAGGCGGCAATCAAGATATGCATACGGTGAAAAAAGCAAAAACGATTGGTCAAGCGATATGGACAATTGTTGTAGCTGATTTCATTATGAGTCTTGATAATGTTCTCGCTATTGCAGCGGTAGCAGATGGAGATATTGTACTTATTTTGCTCGGAATTGCGCTCAGCATACCTATGATTATTTGGGGAAGCCAAATGCTGGGAACGCTCCTTCAGAAATTTCCTGCTCTTTCCTATATTGGGGCAGCTTTACTCGCTTATGCTGCAGGTGGAATGCTAATGCATGACCCTGGCATGAATGATTTGCTGTTTCATGGGTCAAAAACGCTTGCTGAAGCCATTCCTTTGCTCTGTGTTCCGCTTGTCATTGTACTCGCAATTGTCAAAAAAAAGGCTGTTTTATAAGGATTATGACGCGCTCCGTTCACGCAAAATAATGCGGGACGGTTTTTTTTTTGTTAAGACCCTCGCAACGTACTGGTATTTTTGCCTCAGTTCCTATAAACTAATATAGATAAAAACTGTCGTCTTTCGTCAACATATGCGAAAGGCGCTGTAAGGAGCGGAACGCGAATGCCTAATAACAAATATTCCGCTGGAATCATTTTGCTGTTAGCCGGGGTCGTTATTTTGTTGGGCAAGTTAGGTGTATTCAGCTTTCTGGGCGCAATCTTCTGGCCGCTGCTCGTCTTAATTCCCGGCGTGCTTCTGCATGTTCTCTACTTCGGCAGATTAGTTCCGGCGGTCGTGCTCGTCCCAGGCGGAATGCTCGTCGTATATGCCCTGCTGTTTGTCGTTTGCAACCTTTTTGGATGGGATAGTATGAAATATTTGTGGCCGCTGTTTATCTTTGGAGTGGCAGCTGGTCTTTACGAATATTATTTGTTCGGTTCATCCAGACCGCGTGTTGTACTCACGGCATCGATTGCGCTTGCTGCCGCATCGGCTGTGTTTGTCATTCTTGTGCTTTTGTGGAGCTGGGGGATTTATGCGATTGCTGTTGCGTTAATTGCAGCAGGTGTTTGGATGATGCTAAGCAAACGCAAGCGTTGGTAAAAGATTTAAATAAAAAACAATTGGAGTGGATTACAAGTTATGCAAGCAAGAGAGAAATTACGGAATATCGCAATTATTGCCCACGTTGACCATGGTAAAACGACATTGGTTGACAAACTGCTACAACAATCAGGCACGTTCCGCGACCATGAAGCAGTGCAAGAGCGCGCAATGGACTCAAATGACATTGAGCGTGAACGCGGTATTACGATTTTGGCAAAAAACACAGCAATCAATTACAAAGACTACTTGATCAACATTGTTGATACACCTGGACATGCTGACTTCGGCGGCGAAGTTGAGCGTATCATGAAAATGGTTGACGGCGTTCTTTTGGTTGTTGATGCATTTGAAGGCTGTATGCCGCAAACGAAATTCGTTTTGCGCAAAGCGCTTGAGTCAAACCAAACGCCAATCGTAGTAGTTAACAAAATTGACCGTCCAAATGCAAGACCTCAAGAAGTTGTAGATGAGGTTCTTGACCTGTTTATTGAACTAGGTGCAAATGACGCTCAACTTGAGTTCCCAGTAGTTTATGCATCTGCATTGATGGGTACTTCAAGCCTTGACCCAGAAAAACAAGATGAGAACATGGAAGCACTTTACGAAACAATCGTAAGCAACATCCCGTCCCCAACTGAAGATACAGAACAGCCATTGCAATTCCTTGTAACTTTGCTTGATTACAACGAATACCTTGGCCGTATTGCAATCGGTCGTGTTAACCGCGGCATGATTAAACAAGGGCAATCCGTTGCTGTTATGACTCGTGAAGGCGGAGTTAAGCAAGCAAGAATTGAGAAACTGTTTGGTTTCGTTGGTTTGAAGCGTGTTGAGATCGAAGAAGCAGGAGCGGGCGATATCGTTGCGATTGCTGGTATTCGTGAAATCAACATCGGAGAAACCATTGCAGATCCACAAAATCCAGAAGCGTTGCCGGTTCTAAAAATCGATGAGCCAACACTTCAAATGACTTTCCTCGTTAATAACAGCCCGTTTGCAGGCCGTGAAGGAAAATGGGTAACTTCCCGTAAACTTCGTGAGCGTCTATTCAAAGAGCTTGAGACAGACGTAGCACTTCGCGTTGACGAAACAGACAGCCCTGATGCTTTTGTCGTTTCAGGTCGCGGTGAGCTTCACCTTGGTATTCTTATCGAGAACATGCGTCGTGAAGGTTTCGAGCTTCAAGTATCCAAGCCTGAAGTAATCATTAAGGAAATCGATGGTTCGAAAGTAGAGCCTTACGAGCGTCTTCTTATTGATTTGCCTGAAGAGAGCATGGGCGCAGTAATGGAGAGCCTAGGAACTCGTAAAGCAGAAATGATCAACATGATCAACAACGGCAACGGCCAAGTGCGTCTAGAATTCAAAATCCCTGCTCGCGGCTTGATTGGTTACCGTACACAATTTTTGACGTTGACACGCGGCTACGGCATTATGAACAACGCTTTTGACAGCTATGGACCTCTAGCTGGCGCTGGTGTAGGCGGCCGTCGCCAAGGCGTTCTTGTTGCAAGTGAAAATGGTGTATCAACATTCTACGGTATGATGGGCGTAGAGGATCGCGGTATTCAGTTCTTGGAGCCAGGTACAGAAATTTATGAAGGTATGATCGTTGGCGAGCACACTCGCGAGAACGACATCATCGTAAACATCTGTAAAGTAAAACAACTGAACAACATTCGTTCAGCAGGTAAAGACGATACCGTAACATTGAAGAGCCCGCGTCTATTCTCACTTGAGCAAGCGCTTGAGTACTTGAATGATGATGAGTTCTGTGAAATTACACCGAAGACGATTCGTCTTCGCAAGAAAATTTTGAACAAAAGCGAGCGCGAACGTGCGGACAAAAACCGTAAAAATGCGCAAGCAAGCGTGTAAGATTAGTTTTCTAAATGAACGTAAGGTTTTGCTCTGCAAAGCCTTACGTTTTCTTTAAAATATAAGTGGGATTATAAGTTGCTTAACTTATAATCCCACTTATATTTCACAGTGTAATGCCTACTGTGCAACTAAAGCACGGCGAAAGCCGTTTACAATGAATGAAGGAGGAATACGATATGCAAGCATGGTTAAGCGATCATAAGCTAGTCTCTTATTTAATCATTCTGGGTTTTACGATATACATATTCAATAAAGTATTTCGTGCACAGCAGAAGCTTCCGTTATTTAAAGAAATTTTAGTGTATACATTGATTGCCTTCGGCTCTTTCGTTCTAATGATTTTGCAGGTGGACAAGCTGCCAATCATTCAATGTATGGGAGTAGCCGTTCTTATGATGCTTATGCTCCGTGGTCGTCAATTGTACGACAAATGGAAGGGCAACAAACCAAATGACAGTCAATCTCCAAATGCGGAATCCGGCAAATGAAGTTCGAGGACGCACTATTCAACTGGCTTCAAATCAAGCTGGTTGCTGATGCTCGTCCCGATGACAATGCAGCATTTGAGACACTATCGTTTTTTGAGCAAATATTGACGGAGGATCATGGGTTGACGGAATTTGTAATTACGAAGACAGATGATACGATGGTTCATGTGAAATACGAGAAGGATGGCCGTACCAAACTTCAGCTTTATCCTCGTGAGCTGGGTGAACAGCTCTTGACGGATATTGAATCCAATCCCAAATACAACTGAACTTGAAGGTGGATCATATGAGTAAAGGATCAACAGCATTACCACCAAGAACGGGCTCTCGTCCACCAGCAAAACCAAAAAAGCAGAAGCCGCGAAAAAAACGTTCGGCAATGAAAATCTTTTTCACATTGCTATTTTCAATACTTCTGATCGTAGCTGCGGGTTTAACTTATTTGGTCTTGCAAGCGGATAAAGCCATTGATGAAATTTCATCGCCAGTTGATGAAGAGGTTGTTATACCGCCTGGAGAAGCGGTAAATGAGAAGGCAGTTGCCATGCTTCTGATGGGGATCGATGCTCGTGCTCATGGAGGAGGTTTGAATACAGACGTTATGATGGTCGCTGTATTTAATCCGAATTCGAAGAGCGCTACTATCGTTACCATTCCTCGGGATACTAACATTGATATCGAAGGGTATCGAGCTCGCAAAGCCAATAGCTTTTATGCTGATTTCTATATGAATGCGCTCAATAAGAAGAAATTAAGCAAAGAAGCAGCGTATGCAGATGCGAAGCAAGAAGTGCGCAACGTCATGAGCAAGCTGTTCGACATCGACATTAAATACTCTGCAGTTATTAATTTCCAAGGATTCGCTGATGTGGTTGATGCGCTTGGCGGCGTGTCAGTGGATGTAGATAAGCGAATGAAATATAAGGACTCTGCTGATGGTACAAATATCGATTTGGAACCAGGCGTTCAAACGCTAAGCGGTGAGAAAGCACTCGACTTTGTTCGTTACCGGAAATCAAATAATGGGAAAAACATGTCAAGCGACTTTGAGCGCAATGCACGTCAAAGCCAAGTTATCGGAGCACTAACAGACAAGATGAAATCATTTGACGGCGTTACGAAGATTGGGTCCGTCATGCAAGCAGTCGGCAAAAACTTGACGCTGGATATGCCTTCCAAAGAAATAAAAAATATGATGACTACTTATTTGGGTTTAAGCCGCAATGATATTACATTCATCCCTCTTGAAGGAACTTGGAGAAGTCCTTATGTTTATATGGACGAAGAAAAGCTTAAGGAAGCTCGGGCTGCACTTCAAGCAAAAATGGCTGAATAACCGTAGACTATAGCTAATATTATAGCTATAATAAATCTACAGAGGCCATTTTTGAAATCTGTTCAAAAGGAGGTCATGCGAATGACCAATACCGTATCCTTAGTATCCGAGCTACCGATCGAAGTTTTGCATAAGCAATCTATCGTTCTAATGCACAGAATTGATGCGGTTTCTGACGGACTGGCCTTGAACTTTTCTGATGGGCTCAGTGCGAACGACGACGTCGTAAGCTTGTCCACTACCCTTGCGTGCGAGGAACCGAATATGAATATTGCTGCGAACACCTTTGTTGTACAGGTTCTCGCAGCTGTGAAGAAAGCCTAGTGATTGCTCACTAGGCTTTTTGTGTCTTCAGGGATGCCTTTACAATTTCTTATTTATTTTTGGGGCTTGTTTCTCGAGTTCCTGAGGGATGACATCACGCGGCATTTGTGGAATTACTCTGCCGATAATATCGGCCATCTCCTCGGCAAAGCCAGATATCGGTTTGCCACGTCTAATATCGGCGCCGATTTCATTGATTCTCTGGGACATATCGATATCTGCAGTCACGAGTGCATCTATACCGTATGGATCTTTACGGAATGCTTCGGCTACGGCATATTTGATTGTACCGACTCTAGAACGCTCCATCTTGGCGTCTACATCGATGCCAACAATTGCAGTATTCCCGAACACGACACAGTGCGCGTTCGTAACTCCGTCAATTCCTTTGGCCAACTGCTCCAGATGTACCGCAACCTGTTCCGAGTTTTTAATTTCTTTTTTCCTTGGCTCGGTTTGCTGCGTATGGACACGGCCATCATTTCGTGGAGAGGGTGATGTTTCATTACGTGCGACGGTGCTGCAACCTGTCGCAACAATCGCAACAATGATCGCAGAAGTAAGCCATTTGTACATGTTTGACACCTCTTTTTCTCGATGAAAAGCTGATAGTCACCTGTCCGCCATAGTTTACCCGCAGCAGCGATATGCTATGTATGGCCTCTAATGAATATCCAACACCGGGAGGGTTCTCATGAAAAAAATATTCGTGCTCGATACAAATGTGCTGCTTCATGATCCGCAAGCGATTTTTGCTTTCGATGATAATGAAGTCATAATTCCCGCGGTTGTGTTGGAAGAAATTGATTCAAAGAAGAGGTTGGCTGATGAATTAGGACGAAATGCGCGTTCGATCTCGCGTCTGCTCGATAAGATGAGAGAAATAGGCCACTTGCATGAAGGGATTGAACTGCCTAGCGGCGGCTTGCTCAAGGTAGAATTAAATCACCGCAGCTTCATGCGAGTACAAGAAATGTTTGGGGAAATGTCCAACGATAATCGGATTTTGGCGGTTGCGCTGAATTACCATATAGAACAGGAAAATGAGCCGGAGAAACAAAGTATCGTATTAGTTAGCAAGGATGTACTCGTTCGTATCAAAGCTGATGTTCTAGGCTTGCAGGCTCAAGATTATTTATCTGATCGGGTTGTTGTTTCGTCGGAGTTTTATTCGGGCTATATGACGCTTTATGTTCATCCTGCAGTCATAGACGAGTTTTACACTTATCGCTTCCTTACAGTTAACAACATGCACTTGAATATTCGATTAAATCCGAATGAATTTGTGATTTTGCGCGATGAAATGGGAACATCGAAGTCAGCGCTGCTTAAGGTTAGCCAAGACGGGGCAAGGCTTGAGCCTTTATTTTTAAGCAATGATCCGGTTTGGGGAATAACCGCTCGCAATGCTCAGCAGCGCATGGCGCTTGAGCTGCTTCTAAATGACGATGTGCCGCTCGTAACACTTACCGGCAAGGCTGGTACGGGTAAGACGCTTCTCGCGCTGGCAGCGGGTCTTCTGAAGACGGAGGATGAGCATAAATACAAAAAGCTGCTAATCGCAAGGCCTGTCGTACCTATGGGGAAAGATATCGGATATTTGCCAGGCGAGAAGGAAGAGAAGCTGCGGCCATGGATGCAGCCGATTTATGATAATTTGGAGTATTTATTCGATACGAAGAAATCAGGCGACATTGATAAAATATTGATGGGAATGGGCAGCATTCAGGTCGAGGCTTTAACTTACATTCGCGGCCGATCTATTCCCGGGCAATTCATTATTATTGATGAAGCACAGAACCTTACGAAACATGAGGTGAAAACGATTGTTTCAAGGGTCGGTGAAGGAAGTAAAATCGTTCTTATGGGAGATCCCGAGCAAATAGATCATCCTTATCTGGATTCGATAAGCAATGGTTTGACTCATATTGTGGAGCGCTTCAAAGCAGAAGGCATCAGCGGCCATATGACGCTTGAGAAAGGCGAACGCTCCAAGCTAGCCCAATTGGCAGCGGATTTACTATAACGATTGTGCCCCTCTCTGGAGAGGGGCTTTTTTTATTTGCAAAAATATAAGGTTTTTTGGACAAAAAAACAAATTATTGTTATCCTATTTTTAGTAGATTTAAGGATGAAAGGAAGAAGGCTGTGACTCCCAGAAAATACGTGCTGGTTTTATTCGGCACATTACTGTTAGCAGCATTATTACTTATCCCATTCTCACGAAATGCAAACCCTGCAAGCACTGGAAAACCTGACGGGAAAACAAATGTTCAACCCGCTCCCGGTACTCTAGTTGTT
Organism: Paenibacillus sp. FSL K6-3182; assembly: GCF_037976325.1. NCBI lineage: Bacteria > Bacillati > Bacillota > Bacilli > Caryophanales > Paenibacillaceae > Paenibacillus > Paenibacillus sp. FSL K6-3182. The sequence continues at coordinate 3,070,366 of NZ_CP150265.1, forward strand.
GATCAGCTGTCTGACATTACTGTAAGCGTTTCCTTGCCGAACATGCAATATCAACAGCTGCAGGAATTAAACCGGAATTTTATGATGAAATACCCTCATATTCAAGTTGAGCTTTCAAATGAGCCCAATAAGGAAAGAGCATACGAACTGTGGACGCTTCAGAGCCAGCAGAGAGAAGCCGCAGATATTATGCTATTAGATAATGGATGGGTTAGATCATTTGCTGTACGAGGGTTTCTAAAGCCTGCAGACAGCATGATGACAGGTGACACGCTCACCGATCAAATGACAGGATTGCTCGATTCGCTCAGATGGAACGGTTATTTATGGGGCGTACCAAAGGACTTAAACCCGTATATCATCGTTTGGAACTCTGCACTGCTTAAGGAGACAGGTCTTAAGGAGCCTCCTTCTGACTTTGCTTCCTTTCAAGCCGCCGCTTCAAAAATGATCGAGCTTCACCCGCAAGCGAGTATTGTAAACTGGAGTGCAGGCGATTTGCAGCAGCAGCTAACTTGGTTAGCCGCGTTTCAAACGAAACCATCCAACTTGTTGAAATTGCTTCCGCTTAGTGAGCAGCAGACTCAGCAGCTGGAATGGTTTCAACAAATGGAAGTGAATTTGAGCAGAATCGATGTGGATGCAATCAATCAATTAGCAGAGGAGTTTCAAAATAATAATCTGTTTGCAGCTGTAATTCCTTGGAATCAATACGAGCGTTTAAATGAGGATTTGCAAATGAAATTAACGATTGATCGTGAGCAAGTCTATTATCCATGGTTGAATGGACGAAGCTACGCGATTTCCTCCAACAGCGATGAAGAAGAGGAAGCGATGCTTTGGATTGGGGAAATGACCGAATTAATGAATCAACAGATGACCTATGACCGATTTGGCTTTTTACCTGCAAGATCATCATTATATTCGTTTAACAGCTCCCTTCAAAGCGATCAAATTCATATCCCGCCTGCTTGGTGGAAAAATGCGCTGAACACTAAGCTCGCAGATGAAGATCTCCCGATTTCAGATCCAATTTGGCCTGAGAAATGGCGTCAAAGGGAGAAGTTATGGGGAATGTTTTCCGATGGCAATTTTCGATTGGCTGATTATATGAAGTCGCTTGCCGCTTTAGAGTAAAATGAAAACAGCCGGCCTCATTTTGCGATGATGGCAGGCTGTTTTTTTTGCTTAATAGATGAATGATGACAGCAGCTATAACTTTAGGCTGAGTTTGATGGTCAGTTCTCCGTCTTTCATTTCAACAGCATTCGCTTTAAGAAACGAAACGATTAAATCAGGATAAAATCCGAGATCGAATTCCTTCTCGAGCGCACTGCGTGTCGTGTCAGGAAGGGAGAAGCCATTAAATATGAGTTCATCGACATGAAATAGGATGGCGTTTTTGGGATCATTTTCGATCGTATAATGACCGCTGATTTTTATTTCCATGTTGTCGCGTTTTCCTTGAGCAATGACCTTGTCATCAATGAATTCAAAAGAGAAATGATTGAAGATATCATTTTGCTCGCGAAGGAATGTATTTAAATCATCTTCGGGTACTCGAATGGTGTATTGAAAACCTTTTATTTCGAGCAGCTGCTTATTTTCTTGTACCCAGCTTGGCAGCTTCTGCATAGCCTTCGAGAGTGCTCGGAAATATTGTTTCACTTCAGCTATTCCTGCTGTTTCCCAGTAAGAGGTAAGCTCCTTCATCAAAATGCGTATGCGATCGGCATCTGATCTACCAGCTAGCTGCTCGTCAAGCTGCATCTCTAGTGCAACTACGCGTTCTCTCTGCGTTTTGAGCTGTTGTTCAATCGTATTGAGCTCATTCTGCCTAGCTTCAAGCTTCTCATAACCCACTTTAACTTTCTTGTATTGCTCGACATATGTATTCAAGGTATGCTTGTCATGAGTAAGTATAATTTCGGCATAATCCAGCATTTGAAACAACTCCGATAATGAATCGAACGATAAAAGAGCGCTAAGCAAAAAATCTCGTTCTCCCATATAGTAAGCGCGCAGCACATTTCCTGCTTCTTCTTGCTTGTCCGCTATTTGCTGTTCTTGTATGAGCAGCTGCTTCTCCGTGTCCGTCATCGTCAGCATGAGCTGCTGCTTCTGTTCTTGTATGCGGATGATTTCTTTATCGATTTCCACGACAGACAAGCTTTTCTCAAGCAATGCATGCATATCCGCCTCATCAGCCGGCAGAGGCTCAGCCCAAGCGGGAAGCCGAAACAGGAACAAGAAGATGAGTAGAATCGAAGTGGCTGCGATAGAAAATCGATTGCGCCTGGCTGGCAATGTCAACGGCATCGTCCCTCCTCAGCATTCATTTTATGCGGCAATCCATTCTATTATATCTTACAATTGGAAAAGGATGAACCTTATGATGATGGAAAACGAGCTCGCAGCCTCCATTGCGGAAAAAATAGCAGGTGCAAAAACGTATGGCAAGTTTGTAGATGAGGCTGGAGGCTGGAGTTCAGTCAAATGCATCTCTTTTTTTCAATATATGCAGGCATGTCTATATGATCCGCAATATGGTTATTACCTTTCAGGGCCAATTAGAGTGGGCAAGGAGGGTGATTTTTATACGAGCTCAGGCATTGGGCAGGTGCTTGCTGAAGTTCTAGCGAAATATGCGCTGGACTATGCGGCATTAGTGGATAAACCTCTTAAACTAATCGAGTGGGGAGCAGGTACGGGGCGATTGTCTGCTCAAATTGCGGCTGCAGGTTGTGAGCGAGACTTGGATTGGAAAAGAAAAATGCAGCCAATTCTAATAGAGGATCATCCTGCGCATGCTGAGGCAGCGCGGCATGCCTTTGCAGATTTAAGCTTATCGGGTGAAGAACCGCTGCTTTCATCATCAGATGATGCTTGGGGGGAAACCTGGCTTAAGCAGCCAACGATTGTGCTCGCAAACGAGCTGTTTGATGCTTTTCCCGTACACCGTGTGCAGCTAGTGAATGGAGAACTGATGGAGTTAGGTGTTGCCTATCATGATGAGCGTGGCTTCGTTGAGGTTCAAATGCCGCTTACCGATACTCGGATTACAAATTGGCTTAATCGGGATCATATTCAATTGCTTGAGGGGCAGCAAACGGAGGTGCATGCTGGAGCAGTCGATTTCCTTAATAAGCTTGGAGCCGTAATGACTAGGGGACGTGTCGTTATTATTGATTATGGGCATAAAGCGGAGGAATATGCGGCGGAGCACCGGATGCTTGGTACACTTATGTGTTATTCGCGGCATCAGACGAACACCAATCCGTATAGTCGAATCGGGGAGCAGGATATTACTTCACATGTCCCCTTTACCTTTATACATCATTCCGCTGAAGAAAGCGGATTTCGCGTAGCAAGCTATATGACACAAAAACAATTTTTGATTGAGCACGGCGTAATGGATATGCTTCAAAATCACAACAGCACTGACCCCTTCAGCAAAGAGGCGCGAAGGAATAGAGCGATTAGGCAGCTGCTGCTAAGCGATCAGATGAGTGAGACGTTTAAGGTGATGGTTTTGGAAAAAGGATGAATGATATACAAAAAAAGTGTCAGCCCTAAAGGGGCTGACACTTTTTTGTTTAAGGAAAAGAACTCATATGTACTCTTGTTTGTTCTTACCTTAAGCGCATAACGAACCATTATCATATAAGATAATGGCTGTTCTTTCATGGCTTTGATTAAAGCTTGCCTTAGCGTATTTCGCTGACGCCTTTGTTAGAACGGCAAGTCCATCTTGAAGACCGACCAATACGTGAAACCCACGAATGAAATGATCATATATCCCCAGAACATTACAATGTAAGTTCTTTCGGAGAAATTCAAGTAGCCTAGAAATACGAAAGCAACGGCTTGTGCAAAAAACAATAGCGCAAATTCCGTCATATGGCCTGCGAAAGCCATAAGTCCGATTACCAGGGTCCAAAAGCCAAGTACCCGATACATACGTGCCATGATAACATCCCCCTTTCGCTGCGACCCGATTTTCTAATGATCATTATAACGTTTGGTGTAATAAGTGTAAACCAAAATACGTGAAGAAATCGCAAATTTTTTGTTTGCATCTAATTAACTCCTGTTGACTTAGATATAGTTTGCTCAAATATAAGAGCTAACATGTATGAGTAATTGAAAATTTGGTTATACAAATTAGTATCCAATAGATTCTATGAACTCTACCAAGGGCATAGAGATAAAGTAAGCGCCTTTACGTTAGGAGGTTTTTGTTGCATGACAGCAGTTAGACAAGATGCGTGGAGTCCGGACGATGATTTAATTCTCGCCGAGGTTACACTACGCCATATTCGCGAAGGTAGTACTCAGCTTGCAGCATTTGAAGAAGTGGGCGAACGAATTGGGCGTACATCCGCAGCATGTGGATTCCGCTGGAACAGTTGCGTTCGCAAAAGGTATGAGGATGCAATACAAATCGCTAAGCAGCAGCGCCAGAAGCGTAATTATTTAAAAAAACAAACGATTATCGCAACGCCGCATGTTTCATCGATTGCCGTTTTTGAAACGGAAGAACGTGGATTCAAGCAAGAGAGTGGTGCAATCGAGGAAAGTTTATCGGTAGATGCTGTTATTCGTTTTCTCCGTGGATGGAAGACGACCTATCAGGATTTAACTCGCCAACTCAAATGGTATGAGAAGGAACTGAAAGACAAAGAGGAAGAGCTATACCGTTTGCGTGATCAGAATGAGAGATTGTCCAAAGAGGTTAACAATGTTCAAACGGATTACCGTGCTGTGAACGACGATTACAAGACACTTATTCAAATTATGGATCGTGCAAGAAGGCTTACCGTTTTAACGAATGACGATGAAGCTAAGCCGAGATTCAAGATGGATGCTAATGGCAATTTGGAACGGATTGAATAGGTTATAATGCGTAAATAAGAGGAGCTGGCCATGATATGGCCGGCTTCTTTTTCTTTTGCGCTTTTTTATAGAAGAGTCTAGTCGGCTAAACTTGTATTAGTTGCAATATTTTCGGAAAATTTGATACGATGTTTGCTAATATTATTGATGAGCAGCAGCTGGTCGGAAGGAGTGTAAGGTGCAGATAGATGTAGTAGGTGGGGGCTCGTTAGGACTGCTCTATGGAGCAAAGCTAGCAGAAGCAGGGGCGGATGTTACGATTTGGACGCGCAGTGAGGAACAGGCTGATGTGCTTGCTAATCAAGGCATTAGGCTTAAGGAGCTAGATGGAGCAGATGAGAAATCGATTCGTATCAAAAGTTTATGGAGCGGGTCTGTTTCAGAACATAGAGAACGTTATGACGTCACAAAACAGAATGCCGACTATCGCTGGGTGCTGCTGAGCGTTAAACAATCGGATTTGGATGATGCTTTTCTAAATATGCTTGCTTCGCTTCTTGCCAGCTATGTTGGAGAGCCTGTGGCAGTCGTATGTATGCAAAATGGAATTGGGCATTTAGAGCGAATTAAAAGCAAACTTCCTACCTATCCGCTATTTGCAGCGGTGACGACAGAGGGGGCGAAACGACTCGATGTTCGTTCGGTTGAGCATACGGGGAAGGGACAGCTTTGGCTTGGTGAATGGGGAGAAAATGAGCGTAATCAAGATGATTCTCTCGATAACTCGCAAAAAATGTTGATTTCTTTGCTTGAAACGGCAGGATTTACCTCTTTTCTGTCGAAAGACTTGGAGGATCGAATTTTTAATAAGCTGCTGATTAACGCAGTCATTAATCCATTGACGGCAATATTGGATATGGAGAACGGACAGCTGCCGCTCCATCCTGTCGGCGTGAAGCTTATGCAAGCGCTATATGAGGAAACCGAGTTGGTGTTAATAAAAGCTGGAATGAGCTTGCCGGAGAATGGGTGGGAGCTCATTATAAAGGTTTGCAGGCAAACCAGCAGCAATATTTCTTCTATGCTTAGTGACGTAAGAGCTGGCAGAGCGACAGAAATTGATGCCATTAATGGCGGGGTCGTGCAGCTGGCTGAGAAGAATGGGCTGCAAGCGCCGTTAAACCAAGCAATAGTTACGATGATTAAAGCACTAAATCTTAAGTCGACTATGAAGGAGTGAAGGCCGATGGAAATGATTTGGGAAAGCATCAAACATGCATATGCTTATTTGGCTGTAATTCCAATCATACCCTTCACCATCATTTTGTTTGGATATGGAGCATATATTCAGGATCGAAAAAAAGCGTTCCGATTGGCAATGGATGTTACGACAGCCTTATTAATTGGCTGCGTTGCTGTATTGTTTGATGAGCTGTTTAACAGCAGATTCGGGATTTACGGCATATTGCTATTCATGCTGCTTGGCGGAGGATTGCTTGGAAACGCCCAATTTCGCAAGCGCGGCGCAGTGGATGCCAAAAAGATATTTCGGACGATATGGCGGCTAAGTTTTTTTACCATGAGCGTGCTGTACATTGTTTTTATGTGCATCGGCATCGGAAAAATGTTTCTGACTGCTTAACTCAAATAATAAATTGCTAAACGCCTCTCCCGAGCAGAGGTGTTTTTGTTTTGACGGACGGCTTCACCATTGTGTACAATTAAAATGTTCAGTTTTACAATATGAAGTCGTACTAACGACTATTAAGCGGGAGGTTACGGGCTGCGCTATGAGAACAGATACTTATGCATTGCCTATTGCACAGCCTTTGACAGAGGCTTATATACATCAAAACGATGACCGCATTGAAGCTTTATATGGCTATCATGCGGGAGTTGATCAAGATTGGGTTAAACGCTTTAATCGTTTGGAGCAAAGCGGAGAGGTAAGAGCTGATGAAGCTCAAGTAGCTCGCGCGCTTCGTGCTTACAATGAAGCGATTAACGCTGATCCAGAAGTTTTTGCTTCCATTTCTGCGATGGCAGAGGGGGCTCCGGTCGTGGTTGGAGGTCAGCAAGCTGGTTTATGGACGGGTCCGCTGCTTGTCATACATAAAGCGGTATCCATCATAGGTGCAGCCAAAGCTGCAAGTGAGCAGCTGGGGCGGACGGTTGTTCCTGTATTTTGGGTAGCTGGTGAAGATCATGACTGGGATGAAGCGAACCATGCCTACGTTATTACAACGGAGCAGGAGCTTCGCAAGTTGTCAGTTGCGCGTCCTGAAGGTGCGCGTACAGCTGTAAGCCGCACGATGATTGCAGCAGAAACATGGGAAGAGCTGCTTGCTGAGCTTGAACAATCGCTTCCGCATTCGGAGTTTAAACCTGTGATGCTAGAGGAACTGCGCCAAATGTCGGAACAAGCGAAATCATTATCTGATTTTTTTGCAATGATTTTGAGTCATTTATTCGGGAAACACGGCTTAGTATTAATGGATGGCGATCATGAGGATATTCGTCGTATAGAAGCGCCTATGTTCAGGAAGCTGATTGAGAAGAACGATGAATTAGAGCATGCTTATGCTGCTGCTGCAGATAAGGTGAGAGAGCTTGGTTACAGTCTTCAGGCGGATGTAACGGCTGGCAGCTCGAATCTTTTTCTCTTCAACTCGGATAACGGCGAAGAAAGAACGCTTCTTCACAAGAAGGATGGAAAATTCCAAGATCGTAAAGAGCAAGTGTCGCTAACGGAGGAACAGCTCCTTCGGATCGCTGACGAGCAGCCGCAGCAGCTTAGCAATAACGTTCTGACACGGCCGCTTATGCAGGATTATTTATTCCCTGTTCTTGCGACTGTGCTTGGTCCTGGGGAAATAGCCTATTGGGCTTTAACTGGAGAAGCATTCCGCACGCTGAATATGGAAATGCCCATTATCGTGCCGCGTATGTCTTATACTTTAATTGAAGGAACAGTTGCCAAGCACATGGATAAGTATGAGCTTTCCTTTGAGGATGTTATGGAACATTTCGAAGAGAGCAAAGGGAAATGGCTGAAGGCACAAGATGGCTTGTCCATTGAACAGCAGTTTGCCGAAGCAAGAGATACGTTTGAACAGCTATATAAACCGCTTCTTGAGCTTGCAACTTCCGTTCAACCATCGCTCTCTAAGCTTGGGGATACGAATTTGCAAAAAATAGTAGAGCAAATCAACTACATGGGCTCAAAAACGGTAGATGCCTTCAACAAACAATTTGAAGCATCCACACGTCAGCTTGATCGTATCCACCTGTCGATTAACCCGCAGAACAAGCCACAAGAGCGAGTGCTTAATATGGCAGCCTATTGGAATCGTTACAGCCTGATTTGGCTCGATAAGCTGCTTGAAGCGCCATTTAGCCGTACTGGTGGACATGAAATCGTTTATTTATGAAATATGAGGAGGCAAATGGAATGAGTACAGCAAATAAAAGCATCGTAGCCGATCTATCATTGGCACCTGAAGGCCGTTTGAAAATTGATTGGGTAGCTGCGCATATGCCGGTATTGAATACGATTCGCGAGCAATTTGAAAAGGAACAGCCTTTTAAAGGACTGAAAGTTACAATCGCTCTTCATTTGGAAGCGAAAACCGCTTATTTGGCTAAGGTTGTTAAGGCGGGCGGTGCAGATGTTACTATAACAGGCAGCAACCCGCTATCAACACAAGATGATGTTTGTGCCGCTCTCGTTGAGGATGGCATTACTGTATTTGCCAAATATAATCCAAGTGCTGAAGAATTTAAAGCACTTAATATTAAAGCGCTGGAGTGGAAGCCTGATCTTATCATTGATGATGGCGGCGATCTTGCAACGATTCTAAATTCGGAGCATCCAGAGTTTGGCGAGAATCTGCGCGGCGGCGCGGAAGAAACAACGACAGGCATTATTCGATTGAAAGCGATGGAGAAAGACGGTTCACTGAAATTCCCTATGGTCGCAGTTAACGATGCATATTGCAAGCATCTTTTTGATAACCGCTATGGTACAGGGCAATCCGTATGGGACGGTATTAATCGCACAACGAATTTGATGGTTGCGGGCAAGACCGTCGTTGTTGTCGGTTATGGCTGGTGCGGAAAAGGAGTAGCCATGCGTGCGAAAGGTCTTGGCGCAAATGTTGTCGTAACTGAGATCGATGCGATTAAAGCGGTCGAAGCTTATATGGACGGTTTCGCGGTAATGCCTATGATCGAAGCGGCTAAGGTTGGTGAGTTTTTCGTAACGGTTACCGGGAATCGCGATGTTATTCGCGGAGAGCATTACAAGGTGATGAAGGATGGGGCGATCATTTCCAACGCAGGTCACTTTGACGTCGAAGCAAACAAACCAGAACTTGCAGCATTATCTTCAAGCGTAAGGACCGTTCGCCGCAACATTGAAGAATATAAACTGGAGGATGGACGCAGCATTTACTTGCTGGCAGAAGGCCGCCTTGTTAATTTGGCTGCTGGCGATGGTCATCCTGCAGAAATTATGGATATGACGTTTGCACTGCAAGCTGTTGCACTGAAATATGTAAATGAGCAGTACAAAGCGATTGGCAGCAAAGTAGTCAATGTTCCTTATGAGCTCGATGAGCAGGTAGCGAGATTGAAGCTGCAATCTCTAGGCTTTGGCATTGATCAACTGACTGCGGAGCAATCGGCATATTTGGACAGCTGGAAAGAAACAGAATAGAGCATTGAATAAGCCGCGAGCAATCGCGGCTTTTTTTGTAGAAATAAAAGAAGCAATTGATACGTTTACATCAATGATTAGATCCGGCGGATGTTCGGGTTTTGATGGACAAAGTTGTAACCTTTTATTCCCAGATTTCGTCTAGAGGTAAATAAAAGCAAGGGGGTATTTTCTTGTATAGACATAAAAAAGGGATATTTGCATTTATTTTAATTGTTTCTCTGGTTGTTCTGCTTGTTGGATGCGCTTCCTCAGATGGGAATACAAGCAGTTCTAAAACCTCGGCTTCTGAACAGATGTTATCAACAACAGCTTCTAGAAACGTAGAAACTGAGATGAGCTATACCATGAATGACAATGCTGCTAAAGCGGAAGAGGCTCCAGCTGAGGGATCGGGCGAGAGCAAAGCATCGGGCGGGGGAATTGATGCTCAGCTGGCAATCGGCACGGATGGATTCAACCAGAAAATTATTTATACCGCTAATTTAAGTATGCAGGTGGACGATTTAGCTTCTGCAGCAACCTCGCTGCGCAATGCCATTCATCAAAGCGGCGGTTATCTTTTGCAATTTCAAGATACGAAGCACGAGGGAGAAATTGGATCAAGCTATACGATTAAAGTTCCTGCTGCAGGGTTTATGTCGTTCATTGATCGGATTGAGCAAATTAAACATAATGAATTTGAACGCAATATCGGCGGCAAGGACGTATCTGAGGAATATGTGGATCTTGAATCCAGGCTGAAAGCGAAGCAGCTTGTTGAAGCTAGACTGCTCACCATGATGGATAAAGCGACAAAAGCTGATGATCTGTTAAAATTTTCACAGCAGCTCTCAGGTGTGCAGGAAGAAATTGAACGAATCAAAGGAAGAGTTCGCTATCTGGATAATAATGTAGCGTTCTCGACGGTGGAGCTGCGCATGTACCAAACGAATCAAACACTAAAAAATAAAAGTATGGAAAAACCACATTTAGGCGGCAGAATGTCTGACGCGCTAGTTAACAGCACGAAAGTCGTTTGGGATGCCATCAATCTATTGTTAGTTATTTTAGCTGGAGCATTGCCTGTATTAGCTATATTGGCTGTTATTTCAATCCCAATCATTTGGTTTTATCGAAGAAGGAAAGAGACGGCGCCGAAGCCATCCAAGCCTGAAGAAGAGCAGCCGCCAACGCTGTAATGATTAATAATCTTTAATAGTGTGAAATATTTTAGAAAATCCTGCTCACTGAGCAGGATTTTTATTTTAGGTGGCGAACTACTGTTACTAGGTGGGGAAAAGTGGGGCAAAGTGGTGGAAATAGGGGAAGGGGTGGTTCAAAGTCATGTTTATGGGTGAATATCAACATAGCATTGATGAGAAAGGCCGAATCATCATACCTTCGAAATTCCGCGAATCGCTTGGAGCCTCGTTTATTGCAACCCGTGGATTAGATAATTGCTTATTCGTATATCCCATGAGTGAGTGGACTGTTTTGGAGCAAAAGCTGAAAACATTGCCTCTTATGAAATCAGATGCGCGAGCATTTACCCGGTTTTTCTTTTCCGGAGCAACCGAATGTGAGCTGGATAAACAGGGAAGGGTAAATATACCTAGCCATCTTCGTGAATATGCGAAGCTGGACAAGGATTGCATGGTGCTCGGCGTTTCTAGTCGCGTGGAAATTTGGAGCAAGCAGACTTGGGACGGTTATTACGAACAATCCGAACAAACCTTTAACGAAATCGCCGAAAAGCTCGTTGATTTCGATTTCAACTTCTAGAATAGACAACAAGAATGGAGGGCTTAGGCGTGTTTCAGCATATTACAGTACTTTTAGAAGAAGCGGTTGACGGTTTGGCTATAAAGCCAGATGGCATCTACGTCGATTGTACGCTTGGGGGTGCAGGTCACAGCGAATTAATAGCCTCCCGGTTAGGCGAAGGAGGACGGTTAATCGCTTTCGATCAGGATGACTGGGCGCTGGAAAATGCTCGTGTTAGGCTTGCTCCTTATTTAGATAAGGTTACACTCGTAAGAAGCAACTTCCGCGATTTGGAGCAGGAGCTTAGAAATTGCAACGTTCCAATGCTGGATGGCGTTCCGCAGGTCGATGGCATATTGTTCGACCTTGGCGTATCCAGTCCACAGTTAGACGAAGCCGAGCGCGGCTTCAGCTATAACCATGATGCCCCGCTCGACATGCGCATGGATCGCGAGGGTGATCTAACCGCTCATGAAATCGTCAATACTTGGGACGAACGTGATATATCCCGCATTTTGGATCGTTATGGTGAAGAGAAGTTCGCTCGGTCCATCGCTAGAAATATTGTGAAGGCAAGAGAAAAGGCGCCCATTGAGAAGACTGGTGAATTAGCTGAATTGATAAAAATATCGATTCCTGCTGCAACTAGGCGCACAGGCGGACATCCCGCCAAACGCTCCTTCCAAGCGCTTCGTATCGCAGTAAACGATGAGCTGGGAGCAGAAGAAGAAGCTTTGGAGCAAACGATTCGCTGTCTAGCCCCTGGCGGCAGAGCATCGGTGATCACTTTTCATTCGCTTGAAGATCGTATATGCAAACAATTGTTTGCAAAGTTTGTGGAGAAATGTACATGCCCGCCCGATTTTCCGTTATGTGTATGCGGCAATGCTGGGAAAGTGAAATTAGTCAATCGTAAGCCGATCGTACCTTCAGAGAGAGAGCTAGAGCTCAACCCGCGTGCAAGGTCGGCCAAGCTTAGAGTTGCAGAAAAATTGTAAGAGGGGGATTTGAATTGGCGTATGTGAATGGCAATTTAGCGCTGCAGCCTAAGCGAAAGCAGGATCAGCAACCGGTTATCAAGGAAACGAAGCGGCTTGTTAAAACTCGTAAATCCTTACCGGTTCAGGAGAAGTTGTTGTATATGTTTACTGTATTAATGTGCGTTGTAGTTGCTGGTGTCATTATTTTACGCTACGCGCAAATCTATGACATGAGCCTCGAAATTAAAAAGTTGAATAGCGAATACCAGACGATGAATGTAGAGATGGAAGACTTGAAGAAACAAGTAGAGATGCTCAGTGATTCAGAACGTATACGCAAGCTTGCAGAGACCCAAGGGATGGTTAGCTCTATTGAGAGTGGAATTACCGTAAATACAGGTGACGACGCGATAAAATCAGCAATGAGTGAATAGGGTGAGCGATGATGAAAAAAAGAATTAGATTGCGGACACTATTGTTTGGAGGGGTAATGACCCTCCTTTTTCTTGTTTTAATAAGCCGAATTTATATTGTGCAAGTAGTAGAAGGCGCCAAATGGTATGGACTTGCAAAGGAAAGATGGTCAACAGAAGAAAAGATGCTGGCCAAGCGTGGCACGATCGCCGATCGCAACGGGAGTGTTCTGGCAATGGATACGATCGCTTATAATGTGACGTTAAATCCGAAGCTGATTAACGATGAGAAACTTACAGAAGAAATTATAAATGGTTTGCATGACATCCTTGGCACTTCTAAGGAAGAGCTCCGGAAAAATGTAACTGCCAAAAAAGAGGACGGGAATTACTATGTATATCGGGAGGTGCGTAGCGGAGGCTGGCAAATTGACAAAGCACATGCCGATAAAATTAAAAAGTTTCGTGAAGATTTAGCCAAAGAAAAGGAGGTATATAGCGTCGGCATCGATTTGCAAGAAAATTTGAAACGGTATTATCCTAAAAATTCTCTAGCTGCACAGCTTGTCGGTTATTTGGATAAAGAGGGAGTCGCCATGACTGGCGTTGAAGCTTCGTTCAATGAGCAGCTCTCTGGCGAGGACGGCTATATCAAGTATGAGAAGGACGGAAAACGCGTTCAGCTCACGGAGGGCGAAGTAGACTACAAGCCAGCCAAAGACGGTCAATATGTACAGCTGACGATCGATAACGAAATTCAGCATTATGTGGAGGAAGCGCTGCAGGAAATTATGAAAACCTATTCTCCTAAGAGCGCGACAGCGATTGCGGCTGATCCAAACACGATGGAAATATTGGCGATGGCAAACATGCCGCAATATAATCCGAATGAATATTGGAAAAACAACTCGAACTCTTACAATCATGCAATTAAATCTTTATATGAGCCGGGCTCAACCTTCAAAATTGTAACGCTGGCTTCAGCGGTTGAAGAAGGTTTGTTTAATCCAGATGAATTATACAAATCAGGTCAAATCAAACTGAAAGGTGTACCTAATCCAATCCGTGATATTAAGCGAGAGGGATGGGGAACCATTTCATTTTTGGATGGCTTGAAATATTCAAGTAACGTTGCCTTCGTCAAGCTTGGTTATGAGAGATTAGGGGAACAGAAGCTGAGAGAATATTACACGAATTTTGGATTTGGGCAAAAAACAGGCATTAAGCTTGGGAATGAGCTAAGCGGTACGATTAACTTTAAATACCCGAGTGAGATTGCGAATGCTACCTTTGGTCAAGGGGTAGTTACGGTTACGCCTATACAACAGGTTGCAGCTGTCGCGGCAGTAGCTAACGGCGGAAAGCTGTTTCAACCACAAATCGTAAAAAGCATGACAGATCCGTCGACCAAAACGACGACGACTTTCGAACCGAAGATGGTTCGCCAAGTGATCTCAGCGGAAACCTCTAAAAAAGTCGGTGAGTATTTGGAGCAGGTTGTATCGGATCAGGATAAGGGATCCGGTAAAAACGCTTATATCGAGGGTTACCGTGTAGCAGGTAAAACAGGAACCGCTCAAAAGGTTACTACGGTAAATGGAAAAAGCGGCTATTCTGATTCCAAATATGTTGTTTCATTTATTGGCTATGCGCCGGTTGATAATCCGAAAATCGTCGTTTATGTCGTCGTAGATGAGCCAAATACTACTTTTGCTTCCGGGGGAAAGATCGCTGCTCCAGCTTTTAAACAAATCGTTCTCAAAAGCTTGCGTAAAATGGGAGTAGCGCCTAACTATCCGGCTGGTTCTGCAAACTCGAAGAAGGAAGCGACAATAACGGTTCCAGATTTAACAGAGTTTAAAGTTCAACAAGCGAAAGCAGAATTAACAGCGAAGGCCATGACATTTGATTTGATCGGAAATGGTAAAACCGTGCTGCAGCAAATACCTGCTCCCGGTTCAGCCGTACACCCGACACAGCGAATATATTTAATAACGGAGCAGCGTGAAAAGCTGGCTATCCCTGATCTGACTGGAGTTTCGCTGCGGGATGCTCTTGAATTAACCTCTCTTATCGGCATTCGGCTCATTCCGGAGGGGCAAGGGTTTGTTGTGTCTCAGAAGGAAGAGACTTTGAATAAAGTAAGAGTGCTCAAAGTTGTACTTGCTCCTCCGACAGGAAAAGAAGGCCAATCCGGCAATGCGGAAACAAACCCTGATGCGACAGAAGGCGGCGATAAGGGTAGTGAGGCTGGAAAAGAAGATGAAGCTGGCACGAACGGTGGAACCTCCGAGGGTCAGACAACTTCAAATGGGGATCAGGCTGCTAATTCCAATACAAGCAGTAATGGTAACGCTGCTCCTGAGTGATCCATATATCGAATTATTAAGGGATCTAATATGATGTTGCTTAAAGCTTGTTCTATCATCCGCTTGTCCCGAATAATCTGGGAATGAGCGCAATTGAGCGCTCCTTTCGAAACGGTCATGCGGAGGGGGAACAAGCGATGAAGGTATCTAATGTAACGGTTAGACGACGTTTATTTATCGTGCTCATACTTGCTGGGGTGTCATTCCTAGCATTATGTGTGAGACTTAGCTTTGTACAACTATGGCAAGGTGAGCAGCTGGCGGATAAAGCAGAGGATTCATGGAGACGCAACATCCCATACGTAGCCAAACGAGGCGAAATCGTTGATCGCAACGGTATTCAGCTCGCCTACAACGTAAGCTCACCTACCGTATATGCGATTCCTGTCCAGATCAAGGATCAACAGGCAGCAGCAGCAGCGCTTGCCCCTTTGCTCGACATGTCGCAAGAAACGCTCTATAAAAAAATTAAAACACGAGCGTTAATTGTTAAGCTTGGCCCAGGCGGGCGAAAAATTACGATTGATAAAGCTGAACAAATACGAGAGCTGGGTCTTGATGGCATCGTTGTAGCTGAAGACAACAAACGATTTTATCCCTTCGGCAGTTTAGCGGCGCATGTGCTAGGTTTTACGGGGATCGACAATCAAGGCTTAACCGGTGTAGAAGCAAAATATAATACAGAGTTAAGCGGTATCGGAGGCAGCGTATCCTTCTTGTCAGATGCAGCAGGCAGACAAATGCCTAATTCTTCGGACACCTACGTGGAACCTAAGGACGGGCTTACGATGCAGCTTACGATCGATAAGCAAATTCAGACGGTTATGGAACGTGAGCTTGATCAAGCGATGACGAATTTACAGCCTAATGGTATAATCGCGATTGCGATGGATCCGAATAACGGTGAAATTTTAGGCATGGCGAGCAGACCTACTTACGAGCCAGACAAGTATCGAGAGGTTCCAACTGAGGTTTATAATCGAAATCTTCCGATTTGGATGACATACGAGCCAGGCTCTACCTTTAAAATAATTACGCTTGCTGCAGCCCTTGAGGAAAAAAAGGTTGATTTGAAAAACGAACGTTTTTTTGATCCAGGCGCTATTGAGGTGGGCGGTGCTAGACTTCGCTGCTGGAAAAAGGGCGGACATGGCAGTCAGACTTTCCTTGAAGTTGTTGAAAACTCCTGTAACCCCGGGTTTGTAACGCTTGGTCAGAGGCTGGGCAAGGACAAACTATTTGATTACATTAAGAACTTTGGCTTCGGGACGAAGACGGGCATCGATATTGGCGGCGAGGAAAATGGGATCTTATTCAAGCTTAGTCAGGTCGGTCCGGTGGAACTTGCCACTACAGCCTTTGGCCAAGGGGTCTCCGTTACACCAATTCAGCAAATAACGGCTGTTTCCGCAGCAATTAACGGCGGAACGCTGTATAAACCCCATGTAGCAAAAGCATGGATAAACCCGGAGACGGGAGCGACCGTAGAAACGGTAGAATCGGTAGCGGTTAGGAAGGTTATTTCGGAGGAAACGTCCAAGCAGGTGCGTGAAGCGCTTGAGAGCGTCGTAGCCAAAGGAACAGGCCGCAATGCCTTTATTGACGGGTATCGCGTAGGCGGCAAGACGGGTACTGCTCAAAAGGTTATTAACGGACGTTATTCCCCTAATGAGCATATTGTATCTTTTGTTGGCTTTGCCCCGGCAGATGATCCGAAGATCGTTATTTATGTAGCGGTTGATAATCCGCAAGGGATTCAGTTCGGCGGAGTCGTTGCAGCGCCAATCGTTCGCAATATGCTGGAGGACGCGCTCACCATTCTGGAAGTTCCGGCTCGTGAGAAGCAGATCGACCGTATTTATAAGTATGGAGAAACACCTATTGTTACAGTTCCGAACTTGATTGGCAAGACGGTATCGGATTTGTATGAGGATATGAATATGAATTTCAATCTAACTTCCGCAGGTTCTGGGAAAACGGTCATACGCCAAGCTCCAGCTGCTGGAACCCGTGTAGATCGCGGATCAACGATTCGTATCTATTTGGGCGAAGAAGATAATATATCCCACTCGCATTGACTATAATGGTAGTTAACGAGGGTGCAGCAGGCGGGGAAGTTTGTCCGCCGGCGCTTAAGGGAGGAGCTGGGCAGATGCGATTAAAGGATGTTGCGGAATTGCTAATAGCCTCACGGCTGATAGGCGATGGGGAAACGGAACTGACTGGCATTGAGACGGATTCACGAAGCGTAATTGAAGGGCAATTGTTTATTTGCTTGAGAGGCCACACCGTTGATGGTCACGCGTTTGCTTCGGAGGCGGTTGCCGCCGGAGCAGCAGCACTAATAGCGGAACGAAAGCTGGACCTGTTGGTGCCGCAAATTATTGTAAGAGATTGCCGCCTTGCCATGGCTGTAATTGCTAATTATTATTATAGACAGCCTAGTCAAACCCTGAAGCTTATCGGTGTCACGGGGACGAATGGCAAGACGACAACAACTTATTTGATAGAGCAAATTCTAAATGACCAGAGTAAGCCTACCGGCGTGATCGGTACGATTGAGCGTCGGTATGCGGGAAAATCGTTCCCTATGTCCAGTACGACGCCTCAAACACTGCAGCTTCAAAGCTATCTCGGGGAGATGCGTGATGCGGGCACGCAATATTGTGCAATTGAAGTGTCCTCCCATGCTCTCGAGCAAGGACGGGTGAAGGGCTGCAGATTCCGAACGGCAGTATTTACTAATTTGACGCAGGACCACTTGGATTATCATGAAACGATGAGTCGATACGCTGCGGTAAAGGGATTGTTCTTCTCGCGACTTGGCAATGTGTATGCATCTGCGGAAAACGAAAGATCTTATGCGGTTCTTAATGCAGACGATGCTTTATCTGCAGAATATGCCGAGCTCACAGCGGCAGAGGTCATCACTTATGCTATTGATAAAGAGGCAGACGTTCGGGCAACGAATATTCGAATAACTGCACAGGGTACGACCTTTCATGTTGACACATTCAGAGGCGAGCAGGACATCACATTGCAAATGGCTGGGAAGTTCAACGTATACAACGCGCTTGCCGCTATAAGCGCTGTACTTCTTGAAGGCGTGGAACTAGAGGCGATTGCACACAGTCTAAGCAAAATTCCCGGCGTACCCGGACGGGTTGAAGCGGTTAATGCGGGACAGGATTTTGCGGTAATTGTAGATTATGCCCACACGCCGGATGGGCTAGAAAATGTACTCAGAGCTATTCAACAATTTGCAGAAAATCGAATTATATGTGTATTTGGCTGCGGCGGTGACCGTGATCGCTCCAAGCGGCCGCTAATGGGGAATATTGCAGTGAAATACGCGGATTACGCTATCATAACATCGGATAACCCACGATCGGAGCCGCCTGAGTCCATATTAAAGGATATTGAAGCTGGATTAATAAGCAGCAGAATTGATCCTTCATTTTATAAATTAATCGTTGATCGCAAGGAAGCAATTGAAAAAGCGGTTGAAATGGCAAGCCTCGGCGATGTAGTATTGATTGCGGGGAAAGGTCATGAAACCTACCAAGATATTAACGGAGTCAAATATCCATTTGACGATCGAAAAGTAGCGAAAGCAGCGATAAGGGGAATCATACAGTGATTAAACGTACTATTAAACAAATTGCCGAAATGAGCGGCGCTAGATGGAATGGAAATCATGCAGAGCTTAACATAACAGGAGTAACAACTGACTCGCGGCAGGCTGCTGCGGGCCAGTTGTTCGTTCCGATCGTAGGCGAGCATTTTGACGGGCATGCCTATTTGGAGCAAGCTATTGCAAATGGAGCGGTTGCTGCGCTTTGGCAGAAAGGCCGCGAGGTTCCAGCATCTCTTGAGGGAGTGCCGCTTCTTATTGTTGGGGATACGCTGGTTGCATTGCAGCGCCTTGCAACAGCTTATCGCAGTGAACTTGTCACTCGTGTTGTTGGCATTACAGGCAGCAATGGCAAAACAACGACAAAGGATATGGCAGCTGCTATTCTCGGCACAACTTATAAAGTGCATAAGACTGAAGGCAATTTGAACAATCACATCGGCTTGCCTCTGACGGTGCTGAGGCTTGAAGAGGACACGGAAGTAGCCGTGCTCGAAATGGGAATGAGCGGCTTCGGCGAGATCGAGCTGCTGACGAAGATTGCACAGCCTGATGCCGCAATTATTACAAATATCGGCGACGCGCATATGCTTCAGCTCGGCTCAAGAGCCGGTATTGCGAAGGCAAAGCTTGAAATAGCACTCGGGCTTAGCGAGGATGGTTTGCTGCTCTACAATGGCGATGAGCCACTTCTTGAAGCAGAGCTTGAGCGTTCAATACTTCCAGCAGGCATCGTACGCCGTAAATTTGGGTTATCGAAGCAAAATGAATGGTCAGCATCTGAAATCAGCATTGAATCGGAAGCGACGACCTTTACTGCTATTTATAATGGAACTGCCAGTGGCCTCGGAACTGTTCGAATTCCTGTTCCAGGGCAGCATAATGTCAGCAATGCGCTCGCTGCAATAGCGATTGGCCGCTTCTTCGGAGTTCCAGCTGCAAAAATTGCTGAAGGTCTAAGCCATCTTAAGCTGACAGGCATGCGCATTCAGCCTGTTCGCGCGTTTAATGGCACTATGTTATTGAACGATGCTTATAATGCCAATCCGACTGCCGTTCGTGCGGCGATTGATCTGGTAGAGCAACTGGACGGCTATAGCCGCAAATGGATCGTGCTTGGCGATATGCTTGAGCTCGGGCCAGAGGAGCAGACGCTTCATTTTGAAGTAGGTGCATATATAACGCCAAGCAAGGCGGATGCGGTTCTTACCTTCGGACCTTTGGCAAAACATATTGCTGAGGGCGTGAAGTCGCAATTTCCTAACGCAGGCGCGAATGATGTGATTAAACATTTCGAAGATAAAAATGAGCTGACGCTGTGGCTGAGGGAGCAAATGCAGCCAACGGACATCGTGCTCATAAAAGGTTCACGCGGCATGCAGATGGAACAGATTGTCCAAGCATTGGAAGTGGGGTGAGGAAATGGATATGATGGTCATTTTATTTTCGATTGGCGCTTCATTCCTGCTAGCGGTTCTACTCGGACCATTGTTCATTCCAGTGCTCCGCCGCTTAAAGTTTGGGCAGCAGATTCGTATGGAAGGTCCGCAAAGCCATTTGAAAAAAAGCGGTACGCCAACGATGGGCGGCATTATCATTATGGTTGCTCTAATGATCGCGTTCCTGAAGTTTTCTGATAAAACGGCTGAATTTTGGGTGCTGCTGACCGCATCGCTTGGATTTGGTCTTGTCGGCTTTTTGGATGATTACATCAAAATTGTATTTAAACGTTCTTTGGGACTAACCGCAAGACAAAAGCTTTTTGGTCAACTTCTTTTTTCTATAATCGTGTGTGCAATGCTCTATAATATGGGGCACAGCACCGAAATATCCGTGCCTGGTACAGGCTGGGGAATTGATTTAGGATGGTTTTATTATCCGCTTGTCGTCATCATTCTTTTTGCAGCAAGCAATTCAGTTAATTTCACCGATGGTCTTGACGGCCTGCTGGCTGGGACGAGTGCCATCGCATTTGGTGCCTTTACTGTAGTTGCTCTACAAACGTCAGCTCATGAATCAGCAGTATTCTCGGCAGCCATGGTAGGCGCTGTTTTAGGTTTTCTAGTATTCAACGCACATCCAGCAAAAGTGTTTATGGGAGATATGGGCTCGCTAGGCATAGGAGGCGGTATTGCAGCAGTCGCTATTTTGACCAAAACGGAGCTGCTCCTTATCGTAATCGGCGGTGTTTTTGTACTTGAGATGCTTTCTGTTATATTACAGGTAGGCTCCTTCAAGCTTAGAGGGAAGCGTATTTTCAAAATGAGTCCCATTCACCATCATTTCGAGCTTGTTGGTTGGTCTGAATGGAAGGTTGTTACTGTGTTTTGGTTTGTAGGAATCGTGTTTGCAGCAATTGGTTTACTATTTGTTATACTATAGAGATAAAGCTTTCGAAAAAGCGGCTTTTATTTGATTAAGAGCCGCTTTATGCATACATAGAAGGGACTGTCAGTTATGAATCATCCGGCATCTTATGAAGGCCGCCGAGTTGTCGTCTTAGGCTTGGCTAGAAGCGGGGTAAGCGTCGCAAAAGTATTTCATCAATTAGGCGCAGAAGTTGTAGTGAACGACATGAAGGAACGTGAATTATGCCCCGAAGCGGACGAATTGACTGCTTTGGGCATTTCTGTGCTATGCGGTTATCATCCAGATGACCTAATTACAGAAGAAACAGCGCTCCTTATCAAAAACCCTGGTATCCCATATACGTCTACTCCAGTCCAGAGGGCGGAGGAGCTTGGCGTTGAGGTCATTACGGAGGTTGAAGCTGCATATTGGCTTTCTCCTGCACCGATAATAGGCATTACTGGCTCAAACGGCAAAACAACAACGACGACTTGGATCGGCGAAATATTAAGCGCAGCTGGCTTGAATCCCATCGTGGCAGGCAATATCGGTCGTCCTCTATGCGAAGCAGCCTTGGAAGCGACACCCGATCAATGGATCGTTGCTGAGCTAAGCAGCTTTCAATTGAAAGGAACAAGCGAGTTCCGTCCGCATATTGCGCTATTGCTTAACATTGCAGAGACGCATTTGGATTATCACGGCGATATGGATGACTACGTCAATTCAAAAGCAAAACTTTTTGATAACCAAACGGAAGATGATGTTGCTGTCGTCAACTGGGATGACCCGGAATGCCGCGCGCTTTCGGAGTTTCTTATCGCACAGCTGCTGCCTTTCTCTATATATGAGCGACTGGACGCGGGCATTTACATTGATCCGCCATATGAGCGGGACAACGGTGACGCACAAAATGATGAAGCCGCTGTGGATAGACAAATTGTATTCCGCCAGTCTGAGGACTCGGAAATTAACATTTTACCAGTTTCAGAGCTAGGCATACCAGGCCGCCACAACGCCGCTAACGCGCTTGCTGCCATTGCGGCGTGTTTGGCTGCTGGAGTTGCACCAGAGCGTCTTGTAGAACCGCTGCAGTTGTTTAGAGGCGTGGAGCACCGCCTGGAGTTCGTCCGTGAAGTGAATGGTGTCAAATATTATAATGATTCGAAAGCGACAAACCCGGTTGCAACGATGATGTCCGTTCGCTCGTTATCGGCACCGATCGTTCTAGTGGCTGGAGGACTTGACCGCGGCTCTGACTATATGGAGCTTGTTCCTTTATTCCGCGATCGCTTAAAGGGGCTTGTTGCTTTAGGAGAAACGAGAGAAAAGCTCTCCCGTGTAGCAGAGCTGGCAGGTTTAGCTAAGGTGGAAATCGTCGAACCTAGTGAGGACGCCGAGTCCGTCCTTCAGCAAGCGGTGAAACAAGCAGCAGCGATCGCAGAGCCAGGTGATATTGTTTTATTGTCGCCTGCATGCGCAAGCTGGGATATGTTTACATCGTATGAGCAAAGAGGGCGCATTTTTAAAGATTCGGCGCATACCTTGTAAGTAGGGGGCATGTCCCTACTTTCCCATGCTAAGAGGTGTGTTCGCTATGGCCAAAGCGCGTTCTGCCCCGGATATTTGGATGCTGACTGCAATTGGGCTCATTCTCGCTATCGGGTTGATTATGGTGTACAGCGCTAGCGCAGTGCTTGCTTTTCATGAATTCGGTGATCGTTTTTACTATGTAAAGCGTCAGGTGCTATTTGCTGGACTCGGTATAGGCGCGTTGTTGTTTACAATGAATACGCATTATACGGTTTGGAAAAAGTGGGCGCCAATGGCTTTATTGGTTTGCTTCGGCCTTCTTCTGCTCGTGCTGATCCCTGGTGTCGGCGTCGTTCGCGGCGGCGCACGCAGCTGGCTTGGCATTAGCTCCTTCGGTATCCAGCCTTCTGAATTTATGAAGCTGGCGATGATATTATTTTTAGCCAAATGGCTCTCTGAGAAGCAGCAAACGATTACGCAGTTCACAAAAGGGCTTATGCCGCCGCTAGGGCTTGTTGGACTAGCCTTCGGACTCATTATGCTGCAGCCTGATCTAGGTACAGGAGCGGTGATGGTTGGCGCCTCTTTAATTTTAATTTTTACTGCTGGCGCTAGATTATCTCATTTAGGCGGCTTGGCGCTTATCGGTGTCGCAGGTTTTGTTGGCCTTATCATCGCTGCGCCATACCGATTAAAGCGAATAACGAATTTTCTTGATCCATGGGCAGACCCGCTCGGAGGCGGCTATCAAATTATTCAATCCTTATATGCGATCGGACCAGGTGGACTCGTTGGGCTCGGTCTAGGTATGAGCCGACAGAAGTTCAGTTATTTGCCTGAGCCGCAAACCGATTTTATATTCTCGATTTTAGCGGAAGAGCTTGGCTTCATCGGCGGAGTTACTCTTATACTATTATTTCTAGTTGTCATCTGGCGGGGGATACGCGCTGCTATTGCAGCTACGGATACATTCGGGAGCTTGCTGGCAGTCGGAATCACAGGCATTATCGGTGTACAAGTATTGATTAATATTGGTGTCGTCATTGGCATGATGCCCGTTACGGGAATTACGCTGCCGCTTGTTAGCTATGGGGGTTCATCCCTAACGCTTCTCTTAACTGCACTAGGGATTTTGTTGAACATATCTCGTTATTCGAGGTGAGGCTTCATGCCTAGGGCATTAACCAGCAGATGCTTAGTAGAAAAAAACAATAAACGTCCGGCTTGGATAGCTGCAGGTTGCATAACAGCAGCTGCAACTATCCAAGCCGGATATTGTTGTTTACAGGAAAATTTGCTCATTTAATATGATGAGATATTGAATACACTTTTATTTGAAAGAGACAGTCAATTCGCTAAAGCGGCAACCAGCTTTGAGTTCTGGTCTGCTGCACAGACCAATCAGTGAGCCAGTTGGCTCGATATAGGCCATTGTCACACAAGAGCCTATATGGGCATAAGATACACTATATTCGTGACCGTCACCCGAAAGGAGTGGTGATTACAACAGAAAAACCGGCAGCAGCGATTCAGACTGCTGAATGGGAATTTCTTTTTCTTCTTACACAGAAAGGCTTGTGCTTGCGGAGTAGGTTTTGCTTACGAAGTAGGTTTTGCTACGCAAAACCTTAGGGAGGTTCAACGAATGGAAGCTTTTAAAGCGGAATTGGAACAAGCTAATCTTGGCGAAGTTTTGTACTACGAACCGCTATCGAACTATACAACTTGGAAAATCGGCGGTCTCGCTGATATCTTAATCCTCCCTAGCAGCAAAGATGAATTGGTATCGGCGGTACGTTTGGTGCAAAAACATCAAATACCCTGGACTAATTTAGGCAGAGGCTCGAACATGCTGGTAAGTGATAAAGGGATTCGCGGCGTTGTAATAAAACCGCACAGAGGGCTCGATTACTTGCGTTTTGAAGGATCGACAGCAATAGCCGGTGCTTCATATTCTTTAATTAAGCTATCAGTCATGGCTGGGAAACAAGGTCTGACCGGACTTGAATTCGCGGGGGGAATCCCAGGTACGGTAGGCGGAGCCGTTTATATGAATGCTGGCGCGCATGGATCAGATGTGTCACGTATTTTTAAGTCAGCTGATATTGTACTGGAAACAGGAGAATTGGTTCGCTACGATCGTGAGGCTATGAACTTCGCTTACCGCCATTCCATACTTCACGAGCAAAAGGGCATTGTCATTGAAGCCGCCTTTGAGCTGGCAGAAGGGGATAGGCAGGAAGTACTCGCTAGGATGGCCTCCTACAAAGAGAGAAGATTGAGAACGCAGCCTTTGCAGCTTGCCTGTGCAGGCAGCGTATTTCGCAATCCGCCTAATGATTATGCCGCTAGACTCATTCAAGAGGCTGGATTAAAGGGTGAAAGCCTCGGAGGAGCGCAAGTATCGAAGCAGCACGCCAATTTTATTGTGAATACCGGGCAAGCAACAGCTGAAGACGTTCTCGCCCTCATGACTCATATAAAAAGCACTGTTCAGGACCGCTATGGCATCCTGTTGGTGCCGGAAGTATTGGTGGTGGGTGAGCGGTAATTCGGAGGTGATACATTGGACAAATTGGTGATTGAAGGTGGGAAACCTCTCTCAGGAACCATAGTTATCCAAGGAGCGAAAAATGCCGCTTTGCCGATTCTGGCTGCCAGTCTATTGGCCGAAGGCACAACAACGATAGATCATGTGCCTGATTTGCTAGATATCGATGTCATGCTGAACATTTTGCGCGAATTAGGATGCCGCGCCGAGCATACGGGAGGAACTGTGGTGCTGGACACTGAGACTGCACATACATCCCACGTGCCGGAATCGTTAATGAGACAGATGCGATCTTCTATTTTTTTAATGGGGCCTTTGCTTGCTAGATTTGGGGAAACTCAGGTTTATCAACCAGGTGGATGTGCAATCGGTGAGCGGAAAATTGATCTTCATTTAGAAGGTCTTCAGGCTCTGGGTGCAGAAATAGAAGAATTGGGTAACCGGATCATATGCCGTGCCGAGAAACTAAGGGGAGCGGATATTCACTTAAGCTTTCCAAGTGTCGGCGCAACAGAGAATATTATGATGGCCGCTGCTTTGGCAGAAGGCCGAACCACAATAAGCAATGCTGCAAGGGAACCGGAAATTCAAGACTTGCAAGGCTTTTTAAATGCAATGGGCGCTAAAATAATGGGAGCCGGAACCGATACGATAACGATAGATGGGGTACAGTCGCTAACACCTTGTCGTTATAAAGTGATTCCGGATCGTATTGTAGCAGGGACCATCATGGTAGCCGCCGCTGCAACACGCGGTCAAGTCACGCTCCAAAATACGCAGCCAGCCCATTTATCTTCCTTGATTCATGTTCTGCGCCGGGCAGGTGTTCAAATTGTTGTCGACGATGATATAATTAAAGTTGGCAGTGCAACAAGGCCTAGAGCGGTTGAAAGAATCGTAACCTCTCCATACCCGGCTTTTCCTACCGATTTGCAGTCTCAGGTTATGGTGCTGCTTACGCTTGCAGATGGTGTGAGCGTATTGAAAGAAACGATTTTTGAAGGCAGATTAAAGCATGTGGATGAACTGTCACGTATGGGTGCAGACATTCGCGTAGACATGAATGCGGCATTCATTCGCGGCGTGCCAAGGCTTTATGGAGCGACGGTGGAAGCAACGGATTTGAGAGCGGGTGCCGCCCTTGTCATAGCTGGTTTAGCAGCGCAAGGAAGGACGGTCGTTGAGCAAATTCATCACATCGATCGAGGCTACGAAAAAATCGAAACGATGCTGTCTAGGCTGGGTGCGCGGATTTCGCGTTATTCGCCAGTGCCTAATAACTAATACTATGCGCATGAGCTGCAAGATAGAAACAGCCGGTACCCTTTTGATGCTAAGCGAAGGCTGACGCGGAGAGGTTAACCGGATGTTTTTTGGGGAAAGAAGGGACAAGTTATGAGTGCACAGATGCCAGTACTTAAGGAACCACCGAAAAAAAGAATGGGCAGTCGGAAGCTGTTGACCATACTTATATTATTGTTTGTGGCGCTTTTGGCTGTATTATTTTTTAATTCCTCTATTAGCAAAATATCAGAAATCCAAATTGAAGGAACTAGATTCGTAACCAGAGAAGAAATAGGCAAGGCAGCTGCTATTTTGGTTGGCGATGCTTTTTTTCGAACTTCGTCTTCTACTATAGAAGATAGAATTGTCACATTGCCACAAATTAAAGGGGCTAAGGTTACGAAGGTATTTCCAGGTGTGGTGAAGATTCATGTAGAGGAGTTTCCTGTTGTTGCATTCGAGCTTTCCAAGCAAGGGGAAATGACAGCGTTATTGACAAATGGAACGACAGTTGAGGCTGACAGCGATGAAATGCAGCTTGTGGACAAGCCTGTATTGTCAGGCTGGGCAGATGGAGATCCCGTAAAAGCACAGCTCACGAAGCAGCTTGCAAAAATATCGACGAAGCAGCTCTCCGACCTGTCTGAGATTTTACCATTTCCGTCAACCGCTTATCCCGATCGGATTCTGATGTACACTCGCACAAAATTTGAAGTGGTAACAGCGGTGTCGGTTCTTCCAGAGAAGATTGAAGCGTTGAATGCAGTAATCGAGACCCAAGAGCCAGGTAAGATCACGATGCTTCTGGCGGATACATATGTGCCTTTCGTAAGTGAGAGTCCAGAAAATATAGATTCTGAGTAAAATTATACTACTCAATAGTCTGAAAGAATGGTAGAATTTTATTTATGCATTAATACTCGATTAAGCTGGATAAACATAGGAAATATAGAGAATCGCAAGGGGCGGTGCTCGACACAAAGCGAGAAACATCGAAAAATTTGTTGAAAAAAGAGGGAAAATAATAAAAGCGTTGAATATGTAGGAAGACCTTAACATGTGGTAAAATAATTAATTATTTGAAACGGAGGTGCCGCAAGATGAGCAGCAACGACATCATCGTCAGTTTGGACATCGGTACATCCAAAGTTCGTGCTATTATTGGTGAAGTGAATAATGGAGCCATTAATATTATTGGAGTTGGATCTGCCGACTCAGAGGGTATTCGCAAAGGAGCAATAGTAGATATTGACCAGACTGTGCAATCGATCCGTAATGCCGTAGAGCATGCGGAGCGCATGGTAGGCATTCAAATATCAGACGTATATGTTGGTATTCAAGGCAATCATATTGCTTTGCAAACCAATAGAGGCGTCGTTGCAGTATCCAATGAGGACCGTGAAATTGGTGAAGAAGATATTGAACGAGTATTACAAGCTGCTAAAGTAGTGGCGCTCCCTCCAGAGCGTGAAATCATTAACTTGGTTCCAAAGCAGTATCTAGTAGACGGCTTGGAAGGTATTTCCGATCCGCGCGGTATGATTGGCGTTCGCCTTGAGGTTGAGGCGACGATCGTCACGGGGACGAAGACTGCTATACATAACCTTATGCGT
Source organism: Paenibacillus sp. FSL K6-3182 (assembly GCF_037976325.1). NCBI lineage: Bacteria > Bacillati > Bacillota > Bacilli > Caryophanales > Paenibacillaceae > Paenibacillus > Paenibacillus sp. FSL K6-3182. The sequence goes on from NZ_CP150265.1 coordinate 3,098,388, forward strand.
TGTGTAGAGAAAGCAGGCCTTCGTATTTCTGGTGTCATTTTGTTATCACTCGCTTCAGGCGTGGTTTCGCTCACCAAAGATGAGAAATCGATAGGGACAGTTCTTACTGACATAGGAGCAGGATCATGTACGATTGCCATTTATGATCAAGGCGGCCTAGCTGCTACGTCAACGCTTCCAATTGGTGGCGAATATGTAACAAATGATATAGCTTATGGTTTGCGCACGCAAAGTGAGCAAGCTGAGAAAATCAAACTTAAATATGGCTGTTCTAATGTATTGGATGCTGCTGAAGATGTGAAGTTTAAAGTAGCACGAATGGGCAGCAATGTGGAAAAAGAGTTTTCACAGGTTGATCTTGCTAGTATAATTGAGCCTCGCATGCAAGAGATTTTCCATTTAGTTCGTCAAGAGGTACGTCGACTTGGTTATGGAGACAAGGTTAACGGTTATGTGTTGACCGGTGGCACTGTATCGATGCCAGGAACACTCGCTTTGGCCCAGGCAGAGCTTGAGTCTTCCGTCCGAATTGCACTCCCTGATTATATTGGTGTAAGAGACCCGGCGTATAGCAGCGGCGTTGGCATGATTCAATATGTGTCAAAATATATGGGAGCTCGCGGAACTGGAGCAGTGAAGAAAACGGCAAGCCGCAAAGCAAGTCCAACACCTTCTACTAAACCCGGTATGTTCGAGCGGATTAAAAGTATGTTTAATGAATTTATTTGAGGATTTAAGATAATATAAGTTTCACCTTATATACGATACTTATATTTTACTGCGAAACGTTGCTGTGCCGTCTCATAGATGTTATCAGCAGTTTACGCTTGACTGGGGGAAAATGAAAGATGTTGGAATTCGACTTTGAGCTTGAGCAGCTTGCTCAAATAAAAGTAATAGGTGTTGGCGGTGGCGGTAGCAATGCCGTTAACCGAATGATAGAAAATGGTGTTAAAGGCGTGGAGTTTATTACGGTAAACACCGACGCTCAGGCGCTGCATTTGGCTAAATCCGAGCATAAGCTGCAAATCGGCGATAAGCTTACGCGTGGACTTGGTGCGGGTGCCAATCCTGATGTAGGCAGCAAGGCTGCCGAGGAATCTCGCGAAATTATTATGAACCAGCTTAAAGGCTCGGACATGGTATTCGTGACAGCAGGAATGGGCGGCGGTACGGGAACGGGAGCAGCTCCGGTTATTGCCGAAATCGCTCGCGAATGCGGCGCACTCACTGTAGGGGTTGTTACTCGGCCTTTTACCTTTGAAGGACGCAAGCGTGCTGGACAAGCTGAGCTTGGGATTGAAGCACTTAAAGAAAAAGTAGATACGCTTATTGTCATTCCTAATGACCGTTTGCTTGAGATTGTAGACAAAAAGACACCAATGCTGGAAGCTTTCCGTGAAGCGGATAACGTGCTCCGTCAAGCCGTTCAAGGCATCTCGGACCTTATTCAAGTACCAGGCCTAATCAACCTTGACTTTGCAGACGTAAAAACGATTATGACAGAACGCGGCTCCGCTTTGATGGGTATCGGTATTGCTACTGGCGAGAACCGTGCTGCTGAAGCAGCGAGAAAAGCGATTATGAGCCCGCTGCTTGAAACGTCAATTGACGGCGCTCGCGGTGTTATTATGAACATTACTGGCGGCAGCAACCTTTCACTCTATGAAGTGAATGAAGCAGCTGAAATCGTCATTTCAGCATCTGATCCAGATGTGAACATGATCTTTGGTGCGATCATCGATGAAGATCTGAAGGACGAAATTAAAGTAACCGTTATAGCAACGGGCTTCGAGCACAAGTCACCAGCTGCGCGTCGTGTTCCACAACAGCAGCCAGAAGCAGTTGATACAAGGCAACAGGGCAGCTCCAATGCAGTTAAGCCTTTTGGAGCTAGCAACACTTCAAGCGACCAGCTTGAAATTCCAGCATTTTTGCGCAATCGCCCTCGCAACAACGATCGTTAGAACTTTTTGTACTAAGCCTCACCATTATGGTGAGGCTTTTTTTTATTTTTTTGATTGTAAGTTGATCGAGAAAAGGGGAGTAGCAGCTGTAAGCACGCATATGCATTTATATGATCTTTTTACCTACGATTAGCGAATGGGCAAGGTAGATGAGCCTCTGTAAGAACGTATAGGTTCTTACAGCATGAAAGAAACCAAGGTTAGCTGCCAATAAGCGCCTATACGTTTTTACAGCCTACTATTTGCGAATGAGCAAGGTAGATAAGCCTCTGTAAGCGCATATGGGTTCTTACAGCATAAAAGAAACCAAGGTTAGCTGCCAATAAGCGCCTATACGTTCTTATAGCCTACTATTTGCGAATGAGCAAGGTAGATAAGCCTTTGTAAGCACGTATAGGTTCTTACAGCATGAAAGAAACCATGGTTAGCTGCCAATAAGCACCTATACGTTCTTAAAGCCAATGCTTGGTGAATGAGTAAGCTAGATAAGCCACTGTAAGAACGCATAGGTTCTTACAGCATGAAAGAAACCAAGGTTAGCTGCCATTAAGCGTCTATACGTTCTTACAGCCTACTATTTGCGAGTGAGCAAGGTAGATAAGCCTCTGTAAGCACATATAAGTTCTTACAATATGAAAGAAACCATGGTTAGCTGCCAATAAGCGCCTATACGTTCTTACAGCCTACTATTTGCGAGTGAGCAAGGTAGATAAGACTCTGTAAGCACGTATAGGTTCTTACAGCATGAAAGAAACCATGGTTAGCTGCCAATAAGCGCCTATACGTTCTTACAGTCTACTATTTGCGAATGAGCAAGGTAGAGAAGCCTCTGTAAGCACGTATAGGTTCTTACAGCATGAAAGAAGCCTTAGTTTGCTGCCAATAAGCGCCTATATGTTCTTACAATCAACGCTTGGTGAATGAGCAAGGTTGAGAAGCTGCATTTTATAAATGCTAATAACCCTCTAATGTGCCTGCTAAAGTGATGTGAATAATAGAGTATGCAGCTGCTCTTGGTTTACTTTGTAGCATCGAATTCTCTGGGTGCCATTCCCTGCGGGCAACAAGGCTTGATTGAGAACCATACGGTGAAGCAGTTTTTGAGCTTCGCGTTTTTTGATTTTTAGAAGATCGATTACATCAGTGGGCCGGATAGGATACTGTAGTTGAGAAGCATAACGTAATACTTCCAACTGCAAGAATGCATCAGCGCTTGTATCTTGTTTATTGCCAATTAAGCTCCTACCCATAAATTGTTGGAGAAGCTGTTGGCACATTCGCGGTTTTTCTTTTAGGTCATCATAGGAAAAACGTAATATTTTCCAACCGTCGAGCACAAGGTGGTTTTGTCGCATTAATGAATCTGAAAACTGCCAACGAGTGGTTTCTGAGGAATGAGTGCGATATCCATCAATTTCGATCGCTAGCAGTAAGCCTGATTTTAAATATGCAAAGTCCAAAAAACGAGTGCCGTCTCGAAAATCAGCAATCTCAAACTCTGGAATAAGCCCATCAAGTTGATGGAAGGTAGGATACCACACCCTTTCTAAAAATAATTTTTCAGCGTGTCCATGTCCTTGCTCCAGCCTCCGTCTATATTCTCCACTACTCTTTTTCAGATGAAGTCCCAGCCAACATTCGTATACCGATTGAAACGACAAATTTATCATCCTCCTACGGAAAATAAAAAAAACCGCATACTGCGGGAGAAAGATCTCCCGAGTAAGCGGTGTGCTTCACTGCTTCTATCTATTTAGAATGATAATCTAATTGCCAAAGTGGATCAAGTATCCATTCCAAATTTTTTTGTATTTTTTAAAAAACGGCCAGATTATTTAGTCGAAAATTATTTTAGCAATGTCAAGTGCCTCAATAAGAAACAAAAAGGTAGATTCAGCCTGACATAGGAGTGATCCCTCACAGGAGCTGCCCTAGGCTAATGAACTGTTAGCAAAATATGACGAGCTAAAGATATAAGCCTCTGCAATAAAACGTAAAAGACTTGCCGTTTTTTATACTCCTACTCGACAAAAAAAGATACGTCATGCCGTCATGAATAGACAGACTTTGAAATAGGATTTTAATATACTAGTGTCAATCGTTCTCCCGGGTGCCGGCTGCAGGCCGTTTACCGCCAGTTGCAGGAAGGTGACCGAAGTGGCTGTTTATGTTGATGTTATGTTTTTACGAGAGCTGCTCGTTGACGGTGCTATTCTATTAACTACTGCTTGGGCACGTCATCTTAAACCGAAGCCTTGGCGAGTATTATTGGCTTCTGCTGTCGGAGCTTGTTATGTCGTTTTAATGCTTTTTCCACAATTATCTTTTTTATTCACATTTGCAGTTAAGGTTGCTACGTCGTTATTGATTTTATGGATTGCTTTTGGCTTTGCCTCGATTCAGCACTATATGAGGAATGTTGCAGCGTTTTATGCGGTTAACTTTGTGGCTGCTGGAGCTGTGCTTGGACTTTATTATTTGTTCATGCAAGGGTCCCGTGAGGTTTGGAAAACGATGATGTTCGTAAACGGAAACATGCGTGTGGAGCTTAAGATGGGATTGTTTTATTTGATTGCTGCGTTATGTATCGGATTGTATATATACCGTGCCGTATTGACGCAAAAAAGAGAAAGGGAGCTGGTGCAAACTCATTTGGCAGAAGTGAAAATTATGATTGGAGAACGTATACAAACCTGCATAGGCCTGATCGACACCGGCAATCAGCTTTATGATCCACTTACACGGACACCGGTCATGGTAATGGAGGCATCCTTGTGGCAAGATGATTTACCTGAATCGTGGTTGAATAGCATACGAGATGCACAAGTGGATCGTCTTGTAGCGGGAATGGATGAGCACACCTTTGTTTGGCAAGATCGACTTCGTCTTGTACCATTCAGAGGTGTCAATCGAGGGTCACAGTTCATGCTAGCGATAAAGCCGGATGCGGTTGAAATTACTAGGGAAGGACAAGTTTTTGAAACGCGGAAGGTGCTTATCGGGCTTGACGGCGGTAAGTTAACGTCTGATGGGGCATATCGAGCCATTATCCATCCGTCTATGGTACAACAGTAACGAACGTATGCTCATACAAACGAGGAGGGATGGGCCAGATGCTCGTCAAGTACAAACTGATCCTTCAGTTATATTATTATCGTGTCATGTTTTTATTCGGATTAAAAAGTGAAGAAATTTATTACATTGGTGGCAGTGAGGCATTACCGCCTCCCCTAACACGTGAAGAGGAAGAATATTTGCTGGAAAAACTGCCTACCGGCGATACGGCTATTCGCGCAATGCTAATCGAACGTAATTTAAGGCTAGTCGTATACATCGCTCGTAAGTTTGAGAATACCGGCATTCATATTGAAGATCTCGTATCAATCGGCGCGATCGGTCTAATTAAGGCGGTTAACACGTTTGATCCTGAGAAAAAGATTAAGCTGGCCACCTACGCCTCGCGTTGTATTGAAAATGAAATATTGATGTACCTGCGCCGCAATAGCAAGACGCGTACCGAAGTGTCCTTTGATGAACCGCTTAACATCGACTGGGATGGAAATGAACTGCTTCTATCGGATGTGCTCGGAACGGAGAATGACACGATTTACCGTAATATTGAAGAGCAGGTAGATCGTAAGCTGCTTCACAAAGCGCTTGATAAATTGTCAGAGCGTGAACGAATTATTATGGAGCTTCGCTTCGGTCTTGCCGACGGCGAGGAAAAAACACAAAAGGATGTTGCCGATCTTCTTGGCATTTCACAGTCCTATATTTCACGCCTTGAGAAGCGAATTATTAAAAGGCTTCGTAAAGAATTTAACAAAATGGTTTAAATCCCGCATCCTGCTTGCGGTTGTCGAACGATGTCACAATAGGAATAAAAAGGACTCCTGAGGAGATAATGTACATTAATGTTTCTCCTTGGGAGGTAATCACGTTGACCCGAAATAAAGTCGAGATCTGTGGAGTGGATACCGCGAAACTGCCTGTCCTTAATAATGTCGAAATGAGAGAATTGTTTACGGCATTACAAACCCGTAATGAGTGGGCAGCAAGAGAGAAATTAGTTAACGGTAATCTGCGGCTAGTGCTTAGCGTTATACAACGGTTTAACAATAGGGGAGAGTTTGTAGACGACTTATTCCAGGTCGGATGCATTGGACTTATGAAGGCGATAGATAATTTCGACCTTAGCCAAAATGTCAAATTTTCCACCTATGCCGTACCGATGATTATCGGGGAAATACGCCGTTACTTGCGTGACAATAACCCTATACGCGTATCACGCAGCTTGAGAGACATCGCCTACAAGGCGCTTCAAGTTAGGGATAGCTTGACGAACAAAAACTCACGCGAACCGACGATTTTTGAAATATCGGAAGCATTAAACGTTCCGAAGGAAGATGTCGTATTCGCACTGGATGCCATTCAAGATCCTGTTTCATTGTTTGAACCGATCTACCATGATGGCGGCGATCCTATTTATGTTATGGACCAAATTAGTGACGAACGAAACAAAGACGTATCGTGGATCGAGGAAATCGCGCTTCGGGAAGCTATGCATAAGCTGAACGACCGTGAAAAAATGATTTTGTCGATGCGCTTTTTCGAAGGCAAGACGCAAATGGAGGTAGCCGATGAAATCGGCATCTCACAGGCACAGGTATCTCGTTTGGAAAAATCGGCTATTCAGCAAATGCAAAAGCATGTAAAAACATAAAAAAACGGTGCCGAGAGGCACCGTTTTTTTTGTTTACGTGATTTATTGAAGGAGACTAATCCATAATCATTAACCAAAAAGATAAGAAACTGATGATCAGACAAAGCGGAGAGTAGACATACGTATCCATCCGTGCAAAATGCGTGTTTCGAATCGTTTTGAATAACCCGACTGCACGAAACTCACCAACTGCTCTAGCCAAAAAAATAATAGCAAGTGCCCATGCTGCAATGGAGGGCAGCGATGCTGGTCCGATGACAGGGATAATATCAGCAAACATAAGTATGAAAGCGGCGCCCGCAAAGAAAAGTACTGCAACAGCTGCCGTACCAACGGGACGAGGTTTAAAAAGAGGCTGAGATGTATAATTCTTTGTCGGGACAGCAATGGAGATTCCATGCCGACCACCTAACACCCAATATATATGTATCACGCCGATGACGAACAACACCGCACTAATGAGCGCTGCTAATAACGATTGCATCACATATCCCTCCGTGTCATGTATGATTTTTTTCAATAAACGGCATGAGCAGGTCAATCTGCTTCTTGGTTTCTTCCGGATTGAGAGTACGATGTTTATTTCGTTCGTACCATCCCAAGTAATAACTGTATAAGAGTTCAGATGTATTTTTTGCCTCATCTTCTAATAATTCGCACGCTATGAGCAAGCCGCTCATATAATCCAAGCGCTGCTGCTCAATTTGCTGAAGCAGCACGGCATACGCAGGCGATGTCGTTCCTAATTTTCGGAAATGATAAATAAAATCTTTTCCTTCTATCGTGCTGAACATGACGCTGAGCAGCTGGTGTACCTTTTGCTTCGGTTCTAATGAATCATGCTGCTGAATATGAGCGATGATTGATATGGTTGTTTGTTCATGCCAGTAATGAATAATACGATCCACATACAAAATACGATTTTTAAAATACCAATAGAAGCTGGTTTTACTGCTGTTTAACTGCTTAGCGAGCTGTTCGATAACGAGAGCTTCGACACCCCCTTCAGAAAATTTTTGCAGTCCTAGCTTAATCCAATCGAGTTCCGTTGCGACGATTTTTGGCATGATATGCTCCTTATTCGATCCTCTGATATTCTTTTATTGTACGCTATCGTACATAAAAATCAAATTTTGAAATAAGAGGCTCCTTTTCTTGATAAGAAGGACATTTTGGGCGATTTCCACATATAGTTATAGGAGAGACAAACGGGTGATCACTCTACTTGAAAAGTGGTGAGCGGAAATGAAAATATCTGATTTTCAAACAAAGGACGTTATTAATATTGTGGACGGAAAAAAGCTAGGTCAAATAACGGATTTGGAGCTTGATCTGCGGCAAGGTCGGATCGATTCTATTGTGGTGCCGCAGTATACTAAGTTTTTGGGGATGTTTGGCGGTGGCGGCACGGAAGTCGTCATTCCATGGCGCAATATTGTGAAAATTGGGGCAGATGTTGTGCTCGTTCGAATGGATGACACGAAACAGATTCGTTCCGAGGAAGAAGATTTGCACGCTCGCTCATAAAACGCTAAACTGTGACTATACCAGCAAAGCTGATTTGCTTTGCAAACCTAAGCTTATGCTTACGAAGTAGGTTTGCTTCGCAAACCTAAGCAAATGCTTACGAAGTAGGTTTGCTTCGCAAACCTAAGCAAATGCTTACGAAGTAGGTTTGCTTCGCAAACCTAAGCAAATGCTTACGAAGTAGGTTTGCTTCGCAAACCTTTAATAGAGGTGAACAAATGGAAGCTTTTAAACATAATCAATCAGCGAAGGGACCTTCGCTTTTTTTATTGTCTGAATGGGAATCACGTTACGATCGTTTGAATACGGGGTTTACAGGACGTCAAGGCGGGGTTAGCGAAGGCCACTTTTCATCGTTAAACATGGGCTTGCACGTCAAGGATCAAGATGCCGCAGTTATATCGAACAGGCGATTGCTGACCGATGCTATCGGCTGGCCTTTTGAAGCGTGGACATGTGCTGAACAGGTGCATGGAAACCGGGTATGGCAAGTGACTGAAGCAGATAAAGGCAAAGGTAGAAATAGTCTGGACGATGTGCTCAGGGATTGTGATGCTATCATGACTAACGTCCCTGGGGTTCTGCTGACTTCTTTTTACGCAGATTGTGTCCCATTGTATTTCTATGATCCAGAGCATGATGCGGTGGCGCTTGCCCATGCCGGTTGGAAGGGAACCGTCCAGCAGATCGCTGTTGAAACGGTACGAGCAATGGAGCAAGCATATGGAACCGACCCTAAAGCGCTTGTGGCAGCGATAGGGCCTTCTATAGGAGGCTGCTGCTATGAGGTGGATGGTCCAGTCATAGAGCAAGTACAGGCACTTTTGACTGGTCTGAGCTTGACGCAAGAAGAAGTGGAATCAATGCTTAAGCAAAGCGAGGATGGCAAAGCGAACTTAGACTTGAAAGAAATAAACCGACAGATTATGATAAAAGCAGGAATTTTGCCGATACGTATCGAATTAACAGAGTGGTGCACTGGATGCAGACGGGATTTATTTTTTTCTCATCGCAAAGAAGGTGGCTTAACCGGCCGAATGGCCAGTTGGATCGGCATTCGGGAGAGGTGAAACATGTCATTCACATTAGAGAATAGAATTGAGCTTGTGGAAGAGCGAATTAAGAAAGCTTGCGAGCGTGCCGGGCGCAGCAGAGATGAAGTTCAAATTATTGCTGTTACGAAATATGTTTCTTTAGATACTACGAAGGCTGCCCTAGGGCAAGGCTTGCTTCATTTGGGTGAAAATCGTTGGCAGGACGCGCAGGCGAAGTGGGAAGCGATAAGCAGCAGTGACGATCTAGCAGCAGAGGATCAGCCTATCTGGCATTTTATCGGTTCATTGCAAACGAATAAGGTGAAGGACGTCATTGGGAAGTTTACATACATGCATTCGTTGGACAGGCTATCGCTTGCTGAAGCCATAAATAAGCGTGCTTCCCAGCTAGGAATTATCGTTCCTTGCTTTATTCAAGTAAATGTATCTGGAGAAGATTCCAAGCAAGGCATTAATCCAGACGAGCTCTTTCCCTTTGTGGAGCAGCTTGCTAAGTTTAATTCGATCAAGCCAATTGGTTTGATGACGATGGCTCCTTATGAAGCCGAACCAGAGCAAACGAGACCCGTCTTTAGAGCATTGCGAGAGCTGAGGGATGAATTAGAGCGGCGCTCGGAACATCCAAACACCATCACCCAGTTATCAATGGGCATGTCGAATGATTTTGAGGTTGCCATCGAAGAAGGAACGACATGGATTCGCCTTGGTACGATATTAGTAGGGAAAGAGGAGGAATAGGGATGAGCGTCATGAACCGCTTTATGAGTTTTCTCGGCTTGCAAGATGAAGAAGAAGTTGTAGAGAGAGAACGTGTTGTACAGCAGGAAGAACAAGAAGCTGAAACTTCTCCCTTCGAGGCACGTAAAAACACGAAGAGCAATAATGTCGTCAGCATTCATTCACAGAAGAATGTCCGGGTAGTACTTAGCGAGCCAAGGTCTTATGATGAAGCGCAAGAAATTGCTGATCATTTGCGTTCACGCCGTGCAGTAATCGTGAATCTTCAACGTGTTCGCAGCGATCTTGCTGTTCGAATTGTTGATTTTCTAAGCGGTACCGTGTACGCTTTAGGCGGAAGCATCTCTAAGCTAGGACCCAATATTTTTCTTTGTACGCCGGATTCAGTCGAAATTCAAGGTGCTATAACGGAAATGCTGGCGGAGGAGAACGACTACAACAAAATGAGGTGACCTTGAGTTAATGGATGAAGTTTATAGTATTGTGATGCTGGTACAAAAAATTTACACGTTTATGATCATTGGTTATGTGCTGCTATCTTGGTTGCCTAACGCTCGTGAAAGCTTTATCGGCGTATTTCTAGGTAAGCTGGTTGAGCCATACTTAGGTATTTTCAGAAAGTTTATTCCGCCAATCGGAGGCATGCTGGATCTTTCGCCAATCCTTGCCGTGTTCGCATTGCAATTTGTAGCGTATGGCCTGATTGCAGTAATCGGATTTTTTATTTGATTAAAGGAATGAGTTTATATGAAACAAGGAATATACGATCATTTCCATCCCGATGAGAAACCTTTCGTAGATCGGGCGGAGGAATGGATAGAGCGGTCCGCACAGCAGCATGAGCTGAAGCGGACCGATTTTTTAGACCCAAGACAAGCGCAAATATTGACTATTTTGGCAAATCGCAACCCTGATGTTAATGTCCGGTTTGATGGCGGTTATGATCAAGCTGAGCGTAGACGAGCCATTATAGGTCCAGATTATCGAAATTTGGATGACGAAAATGCTGGCATATCTGTTCTTGTAGTTAATGGACCGGGACAAGCCCAAATGGAATTAGATCATGGTGATTTTTTAGGAGCACTGCTTGGACTTGGTATAAAACGTGACCGAATTGGTGACATACATGTGCATGAGCATTTTTGTCATATCATTGTTATGGATGAAATTGCGGATTACTTGAATATCCATCTGAGACAGGTTCATCGGATTAATGTGCTGACAGACGTACTACCACTATCTAAGCTTCAGACGGCTTTGGTTAAGCTGGAGGAAATGAGTTTGTCAGTTGCTTCTATGCGATTGGACGGGATTGCGAGCGATGTTTATCGCATAAGCAGATCCAAAATCGTTGATCCGATTCGAGCAGGAAGATGCAGGGTGAATTGGAAATCGGAAGAAGACCCATCCGAGCAGCTTCGAGCGGGTGACGTTGTGTCATTCAAAGGACTTGGCCGATTTAAAGTACTAGAGGTGGATGGCGTGACAAAAAAAGGCAGAATTCGAGTAAAGATCGGCAAATTTATTTGAATGATTGCAGGAATTTTCCTGTAGTTGTCGAATTATTCTCATCAAATCGTGTATTTTCGGTTACGAATGTTCCAAATACCATAAGGAGGTGCCCCAATGCCGTTATCGCCATTGGACATACATAACAAAGAGTTTGGTCGGAGATTACGTGGCTACGATGAGGATGAAGTTAATGAATTTCTAGATCAGGTCATCAAAGACTATGAATCGCTCATTCGTGAAAATAAAGAAATGCAAAACCAAGTATTAGGCTTGCAGGAAAGATTGAATCATTTTACGAATATCGAAGAAACGCTTAGCAAAACGATTATAGTTGCACAAGAAGCAGCCGATGAAGTAAGAAACAACGCGAAGAAAGAAGCACAGTTGATCATTAAGGAATCAGAGAAAAACGCTGATCGAATTATCAATGATTCACTTGCCAAGTCTCGCAAGGTTTCTCTTGAGGTGGAAGAGCTTAAAAAACAAGCTTCCGTATACCGTGCTCGTTTCCGTACACTTGTAGAAGCTCAGCTTGAACTGCTTTCCGTAGATGGTTGGGATACGTTGGAGCCGCATGTAAGACAAACCGAGCATGAATTGACTCGCGGCTAGTTTTTTTATAAACAGGCGAAATGCCATTTGACATTTGGCCTGTTGTTACGCTATAACTAATAGTAATTAATTGATGATCTAAACTTCGTTGATGAGAACAAGTACGTTTTGAGTTCACTCCTCAGAGAGCCGGCGGCAGCTGAAAGCCCGGTGTGTGAGCTATTGCGGAATATCCTCTCTGAGAAGCGGTGCTGAACCTGCGTAAGCAGCAGTAAGTGCTGACGGCTGTCCCCCGTTACAGGGAACGCGAATATTATGTTCGCGACTAAGGTGCCGCATGAAGCACAGCTGAACGTAGCTGTCTGCTCTCATTAACTTGTTGCTGGATTTCAGCAGCAGTGCGGAACAAGGGTGGTAACGCGACTAAGCCTCGTCCCTTCTCATAGGGATGAGGCTTTATTTTTGTTTAAATTAGGAGGCTGAAGCGATGCAACGCGTAGACGTTAAGGAACGTGCCCGCAACCGTGAGCTGCGAGTGCTGGAGCAATGGAAAACAGATGAAACGTTTAAAAAATCAATAGCAAACCGGGAAGGCAAGCCGAATTTTGTATTTTATGAAGGGCCGCCTACCGCTAATGGAGCACCACATATCGGTCATGTACTTGGCCGCGTAATTAAAGATTTTATTTGCCGCTACAAAACAATGGCAGGATACCGTGTTATCCGTAAAGCAGGATGGGATACGCATGGTCTACCAGTTGAGCTTGGAGTTGAGAAGCAGCTAGGCATCTCCGGCAAGCAGGAAATCGAAGAATACGGTGTAGAGAAGTTTGTGAAAAAATGCAAAGACAGCGTATTTGAATATGAGAAGCAGTGGCGTGAGCTGACAGAAGGCATCGCGTATTGGACGGATTTAGACAATCCATACATCACGCTTAAAAACGAGTACATCGAGAGTGTTTGGCATATTTTATCGTCAATCCACGGAAAAGGACTGCTGTACCGCGGTCATCGCGTAAGTCCTTATTGCCCGGATTGTCAAACGACGCTTAGCTCACATGAGGTTGCTCAAGGTTATGAGGATGTTAAGGATCTAAGCGCAACAGCGAAGTTTAAGCTAGTGGAGTCGGGAGAATTCGTTCTCGCTTGGACAACTACGCCGTGGACGCTTCCTGCAAATGTGGCGTTAGCCGTAAATCCGGAGCTTGATTATATCCGTGCTTCCAAAAACGGTGAAGTGTATATCGTTGCTCAAAATCTAGCGGAGAGCGTTCTTAAAGAAGATTATGAAGTTCTATCCGTATTGAAAGGCGCTGAGCTTGTTGGTCTTAGCTACGAGCCGCCATTCCAATACGTTGTCCTAGAAAAAGGCCACGTCGTTATTGCAGGCGATTTCGTTAGCGACACTAGCGGTACGGGTATCGTTCATATCGCGCCAGCACATGGTGAGGATGACTACCGAGTTTCACGCGACAACGGAATCAGCATGCTGAGTGTTGTTGATTTGGCTGGTCGCTATACGTCAGAGGTTACTGACTTTGCAGGACGTTTCGTGAAAGACGCTGAGCTTGATATTGACATCGTCAAGAACCTTAGTGAACGCGGTCTTCTTTACTCGAAGGAGCGCTACGAGCATAGCTATCCATTCTGCTGGCGCTGCAAAACGCCGCTCATCTACTATGCGATGGAAAGCTGGTTTATTAAAACAACAGCGGTTAAGGATCAGTTGATCGCCAACAACAACAGCGTTGATTGGTATCCTGGCCACATCCGTGAAGGGCGCTTTGGTAAGTTTTTGGAGGATTTGGTGGATTGGAACATCAGCCGCAACCGTTACTGGGGTACGCCGCTTAACGTTTGGGTCTGCGATGTAACAGGCAAGGAGTATTCACCAAGCAGTATTGCTGATCTGCGTGCGATGGCGATTGGCGATGTGCCAGAGGACATTGAGCTTCATAAACCGTATGTGGATGATATTAAGCTGAAATCACCTTTCGCTGAGGGTGCTGAAATGACGCGTACACCTGAGGTTATCGATGTATGGTTTGACAGCGGTTCGATGCCATTCGCTCAGCATCATCACCCGTTTGAGAATGAGCAGCAATTCGCTGAGCAGTATCCAGCAGATATGATCTGTGAAGGTATTGACCAAACACGCGGCTGGTTCTACAGCTTGCTTGCAGTATCTACGTTGTACAATGGCAAAGCGCCATATAAAGCGGTTATCTCAACTGGCCATATTTTGGATGAGAATGGGCAAAAAATGTCCAAATCGAAGGGTAATGTTATCGATCCTTGGGAAATCATCAATGAATATGGAACGGATGCGTTCCGCTGGGCTTTACTATCAGACAGCGCACCTTGGAACAGCAAGCGCTTTTCACGAGGCATCGTTGGCGAAGCCAAATCCAAAGTCATTGATACCATCGTAAATACACATGCGTTTTTCGCGTTGTATGCTTCAATCGATGGCTTTGACTACACAGCTCATGAAGAAATCAAATCAGACAACAAGCTGGATCGCTGGATCATTTCACGTCTGAACAGCTTGATTAATACAGTGAACAAGGGTCTTGAAGTAAATGATTTCCTAAATCCAGCTAAATCGATTGAAGTGTTCGTTGACGAGCTGAGCAACTGGTATATCCGCCGTTCACGTGATCGCTTCTGGGGAAGCGGGCTTACAGCTGATAAATTAGCCGCTTATCAAACTTTGCGCAGCGTACTGCTTACTCTCTCGCGTTTAATCGCACCATACGCACCTTTGCTTGCAGAGGATGTATTCGGAAACCTTGGCGGAGCAGGCAGCGTTCATTTGGCTGATTATCCGAAAGCGGATGAAACGCTAATTGATGAGACTTTGGAGCGCGATATGGAAAGTGCAAAACAAATCGTTGAGCTTGCTCGCAACGTTCGGAACGAAACAGGAATCAAAACGCGCCAGCCTTTGTCGGAGCTAATCGTATCGCTTGATCGTGATTTCAACGTAGCAGACTACGAGGATATCGTGAAGGATGAAATAAATGTAAAAGCTATTACCGTACAAAATTCAGACAGTGGTTTTGTTGATTTCACCCTTAAGCTGAATCTTAAAGTTGCCGGTAAAAAATACGGTAAAAACGTTGGACCTATTCAAGGTCAGCTAAAAGGACTATCAGCAGAACAGACTCGTAGCATCGTAAATGGCGGAAGCTTCGACTTCACAAGTGCAGAAGGCGAACAGCTGTCGATCACTGTTGATGAGCTGTTGGTTGAGAAGCAAGCGAAGTCAGGTTTCGCATCTGCATCTGGCAACGGTGTTACTGTAGCGCTGAATACGGATATTACAGCTGAGCTTGAGCAAGAGGGCTGGGTTCGTGAAGTGATTCGCGCCGTTCAGGATACACGCAAAAAGCTCGATCTGCCGATTGAGAAGCGTATCGATCTAGTACTTGATGTTGATGCAGAGCTCAAAGCGGCGCTGGATGCGTTCGCACAAGTGCTTCAAGACAACGTGCTTGTTCAAACCGTCGCTTATGGTGATGAGCCGGGGATGGAGAAAGTTGTGCTTGGCGAAAAAGAAATAGGGATTTTCATCCGCGGATAAGGTTATAGTATAAAGGAAATTAACAAGCGAAAAAAACGAGGCCGTCGCCTTCCGACAGCTGCAGCAAACGACTGAATAGTCGCAATGCTAGCAATGTCCGGCAGGTCAGGCCTCGTTTTATTGTTTGACAAAGGGGATGCCTCGTATGAATACAAATAACCCGGAACAACCGAAAAATTTGAACGAGTTACAAACCTCGTTAAGCAAGCTTGATAAACGACTGCAAACTATTGCTACCGAAATGGAACATACCCAAATAGCGGACTACATTGATCTGTTAAACAGACCATGGACAATGATTTGGAAAAATCTGCTGGCTGGTACAGCCAGAGGTGTAGGAATCGCGATTGGTTTTACCTTTTTTGCTGCGACCATTCTTTATGTTCTGCGTATATTAGGAGCGCTAAACTTACCGATAATCGGCGACTATATTGCAGACATTGTCCGAATTGTCCAAATCCAGCTCGAAGGAAAAGTTTATTGATTATAAGCGTTGATCCTCAAGATCAGCTTCTAATCCATGATCGCCTTCATCCGACTCCAAGTAGTTTTTATACTCTCGGTTGCGGATTACGGACACATGACGCCCTGTAATGTCGGTCGCAAGAAAGCTTTCAATGGATTCAACGAAGCCGTCATTCTCGAAAGCTTCAATGCCTACATGCTCGTAATCGGCAACATCTCGATTCTCAGATGTGGCAGGTGAATCAGCATTGCCCCATTGCTCAACAATTTGCCAAGCATCCTCGCCATCAAAGCCGTTGTAGGAATCATGCTCATCCATGCTGGTTCGACCAAAGGGAGGATCGAGAAATAATTCTTCAACCGGCCTGCGCAGGGATAATTGTTGTCTTGGCGCATGTTCAATGCAGTAAAGCGTATCAGGCACGGCATCCAAACGCTCAAGCGGAATAGGTTCATTGCATGTTTTACAAATGCCGTATGTTCCATCAGCAATCGCGGTTAGCGCTGCCTCAATGCGATTCAGATGCAATTCCTCTTGTTCATGAAGGGCTACATCTTTCTCGCGTTCATAAAGCTCAGTAGCAACATCACCTGGATGATTATCGATTGTGGATAGTTCTCCGGTAGTGTCACGCAACGAATTTGCTAAGCCGTAATGATCGTTTTCTGAGAAACGTTTTTCAATTTCGCGCTGCTCGTCCAACAATCTGGCTTGCAGCAGCTGAATATGAGCAGTGTTTGGCTTTGTCATTTTGAGCACCCTCCTTAGCAGGGAACATAATTGCAGTATTAGCTTTTGCTGAAATACGGTTTTTCAGTATGGTCTTCAATGGAAGAACAGCAGGCGGGCGCTGGCTCTTATTTAGCTCCGTATGCTACAATTGATTAGCAAACTTTCAGAAATGCGCTGGCTTTTCACATCTAGCCTGAAGTGCTTTTGAATGGAAACGCTGCTTTACAAAAAATTAGGAGTGATTCGATGCGTTTTTATTATTACTGGGTAGCGGTATTAGTGTTAGTCCTTGATTTTGTAACAAAGAAATTAATTGAGACAAAATTGGAGATAGGGGATCAAATTAGCATTATCGGTAATTTTTTTCTCATCACTTCGCATCGAAATCGCGGTGCTGCATTTGGCATCTTGCAAGAGCAAAGACTGTTTTTTATCATTATTACCGTTATCATTGTTTTGGGTATCATTTGGTACATACAGGCATCGAGAAAATCAGCTAAGCCTTGGCTGCTAATAGGACTCGGACTAGTTCTTGGCGGCGCTATTGGTAACTTTCTCGATCGCGCGCGTTATGGTGAGGTTGTCGACTTTCTTCAGTTTAACTTCGGCAGCTATGGCTTCCCAATATTCAACGTAGCGGATTCAGCGATTGTCTGTGGTGTAGCATTAATTCTAATTGACACCTTGTTATCGGCTAGAGATGACAAGAAACGTTTGCAAAATGGAGAGGACAAGGATCAAAACAATCATGAGCAGCAACCTGTATAATGAAGAATCGTTGGAATGGATCGTAGAGGCGGAGCAATCCGGTGAACGAGTAGATAAGTTTGTAACAGACAGTATTGACGATCAAGGCGTGTCCCGAACGCAGGTTCAAGAATGGATTAAAGCAGGGGCCGTACAGGTCGATAACAAAGTGGCAAAAGCGAATCTTAAGGTAGCAGAGGGCAATCGTGTCGTTCTGATTATCCCAGAGCCTGAAGAGGCAGCCATTGTCCCTGAGAACATCCCGCTTGAAGTTATTTATGAGGATTCAGACTTGATTGTTATTAATAAAAAGCGCGGTATGGTTGTTCATCCTGCACCTGGTCATTCTTCAGGCACGCTTGTAAATGCGCTGATGTATCACTGCAAGGACTTGTCCGGCATTAACGGCATGATCCGTCCAGGCATTGTTCACCGCATAGATAAGGACACAACAGGGTTGCTGATGGCTGCCAAAAATGATCTGGCGCATGTCTCGCTTGCTGAGCAGCTTAAGGAACATACGGTAACGCGTAAATATATCGCACTTGTGCACGGCAATTTGCCGCATGACCAAGGTACAATTGATGCGCCTATCGGACGTGACCTGAATGACAGGAAGCTCTTTACGGTAACCGAGCACAATAGCAGACATGCAGTAACCCATTTTCACGTATTGGAGCGCTTAGGCGATTACACGATTGTAGAGCTTCAGCTAGAGACGGGACGTACCCATCAAATTCGTGTGCATATGAAATATATCGGTCATCCGCTTGCGGGAGATCCGGTTTACGGCCGCAACAAGACTGTAGCCTTAAAAGGACAAGCTTTGCATGCTACGCTGCTTGGCTTTACACATCCGCGCAGCGGCGAGCGGCTTGAGTTCGAAATGCCTTTGCCGGCAGACTTCGAAAATGTATTAAGCAGCTTGCGTTCAAGGTAATAGTGCAATAGTGCAAACTTTTCACCACATTATTCATTATTTCA
The DNA here is from genome assembly GCF_037976325.1 of Paenibacillus sp. FSL K6-3182. Classification (NCBI taxonomy): domain Bacteria; kingdom Bacillati; phylum Bacillota; class Bacilli; order Caryophanales; family Paenibacillaceae; genus Paenibacillus; species Paenibacillus sp. FSL K6-3182. Next base: position 3,116,977 of record NZ_CP150265.1, read on the forward strand.
AGCACATAAGTACGTTATTCTAATCAATAACAACTGAAGTAAATGAATATAAGGATAGGTGACGTGAAATGACTTCCATTAACCAAAATTACTTGGAGCTGCAAGGCAGCTACTTGTTTTCTGAAATTGCAAAACGCCGTACTAAATTCATTCAAGAAAATCCAAATGCTGAAATTATCAGCTTAGGAATTGGTGATGTTACGCGCGGTTTGCCGGATTCGGTTCTGAATGCTATGCACAGTGCAGTGGACGAGCTTGCAGCTCCAGGTTCATTCCGTGGATACGGACCTGAGCAAGGCTACGATTTTCTAATAAATGCAATTATCGAAAATGACTATAAAGCACGCGGCATTGACATTGCAACAAATGAAGTGTTTGTAAGTGATGGTTCCAAATGCGATGTCGGCAATATACAAGAAATTTTCAGCGAGAACAGTATCGTTGCGGTACAAGATCCGGTTTATCCAGTCTACGTCGATACGAACGTCATGGCTGGCCGCTCTGGCAAATACAATCAAGATACTAAGCGCTATGAGAACATTGCGTATTTGGAGTGTACAGCTGAAAATGATTTCAAGCCTAGCCTTCCTGATCGTAAAGTAGACATTATTTACTTGTGCTATCCGAACAATCCAACTGGCATGACGCTTACGAAAGAAGAGCTTAAAGTATGGGTTGACTATGCGAAAGCAAACAACTGCATCATTCTTTATGACTCCGCATACGAAGCATTTATTCAGGAAGAAGATGTTCCGCACAGCATTTACGAAATCGAAGGCGCGCGTGAAGTAGCCATCGAATTCCGCAGCTTCTCCAAAACAGCAGGTTTTACTGGTGTTCGCTGTGCCTACACAGTTGTGCCGCGCGAGCTGAAAGGTCTTGATGCTTCAGGCAATGAAGTGTTGATCAATGATTTGTGGAATCGCCGCCATACGACGAAGTTTAACGGCGTATCATACGTTACACAACGTGGAGCAGCTGCTATCTATTCAGAAGAGGGCAAAGCGCAAATCAAATCTTTGGTTGACTACTACATGAAAAATGCAGCAATTATCCGTGACGGCCTTGCGTCCATCGGACTTGAGGTATTTGGCGGAGTAAACGCACCTTATATTTGGCTGAAAACACCGAACGGCATGGATTCGTGGTCATTCTTCGATAAGCTTCTTACAGAAGCAAACATCGTTGGAACGCCAGGTGTAGGCTTCGGTCAAAGCGGTCAAGGCTATTTCCGCCTTACAGCATTCGGAAGCCTTGAGAATACTCAAAAAGCAGTTGAAAGAATTCGTAAATTAAGCCTGTAACCTATAATCGCTATCCTTGCATAGTTTATCAGGATTGGTCCACACTAAGTTGAAGCGGAAATATTCGTTTTTACTTGACATCTATTGTCGAACGTGGGATAATTCCTATGATATACATCAGTACCTTTAACTCAGTCCCGAGAGGCTGGCAAGGTAGCGTGAATAACAGGTCTATAGAAGAGAAGAATAGGACAGCTTTATGCACTGCTTTCTGTGACGAGAGCTCTGCTTGCTTGCACCTATCTCTTTAAGCCTTATCACAAGCTCCTTGCGAAATTCGCAAGGAGCTTTTTGTCGCAACCTGGCAGTTTTGGACGGTTATGGAAGGAGTCAGCGGAAATGACGGAAGAAGAGCATTTAATCATCATGGATGAAACGGCGATTCGCCGCGCATTAACGCGAATTGCTCATGAAATTGTGGAGAAGAACAAGGGAATCGACAACTGTGTGATTGTAGGCATTCGCACAAGAGGGATCTACCTTGCTCGGCGAATTGCAGAGCGTATCGGTGAAATTGAAGGAAAGCCTGTTCCTGTGAGCGAGCTTGATATTACTCAATACCGTGATGATCGCAAAGCAATCATATCTGCAGACATGGAAATAGCAGCAGCAATTGGCGATACCGACGGCGTACCCTTTACGGTTCAGGACAAACGCATTATTTTGTTCGATGACGTATTGTACACGGGCCGCACGATTCGCGCTGCAATGGATGCGCTTATGGATTGCGGACGGCCGCAAAGCATTCAGCTCGCCGTCCTTGTAGACAGAGGGCATCGCGAACTGCCGATTCGACCAGATTTTGTAGGCAAGAACGTCCCAAGCTCTAAACAAGAGCAAATCGATGTGGCTCTTACCGAAATCGATCAAATCGACCAAGTGACCATTATTAATCAGAGGGGGCAAGCCGGATGACCATCACACAGCTTAAACAACGGAGTTTGCTCGGATTAAAAGATTTAAGCCAAGAAGAGATTGAATCGATACTAGATCGTGCTGCTTATTGGGAGAATCATTCAAACAAAGTGCACACGACGATGCAAGGCAGATTTGCAGCCAATATGTTTTTCGAGAACAGCACGCGTACTCGCTTTTCATTTGAAGTAGCAGAGAAACGACTAGGTACAGAAGTGCTGAATTTCTCCGCTGCGGTTTCAAGTGTACAAAAGGGCGAGTCAATCTACGATACAGTACGCACACTTGAGTCAATGGGAATTGACGTTGGCATCATTCGCTTAAAGCCGATCGGCGTTCTTGCAGAACTGGCAACGAAGATCAAGGTGCCCCTCATTAATGCCGGCGATGGCAATAACGAGCACCCGACACAAGCGCTGCTGGATATGTATACGATGCGCAAGCATTTTGGACAACTCAAAGGCTTAACGGTCTCGATTGTTGGAGATGTGCTGCATAGCCGCGTTGCAAGATCGAATCTATGGGCTTTGCAAAAATTCGGAGTTAATGTGAACTTTTGCTCACCGCCAAATATGCAAGCTTCTGAACTTGACGTCTCTTATGTCTCTATAGATGAAGCTTTAAAATCAGATGTTGTCATGATGCTGCGCGTCCAGCTGGAACGCCATGAAAGCGGAATGCTGAACTCTGCTGAAAGTTACCGCGAACATTACGGCTTGACGGTAGAGAGAGCCAGCAAGCTGGCTAATCACGCGATCATTATGCATCCTGCTCCAATCAACCGCAACGTAGAAATAGACGATGAACTGGTTGAGCATCCACAATCTCGCATTTTCCCGCAAATGGAAAACGGGGTTCCTATCCGCATGGCGGTAGTAGAGCGTGCGCTCAGCTAACTTTAGCAACATAGACCTAAATCCGGAGGGTGAAACGACAATGTCATTATGGATTATAAACGGTAACGTATGGAATGAAACTTCGGGCAGCTTAGAAAGTAAGCATATTCGGATTGAAAATAACAAGATCGAAGCTATTATAGACGGTTCCGAGACAGTAGATACAGGAAGCGCAGAAGTCATTGATGCAAAGGGCAAGCTGGTATCGCCAGGCTTTATCGATATGCACGTTCATTTGCGCGATCCGGGCTTTGAATATAAAGAAGATATCGCAACAGGCACACGCTCTGCGGCAAAAGGCGGATTTACAACGATTGCATGTATGCCCAACACTCGTCCTGTAACGGATACTGCTGAAACGGTACGCTACATTACGAACAAGGCGGCTCAAGTCGGCGTTGTCAAAGTATTGCCATACGCATCCATCACTAAAAACGAGCTTGGCCGCGAGTTGACGGATTTTGCTTCATTAAAAGAAGCGGGTGCAATTGGCTTTACGGATGACGGTGTAGGTGTCCAGAACGCGCAAATGATGAAAAACGCGATGGCGCTTGCTCATTCCATGGATATGCCGATCATCGCTCACTGCGAAGATGATTCATTGGTTGAAGGCGCTTGGGCATCGGAAGGCGAGTTTTCCCGCAAGCACGGCTTGAAAGCTATCCCAAATGAATCCGAAGCGATTCATGTAGGCAGAGACGTTCTATTGGCGGAAGCGACGGGCGTTCATTATCATGTATGCCACGTTAGCACTGAGCAATCGGTACGGTTAATTCGCCTAGCTAAGCAAATCGGAGTTCGCGTAACTGCTGAGGTTTGCCCGCATCACTTGCTGCTTTCTGATGAGGATATTCCGGGCCTTGATGATGCAAATTGGAAAATGAATCCTCCGCTTCGTACGCCGCGTGATGTTCAAGCGGTTATCGAGGCGATTGAAGACGGAACGATCGATATGGTCGTTACGGATCATGCACCGCATAGCGCGGAAGAGAAAGCTCGCGGCGTTCAACTTGCACCTTTTGGCATCGTTGGCTTCGAGACTGCTTTCCCGCTCTTGTACACAAAATTTGTTCAAACCGGCAAGTGGACGCTTGGCTTCCTGCTGCAGCGCATGACTGCGGATCCGGCACGTGTTTTCCGGCTTCCAACGGGGCGTTTAGAGCAAGGCGCTCCTGCTGATATTACAATCGTTGATTTGGACAACGAGCGTTCGGTTGATCCGAGCACATTCGCATCCAAAAGCAACAACACGCCATTCGGCGGCTGGAAGCTTAGCGGCTGGCCTGTAACGACGATCGTTGAAGGCGCAGTTGTTTGGTCAGAATAAATAACTTTTACTAACTAAAGCCAATATATGGGGACAATCAACACCTGAGGAGTGATACGGATGCAAGCAAGATTATTATTGGAAGACGGTACATTGTTCACAGGACTTTCGTTCGGTGCAGAAGCACAAATGATGGGCGAGGTTGTATTTAATACTGGAATTACTGGTTATCAAGAAGTTTTATCCGATCCGTCCTACTGCGGACAAATCGTAACGATGACCTATCCGCTAATCGGCAACTACGGCATTACACGTGATGATTTTGAGTCGATGCGTCCATTTATTCATGGCTTTGTCGTTCGTCGTCATGAAGAAGTGCCAAGCAACTGGCGTGCTCAATATTCACTAGGACAACTTCTTAAAGAATACGGCATCCCGGGCATCAGCGACATCGATACACGTATGCTTACTCGCAAGCTTCGTAACTACGGTACAATGAAAGGCCTAATTACAACAGGCAATGAGCGTGTAGAAGAACTTGCTGAACGTCTTAATATCTCGAAGCTAATGACGGATCAAGTTGCACGCACTTCTACATCTCATGTATTCTCAAGCCCGGGTCAAGGCGAGCGTATCGTACTTGTTGACTTTGGTGCAAAAAGCGGTATTTTGCGCGAGCTTACTAAGCGCGGCTGCGATGTAGTCGTTGTTCCTCACGATACAACAGCAGACCAAATTCGTCGCCTAGCTCCAGACGGCATTCAATTGTCCAATGGCCCTGGGGACCCGCAAGATGCACCTTATGCTGTAAAAATGATTTCTGAGCTGCTCGGCGAATATCCGATCTTCGGAATTTGCTTAGGCCACCAGCTGTTCGCATTAGCTTGCGGAGCAGAAACAACGAAGCTTAAATTCGGACATCGCGGCGGAAACCACCCGGTTAAAGAATTGGCAACTAACCGCTGCTACATTACTTCACAAAACCATGGCTACACGGTGCTTGAAGAATCAGTAGCGAACACGCCGCTTGTAGTAACACATATCAATAACAATGACCGCACGATCGAAGGACTTAAACATAATACATTCCCAGCTTTCTCGGTTCAATATCACCCAGAAGCTGCGCCTGGACCGTATGACTCCAGCTATTTGTTTGATGAGTTCCTAGAAATGATCCGTACGCACAAGAAAAATAACCCACAAAAACCTCGTCAAGCTGTGTTGTCGGAGACGTTGAAAGGAGAGCTTCAGTATGCCCAAAAATAATGAACTCAAAAAAATTCTCGTGATCGGTTCCGGTCCAATTGTCATCGGACAAGCGGCGGAATTCGACTATGCCGGTACTCAAGCCTGCCAAGCGCTCAAAGAAGAGGGCTATGAGGTTGTTCTTATAAACAGTAACCCAGCAACAATCATGACAGACACGAACATGGCTGACAAAGTATACATCGAGCCTATTACTTTAGATTTTGTATCACAAATCATTCGTCAAGAACGTCCAGATGGACTTCTTCCGACGCTTGGCGGCCAGACAGGCCTTAATATGGCGGTTGAGCTTGCACGCGCAGGCGTTCTTGAACGCGAGAATGTAAAATTGCTTGGAACACAACTGACAGCTATTGAGAAAGCGGAGGATCGCGACTTATTCCGTGACCTTATGCGTGAGCTGGAACAGCCAGTACCAGACAGTGACATCGTGACTACAGTAGAAGATGCAGTTAACTTCGCTAACACGATCGGTTACCCAATCATCGTTCGTCCTGCTTATACACTGGGCGGAACAGGCGGCGGTATTTGTGCGAATGAAGAAGAACTGCGCGAAACGGTTGCTTCTGGAATCCGTTATAGCCCGATTAGCCAGTGCTTGATCGAGAAATCGATCGCAGGCATGAAGGAAGTCGAATATGAAGTTATGCGTGATGCGAACGATAACTGTATCGTTGTCTGCAACATGGAAAACTTTGACCCGGTTGGCGTACATACAGGCGATAGCATCGTCGTAGCGCCAAGCCAAACCTTGTCTGATCGCGAGTATCAAATGCTTCGTTCAGCTTCCCTAAAAATTATTCGTGCGCTGAACATCGAGGGCGGCTGTAACGTACAGTTCGCACTTGATCCACAAAGCTATCAATATTATGTCATTGAAGTAAATCCGCGCGTAAGCCGTTCATCGGCACTAGCGTCGAAAGCAACAGGCTACCCAATTGCCAAAATGGCAGCAAAAATCGCTGTCGGCTACACACTCGATGAGCTTGTAAACCCTGTTACAGGACAAACGTATGCTTGCTTCGAGCCAACACTTGATTATATCGTATCGAAAATTCCACGCTGGCCGTTTGATAAATTCGTAAACGCGAACCGTAAACTTGGTACGCAAATGAAAGCAACTGGCGAAGTTATGGCTATCGGCCGTACGTTTGAGGAATCCATTCATAAAGCGGTTCGTTCACTGGAAATTGGCGCTCACCGCATTCACTTGAAAGAAGCTTCTTCTTTAGAAGATGCAGTGCTTCGCGCACGTCTAGAGAAGCCGGATGATGAGCGTATGTTCCTCGTAGCAGAAGCGTTCCGCCGGGGCTATCAGCTTCAAGAAATCCAAGACATTACAAACATCGACTGGTGGTTCCTTGATAAAATTCAGTCTATCGTAGCATTCGAGGATCGTATGCGCAGCGAATCAACGTTGAATCAACAAACGTTGTATGAAGCTAAACGCAAAGGCTTCTCAGATCGCTCTATTGCTGAAATTCGTCAAGAAGGTTTCCCGAATGGCAGTCACACAACGGAAGCTGACGTGCGTGTACTTCGCGAACAGCTTAACTTAAAGCCGGTATACAAAATGGTTGATACATGCGCAGCTGAATTTGAAGCTTCGACACCATATTACTACTCCACTTATGAAGTAGAGAATGAAGTAACAGTTACGGACAAACAGAAGGTTCTAGTCCTTGGCTCTGGACCAATTCGTATCGGTCAAGGCATCGAGTTCGATTACTCGACGGTTCATGCGGTATGGGCAATTCAAAATGCAGGTTATGAAGCGGTTATTATTAATAATAACCCAGAGACGGTTTCAACAGACTTCAGCACTTCGGACAGACTCTACTTTGAGCCATTGTTCTTTGAAGATGTAATGAATGTTATTGAGCAAGAAAATCCGATTGGCGTAATCGTACAATTCGGCGGTCAAACGGCAATCAACCTTGCAGCTCCGCTTTCCAAAGCTGGCGTACGCATTCTAGGCTCCAGCCTTGAGAGCATCGATGCAGCAGAGGATCGCAAGAAATTCGAAGCATTGCTTCGCAGCCTGAACATCGCACAGCCTGACGGCAAAACGGTTATCTCTGTTGATGAAGCGGTAGTTACGGCACAAGGACTTGGTTATCCGGTACTCGTTCGTCCTTCCTATGTACTTGGCGGACGCGCAATGGAAATTGTGTACTCGGACGAAGAATTGCTTAACTATATGGAAGTTGCAGTGAAAATCAACCCTGAGCACCCGGTTCTAATCGACCGTTATATGCTAGGTAAAGAAGCTGAAGTAGACGCAATATGTGATGGCGAGACCGTAGTTATTCCAGGGATTATGGAGCATGTTGAGCGCGCAGGCGTTCACTCAGGCGACTCCATTGCGGTATATCCACCACAATCACTTTCGGAAGAAATTAAACAGCAAATCGTTGACATCACGATTAGCATTACTAAAGCTCTTAACGTAATTGGACTTGTTAACATCCAGTTCGTCATTCACCAAGAAAAAGTATATGTGATAGAAGTTAATCCGCGTTCATCGCGTACCGTACCTTTCCTAAGCAAAGTTACGAATATTCCGATGGCAAACTTAGCTACTAAAGCAATTCTCGGTACGAAGCTTGCTGATCTTGGTTATGTTGAAGGCTTGTGGCCTGAGGATGAATATGTTTCGGTAAAAGTTCCTGTCTTCTCCTTCGCGAAGCTGCGCCGGGTTGACCCAACGCTAACGCCGGAAATGAAATCAACAGGTGAAGTAATGGGCCGCGACGTTCAATATGCGAAAGCTCTTTATAAAGGTCTCATTGGCGCAGGTATGAAAATTCCAACATCAGGCGCTATCATTGCTACAGTTGCGGATAAAGATAAAGAGGAAGCAACAGAGTTGCTTCGCGGATTCTTTAACCTAGGCTACAAAATTATTGCTACAGGCGGAACGGCGAAAGCACTCGAAGAAGCCGGCCTTATCGTTACGACGGTTAATAAGCTTAGCGAAGGCTCGCCGAATATTCTTGATCTAGTACGTGAAGGGCAAGCGCAATTTGTAGTCAATACGTTGACTAAAGGAAAAGCTCCTGAACGTGATGGATTCAGAATTCGTCGTGAAGCGGTTGAGAATGGCGTCGTTTGTATGACATCGCTTGATACAGTTCGTGCATTGCTTGTTATGCTCGAAACGTTGAACTTCTCCTCCCGTTCAATGCCAGTAGCGCTACAAAACAAATAAGCTCACTGAGCTTAAAAGTACGGCCAGCGTTTATTGCTTCGTTATCTACCTTAAGAAGTTAGTCTTAAGGTGGATAGCTTGAAGCAAACGTATGGCCGTTTATTTTGCAAATGAACAGAGAAATGGAGCGATTTCGGATGAAATTGACTAAAGAGCAAGCAGCAGGACGGATTATGGTAGCCCTTGATTATCCAGATGCAGCAGCGGCTGAACGTTTAATTGCCGAACTGCAAGGCATTCCCTGTTTCATAAAGGTGGGCATGCAGTTGTTTTATGCTGCTGGTCCTTCCTTCGTGCAAAGCTTGAAAGAGCGTGGTTACTACGTATTTCTTGATGTGAAAATGCATGATATTCCGAACACTGTCAAAGGCGGCTCTAATAGCGTAACGAAATTGGGAGTTGACATGTTTAACGTCCATGCAGCAGGGGGCAGTGATATGATGGAGGCTGCGCTTGAGGGTGTAGATATTGCATTAACAGGCAGCAGCCTTCGTAAGCCAACGGTAATCGCGGTAACTCATTTGACAAGTACGAGCCAGTCCATGCTCAATGAGCAGATCGGTATTAGCGGAACCGTAGAAGCGGCAGTGCTTCGTTATGCAGAGCTTACCAAAAAAGCGGGTTTGGACGGTGTTGTCGCATCACCTTCCGAGGTTGAGGCTATTAAGTCGCTATGCGGCAGCTCTTTCAAAACCGTAACGCCAGGGATTCGTCCCATTGGAGCGGATGTTAATGATCAATCACGCATCATGACGCCAAGTGAGGCGCTGCGCAAAGGAACTGATTATATGGTTATCGGTCGCCCGATTACAGCGGCACCAAATCCGCGTGCAGCATTAGAATCTATTATTGAGGAGCTGATTTCCTATGAGTAAAATTACTTTATCTGAATTGCCAAATCAAATTGCTAAAAGCCTGCTAGAAATCGAAGCCGTGGCACTTCGCCCTAATGAGCCATTCACATGGACATCAGGCATTAAATCACCAATCTATTGTGATAACCGCCTTACGATGACATACCCAGCGATTCGCAATCTTGTTGCAGAAGGTTTCGCAACGATTATTCGTGAGCGTTATCCTGATGCTGAGGTTATTGCGGGCACTTCAACAGCCGGTATTCCCCATGCAGCTTGGGTTGCACAGAAGCTAAATCTGCCGATGGCTTATATTCGCGATAAGGCGAAAGGTCATGGCAAGCAGAATCAAATCGAGGGCCGTGTTCTACCTGGTCAAAAGGTCGTCGTGATCGAGGATTTGATCTCGACAGGCGGAAGCTCGCTTAAAGCTGGTCTTGCAGTTAGAGAAGCAGGCGCAGAAGTGTTGGCGGTGCTTGCTATATTCACTTACGAATTTGATTCAGCGATTCAAGCCTTTGCATCAGAGCAAATGCCTCTTGTTACATTGTCTAGCTATAGTGCACTTATTCAAACAGCTGTAGAGCTTGGAAAAGTTGCTCCTGAAGATGTAGCTGCTTTGCAAGCTTGGAGACAAGATCCTCAATCGTTTGGAAAATAATTACTGAAATAAAAAAAGCGTGCTCTTTCCATGAGAGCTCGCTTTTTTTGTGACAAAATTGTTCATAATTCGACACTAAAATTTAATTTTTTTTGAAAGGGACTCTTCTTAATAGCTATTTGTCTCCGATAAATAATTATAGAGTATAGTCATGAATTGAGGGGCGGGGTTTTAATGAAATTGTCTTTACGTGTTAGGCTGGTCTTGTTGTCTTTGGTTCCACTTATGTTTTACGCATTTACAGGGATTTATTTGCTCAATGAGCAATGGCGTGTGTTGAATGACATGACAGATCGTATTTATGAAACTTCTAATCAAGTAGACACATTAGTATTAAACGCGGATAGGGATATGTATCAGGCCTATCAAGCTTACTTGAGAGTGGAATCCGGTACTTTGGATCAAGTAAATGCAGACGCTGCTCGAGCGGAGTTAGCCGAAAATATAAAACAAGTTGAAGACAGGGTAGGAGAAGCGCAAGCCATTTTATATGAGAAAGGACTTCAGAACTTAGCAGAAGGAGAAACTGAGCGCAGCATAAACCAAATTTTAATTGAGTTTAAGGCTAATTTTAATTTCTGGTCAGTTGCTGCGGTAAAAGCAGCAGCGGATGGAAAGAACAATTTTCAAAATAAACAGATCGATAATAGCTTCTTAACAAGCCGTACAGGGATTGATGAAATCGGTCAAAATATTAATATTTATGCACAAACCACGATTACTGATATTACAAATGAGCTTAGAAAAACGCAGCTTACTCTCTTAATCTGCATCATTGCGGTTACATTAGTTATATTAATTGCTATGTACTTTACAGTGCGTCATATAATGAAGACAATCAAGAGCGTTGTATTTAAGACACAGCGAGTAGCAGAAGGGGATTTAACGGTTCTTCCGGATCAGAAATACAGCAAGGATGAGCTTGGCCGTATTTCGCAATCGGTGGATCATATGATTGAAGCTACAAAGCAGCTGATTAGCGGTATTGCTAGCAATGCAGCTGAAGTGACCAAATCAACTGATCAGTTAACGACTGCATCTAAGGAATCTGCAGATGCAGCAGAGCATGTCGCTCAAAATATTCAGGAAGTAGCCAATGGCTCAGAAGTACAAGCAAGAGGTGCGGAGGAAACTTCTAGAGCGATCGAAGAGATGACGATAGGTATTCAACGAATCGCAGAAAATACAGCCTCAATTGCCGATAAATCATCTTCAACCTCTAAGCAGGCTGAACTTGGTCATGAAGCGCTGCTCCGGTTAATTGATCAAATGAGCGAGGTGACCTCAGTAACTGGAAAACTATCGAATACAATTGAAACGCTTGAGCATCGTTCCAAGGAGATAGGTGCAATTGCCGAGAATATAACAAGTTTTTCAAACCAAACGAATATTTTGTCGCTGAACGCATCAATAGAAGCAGCTCGTGCAGGCGAACACGGCAGAGGTTTTGCGGTCGTTGCAGGAGAGATTCGGAAGCTGGCAGCGGGATCCCTTGCATCTGCTGACGGGATACATCAACTGGTGGACATTACCCGAAGTGAAATCGCAGGAGCCTCGGCTTACATGTCGCAAACGGTTCTGGAAATGGAGCGAGGCAGCGCGCGGGTAGGCGAGGTTCGTCAGAACTTGGATGTCATCGTTGCTTCTATTACACAGATGAGTGAGCAGATTCATGAAAATTCTGCAATTACTCAGCAAATGTCAGCCAGCTCGGAGCAGGTAAGCGCCTCAATGCAGCAAACGGCTGCTACAGCTGCCGTTAATCTGGAGAAGACAGAAAATGTTGCTGCCGCAACGGAAGAACAGCTCGCTTTGATGGATAACATTTCTTCAGCAGCTGTTCATTTAGAGGAAATTGTACGCGATTTGGATCTTGCTATTTCTCATTTCAAGGTGAAGTAAGATAATGTAAAAGCTGTTTTTTATGCGGAGTTTAAGCCTTCGCTAAAAGCAGCTTTTTTTGTTCGAAAAAGGTTTTAAAAAGTTGTTTAAATTTGACGTAACTTTTTGAGCATGTCCTACGTCTATCATGTAAGATGAGAATTATGAAAGTTGGTTGAGGAGGGATCGGAAGCGCTAATGGCCATTCCGCAGGAAGAAGAACAGAAGGTAGAAGAGCAGTTTGAAACGACTGATGAAAGACGCGATCTGCTTAAAGTTATTGATGTAGAGCGAACGTTCCAGGTTGGAGGAACTCCGCTGCCTGTACTGAAGGGCATCAATATGGAGCTTAAGGAGCGTCAATTAGTCATGCTGAGAGGCAGATCAGGCTCTGGCAAGACGACGCTGCTGAATTGCTTGGGCGGGCTCGATACGCCAAGCAAAGGAGAGATTTTATTTAACGGTTTGAAGTTTCACAGCATGAGCGATGACCAACGCACTTTAGTTAGGCGAAAGCACATGGGCTTTATATTTCAAGCCTTCGCACTTATGCCGCTATTGTCCGCACGTGAGAATGTGGAGCTGTCTCTTCGGATGGCTGGTGTACCACGAGCGGAATGGAAGGATAGAGTTACGCAATGTCTTGAACTGGTTGGTTTGGAGCGCCGAATGAATCATCGTCCCTTCGAGCTTTCCGGCGGTGAGCAGCAGCGGGTCGCAATTGCTAAGGCGATCGCCCATAAGCCAATGCTGCTGCTTGCTGACGAACCGACGGCAGAGCTTGATACTGGCATGTCAGCTCAAATTATGGCGGTTTTCCAAAATATTATTCGCACTGAACAAGTATCTATTTGTATGACTACACATGATCCTACGATTTTGGAGGTTGCTGACATTGTCTATGAAATGGTGGACGGAAAATTTATTTAAGCGTTCAATGGTTGTTGTATTAAGTGCTTCTTTGGTGCTTTCAAGCGGGTGCTCCTTGCTTCCCGCAGAAGATGAAGAAGAGGTTATTCCTGAGATTGCCCCTGCACAAATATCCAAAAAGCCCGAGTATGAGGTAACGACGACGACATTAGAAACGTCGATACCGCTGATCGGCAAGCTTATCTCTTTGGAAGAAGAGACGATGTTTTTCACATTGGACGGCAAGAATTTGAAAGAGTTGAATGTGAAAGTAGGAACAACTGTAAAAGCCGGTCAAGTGATTGGTCAGCTGGATGTTGATGTACTGGTCAAAAGCTTGCGGCAAGAGCGGCTTTCATTTAGGAAAATCGAAAATGAGATGAAAGACACGCTTCGCCAGCGTGATGAAATGGATCCGATTGAATTCGAAGGTAAGCTGATTGCTTTTGAAGAACAGAAGCAGAAGCTAGTCGATATGGAAGAGGAAATCGGGAAAGCGACATTAAAAGCTCCATTTGCCGGAACGATTGTATCGCTTAACGTGCAGAAGGGCGATTTGATTAAAGCCTATGCTCCAATTGCAATTGTAGCCGATACGAGCAAGATTACAGCTGCAGCCAAAATTTCTAAGTCAGAGCTAGAAAAATTAGGCGTTGGCATGGAAGTAACGGCTGATATTACGAGCGTTGGTAAATTTAAAGGCAAGATCAAGCAGCTCCCTTACAAAACGGAGGAACAGAACAACGGCGGCGGCGGTGGTGGTTCTGGCGTAGAGAAACCGGAAAAACCCGAAGACTTCTTAATCGTTGATCTTAAGGATTTGCCTAAAAACTTGAATCGCGGCATGCCGCTTTCGATTAAAGTCATTACGAAGCGCACTGAAAATGCTATTGTTATTCCTCCTTCTACGCTTCGTTCTATTGGATCTCGTACGTACGTGCAGGTCATTGAAGGCGAAGTTAAGCGCGAAGTTGACGTAGAGGTCGGCCAACAAACCTCGACGAATATCGAGATCCTCAAAGGGTTGAAACCGGGGCAGAAAGTTGTAGGTCGATAGCCAATGGGAATTCCGCTGTTTCGTTTTTTGTTCCGCAAAATGTGGAACACGCGCTGGCTAACCTTAAGCACGCTGGCTGGGCTAACTCTGGCGGTTGCATTTGCAACGAGTATCCCTATGTATGCAGATGGTGCACTCAAGAGAGTAGTAGCCGAATCACTGCAACAGAAGAGTACCGGATTACCTGCGGGCTCGCTTCTCATGAGATATCAATCACCTGCTGGCGGGAAAACGGATTTAGCAGCGCTGTCGGAGCTTGAAAAGTATATTAAAGATGGAATACCGAAGGAAATTGGATTTCCATTTGGTACGTATGTAAACAGCTATTCAATTCGCGGTGCAGAGGTCGTTCCTGAGGATTCAAGCAAAGTAGACGCAGGACGAAACCGTCAACTGACGATTATGAACTTGTCAGAACTTGAAAAAAATACAGAGCTGACCCAAGGTAAATGGTTTTCAAACACCGAAGGGGATGGAGACATACTCGAAGCAGTCATGTTCGAGGAAGCAATGTATAGAAATGATGTACATATCGGCGATGTTTTTGAATATCCGATATACGGTGGACTGGATCTGACATTGCGAGTGAAAATTGTCGGAGCAGTCAAACCGCTTACTGATACGAGTTCATACTGGTATCAAGGGATGGAAAGCTTGCTGAACACGTTCCAAATAAGCAAAGCAGCATTCGAAAAGACGCTGTTAGCGAATAAAAAAATACCGCTGCATAATGCAAGCTGGTACTACGCATTTGATTTATCAGAAGTAAAAACGAGTCAATTAACACCGTTAAGCAAGACGCTAGAACGCTTGAATATTGAGCTGTATCAGCGTCTTAAGGACACAAGAGTAGAAATTTCTTTTGCATCCACGCTTACCGAATTTAAGAAACAAAGCCTGCAGCTGCAAACATTGCTGTTTACGCTAGCTGCTCCAATGCTTGCGATGGTGTTTTTCTTCATTGCCATGAATGCAAGGCAGTCACTGGATAAGCAGCGAAGCGACATTGCAGTGCTTCGAAGCAGGGGGGCCGGCACACGGCAAATCATATGGATTTATTTGCTCGAAGGACTACTGCTTGGAGGTATCGCGCTTGGAAGCGGTCCGTTTATAGGTTGGTTCATGGCGAAGAGTATCGGATCAGCCAATGGCTTCCTTTCTTTCGTTAATCGGAAGTCCATACCGGTTGGCTTCTCTACTGAGGCCATTATTGCTGGTGGAGCTGCAGTCTTTCTAGCGCTTATGGCGACCATTATTCCAGCTGTTATTTATGCAAGATCTTCAATCGTTAGTTATAAGCAGGATCTGGCGCGTTCTGATCGCAAGCCAGTTTGGCAGCGTTGGTATCTTGATGTCTTGTTAATTGCCGCTGCTGGTTATGGCTGGTATATGTTCAATGAGCGCCAAATGTTGACATTCAAAACAGGCATGACAACGGATCAATTAAACGTACAGCCATTTTTATTTTTTGTTCCTGCCTTATCAATCTTTGCATTTGGGTTGTTTTTCTTAAGATTATTCCCATGGCTATTGAAGGTGTTTACATGGCTAGGACGCAAATTTTTACCGGTTCCGCTTTATTTGACGCTGACTCAGCTTTCACGTTCATCTAAAGGGTATTACCCTTTGATGATTCTATTGGTGCTGACGCTGGGGCTTGGTGTTTATAACGCATCGGCAGCTAGAACGATTGATTTGAACTCCACGGAACGTACGCTGTATAAATACGGAGCAGACGTAACCATTCAAACGGTATGGGAAGGCTCTCCGGAAATTACCACGACGCCTGGCAACAACGGCGGAAATGGTGGTAACGGCGGCAGTGGAGGCAATGGCGGCGGTTCTGGCGGCGGTGGAAACGGCGGAAATGGAGGAGGAGGCAACGGCGGTGGTTCAGGCGGCGGAGGCGGTGGCGGTCAAACCATACCTTCAAAGATGTTGTTCAGTGAACCGCCTTTTGAGCTATTCCGTTCCCTTGAAGGCGTAGAAGCGGCTGCTCGTGTACTACAGACGAAGGGCAGCGTGGTCATTTCAGGCAAATCGATTGGTCAAGGAACCGTAATGGGAATTGATAATGTCGACTTTGCCAAGGTCGGCTGGTTCCGCAATGATTTGTACCCAGTTCATCCGAATTATTATTTAAATAACTTGGGTAAATATGAGCATGCGGCACTTATTCCTTCGAAAGTAGCAGAGAAATATCAATTAAAAATCGGAGATCCCGTGTCAGTTGGATTCGCCGAAGGTAAAGTGGATTTTATGGTCGTTGGCATTTTGCCTTATTGGCCTAGCCAATATCCGGATAAATCTCCGTTTATTATCACGAATTTAGATTATATTTATGACCAGCTTCCGCTTATTCCTTATGAGGTTTGGCTGAAGATGAAGCCTGATGCTAAAGTAGCTCCGATCGTTGAAGCGCTGCAAAAGGCTGGGGTGGAGATAGCAGCTATTAAAGATGTAAGAAGCGAGCTAATCATTCAATCGAAGCTTCCAACTAGAGGCGGCGTATTCGGAATATTGAGCTTAGGTTTCCTTGTTTCGGTCATCATCACATTAGCTGGCTACGTCCTATTCTGGTTCTTCAATCTCTCAGGGCGCGTTGTCCAATTCGGGGTATTGCGGGCGATGGGATTATCGCGAAGACAGCTTACAGGGATGCTGCTTCTGGAGCAGCTATTTACAGCAGGACTTGCGATTGGACTTGGCGTGTTAATAGGTAAAGGAGTGAGCTTGCTCTTCCTTCCTTTCTTGCAAACGACAGAAAACGTTGCAGAAACAGTACCGCCTTTCCGAGTCATATTCGAGTCTAGCGATACGAACCAATTGTTCATAGTTGTCGGATTTATGATGCTGACCGGCGCCTTGCTCCTCTTCCTGCACATACGCAGGCTTAGAGTGCATCAAGCGGTCAAGATGGGAGAAGAACGATGACAACAGCGATGATCGATTGCGAAGGTCTAGTGAAAATTTACAAGACAGACGATCTAGAGGTCGTTGCCCTGCAAGGCTTGAACCTAAAAGTAAACGAAGGCGAGCTAATGGCTATCATCGGCAACAGCGGCAGCGGGAAATCGACGCTTCTGAATACGCTGGGCGGTCTTGACCGCCCTTCAGCCGGCCAGGTGCATGTAGGTCCATGGGATCTTCTGAAGATTTCCGAAGAGGATCTAGTGAAATACAAGAGGGAGACGGTAGGATTTATTTGGCAAAATAATGCCAGAAACCTGCTGCCTTATCTTACTGCCCTCGAAAATGTAGAAATGCCGATGATGCTTTCGGGGAAGGTTGATCGCGCATATGCGAAGCAGCTGCTTGAATGGGTTGGTTTGAAGGAGCGAATGCATAACAAGCTCCATCAATTGTCAGGCGGTGAGCAGCAAAGGGTTGCCATTGCCATTTCATTGTCGAATCGCCCGAAGCTTCTGCTTGCGGATGAACCGACAGGTTCGGTTGATACGGCTACCTCCGATTTGATTATGGGTATTTTCCGCAGGTTGAATCGCGAGATCGGTATTACCATCGTCATTGTAACGCATGACTTGACGCTTGCAGGCAAGGTAGACCGAGTGGTTGCCATTCGCGATGGCTTGACGAGCACCGAGTTTATTAAACGCAATCCGAATATTAATCTTGATGGAGGTGAGGCAGAGCTTCCAGCTGTTAGCAGCGGACTGCAGTCTGTGCATGAAGCCTATGTCGTGGTAGATCGCGTTGGACGTTTACAAGTGCCTAAGGAATATTTATCTGCTCTTAATATTAAAGACAAAGCAACGATGGAATTTGACGGCGAGCGGATTATTATTACTCCGCCTAAATCACTAGGGGGTTAAAACCAAATGAATAATAAAAGATGGTCAGGCAAGCGAATTCGCAAATTTACTTTAGTATCGTTAACACTTACCCTGCTTATTGGCCTGCTTGCAGCGTGCAGCAGCGGCTCAGACAGCTCTACAGAAAAACGGGTTTTACGTATTGGCGTGCTTTATGGCGGTGCGGATAATGAGCCGTATTTCCGTCAGCAATACACGGATATGTATGAAATGTCTCATCCTAACATTGAGTTCCAAATCGTAGGCGCAATCAACTATGATGATCAACGCTTTGAACAGCAAGATCCTGCAAAGCCAACAAAGCAGCCAGATCCGTATGAAAAAATGAAAGAAATGCTAACTGGATCAAATCCAGTCGATGTGGTTGTTCTGGATTACAATATGCTTCGTCGGATGACACAAGACAACTTGCTGCAACCGCTGGATCCGCTAGTAGCACAAGATAAATTCGACTTGTCGGATTATGTTCCAACTGTTGTTGAAGGCATTAAAGCTGCTGGTGACGGTGGATTGTATGCATTGACGCCAACGTTCAACTCTTCTGCACTTTACTACAACAAAAAAATGTTTACTGAAGCTGGTGTAACTCCTCCGACAAACAAAATGGAGTGGACTGAAGTTCTTAACCTGGCACGTCAAGTGGCTAAAGGTGAAGGCGTGGACCGTAAATTTGGATTCTCTTTCAATCGTTGGTCCAATGACGGCTTTAGCAATGCGCAGTCTTATAGCCAAGCATTGCAGCTAAAAATGTGGGATGACAAAGGCGAGAAAATGCTCGTCAATAGCGATCAGTGGGAAAATGTATGGAGCACTGTTGCATCGCTGTATCAAGAAGAAGTGATTCCTACACAAGAATTTATGAATAAAATGTATGAAAAGCAAAATTCCGAAGGCGGCAATGACCCATTCTATGGTGATTTGTTCATCAAAGGCAAAATTGCGATGACGATCGGTGATTATGGTTATATCAATGAGCTTAAGAGAGCTTCGGACAACGCTTCGAAAATTAAAGATTTTGAAGCTGTTGATTGGGACGTTGTGACAGTTCCCGTTTCTCCAAGCGATCCAGAAGTAGGCAGCAGTATTTCATTGAGCCAGTTGATGGGTATTAACAACAAAGCTCAAAACGATAAAGACGCTTGGGATTTCATCAAGTTCTCCAATAGCAAGGAATGGGCTAAGCTGAAATCAAGAAGTCTATATGAAATGGTTGCACGTAAGGAATTTTTGACGCCAATCGGCGGTTTGCAATACAATATTGACGCATTTACTTCACTTAAGCCAATGCCGGCTGTAGATACGGACAAAATCTTCCGTGAGAAACCAGGCGTATGGGAAGCTCAACAACCTGGCTATGAATTGTTCCAGGCTGTAATCGAGAAGAAAAAATCTGCTCGTGAAGCGCTAGCTGAGTGGGAAACACGTGGAAACGCGGTTTTGGAAAAAATTAAAAACAATCCAACTGGAGAAGGCAACGGCGGCGGAGTCGAAATTATGCCAATGCCAAGATAATTTGAAATAAGGAAAAAGCCCGTAATCGACCTCTGCGTCGTTTGCGGGCTTTTTCCTTAATATTTGTCTAACCTCGTAATAGAAAGGACTGGTAAGCGGTCCAAGAGCCGTTCTCGGTCTGATACATCAGGTGTATGCGATCAATTCTCGAAGTAAGATCAATGGACTGCATGCGCAGATTTCCGAATAAATCATGCAGCTCATCAGCTGAGATTTCTTGCCCTATCGTGACATGTGGCGTGAAAACATATTTGGGCTCGACAATGGCCAGCGGACCGCTGCATACGCTCTCCTGGAGCTTCTGCATGGAAACGGTGTCTTCAAGCGCTAAATAGAGCACATGACTTACAGGGAAAAAAGTAGATACACGGTTCAAATGGATAGAGAAAGCAGGCAGCTTAGATGTTGTTTGCTCTAAATGAGCGACTGCAAGCTGCAATTCATCGTCTGACCAATCTTCTGCGTATCGTACTGTCAAATGAGCAGGCACAGCTGTGTAATGCGGATCATGGCGTCTTCGCCAGCTATTAGCGAAGTCCTGTACATGCTTTTCGGGGAAAACAACAATTCCATATAACATGGTCTTCAGCTCCTTCGAAATGACCTATTTTGAGTATACCCCATTTGCAT
The DNA here is from genome assembly GCF_037976325.1 of Paenibacillus sp. FSL K6-3182. Classification (NCBI taxonomy): domain Bacteria; kingdom Bacillati; phylum Bacillota; class Bacilli; order Caryophanales; family Paenibacillaceae; genus Paenibacillus; species Paenibacillus sp. FSL K6-3182. The sequence continues at coordinate 3,137,173 of NZ_CP150265.1, forward strand.
GTATGATCCCAATTTTGGGGTATTCTAATGTATACAGCCTTTATTGGAGTGATAAGCATCAGCTTCTCCAATAAGATAGTGGAGGGATGACATGAGATGGGTATATTGGGTTCGCCTATATGAAACCAAATTTCAAGCGGGTTGTTTGGTTAGGAGAATGGAGAATGACGGTTGGATGTATGGCTATGAAACTCCGCATGAGGTAGAGGTATTTCGATCCCGAAAAGGGCGATACGGAGTGAGGTTTATACCATAAAAAATAAAAAGAAAATAAATTAGAATATTTTGCTTGACTTAAAACACACCTATATAGTATATTATTTTATGTCGCCAATTCAACTGGCTTTGCTCAAATGGATATACGTCGCGGGGTGGAGCAGCCCGGTAGCTCGTCGGGCTCATAACCCGAAGGCCGCAGGTTCAAATCCTGCCCCCGCAACCAACCTTTCGATGAATACGTTGAAATATACGTTTTTCGAGGGCCCTTAGCTCAGTTGGTTAGAGCGGTCGGCTCATAACCGATTGGTCGGGGGTTCGAGTCCCTCAGGGCCCACCATAAGCAAAACCTTTACAACATGCCGGGGTGGCGGAACTGGCAGACGCACAGGACTTAAAATCCTGCGGTGGGTGACCACCGTACGGGTTCGATTCCCGTCCTCGGCATACCTCGAAGACATTGACGAGTCAATGGTTTTCACGAAGTACATAAGATGTACAAACGATAAAAGAACCTCCTTTATAGAATCTGACTTGTCAGTTCTAAGCAAAGGAGGTTTTTTTATTGTTAAGTACTTAATATCTAGCGATTTAATTAAATATGTTAATTTCTAAAGTTGTTAAGTAAATTAGAGGCTGGCAGTAATTAATTTATAGCAGCTTGTCTCGCAGCATTATGGGCTAACCTATGGAGGGTATTGTTTTTCTTGTGCTTGCTTATGTATTTTATTTGTATGTGAACGTTGGGATACATATTATTTAAATGATGTAGAACTGCCAATATTTCATCTCTAGCATCTTTATGATGTGAATGAGAAAAATAATCTTTTGATAAAATGTTTGCGATTTGACTGCAATCAGTATAGATAATAGCGAACTTCGGCTCATACTCCGTCAGCGCACTTGCAAGTATTTCTAGACTGTAACGAACAGCAAGCAATTCACCGTAATTGGAACCTTCAATATATTCCATCATAATTTTTTTGGCGGTAACGCGTATTGTTCTATTGAAGACAAAACAACAAGCTGCTCCATGATTATTTTGCGCAACGAAACCGGAGTAGTCACAATACAAACAAATCATACTCTTGTTCACAATGTTTTGTCTTAAACGGGGATTGGCATATGCTCTTTTTATTAGCAATTCTGTTGTAGTGTCCACAAAATCTATCCTCCAGATTATATTCCTTCTTTCATTATTTTAATCATCGTCAAAAAAGAGATGGGTTAGTCTTCAAACGGGAATGCCTCGAAATATTTTTTACTTTAAGGATAGGCGAATGGATTAAGGTATACATCGGAGCTGATAAGCGTAAGTTTTAATAGGAATGTGTCTGAATAAGGGAGTAACATTAATGATGTAATACTGGAGGGGACTCGGCATGAACGCAGGTTTTTGGATTCGATTAGGAGCTTCGTTGCTGGATGGCATTATTATTGGCATTCCATTAGCCATTATTTCATTATTATTTACAGGAGGTAATGAAGGTAGAGATTATTTTACAGATGTGGTCTCATTCCTTTACTCGTTACTGGTTCCGGTATTTTGGAGCGGCTATACCATTGGGAAAAGGATATGCGGCGTACAGATTAGAAAGCTGGATGGCTCACCTCCAGGTATAGGCACCATGTTATTGCGTAATGTTGTCGGTGGACTCGTTTATGGATTAACATTAGGTATTGCTGTGATCGTCAGCGCCTTTATGGTAGGTTTGCGCGAGGACAAAAGAGCGATTCATGATTTTATAGCAGGAACAGAAGTGGTGCATTCTGATTAAGCTGTCTTATGAGCTCGTTGCGATATCATGCAGCGGGCTTTTTTTATTATACTTTTGGCATTTGCCACGTTATTTAATGTGGGAACTTTTTTTGCTTTCTCTATTTTGAATGAAGTAAACTAAGAGTTGTATTGAAATACCTGAGCGATAAGGGAAGTAGGTGGATGGTTGATGCAGCACAAGAACGAGGAGACTTCACTTAAGCTAAGCGCGCGTCGACTCTATGCGGAGATATTCTCTTTAAAGGACACGCTTTACAATGATCTTCTACATCGGTTTAAGGATGATGTATCACTCACAGAAAAAGTGGAGCAGTGGAAAACCAGCATAATGGCAGCTGCGATCTCTACAGCGCTCTACAGCTCTTCTCTGGGCGGAAACAAGGAGTTTCCTTATGTCTATTCCTATTTGAAAATAAAGCTTAAAACGTATCATTCTGAAGGGGAGGCAGCGATAGAGGACTGTATGTCTGTCATTTCAGGCCTATTAAATGAAGCTGATTACCAGCCTGAATCATTCTCCGAAGGAATCGCTTTATGGCTTTATTTTAGTATTCAAGGAAAAGAGTCGTTCGTAGAAGAAGAAACGGTTCCATATTTGCTTACTGGACAATATATTAATCAAGTTTTTTATAATTGGTTTGATATGCAGGGCTAATAAAGGCAGCTTATTCAAAAACGATTGCGTTTGAAGGGGATATTAATGATTATGAATTCGTTAGCAAATGATTGGGCGCAGAAATTGCAAAGTGAGCTTGAAGCGCCTTATATGCAAGAGCTTTTTGCCATATTGGCAGAAAAATATAAAACGGCCACGGTTTATCCGGAAGCGAAAAATATATACAATGCACTTCATCATACATCCTATGAGCAGACGAAAGTGGTCATTTTAGGACAAGACCCTTATCATGGACCAAAGCAGGCGCATGGGCTTAGCTTCTCCGTGCAGCCAGGATTAAAGGTACCTCCTTCATTAAAAAACATTTACAAAGAGCTGGAGTCGGATGTAGGGGCCACTGTGCCTGACCATGGAAGCTTGCTTTCATGGGCTAAGCAAGGAGTGCTGCTTCTTAATACAGTGCTTACGGTGGAGGATGGCAATCCTAATTCCCATCAAGGGATGGGGTGGGAGCAATTTACCGATCAAATTATTGCCGCTCTAAACGATAGGGAGAAGCCCGTGGTATTTATACTTTGGGGCAAGAATGCAGAAGCGAAAGCGAAGCATATTAATGGGGACAAGCATCATTTAATTATTTCACCGCATCCGAGCCCATTTGCAGCTCACAAAGGTTTTTTTGGAAGCAAACCATTCTCGAGGACAAATCGTTTCTTAGAATCGATTGGAAGCGAGCCGATTGACTGGTCGATTCCCATGCTGAATGAGCTTGAAAGCAAATAAAAAAAGACTTCTCAACTGTCTGATGGTTATAAGGCAGGTAGAGAAGTCTTTTTTGTTTTAATTGATGATGATCGCTTTGCCTGTGGATGATTCACTTGATCCCGTAGATTGCGAGGATTGGGTGAGTACTGGCTTTAGCTTAGCATCAATATATGTGGAAGCGGATACGTCTGTAATAACTTGAGGATACATTTTATCAGGATCAGGCATGACCAATTCTACATTGATGAAAGCTTGATCTCCTTCGAAAGCAATAGAGGTAATACGGAAACCATAACCGGGATGTCCGACTTGAGTGCTTACAGTTACTTTATTGACTTGCGGGTTTACCGCCTCAATGGAAAGCTTCAGGTCGAGGCTCGGTTGCTCAGGCTTAGTTGGAATTGGAGCCGTCTCCTTTACAAATGTAATGGCATCATAAAGCCAGCCAGCAGCTTCACCGCGCAAAATAGCTTTTTTAGGATAAAACTTGTTCGAACTATCCAATGTGACGACTTTGCTTATGAGCAGCTTTTGAATGCTGTCCATGTAGGTTTTATTTACATCAGCCGCATCTTCCAACTGCATGAAAATTTCAATAAAGGCGTAATCGCCTTTCGTCATCATAGCTTTAAACAAATGATGAGCAAATTGCTCGCGGGTCATGATGTCGTTAGCTTTGACCGTTTTTGGAATTTCTAGACCATTAATACTCGCGATGATGAAAGCTTGCGAATACCAAGCGTTATCTTTTATGTTTGTAAAATAGTCGCTTGCTTTAGGTTCTTTAATGAAGCGGATGTGGTTGATATTAATATCTAGCCCTTTAACGATCAAAGAAACGCCTTCGGCATAAGTGAGCTTGCCCTTAGGATTAAACTTGTCATGTTTATCTCCGCTTATAATGCCCATCTTCTTAAGCTCGTTAATTTTAGACTCGTTAACGTCATTTTTAACGTCCTTGAATGCCCATACGGATTGTCCAAGAGTGAAGAGCATCATTGCAACCAGTGTCATTGTCAGTATCAATCGTCTTTTCATACGGTCACCTCTTCTTTTATTTGCTGCAGCACTTACTTGACGTCGTTAAAAGACAAATTGTTGCAATTATTATACAATCATTATGACCGATTCCACTTTTGTGGAGACATCTTGATGAGAGTGGAGAGTCAGAAAAATCTGTAAAGAAATATGTTGACTTGGCGTCTTTCACCTGATATATTATTAATTGTCGCTAACATGATCTGGTAGCTCAGCTGGGAGAGCACTATCTTGACAGGGTAGGGGTCACAGGTTCGAACCCTGTTCAGATCACCATAACTTAAACTTCGGAAGCCTTGATAATCAAGGCTTTTTTTGTTTTATAATCAAAACTGCTAGATCTTAACCCTCAGATTCTCCTCAACATTCTCTCCTTGACTACATTAAGCATTCCATTTCCCATTTAAATCGGTAAAGATTTTAAAAGATTCGATTAACATTTTGGGACTAGCTGTTCGGTACAATACTTACCTTATGGTAAGTAGGTGAACTAAAAGTGCATACTTCCGCAATGCGGCGATGCGATCTATACTCTAGTTCAGAAACAAATACCGTTCAAGGAGGGCAATACATTGAAAACACTTGTTATCATTACACATCCAAACATGGAAGCATCCATCGTCAATAAACGCTGGGCGGATGAGCTTCGTAAATATCCCGACAAATATACGGTTCACGATTTGCACAGAGCCTATCCCGACGGAAAAATCGACGTGGAAAAGGAACAACAGTTGATTGAAGCGCATAGCAATTTAGTTTTGCAGTTCCCTGTTTACTGGTTCAGTTCTCCACCGCTGCTTAAACAATGGCTTGACGAAGTCCTAACTTACGGGTGGGCATACGGATCAAAGGGCGATAAATTAAGAAATCGAAAAACCGCCCTAGCTGTAACCGCCGGTGGAAGGGAAAAAGACTTTACCGAAGAAGGGAAACTCCGTTACGGACTTGACCAACTCCTATCTCCCTTTGACACGACATTTTTGTATTGCGGCGCCGATTATCGTTCCTTCTATGCCTTCTATGGCGCAGAATACGAGACGGAAGGAAATCCAGATTACTTAAGGAATTTAGATATTAGCGCGCAGGGTTATGTTGATTTTATTGATAGTCTTTAATTAGTGGTGAAACGAAAAGCAGCATTTCCATCCATGGAAATGCTGCTTTTCTTCTTGAGTGTTTATATCGAAAGCGGGATTGTCGCCGCCTGCGCGGCTGGTATGCCGTTTTTTTCTCCCCATTGGCACATGATATCCAGTACCGGAATAATCGTTTGCCCCAACTCGGTCAAGGAATACTCAACTTTGGGAGGGATTTGTGGGAATTCCTCGCGGCTGACAATGCCGTCTGTCTCCAACTCTTTTAACATCATGCTTAATGTTTTAAAGGATATAGTGCCGATTTTCCGTTGCAGCTCATTAAACCGCATGACCTTGTTTTCGGAGAGCCAGTACAGTATGGTCATTTTATATTTGCCGCCAATAACAGACAATGTGTAGCCGAAGCCAGTGTCTTTGGGTTGAATGCCAGACGGTACACAGTTTTCAACCTGCATGGGCTGTTATCCTCCTTTTGAGATATTCGACGAAAAAGGCAGGTGCTGCCGCGTCTCTATGCTAAGAATTCGCTTTCTCTGTAATTGACAATTCGCTGAAAAGTCAACCTGGGAGCAATAAACTTACTATACCATTTCGAACCGATTAGTTCAAAACACTCTGGAAGTAAAAAGGTGCTTGAAATAGCAAATGAGAAACTTTAACAACTACCATTTTATGGATATTAAATGGAGCAATTATTAAAAGTATTTTTTAGTAATCTATTATAGGTATCAATTACTTGAAAAAGAATTGACGTAGTATGACAAATATTTCTAAGACAATCCTTATAATTTGTGGTAATATGTAGAAAATTGTTGAAGGGGGAAAGTTTGATGAAAAAAGTTCAAATCTTTACATTACTCGCACTCATATTGCTTGTTTTATCAGCATGCGGGGGATCACAAACAAATAATGCAGCCAAATCTTCGAATAACAATCAAGCAAGCACGGTGGATAGCAAGGAGACTGAGGCTACTGAAACACCCAAAGAAACGGAAACTCCGCCTACGGAGGAACCGAAAGAAGCATCCTTCAAGCCAGGTGATAAATTCAAATTAGGCACTTGGGAAATTACCCTTGAATCATTTGAGTTTAATCAAAAAGTGAGTAGTGATATGTTTTCCTCAAGCGCTGATGAAGGCAATAAATTTATTGTATTAAATTATAATGTTACCAATAATGGCAAAGAGGCAAATGATTTTACTGCAATGATAAATGGTATTCGAATGAAAGCTATTTTTAAAGGCGAGTATGAATATGATTACACTGTAACTATGATCGATGGAGACTTGAGTCAAAATAGTATTAAACCATTAGCGAGCAAAAAAGGTTTTGTTGTAATCGAAGTTCCAGACTCGGTAGCTAGTTCCAATGAAAGTCTTGTAATTAAGCTTGAAGATGATGGGGAAAAAGCTCAAATCGTTTTAAAATAGTAGAAACAAGCACCCATTATTGTGGGTGTTTTTTTATCCCGAAAAAGCTAATCTTAATCGCGGCAGGTGATTGTTCCATTCTTTTAAGAGAGAGCAGCGCCGAAAATGGCAAGGTAAAGTAGTTAATTAGAGGAAGCAGGAGGGAAAATCAAAACAGGGAAATCAAATGTCGTTGTGGCAGTTAGGATCGTGAGCCTTATGAGGTGAAGAGGAGAATGCTGCAAAATTTGGATAAGCTAGGTGCACGTTCAGAACCCTTGCATAGCAAGGGTCCTTTTTATTTTATCTCCACAATCAAACCTCCAAAACGTAATTTCATATTCGTTCATGCCATATAAGAAAACCTCTTCATGTGAAAGGGCTAATTTGAATGATTTGTTAAACATCCAGAATATTGATTTAAGAGATAATCCAGTTCTTGGCTAATTTTGAGAACAGCTTGATCTGTAAAATTATTGCATGCGCCAAATATTTCAACCATTTCAGCTCGTACTTCTTCAATTCTTTGTTGATAAAAGCAAATGTTCATCATAATCCCTCCAACTTTTCATTTGTTAAATTAAGGATAAACGAAGGTTGTTAGAATTTTTTAACAATGAGATTAGGATAATGTTAGTTTTCTGAACAATCTCAAATAAGCAGGCCTTCGTATTAGATTTACTAAACATATCCGTTTCATTTGAAACAGTTTCAAGATGGAAAACCCCCAAGTAGCGATTCATGCCTTTGGGGGTTTAGTTTAAACTTGTATATCGATGCTTTGGCCTAAATGAGGTTGTGCTTGTTTCATCATTTGAACCATATCCTGGGCTTGCTGCGTAGCTTGTTCCTTTGCTAAAGACATCACTCGGATGCTCGCTGCAAGTGCTAAGCTGTTCTGATTCATCGCAATAGATGCTGCTGCTATATCCATAAAACACCTCCTTATTCCATTATCGGCAGAAACGATCAACTTCTTTACAAGAAATCGTTACTCGCTGGATCTGCGCTGATATGCTGCATAAAGCTAATTCATGCGACCTAATTGTGTATTTAATTTAAACAATACTAAAGGCATGATTTTCAGCATACGATGATAGAAAGCGCGCAGGAGGCGGTTGCTGTTGGCAGCAGAGTATGCCTACTTAGCCATTTGGCTATTGGGGATGTTTGGAATTATCGGCATTGTTATTGGTTCTGTAGCAAATTTCGCAATACATGATTCCTTGTCGCATGACGAGCAGTTTGTTTGGCGAAGGAAACTTCCAACTGATGCAATCAAAAGAAAATAAAAACAAAAATCCAGCATTCGCTCCTCATGCGATAGCGCTGGATTTTTTTTGTAAGCGATTGTGCATAATTATTGCACACGCAAGGCATGATATAAATTGGCTGTACATTCTTATAAGTTGAGAGGGGCTAACAAAGATGAGTCACGAGGTTGGCGGACAAGATACTAGGGAGCAAATTGTTGCCGTACAAAAGGATGGAGACGGTGATCTTACCGCATTCAAAACGAATAGCGGCCGAGTGCTTGACTATGCAACGGCACTTCAAGAGGTACAAGCAGGTCACATTGCAGGGGTAAATGCCTTTAAAGGAAAAGATGGCGACATCTATATTCGAGGCGACGCAGATGGAGATCCAACAAACAATTTGGATCAGCTTCCAATGTTCTAAATGAAATGTTAACAACATTAATAAAAAGGCGCCGCACTTCTTAGATGTCGGCGCCTTTTTTGTATTTAGTTGATCTCATAGCTTTCATGCTGCCTAACGATTCGCATATGGCCGGTTAGACCTTCATATTGCTCTATGGTGTCCCCGTAATGCATAAGCCATATTTTACTTTGAATAGATTCAGGAAGGCTTAGAAGCTCCTCCAGGCTTGCGTGAACAACAGCTGGCGCTTCAAGCTGGCAATCATGGTAAATAGTCGTTACGCCATCATCAACTAATTGCTGAAGCAGCTCTGGATCAAATCGCATGTCGGCAGAGTAGAAGAAGCTGTTGTTAAAAATAAAGGAATAGCTTGGCTTATTAGGAATATGCTTCGTTTGCAACAGCTTAACAGTCAAACCAGGATGAATCTCAAATATGTTATTTGGCTGAATCGGATGGACCTCGAAAAAATCTTCAAGCTTGGTTAAAGGATCCTGCGTTAAACCTCCGCGAAGCGTTTGCTCCCAAAGCGTTTCAACTAACGACTCTGCTATGTATAGGACAGGCTTTCGATTATATTTAAACATCATTTGAAAGGCGTATTCTTCTAATCCACCTACATGGTCCCCATGAATGTGACTGATGAGAACAGCATCCAGGTCAGAGAAGGCAAGTCCTTGTTGATGTAAAGCCTTCGGTAAAGTGATTCCGCAGTCTACGAGCAATCGGAAGCCATTCACTTCAATAATAGCGTTATTATTATCGTATTTTTTGGCAAAGGCACTGCCTGTCCCAATCATTTTTATTTTCATGAATCACACCTCCTCAGCTTTCTATATTGTTTAATGTACCAAATTTAAAATATATCTGACAAATAAAGATGCACATTCGCCCGTGTCTACATACAATGCTAAAGCGATACGTACAGTGGAGGCGAACAAGTGATGAGCAAAGGAAAAGGCAAAGTTGTAAAGAAGAAACAGCCGGCAAGCGATCGGAAACAGTATAATTATAAACTTGTACTTTCGGATACCTGTGCAGTATGTAAAACACCGTGTACAAGAGGGATGACATACCTTGCAAGAATGAAAAATCCTGGTACAGTCGGCAAAGGTGTTCCTTGCATTTTAACAAGAACGTATGGGTAATTATTATTTCCACATTAATATTTCCCAGGCAAGCGCAGGTTTCAACAGCATTTGACAATAATGGTTAAGTTGTAGTATGGGATTAAAAATGTTTCATAAATCGCGCAACTTTGCTCGGGTTGACGAGTATAACCTTTCATCCAGGCTATCGGATGGAGGGCTTACAACTATGAAAATCAGAAAAATCGTTATTCTGCTTCTGCTGCTATCTCTTTGGGGTGGATCGATGATGTTCGCAGACTCGGCTATACAGAAGGTTCGCGTTCTCATTAACGGAGATGATCAGGATGACGGTGGAATAATGACCGATGGCAAAACTTATTTGCCGCTTCGTCAATTAGCCACATCTATGCAGGCCATTGTGGAATGGGACAATCAAACGAAAAAAGCGACCGTTTATAAGCCTAACGTGCATATGTTTCTGTTCCAAAATAATGCGGTATTCGGAAACGTAGCAAAAGGCTATCAAGCGAAGTTTAAAGTGTTTGCCCAGATCGATAACTTGATGACGGATATTGTAGCCGTCAAGGTTTCCATTTTCGATCCGAATGGTAAAGAGAAAGTGATTCAAACGGAAAGTGTCAAAACATCAAAAGATAATTTCTGGTTCGCTACAGAAGATATCTCATATAAATTCGAATCTAGCGGGAAATATCCGATTCGTTTTTACCTTAAGCTTAAAGGCTCAGATGAGTGGACTGTTGTTTCAGAAAAACTAATTTCTTCTTTGTAGTAATCAAATGGTCTACCTAAGGCGCTCCTTTTCTTCATAGGGGCGTCTTCGTTTGACCGTTGATAGAGTGTCATGTTAATATACGATAGTCTGTAAACATTATTGAAATGGGGTAATAACATGAGCGAACATCAGCATGGCGATGATTGCGGCTGTGGTGAAGACCACGAGCATGAAGAGCATGTCTTTATCGTGACTGACGACGAGGGCCAGGAACGTGAAATGGTCATGGTTTATACGTTTGAATCCGAAAGCCAAGTTTACGCTGTATTGCTGGATCGCAACGATCCAGAAGCAGACGGCGTTATCTTCCGTATTGAAGAAGAAAACGATGAGTCCTTCCTAGTTGGCATCGAAGATGATGCGGAATGGGATCGCGTAACAGCGATTTACGAAGAAATTGCTCGAACGGAAAGCGAAGAGAACTAGTTCTCTTAAGCTTTAACGAGCTAGTACTAAAAAAACGATCTGCGAGTTTCGCTTGCGGATCGTTTTTTTTATTAACTTATTTGCGTGGATTAAAATAAATCGTTCTTCCATTAAACATTGTCAGCTCCGCTTTCAACTGTTTAGCTATATATTTGCATAGTTCATTTGCTTTCGATTTGTCTCCGTGCGTAGCTTCCTCTGGTAACACGACTTGAACGCAAGGGACGTTTTGGCCTGCTGCGCTTGCCGTTTCGCCGGGTCCAAAGATGATATGCTTATAAAGGTGGTTAATACCCTTTAAATAAAACCAACGATCATCATCCTTCGATTCGATCGTATAAGGAAATGCGGCTTCGGCATAATCCCAATCCAATTGCGAGCCGGTAAGGCTAGTTTGCTCCCGGTAACCTATAAGCTCGTTCTTAATTTCTTGCAGCGTCAGTTTCTCCACGGATGATCCTTGCACAAATTTGATATAAGCGCTTTGACTCATCGCATCTCACCTCTGCCAACATCATAGCATGCTCGAAATAGGTTGACAATAAGTGGTATTCCATAAAAATAATTAGAAAAAAACCGACCTCAGGATTTCTATAAGATTCCTGAAGATCGGTTTTATTATTTATTATGAAATGGCTGTTTCTTCAACGATTACTTTAACGAACTCGATGCTGCGATCTTCCGGCCCCTTGACAGGCAATCCAACTTGGACATGATCCACGATATAATCGATATTTTTTTGGGTAATGACTTCGCCTGGCAGCAGAATCGGGATGCCTGGCGGGTATACATAAATGAATTCAGCAATGATTCGGCCAGCTGATTCTTTGAACGGAAGAACTTCTGTCTCACCGTAAAAAGCATCACGAGGCGTTAAGGAGAGCTGTGGAATATCTGGAATTTTGACCACTAATTCACGTGCTTCAGCGCCTTCATGGAAATGTTCAGACAATCCACGCAGGGCAGTTAACAATTTAGACACGGAATCAGAGGTATCTCCAGGCGTAACTAAGCAAAGAATGTTATACATATCGCTCATTTCAATTTCCACATTATAGTTGTCGCGAAGCCAGTTCTCCGTTTCATATCCTGTGATGCCAAGGTGGCGAACATGAACGGAAACTTTAGTAGGATCGAAATCATAAGTAGCCTCATCGCCGAGAATTTCTTCTCCGAAGCAATAAAGACCTGGGATTTCATTGATTTGTTTGCGTGCGGATTGAGCAAGCTCAATCGCGCGCTCAGCGATTGCATGTCCGTTCAAAGCAAGGTTGCGTCTAGACGTATCAAGCGAGCCTAACAAAATATACGAAGTCGACGTTGTGGTAAGCATGCTGATAACGGTTTGAATACGATGCGGGTTAACTCTTCCTTTGCGAACATTAAGAACCGAGCTTTGCGTCATAGAACCGCCGAGCTTGTGAACACTTGTCGCAGCCATATCCGCGCCTGCTTGCATCGCAGACATTGGCAGCTTCTCATGGAAATGAATGAGTACGCCATGTGCTTCATCCACGAGAACAGGGATATCAAAGCTATGAACGAGATCAACGATCTCCTTAAGATTGGCGCAAATACCGAAATAGGTAGGGTTAATGACAAGCACGGCCTTTGCATCCGGATGGCGCTCAAGCGCTTTACGGACGGAGCGGGTCGTTATGCCATGATCAATACCAAGCGTATTGTCACGGGCTGGTGAGATGAATACTGGTCTGGCACCTGCAAAAATAATAGCGGCCATAATGGATTTATGAACATTACGGGGCACTATGATTTTGTCTCCCGGGGCACATACGGTCAAAATCATCGTCATAATTGCGCCGCTTGTTCCTTGTACAGAGAAATAAGTATAGTCTGCTCCGAAAGCGTCAGCAGCTAGCTTCTGCGCTTCCTCAATAACGCCGGTTGGCTGATGCAGGTCATCAAGCGGTGCTATATTGATTAAATCGATCGACAACGCGTTATCGCCGATAAATTCGCGAAATTCGGAATCGCTGCCTAATCCCTTTTTATGTCCGGGAATATGAAACTGAACGGGATCCTGCTCCGCATGCTTACGAAGCGCGGTGAAGAGCGGGGTTAAATTGTGATCCATCGCTTTCATCCCTGCCTTTCTTTAAAGTTTACAAACAAAGTTGAGTATAGCAAATACAGGGGGGAATGCAAGCTTCATTTTTGAGATAGGAGCATCATTTTCAATTTGTTCTTCAATTGTTCATACATGTGTGATAAATGGATATGGTAACATAGGTTGGTGGAGGGGTTGTATTATGAAAGATAAACGAATGCTAATTGTAATGGCTACTTTAATGACAACATTTATAGGGTTCGGCATTATCATCCCGGTTATGCCAGAAATTATTCAAGCCGCAGATCCGAGCAAAGCGGAACTCCATACAGGTTGGATGCTTGCTGTATATTCTGCAGTTTCTTTTTTCTTATCACCATTTTGGGGAAGCTTGTCCGACCGTATCGGCAGACGGCCGATTATTTTAATAGGTATTCTTGGCTTTGCCGCAAGTTTCTTGTTATTTGGTTTATCGTCAGGAAACTTAACGCTCATGTACCTCTCAAGGGTGCTAGGAGGCTTGTTCTCGGGGGCGGTTGCTTCCGTTATTGTAGCGTATGTCGCTGATATTACATCGCCTGAGGAAAGAACGAAGGGGATGGGGCTCGTTGGGATGTCCATCGGTCTAGGCTTTACGATCGGACCTGGCGTTGGCGGTTTATTAAGCGTGATCTCACTGGAAACGCCATTTTATGCAGCATCAGCGTTAGCACTGTTAACGTTCATCTTGGCTGCATCAAAGCTCAAGGAATCACTAACGCCTGAGCAGCGGAGCAGCCAATCAGAGAAGCGTGTATCACGCTGGGCTGCGTTTACAGGACCGCTTAAATATTTGTATGTGTTAGCCTTTTTTGTAACATTCACTCTCGCTGGAATGGAAGCGACCCTGCAGTTTTTTGGAATGCGGCGTTTTGATGTGACTCCATTTCAGGTCGGAATCTTATTTTTTGTTTGCGGCTTTGTGGGAGCACTCGTTCAAGGCGGAGTTGTGCGACGGAGAATTAAGACAGGCGAGGAGCCGAAATATATTGCGATCGGACTTGTCATCTCGGCACTTGGGTTTTTTATGCTTCTAGGCGCACATTCCCTTTGGTGGGCTACGTTGTCACTTGCTGTATTCGGAATCGGCAATGCCTTAATTAGGCCATGTGTCACCTCGCTCATCACTCAGAAGACGACTGTTGGCAAAGGGGTAGCATCCGGTCTAAGCTCTTCGATGGACAGTTTGGGGCGTATTGCCGGCCCGCTGCTAGGTTCATTTTTCTTCACGATAGAAATGGGACTGCCATACTTGCTCGGCGGCATACTATGTCTAGCTGCACTGCTGCTATTGTTTCGTTTCCGTCAAATGGACAAAACTAGCGCCTCGGAAACAGAAGTTAACGCTGCAAAATAAAATGAAAACAAGCCGGTTCCTCATCTTGCGATGGGTGACCGGCTTGTTTTCTTTTGGAGCTTAAGGGGCTAACCCTTTTATAATAAAAGTAATAGTCGCCTCTTTCTCTAAATCATCATCCCAGTGAATGCCATCTGTTTTTCCGATGAACGTACGGCTAAGGACATAACCGATTAAGGATGAGGCGATTAATCGAATGACAGTAAGGGGCGCCCAATTAACGATTACGCCTTGCTGCTGAAATTGCGTAATACTAATGCTGAATTTTTGTATCACTTTTGAGAGGATGAGCTTCTGGAATTGGTCCAGCAGTTCGGGATGAAAAGGAATCTCTTGAACAAAAATTTTCAACACCTGAACATGACGCTCAACAAATGCAATGCGATTTTCTATAATTGCGCGCAGCATAAGATCTAATGTGTCAAAGCGGCTCTCGAGAACCTTATAGAAATCGCGAAGTACAAAAGGAGCGATTAACTTTGCCATAACAGGCGCAACAATCGAGAAAAGCAAATCCTTTTTGGTTTTATAATGACGAAAAATAGTTCCTTCTGCCACACCGGCTCGCTGAGCGATTTCACTTGTAGAAGAGGCGGCAAAGCCCTTCTCAGCAAATATTTCGGAGGCAGCCTGCACGATTTTCAATTGTTTTTCCGTCATTTTTTCTTCTTCATTATCTAGTTGCAATAGCTTCTGCAGCCATTGATCCACCGGTTCTGACATGCAAGACACTCCTTCGCGTTAACCCATTCCTTTGATTATACCAGTTGTTCTATTACTACATACGGCGGTGCTTCTTTAGAGCCAGCACATTCAATACTGCAAACAATAAGGAAAATCCCGCCAACACATATACATTTACCTGAAAATCACCCCAGCTCTCGCCGCGTATCATTATTCCCTGCATAGCATCTGCACCATAGTAAAGAGGCATTAGGTAACTTAGCTTTTGCAGCCAGGGGTTCATGGCATCAAGGTTAAACAACCCTGAGAAGAAGGCTTGCGGCACGATGACAATAGGAATGAACTGTATAATCTGAAATTCACTGCTTGCAAAAGAAGACAACAGTGTTCCGAGTGTTAACGCTGTTAATGATAGTAATAAATTAATGACCAGCATATACAAAATGCTGCCCTCCATGTACATCCCAAGAACTTGAACGGAATACCAGGCGATCAAGCAGGCTTGAATTAGGGTGAAAATTCCGAAACCGGCTAAATAACCGACTACGATTTCGCTTCGCCTAATTGGCGTTGCTAATAAGCGCTCCAAAGTACCGCTCGTTCGCTCGCGCAGGAAGGAGACACCTGCAAGTAAGAAAACAAAGAAAAACGAGAAGAAGCCTATTAAGACAGGCCCAAAGGAGTCGAATGGAGCCATGTCAGGACCGCCGTGCAAGTATGATATAGCTGGGGCGGATTTATCTAAGCCTTGTTGCATCACGCTTTGAATAAGCAATATTACCGCTCTATTGATGGAGGGATCGCTGCCCTCAAGCGTTAGTTTAGGCATGCCGCCGCTCGCTTCCAATATCGCGTCGAGCTTGCCGTCTTGTAAAGCAGCTTGAGCAGCAGCACTTTCATCATAAAGTGTGATTTCAGCATCAAGCTGCTCAAACTTTTCTGTTAAAGCTGCAGGCACATTAACCATTCCGATTGCTGGAGAGACAGCTTGCCCATCAAAAACTAATTTCATTAAAGTTAAGATGAGCAGGGGAGCAAGAAATAATAAGGCAAGCGTTCGTTTGTCACGCAAAAATTGATTAATAATTCGAATGGCGAGCGCACGTATTCTCATTGTTCCGCTCCTTTGCTTTGACCAAGCGCAATGAACGCCTCTTCGAGTGTGGCGCAGCCTGCTTGCTGCTTCAGTGCTTCAGGCGTATCGATGGCTGTAAGTTTTCCGCTTCGTATGAGCCCTAACCGATCACATTTCTCGGCCTCGTCCATGACATGGGTTGTTATAATAATGGTCACGCCTTGTTTGCTCAGTGCAGATAGCTCTTTCCAAATCGATTGGCGTAAAACAGGATCAATGCCAACGGTTGGTTCATCGAGTACGAGAAGCTCAGGCTCATGCAATAGCGCAATTGCTAGCGAAAGCCGGCGTTTCATGCCGCCAGAATAAGCAACCGTTTGCTTATGAAGATGATCGGTTAGCGCAACAAGCTTGGAGACCGTTTGAATTCGATCTTGCAGTATGGCTCCCTTTAATCCAAACATGGCCCCAAAAAACGCTAAGTTTTGCTTGCCAGTCAATTCACTATACAAAGCGTCTGATTGAGCCATATACCCAAAGGCTTGCAGCATTTTCAACTGCGGCATGGGCTCGCCAAGCATTCGGACCGATCCGGCATTTGCCCTGTCTATTCCAGTCATGACCTTGATCAACGTTGTTTTCCCCGAGCCCGAAGGACCTAATAAACCAAATAGTTCACCTCGCGGAATAGAAAGTGTAATGCCATCAAGAACGGTACGATCCCCAAATGAACGGTTAATGTCTTGCAATTCTACGGCGAAGGTTGTTTCAGCTAATATTGCTGGACTGTTAGTCATCTTCGATCACGCTCCACTTTCTCAAATGAGTAATCACTCCCCCAATTATATACAGAGAATGCCATAAATAAAAGTGAGTACTTACTCATTTTTCTTCCAGGCTGTCCACCTCCTCAGTCTCTGGTCGTAGATGAATTAAGACTAAAGCCGTGAACCAATTACCTTCTCTGGACGTTTTTGGTAATCATACTTTCCCTCTATGATTAGAAAAGACAAAAAAAGAAATCCGTAATCGGAGAAGGAGTCGGAAACAAATGAGTAAATTGACGGAATGGTCGTTCCGAAATAAGGCGGCTATTATACTGATCGTCATTATGGCTTTAGTGATGGGGGTAATCAGCTATCTGAGGCTGCCGATGGAGTTTCTGCCTGCTGCAGATAATCCACAGGTCATGGTCACGGCAATAGGGCCGGGGAATGACGCGAAGACGATGGAGCAGATGGTCACAAATCCTTTGGAAGAAGCTGTAACGCTCGTTAAAGGAAAAACGGATATGTTCTCTACATCAGGTGATGGTTATGCTCAAATCAGCTTGAATTTCAATTCGAAGACGAATATGAAGGAAGCGAAGACGGAAGTCGAGCAATTGGTCGCTCAGGTACAGCTTCCGGCAAATGTAATGAAGCCTTTCGTCTTGCAATTGAATACTTCAATGATTCCAATCTCATGGGTGACGTTGACCTTTGATGAAGGATTATCTGAGCAGCAAAAAGACGCAAAGCTGAAAGAAGTAACGGCGGAGCTTAAAAAGACCGAGGGTGCGGGCGAGGTTAGCATTAGCGGCAAATCGTCGCCATCGGTTCATGTCGTACCAGATACGGAGAAGCTTGCACAGGCAGGAATTTCGGTACAAGCGTTAATGGGCGTGCTTCAAGGCAGGGGAGCGTCGGTTTCACTCGGGGAACGCACGTTGGATGGCGCAGATGGCAATATTAACGTGTACGATCAAGTATCTGATGTGGAAACACTGCGCAAGCTTCCTGTTGCAGCAGGTGTGAAGCTTGGGGATGTTGCAGCGGTTGAACTCGCCAAAGACCAAGAAAGCATAAGCCGTATGAACGGCAAAGATGCGATTATGTTCACGGTCTCTAAATCTGCTGATGCGAATGCTGTGAATGTAGGCAAAGCAATCAAAGAAACGATTGATCGTTTAAATGCAGATGTGGAAGGAATCGATGCTTCCATCATTTTGAGCACATCTGATTCGGTCGTATCTTCTGTTAATAGTATGCTGCGAGAGGTTTTGCTTGGCGCATTGTTCGCAACCATCGTCATTTTATTGTTCATGCGCAACTTTAAAGCAACGCTCGTGACGATTGTTTCGATTCCGTTGTCGCTCGGCATAACGCTGTATCTGCTCCAGCTCTCTGGTGTGTCACTTAACATTATTACACTTGGAGGCGTAGCCGTCGCGGTTGGAAGGCTCGTCGATGATAGTATCGTCGTTATTGAAAATATTTATAGAAGGCTGCAGAAGGAGTCCTTCTCTATTAAGCTAATTACGGATGCAACGAAGGAAGTGGCTTCGGCCATTACCTCGTCAACGCTCGTTACAGTCGCAGTATTTTTGCCAATGGGCCTTCTGCGCGGTTCATTGCAAGCATTTCTTCTCCCATTCGCGCTGACAGTCGCTTACTCATTGCTCGCTTCTCTACTTGTAGCGCTGACGGTTGTACCTCTTTTAAGTGCAATATTGCTTCGCGGCACAAAGGAGAAGGAGCATGCTGGTTCTCCAAAATTCGCTTCCTTCATTCGTTGGAATCTTGCTCATAAATTAGTGCCGTTAATCATTGCGGTATTGCTGTTTGCAGGATCGATCGGCGCTTATATGTTCATGCCAAAAGGAGCGCTTGATTCCTCGAGCGCGGGGAATTTAAATGTAGCACTGCAATATCCGAGCGATACACCTGCGGATCAAATACTCGAAGCAGGGAAGAAATTCGAATCCTATCTAACTGCAAATCCAGATATTGAATGGGTCATGATGATGCTTGGCAATAGTGCAGATGCGGCTAAGTATGGCTCGGTGACTTCGCCAACGCTCATTACTTATATGGTAGATTTGAAGGAAGGCGTTGACGCAGAACTCTTGATGGATAATATCAAGACTCAGAAGGATAATTATAAGGACGCAACCTTGACGGTTGATGCGGCCGATCTAATTATGGGCGGCGGATCATCGCAAATTTACATTGATGTCTCTGGTGAAAACTTGGAGCAGCTCTCTACAACCGCAGACCAGTTGATCGCAGCGATTAAACCTATCGACGGTGTGCTCAAGGTTGAGAGCAATCAAGAGGAGAAAAAGTCGGTTTATTCCTTCCATGTTGATCCTACCCTTGCCAAAGGCCAAGAGGTAGCCATGCAGCTGCAAAGCATGCTTAATCCATTGCCGATAGGTTCGATCCAGCAAGAAGGCAGTGAAATTCCGGTTATTATGCTGCCTGTTGTAAACCCAGATTCAAAGGCAGAACTAGAGAAATTAACCGTAATGACAGAGTCTGGTCCAACACCGATGTCGAAGGTAGCGGAGTTGGTTCGTACTGAGGAGCCATCTTTGTACTATCATAAAGAAGGCAAAACGTATATCCGCGTCACAGCGAGCGCCGAACCAAAAGAACTATCGGTCGTCGGCGATGAAATATCAAAAGCAACAAAGGATCTCAAGCTTCCTGATGGCGTCAGCCTTGCAGTAGGCGGAGCGTCGGCTGACCAATCGAGCGACTTTGCAGATTTGGGCTTAACAGCGCTTATCTCCATCGGTATTGTTTATCTGATCATGGTATTGACGTTCAAGACGCTTCGTGCTCCGCTGGCGATTATGATCTCCTTGCCGCTTGCAGCAATCGGTGCAGTAACAGGCTTGCTCGTATCAGGCGTAACGCCGGATTTCACAGCCATGTTCGGAGCGCTGATGCTTATCGGAATTGTCGTCACGAATGCTATCGTATTAATTGATCGTGTGAAGCAAAACGAGCTGACGATGCCGATTCGTGAAGCGTTGATTGAAGCGGCTACGACACGGATGCGTCCAATCGTAATGACTGCGGTGGCGACAGTGTCCGCGATGCTGCCACTCGTATTCGGTTCGCATGAATCGGGCAGCATCGTCTCCCAAAGTTTAGCGATCGTCGTTATTGGCGGGCTAGTTGCGGCTACGCTGCTCACGCTAATTATCGTTCCTTGTGTCTATGAGCTGTTATTTTTCCGTACTTCACGCAAGCAACGTCGCAATTTGGCTTCCTCCGCCCATGCGGAAGCGGCTGCATCACAGCAAGTGTAATTAAACGACAAAAGGCAGTACTTTTAGGTCAGAATGGACCTAAAGGTACTGCCTTTTTTGAATAGATATTAAATCCATTCTTATACATTAGCCATATGGTATAACGGCATAAGCGTTTTATAAGTGGAGGAAGTAAGCTCAAGCAGTGCATCGCCGTCTTTGAGAATCGGATCGCTCGCTTGCACATGACGGCCGATAAGCAGTTCAGCTTTCTGAACATCACGGAAACGAACGAGCGCATCGTTCCAATCTTGTTTTGACATCGTACTGACAGCGGTGGACTCTTTTTTCATATGATCAAGTGAAAGCACATAATCCTTAGGTACATTTGCAATAACTTCATCAATTTGGTTCAGAAAGGCCGTTGCGATATTGGATTTATGAGGAACCTCGTAAATGAGTGCAAACCACATAAATAGATGATCATCAAACAATCCAAGCTGAAAATGCGGATGTGCCTTGTAGCCGCGTTTGCTAGCGCAAATGGCGAGCCAAGTATCCTTTGGCGGATTCACTTTACGACGAGCATGCCTTGCAACATGCAAGTACATTTCATTGCCGGCATGAACAGCTGCATCGACGCTGAGCTGCTCGCCGATCGCTCGGAATTTAGGCTGAATCTGATTTTGGATAGCAGCCATACGCTCCTCAAGCCCTTGAAGCGCAAAAACATCGAAATCGGCTTGTGTAAAGCCAACAAGCTGGGTAGAAGTAGTCTGTGTTGTCATTAAATTAATCTCCTTCAATCAAACAATTATTGGTGCAATAATTTCAAATAAAAAATGGCGATTTGCGTTCGGTCTCGAAGCTCGAGTTTATTAAGTATTTCAGTAATATAATTTTTAATTGTACCTTCGCTTAAGAAAAGGGTAGCGGCAATTTCTTTATTGGATTGACCGTCCGCAATCAGACGAACAATTTGTACCTCAGCTTGTGTAAGTCCTGAAATCATTACTGATTTGGTTGAATCGGCTCGTGGCGTCTCCAGCATCCCAGCCAATTTACGGGCGATGTCGGGATGGATCAGCACAGAACCCTCATGAACAGTCTTTATGCCGCTTATAATACGGCTTGGCGGTACATTTTTGAGCAAATAGCCGTTGGCTCCGTTTCGGATGGCTTGCGCGATGTACTCGTCATCATCAAATGTCGTCAAAATAAGCACGGCAGGTGGGGGATCAAGTGCGCGAAGCAGCTTCGTTCCTTCCACACCATCGCAGAGCGGCATTCGAATATCCATTAGCACGACATCGACGGGATGTTGGCGGGCAAATTGTTCAGCCTCCAGACCGTTTGCACAAACGCCAGCGACATGCAATTCGTTATCCAATCCTAAAATAACGTTCATGCTCTCTCGAATAAAAGGATCATCATCCACTATCAGCACTTCAATCATTTGCTCAAATCTCTCCATTTCTAAAAAGAGCAGAATCGTCGTTAACCGCCAAGCAGCGGAAGTGTTGTCGTTATTGAGAACTGATCGGCCTTCTGCCAGTCCATTTGGCCCCCAATTAAGGCAATCCGCTCTCGCATCCCCTTCATGCCAAGTCCAGCTTCGATAGGCTCGTCGGGCAAGCTGCCGTTATTGGATACAGTCAGCGCTACGTACGCAGTTAAAAAATTTAAAGTAACCGAAACCGACGTCGCTTTTCCATGCCGAACAGCATTCGTAATCGCTTCTTGGGCATTTTTGAATAAAATGAGCTCGATGCTGGGGTAAAGCGGTCTGGGATGACCCGTTACATGGAAGCTTACGAATATGCCTAGAGCAGAAGCGGATTCTTCAACCAGACGGTCGAGGGCATATTGCCTAACGTCCTTTTCCGCATCTGATGCAAGTCTTCGTACCGTTCTGCGCATCAGCTCCATGCTGTCCTGCAGCTGATCACGCATTTGCTCAACCGTGCTGCGAGCTCTTGCGGTATCTGCATCGAATAAATGCAAAGCCGCTTCGGACATCATTTTGACGCGAATGAGGCGGTGCCCCAAATCATCATGAATATCTTTGGCGATGCGGTTTCGCTCTTCGATCTGGGCTTGATACTCAACCTGCAAAGCGTAATCCTGCATTCTGCGCCTGGCTGAGTCAAGCTCTGCATGGCTGGCAGCAAGTGCTCCGTATAAATCTTCTATTTGATGATGTTTGTCCTCAAACTCGTTGGAAGCATAGAGGACGGCTGCTATAGTAATCCATAGTACCGCTACAGCAAATATGATTTCGGGTTCTCTGCCATACATACCTGTCAATAAAGCAGCTAAGCCAGCGATGGTCCAAGCTGTGCTGACCATGCGAGTCGGCCTTTGTTGAAATGAGGCAATAAGGGTGGAGAAAAGCAATAGAAACAGTACTCCGCCGTATGAATAGGAAAACCATGAAAAAGCGATTAACTCCAGTACCAGCCATAAAATTCGATATTTAGGATACATGGAGCCAGCTTTCGTTAGGAGCAGAGCAAGGAGTACAGAGGCGGTGTAATGAGCATATAAACCTGCTTCGACATGAACGATACTAATAATAGAAGGAATCGCTACTAACAAGGAACGAATTTGATTCAATTGTTTCTTCATATCCGAGCAGCTCCTGCAGCTGAATTTGATTTATTATAGCACATTGTTTAATGAGCGAACGAGACTGAAACCGCTTTTCATCCAACCTTCATGCGGATAGAAGTCATTTTACAAAGAGATGACTTTAGTCACCTTCATAAGATGACTTTTTAGACCTGTTTCGTTGCCTTTCATGACGTACAATTGGTTTATCAGAAACGAACTGAAAGGATGAATAAATATGAATCTAGTTACATTTCGCGAGGTTGTCAAAAAATACGACACAACGATAACGGTTAATCATCTTAGCTTCAATATTGATCAGGGTGAAATTTTTGGTTTACTTGGTCCAAATGGAGCGGGAAAAAGTACAACGATTCATATGTTGGCTGGTTTGCTGAAGCCAAACGGCGGAGATATTTTGGTCGAAGGTTTTTCAATTCGCAAGCATCCGCTTGAAGTAAAGAAACGGATTGGTTTAGTGCCGCAGGAGCTGGCTATCTATGAGACGTTGACCGCTCGCGAAAATGTTACTTTTTTTGCAAAGCTTTACGGTCTCAGAGGTTCGCTGCTTCGCGATCGTGTGGATGAGGCGCTGCAATTCGTAGGGTTGCTGGACAAATCGAAGGATAAACCAAGCACATTCTCAGGTGGTATGAAGCGGAGACTGAACATTGCTTGCGCCATCATGCACCGCCCAAAGCTGATCATTATGGATGAGCCAACGGTTGGAATCGACCCTCAGTCACGGAACCATATCTTGGAGTCCGTAAGGGAATTAAATAAGTTAGGCTCTACCGTCATTTACACCAGCCATTACATGGAAGAGGTAGAAGCGATTTGCACAAGAATCGGCATTCTTGATAAAGGCAAGCTTATTGCATGCGGGACGAAGGATGAATTAAAACGTCAGGTTGGCCAAGAAGAGAAGCTGATTTTTGAAATTGATAAAAAATCGGCGCCGGCAATGACAGAGATGGCTGAGCATCCAGGCGTGCTTCAGCTTGCAGAACGAGATAATAGCTTGACGCTTGAAGTGACGGTGAAGGAATCTCTGTCTATATTACAGGATTTATTGTTTATCCTTCAGAAGCATGATATTAATATTCGCAAGCTGACGCGGGAAGAGCCGAATCTCGAATCTCTATTCTTGCAAATGACCGGACGCACATTACGTGACGAATAGGAGATGATGGTGATGCCAGCATGGTGGACAGCTGCTTATTATGAGCTTATAAAATATACACGGATGCGTTCCGTTCTTATTATTTTAATCGGTTTGCCCTTATTGTTGATTTTGCTGCTTGGCAGCGCATTTGACACAGAAATAAAGCCGGCTAAAATTGCCCTATATAATGCGGATCAGGGGGAAATGCGAGCTAGCATCGATGCTTTCTGGAGCAATGAAGCAGTAAAACCATATGTGAAGGTTCTAGAGGCAAAGTCAGAGAAGGAGGTAAAGGACTGGATACGCGAGGGTGTTGCTGATTATGGCGTATCGATTCCGAAAAACTTCTCCAGTGAGCTAAGCGCAGGGGAAAAGGCGAATTGGTCAACGTTTGAAGGGCGCTATGAAGAAAAAAATATTGCTGCTTCTGCTTTTATCAATAAATATATGGCTGCTGTAAATTTGCAAGCCGCAGCTTTGCAAATCCTTGGACCAGAGCTAAGTGCGGGTGCAGCTCAAAGTCAAGCGCCAGCAGGACAATCACACATTGAGACGAAAAATTTGAGCTCAGGAGATAATCAAGCCTTTGGCAAAGAATCAGCGATGCAATACTATTCTGTGGCCTACTTAATTATGTTTTTGCTCTATGGCGGCATGACGGCGACGATCGCGCTGCTCAATCAAAGGGAAGCGGGAACCTTGCAGCGTATGTACGCAATTCCAGGCTCATTTAGAGCCATTGTATTTGGCATTATTTTAGGAGGACTCATGCTTGCAGCACTGCAGGCGGCAGTGATTATCGCATTTACAGCATTTGTATATGGCGTTGATTGGGGAAATAACTTTGGAGCTATTGCGCTGGCTTGTCTTCTTACGACTGCTGCTGGGGCTGCACTTGCTATTACGATCTCATCCTTCGTACGATCCAAAAAAACGACACAAACGCTGTTCAGCATCATTGTATTTAGCATGACCTTTATTAGCGGCGGAATGATTCCAGACATTGAGAAGATAGTAGGAGGTCTCGATAAGTGGACGCTTAATTATTGGGCAAATGATGCACTTCGCGCCATCATGAACGGTGAAGCTTCAGCAACGGTTTGGAATGGAATCGGTGTTCTTGGAGCGATCGCATTAGGTATAACAATAATCGCAGTCATTAGACTGCCAAAGGTGGTGAGACAGCATGCCTAGTTTGCAAATTGCTGCGCATCTGGTACGACGCACCATGGGTTCCCGTCGCGGATTGATTATGAATGTTCTTGTCCCAGCGATTATTTTATCAATTATGGCAGGGTTGTTCGCTAGTACGAATAGAGATAAGGCTATTATTATCGTGAATAATGCTGACTCAGGAATATTAGGCGAATATTTGGCATCCTCATTACAGAAAGAGCCATTGTATGAGATTCATTCGGAGCCGGCGATGAATGAACAGCAATTAAAGGATCGAGTCCTAGAGGGCAAAGCGGATGCTGCCATCTATATTCCTTCGGATTTCTCAGCAAAAATGATGGAGGGAGATTCGTCAACAGCTCAACTTTACCGAATGAATACGCAGCTTTGGAACGCTTCGCTTGCAGCTACACTTGAGACAGAAGCTCAAAAGTTGTCTTCCTCTGCCGCTCTGATAAGAGGGACTGACCCTGAATCTCCTGTGGATTTATCTAAGCTGACCGCTTTGCTGGAAGCGCAAGCCTCACCTAAAGCTGTCCTTGTAAATACGGAAATGGAGCTTGGCAAAATTGTATCCGATCCAACGATGATCGGTCTCATCCTTATGTTTGTTATGCTTCTTGTCAGCCAGTCTATCGGTTTCATTATGGAAGATCGAGAGCAGCGCACCATGGCAAGGATGTACACAGCGCCGCTTCGCTCGCTTGATATTGCTTTTGGAAATTTTTTGGGCAGCATGCTTGTGGGCACGATTCAACTTGTCATTGTTCTAGGCTTAACTTATTTTGTATTTGACTATTCACCTGGTATCTCGTTTGGATGGATGCTGCTCGTATTGGAATTCTTCTTGCTTGCAATTGTCGGCCTTGCTTCAGCAGTAGCGGGTCTGGTGCGAAATAGCACGCAGCTGTCTCAAATCAACAACATTATCATCGCTCCGTCCTGCATGATCAGCGGTTGTTTCTTTCCACTTTCCATGCTACCTGATTTTATGCAAAAGCTTGCTAATTTCTTTCCGCAAAAATGGGCGCTTACAGCAATTGATCGTCTAGGCGGCGGGGGCAGCTTTAGTGACGTCTTGCTTCCGCTTCTTATCCTGCTTTTATTCGCTGCTGTGCTGATTGCCTTTGGTTCGGCCGTGCTCAGACCAAATCGCATAAGCTAAAATGCTAAGCAGCAATCACTTGAAAATTGGCTTGACTTCATCATCGTTGTATTGTAAATTTGTCAAAAGTTAATGACATCGCAACAGCGTCGACCAAGACTATGTTAATCAGCAAACGTTTCTATCAGAGAGGAAGCCCGAAGGCTGGAAGGCTTCTATGAACGATTGATTAATCCCTATCTTGCGAGCTGCAGCGGGAAGCTTATGCTTCTTCCGCTGCCGGAATATTCATTCCGTTATCTATTGAGAGTCGTCCAGATCATTTGGCGGCTATTTGAGGGTGGTACCACGAACGCATTCGTCCCTTACGAATGCGTTTTTTTGTTTTTATGGCTTAAATCTAATCATCGGAGGGTTATCTATCATGAGACAAAGTAAGCTTTTAATGCCTACCTTGCGCGAGGCGCCGTCAGAAGCGGAAGCAGCCAGCCATCAATTAATGCTGCGTGCAGGTCTTATTAGACAGCTTGCCGCAGGTATTTATACGTATTTGCCGCTTGGCAGGCGCGTGCTCAGAAAACTCGAGCAAATCGTAAGAGAAGAAATGGATCAAGCCGGAGCTCAAGAGGTATTAATGCCCTCTATGCAGCCGGCAGAGCTGTGGCAGCAATCGGGTCGATATGAGGTGTACGGACCTGAGCTTATGCGGCTGCGAGATCGCCATGATCGCGAGTTTACGCTTGGACCAACGCATGAAGAAGTGATTACAGCTCTGGTGCGCAGCGAGGTAAGCTCTTATCGACAGCTGCCAATGACATTGTATCAGATTCAAACTAAATTCCGCGACGAGAAGCGTCCGCGCTATGGCTTGCTCCGCGGCAGAGAGTTTTTAATGAAAGATGCTTATTCCTTTGATGAGGATTGGGATGGGCTTCATCGCAGCTATACGAGCATGTACGAGGCTTATAATCGCATCTTCACACGCTGTGGTCTAAATTACCGTCCGGTTGAAGCTGATGCAGGTTCAATTGGCGGAGAAGGCGGAACACATGAATTTATGGCACTCGCTGATATTGGTGAAGACACGATTGCTGTGTGCAATTCATGCGACTATGCGGCGAATTTGGAAAAAGCTGAATACAAGCTGTCGGAACAACCAACGGATACAGTGCAGAATAATGATGCTGCGTTAGTGCGTCATCATACACCGGATATCAAGAAGATTGACCAGCTTGTGGAGGCTTTTGGCCAAGGGGCAGATGCTTTTATGAAAACACTGATTTATGTTGCAGACGGTGCTCCGGTTGCTGTTGTTGTTCGGGGAGACCATGAGGTAAATGAAATAAAAGTGAAAAATGCGCTTGCTGTAGCACATCTGGAGCTTGCGGATCAAGCTACGACAGAGCGGGTAACTGGCGCACCTACCGGCTTTGCTGGGCCGATCGGCTTGCAAATTCCCGTTTATGCTGACCATGCGGTTCTTGCGATGAAATCAGGAATTGCAGGAGCGAATGAGCAGGATTATCATATCGGAAATGTTATCCCAAGCATTCATTTGAAGGATGTGCAGGCAGGTGATTATCGAAATGCAGCAATAGGCGACGGGTGCCCGCGATGCGAGACAGGCAGCTTGGTATTTTACCGCGGCATTGAGGTTGGCCATGTGTTTAAGCTGGGAACGAAATACAGTGAAGCGCTAAATGCTAAGTTTTTAAATGCGTCGGGCTCAGAACAGCCGTTAATAATGGGCTGTTATGGTATCGGAGTTTCACGTTTGCTCTCCGCAGTACTTGAACAGCACTCCGATAGCAATGGCATCATTTGGCCTAAATCGATCGCACCTTACCAAGTTCATGTGGTACCTGTATCAGCGAAGGATCAGGTCCAAATGGATTTGGCTGCACATATTACAGCAAGATTGCTTGAGGCTGGGGTAGATACGCTGCTCGATGATCGTGACGAGCGCCCAGGCGTCAAATTCAAGGACTCCGATCTTATCGGCATACCACTGCGCATTGTAGTGGGGAAACATGCTGCTGATGGAATCGTAGAGCTTAAGCAAAGGAACGAATTAGAAGCGCAAAAGCTAGAATTAGAAGAAGCTATCGCTTTTGCTTTGCGTAGCTAAAGTTGAAAACATATGCATGAAATGGGTTTGAAAAATCCATGAAGGCCTATGGAATATATGATCAAAAGGGTGCGAGACCGCTTCATATGAAGACGCTCGCGCCCTTTTTTGAGATAAGTCGGCTATAAGCGTAAAATTAGTCAATAATCCAAGTTGCCATAACATAAGATGGAGTATAAGATAAAAGTAAGAACAAATTATCAGAACATTTCGTCAACTATTCTGAGGTAAGGGAGGGATTGCCGTGAACAAAAGCCATGAAGTCGAATATTGCAATTTGGAGCTGCGATTTGACCGGCGGCAAATCCAAAATCTCATCCGCGATCTTATTCAGGAAGGGTACTCCTTGTACTGGAGTGAGACGGAGGGGCAGTTTCTTGTATCCATTCGAACTGGCCGCAAGCTCGTTAAGCTTCAGTTCCAGCGAATGAAGAACCGTTACAAAATTGTCGGGGACTACATTATTAAAGATGAGAAGCTGTCAGAATTAATTGAAAAGCTGATTAATGACACACGTGGACATGCGATTGTGAAGCGCATTAAAGATCGTCAAATCGTCATTGAGAGTATTATGTTCGGTGAGATTATACGACTCGTGGAGGTGTCCGGTATGGAACATCGGATTATTTATCAGAAGAAGCCTTTCGTTACAATAGAAGAAATGATTAGAGCATTTCAATCAAAGCGTGCTGAGGAAAGAGCGGTTGTACTGCGTTATGAGCTGGATTATGAGCTATCGATGCTGTTTGACGCGTTAGAGAGCAAGGATGAGGAAGCGGTTACTGAGTCTAAAGAGCGGCTGAATACTCTTCGCTCGGAAATGTTGCAATTGGAACTCTGATGATAGATGCTAGCCCCCATTTGAAAACATAAAAACGATCAAAAGCTGCCTTCTAACAGCATTTGATCGTTTTTATGTTGTTCATTTACCATTAAAAAAGACTCCTTTTATTATAAAAATGTCTAAGCTTTTCGGTATATATAAGATAAACTTTTTAGTTCTCTCAATATAATTGATGCGACTATTGCGACATTTTTCCTTGCAGACAGTTTTCTTCTTGCCGCAAAAAGAGTAAAATGAAACTATTGTGACCCAAAATAGATGATGAAGGATGGAAGAACCAGATGTCAAAACAGCAAATTGGTGTAATTGGATTAGCCGTAATGGGTAAAAACCTTGCCCTTAACATTGAAAGCAGAGGCTTCACGGTATCGGTGTTCAACCGTTCCCGCGAGAAGACTGATGATCTTGTTAAAGAAGCAGTTGGAAAAAATCTTGTTCCTACTTATACAATCGAGGAATTTGTTCAATCATTGGAAGTTCCCCGCAAAATTTTGATTATGGTACAAGCAGGTGCAGGAACAGACGCAACGATTGATTCGCTTGTTCCACATTTGGCTGAAGGCGATATCATCATCGATGGCGGCAACGCTTATTTCCCTGATACTGTTCGTCGCAGCAAAGATCTTGAAGCTAAAGGCTTCCGTTTTATCGGAACTGGCGTTTCTGGCGGCGAAGAGGGAGCACTAAAAGGACCTTCTATCATGCCGGGTGGACAAAAATCCGCTTACGAGCTGGTTGAACCCATTCTTACTGCTATTTCAGCTAAAGTTGGAGACGATGCTTGCTGCACATATATCGGACCAGATGGCGCCGGTCATTATGTGAAAATGGTACATAACGGAATCGAATACGGCGATATGCAGCTGATTTGCGAAGCTTATGATCTGCTTAAAAACGTACTTGATGTTAGTGCTGAAGAGCTGCACGAAATTTTCTCCGAGTGGAATAAAGGCGAGCTTGACAGCTATCTAATCGAAATTACTAGAGATATCTTCTCCAAATACGATCCTGAGACAGGCAAGCCAATGGTAGATGTTATCTTGGATTCCGCTGGTCAAAAAGGTACTGGAAAATGGACAAGCCAAAGCTCGCTAGATCTTGGCGTACCGCTTTCAATCATTACAGAATCCGTATTTACTCGTTTCTTGTCAGCTATGAAAGAAGAGCGCGTTGCGGCAAGCAAAGTACTTAACGGACCTGCAAAAACACCTTTCCAAGGTGACAGAGCAGCATTTATCGAATCTGTTCGCAAAGCATTGTTCGCAAGTAAAATTTGCTCGTACGCTCAAGGATTTGCTCAAATGCGTGCAGCTTCTGAAGAATTTAACTGGGATCTTAACTACGGCGAAATCGCTATGATCTTCCGCGGCGGCTGCATTATCCGTGCTCGCTTCCTGCAAAATATCAAAGACGCTTACGACCGTGATCCTAACCTGCGCAACCTTTTGCTTGATTCTTATTTCCAAAACATCGTTGAGTCGTACCAAGGGGCTTGGCGTGAAGTGATCTCCACTGCAGTTTCGAACGGAGTGCCGGTTCCTGCATTCTCAAGTGCAATTGCTTACTTCGACAGCTACCGTACGGAGCGTTTGCCTGCAAACCTGCTTCAAGCGCAGCGTGACTACTTCGGTGCTCACACGTTCAAACGTGTAGACAAAGAAGGAAGCTTCCACTTTAACTGGATGCAATCTTAATTAGATCAGCCATTAGTTCCTCGTCTCGCGAGGATTGTCCTTATTTAAGCCATAAGCTGCTTGACGCAAACAGTCGCGCAGCCGATCGGCCTCTTGATTGGAATAATGTCTGCGATGGATGAGCGACATGGCCGCTTCGGCAAAGAAATGAAAATTTTGCAATAAGCGTGGCTGCGTAAGATCCTTTAAGGCTGGATCTTCGTCAGCCACCTTTTTTTTAATAAATTCAAGCATCCAGACCACATCCTCCCGGCAAAGGGGATGGTCAGGATCGAGAATACGATTGAAGCGTTTTTGAGTTGGACTCTGATCAGGCAACTGAAGTTCACTGTTCATCGCTAATGTCACTCCTATTCTCGAATAAACATCTTTATCATCCATACGGCATATATAACTTTTTTATACCCTAGTATTACAAAAAAATGATATGATATTGTAGAAAAATTGGTTTAACAAGAACGAAAAGGGTGAAACGGTTACGATGGGAAGGCAACAATTGAGTAAATTAGTGCTTATCGGGTTTATGGGAACCGGCAAATCAACCGTCAGCAAGCTGCTTTCCGAGAAGGTGGGCTGCACGCGCATCGACGGCGATGAAGAAATCGAAAAGCTGGAAAACAAGCGGGTTTCTGATATTTTTGCATCGGATGGCGAAGCAGGATTCCGGATCATTGAAACCAAAGTGCTGGGAACGATTTTGGAGCGCGAGGATACCTGTGTGGTTGCAACAGGCGGCGGCGCAGTGCTAAGTCCCATTAATCGTGAGCTAATGCTTAAAAACGGTTTTGTCGTCGCTTTAAAGGCGAGCCCAGATCAAATCATCGCTCGGGTAAAGACGGACACAGAGCGGCCTTTGCTTCAAGGCGATGCAGAGGAGCGAGTTAATCTGCTGCTTAAACAGCGTGAGCATGCTTACGATTTTGCTCATTTTACGATCGATACGACAAATATGAGTGTGGAAGAAGTTGTTGCTGCAATACTCGAGCAATGGTCGCTTCATAAATAACTGAGATCATCATCACCTCAATCAGCCGATCAGCTGTAGATGTGTATATATTATTGTAAAGGGAGATCATACGAACTATGGACGTTTTAGTGACACCAACGCCAAGACTTGAAGGTGAACTTCAAGCGCTTTCTTCAAAAAATTATACCACTCGCTACCTTCTGGTAGCCGCTCTAGCTGAAGGAACGAGTACGATTTATTTCCCAGCCCACAGTGAAGACAGCGATGCAATGCGCCGCTGCATTCGGGATTTGGGAGCAACGGTTGAGGAAGACGAGGAGAAAATCGTTATTACCGGTTTTGGCCGCAATCCTAAGCCAGTTGAGCAGCTGGATGTAGGTAACGCAGGTGCGGTTTTGCGGTTTTTGATGGCCATCGCGGCACTTTGCCCAGACGTAACCTTTATTAATCGTTATCCAGATTCTCTAGGTAAACGACCTCATAGCGACCTCATTGAATCTTTGACAGCGATGGGCGTTTCTATTGAGCATAATGAAGGCAAGCTGCCTATTCGAATTCAAGGCGGCGCTCCAAAGGGCGGCAAAATTCAAGTTTCAGGCAACATAAGCTCGCAATTTTTGAGTGCGCTGCTGTTTTTGACGCCTCTTCTCGAAGAGGACAGTGAAATTGAAGTGCTGCATGATTTGAAGTCAAAAGTAGTAGTTGGCCAGACACTAGAAGTATTGGAGCAAGCGGGTATTGTTATCCATGCAGATGAGGACTATATGAGGTTCCGCATCCCAGGCGGTCAAAGCTATGAAGCAAAAACTTATTCTGTGCAAGGCGACTACCCGGGGTCTGCAGCCATTCTAGCAGCTGCGGCTGTAACGGAATCGGATGTCATCGTACACCGTTTGGAAGAGAAGAGCAAGCAAGGCGAACGCGCTGTCGTTGATGTGTTGAAAATGATGGAAGTTCCGCTTACGCATGAGAATGGCATTGTCCACGTGAAGGGCAATGGCAAGCTCAAAGCAGTCGAGTTCGATGGCGATCATGCAACGGATGCTGTACTTGCAATGGTTGCAGCGGCTGTTTTTGCTGAAGGCACATCTAGATTTTATAATGTAGAAAATTTGCGCTACAAAGAGTGTGACCGCATTACCGATTATTTGAATGAATTAAGAAAAGCTGGAGCCAATGTCGAAGAACGCCAAGCTGAGATTATCGTGCATGGACGTCCTGAAGGTGTAGAGGGCGGTGTCGAAATCAATGCGCATTACGACCATCGTGTCATCATGGCATTATCGGTCGTTGGATTGCGTGCGAAACAGCCTATTCGAATTCGTGATGCACATCATGTAGCGAAGTCCTATCCGATATTCTTCGATCATTTGCAAGCTTTAGGCGCTAAGGTTGAATGGATTGAAGGTTAATTATTAGTTGACGTTTAGAAGCTTGTTCACAAAATAATGAATCGAGGTATGATCATGGCATTTGAGAATCCAACTCGCGAGCATATTAAGGGTATTTTGGAGAATAGCACGACGGTAGCTGTTGTAGGCTTGTCAGACAATCCAGAGCGCGTATCCTATATGGTATCTGAAGCGATGCAAGCGAAGGGCTATACGATTATTCCTGTTAATCCTAACGCCGATTCAATCTTGGGACAAAAAAGTTATGCCTCTCTAAAAGATATTCCCGTGCCAGTAGATATCGTAAATGTTTTTCGCAGAAGCGAGCATACGCCGCCTGTAGCTGAAGAGGCGGTTGCCATCGGCGCAAAAACCTTCTGGCTGCAGCTTGGCATTGCAAACGAGGAAGCGGCTTCGATTGCTGCAGCAGGCGGTCTAGAGGTTATAATGGATCGTTGTATCAAGGTGGAGGATTCCATCTTGCTTCCGAACGGGAAACCCAAAAGATAACAGTTATAAAAAACAGGTCACTCCTACACAATAAGAAAGCTTCAAGAGCGATTGCGTACTTGTTTTTCGCATGTAGAAAGCGAAACAAGCGGCATTCACTTGAAGACAATACGATTGTAATTCAAGGAGGACACGACGTGAATCAGTTTTCGCAACAACCGGGTAATTACCAAGGCCAACAGAGCTACCTTAACCAAAATGCACATTTTGAGCCATCTGGCCATGTGCAATCGCATTATCAAGGGCAGCTAAGCCAACCGACTTTTGGCAGAGAAACGCACTCAATTGTTGCTAACTCGCCAGGCGGTTACCAATCGTCTAATGCTTATAGCCAAGGAGCACAAACACAACATTATGCTCCTAATAACTATTCGAATATGACGCATCCGGTGGGAACGAACAATTCATTCATGTCGCATCAACCGGTTCACAGCTACGCGCAATCGCCAGCAACGGCGTTTGGCAACGTAGGTCCGGTTATCGCACATGTAGGTTATCAAGCTGGTTCTGAGCATAACCAACAACATTCCTACTACCAGCCATCCTCGAATAATGGGGCGCAGTATGCTCAGCATGCAGCATCCAATTATGGAGGTTACGGCCAATCGCAATTCCAAAATGGATATGGCGGTATGACACAAACGCACTCAAACACGTCGCTTCACCCTGTATATGAAGCAACGAATGCTTATCAAAATGCAGGGCCTGTCATTTCTCATGTAGGCTGGCAGTCGACGAGTGCAGTCAATTCTTCTCCTTATTCAGGCGGTAATCGATAACACTTTTTTAATACAATTAGAAAAGAATCATCAACATCGGCGGGCCCTTACAGGCTCGCCGTTTTACTTTGACAAAAACGCAGCAAACGCTTAACATCGATATAGATGTGTTGAATAATGCTTACGGAGTTAGTTTTGTTTTGCAAAACTTGAAGCTTATGCTTACGAAGTAGTTTTGCTTCGCAAAACTAAGCAAATGCTTACGAAGTAGTTTTGCTTCGCAAAACTTTAAGGAGGTGCAAGATGGTTTTCATTGGGAGCCTGCAGCAGCTTGGTAGAGCATTCATGCTGCCGATGATTGTTCTGCCAGGTGCGGCTATATTTTTGAGTTTAAGCAAGCTGCCATGGGATTACTTTGGCCTTCCAGGGATGGAAGGCTATTTACTAGCTGCAAGCGAAACGATTTTTACATATTTACCATATATTTTTGCGCTTGGCATCTCACTAGGCTTAACGGGTAATGCTCTCGCAGCAGGGATGGCTGCTCTTGTAGGTATGGCTATTTATAGCGGTATTACAGGGTCGGCAGAGGTGCCGATTGAACCAACCGTGCTCATTGGTACACTTATAGGAATTATTTCAGGCGTGAGCCATGAGAGGTTTAAAAGCTTAAAATTACCGGAATACATACAATTTTTTGGCGGACCGCGGTTTGTACCGTTATTTGTAAGTGTTGTTAGTTTGTTGTTCTCAATAGCTATGATCAATATTGCGCCTTATTTACAAAGCATGATGATAAATCTGGGTGAAATTGTTGAATCGGGTGGCGGCTTCGGTGTATTTTTATACGGATTTGTACACAGGATTTTGGTTGTATTCGGTTTGCATCATTTGGTCAGCCATGTATTCTGGTTTCAAATTGGCAGCTTTGAAACAGCTTCAGGACAGATGGTGTATGGCGATCTTCCGCGTTTCTTCGCTGGCGATCCTACTGCCGGCTCGTTTATGGCTGGACTTTATCCGACGATGATGTTCGCTTTGCCAGCCATCGCATTCGCCATTATTCACGAAGCGCGCGAGGATTTAAAGCCGAAAATTCGGAAAACGTTTATGTATGCAGCGCTTGCGTCATTTCTAACTGGCGTTACTGAGCCGGTTGAGTTCGCATTTTTGTTTGTTGCTCCGTATTTATACGTCGTCCATGCGATATTGTCAGGCATTATCATGTGGGTTACTTACGAGCTTGGCATTAAGCACGGATTCTCCTTCTCAGCAGGAGCCATAGATTATGTTATCAACGAGCATTTGGCAACACGAGGTTGGTTAATCATTCCGATCGGCATCGTTGTTGGCTTCGTTTATTACTTTTTGTTTCGCTGGGCGATACGAAGATTTCGGATTCCGACACCAGGTCGTGAGGAAGGCTCACAGCTTGATGAATGGGCAGGCGATATCCCTTATCGTGCACCGCTTATTTTGCAAGCCATTGGTGGTAAACAAAATATAGAAAAGATGGAGTCCTGTATTACAAGACTGCGGCTTAAAGTTTCCAACGATAAGCTGCTCGACATAAATGCGCTTCGAAATCTGGGCGCTGCAGGTGTAATCAAATTAGGCGGTGGACATGTTCAGGTCGTATTTGGCACGTATTCCGAACTTATTCGTGAAGAAATGATCAAGACCATTCATCGTGATCAAGCACAAGTTTTGTTCCACTCGCCGATGCAAGGCCGCATGATTCCTCTTGATGAGGTGCCTGATCCGATATTTGCGGGCAAACTCGTCGGACAAGGCGTCGCATTTATACCGGAGAAAGGAGAGCTTGTATCGCCGGTTAAGGGCAAGGTGATGCATATTTATCCGACGATGCATGCGATCGGCATTCTTACTCCTGAGGGGTTGGAAGTTCTGCTTCATATAGGCATAGATACTTCGCGTCTGGCTGGCAAAGCGTATTTTAATGCGCTCGTTAAAGAAGGGGACGAAGTTACGCCAGGCATGATGCTTATAAAATTTGATTTGCAGCGTGTTCGAAAGGAGAGCAAATCTCTTGCTACTCCTATGGTCATAACAAATTCTGATCTTGTTCACTCATGGCGATTTGCACCTTTCAAAGCGGTGAAAAAGGGGCAGTCCTCGGTATTGTCTGTTGTACTTAAAGAGAGAAACGGTGGAGGGGAAACACAATGATTCAAGGAATAGGGGCGTCAGCAGGCATAGCGATTGGGAGATCGTTTGTGCTTCCGAATTGGGAATGGGAGTTACCGGAGCAAAAAATCGATGTAGCTGATTTTGCCCGCGAGTTCGAACGTGTATACGAAGGCATTCGTACCTCTAAGTCTGAAATTGAACAGATTAAAGATGATCTGCGAGATGTTGTCGGTTCAGAGGAAACACATATATTCGATGCTCATATAGCCATTTTGGACGATCCTGTCTTTATGAATGAAATCCAAGGTATTATCCAACGCCAGTACAAAGCGGCTGAAGTTGCTGTTAAGGAAGCTATTGATCATTTTGTTACGATGTTTGATCTGCTTGACGATGAGTACATGAAAGAACGGGCGCTAGATATTAAGGATGTGGGCAATCGATTGCTGAAGCATCTGCTGGGAGCGCCAGAAATTACACTGCCTTCAGATACGCAGCCATTTATATTGATTGCTAAGGAGTTGTCTCCTTCTCAGCTAGCACATATTAATCCGCAGCATGTGCTCGGCATTGTGACTCTTGCTGGCAGCAAAACTTCACATTCAGCTATTATGGCTAGAGCGCTCGGCGTACCTCTTGTTGTTGGTGTAGAGACGAGGTTAGTTGAGCCTATTCAAACAGGGCAAACGCTAGTTATTGATGGTAATGACGGCACTGTGTTTATCGATCCTGCTCAGCAAGTTATTGACTATTACACTGAGCTGCACTCCCATCAATCGGAAGCGAAAAAAAGACTGCACGGCATTGCAGGTCATCGCCCGGTAACGCCTGATGGCAAAAGGCTGGAGCTTGCAGCCAATATTAGCTCCTACAAAGAGCTGGAAATTGCGATGTCGAGCGGGGCGCATGGGGTTGGGCTGTTCCGCACGGAATTTTTGTACATGGATCGAAATCGGTTTCCAAAGGAAGAAGAACAGTTTGAGGTATATCGCAGCGTAGCCGAACGCCTTGAGGGTGAGCCGCTCGTCATCAGAACGCTGGATGTCGGCGGTGACAAGCAGCTCGATTATTTTGACCTGCCAGAGGAAGACAATCCTTTCCTAGGTTACAGAGCCATTCGGATATCGCTGGATCGTAAAGATTTGTTCAAAACGCAGCTTCGTGCTATTTTGCGGGCAAGTCATTACGGTCAAGTAAAGCTTATGTATCCGCTTATTTCATCTGTCGATGAAGTACGTGCTGCAAATGCAGTATTAAACGAAGCGAAGCTTGAGCTTGAAGCAGCGGGGTATCCCTATGATAAAGGG
This sequence comes from Paenibacillus sp. FSL K6-3182, assembly GCF_037976325.1. Classification (NCBI taxonomy): domain Bacteria; kingdom Bacillati; phylum Bacillota; class Bacilli; order Caryophanales; family Paenibacillaceae; genus Paenibacillus; species Paenibacillus sp. FSL K6-3182. The sequence continues at coordinate 3,175,077 of NZ_CP150265.1, forward strand.
ATGAAGATCGGAATTATGATTGAAGTTCCTGCCGCAGTTATGATCGCTGATTTACTCGCGGAAGAGGTTGATTTCTTTAGTATCGGCACGAATGACCTGGTACAGTTTACGTTAGCTGTGGATCGTATGAATGAGGAAATCGCACACTTGTATGAGCCTTACCATCCAGCGCTCATTCGAATGCTGCGCATGACGGTGGAAGCGGCAAAACGAAGCGGGATTACGGTTGGCGTGTGCGGTGAGCTTGCAGGGGATCTAAGAGCGCTGCCGATATGGCTAAGCCTTGATGTAGATGAGCTGAGCATGTCTTCACATTCGATTTTGCCCATCAAGGAAAGGCTGCTCTTCACTTCACAAGAAGAAAGCCATGAGGTATTTCAGCAGCTGCATCATTGCCGTACAAGTACAGAAATATTAGAGCAGCTAACTGGTTTTATGGAGCGCTTGGACAAAAAAACAGCGAATGGTTAACCCATTCGCTGTACTAGTGCATCTACAAACGCTTTTGCATAAGGAGGAAGATCGGGCGGACGGCGTGCGGAAATGAGATTTCCATCAACAACGACGGCTTCATCGAACCATGTCGCTCCTGCATTTTCCATGTCATCTCGAATGCCTGGTGTTGAAGTGACTTTGCGCCCCTCCAATATTTTCGCCGAGATGAGTACCCAGCCCGCATGACAGATTTGGCCGATCGGTTTGTCAGCGGCATTCAGTTCTTGTACGAGCTGGAGAACTTTAGGATAACGGCGAAGCTTATCAGGTGCCCAGCCGCCTGGGACCAATAAACCGATAATGTCTTCGCTATTTACTTCATCAAATGACAAATCAGCTACTGCAGGCACGCCGTATTTTCCGATATGTGTTTTACCTTTCTCAGGTCCAGCATATAAAACGGTCGCACCAGCTTCACGCGCACGATATACGGGATACCATAGCTCCAAATCCTCAAATTCGTCGTCTAGCAAGCAGATGACGGTTTTATTTTGTAACGGCATATTTTTCCCTCCATCTAGTAAAGATCTCTATTATTGTAACGAAGGAGAAACAATGAAGCAAACGGAGAGTTATTCTAAACCATTTTCATACGTTAGGCTGCTGCGCTTTTTGCCGGCTATTGCATGGATGGCTGTTATATTTGCGCTATCTTCGAGAACAGGTGATGAGATAAATACCTTTCTCCCTTTCTTTCAAAAGTTTTTCCCCTTTATGGAAGGTTTTAATTGGGGCCATTTTGTTTCCTACTTCATACTTGCACTTACGATAGACTACGGCATTGGCAAGAGGGGCGACCGATTTTGGATGAAGGTCGTTATTGTACTTATTTGTGGTTTATATGGAATTACAGATGAATATCATCAGTCTTTTGTTGGCGGCAGAATGCCGGACGTTATGGATGTGCGGAATGATCTTATCGGAGCAGCGATTTGGACGATTGTTGCAGCTGTGCCGCCAGTAAGGAAAATGTGGAGAAAAGTTGCGCCATAACTAGCATTTAGTGTTCAATTTTGAGTGTGATTTTAGTAGTAAAAATTACAAGGTTGTGCATGCAGGAATTTGTGCGAAAATAGTCGAATCATTTATACATTATTACTCTGAAAGCTATGGTTGTTACGATAGCTGCTACTATGAAGGAGTGGACCACTTTGCATAAGAGTTGTCATTGTGGCGACATCATGAAGATGAAACTGCGCACAGTTATTTACTCAGGGAAGGTTGAGATCGATAACGTTCCTATATATTCTTGCACAACCTGCAATCGCAGTGAAGTATTTCCGGAAGTAAAACCTGATTTATCAGGTTTAATAGCACAATTGGGGGCTCAACCAGACAAGCAGACATTCCTTTTTAATGAATGCAACGAGTGGGCTAGCATTCTGGTAGAGGCAAAGGCAGACAAACAGCAGACGGATCGCATTGGATTCGAGAGACTGGTTGAGCAGAGAATCAATAAGCTACTTGATTTGTATTTGCTTGCTCAAACGCTTAACGATGAAGCATGGATTTTGGATTTGAAAAAGAGACTTGAGCAAATAAGCCGTCGAACGTTGCTTACATAGAAGCTCAGATTATTGATTTTACAAGCCGTGCAGATGAGTGAAACATGCGTCAACATTGCGAAAAGAAATATTTTGTCGTATGATAACGTTAATATGCGTCGTGCGTAATTATAAAATCTGAGCTAATGGAGAGAAACACTGTGACGGTAACCATTTATGATGTAGCAAGAGAAGCAGGAGTATCAATGGCTACGGTTTCTCGGGTTGTGAACAATAATCCCAATGTGAAACCAGCAACACGCAAAAAAGTATATGAAGCAATAGAGCGACTAGGATATCGTCCAAATGCCGTAGCAAGGGGCTTGGCAAGTAAGAAAACAACGACGGTGGGCGTAGTTATTCCTGATATTTCAAATGCTATTTTTGCTGAAGTAGCACGCGGAATTGAAGATATCGCAAATATGTATCATTACAATATTATTTTGTGTAATGCGGATAAGAAAAAAGACAAAGAAATCCGTGTTATCAATACACTTCTTGAGAAGCAAGTAGACGGCTTGCTATTTATGGGCGGGGCAGTGACGGAAGAGCATTTGCAAGCATTTAAGACGGCTAATGTTCCGATTGTACTTTGTGCAACTTCCGATGAGAGCGGACAAATTCCGTCTGTTGACATCAACCACGAGGATGCTGCGTTCGATGCTGTACAAAACTTGTATGAGCAAGGACATAGAAGAATTGCAATGATCAGCGGAACACTGCAAGATCCATCCATTGGTTATGCAAGATTCCAAGGCTATAAGCGTGCACTTGAAGCAGCAGGTATCGCTTATGATGATGCTTTAGTTCGTACGGGCAACTACCGTTATGAATCAGGCGCAGAAGCGATGAAATATTTTATTGAGCTGGACGAGCGTCCGACAGCTGTGTTCTCCGCAACGGATGAAATGGCGATCGGCGCAATTCACAGCATTCAGGATTCCGGCTTAAGAGTACCGGATGATATATCTGTCATTAGTGTTGATAACAGCCGTATGGCATCTATGGTTCGTCCACAGCTTACAGCTGTAGCACAGCCAATGTATGATATTGGCGCGGTATCGATGCGTTTGCTGACAAAGCTGATGAAGAAAGAAAATGTAGATCAATCCAAAGTTGTGCTGCCGCATGAGATTATCGTGCGCCAATCGGTTGGAGGAATATAAAAGAAATGTCGTTTAATAAAATTGGAATTATTGGCGCTATGGCTGAAGAAATTGAATTGCTGCATGAGCATGTAAACGTAGTGTCTGAGGTTACTAAAGCAGGTATTACATATTATGAAGGCACACTTCATGGCAAAACGATCATTTATTGCAAATCAGGTGTAGGGAAAGTAAATGCTGCGGTTTGTACGCAAATTTTACTTGATCTCGGTGCTGATTGCGTTCTGTTTACCGGCGTTGCTGGTGCAGTTGATCCGCAGCTTAACATTGGAGATATCGTCGTTTCGACGAGTTGTGTCCAGCATGATATGGACTGTACACCACTAGGCTTTGCTCTTGGAACGATTCCTTTTCATCCAAGATCAGAATTTCCTGCAGACGAGAGATTAATTGAGCTGGCTTCTGCAGCTAGCAATCGTTTATTCTCAGGACGCAGCATACAGGGCAAAGTGCTGTCGGGCGATCAATTCATTGCCAGCCGCGAGTCGGTCAAGCTGCTTCACGAGAAGCTGCAAGGCGCATGCGCGGAGATGGAAGGCGCCTCAGTTGCTCAAGTTTGTGATATGAATAATACACCATTTGTCATTATTCGTTCGATGTCTGACAAAGCGGATGGATCGGCTCATGTGAACTTTCCAGAGTTTACGGTAATCGCCTCCAACAACTCTTATCAAATTATTGATGATATCATGCAAAATATTTAAACGAAATAAAAAGAACCAGCTCTGATGCCAACATCGGAACTGGTTCTTTTTTTTGTGCGAGCTTGATGCTGTAATTGGATTACAGATCTTGAATAACGATCTGCTGCATCATTCTGTTTTTGTTCGTAATTTCGATTCGTCTAGGCATAGGCTCAATATCTTCGGGATCGTCCATCCAATGCGTAGGGAGCTTGTGAGGGCTAATGGATTCCCAATGGCTCAACCAGCGATCTGGAAGCCTAGCTTCTTCACCAGCTGCAATCGCATGTGCAATAGGGTGATCAATCATTGTAAGCCATACTAAAGACCAAGCTCGTGGAACGACGCGGAAAATATCATAACCGCCGCCGCCTAACGCAATCCAGCGGCCATCGGTATAGGTATGGGCTAATTCATGTATGATAGCAGGGATTTGAGCATATATACGCATGCTGCAATGAATGTGAGAGAGCGGGTCAAAGGCATGAGCATCGCAGCCGTGCTGACTAATAATGACATCTGGTTTGAAGGCCGAAATGATTTTGCGCAACGTAATATTAAAGCTCTCCAGCCAGGATTCATCCTCTGTGTACGGTTCTAACGGCACGTTAAAGCAAGCGCCAAAACCATGATCTGTGCCTTTTTCGTGCACGTAGCCTGTACCTGGAAACAAAAATTTTCCCGTTTCATGGATCGAATAGGTGCATACGTCTGGATCGTCATAGAAAACCCACTGAACACCGTCCCCGTGATGGACATCCGTATCAATATAAAGCACTTTTGCACCATACGTTTGACGGATATGCTTAATAGCGACTGCTGCATCATTATAAACACAGAAGCCTGAGGCGCGGTCAGGGAAGGCGTGATGCAATCCTCCGGCAAGATGGTAGGCATGCTTGGCTTGGCCCGTCATAACAAGCTCAGCGGCCGTCACAGAGCCTCTGACGATGGACATAGCTGCCTTGTGCATGCCAGGGAAATAAGGAGTGTCTTCTGTATGTAGTCCAAACTGCTGTGCAAGTACGCTGTTATCATTGATTTCGGCTTCACTCAATTGTTTAACAGCGTCCAAATAGTCGGTTCTATGGACGAGTGACAACAGCTCATCCTCGGAATACACTGCAGGAGGCTGGATATCCTCATCATACAAAGCATCAACTTCTTTGAGCAGATCGATCGTTAGAGCAAGCCGCAGCGGATCGAAAGGATGCTCCTCACCGAATTTATATCCGCTAGTATCCGAATGATAGATGAAAATAGAGTCAGAAGCCATTCCTATCCTCCTAAAGGTTTGCGAAGCAAACCAGCATCGTAAGCGTTACTTAGGTTTGCGAAGCAAACCAGCATCGTAAGCATAAACTTAGGTTTGCGAAGCAAACCAGCATCGTAAGCATAAACTTAGGTTTGCGAAGCAAACCAGCATCGTAAGCAAAAGCTTAATACATAAAGCGCTGCCGAAAACGTACTGTGTCAAAATGTTCTACCGAGCTTAGCGGGACCTCTGTGCCGATACGCACCATAAGACAATTCGCGGGATGGGAGCAAATTTCGGGGTCATCTGTGGCGTACCAAATCATTCCGACGGATTGCATCAATTTTTCCATCATTTTACGATAATCCCACACATTTAGCTTCGTGCCCTCAAGATCCCAATGCCAATAATACTCTGTCGTAAATACAATCATATTTTCTAATTGCTCCTCGGCGAAGGCGAGCTGAATCATTCGTTTTCCTAAGCCAAGGCCGCGATAATCATCTGCAACCTCGATGGCGCCGAGCTCGATTAAATCCGTCATTCCGCCTTCTGACCAGCGCTCAAGCTCGTCTGCATAGTGGAAGGTAACGTATCCAACGATAACCGAGCCTTCACGCGCTAAAATAATTCTTCCTTCTTCTAGGCCGGCAATTTCAACTAGCGCAACATGCTGCTCGTTTGGTCTGCGGAATGCATCCAGCGATTTGTGCATCGTCATGTTGGCTAACTGATCGGGCGGTACTGGTCCTTCCAAAATAAGTTCACGACTTGCGTCCAAAACGAGCTGCTCTCGCTGCAAACGCTTTCGATGTTCCAAGGCTGCCCCCCCTTTGCTGTTAAATTGCTGCTTAACACAATCCTCTATTACTCTTTATAACAAACATTTTACTAAATGAAAAGCGTAGTCGAATAGAAAAAGGTTATGTTATAATAAGTTTGGCGGTTTAAGATCATGGGATGCGCGAGTTGTTGTCGGCTTGTTTGCCTCAAGTTACGACTTCGTTTTGAAAGCGTATTCTTACAAAGTAGAAACACAGATTTGATGGGAGAGTGATAGTATGATCAACTTACATCAAGAACGAATTCCAGCGACTGCGCAAAATTCGAACTTACCGAATTATGAAGAAGCGATTAATTCCTTTGAATGGAGTCAAATCGAAAGTCAATTTAGCTGGTACACAACTGGAAAAGTAAATATGGCGTATGAGGCCATTGACCGTCATGTCGAGCAAGGAAAAGGCGATAAAATCGCCCTTTACTATAGCGATAGTGAGCGGGATGAATCCTACACCTTCGAACAACTGAGCAAACAATCCAATCGTTTTGCAAACGTCTTGCGCAAGCTTGGCATTTCCAAAGGCGAGCGTGTCTTCATCTTTATGCCGAGAACGCCTGAACTTTATTTTAGCGCGCTTGGTGCTTTGAAGGTCGGCGCGGTTGTTGGTCCGCTATTCGAAGCATTCATGGAGACAGCGGTAAAGGACAGACTTTTGGATAGCGAAGCTACTGCTATTATTACAACGCCTGCTCTTCTCAAAAGAATTAAGAGAGATGAGCTGCCGAATTTAAAGCATGTAATCGTATTCGGCAAGGATTTAGCGAAGGAAGAGAATATTGTTGATTTTGCAGAAGAGATGGCTGCAGCGTCCGACGAGGCTGAGATTGAATGGCTGGAGCGCGAGGATGGTCTCATTTTGCATTATACTTCCGGCTCAACCGGCAAACCAAAAGGTGTCTACCATGTACAAAATGCGATGATTCAGCATATGTATACGGGTCAAATAGTACTTGATTTGAAAGAAAACGATATATATTGGTGCACTGCAGATCCAGGCTGGGTTACTGGCACTTCTTATGGCATCTTTGCACCGTGGCTTAACGGCGCTACAAACGTCATACGAGGCGGACGCTTTAGCCCAAGCGATTGGTATAGCGTCATTCAGAAATACGGCGTTACGGTATGGTATAGCGCACCTACGGCATTCCGTATGTTAATGGGTGCAGGTGACGAAATATCACAGCAATTTGATCTTACAAGCTTGCGGCATGTTCTAAGCGTAGGCGAGCCGCTTAACCCAGAGGTCGTAAGATGGGGAATGAAGGTTTACGGCCAACGCATTCATGATACATGGTGGATGACGGAGACAGGCGGCCAATTGATTTGCAACTATCCAAGTATGGATATTAAGCCAGGATCGATGGGCAAGCCGTTGCCAGGCGTGAAAGCTGCTATTATCGATGATAGCGGCAATGAGGTGCCTCCATATCGTATGGGCAATTTAGCAATACATGTGCCTTGGCCATCCATGATGCGCAAGGTATGGAATAATCCTTCTAAGTATGAGGAATATTTTTATCTTAAAGGCTGGTATATCTCTGGAGATTCCGCCTATATGGACGAAGATGGCTACTTCTGGTTCCAAGGCCGTATCGATGATGTAATCAATACAGCAGGCGAGAGAGTAGGCCCGTTTGAGGTTGAGAGCAAGCTGGTTGAGCATCCGGCTGTAGCAGAAGCGGGCGTCATCGGCAAACCAGATCCGATGCGTGGAGAAATCATTAAAGCTTTTATTGCGCTCCGTGAAGGCTATGTGGCCTCGGATGAACTGAAGCTTGAGATTTCACAATTCGTAAAAGTAGGTTTATCCGCCCATGCGGCACCAAGAGAAATTGAGTTTAAGGATAAGCTTCCCAAAACACGAAGCGGCAAAATTATGCGTCGTGTGCTGAAAGCGTGGGAGCTGAACCTGCCAACGGGCGATTTGTCCACAATTGAAGACTAACCAAAATATAAAAAAGAGGATGGCTCCTGATCAGATCAGGGGCCATCCTCTTTTTCGTGCTTTATTCGAGCAATTATTAACGCTGAAATAACTCGATTCGCTCACCGTCAGGTCCGCTTACAAAAAAGTATTGGTATCCGTTCGGCAGTACAGTGATGCTCTCATCGATAAAGGTCACTTCAAGCTGCTTTAAACGTTCAAATTCCGCATGGACATCAGTTACTGTCACTGCAAAATGATGCACCTTGCCTTCACTTGGAAGGTTGTCATTATAGCCTTGAATTAATTCTAATTCGGTTTCGTCGGAACCACCAAAGCCAAGAAAGGCAAGCTCAATAATTCCATTCGTATGAGGCGTTCTTCCTTTAAGCTCAAAGCCAATAATTTCAGTATAAAAAGAAATAGAAGCATCAATATTTTTTACCATAACGCCAACATGATCAATACGTCTTTTAGTCATTGTTTTTATTTCCTTCCTAATCGGGAATATGGAATTTTATCGCAATAATGAATGCTTTTTATCATAAGGAGATGGAAAACAGTTGTCAAGTCATAATTGTCGAGTCGTAGTTAAGCAGCTGGTTCATTTTGAAAAAAATGGGTTGACTTTCATGCAGACACATTTATAATTATGATAGTTCCAAGTAATCGGGTAGGAATAATTAAGTAAAGGAGGTTCGCTTGTTGGATAAGAGAAAATTAGGCAATAGCGAGCTTTATCCATCCGTTATCGGGTTCGGAGCTTGGGCTGCTGGGAAAGCAGGCTGGGGAGAAGTCGATGATAACGAGATTGAGGCTGTCATTCGTCGTGCGTATGAACAAGGGATCACCTTCTATGACACCGCTCCATCCTATGGGCTGGGACATTCCGAGAAAGTGCTTGGTAAAGTGCTGCAGCCCGTAAGGGAGCATGTCATTATCGCAACAAAAGCTGGCCTCATCTGGAACGATCAAGGGCAGTTTAGTATAAATGTATCTAAAGCAAATATAATTCGTGAGGTAGAGGAGAGCCTGCGGCGATTAAATACGGACTATATTGATTTGTATCAAGTACATTTTCCTGATCCCAGCGGCAAAACACCGATTGAAGAAACGTTTGAAACGTTAAATCAACTCATAGTTGAAGGGAAAATCAGAAATATCGGCGTTTCAAACTTTAACGTTCAGCAATTAGTTGCAGCACAATCCGTTAGCAATATTGTATCTTTGCAGCTGCCCTATAATTTGTTCCAGCGCGATGTTGAACATGCAGCGTTACCCTATGCGAAGCAGCAAAAAATCGGTTTTATTCCTTATAGTCCGCTAGCCCAGGGATTGTTGACGGGGAAATTTAATTATTTGACAAGGCTGCCCAAAACGGATGTTCGCGCACAGCTTAATCCTTTATTTTCGGATAAACAATTTATTAAAAACATTGTCATCGTCGAAACCTTTACTGGGATTGCTAGAGCCATCGAGAAACCGTTAAGCCAGGTAGCTATCAACTGGTTATTGTATAAGCAGGAAATATCGAGTGTGATCGCTGGTGCGAAGACGGTTAAGCAGCTGGAGGAAAATACGGCTGCAACCAAATGGCGTCTATCCAGAGAAGATCATGAGCAAATAAGCCGTTTGTTTGAAACGGATTCATCTTATGTCATTTGATAATCATAGAATGCTGCTCTTATATTCATTTTCTAAATAGTAAATTCCCAAAAGAAAAGGCAGCAGCCCCGTGAGAGGCTGCTGCCTATTTCGTTTACCTCTAGCTGATCGTTTGCTTGGAGGATGGTGATGACTCGCCTTTCGCGTTTTCAGAGGTTATATAGAAGGAACCTGTGATAAGCGGCGCAACATACTCAAAGCTTGTTTCCAAGGTTGATCCGATCTTGGAATATTGACCATCGTTGTTTGCACTGTAGTAAATATTATATTGCGTCACTTGGTCTGACACACTGTTAGCCGCCCAAGTTAATCGTACGCTTAGATCTGTTTTCGCAGCCTGCAAGCCAGTTGGTGTGGAAGGTGCTGTTGTTGTGCCAGAACCATTTCCACTTCCATTTCCGCTTGAGTTGTCTCCACCTGTTGTCGGTGGAGGGGTACTCGGTGTGCTGCCATATTGTACTATTTGACTAGGTGCTGACTCTTTGCCCACAACATCAACCGCTGTTACGTAATAAGTGTAGTTTTGAGCATTGGAGGCATACACTTTCATACGTTTGTCTGCACCGACAACAATGGATTCCCCTTGCTTCTCATAAGGCCCTTGATTAACCGAACGGTACACGCGGTAACCAACGACATCAGCAGCAGTACTATCATTAAATGTCAATATAAGCACGCCATCCGACGATTGCAGCTTAACGCTTGCCGGAGGCGGTGGAGCTGCTCCATCGTCAACGCGAGGGTCTGGTTTAGACGGCGCGTTGTTTTCTGCATCAGCTGGAAGGTAAATATCAAGTGGACGACGACTGCTAGCCGGAAGTTTCTGCTGTGCTGCCTTAATTTCATCCATAAGAACATCCAGTGGTTTTTTACGTTTAATAACGATTTGTTCCTTAATCATATCGCTAGGAGTAGCTGGGTTCGGAACATAGTTAACGCCATTGAAGGAAATATAAGCCATCTTCACGAGCGCGTCATCTGTTTTCTTAGGTATATCCTTCTTGTTAAACCAGTCAGTAACAAGCATGCCTGCTTGTTTCGTTAATTGACTTGGAAGCAAGCCGCTAGCGCTTGACACCGTAGCTTTGACAATGCCGGATGGACGTTCAAATTCTTTGGTTACAAAAATTCCCGGCTTCTTCTCAGCCATCTTATTCATAATGAGTGCCCAGATGGAACGAGCACGCGTTTTGCCGACTTCGGATAGGGAGTTGACCTGTTCCTCATAACCGGCCCACACGCCTAGCGTGATATCTGGCGAGAAGCCCATAAACCACACGTCACCGTAGCTTTGTGTAGAGCCTGTTTTACCGGCAATAGGAATTTCACCGTACTTATCGAATTGTGATTTCAATTTGTTAGCAGAACCGCTCTTGCTTGAAATAACAGTCGACAGCATATCTGTCATCAAGAAGGCACTCTGCTCCGAGAACACTCGTTTTGGTTCCTGCTTGTGTTCATATACAATTTTTCCGTTTGCATCTGTAATTTTTTGAATCATATAAGCATCATTGAAAACGCCTTTGTTCGGAATCGAGCCGTATGCATTCGTAAGCTCTTCAACCGATACGCCGATGCTTAGACCGCCAATTACACCGGTTTGTGCATAAGCATCTTGCGGCTGCAGCGTTGTAATGCCTAGCTTTTTAACGAACTCCCACGCATTTTCAATTTTGACTTCCTCATTGAAAATTTTCAGAGCAGGCAAGTTCAAGGAACGGTTTAATGCCTCACGCGCCGTTACTAGACCCGCGAACTTACGGTTTACGTTCATTGGGATATGGAAACCCTTCTGGCCATCTTTCAGGACAATTGGAGCATCGTCAATTATGCTCGCGGGCTGAATGATACCCATTTCAATAGCTGGAAGGTAAGCCGCCAATGTTTTCATCGTTGAGCCTGGCTGCCTTGTCATCTGAGTGGCATAGTTTAATTGCTCCTCATAGAAGTCTCGGCCTTCAAGCATTCCCACAATAGCGCCAGTTTTGTGATCGAGCATGATCGCAGCAATCTGCTCCAGCCCTTTTTTCTCGCTATATGGCGTGAAATTCTCATCATTGGTGCCAATCTCACGCATGAGCTGGTAGACATCCTTGTCGATGGTTGTATAGACATGGTAGCCGCCGCGTAGCAAATGATCGCGAGCTTCCTCAATAAGCGGAGCATTTTCTTTTTTGCGAAGGTCTGCTTTTGTTAAAGTAGAATCCTGCGCCATGAGCATAATTTCCGCTGCTTGACGTTCTGCTTCAAGCATGAGATAAGGATAGGTTGTATAGGCTTTTTCTTTTGGCTTAGCCAGCGTTTTCCTAATATCGAATTTGGACGCTTCGTCGTACTCTTGCTGAGTAATCCGCCCAGTCTCGAACATCCGCTTCAACACTGTTTTTTGACGTCCAAGCGCGAGTTCAAAGCCCGCCTCATTGAATTGACCTTTACCTGTGAACGCTGTATAGGCAGAAGGCCTTTGCGGTAGACCTGCCAAATAGGCAGACTGCGCGATATTCAGCTGGTTTAGATCCGAAATATCAAATATCCCTTTGGCAGCTGCTTTAATGCCGAACAAATTGTAGCCGCTGGAACCATTTCCGAAAGGAACCTTATTCAAATAAGCAGCTAAAATTTCTTCTTTCGTTAAATAACGTTCCATGCGCAGCGATAAAAATATTTCTTTAATTTTACGGCTATCTGTTTTGTCTAAACTTAGAAATACACGTCGCGCAAGCTGCTGAGTAAGCGTACTTCCGCCCGTTTGCGTATCTTCATTTAGAAGCTTTTGCTTTACTGCACGTCCAAGGCCGTTAATGTCTACGCCGTGATGCTCCAAAAAGTTATTGTCCTCAATGCCAAGTACGGCAGTAATAACCTGCGGCGGTAAATCATCATATGTAATAATCATTCGGTCCTCTGACGTTCTTAGCTGTCCGACAAGTGAATCATCATTGAAGTAAACAAATCCAGTGATGGCATTTTCGCCGATCTTCTCTAAAATAACGGATCGAGGTCTTACGCTTTCGTCTTTCACAAGCGCGGCCACATAACCAGTTACTGCTCCACCGGCAAGCAATCCGATGAAGATTCCGAAATATACCATCCATTTAGCTGTTATAAAAGTTACGATTCCAAATGTACGCCATTTGCTTCTTTTGTTTGGCGCAGGTTGACGATCTTCTTGCATTTCTATGACTCCTCCTCCAAATAGCACACCTATTATAACATAAATCGCTAAAGTAACGCATTCTTTCCTTGCATTGACTTCACAGCACTGCTATGGTATAAATTCAATAATGTTTTATCTAATCAATGCTTTGAAGGGCATGAGTAGACAGCGAATCGTACTTTCAGAGAGCCGGTGGGTGGTGGAAACCGGTATGCGCCGCTTGTTGAATTACCGCCTGGAGCTAAGTGAAGGAACCGTATACTGACAATCCTCTGCACATTTTGGCAAAAAAGCCTGTGGGGCAGTCGAATCAGCCGTAGTAGTTCACTTCGGAGCCCGTCTCCGTTATCAACAACGAAGTGAGAGTACCTCTTTTTTATGTGAAAAAAGGTAGGAGTACTCTAACGAGGGTGGTACCGCGAGCTAATCCTTCTCGTCCCTTGGGGCTGGAAGGATTTTTTATGTCTATATAGACGCATACAAAGGAGGAAAAGTTCTATGGTGAAGTGGGAAAGTTTAAGTGGTGAGCAGAAAAGTGAGGTCGAGCGTCAGCTGGCTGTCATTCGCCGCGGTGTTGTGGAGATTGTACCTGAGGATGATTTGAAAAATAAAATAGCGAATGCTGTCGCAACAGGAAAGCCATTAAATGTAAAGCTAGGACTTGATCCTTCAGCGCCAGACATTCATATCGGCCATACGGTTGTTCTTCACAAGCTTCGTCAATTTCAGGAACTCGGTCATCAGGTTCAACTGATTATCGGTGATTTTACAGGCAGAATTGGTGATCCAACCGGCAAATCGGAAACGAGGAAGCAGTTGACGGAAGAAGATGTGAAGCGGAATGCGGAAACATACCAAAAACAAATTTACAAAATATTAGATCCACAGCAAACAAAGCTCTACTACAACTCGGAATGGCTTGCACCGCTTAACTTTGCGGATGTTGTAAATCTAGCCGGGAAAGTAACGGTTGCACGCATGATGGAGCGTGATGATTTCACAAAGCGGTACACGAGCGGCTTGCCGATCAGCATTCATGAGTTTTTCTACCCGCTGATGCAGGGATACGATTCCATAGCTCTTGATTCTGATGTGGAGCTAGGAGGCACGGATCAGACATTTAACCTGTTAATGGGCAGAACCTTGCAGAAGGAATATAATAAACCGGGCCAAATCGTAATTACGACTCCTTTGATCGAAGGGTTGGACGGCGTAAATAAAATGAGCAAAAGCTTGGGCAATTACATCGGTATCGATGAAGAGCCAAACCAAATCTACGGCAAATCGATGTCGATTCCAGATAGGCTTATGCTCAAATATTACGAGCTTGCTACCGATTTAAGCAACGAGGAGCTTGCGGCATTGAAAGCTGGGCTAGCAGATGGTTCTGTACATCCTCGTGATGCGAAGATGCAGCTTGCAGCGACATTTGTACGAATGTACCACGGCGAAGAGGCAGCGAAAGCGGCAGAAAATCATTTTATAACCGTATTTCAACAACGTGCGCTGCCTGATGATATCGAAGAGGTATCGATTGCTGCGGAACAATTGGAAGATGGCCAAATTCGCATCGTGAAGCTGCTCACTCTGCTTGACTTGCTGCCAACGAGCAGTGAAGCGAGAAGAAGCGTTCAGCAAGGGGCAGTGCGTCTAAATGAAGAGAAGATAACTGATATTAATGCGGATATTTCTCCTAAGGATGGCGACGTGCTTCAAGTTGGAAAACGTAAATTTATAAAAATTAAATTAACATAATTGGAATAATAGAGCTTGTTGAAATGATAAAATTCAACAAGTTCTATTTTTTTAGAAACAAAAGAGCGTTTTCAACGTATTAAATAACGGAAGCATTAACAGGTTATGGATACTAAGGGAGGAGGAGAGAGTTGGAGACGCTATTTATGTCTTGTCTAGTCGGAGGAATCCTTTATGCGCTCGTAAGTATTATTTTTGGGGATTTGATCGGGCAAGCACTCGATGGAGCACTCGATTTTTTATCCTTAGATGGTCATTCATGGCTGTCGCCGACTGCGCTAGTAGGCGGGATAACCACTTTTGGCGGAGCAGGGATCCTACTCGGACGCTACACTGCCTTTAGTTCAACAGCCATCGTGGTGATTGCCTTATTCATCTCACTTACAGCTGCAGTAGCTGTTTTCTTTCTCTACATTAAGCCGATGGAGCAAAGCGAGAATTCAATCGCTTTTTCGCTTAATGATTTGTCGGGTAAGCTCGGGGAGGTGCTGGTCCCCATTTCTGCGAAGGGCTATGGTGAAGTGATGGTTAAGGTGGGAGCTGGATTTACGAATCAAATTGCAGCTAGCTTTGAAGGCGTTGAAATTACAAGTGGCTCCAAGGTTGTCGTTGTTGAGGTAAGGGACAGCACTTTGTATGTATCGGAAGTAAATCTATCTTAATTAAAGCAGCATAAGGGGGAAATTCAATGGAAGATATTTATGTTATACCAGCTATTGTAGTTGGCGTTTTTGTTATATTAGGTCTT
Source organism: Paenibacillus sp. FSL K6-3182 (assembly GCF_037976325.1). Lineage (NCBI taxonomy): Bacteria > Bacillati > Bacillota > Bacilli > Caryophanales > Paenibacillaceae > Paenibacillus > Paenibacillus sp. FSL K6-3182. The sequence continues at coordinate 3,190,310 of NZ_CP150265.1, forward strand.
GCCTTCTGGGCGCGCTACAAAACAGTTAGTCCAGACGAAGCGATGCTCGTAACGGGATCATTTCTAGGCTCCCGAAATGCGAGCACGGATGAATCTGGGCGTAAAGTGAAAATCATTAGAGGCGGAGGCGCGTTTATTCTGCCGATATTCCAGAAGGCTGAGTTTCTATCGCTATTGTCCCATAAGCTGGATGTATCGACGCCGGAGGTATACACAGAGCAAGGCGTACCAGTCATGGCAGACGGTGTAGCGATCATTAAAATTGGCGGTGCGGTTGAAGATGTGGCGACGGCGGCAGAACAGTTTCTAGGCAAGCCTACCGAAGCGCTCAAGGGTGAAGCACAGGAAGTATTGGAAGGACATTTGCGCGCAATTCTTGGCTCAATGACAGTTGAAGAGGTATATCGCAACCGCGATAAATTTGCGCAAGAGGTGCAAGGGGTTGCAGCTAAGGATTTGAAGAAGATGGGTCTTCAAATCGTTTCCTTCACGATCAAGGATTTGCGCGATAAACATGGATATTTGGACGCGCTTGGTAAACCGCGAATTGCTGCAGTCAAAAGAGATGCTGAGATTGCGGAAGCTGAAGCGATTCGGGATGCTAGAATTCAGAAAGCACTCGCTGCTGAGGCCGGTCAAAAGGCCGAGCTAGTGCGCGATACCAACATTGCTGAAGCAGAGAAAGAAAAGGAAATGAAGGTCGCGACGTTTAAACGTGATCAAGATACAGCAAGAGCAGAAGCGGATCAGGCTTATTCGATTCATGAAGCGCGTGCTAAGCAAAACGTAGTCGAAGAGCAAATGAAGGTTGAACTCGTACGTAAAGAACGTGAGATCGATCTGGAAGGAAAAGAAATATTGCGTCGTGAGAAGCAGTATGATGCAGAAGTGAAGAAAAAAGCCGATGCAGACCGTTACGCAGTTGTACAAGCGGCGGAAGCGAACAAGGCGAAGCTTCTTAATGAAGCTGATGCTCTGCAATACCGTATTGAAGCGGAAGCCAAGGCACATGCTACCCAGAAACGTTTGGATGGTTTAGCTGTTGCAGAAGCAGAGAGAGCGAAAGGTACAGCGGAGGCAGACGTTATTCGTCTTCGCGGTTTAGCAGAAGCGGAAGCAAAAGAAAAGCTAGCTGAAGCTTTTGAGAAATTTGGAGAAGCTGCAATACTTGATATTATCGTAAAAATGCTTCCTGAGCTGGCTGGCAAAATTGCCGATCCTATCGGCAACATTGATAAGCTTACTGTCGTTGATACAGGGAATGGCGAAGGGGCGGCACGTATAAGCAATTATGTGACTTCATTAATGTCTACTGCTCCGGAGATGCTGAAGAGCGTATCGGGAATCGACGTGAATGCAATCATTAAAGGACTAACGAATAGAGGCGGTAATCTACCTGCAGTACCTAGCAAGCCGGTTGATATTGCTGCTGCTCCTGCTGTAATTAAGCTTCCTGAACAATAAAGTAAGGCAGTGTAAACAGAAAAAAACCTTGAACCAAATGGTTCAAGGTTTTTTTGTTTATTAACGGCTGTAGAATTCGACGATTTGTTTCTCGTCGATATCTTGGGAAAGCTCACCGCGGTCAGGCAGACGAAGGAATTTACCTTCCATTGCTTGATCGTTGAACTCCAAGTAGTTCGGAAGGTGATGACGGCCTTCCATAGCTTCTTTAATTGTTCTAAGGCTGCGGCTGCGCTCGCGCAAACCGATTACATCGCCAAGAGAAACGCTGTAAGAAGCGATATCCACTTTCTTGCCGTTTACAGTTACGTGACCATGTGATACCAACTGACGAGCTCCTGCACGGGAGTTGGAAAGGCCAAGACGGTAAACGAGGTTGTCAAGACGGCTTTCAAGGAGGCCCATGAAGTTTTCACCGGCTTTACCTTTCATTTTTGCCGCTTTGTCAAACAAGTTGCGGAATTGTTTTTCGTTCAAACCGTACATGTGACGAAGCTTTTGTTTCTCTTGCAATTGAACGCCGTAACCGCTCATTTTTCTGCGTTGGTTAGGGCCGTGTTGACCTGGTGGAAAAGCGCGTTTTGCAAGTTCTTTACCCGTTCCGCTCAAAGAGATTCCAAGGCGACGGCTTAGTTTAAATTTAGGTCCTGTATAACGTGACATACGTAATATTAACTCCTTCATCAAATAAATTTGTGAATGGGGTTGTGTTTCGCCGAATACGTTCAATGTTCGAGCAAGCTCGTCCCTGATAGGCTAGTCAGCCGCTGGCCTATAGTGAACGTATTTCATGAGGGTGACACAAAACCGTACGCCCATCTATTCATCAATAAATAATATATGAAATAGATAGCTGTTGTCAAGGTTCACTAAGGAAATTTAATGATGTTTGAAACACATCGAAAGACCTATATTTTAAATACATAGTAGTGCAAATTTCTCAAAAATGGAGTATGATGATTGTAATATTAAGTGAAAATAGGAAGCTCATCACCTTGGTTGACAGATGGAAGGGTTGGGGCTGCATGGTTGATCGAATGAATAGCAATTTTGCATATCGTAAAACATCAACAATTGTGGATACATCAGCAGAGTCACAACCGATTTGGTTCATCAGCGAAGATATTAGCGATGCGGACAAGCCCTTGCTATCACCATTGTTCCAAGACAGTTTCAATCAGTGGGTAAGTGAAACATCAGGATTAGCCTCATTTGAGGCTGGTGAATTTGTGTTATTCAATAATGAAGCGGAAGAGATCTCATCTGAAGGTCTTTATGACGCTGAGGCTGGCGAGAAACGCAATGCTGCGCTTGCAAAGGTTGTCCAAAGCGTTATAAGCAGCGGTTTATCTTGCCATAATGAAGCAGATGGTCTATTTACAGCAGCAGTGCCTATTCATAGGCGAGGCGATGGTGCTGTTTTTTGTATTCTTGCTTATGTGTCTCCAATTGGTCATCAGAAGGACATCGCGCAGCTTCAAATGTGCTCATTGCATTTTCGCAGCTGCTTTTACCATAAGTTTGAACAGCTTTATGTCAAGGATTTGCTTTTGCAGCAGCAGCGGGCTGAGCAGGAAGCAAATAGAAGAGATTCTTTGTTTCAAGCAGCCAAACGGCTTTATGATCAAATCGATGTTGCATCGGTGCTATCAGAACTGCTTAGCAGCCTGGAACAGCTTTATCCAAACTCGGAAGTTCATTTGTATTTATCGCAGGACCACTTAAATGGTGATCCGCGTGTAAAGCCGCTTGTTTTCAAAAACTTGGAGCATGATCTTGTCACCAAGGCTTTTTTGAATGGCAAATCGGTTACGGAGCATGACAGAGACGGTACGCTTAGGCTGGCTGTTCCAATGAACGGCAAACAAGCCGCGTATGGTGTGCTTTGTTTGTATATAGGTCCAGGCAAATGGGATGAAGCAGACTTGCCTGCCTTCCTGCAGCTGGCGGATACTGCGGGATCAGCCTTCGAGAATGCGAAGCTGTATGAGCAATCTAATCTGCTTATTAATGAGCTGCGACTAATTAATGAGCTTACGAAACGATTAAACCAGTCGCTTAGGCTCAAAGAAATTTTTCAATTTGCTACCACTGAGCTTTTAACGATATTTGATGCGGATTATTGCTGTGTTTTGCAGCTTAACAAAGAAAAAAATCAATTCATCGTCATGTCCAGTAATTTTCCATCCCTGACGAGCGAGCAGTTTTTGCCCGATTACGGGTTCTGCGGAATGGTTTATCGAACCAAGGAGCCAATGATTATATCCGATTACTGGCATACTCGTGTTGTAACGTCCAAGCTAATGGATAATACTGGTTCAAGATCACTTATTGCCTCACCAATAATGGTTGATGGAGAGGTCGTTGGTGTTATTTTGATTACACACAAAGCGCCAAACTTCTTCTCCTACGATAATTATAAATTACTTCAAGTGATGAGCACGCACATTGGACTTGCTGTAACGAATGCTTCATTGCACGCTGAAGTGCGCCGGATGGTTATAACTGATAACTTAACTGGCTTGCATGCTCGCCACTATTTAAATGAACAAATTCAAAACCGTCAGCGCAAAGATCCATTCGGCTCACTTATTCTTGTAGATATCGATTTATTTAAACGCATCAATGATACGTATGGACATCAAGTTGGTGATCGTATACTCATCCAAGTGAGCAATATTATTAGAGGATCGATCAGGCAGGGAGATATTGCTGCGCGCTGGGGCGGTGAAGAGCTTGCGATTTACTTGCCAGGCATTCGGGCTGAGCAAGCGTATCGCATCGCCGAACGAATACGGGTGCATGTGGAGATGGAAACGGATCCTGTCGTAACCGTATCCTGCGGCGTATCCGAATGGAAGTTTGAGGATGAGAAAATTAGCGTTGAGTCATTATTTTATCGTGCAGATATGGCACTTTATGAAGCTAAGCATAATGGAAGAAATTGCATCATTGTTGGTCAGAACTAAAATCATGAACATTGTAAAGAGAAGGATGCTGATTGCAGCATCCTTTTTTTTTGTTCCTATTTGGAATAATGAGCTTGCAGGTTAGGGACGCTACTATAGAACATGTTGGACGGGAGGTAAGCATATGAAAAAAGAGAAAGCAATTAGCGTAATTGTGGTCACGCTTGTATTCATGCTCTCAATTGCCGGATGCGGAAATGTGGGTAAACATCGTTCACCTGAGGAATGGCTGTCTTTGTCTTATTCGGGGCTTGCCGCAACGGATCAATATGATTTTACAGGGTCGATGAGCATAAAGACAGACGGTGGTCTAGCTTTTAAACCGGAAGTGTTCGAAGGCAAGGTCGTGGATCATCAGCAGTTGACATTGCAGACGAATAGTCAGGAAACGATGCATTGGAATCCAGTAAAGGTGCTTGAGACGTTGAATCAGTCCAATGATGAGGTTCGGATCGTAAATGGCAGCAACGATAAGGATACCGTAACGCTGTTGATTACTGAGAATGCAAAGGTTTCAAAGGAGAAATGGGAACAGCGTTTGCGGCAGCAGCTAGATCAGCTTGGAGCAAACATGCCTTCCAAAGATAAGCCTTTTCACCAAGAATGGATGGAGGAATTGGCACGATCGCGCAGCCAGCTTGATGCCATGCTTTCGACCATGCAGGCGACTACGGAGTATGAGCTCGTTATCGACCGCACGAAGCTGCTTCCGCTGAAGATGGAAGAGAAAACATCCTTTCAGTACACCTATAACAAACGTCCATTTTCTGAATCAAGATACACGACAGTTAGGTTTCAATCCTTTAACGGTGCGTTGAGCAACACTGTTCAGCAGATGCATAAACGTGTTACGATGGATTAGTTTATGATCGAAAGTTAGAAGGAGAGGAATTTTACATGCGTGATTCAAGATTGCAAAAGCTGGCGCGAAATTTAGTCGAATATTCTATCGATGTTCAAGCAGGGGAGAATGTGCTAATTGACATGGTTGGTTCAGAACGAGAGCTGACCAAGTGTTTAATAGAAGAGGTTGCAAGGCGGGGCGGCAGGCCGTTTGTAGAATCGAGCGATCGTTCTGTTCTTCGTACTTTGCTGAAGCATGCTACGAAGGAGCAAATGGAGCTTTGGTCGTCGCTTGATTTGGAGCGGATGAAAAATATGCAAGGATATATCGCCGTTCGCTCAGGAGACAATGTGAATGAATTTGCTGGAATTCCTGATGCCAACATGCGCCTATACGATCAAATTTATAGAAATCCGGTACATTCCGAACAGCGCGTTAAAAAAACAAAATGGGTCGTTTTGCGTTACCCAAGCCCATCCATGGCTCAGCTGGCCAATATGAGCACGGAAGATTTCGAAGACTTCTATTTTGATGTATGCAACTTGGATTATGCCAAAATGGACGCAGCGATGAACCCGCTTCAGAAGCTGATGAGTGAAACAGATCGAGTGCGGATTGTATCGCCAGGCACGGATTTAAGCTTCTCGATTAAGAATATCGGAGCGAAAAAATGCTCTGGCCACCGAAATATTCCCGATGGAGAAGTGTTCTCAGCTCCGGTTCGCGATTCGGTGCAAGGTACGATTACTTACAATGCGCCTAGCGTCTATTCTGGCGTTACGTTCCAAAATATTTCACTGACATTTGAAAACGGCAAAATCGTAAAAGCAGAAAGCAATGACAATGTTCGTTTGAACGAAATTTTAGACATGGATGAAGGCGCTCGCTATATTGGTGAGTTTGCAATCGGATTTAATCCGCATATTTTGCATCCCATGAATGATATTTTGTTTGATGAGAAAATTGCCGGCAGTTTGCACTTTACGCCAGGTCAAGCCTATGATGAGACGGATAATGGCAACCGTTCTGCTGTTCATTGGGATCTCGTACTTATTCAACGCCCAGAATACGGCGGCGGCGAAATTTATTTTGATGATGTTCTTATTCGCAAAGATGGCGTTTTCGTCATTCCAGAGCTTGAAGGGTTAAATGCTGAAAACCTCAAATAAGCAAATACGCTCCAATCGTATTCCTATGTAATAAATGGAAAATAAAGCGTTTTTCATTTTACCTCTTGCTGGATGCTTCTTTTCGGGTTATCATGGTGACAAAGGTAAGCTTTACTAATTTAACTGGAGGGATCTCCCATGTCCAACAACGCAGCAATCGTAGAAATTTCCCAAACGGCTAGCCAATTCACTTCATCCATCGTTCTGCAAGCCGAGAGCAAATATATTGATGTAAAAAGCATCCTCGGACTTTTCACTACACTAGTAGGCGGACATGCGTACGAACTTCATGTACACGGACCGGATGCTGAGGAAGCAAAAGCAGCAATGGCTGCTGTATTTGCTAAGCACAACTTAAATGTTAATGTTATTACGGATTAGTAGATCATATTTTTAACGAATAAGCACCTCTTCACTTTTGAAGAGGTGCTTTTCTGTTTTGACCTTGTATAATCGCTCTATTTCGTCTAATATAGTGGTATAGAAGACGGCGGATACGCGCACAGGGGGGAAAACGATGTCTTCACCGGAAATTACGGTACAATTGCATGAGAAAGCGCTTCGTCTCCTTCAGGAAGATGCGAGTAAAATAGAAAAGCTAATCGAAGTTCAGATGGAAAACTTGACTACTCGTCAATGTCCACTTTACGAAGAAGTGCTAGATACACAAATGTATGGATTCTCGCGAGAGGTTGACTTTGCTGTTCGCGCCGGACTCATTGCAGAGCTGGCTGGCAAGGAAATAGTGAGTAGATTAGAGCGGAATTTAGCTATGCTATACGAAGCACTGGAAAGAAAAGAGTAGCCTCCAAATGGAGACTACTCTTTTTTTTTGTTTACACAAGGTAGAACGCAATACCGAGGATGACATAGACCATGATAAGCAGCACGCCTTCATACCAATTCGTACGTCCATCACGTGATACTGATTTGGCAATAAAGACAGAAACACCGATGGCAGTTAATTCGATAGGCGTGAATACGATATCCATCGTGTTTCCAAATAAGCTACTAACGAGAATGAGCACAGGCGCTACGAATAAAGCAATTTGCAGGCTGCTGCCGATCGCGATTTCTACAGCTGCGCCGATCTTATTTTTCATAGCCAGCATGACAGCAGCGCTATGCTCCGCCGCGTTACCGACAATAGCGATTACGAATGCCCCTATAAACAGCTCAGACAGGCCAAATTTCGCACTGAATGCGTCAAGGGTATGTACAAGCCATTCACTCACAAAGGCCACCATAACGGTAGCTAGGAGGAGGAAGAAGATTGACTTTCCTTTTGACCAGGCCGGCTCTTCACCGTGATCTGCATTCATGACGACATCAGAGAGCATATCCTTGTGGGTAACCATGGAGAACACCAGCCACAGAATATAAGCTAAAATCAGAATTCCCGCAACTGCAAGACTTAGAAACTGATCCTTCTCAAACGAAAACTTCTCTGAAACAACGAATACAGCTGGCACAAAAAGTCCAATGACAGCCATGATCATGAGCGTAGAATTGTGATCCGCTAATCGGCCGTTAAATTGCTGCTCCTTATACTTCAACCCGCCAAGCAATATGCTAAGACCCAAAACAAGCAATAGATTTCCGATAATAGCTCCTGTCAAGCTCGCTTTTACCATATCGAATTGCTGCGCTTTAATCAAAAATATCGCGATGATGAGCTCTGCGGCATTTCCGAAGGTTGCATTGAGGAAGCCGCCCAGCCTTTGACCTGCATAATGTGCGACACTCTCCGTGGCTTTACCAAGAAAACCGGCCACAAAGATGATCGCGATGGCTGAAATGATAAATTGGACTGTGTTATCCCAGTGGGCGTAATGACCGATGGCACTAAGTGCAAACATGAGGATTAACCCTGAGAAAAACCATTTTTGATTCAAAGCGTTCACCTCTTCAAATAGTTGCTGAAAACCTGATAATACTATAGCGGAAATAAGCAAGCATGTAAACTTTACCAGTTAAAAGGTGCATTCGATATGTTTATCTGATTCATGGAAAATAAACGACGAGATAAAGTTATTGTCACATATTGGAGAAAGTTGGTAGAATGATAATAGTGTGAAGGATTGAATGGGGGCCTGGCTATGGCAATGATATGGGTAGCTATAATCGTGGGTTTGATCTATTTACTGGTGGCAGCTTCAAGATACAATAAACGGCTTGAACGTGATGCTTTTAGGAGAGGGGCTTATGCTTTCTCTCTTGCTATCCATCATCAAGGTCTTGGTATCCTTGCTGAGAATTGCAAAAGACGAGAACGCGGAGCTAAAGGAAATGGTTATGCTTGCCAACATTAATATGTTTAAGATTTACTCCTTCGTAACGACTGTGAATCAAAAGTTAGCAAGCGCGAATGGTGGAAGAATTATCAATTTATAAACATTTAGCCTGAATAGCATCTTGTTCACAAAAGCTTTTAACACTCAGCTTTGCTGTGGTATTGTCCGTCTGCTATAATAAGCCTATATGGCAAAATGAGGAGTGAGTCACATGACAGAAGAACTTCAAACGGGTCTTATCCGAATCTCTGATGATGTAGTAGCAACGATAGCTGGACTCGCAGCGCTTGAAACGCCAGGCATTGCGGCAATGTCGGGCGGAATTTCCGAAGGACTCGCCAAACGGCTGAGCGGAAAGAACGTGCAAAAAGGCGTTTCAGTTGAAGTAGGAACGACGGAAGCGGCCATTGATCTTCGTATTATTGTTCATTACGGCATTCCGATTCAAGAGGTATGTCGCCAGCTTCAACTGAATGTACGTGAATCTGTAGAGAATATGACAGGATTGCACGTTGTTGAAGTGAATGTGAAGGTAGAGGGTGTTGCCTTCAAAGAAGAAGAGCTGGAAGAAGTTCAGCAGCAGCGATTGAAGTAAATAAAGAAGGGTGCCTCTTTTATAAAAGAGGCACCCTTTTTTTTTGATTCCATTAGCGCTTTGTAGGTTCTACACGGTTTGCTTCCCTCGATATGCTTAACAATACGCCGATAGACATTAGACAAAATAGCAATGATGAGCCGCCATAACTTATGAACGGAAGTGTAACGCCTGTCAGCGGTATTGCAGCAGTAACGCCGCCTATGTTGACAAAAGCCTGAATGGCGATCAAGCCGACAATGCCAACACCAACTACTGTGCCGTAATGATCAGGACAGCGGAGTGCAACGATAAGGCCACGCCATAAGAAAAATAAATAAAAGAGCAAGAAGAGGGCGCTGCCAATAAAGCCTAACTCTTCTCCAATGATTGCAAAAATAAAATCATTATAGGGATATTTCAGGTAATGCAGCTTCTGGACGCTTTCACCGAATCCGGCACCGGTTAAGCCGCCGTGACCAAAGGCTTGCAGTGACGACACGAGATGCCAGCCGGTATCCTGAGAATCGCTGAGTGGATCTCTAAACACTGTAAGCCGATCAATTCGGTATTTCCAAGGTTTTGGATCAATCGCCATCGAGATACTGAATATGACGGTGAGAAAGAGGCCGATAATCGTTCCAGACATAAATACCTGCTTTAAATTCGCACCGCCAGCCATAATCATGACCGTAGCACATGCAGCAAGCACTAAAGTGGAACCAAGATCGGGCTGCATCATAATCAAGCCGCAAACGAAGCCGACGATAATGATAACCGGCAGCAGCCCTTTTTTGAAGCTGCGAAAATTATCGCCCTTCTTCGTTATAAGAGCACCAAGATACAATATGATGGCCAGCTTGGCTGGTTCGGTTGGCTGTATGCCAAGTGAACCTATCCCGAACCAACTATGTGCACCATTGATCTCCTTACCAATAAACGGAACGAGCACGAGCATGATGACTACTGGAATGAAAAATAGCATGAAAAGGCGTTTGAAAACCTGATAGCGCAAATTCATCATAAATAACATAACCATTATACCAAGGCCAGCCCACATGAACTGGCGCTTGGTGAAATACATGGCATCATCTTCTGTTACGACAGCGACACTTGAGCTAGCGCTAAATACCATTACAAGCCCAAAGCCGACGAGCAGAAGAGTTAAAATGAGAAGCAGAAAGTCCGGTCTTCCACGGCTACCGTTCTGCGTGGCTTTCATGACAGCACCGTTACGCTAACAATTGTTTCAATTGCTGAAGTCTTTGCGTCGCCGTACTCATAATTGGCTGTGGAATCGGGGACTCATACTCAAGACCATGCGGGAAAGTGGAGCGTCCAATATAAACCGATTCGATAATTAGAACGGCATGAGGTGATTCAAGCTTACCTTCAATGGCTCTTGTTGTAATTCTCAAATAATAATCGGATCCGCTAGCGTGATCCTCAAGTTTCAAGTCGTATGTAGCGCGATAGTATTCCCACTGCCAACGGACAAAACCAACTTTTTCAGCAGATTCGTCTAAGTGGTCAAGTTCGCTTTTAACACCGTTTAAGCCGGTATTTTCAATAATCATGGTAGTTCCTCCCAAAGGTTTTGTGAAGCAAAACTGACTTTACTAGCATATGCTTCCATTTCAAAAGACAGAGTTGTACATTCTTTTCTCATGATAGTATGTTTCCCCAGCAAGCGCAACCCTTACTCCCACCCCTTGTTGTGAACAAAAGTGACATTTTGAAGAAAACTAATATTCCTAACGATTTAGTGATGCTTTTGCTTCCTAATTAAGCCGTTCATCTGGTAAACTAAATGGCATGATAGGATTCGTAGTTTTTTTGAAAATGTAAGGGGGTTTGCGATTTGCAAACAGAGGATATCGTAGATCTACAGCTAGAGCAGCTATTTCCAAAAATGATTAATTGGCGCAGACATCTTCATCAATATCCTGAGCTTTCGTTTCATGAACGAGTAACGTCAAGCTGGATTGCTACCCAATTAAGCGAGCTGGGCATAGAGGTCCAGACTGGGGTTGGCGGACATGGACTAATTGCAACCATTAAGGGAGATCAACCAGGCCCGGTCATAGCGCTGCGGGCTGACATTGATGCACTTCCTATTCAAGATGAGAAAAAATGCGAGTATGCGTCTAAGGTGCCAAACGTTATGCACGCATGCGGTCATGATGCACATACATCTACGCTTCTAGCGATTGCGTCTTATTATTCGGCGAATCGATCCGCTATTTGCGGTGAGCGCAGACTGTTGTTCCAACCAGCCGAAGAGGTTACACCTGGCGGAGCAATGCCGATGATTAAAGATGGAGCACTAGATGGAGTAGACGTCATTTATGGCGTACATCTGTGGACGCCGCTCGCTTATGGCTTGGTTTCGTCCAAACCAGGAGCCTTTATGGCTGCTGCGGATGAATTCGTTATTGATATTGTCGGACGAGGCGGTCATGGGGGATTGCCGCATCAAGCTATTGATGCGATTATGATTGGTTCAACGCTTGTGCAATCCGTCCAATCCATTGTAAGCCGCAATGTGAACCCGCTGCATCCGGCAGTGGTGACTATTGGTTCTTTCCAAGCAGGTACGACCAATAACGTCATTGCGGAACGTTGCAGATTAAAAGGAACTGTCCGTTCGTTTGACGAGCAGACGAGAATGATGATACATGACCGGCTCAAGTCGCTTGTCACGCATATATGCCAAATGCATGGCGCGGAATTCGATTACCAGATGAGGATTGGTTATCCGCCCGTCGTAAACGATGAAGAAGAGGCTGAGCGTTTCTTCAAGGTTGGCGAAAAGCTGTTCGGTGAAAGCGCGGTTGTGCGTTCGGAAGCCATTACGGTTGCTGAGGATTTTTCTTATTACTTGGAAAAAGTACCTGGCTGCTTTATGTTTGTTGGTGCTGGCAATGAGAGCTGCGGTGCAACGTATGCGCATCACCACCCTAAATTCGACATTGACGAGAGAGCGATGCAGCAGGCAGCCAGACTTCTGATTGGTATGGCTGAGGAATATGCGAGCGGAGTTGTTTCAACCGCATAAGAGCGGATGCTCAGGCTCTAAAAAGGTTATGCTAAACCTCGTAACTTATAATCGAGGAGGTATTTCAGCTGAAAACGTTAAAACAAATTATGTCGACAGATTGTGTCACAGCGACTTTGGTTGATAATGTATATGAGCTTGCTGTAAAAATGAAGGAACATGATATCGGATTTATTCCAATTGTTGATGGCAAGAAGCTGATAGGTGTAGTCACTGATCGAGATTTAGTCGTAAAAGGATATGCAGAGAAGCATCCTGGCTCAGCTGCAGTTGCTGAGGTAATGAGTACGGATGTGGCTACGATAACTTCTGACGCATCTCCCGATGAGGCCGCGGAGTTGATGGCATCTAAGCAGATACGCAGACTTCCGGTTGTGGATGATGGAGAGCTAGTAGGGATTTTGGCAATCGGAGATCTTGCTGTACGAGATATATTTGCCGATGAAGCCGGTGAGGCGCTTAGCTCAATTTCGGAGCAAGAGTATTCAGCATCCCCTCCAACGTTTCATTAATATAAATAAGGCTGTCCGAGTGCGCTGTTAAACGCGCTTGGACAGCCTTATTTGTTATTAGTCTTCCCATACGGCTACTAATTCATTGTATTCATTATAGAGCTCCGCAGGGTCCGATTCTTTGTTGTTCCAAATATTTGTTGCTCCCCAAAGGAGCAGGTCATCATCTGATGAACGCACCTCGTCTGCTGAGGAAATGACTACTCTTTTCTGTGCATTCAGGACATATTGGCCAAACGGATAGGTTTGATTGCCTCGAACGCTAACCAGCTTCCAGCCTTTCATTTGAATGGCATCATCCGTCGTATTCGTTATGGTGACAAGCTCGGCTTGTTTGTCCACCTCAATCGTAATGCCGCTTCGCGCCGCTTTTTTTACAGGGAAACTTGTGTGATTAATTTCGGCGTCATTGCTCCATAAACCTTGCTTAGCTTGTTCAGCTTGCTGCTCCAACTGCTTGTATGCGTTTTCCATCTTGACGTTAGGCTCTATGATGAGTACCTTCGCAAGACCTTCCTCGATAAGCGCCTCGTTTAATATCCGTCCATCCTTCAGCTCCACGATTGCAAGCGTACGATCGTAGCGATCTTTAAGCTCCTTATCGAAAGTAAGCCTAACCTCTTGCGACTCTGTCAGAAGCGTCTCAGTGAAGGCAGCAGCTTCGGGTCCGAATGGATCGGCTGGACTATCTTGTTTCTTGGTCTCCGGCGTATCTACATAAAGTAGTCGAATCGTCGTTTCACTAGAACCTGTTTTGATTTTGAAAGTATCACCATCTATAAAGCCAGCTACCTGATACCATTGGTTGGTTTGTATAACGTTCGAAGAAAGCTCGGAAATGGCCGTACAGCCGGCAAGCGGCATGCAAATGAGCATGAGGAGAATGATTATAATTCTTTTCATAGATGCGGTACCTCCACCCCAATTTGCAGTTTATATACAATCTTCTTATTACTATAACACATCTTGAACATAAAAATCGCGCAGTTGTCCAGATACTTAAAGCATAAAATGGTGTTAATTTCTTCATACTGTGAGGAAGAGCAAGATCTAGGCTGTTTTTTTGAGAGGCCGTTTTGATGAATTTTTGAAGGAGGAGAATGATGCAGCATCCAAACGATCAGCCATTAATTGTGCAATCAGACTTAATGGTTCTGCTTGATGAACGCAAGCCACATGCACAGCAAGCTAGAGATAAGCTCGTTCTCTTCATGGATGCAATTAGAAGAGCTGGAGCGATCCATACTTATCGAATGACACCTTTGACTCTCTGGAATGCAGCAGCAGCTGGGATTACTGGCGAAGAAATCATAGGTTGGCTAACAGAATACAGCAGATACGAGCTGCCATTTCAAGCGGAGGTAATGATTCGCAAACTGATGAGTAGATATGGCAAGCTTTGGTTATCTACGGAATCGAACAAACTGATGCTGCACGGAGAACAAGCTATTTTGGATGAGCTTTCGGAACAATTGTCAATAACAAGCTGGGTAAAAGCACGGCTTAATGCCGCTTGGGAGCTTGATGAAGGCTGCAGAGGCGCCTTGAAGCAGGAGCTGACACGACTTGGATATCCTGTCATTGATCTAGCAGGCTATCATGTGGGCGAGGAGCTACCGGTAGAGCTGAGGAAGCATACGCTGCGAAATCGTTTGTTTGATTTAAGGGACTATCAGCAGGCTGCTGTCGAGCTTTTTTATAAGGAAGGCAAAGTGGAAGGCGGGAGCGGCGTAATCGTATTGCCTTGCGGAGCGGGTAAAACCATTGTGGGCATAGCCGCATTGGCTCGTTTGGGCAGAGCAACACTTATACTTACCTCTAATTCTACCTCCGTAAAACAATGGAAAGACGAGCTGCTGGATAAAACGTCGCTGTTGGATGCGGATGTTGGTCAATATTGCGGCACATTGAAGCAGGTACGACCTGTTACGATAGCAACTTATAATATTTTAACGCATCGCAAATCCAAGGAGTCTCCTTTTACCCATATGAAGCTGTTCTCCGAACGGGATTGGGGGCTAATTATTTACGATGAGGTGCATTTGCTGCCAGCTCCAGTCTTCCGGATGACTGCAGATATACAAGCGACAAGACGGCTTGGCTTAACCGCGACACTCGTACGTGAGGATGGCTGTGCTGAGGATGTATATTCATTAATAGGTCCGAAGCAGTTCGACATGCAATGGAAGACAGCCGAGGCTGGCGAGCATATAGCGGCAGTAGCTTGCACAGAGATTAGGGTTCCACTGCATATAAGTAAAGCGGCTTTGTATGCACAGGCCTCTGCGCGTTCTAAGCTCAGATTGGCTGCGGAAAATCCTGCAAAAATCAAAGTTGTAGAGCAGCTATTGCGGGAGCATGCAGGCAAACCGACTTTAATTATTGGCCAGTATTTGCACCAGCTGCATGAGCTGTCCGCAGTTATTGGCGCTCCCTTGCTGACGGGAGAGGTGCCGCAGCTCGAGAGACAAATGCTTTATGACAGCTTTAAAGCAGGCGACATATCAGTGTTAATCGTATCCAAGGTAGCTAATTTTGCAGTGGATTTGCCTGATGCATCCGTAGCCATTCAATTATCCGGCAGCTTTGGCTCACGGCAAGAGGAGGCTCAACGGATTGGGAGATTGCTGCGGCCAAAAGCGATTAACAATTGCGCATGGTTTTATACCATTGTAACGGATCAGACGAAGGAAACGGAATTTGCGATGAAAAGACAGCTTTTTATGCTGGAGCAAGGGTATCACTACGAGAGACTTAGCTTGCCGCATGATGAGGACAAGCTTGAGGAGGCTGCTGCTCTATGAAAATGAAACAGCTGCTAGGCAAGTTATCTGCTGAGCGCTTGGATCATATGATGCAAGGACTGCTATGGCAGAAAGCCGGTCAAAGAGGCCTGTCATGGGAAGAAGCAGCGGTGGACGATGAGACAATCCGCGAAGCTGTATCTATGCTCTCGCCGTATGCAGCCGAAGTATTGACGGAAATGCTGCGTTATTTTGCAGCTGCTCCCGCAGACGGAGAACGGCTCCTTAAAGTTCTTCGGAACAGCACAAGCCTCTCAGGGGCGGAATGTCAGCTCGCATTGGCAGAGCTTGAGGAATGGGGCGTATTATTCACGGTACATAAAGTATGGGGAGAGAGTCTGTATTTTATGCCTGTAGAATGTTTCGCTGTGTGGCAGAGGATGTTATTCCCATACAAAGCTGTGGTGCTGACTGAGCATCAGAGGGAAAGACTAATGAATGGTGTCATGCGACCTCATTGCAGGCCGCTTGGCAGACAGCTGCTCAGTGCCTTTTCGTTATTGGGGCGAAGCGGCTTATCTCTTACGACAAACGGCACGCTTCCCAAAAAGACGATTGCTAAGCTGCTGCAGGCTGCAGATTTGGAGGAGTGCTGGCTTAAATCATTTGATCTGAAATGGTCCTACTCTGATATTTATCCTGTACAGGTTGCCTTCATTTTGGAAGCGGGTTTTGCGTTTGGGCTGTTAACAGCAGTGAATGGGGCAATGAAATGGAATGATGACCAGCTTAGAAAATGGCTTATGCTTGATGAGGCTGTGAGAGAATATCAATTAATGAATTGGTGCTTGGCGATGCTGCTTCCAGCCGCAGGTGGAAACGCCCATTTGGCTGCCTCGTTGACGAGCCTTCAAGCAGGTGAATGGTATTCTAATCAGTGTGTGGATACGTGGCTTCATGAGAATCGGATCGTTGCTGATATAGGCCCGGAGCAAAACATAAATCGAAATCAACCAAGGCCAAGCTGGTTTGGTTTATGGCATAATCTAGGCTGGATGGAGCTGGTAGATTGTCAGCAAGCAGCGGACAATGAGTTTTTTTTCAGATGGAAAGCAGCTGCTCCTTTACGTAAAGTGCCACCGGTGCAGGTGAAGGATATGGATGCAGTGGTTTCCGTTCAACCGAATGGGGAATTGATTGTACAGCCAGAATGTCCCTTCTGGATAAGGTGGGAGCTGGAGCTGATTGCTGAACGCAAATCAGATGAGCAGGTTTCTGTTTACCGTCTTGAAGCAGCATCAATTACAAGGGCGCTGGAGCAAGGAAGATCAAGAGCCTCCATTCAAAGCTTTCTTGAGCAGGCATCAGGCGGAGATCATTTGCCTTCTACGGTAATCGCTTTGTTGGAAGTATGGACGAGCCGTGCTAGCCGTACTTTCTTCGCCGAAGTTGTGCTGCTGCGCTGCGATAGTGAAGAGATGGCGGCAATAGTGGAAAATGATTCTGGTGTAGCCCCTTTATTGATGGAGAAGCTTGGTCACTTGGATTTCATTGTTGAAAAGTCTCATATAAGTGAGATTCGAGCATGTTTGCAAAAAGCAGGATATCCCGCACGCAAAATGGTTCAGACAGAATTTGCGAATGACGAATATAATTACCCATTCGTTAGTTTCGATATAGAGGGATCGCGCTTACTTGAACTTCTGCCGAAGGAGGAATCAAAAATACCCGCTCCTTCTTATATTTATGAAGCTTTTCCGCTTCATCATTATGAACTCAGTGATTTAGCCGCTAGGAAAAAACCGCTTTTGTTCTTTGAAATGGAGCTTGTGCCTTCCATGTGGACAAAGCAGCTGCGTGCATACCATCATTCGACAAGAAAAGAATTAATTGAGAAGGCATTGCAATGGCAAACGCCTGTTCAACTTCGCATGGAAAGGGAGCTTCGTTCATTTGTGCCTGAGAAGCTTGAGCAGCAAGGCGACGGATGGGCCGTCGTCGGGCTGCTGCGTGATGACCCGCAGCGAGAGCAGATCAGGTTGACTCCTGATATGTGGGAAGAGATGTGCTTAGTGATACCAGGCCAAGGCAGCCCAATATAATCTCTATCTATTGGCTAATTAAATATGATATGATAGTGTAGAATTTAGCGAATGGGAAAGAGGTGGATAAATGCCAACTGCTGAAGGTTTAACGGCTATTCAATTGGAGCAACCGCAAGGCGGCGTTTCTTCTCTCGATATGGCGTCGCTGCTGCTTTGCGCCTATGATTTAGGTGATTCGATTAATCAATCGGCGGAAGTTGCCGAATATTTATATTGGAAGTCAGCTGTGAATGAAGATGAAGAAGTGAAGCAAATTACCAAACGGTTCGATAAAGCGAAGATACTGTTTGAGGAATGCCAACGATTCGGGCGCTTTCATCCTGACTACAACGAAGCGAAAGACAAAGTGAAGCAAATCGAACGAGAGCTAAGCGAAATTGAAAGCGTTCGCCGCTTCAAGCTAGCCGAGCAGATCGTTGATGAAATGCTTTATGATGTATCCCGCACGATAGCGGAGTCCGTTTCGGACAATATTAAAGTGCCTGGCAATGAAAAAGCTGCCGGCGGCGGTAGCTGTGGAAGCGGCGGCTCATGCAGCTGTGGAAGCGGCGGTTGCAGTTAGTTAGTAGCCATAAGAGCGAACAAGGAAGAAGCATAGGCTTACGAAGTGAGGTTTGCTACGCAAACCTAGGTAAATGCTTACGAAGTGAGGTTTGCTACGCAAACCTTTGAGGAGGGAAAAGATGCTACCGGATCGAACAGGTTATATCGTTTGGGTAAGTGATTTGAAAGCGGCAAGATCACTGGAGAGGTTCGGGACGGTTCATTATATGTCGCGGAAGATGCATTACGTTGTGATGTATATGAATGCGGAACGCTCTGAAGAGGCTGTGCGGCAGATGGGGAAGCTCTCGTACGTACGAAAGATTGAACGATCGTATCGAAACGAGATTAAGACAGAGTACAGCAAAGACAGTGAAGATAAAACTAGATTTTATAGTTTGTAAAGGTTTAGTCGAAAACACTCGTCTGATGACGTTGTTCGTAAAGCTAATCAATCGCATAACGAAGGAAATATTGGTAAAAACTTCAAAACATGCACTAAAAGACGTTTCAAGGTGTGCAATAACACTGAGAAACGTCTTTTTTTTATTCTAATAGCCAGAAACTTACAAAAATGGTCGGACTTTAATTTTTTGTTGTAATCTCGGACAATCGTGATAGAATGGAATTAAATTCATAGTATAAAAGCCCTGGTTCTTTGGAAGGAGTAGGTTGCGAAGTGAAAGATAGAATGACGAGAAGATGGAACACATATGAGTCGTTTTATATTGATCTAGGTGACAAAAAAGTAGCGGATATCGTTATTACAAACCATGCCAAAAGTCGTTGGCTTGACCGGATAGAAAGCGAGAAAACCGGTTATGAAGATATAGCTGAATATTTATGGGAATGCTTGAAACAAGGCCGCATCGAGCCTTACTACCGCAATGAGCAGGACGTTTATTTAATTGACGACGATCTCGTATTTGTTGCTGAATTTGCAGATTCGATGACAGAAACGGATATAACCGGAACTCCGCTACATAAAATGATCATAGTAACTTTCCTTGGGCGCATGTCAGAAACAATCGAGCTAAGGGATCTAAAGTCCTACTATTCGTGGCTTCGCCATTCACGGCGCATGACTCTCGTCAAAAGCAGCAGAAAAAGAAAATGAGACTTTGTACCTATATATCAAAGAGTGGAGCGTCCAATCCTAAAACAGATTGCACGCTTTTTTTGTGCGTGTTGTAAGATTCTGTACAAGGTTTATAGTATAATAAGCACCAGAAGAAAGGATGATTGGACGATGGCGCTTAATTTTCATCAACTGCACATATTTTGCACGGTTGCGGAACGCGGCAGTTTTTCAGCTGCAGCGCAATCATTACATATGACTCAGCCAGCCGTTACGATGCAAGTGCAGTCACTGGAAGATTATTTTGGCACGAAGCTGCTTCAGCGATCAACGAAGCGAATCGAGCTTACAGAAGCTGGACGGGCTCTTATGCCTTACGCGCAGAGGAGCATCGATCTTATACGAGATACAGATCAGGCGATGTCAGCATTCACGAAGCAGCTTAAGGGAAGATTGCAGCTCGGTTCGAGCTTAACGATAGGTGAATATATTTTGCCGCGCCTGCTTGGTCCTTTTGGACAGGAATATCCGCATATTTCGATTAGTATGAAAGTTATGAATACCTCGCAAATTATGGAGGATATTTTGAATCATCAGCTTAATTTCGGATTAATTGAAGCTCCTGTTAATCATCCCGATATGCATATGGAGGCGGTAATGAGCGATGAGCTTAGATTGATCGTATCGCAATCGCATCCATTAGCCGATCGAGAATCGGTTACATTGGAAGAAGCGATGGAATATCCGTTTGTTCTGCGTGAGCAAGGCTCGGGGACAAGACTTGTCATGGAGGAGCAGCTGAGGAAAAAAAATATAGATCCTGCATCGATGAAGATCGTAATGGAGCTGGGCAGCACTGGAGCAGTCAAATCTGCAGTTGAAGCAGGCCTTGGCATATCTTTTATTTCCTCTTCCTCTGTAAAACATGAAGTTGCGCTTGATTTAATTCGGATGATTAAAGTGTCGGATTCCAAGTTCCAACGACAGTTTTATTCGATATACTTAAAATCGGCTATATTGCCGATATCAGCTGTTACTTTTCTAAGTTTTTTGAGAGAGAGGGATTTGCAGCAATGGCTCTAATGAACGTACTTGCTGATTTGCATACGCACACGACGGCTTCTGATGGCATGCAAAGCCCCGCGGATAATGTTCGGCTAGCCAAAGAGGCAGGGCTTGCTGCGATTGCTATAACAGATCACGATACGGTGGCTGGTGTAGCTGAAGCTTTGCTTGAGGGCGAACGATTAAACATTACGGTTGTTCCCGGTGTTGAGGTGAGCACGGTGGCAGAAGGAACGGATATTCATATTCTCGGCTATTACACGAATAATAACGACGAGAAGTGGTTATCGCGTCTTTCGAGTTTGCGCGGGCTAAGAGATCAACGGAATGAAATGATTATAACTAAATTAAATGAGCTTGGCGTTGTGCTGTCTATGGATGATGTTATCGCTGCGGCTCATGGTGAAAGCTCGAAGGAAGAGCTCCAAGCAGCCGAGGTAAGTATTGGTCGCCCGCATATTGCTGCTGCACTTATTCAAAAAGGTTTCGTTCAAAATATGAAGGAAGCTTTCGATCGCTATTTGGCTGCCGGAGCCGCGGCGTATGTCAATCCACCGAGATTGACTCCATTTGAAGCGATTGACTGGATTAGAGAAGCGGGAGGCACAAGTGTTATTGCGCATCCTGGTTTATACAACAATGATTCTTTAGTCGAAGAACTGGTACGCTATGGCGTGCAGGGCATCGAGGTGTTCCATTCGGATCATGGACCGGAAGAAGAGCAAAGATACGGGCAGCTTGCAGCGGCATTCAACCTGATCGTTACAGGTGGATCGGATTTCCATGGATCGCGTCAAGGCGTTGTATTTCATGGCGAGGTGGGCAGCCGTACCGTAAATGCAAGCGTGCTAAAGCAGCTTCAGCCTTCAGGATGATGACCTTAGCCATCTGAGGACTTGAAGTGAACGCTTTACTATGCAATGAAACGAATTGTTATTGAAAGAGGCAATCTTAAGGGCTTATAACCTTTGGACTGCCTCTTTTTTGCGGTTTCGGGCGAATTTTTTGCATTTGGAAAATGTCGGTATAGATATTTGTAGTTATTATGCAAATTTTGAATTAATAAATCATAAATATGGTTTTAAACACCATAATTCAATATAAATATGACAAAATGGTGACGAAAACGAGCAAACATAAATTTCATAAATCATTTACAAAGTGAAAATTATAGATTTTGTCGATTTTTATTCAATAGAAGCTGCCAAGAAAAAACCCACTAGGAAGGTTGGTTATACGCTTTCAAAAAAATGGACTATTAGCTCATTCCTCAATTAACGCCCTTGATTCGACAAAATCTGCAAATGATTGGAAGTTAAACATTTGGCTTTTAGCAAGAAAACCGAAGCAAATGATAGAAAACGATAGATAATAGCAGATGTATTCGTTTTATTGAAAACTGGTGAGATTTTACAATTCTAATAATGATGAGATAGGTTGAAAGTAGAAAAAGAAACGTAGCAATGGTTCGTAATCGCCATTGCTAAATGAAGGAGTGGATAGTTATTCAGTACATGCTGTATGCGACAACCGTTGTTTTTCTCATCTTTCAACTGCTGTATACGGTTATTCCGTTGTTCTTCAGCAAGGTGCGAAAGCTTAATAACGAGCTTAATGAGAAGTCGTTATCGGTCCTGGTTCCTGCGTATAACGAGGAGCTTACGATCAAAAATTGCATCGATGCGATGCAGGGTCTGCATTATCAGAATCATGAGATCATTATCGTAAATGACGGCTCTAAAGATCGTACCTTTAACAAGCTGCAAGAGCTATTGGATCTTCGGAATGATTACAGAAAGGCTAGTCAAAAACTGAAATATAAAAGAATTAGAGGTTTTTACCGTTCAAGCAAATTTCCCAACATCTACGTCATGGACAAAATGAATGGCGGCAAAGCAGATTCACTCAATGCTGGCATCGATTATGCGAATGGCGAAATTGTTATTACGCTTGATGCTGACAGTATGCTGGAAGTAAACTCCTTAAAATACGTAAACCAATATTTTCACGAAAGCGACATTATTGCCCTAGGGGGAACCGTCAAAATCGTACAAGGCGCAGAACGACAAGACGGCGTCATTATGGAGAAATTTATAGGAAAAGGCATTATAAAAAGCCAAGTCATTAGTTATATCCACAGCTTCTACGTCCGCAAATTAACACAATCGCTATTTAACTCCATCGTCGTTATCTCAGGGGCATTCGGAGCCTTCTACAAGGAACTCATGTTTGATGTGAACGGGTTCAGAAGCACGGTTGGCGAGGATATCGACATCACTTTGAAAATCCACGAGTACATGAAAGCAAATAAACTCAAAAAAAGACTGGTCTACGCGCCGGAGGCGGTATGTTACACCGAATGTCCGGAAAATATGAAAAACTTCTACAAGCAGCGTATTCGTTGGCAGAAAGCGTTTGTGGATTGTATCCTCATTTATTGGTCGAAATTATCTCGGAGCTTCAGTATCGGCGTCAGCTTGTTTTTTGCAATAGACGGCTTCGTACTCGGAACATTAACCGCATTTACGACGATTTTCCACATGGCGCACGCCATTACATCGGGCAGCGGCATATGGGCAGCGATTGTACTATTCCTTGTCACGATGATAGTGAATGCAATTCAAATCGTTATATCACTCTATTTGTGCAAAAAGTATGGCAGTAATTATTCGTTGCTAGATTATATTAAAATGTTTGGATTTAGTCAGTTGGAATTGTTCACATACCGATTTGTGCTCCTTTACATTAACATCATTGGAACATTCAAATATTTCGATAATGATGAAGGATGGGGTTTTGTCGAACGCAAGGGCGTCGCATCCATTAGCCAAAATACAGTGGCAAGTTCGAGATAATATTGGAGGGACATTATGAGCAACACAGCCCATGTTCAAAATAATCGAATTATGTATATTGATTTATTAAGGATTCTCTCCATAGTAGCCGTTATCGTGCTTCATATTACTGCATCCTTGCTGACCCGAACGAATGATTTTACGACAACCTCATGGTGGGTCAGCAATGTGTTCAACTCGATTTGCCGTTTTGCTGTTCCAGTATTTTTTATGATCAGCGGTGCCATGATTTTGAGAATCGAAGTGAAGTCCTATAAAGGATTTTATAAGAAAAGAATACTGCCTCTGATCATTCCTTTGCTTACATGGTCATTAATTTACGGCTATTACAAGGAGTATTACATCCTTAAAAGCCAAATGAGCGCGTACGAGTTCATTCTCGATTTTGGCAAAAAATTAGTAACAGATGGAAACTACGTTCATTTGTGGTTTTTGTACGCTATTATTGCCATTTATATGACCGTTCCGCTAATTGGCAAGCTCGTACGCTCATGCAGTGAGAAGGATCTAAGATATTTTCTAATCTTATGGTTTATCGTCAGTATCTTGTACCGGTTAGTATCCGACATCTTCTTACGCCTAACCGATCAGCACCTTTATGTACCTAGTATGAATATTCCATTTTTTATGGGCAATTTAGGTTATTTTGTGCTTGGCTACTATCTCTTTAATGTCGAGCTTCGTCCCGTTATTAAGCACACATTGTTTAATCTCGGCATTTTGTCCTTTTTCCTAACTCCAATATTGACTTATTTAGTGTCCTCATACGGCGGGGTGCTGGACGAGATGTTTTACGGCAACTATTCCATTACAAGCTTCTTAATGGCGATCGGCGTGTTTCTGTTTTTTAAGGAAAAAGATACGATGATTAGCCGGAAAACAAATTATAAGGTTAAAAAAGTAATAGGCTCCGTCTCTACGGCAAGCTTCAGCATTTATTTAATCCATCTCTTGGTCGATACGATGGTTTCAAGGGATGTGGCTATCGATGCAACATTCCTTGAGACGACATTAAGCCTTCTGTTTAATATCGTTGCGATTTTCTCGATTAGTTATATCGTTGTCAAAGTGTTTAATTTGAATCGGTGGGTAACGCATATTTTATTCGGCGGAAGGGGGTAGCGGGGTGAATGTGAAGAAGACGGTAAAAGGGAAAAAAACGAAAACTGCGCGAAAAGGAACGAAAGCGCTAAAAGTAAATTTTTTGACCAAAGCGCTTGTGGCTATGCTTCTTATTGGTATGGGCATTTACTTCTACCAAAGCGTAAACGCAGAGGATCGGAAGTTGTCAACGGTATATATCGAAGCCTGGCGCGACCCGAAGGATGTAAGATTATCGGAGCAGGGCGTAGATATCGCCTTTGTTGCCTTCGCCAAAATTTCCGGTACTGGCTTGTTCTTTCATGAAAAAGAAGAAGGGAACAAGCAGATCAAACAAAACATTATACAGCTCAAAGCCAATAATCCAAAGACGAAATTTGTTCTTGCCGTTGGGGGTTACGGCGTAGATGGCTTCTCAGACGCTTCGCTCGACGGCAATCGATATGTATTTACGAAAAATATTATTGATTTGGTCAAGGAGCTCGATCTCGATGGTGTTGATATTGACTGGGAGTTTCCTGCCTTCGACGCATGGGGAACCGTAAAGGCGAGTCCAAAGGATACAAAAAACTTCACAAGCTTAATGCGAGAGCTAAGAGAACAGTTAAACCTGCTGCCGCATAAAGGAAACAAAAAGTATATTCTTACTTTTGCAGCAGGTACACAAGATTGGTATTTTAAAAATGTAGAAGTGAAGGCCGTAGAAAAGTATGTCGACTTCATCAATGTCATGAGCTACGATCTGACTGGCAGATGGTCCGAAACGACAGGATTTAATGCTAATCTTTACAAAGATAAAGGGAATAAAGCGACTCAAAGCGTGGATCAGATCGTGCGAGCTTTTCTAGATCACGGAGTTGATAGCAAGAAACTGCTGCTTGGCATCCCAGCTTATTCATATGGCTGGACAGATGTGAACAGTGATGAAGATGGTTTTTTTGCCAAGGGTAAGCCAATCGATATCGATAAAGTAAATATTCATTATCGAAATATTGAGGATAAATATTTGGACAAAAATGGATTTAAGCGTTATTTTGACGATCAAGCAAAAGCAGCTTACCTATTTAACGGCAGTACCTTCATTAGTTATGAAGACAAGGAAGCTTTGCGAGAAAAGGTCAAATACATCAAGCAAAAAGATCTAGCAGGTGCGATGGTATGGGAATATGCACAGGATGCAGAGAATGGAATTATTCAATATTTGTCCGATAACTTGAACAAGGAGCTAGGCACTGAGGATTAAATAGAGGAATAAGCGAGGCCAGGAAGCTTTATTGAAATACAGCAAAAGGGAACTTCTTATCCAAGGAAGTTCCCTTTTTACCTTTTGTTTGATGAAGATTTTCGGATGCTGCAAATCAAGAAAATGCAGGCAGCAACGGAGTATGTTGCAGTACCGCTAGAGCTGTCTATTTCAGCTGGCATGCCAGCGATTTGATACGTCGCTCGTCTGGCGTAATAAACAATGTTTTCTGATTGTCATAGATAACAAACCCCGGCTTAGCGCCGCTTGGCTTACGTACATGACGTATCGTTGTGTAGTCTACTGGAATCGAGCTGGAGTCGCGAGCCTGACTATAATGTGCAGAGAGCATAGCGGCTTCTTCAAGTGTTGCATTGCCAAAGTCCCCGCCTTTTATAACGACATGTGAACCAGGAATATCCTTTGTGTGCAGCCATGTGTCAGAAGGTGAAGCAAGGCGGTTCGTCAAGTATTCGTTTTGTGTATTGTTTTTGCCGACATACATCGTTACCCCCTCGGAAGAGGTATAACAAAGCAAGGTTGGTTTAAGCGTTTTTTTCTTCTTTGGACCGCGGCGTCCACGTTCCTTCATATAGCCTTGTTCCACGAGCTCGTCACGAATTTCGCTTATATCGCCAAGCGAGGCGTTATCGACCTGCTGAAGCAAGGTTTCAAAATATTGAATTTCTGTACGAGCGAGTTCCATTTGCTCGGCCACGATGGATAGACTGTTTTTGTGCTTCGTGTAACGCCGGAAATAACGCTGAGCGTTGTCAGAAGGAGTAAGATGCGGATCAAGATCAATCTTTATTACAGCTTGCTCCTCATCATAGAAGTTGACGAGCTCAATTGTTGTGTCGCCGCG
This sequence comes from Paenibacillus sp. FSL K6-3182, assembly GCF_037976325.1. Lineage (NCBI taxonomy): Bacteria > Bacillati > Bacillota > Bacilli > Caryophanales > Paenibacillaceae > Paenibacillus > Paenibacillus sp. FSL K6-3182. Next base: position 3,216,793 of record NZ_CP150265.1, read on the forward strand.
CTTCATCTGATGCATATAGGCAGTAAGAAGCTCGCCCAGCACCCGATATTTTTCAGCATCCTTCGCTTCAACAAGCGTGTCCTCAAGCTTTTTAATTTTTGTAACGTTTTTGGCTTTTTCATTTTGAACGAATCGGATGAGGTCAGCAGCGCGCTGCTTAACGGTATCGCGTTCAGCCTTATTGCCGTAGAAACCTTCAAGGCAGGCACTAATGTCTGGGAATACCGTTTCTTCTCCATCGATATGTGTAAGCTCAGTGACAGAGAAAAAGGACTTGCCGGTATCTGCGTTGGTTTTAATTGTAGGTTTATAAATGTCTTGCTTTACTTGTTCCATAAAGCTTGAGAAGCTCTTCCAAACCGCCACTACGCTTTCCTCAGAACCTTGTTCAGCCTCTGGAAGCACATCTGCACCCGCCCGATGAACCAACTCTTTGGCGAGCAAAGGGCTAAAGCCGCTTAGCTTGTCGACTAGTCTTTTGTAAAGAGGAGCGGCTTCATCCGTATCGCTTAAAGCGTCCAAAAACTGCTGCTCGTTCACAATCGAAAGCGGATCTAGTTTGCCTTGCTCAGGGGGAGAGGTATAGGTGCTGCCGGGCAATACGATGCGGTGACTGCTTATGGCTGGCGTTACATGATGGATGCCATCGTGAATGAGGCCGGTTGAAGGGTCCATCAAAATAATGTTGCTATGACGCCCCATAATTTCCACAACAATCGTTTTATTCGATAGATCGCCGAGCTCGTCCCGATGTTTAACTTCAATATGAATGATACGCTCCCGACCAACTTGACGAACGGATTCAATCAGTCCGCCTTCGCAATGCTTCCGAAGCAGCATGCAAAACATAGGCGCTTCCATAGGGTTGACGTACGTACCGGTTGTCCAGTGCACCCTTGGATAGGTCGGATTGGCGGACAAGAGCAATTTGCCCTGCGTGCCGGCTCCGCGAATGCTGAAAACAAGCTCATGGTTGGTAGGCTGGTGAATCTTATGTATACGCGCTCCGACACAGCGCTGTAGGTCTTGCGTAATTGCATGGGTGACGATGCCGTCTAATGCCATGGTGTTGTTCCTCGCTTCCTTTGTAAGTCTTTCTCTATCATGCCATAGTTGAGCCAAAAACTTAAGTCTTTTATGGGATATTTTAAGGGCTGTCCGAATACATTTACCCTATAAAGGCTGTCCGAAGGGCCGACAACTTAGCTGCTTGGCTCGGCATATTACAGGAGGGAGTTAAACCATGGAACAAATGAAATGGCATCAAATGGGGACAATTGAGCTGATTGACGCATTAGTCAGCTCCCCAGATCAAGGACTGACTACGTCGGCAGCGGCGCAACGTCTAGAAGAAAATGGAAAAAACGAATTGTCTGAGGGCAAGCGCGTCTCGCCGATTTTGTTGTTCCTTAATCAATTTAAGGATTTTATGGTACTCGTTTTAATGGGTGCAACGTTGATTTCTGGCTTGCTGGGCGAATATTTAGATGCAATTACGATTGTTGCGATCATTGCTCTCAACGCCGTGCTTGGATTCGTGCAGGAATTTCGAGCCGAGCGCTCATTGCGGGCGCTTAAGGAATTATCCGCCCCGACAGCCAAGGTTATACGCGGAGGCGAGCTACTGACTGTACCAGCGAAAGAGCTTGTGGCAGGCGATCTTATTTATTTGGAAAGCGGAGACCGCATTCCGGCTGATGTACGGCTGCTTGAAGCCAATAGCTGCTATGTGGAAGAGTCCGCTTTGACGGGGGAGTCTGTCCCCGTTGGTAAGCACGCTGCAGCGATTGCAGAGGAAGACTTGCCTTTGGGTGATCAGCGCAACATGGGCTTCATGGGCACGATGCTCACAAGGGGAACTGCTCGAGCAGTCGTCATTCGTACAGGCATGGATACGGAAATGGGCAAAATAGCAGGACTTATTCAACAGACTGAATCGATGGAAACGCCGCTGCAGCATCGTTTAGAGCAGTTAGGCAAAATATTAATCGTTGTGGCGATCGGCTTGACGATTATGGTAGTCATTGCAGGTATTTTGCACGGCCAGCCAGCGTATGGCATGTTCCTTGCAGGTGTTAGCTTGGCGGTAGCAGCTATTCCAGAGGGGCTGCCAGCAATTGTGACCATCGCTTTAGCTCTTGGCGTACAGCGGATGATTAAACGGAAGGCAATCGTTCGCAAGCTGCCTTCAGTTGAAACATTAGGCTGCGCATCCGTTATATGCTCGGACAAAACAGGGACGCTGACACAAAACAAAATGACGGTTACCCATGTCTGGATTGGCGGCAGACAGCTTGAAGTGAGCGGAGAGGGCTACGTTCCAAATGGTGCAATTTATGAAGCTGGCAATGCGCTTGACATTAAGCATGATTTATCAATTAAGCGTCTCCTTCAAGTAAGCGCCTTGTGCAATAACGCACAGCTGTCGAAGGTAGAAGCTGTAGATACGGGCAAGCGCAGAAACAAGGAGCAGCATGAAGAGTGGATACTTAAGGGAGATCCAACTGAAGGTGCGCTTGCTGTGCTTTCAGCAAAGCTGGGCTCCTCTGCCAAATCATTGGAGCCGCTATATAAACGGGAGAAGGAATTTCCATTTGACTCGGAGCGCAAACGGATGTCAGTTGTTGTATCGCACCAAGGCGGGCGGCTTATTTGCACCAAGGGTGCCCCTGATTTACTGATGGATCATTGCTCTTATGTTCTCTGGGAAGGGAAGGTCGTTCCGTTTACTGCAACGCTGAAGCGCAAATGCGCTGAAGCAGGCGAGGTTATGGCACAGTCAGCGCTTCGTGTATTGGGACTTGCATACCGGGATTTGCGCGCATCCGACGCTTGTGAGACCGAAGAAGACGTAGAGAGTCAGCTTGTATTCGTAGGCTTGACTGGGATGATCGATCCGCCTCGCCGCGAGGTGAAAGAAGCGATTACGAACTGCAGGCGAGCGGGAATTAAAACCGTTATGATTACCGGAGATCATCAGCTGACAGCAGAAGCAATTGCAGGTCAACTAGGCATTATGCCGCGCGGAGGCATCGCTATGAGCGGCAAGCAGCTGGAGGCGATGTCTGATGAACAGCTCGACCGGCTCGTAGACAATATTTATGTATACGCGCGTGTATCGCCAGAGCATAAACTGCGTATCGTCAAAGCGCTTCAGCGCCAAGGACATGTCGTTGCGATGACAGGCGACGGCGTAAATGATGCTCCAGCGATCAAAGCAGCGGATATCGGAATTTCGATGGGGATTACCGGAACGGATGTATCGAAGGAAGCGTCCGCGCTCGTTCTGAGTGATGACAACTTCTCGACAATTGTTGCTGCTATAGAAGAAGGAAGAGGCATTTATGAAAATATTCGAAAATTTATCCGTTATTTATTAGCATCAAACGTTGGCGAGATACTTGTCATGTTTCTTGCGATGATGGCTGGATTGCCGCTTCCGCTCGTACCGATTCAAATATTGTGGGTCAATCTGGTCACGGACGGATTGCCGGCAATGGCGCTTGGCGTAGATCAGGCAGAAAAGGATTTAATGCAGCAAAAGCCACGTTCGGCAAAGGAGAGCATATTCTCCCGCAGGCTGGGCTGGAAAATTATAAGCCGAGGCATTCTTATAGGTGTATGTACGCTTGGCGCTTTCTGGATTACGCTTCAAGACGGTCCAAACAATGCTGCGCATCTGATGAAGGCGCAAACGGTAGCTTTCGCTACTCTCGTTATGGCACAGCTCATCCATGTATTTGACTGCCGAAGCTCGCGTTCCATTTTTCACCGTAATCCGTTCCAAAATAAATATTTGGTGCTTGCCGTATTGTCTTCGCTAGTGTTGATGATCGGAGTGCTTTATATCGATGCATTGCAGCCTATCTTCAAAACCGTTCCACTTAACTTCCGTGAATGGTGTCTCGTCTTTGTAGCTGCGGGAATTCCTACTTTCTTAATGGGAATTGGCAGTGTATTCGGCACTTCCAAGAAAAATAAAGGTAAAACGAAATGGCCGTTAGGTCCTCAAACCGCGGCAAGATAACGAAAAAATACAAATCTTGATACAAATTATGAATAGCCTTTCTCCTTGCTTTGCGGTATGCTATTAGCAATTAATCATAGTTTTATCATACCTAGAGATGTAGCAAGGAGAGGGCATTCAGATGAATTTTACAAAAATGAACGGTTTGGGAAATGACTTTGTGGTGATTGCAGGCGAGCAGCAGCTTCCAGAAAATGTTGCGGAATTAGCTATACAGCTTTGCAACCGGTTTTTTGGAATCGGGGCAGATGGTCTCGTTTATATTTTGCCTTCAGAAATCGCGGATTTCCGTATGCGCATTATTAATTCTGATGGCTCAGAAGCTGAGCAATGCGGCAACGCCATTCGCTGCGTCGCTAAATATGTGTATGATAATGGCTTAACCGATAAAGAAGAGATTACAATCGAAACACTTGGCGCAGGCGCTCAAAAAGTGCAGCTCACCGTTCAAGATGGCAAAGTGTCATCTGTGCGTGTAGATATGGGAGAGCCGATTCTAAATGGCCTTCGTGTACCAACAACGATCGATGCGGAGCAAGTCGTTGAACATCCGATAGAGGTGGACGGTCGTGAATTCCGTTTTACCGCTGTATCGATGGGCAACCCTCACTGTGTCATCTACGTTGATGATGCAGTGAATTTTGATCTAGGCACTTGGGGTCCCAAACTTGAGACACATCCGTTATTTCCACGTAAAATAAATGTTGAGTTCGTTACGGTGAACTCCCGTACGCATACCGATATGCGCGTCTGGGAGCGCGGTGCAGGACCAACGCTAGCTTGCGGTACAGGCGCTTGCGCAACGGTAGTTGCTTCTGTACTCACTGGCGCAACAGATCGGACAGCAACGGTTTCACTCAAAGGCGGCGACCTATTGATTGAGTGGAATGAATCCGATAATCATGTATATATGTCTGGACCGGCTGCAGTATCATTCTGCGGCGAGTTTTAAGAGCAAAGTAAGATGGGTGGTATGAATATAATGAAACCGGATTTGAGGGAAGCGCTCAAGCAGCGTATCTTGACCGGGGACGGCGCGATGGGAACCTATCTATATCAGATGGGGTTCCCTGTCGGCGTTTCTTATGAGGAAATCAATACGAACCGTCCCGATGTAATTGAAAATATTCACCGTCGCTACTATGAAGCTGGCGCGCGCGTAATTGAGACAAACACATTCTCAGCCAATCTTGAGAAGCTCTCGAAATATGGCTTAGAAGACGAAATGGATGCAATTAACCGTGCGGGCGTACGAGCAGCTCGCGCAGCGATCGGCAATGATGCTTATGTTGTAGGCGCTGTTGGCTCCATTCGAGACGGCAAGCTGAAAAATTTGCGAACAGCTAAAGTAATTGAAGCCTATCAGCGGCAAATGCATGCGCTGCTTGATGAGGGCGTGGATGGTCTTTTGCTGGAAACCTTCTATGATCTTGATGAAATGCTGCTTGCCCTTAAGATTGCTAGAGCAGCGTCAAATGTTCCTGTTATTTGCCAGTTTGCAGTCGAGGATGTTGGCCGCACGCAGGATGGGAATGGCATGAAGGGAGCCTTCGATTTACTGCAAGAAGAGGGCGCTGATATGGTTGGATTTAATTGCCGCAGCGGCCCGAATGGGATTATGAGAGCGATCGACTCGATAACGGGGCCAGTTGGCTTACCATTATCGGTATATCCGAATGCAGGTATACCCGACTATATTGATGGCAAATATACGTATCCCGCAGGACCTGAATATTTTGCAGAGACAGCCTTGCGCTTTGCAGATCGCGGCGCTCGCTTGATTGGCGGCTGCTGCGGTACGACTCCTGAGCACATTAAGGCAATTGCCGAGGCGCTAGATGGTTATGTTCCACAGCTCGGACAAGCAGCTGTTCATACGGCTGCAGCAGAGAGAATTGTTGTAAAGCCAGTTGAGAAATTAGCTGATACAGTAGACGCTGCGCCACTGAAACAAACGGTGCAGGAGCCTAACATTGTAGATTTGGTTCAGAAGCGCCACACCGTCATTGTTGAGCTTGACCCGCCGCGTGATTTGGATATTCGCAAATTTATGGCTGGTGCTGCTGCTTTGAAGGAAGCAAAGGCGGATGCGGTTACGATGGCTGACAACTCACTGGCTGTTACGCGAATGAGCAACATTGCACTCGCAGCGCTTGTCCAGGAGAAAGTAGGCATTCGTCCGCTCGTGCATATCGCTTGCCGAGATCGCAACTTGATTGGTACGCAGTCACATATGATGGGTCTCGATGCACTCGATATCGATCATGTGCTCGCTGTAACTGGAGATCCTGCCCGATTTGGCGATTTGCCGGATTCGAGCTCGGTTTATGACCTTACTTCCTTCGAGATGATTCGTATGATTAAGCAGTTGAATGATGGAACAGCCTTCTCAGGCAAGCCGCTTAAGCAAAAAGCGAAGTTTGTTGTAGGCGCCGCATTTAATCCTAATGTGAAGCATTTAGACAAAGCGGTCCAACGGCTTGAACGTAAAATTACTTCGGGTGCAGATTACATTATGACGCAGCCTGTCTATGACCCAAGCTTAATTGAGCGAATCGCAGAATCAACGAAGCATTTGTCAGTACCAGTATTTATCGGAATTATGCCGCTGGCCAGCGGACGGAATGCCGAATATTTGCATAACGAGGTGCCTGGTATCCAGCTATCTGATGAGGTTCGCCAGCGCATGGCGGGTCTTGAAGGGGAAGCGGGCCGAGCGGAAGGCGTGCAAATTGCAAAGGAGCTGCTCGACGTTGCTTTGCCGCATTTTAATGGCATATATTTAATCACACCGTTTATGTTCTATGATATGGGTGTTCAGCTTACCAAATACGTTTGGGAGAAGACTGAGCGTACACAACTAAATCGATAAAATAGATGCGAAAACAGCCTTTTTTTGCTTGTTTTCGCATTTTCGCTTGTTCGTTCGTGAAAAATCAATTAAAATGAATCATGGATACAGATGCCGCACATATTCAGCGTGGTAAGGACAGGCTGCCTAAAATCGTTTATAATGGCTTCTAAAGCCTGTAACGGAAGTATGTCCGACACTTTTTTCGTCAACAATAGTGCAGTAGTTCTGTCGGTATTTGGCAAGAACGCGAACTTGTCGTATTCACATTTATAAAATATAAAAGGTATTTGAACATTTGTAGACAGATGCACAAGGGAAGACCGTAGGCGGAGGAGGAACGAGGCTTGGCTATTAAACTTATTAATATCGGATTTGGTAATATTGTATCTGCAAATCGCATTATATCAATCGTAAGCCCTGAATCGGCTCCGATTAAAAGGATCATTCAAGAAGCGCGTGACCGACATATGCTGATCGATGCTACATATGGTCGTCGCACACGGGCTGTTATTATTACGGATAGTGATCATGTGATTTTATCGGCGGTTCAGCCAGAAACAGTTGCGCACCGATTATCCACTAAGGACGACGATAACGACGAATAGTACGGGGAGTAATATGGATAAGGGATTGTTAATTGTATTGTCCGGCCCTTCAGGGGTTGGCAAAGGAACGGTTTGTTCGGTTCTTCGCAACAAGGTTCCTGAGCTGGTTTATTCTGTGTCGGCGACGACCAGGCTACCGCGTCAGGGTGAAGTGGATGGCGTGAATTATTTTTTCAAAAGCAGAGAGCAGTTCCAAGATATGATTGCGCGTGACGCACTTTTGGAGCATGCTGAATATGTTGGTAATTACTACGGTACACCGCGTGATTTCGTTGAACGCACTTTAGAAAGCGGCAAGGATGTTATTTTGGAGATCGAGGTACAGGGAGCGCTTAAGGTGAAACAAAAGTTTCCCGATGGTATTTTCGTATTTCTATTGCCACCATCTTTGGATGAGCTGAAGCAGCGAATTACCGGACGTGGTACTGAATCTTTGGATACGATCAATAATCGCATGTCTGTGGCCGTTGAAGAAATGAATTTGCTCGGTCACTACGACTATGCGGTATTGAATGATGAGATAGATGCTGCATGCGATCGTATTCGCAGCATCATGATTGCAGAGCATTGCCGCAGAGAAAGATATTTACCTTACGTTTCGGGAATGGTTGCCGCAATTGAGAAAGCATGAGTGAGGAGAATGAACGATGTTATATCCGTCCATTGATGAAATGGTGAAAAAAGTTGACAGTAAATACACGCTTGTCGTAGCAGCTTCAAGACGCGCACGCATGCTTCGCAACGGAGACAAGTCGGAGCTTAAAAACCCGCGCTCCCGCAAGTATGTTGGTGTGGCACTAGAAGAAATTTACGGTGACATTCTCCAAGTGGAAAACCTAGCAACAAAAGAGGATTAAGATCTGTTTTATTATAGTAAACAGAACAGCGGAGTGTATACTGGAGACAGTATTACACTCCTTTTTTCTTTTTTAATGCGCACAATTCTTGAAAGGAGCAATCCTGTGGATCCCATTTTTTTTACGATTATTATTATGGTTGTTTTCTTGTTTCTATTGTCATTTATTATCCGAGATTCGATAAACTCGTCTAAATTGACAAAGCAAGTGGAAATGCTTAATACAGAGATCCAAATGCTGAGGAAAGAAATCAAAGAGAACAAACATATTGTTGATAAGCGAGTTTGAGCAGGTCATAACGTTTCAAAGAGAGGCTGTGAGTGCGAGAATGATGGCAGATGAACAGGAACTCCGCGAAATAAAAGAGTCATTAAACAAGCTGGATGAACAGGTCAAGCGGATCGTTGCTAAGCCTAGACGCAAACGCTCAGGATGGATGAACTTTGTTATTGGCTTTCTTATTGTGCTTGTAGGGATATGCATGTCAGTTGGAATATTTGAATTTCTAAAAATGATGAATAATCAATAATAGACGATAAGGACGTACATCAAAATGAACATTAGCCTGCAATCTTTTCCAACATTATCTAAAGGTATAGTATGGGGTTTGGTTGAAAATTGTTTCTCTCTTGATTACGAAGTGGCAGAAAAATCTGTTAGCAATATTAGCATTATACCTACGGTTGGCGATCAATATGTAGTCATGAAGCTAGATGACGGAAGATGGGAACTTGCCGGAGGAACTTTAGAGCCTAACGAGCACCATATGGACGCCCTTGTTCGTGAAGTGAAAGAAGAACTTGGTGCAGAATTGGTTTCTTATACGTTGTTTGGCTGCTTTCAATGCCGCTCGTTTGCTGATGAGCCATATAGGCCGCATATTCCGCACCCGCATTTTGTGCGGCTAGTCGGCTATGGCGAGGTTAATCTGGTGGAGGCACCGCTTAATCCGCCAGACGGCGAGCAAGTCATTGCCGTTGATGTCGTGGATATTGACGAGGCAGTAGGTAGGTTCGAGCAAATAGGCAGATATGATATTGCCGAGCTGTACAAGCTTGCTCATCAGTTAAGAAAAGCAGCTCTTAATCAAGGGAAATAAAACATAAATTACAGCTCGAAATGTGAATGGATTACTTAGAATTTTCTGCCGCATATGATATGATAGAAGCAGTGTTTGCAGGTGCAGGACGAATGAACAGGAGGGAACGGAATGGACAAATTACGTTATCCAATTGGCAGGTACTCGTTCGAGGGAATGACGGTTAAGCAGCGTGAACAATGGATTGTAGAGATTGAGAAGCTCCCAGGACAGCTAAGAGCAGCTTTGGCAGATTTGGATGAAGACATGTTGAATACGTCTTATCGAAGCGGCGGATGGAGCTTGCGCCAGGTAGTTCATCATTTGGCAGATGCATCGATGAATAGTTTCACACGATTCAAGCTTGCCCTGACGGAGTCCAATCCGACGATTAAGCCTTTTAACGGGGAACGCTGGGCAGAAACCGCTGACAGCCTGCAAGCATCGACAGAGATCAGCTTAGCGATTGTAGAGGGTATTTATGCGCGCTGGGTATTGCTGCTTCGTTCAATGAATGCTTCAGATTTCGAAAAAATGTTCTATCATCCAGAGAAGGGCAGTCAAATTGGATTAGCTTATTTTCTTGGATTTGTAGCTTGGCACGGCAAACATCATGTTGCCCAAATTACAAGCTTAAGGGAACGCAAGGGTTGGTAGCACAATTCGTAATTATCAATGACAAATAAAGTTACACATTTCAAATAATATAACATGATAAGCTAGATACTTATTATGCGGCTTATCATTTTATCGCGTAACGAGCTTATCTGCCATTGGGCGGCTTCTGCCGTTTGCATTTGAAATATAAAAATTGATGTTAACATATTGTGAAAGCAGTTTATATTTCATCATGAAACGGGCTATTGCCGCCAAAGGATGGGTTTTGCTGTTTACGCTTGACGGGAGATACACCATGCTAAAAGGAAAAACAATTATACTCGGCATCACAGGCGGAATTGCAGCCTATAAAGGCGCAGCGCTTTGCAGCAAGCTGGTGCAGGCGGGCGTTAATGTGAACGTCATCATGACTGAATCGGCAACAAAATTTATAACGCCGCTCACGTTGCAAACGTTATCTCGCAATCCCGTATATATCGATACGTTTGATGAGAGAGATCCAGCGGTAGTTTCTCATATTCATTTGGCAGATCATGCGGATTTAATCGTCATTGCTCCGGCTACAGCTAATGCAATAGCAAAGCTAGCCGGAGGTCACGCTGATGATATGCTTAGCACAACGCTGCTTGCTGCTACTTGTCCGGTACTCATAGCGCCAGCGATGAATGTACATATGTATGAGCATCCAGCCGTTGTCCATAATTTGGAGCTGCTGGCGTCGCGCGGCGTGATGTTTGTTGAGCCTGGCACTGGGCAGCTCGCATGCGGCTATGTTGCCAAAGGACGCCTTGCTGAACCGGAAGATATCGTAGCTGCAATCGACTCGTGGTTTAGCAAAAACGGTAAGCTAAAAGGGAAAAAATTGCTTGTTACCGCGGGTGGAACGATTGAGCGACTGGACCCGGTAAGATATTTGACCAATGACTCGTCAGGCAAGATGGGCTTTGCAATTGCTGAGGCAGGGCTGATGATGGGCGCTGATGTAACTTTAGTTGCGGGCCGTACCTCAGCAGAGCCTCCTGCAGGTGTGAAGGTCATTCATGTGGAGTCCGCGCAGCAAATGCTTGAAGCTGTTACGAGCATCTATGACGACATGGATATTGTCGTGAAATCGGCAGCGGTAGCCGATTATCGAGCGGCACATGTGAGCGATCAGAAGATGAAGAAAAAAGGCGAGAAGCTCGTACTCGAGCTAGAGCGTACAAAGGATATTTTGGAGACATTGGGACAGCACAAGCAGAAGCAGTTTCTTGTTGGTTTTGCTGCAGAAACGGAGCAGATCGAGCATTATGCGATGGACAAGCTGCGCCGCAAGCATTGCGACCTCATTGTTGCTAATGATGTAAGCAAGGACGGAGCGGGCTTTAACGGAGATACCAATATTGTGCAAGTATATGGCGCAGAAGGACTTGTGGAGAAGATGCCGCTATTGTCTAAGCGTGAGGTTGCGAATCGCTTGCTGGAGTTGATTGCAGGACGGCTAGTGTCTCCTGGAGGGAACGGCTAATGATTGCTAAAGTAATTGTTGACGTGCCGAGCCGCCAGACGGATCGGCCGTTTGACTATGAAGTGCCTGCAGCCTTTGAAGATTGGATTGAGGTCGGCAGCCGCGTTGGCGTTCCTTTTGGCGGCCGCGTCTTGCAAGGATTTGTCACGGAATTGTCGGAGACGACAGATGTTGCTATAAATCGATTAAAATCGATTTCAGAGCTGCTCGATCATGTTCCGCCTTTATTGCCGGATCTTATTGAACTTGCGAAATGGATGAGCGATAAATATTGCTGCTCATGGACGACAGCGCTTCAGGCTATGATTCCGGCAGCCTTGAAGGGAAAGGCTGAACGGCTGGTTGGCATTCAAGACGAAGAAGCAGCAATGGTGGATCTGCCGCCAGCTATGCTGGAGTGGCTAGGCAGCAGTGGACAGCTTGTTAAACTTGAAGTGCTGCTGGAGCGTTTTCCTGAGCATGCAAAGGCCGTTAAGGCTGCTCTTCGCGAAGGTGTGCTGGTCGAACAAACTTCAATTCGCGATCGACTTGCTGTACGCAAGGTGCTGACCGTATATGTGCCAGATAATGTGGAGGCTGTACGCGTACAGATGGAAGCCTTGCCTTCTCGTGCGGCTAAGCAGCGTGAAGTTCTTGCCTTTATGCTGGAGCATGGCGGACCACTGGCGATGCAGCAGCTGCTCGCTTTGGCAGGGGGCTCTGCGGCAAGTGTTCGTTCACTCGCAGAGAAAGGGCTGCTTGAGCTTAGAGAGGTAGAGCAGCAGCGCGATCCTTATGCGGGTAGAGAATTTGAACGAACGACTCCGCTAGAGCTGACAGAAGGCCAGAAAGATGTTTATGACCGTATCGTTAGAGCTGTTGATGCGGGCGAGCCTCAGACGATGCTGCTGCATGGCGTAACGGGAAGCGGGAAAACGGAAGTTTATTTGCAGTCGATTCAATTTTGCTTGGAGCAGGAGAAGCAGGCCATTGTACTCGTTCCTGAAATTTCACTGACGCCCCAAATGGTTGAGCGTTTTAAAGGACGGTTTGGCGACGCAGTTGCTGTGCTGCATAGCCGGCTTTCGAATGGCGAGCGATACGATGAGTGGCGAAAAATTCGCAGCCGCCAAGTTCAGGTAGCCATTGGCGCACGCTCCGCTATTTTTGCACCTTTTGAACGAATTGGGCTTATTATAATTGATGAAGAACATGAATCCTCCTATAAACAGGAGGAAAGTCCGAAGTATCATGCACGTGATGTGGCGGTCAGAAGAGCGAAGCAGCATGGAGCGGCAGTCGTTCTTGGTTCGGCAACGCCATCGCTGGAATCCTTTGCAGCGGCTAGCCGGCCGCTGTCTGCCCGTGACGAAGGCCGCGAGCCGGCATTGCTGCCAATGCCTAGCCGTGTTGGCGACAGACCGCTTCCGCCGGTTGCCGTTATCGACATGCGCGAGGAGCTGAAGGAAGGCAACCGCTCGATGTTCAGCCGCTTGCTTCACAGCTCGCTTGCTGATAGGCTCGAGCGCGGAGAGCAATCGGTGCTGCTTCTAAATAGACGCGGTTACTCAACATTTGTGATGTGTAGGTCTTGCGGCTATACTGCAGCTTGTCCCCACTGCGATATTTCATTGACCTATCATCAGAAATCACGGGCGCTGCGCTGCCACTATTGCGGGCATGCCGAGCAGGCCCCAACCACATGTCCTTCTTGTCAAAGCGAGCATATTCGTTATTTTGGAACTGGAACGCAGCGGGTTGAGGAAGAGCTCTCGAAGCTGTTCCCGGGCATTCGTGTTATTCGCATGGATGTGGATACAACTACAGAAAAGAATTCGCATGAAAAGCTTCTGAAGCAGTTTGGCGAGCGTAAAGCGGATGTATTGCTCGGTACGCAAATGGTAGCGAAAGGTCTTGATTTTCCTTTTGTTACTCTAGTTGGCGTAATTGCTGCCGATACATCGCTTAATTTACCTGATTTTCGCGCAGCAGAACGAACGTTTCAATTGCTTACACAGGTTGCGGGACGTGCAGGCAGGCATCATTTGCCAGGTGAAGTCGTCATTCAAACCTATGCTCCCGAGCATTATGCAGTAGTGACCGCTCAGCAGCATGATTACACTGCTTTTGTAAGTGAAGAGCTGCGTCATCGCAGTGCAATGGGCTATCCGCCTTATTGCAGACTGATTCTCGTTACGATGTCTCATGAGCAGCTGCCGCTGCTATCTTCCATTAGTGAACGATTTGCTTCTGATCTGCGAGAATTAGCGGAAAATGAAGGCGTCCTTATTTCGCTAAGCAGCGGTTTTGGTCGAGCGCTAGAGGTGCTTGGACCAGTAGCATCGCCAATTTCGAGAATGAAAGATCGCTACCGTTTTCAATGTGTGATAAAATATCGTGGGAGTATCGATGCTTCGGCCCTTGTTCGCAAGGCACTCGTCCCGTTTACGGATGGTCCGCCGCAGCGCCAGGTGCAATTCAGTATTGACGTAGATCCACAAGTTATATTATAAATAGCTATTACTATTTTAATGAACGTAAAGGAAGGGAATACTATGAGTATCCGTATAATTGTAAAAGAGCCAGATCCGGTATTGCGGGAAGTGGCGAAGGAAGTAACGAAATTTAATGCAAACTTGCAAAAGCTGTTAAAAGATATGGCTGAAACGATGTACGATGCAGAGGGAGTAGGTCTTGCTGCGCCGCAAATCGGCATCTCGAAGCGTGTTATTGTAGTAGATGTAGGCGATGAGAATGGTTTGGTCGAGATGGTTAATCCCGTCATCGTAGAGCAAGAAGGAGAGCAGCTTGGTCCTGAGGGCTGCCTTAGCATTCCGAATCTTAATGGCGACGTGCTGCGTGCTGATCGCATTGTGGTAACCGGACAAGACAGCAGCGGACAGACGTTTACCGTTCAAGCATCTGGTTACTTCGCTCGCGCGTTCCAGCATGAAGTTGATCATTTGAACGGCATTTTGTTTACCGATTTGGCGGAGAGCATCTACGACATTTCGGAAAGAGCTAGAAAAGGCGGCGAATAGCTTCATGCGTATCGTATTTATGGGGACGCCAGAATTTGCCGTTCCCTCTTTGAAGCTGCTCCTTGAGCAGCAATATAATGTTGTCGCTGTTGTAACACAGCCTGATCGGCCGAAGGGCCGCAAAAAAACGCTGACGCCGCCGCCTGTAAAGGAAGCGGCGTTGTCGCTTGGACTGCCAGTGCTCCAGCCTGAGCGCATGCGCAGTGCGGAGGCGGTTGCAATGGTTGCTGAGATGCAGCCGGATCTGATTGTAACGGCAGCCTACGGTCAAATATTGCCGAAGGCGCTGCTGGAAATCCCTCGACTTGGATGCATCAACGTGCATGGCTCGCTGCTGCCGAAATATCGCGGCGGCGCACCTATACAGCGGTCGATCATAAATGGCGAGAGTTCAACTGGCGTGACGATTATGTATATGGCAGAAGGACTGGACACGGGCGATATGATTAGCGTCGTGGAGCTTCCAATTACTGATGAGGATACATCAGGCACAATGTTTGAGAAGCTGAGCATCGCAGGTGCTGAACTGCTTGGCAAGACGCTTCCTGCTATCGTTGCTGGAGAAGTAAAAGCCGAGCCGCAGCAGCACGAGCAAGCAACCTATGCACCGAATTTGACACGCGATGATGAACGAATTGATTGGACAAGACCTGCGCGTGCCATCTTTAATCAGGTACGAGGTTTGTCGCCAATGGCCGGCGCCTTTACGTACTTAAACGGAGAAGTATTCAAAGTGTGGAATTGCGGAGTTCCTTCGGCAGCCACAGCAGCTAATGCTGCTGCTGAGCCAGGGACCGTAGTTGCAGCAGACAGCAGCGGCATTCACGTTCAAACGGGTGAAGGCGTACTAGTGCTGAAAGAAATTCAGCCCGCTGGAAAAAGAACGATGACCGCAGCAGATTGGCTTAAGGGTGCACGCTTAGAAGCGGGCACACGATTAGGAGATGGTGGAGCAGCATGACGGAAAGTACACAAAAACCAAGTCCAAATCGCAATAGCAGCAATCGAGCAAAAGGAAAATCCGGAGCGAAAGCTGGTCATAAACGACCTGCTGCCGGCGGGCAGTCTGCTCAAAACGGCCAGCAGCAGCCGGCACCGCGAAAGGTGAAATCTCTCCGTGAGCTGGCAATGGATACATTAGTAAAGGTCGCACAAACCGGTGCATACAGCAATTTGCAGCTTAATCGCACATTGCAGGATGCAGGTTTGCAGAGAGCGGACGCTGGGCTTGTTACCGAGCTTGTTTACGGCACGATTCAGCGACAAGTGACGCTTGATTACTGGCTTAGCCGCTTTGTATCCAAAGGGCTGAATAAGCTTGAGCCTTGGGTACATCAGCTGCTTCGAATGAGTGCTTATCAGCTATTGTACTTAGATCGAATTCCGGCACATGCTGCTGTGAATGAAGCGGTTACGATTGCAAAGAAACGCGGACATTCAGGTATTTCAGGTATGGTTAACGGCGTGCTCCGCAGTATCGATCGCGGACGAGCTGAGCTGCAGCCAGCTGAAATTAAACATAAAGATCCAATTATGCAAATTGCGCTGCGGCATTCCTATCCAGAATGGCTCGTAAGCCGCTGGTCTACGGCTTACGGTTATGAGCAGGCAGAAGCTATCTGCGCTGCGGGCAATGAACATCCGCATACAAGCGTTCGCGCTAATACACTAAGGGGCACTCGTGAAGAGGCGATCGAGCTTCTAAAAGCAGCAGGATATGAGGCTGAGCCTTCTGTCATTGCTCCTGCAGGTATTACGATTAATCGCGGAGGCAATCTGGCCGATACAGACGGATTCCGCGAGGGTGTTTGGTCGGTACAGGATGAAAGCTCCATGCTGGTAGCTGAAGTTGTAGCGCCAAAAGCCGGCATGCAAGTGCTGGATTGCTGCGCGGCACCAGGTGGAAAGAGCGCGCATTTGGCAGAACTGATGGGCGGCAAAGGCAAGGTTTGGGCGAATGATTTGCATGCGCATAAACGTGATTTAATTGTGACGCAAACCGAGCGCTTGAAGCTTCGTAATGTTGAAGCGATTACCGAAGATGCTCTCAAATTAGGCGAGCGCTTCAAACCGCAATCGATGGATGCCGTGCTGCTTGACGCACCATGCTCTGGATTCGGCGTTATTAGACGTAAACCAGAAATCAAATGGACTAAAACCGCAGGTGATGTATCGGATATCGCTGCCATTCAACAGCGTTTATTGCATTCAGTATGTGATTTAGTGCGCCCTGGCGGTGTGCTTGTTTATAGCACATGTACGATAGAGAAGGAAGAAAATGAGCAGCAAGTAGCTCGGTTTCTGCAGGAGCATCCTGAATTTGAATTGGATCGCAATTGGCCAGAAGCTATCGTTGATCAGTTGATGAAAGCTGGAGCCATCGATGAGCATTTTAATGGTCAAGCTCAGCTGCTTCCACAGCATTTTGACAGTGATGGATTTTTCATAGCAAGGATGGTAAAGCGTCCATAATCGCTGCTTATGGCTGAACATGGGCGTTTGTGGTAAAATAAATCGATGGCGGTGTTCAGCTTCTATGAGCCGTCCTACTATAAAGGTACAGGTGTGATGAAATGAAACCATGCATATATGACTACACGCTCGAACAGCTTCAACAATGGATGACAGATAATGGTGAGCCGGCATTTCGCGGCGGACAGCTGTTTGATTGGTTATATGTGAAGCGGGTAAAGAGCTTTGAAGATATGTCCAACCTATCGAAAGCCCTTCGCGATAAGCTGGAGGAGAACTTCCAAATTATTACGCTTAATGAGATTACAAAGTTTGAATCGAAGGACGGAACCGTGAAGTTTCTATTCGGACTTCATGATGCCCACGCGATTGAGACTGTTATTATGCGCCATAACTACGGCAACAGTATTTGTGTAACTACACAGGTCGGCTGCCGAATCGGATGTACGTTTTGTGCTTCGACGCTTGGCGGCTTGAAACGCAACTTGACTGCGGGCGAGATCGTAGCGCAGGTTGTTACAGCGCAGATGATGCTTGATGCTACCGGAGAACGTGTATCCAGCATCGTTATTATGGGTTCTGGAGAGCCGTTCGAAAACTATGATGCAACGATGGCTTTCTTGCGTATTATGATCCACGAGAAAGGCCTTAACATCGGTCAGCGTCACATTACGGTTTCGACTAGCGGCATCGTGCCGAGCATGTACAAGTTTGCCGAGGAGAATACACAAATCAACTTGGCACTATCGATCCATGCACCAAATGATGCGCTTCGCTCAAAGCTAATGCCGGTTAACCGTCGTTTTCCTTTTGCTGATGTAATGGCAGCTTGCCATAACTATATTGCGAAGACTGGCCGGAGAATAACATTTGAATACGCCTTGATCGGCGGTGTTAATGATCAAGCTGAGCATGCGCAGGAGCTGGCAGACGTGCTGCAAGGAATGCTTTGCCATGTTAACTTGATACCTGTAAACCATGTCCCTGAACGCAATTATGTTCGGACTCCGCGCGAGGACATCTTTGAATTCCAGCGTGTACTTGAGAAAAATAAAGTGAGTGTAACGATCCGCAGGGAACAAGGGCATGACATTGCAGCTGCATGCGGCCAATTAAGAGCAAAACATATGGAGTCTCAGGCGAGGTGATGATTGATTGTTAACGGCAAACCGCAGTGATATTGGACGGGTTCGTCATGTCAATGAAGACCAATCATGGGTAAGTCAACTGAATAATGGAGTAACGCTTGCCATCGTAGCTGATGGCATGGGCGGCCATCAGGCTGGAGACGTTGCAAGCCAGAGAGCAGTTGACGCTTTCCGAAGCATGCTGGAGAAAAGCGCCGCTAAAGAGGACTTGTCTCTGCAAGAAGGAAAAATGCTCATAAGACAAGCGATTTCGCAGGCGAATGACGCTGTCTTTGAGCTTGCTTCCCAGAACGAGCAGTATCGGAATATGGGTACTACGATCGTGGCCGCTTTAGTGAAACAGGACAACGCTATTATTGGCCATGTGGGAGACAGTCGCGCTTACAAGATTACCGAGGGCGTCATTACACAATTAACGAATGATCATACACTTGTGAATGAATTGGTCAAGTCTGGCCAGCTTAGCGCAGAGGAGGCTGCTCACCACCCAAGGCGCAACGTACTGACTCGCGCAGTTGGTACGGATTCTCAAGTTGAAATCGATGTTCAAGCGGTAGAATGGTCCGCACAGGACGTGCTGCTGCTGTGCAGCGATGGATTATCAAATATGGTGAGCGATCAGGAAATGCTGCAAACGGTCACGACGGATCAACTTGAGCTGGATGCAAAAGCTGATCATCTCATTTCGCTTGCGCTGCAAGCAGGCGGGGACGACAATATAACTGTCGTACTTCTCCAAGAAGCAGCTGGCACGAATCGAGAGGGGTGACAAGGATGATTGGACAGGATTTAGGCGGACGTTATGAAATATTGACTCGCATAGGCGGCGGCGGGATGGCGCTTGTGTATAAAGCGCATGACGTGCTGCTAAATAGAAAAGTCGCAGTGAAGGTGCTGCGGCAGCAATTTGTGCATGATGAAGAATTTATTCGCCGATTCCGTCGTGAAGCACAGTCAGCAGCTGCGCTATCTCATCCGAATGTCGTCAGCATTTATGATGTAGGACAAGAAGAAGATACGCATTATATCGTTATGGAATATATTGAAGGCCATAATTTGAATGAAATTATACAAGAACGAGCGCCGTTGCAGCCAGATGAAGCGGTGCGCATTGCTATGCAAATTGCAGATGCGCTTGATCACGCGCATCAAAATCACATTATTCATCGTGATATTAAGCCGCATAATATATTAATTGGCAAAAATGGTCGTGTAAAGGTTACGGATTTTGGTATCGCAAGGGCGGTTACTTCATCCACGATTACACAGACAGGCTCGGTTATCGGATCGGTTCACTATTTTTCCCCTGAGCATGCCAAAGGAATTAATACCGGAGAAAAGTCTGACTTATATTCGCTCGGCATCGTGCTCTATCAAATGCTGACAGCTAAGCTGCCGTTTCTTGGCGAGAGCCCAATCAGCGTAGCTTTGAAGCATTTGCAAGAAAATTTCGAGGAGCCGCGAATCGTTAATCCGCATATTCCGCAAAGCGTTGAGAATGTTATTCTCAAAGCGATGCGTAAAAATCCAAGTGAACGTTATAATTCAGCACATGAAATGCTGCTAGATTTGGATACCTGCCTTCGTCCCGATCGGTTGAAGGAACCCAAAATTACATTCGCACATGTTAATGATTTGGAAGAGACGCGAGTGATGCCTGCTATTCGTGGCGATATTCGGCCAACAGAAACAACACAAGAGATCGCGCGGCCTGTCAACTCGGCAAATGATGAGCAGCAAAAAGAAGTTGAATTGCAGCCAAAGTCCAAGAGCTGGAAAAAACCGCTTACTGTCGTAGGTGTTACACTGCTCATACTGGCGATTATTATATTTGGCTTCATCAAACTTCTTGGGGTGCTTGATGTTGCAGAAGTAGACGTGCCTACTGTCGTAGGCAAAACCGAAATTGAAGCGCGTCAAATGATTGAGGGCGCGGGGCTTAAGATAGAAGATCCAACCATTCGCGAGCATAACAAGGAAATTCCGAAGGATCAGGTTATAAGTCAGTCAAAGATGAATATGCGAGTCAAAGAAGGCTCTCTAATTCAATTAACGGTGAGTGATGGACCTGAGCTGGAAGAAATTGATAATTATGTTGGGAAAGCGCTGCAGACCGCTATTGATGAGCTTATTGCACTGGGGATAACAGAGGATCAAATCGTAATTGAAGATCCTATTTTCAGTGAAGAAGCTCCAGATACGATCATTCAGCAGTCGCCAAAACCGGGTGAAGCCTACAATCCTGAATCGGTTGAATTTAAATTCGTGGTCAGCAAAGGCCGCGAGACCGTTGAGATGCCTAACTTAATTAACAAGCCGCTTGATGTAGCCAAGGATTTAATCAAAGCATACGAGCTTACATTAGACAAAGCTGATATTTTGTATGCTTCGAGTTATTTGCATGAGAAGGATCATGTCATTAGCCAAAGTCCATTCCAACCTAATGAGAAAGTAACCAAAGGGGAAAAAATTACAATCACTGTCAGCTCAGGGCCGCCAGCCGATGCGAAAGAGCATAAGTTTAATATTATGATTTCACCGGCGGAAGCAGGCAAAGCAAGTGAAGTTCGAATTGAATACTCCGATGCACGCGGTGAAAATATCGTATCAGAGAAACGTAAAATTACAGGAATGGAAACCTTCGTAGTTACCGTTCTTGTCTCACCGGATACGGAAGCCAGAGTAACGGTATTCCGAGACAATCAGTTTATTGATATCAAAACAATTACGTACAAAGAAATAGTCAATGGCACGAATTCATCCAATTTGACTATTCCGGGTAATGAAGTGAAGGAAACAGAAGCGCCGACACAAACGGAGGTTACCCAAAACAATGATGAGCCAATCGAAGAAGAGCAGCAGCAAGAGCAGCAACAGCCATAATAGCAAAGAGGGTCATCTCAAAGGCACGATAGTAAAAGCGCTCAGTGGTTATTACTACGTAAGGGCGGAGAATGCGGCGTCGGACTCGGCAACAGTCCAATGCCGCGCTAGAGGCGTCTTTAAGAATAAGGGCTTAACGCCGCTTGTAGGCGATGCAGTGATGTATAGCTTGACGGAGAACGGTGAAGGAACCGTCGAGGAGCTGCTGCCTCGTACATCAGAGCTTATTCGACCGCCAGTTGCGAATATCGATCTTGCGATTCTTGTGTTTTCGGTTACAGAGCCTGCTCTCAATTTGCAATTGCTGGATAAGTTCCTTGTGCATATCGAGCATGCAGGCATACCAGCAGTATTATGCTTAAGCAAGCAGGACTTAGAGAAAGACGGTTTGGAAACGGAGGAGGCGCAAGCTGCGGCTGCCTCCGTTAATCGTATATACAGAGCACTTGGATATGAAGTGTTCGGGACAAGCTCTCGTTTGGGAGAAGGCATTGCTCCATTTCAAGAAAAGCTGAAAGGACATATGGCCGTATTTGCTGGACAATCAGGCGTAGGCAAGTCATCACTGCTTAATGCGATCGTTCCTGGTCTTAAGCTGGAGACAAATGAAATCAGCAATCGTCTTGGACGAGGCAAGCATACAACGAGGCATGTGGAGCTTATTGAAATTGGAGGCGGCTTAGTCGCTGATACACCAGGTTTCAGCCAGCTGGACTTTCAGGAGCTGGGAATCGAAGATTTAGGTTATTGTTTTGTAGAAATGCGCGAGCTGTCTCCCGATTGTAAATTCCGTGGGTGCACGCATGTAAGTGAACCAGGCTGCGCCGTGCTTGCTGCGGTTGAGAGCGGGAAAATAGAAAAAAGCAGGCATGACCACTACTTGCTGTTTTTGACGGAGATGAGAGAGAAAAAACGGAGGTACTAACAACTATGACGATTATTGCCCCTTCCATATTATCGGCCAACTTTGCAAGGCTAGGAGAGGAAGTTCAAGCTGTCGAAGCGGCAGGAGCAGATTGGATTCACATCGACGTGATGGACGGTCATTTTGTCCCCAATCTAACTTTTGGACCGCCGGTCATTTCAGCTATCAGGCCTGTGACGAAGCTTCCTTTTGATGTGCATTTGATGATTGAACGTCCGGAACTTTCAATTGAGGACTATATTGCAGCAGGCGCGGACCGCATTACTATTCATGCTGAAGCTTGCGTGCATTTGCATAGAACCGTCCATTACATAAGAGAAAAAGGGCTGCCTGTGGGCGTAGCAATTAATCCGGCAACACCTGTATCTATGCTGGAGCCTATTTTGCATGATCTTGATCTCGTGCTTATTATGACGGTTAACCCTGGATTTGGGGGTCAGAAGTTCATTCCTTATTCGCTTGTGAAGCTGCGCCAGCTTCGTGCGATGCTGGAGGAGCAGGGACTAGATGATGTTCATGTACAGGTTGACGGTGGTGTTAATCAAACAACGGCAGCAGTCATTCGTGAAGCTGGCGCTAATGTGCTCGTGGCAGGAAGTGCCGTGTTCTCAGAGGTAGACCGAGCCGCGGCAATCGCGGTATTGCGCTAGGAGGTACTGCGATGAATGAACGGTTGAAAACAACACTCTGGCTGTTGATGTATACATTTCTTGCCGGACTGCTGCTAGCGCTATTCTCGATGATATCGGATTTTTATCGGTATCTCTTCTCGCTCCTCGCATTGTACGTGGGCATTCGCTTTTTCCGGAGATTTGAAAAGCTAGGAATGCGAATCGCTTTTTTCGCGCTATCGATCGTATTTTATTTACTAATTGCTGTCGTTGGAGCGGCTATTATATACATAAGAGATAATCCAATGCCAATAACGGGCGCATAATAGGCTTTCCCCTCAGACGCACTATGGAATAGGACAAACTGACGACGCATAGGATGTTTACATGAGCGTAGTAATGTTGTCACGGATAAATTCGATGAGCGTGTCTGAGGAGGGATGAGGCATGAAATTTTATACAATCAAACTGCCTAAATTTTTGGGCGGGTTCGTAAAGGCGATTTTGAATACCTTCCAAAAAAATTAGGTCTAGATGCTGCAGGACACCCTTCGGCCGTGATCGTAGAAAAGCAAAAAAAAAAGCACCTGAGCGCTCAGGTGCTTTTGTCTATGGCCATTGCCATCATTATACGCGTGTAACTTTACCAGCTTTAAGTGCGCGTGTGCTAACATAAACACGTTTCGGTTTACCATCAACCAAAATGCGAACCTTTTGCACGTTTACGCCCCAAGAACGACGAGTTTTGTTGTTTGCGTGGGAAACGTTGTTACCTTTACCAGGTGCTTTACCTGTAAGAAAACATTTGCGGGACATGACTACACCTCCTTTAAATCTTGCTTGAACAAAACGGATTCCATTAATATGGCTTCGTTATGCGTGAGGAAAATTTCATTCGTAAGCGAAATAACATTTAAACACACTTGAATATCGTATCACAAACATTGGTTCTGTTCAACCTAAATATAAGGACAAGGATGTTCTTTATCGCTTTTAAAGCGAGCAACCATGCAGAATAACTGGATTTATTGAACAGACTTCTATAAAGGAGCCGTTTATAGTACAATAATACTTAGTCCATAATACATACAGTAAGGGAGTGTATTTCCATGCCAATGCAGCTAAGCACAGAATTAGGTTCCATACATGTCTCAGACCATTGCATAGCCATTATTGCGGGCTCTGCGGCCATGGATTGTTATGGACTTGTCGGGATGGCTTCACGCAAACAGCTAAAGGACGGAATTGCCGAGTTGCTCGGACGAGACAATTTGACTCGCGGCGTTGAAGTTAGACGAGTAAATGAAGAATTGCATATTGATCTCTACATCATCGTAAGCTATGGAACAAAAATTTCCGAGGTAGCGCATAACATTCAATCCAAGGTAAAATATGTGCTGAACGACGTAATCGGTCTACAAGTGGAAGAAGTCCATATAATTGTGCAGGATGTCAGGGTACTTAAGTAACAGGGAGGGAAATTTCGTTGAGTAAGCGCTTTATAAACGGATCTGATTTTACCGCAATGGCACTGCTCGGCGCGGATTATTTACAGCGAAACGCAGAGCACGTTAATGCATTAAATGTATTCCCAGTGCCGGATGGCGACACGGGAACAAACATGAACTTAACGATGTCCTCAGGCGTTCGCGAGCTGCGCAGCAAGCCGTCAAGCAGCATTGGAAAAACGACAGAAGCCTTATCTAAGGGGCTGCTGATGGGGGCTCGGGGCAATTCCGGCGTTATCTTGTCACAGCTGTTCAGAGGTTTCTCCAGGTCGCTTGCCGGTCTTGAAGAAGCGGGAACGGTGCAAATAGCCGCTGCTTTGCAATACGGTGTTGACCTCGCTTATAAAGCTGTCGTAAAGCCTGTAGAAGGAACGATTCTTACCGTTGCCAAGGAAGCTGCGAAGCATGCCGTTCAGTACGCCCGTAGAACGAGTGACGTGGCTGAGTTGATGCACGAGGTGCATCAGAAGGCATATGAAGCTTTGCAGCGTACGCCTGATTTATTGCCTGTACTAAAGCAGGTTGGCGTAGTCGATTCTGGCGGACAAGGTCTCGTGTTTATTTATGAGGGCTTCGTACGCAGCCTAGCAGAAATCGATGGCCAGCTTGATGCTTATTCGATGCCGTCAGAAGCAGCTCCACCTGAAGAAGTGGCTGTTCCTATTATCGTGCCACCAATTCGCAAGCAAGAGCCGATCTCGGCACAAGCACGCTTAGCGACGGAAGCTATTGAATTTTTATACGATATGGAATTTTTTATCAATCGCAAGCTAAGCGGACAAGCGGGAGCGTTTTTTGATGAATCCGCTTACAAACGTGCTCTTGGGAAAGATGGAGACTCTATATTGGTCATAACAGAAGACGATATTATTAAAGTTCATGTACACTCTCGCAAACCGGGAGACGTACTGAACCTATCGCTTCCTTACGGAGAATTAACCGATATTCATATTCTTAATATGCGCGAGCAGCATCGTGATTTGCTTGAGCATGAGGCAGAGGATTCAGCCGTTGTTGACTATTCTGCAGCAGAACTGCTTGCAGGGCAGGCCGTACAAGGAGTTCCGCCTGGTCAAGTATTTGAATGGGCGCCGTTTGGAATTATCGCTGTTGCTCTAGGCGAGGGGATTACGAACATTTTCCTCGAGAATGAAGTGGATACGGTATTGTCTGGCGGTCAGACGATGAATCCGAGCACAGAAGATTTTGTGAAGGCGATCGAGGCTCTGTCAGCAGAGCATATCTATATATTACCGAATAACGGAAATATTATTTTGGCAGCTGAACAAGCTGCTGAGCTTAGCGAGCGGAATGTTACGATTATCCCAACTCGCACGATACCTCAAGGTTTAGCAGCAGTACTTGCTTTTAAGGATGACGAGACGGCTGAACGCAATAGCGCATGGATGAAAAACGCTGCTGAGCAGGTTATGTCGGGACAAGTAACAAAGGCTGTGCGAGATACGACCATTGAAGGTGTGGATATTCGCGAGGGCGATTACATCGGCATTAAAGAAAAAACGATAGTTGTATCCAAAGCAAACTTGCTCGAAGCCTGCCAATCCCTCATTGCGAACATGCTCGATACAGGCGGAGATTTGCTGACGATTTTGTCAGGTGAGGATGCGGAAGCGACCGAAACGGCGTCGTTATGCGAATGGATCGGGGAGCAGTATCCTGATCTGGAGCTTGAATTGCAAAAAGGCGGACAACCGCTGTATCCGTATGTTTTTGCTTTGGAGTAAATGTAATCGTTCTAACAATGGGAGGAAATGGCCATGGGAAAGGTCCGAATAGTAACGGATAGCACATCTGATATTCCGGAAGAGGTCAAGAAGCGCTTGGGGATATCGGTAGTTCCCCTTAAGGTGCTGTTTGGCGAGGAGACGTTTCTAGATGCGGTGACGATTACGTCCGAACAATTCTACGAGAAGCTTGCGCAGTCATCTGTTCTTCCTACAACATCTCAGCCATCACCAAACGAGTTCTCAGAAGTATATGAGCGCTTGATTGCGGAGGACGCTGATTCACCTATTATTTCTATTCATTTGTCGGCCGCGCTCAGCGGTACGTATCAATCGGCTGTCATTGCTCATTCCATGCTCGAGCAAGAAGCGGATATTACGATAATCGATTCTAAATCTGCTTCATACGGGTTCGGACTACGTGTTGTGAGAGCTGCCGAAATGGCACAAGCAGGCGAATCGAAAGAACGGATTATCGAAGAGATTGAGCGGCTTGAGCGCAGTACTAATTTATACTTTCTAGTCGATACGTTGGAATATTTGCAAAAGGGCGGACGAATTGGCAAAGCATCCGCGTTGATCGGTTCAATACTCAACATAAAGCCTATCTTATCTTTGGACAAAGAAGGGGTTGTGCTAGCTGTAGATAAAGTGCGCGGCTCTAAGAAGGCGATGGCTCGTATCATTGAATTATTGAAACAAACGTATGGCGATGAGCCGGTCGGTATGACGATGGCTTACTCTTTCAGTAAAGACACAGCTGAGGATTTGTGTGAGCTATTGAAAGCCCAGTTCAATGTACAAGAAATGAACTGGACGACGGTAGGTGCTGTTATCGGCACGCATACGGGACCTGGCACATCGGCCGTGTTTATGTACAGGATGTGATCGTAAAATGACACTTGATCAAATTTCTGTTCGGCAAATCAAAGGCGTGAGTGCTCCCAAGGAATTGGAGCTTCACGCCTTTGGCGTGAGAACAGTGGCGGATATACTTGATTATTTTCCATTTCGCTATGAGGATTATCGCATTCGGGAGCTGACCGATGTAAAGGAAGGCGAGAAGGTGACCGTTCTAGGACATGTCCGAGGCATTCCTATGCTGCAGCGATATGGAAAAAGTAAATCAAGATTAACATGCAAGGTTGAGGTTGGACAGTGGCTCGTGACGGCAGTCTGGTTTAATCGGCATTTTCTGCAGGACCAGCTTGTCATTGGCCGTGAGATTATGCTTACGGGCAAGTGGGAACAGCAGCGCCTGCAAATGACGATATCGGACTCGGAGTTTCCTGGCAGCGGCGGACCGGCTAAATCGGGAACACTGCAGCCGGTTTATTCGGTAGGCGGAAGCATCACACAGCCTTGGATGCGGAAGACCGTGCGTCAAGCGTTGACGCAATATGGGTCGATGATTGAAGAGATTTTGCCGTTTGAGCTTGTGGAGCAGCATCATTTGATGCCCAGACGCGACGCGGTGCATCGCATTCATTTGCCGGATGATACGAAGGAAGGGCTGCAGGCGCGCAAACGATTGGTATATGAGGAGCTGTTTCTGTTTCAGTTGAAGCTCCAAGCGTATCGGGCTCTTAATCGCAAACGGAATGATGGCATCGCACATCGGATTGAGAGTGAGACGATTCGTCAATTTGCCGCAACCCTTCCGTTTGAGCTGACAGATGCCCAGAAGAAGGTCGTTAATGAAATTTGTGTCGATATGAGAAGGCCGTCCTGCATGAATCGGCTGCTTCAAGGCGACGTTGGCTCCGGCAAAACGGTTGTGGCAGCTATTGCACTGTATGTTGCGGTGAAATCAGGTCATCAAGGGGCTTTGATGGTGCCAACAGAAATACTGGCTGATCAGCACATGCGCTCGCTTACAAAAATGTTCGCAGAGCTCGGAATTGAGGTTGCTCTTCTGACGGGAAGTGTAACAGAGCGCAAACGCAGGGATGTGCTTGCGGGGCTTCAAATGGGCATGATTGATATCGTCGTTGGAACGCATGCTCTAATTCAGGACGATGTTTTTTTTCGGAGCCTTGGGCTCGTCGTTGTGGATGAACAGCATCGTTTCGGCGTCAATCAGCGGAGCGTGCTGCGGCGCAAAGGGATGAACCCTGATGTGCTTACGATGACAGCAACGCCGATTCCGAGAACGATGGCGATTACCGCATTCGGCGATATGGACGTGTCGACGATTCGCGAGCGGCCGCATGGGCGCAAGCCGATTAAGACGTATTGGGTTAAGCACAGCATGATGGAGCGTGTGCTCGCTTTTATAAGGAAAGAAGTAAACAAGGGGCGTCAAGCTTACATCATCTGCCCGCTGATCGAGGAGTCGGAGAAGCTCGATGTGCAAAATGCGATTGATCTGTATGTGCAAACGCAGCAGTCGTTTCCAGATTTGCGGGTAGGCCTGCTGCATGGACGCCTTTCAGCTGCGGAGAAGGAAAGCGTGATGGGTGCTTTTGGCGCAAATGAAACGCATGTGCTTGTGGCGACGACGGTCGTTGAGGTAGGTGTCGACGTTCCTAATGCGACACTTATGATCATTATGGATTCGGAGCGATTCGGATTATCCCAGCTGCATCAGCTGCGAGGACGTGTAGGGCGGGGAGAGCATCAATCGCATTGTATATTAGTAGCCGATCCGAAATCAGAAACGGGACGCGAGCGAATGAAGGTCATGACGGACACGGATGACGGATTTGAAGTGTCTAAGCGGGATCTTGAGATTCGTGGTCCGGGCGATTTTTTTGGCACGAAGCAAAGCGGCTTGCCTGAGTTTCGTTTGGCTGACATGGTCGCTGACTATGAGCTGCTGGAGCTTGCTAGGGATGATGCTGCTGAATTAACAGGACGAGATGATTTTTGGACGAATGAGTCGTTCGTTAGATTGCGCAGCTTGCTGGAGCAGGATCAATTTTTTCAAGGGGAACAGCTGGACTAGGCAATATTCACCTCCTTTCGGCATATAGTTTAACGATGTGACTGGATTGCCTGATGGAGGTGTCAACGAAGTGAGTTACCAAAACTATGGGATTAAGCCTCAGCTGGTCGAGCGTGTTAAATACAAAATGAAAAACCCTGCTGTGAAGGAACGGATTAGGGACCTGCTAGGAAATGTGACCAAATACGATTTGCAAGACCGGCCAAAGGTTAGACGGCTTGTGAAAGCGGCGTCCGTTATTTTGCAGGAGCAGCTTACGGATACACAGGAAGACCAGATTGTTGCTTTCATTATGGCGCAAAAGATTGACCCGAACAACACGTTTCATTTGCTGAAACTGTGGGGGATGTTTCGCTGACCGCTTTGGTCAGCGATTTTTTTTTTTATTTGGCAATGGGAATATCGTTCTGCTTGGTTTGCTGCTACCATAGCTCGAGCTGCTCGTCCACTTCAATGCGCTCGATTAAAGAAGAGTCGTCGTTCCGGACGCTTCCGACTGCAAGGGAGACAGGGTAAGCTTCAAGCTCATGCGATGAGTATGGCTTAAGGAGTGGAGTGATCATCTTAACGTCCGTTACCGCGCGGTTCAGCCACAGCTGCTCAGCCTCGGGCCGCAAAATGACCGGCATGCGATCATGAACCTCGGAAACGAGCTCGTTTGGCGTAGTTGTTAGAATCGTACAGCTATTTATTTTGGTCCCTTCAGGAGAAATCCAGGTCTCGTACAGACCGGCCATGCTGAATAAGGAGCGGTTCTTAAGTACGAAGCGCATTGGCTGCTTGCCTTGTGTTGTCGTTTTCCATTCATAGAAACCATCGGCAGGGATGAGGCAGCGCTTGCGCTGCAGCGGGGCTTGAAAGGCAGGTTTGCTCGATGCTGTCTCTGATCGAGCATTCAGCATCTGGAAACCAATTTTCGGATCATCCGCCCATGGCGGCACAAGTCCCCACTTCAGCTCGCCTAGCCGATTATTTTGGCCATCATTTATAATGGTCAGCACCTGCTGGCTCGGAGCTATATTATATTTCGGACGGTGAAAAGGTACCATCGTTTCTTCAATCATATACCTAACCATCAGCTCTTCCAACGTAACTGTGAGTGTATACCTTCCGCACATGGCTGTCATCTCCTTTCTAATGCTTTTATTATACATCGTGTGCGCTCGAATCGCATATGTTGCATACACAGTATGACGAACTGCTCCGTGGCTGATACTGGATACTAGAGGGTTTAAACTAGGCAACAAGCTTGTATAGTCAACGACGCGATAGGAGGAGCACTGACAATGGACAAAAAGCATGAGGGACGGTCTTATCGCCGTACATTCGGTTACTGGCTAGGGCAGCTGCTCGCGCTCCCCAGCGCTGCGTTTGACTATGCAGTAGGCAAGTGGGGGGCAATGAGCGCATCGGATGCGATGATTGCGGAAGCAATACCACTGCAGCTTTCAGCTTCTTCCGTTGCAAAACTGAAGTATGCATGGTCGAAGCATTTTGAATCTGCGGATGCTTCAGCGGTGACAAGCTGGAATGAAGAGGAGCTTGCGCTAATTGAACGAATTCGCGCTGAGACTGCTGCTGCCAATCGGAATAACGTGACGAGAACGGAAGCTTATCGTATTTTGTATTTCCGCACTCCGGAGCTGCACTGGGCGCTGCTTGCGCATATGGTGTCCCGTAATGGCGGCTGGAATATGACTGACTTGCAAGGCGAGTGGCTTCCATGGCTGCTGAACTCGGAACAGCGGTTAGCTGTGTTTCGTTTTTTGGAGCAGGCGAATGCATTGATATTTCAAGATGCTTATCCGCAGCTGCTCTTGTATGAACGGAGCAGGCGCGAGGGGAGGAGCTTGTTCCATCTGCTGCCTGCTTTTGGCGTATCCTCGTTTATGGCGCCGGTCTGGAAGCAGTACTGGCGAGATCGTGACGCGGTGCCGCTCACGATCGCATTAATCGTTAATGAGCAGCATTATATCGAGCAGCGTGTTGTACAGCATCCCTTTTTTCGAGAGAAGGTGCTGCATACGTTATTTTTTGGTCTGCAATCGCTGCTTCAGCTGAACGGGGTTATTTTCCCCTATGGCAATGACCAGGGAAAAGGGGAAGGAGCGTTTGCGCTGCGGCTCTCTGGTCTTATTTTGGAGCGGTTTGAAAATATAGAAGAGAGAATTGAATTCGGCAAACGTTTATATGCGATGTTATTCGGTGTACCGCGCGTCTATGAAGGAGCTAGATCCTTCGCTGCTGCGGTTAAGCATACAGGCTCGCGTGCCGACTACGCGCCGCATATGTTTACGCGTGTACGTCAGCAGCCTCCACAGCCAATTTATAAGGAGCGTCTGCTGGGTGCACGGTTAAAGCCTGGTGCTGAGCCGCTTTACAGCCCAGAGCTTAGTGCAGCGTGGAACGATCAACCCCTTGAAATGCCGGAGCCTGGGGATTGGTTTACGTCCGTTGCCGATATTTCGCCTTATTTTCAAAAGCTGCCAATGCCGCATTCTTTTGAAATTACGAATGAATATGGGCTCATGCTTAACAAGATCGAATTGGCTGTTCTTGCGGTGCAGCGTGGCAATAAGTGAAGCCCCTGAACTTCGACACTTGTTGGCGGAGCTGGACGAGATCGAGGGAAGAGGCCAGAAGCGATACGAAATAATATCAAAGGAAAACAGGAACTGCTTCGTTGGCTCTCCTGCCAGTTGAGCAGTTCCTGTTCATGGATGATTCTACTTTAGGCTGCTTTGAGCGAAGCTATTGGAACAGGGCACTCCTTATTCCCAAGCTGCAGCGCCTTCAATATCGTAAATAGAGAACCATTCGCCATCGACCATGAAGCGGCCTTTCAGCTGATCTACGCGGTCGACGATTCCGCTGACGGTCAGTTCCTCTTGCGGATGAAATAACCGGAGCGTAATGGGCTGCCGCTGCTGCAGCGATTCTGTCACGGAGCGGGCTACATGTTCCCATTCCTGCTCATCTAGCTCCACCCGTTCACGCAGCCGCAATGTCTTCTCTTGCTCATTGATTGCGACTTTGTGCTCGGGCAGCATCATCCGGCTCGACTCCCAAAGTCCGTTGCCTTCAAGTTTTTTTCTCATTTGTAATGTCCTCCGATCTTCTCAGAGCGGTGCTGCGCTTGCCCCGCGTCCGTAATGGACACCGCTCTCAAAATAGTGGCATCCCCATATTTCCTCTTCAAGGCGTCCGTCGCCCGCTCAAGCGCCATCGTCTTCTCACGGTTCGGATCAAACAGGGAAAGCTGATATTCGTCATCCTGCGAAAATTGCGATAGGCTGACGCCAACCTTCCTTACGGGATAACCGTCCCAATGCCGCAGCATCAGCTCTACCGCGGCCCGATAAACCTGATTCGTGACGTTTGTCGGATCGTCCATCTTCATCTGACGGCTAAAGCCTGTAGGCCGATCATAATCGGCACCCATTAATCCGACGGAAACGACATGCCCCATATATCCTTTGCCTCGGCAGCGCTGGCAAACGAGCTCGGTCAGCTCAAGCAGTACAACTTTGATCTCCTCCAGCTTCCCATAGTCACGCGGGAGCGTCATCATATGCCCGATGGCCTTGGGCGCAACCTGATGTGTGCCCGGCGTTACGGGACTTTTGTCAATTCCGTTTGCGATGTTCCAATACAGCTCCGCGTTGATATCGGAGTTTTTGCCGAATTTACGGCGCATCATCAGCTTCAGCTTCTCAAGCGGCGTTGCCGCTAATTGGCCGATCGTCTCCAGTCCCATCGATTGGAAGTGCCTCGTCATCCGGCTGCCGACCATGAACATCTTGGAGACGGGCAAGGTCCAAAGCGTATCCTCAAGATTGTCTCTTGAGAGGGTGTAAATGCCTGCATCGTTTTTTTTCGCATAGTTGTCACAGGCCGTCTTAGCCAAAATTTTATTCTCCGCAATACCGAAACGGGTGTACACTCCAAGCTCTTCTTGGATGCGGGTTTGGATATGATGAGCCAGGTCATCCGGTGAGCCGTACAAATGCAGCGAGCCCGTCACATCGAGAAATTGCTCATCGATCGAATAAGGCTCGACGAGGTCTGTATAGGATTGATAAATGCTCGTAATCATCATAGAAACATCGATATACAGCTGCATGCGCGGTTTGATGATAATTAAATCCGGGCATTTCGCCAGCGAGTCTCCCAGCCGCTCAGCAGTCGTTACTCCAAATGACTTGGCGATCGGGCAAGCAGCCAGAATGATGCCGGAGCGTCGTTCGGGGTCGCCCGCAACAGCAACCGGCAGATGGCGATACTCGGGATGCTCCGCCTTCTCCACCGATGCATAAAACGATTGGCAATCCGCAAGCATAATGACTTTGTTAAGAGACATTTCGGCTCACCAGCTCTGCTGCTAATACATTTTCCGCAAGAAAGACGCGCTGTGCGCCGGAGTCTATACAAAAGGCTCTGACATAACCGTCTCTCACAGATAGGACACGAATCCTTCGTTTCGTAAACTTGCCTTTTTTGCTCATATAAATCACATCTACGACACAACCGACTAGGCTGAACCATTTTTCCATTGTCATGATGCATCTCCTCCATAACAAGAACGTTTGTTCTTATTATATACAGAACGCACGTTCTTATACTAGAGGTTATTTGTGGTTATTATTGACAAGGTTTGGTTGAGAACAGCTTCGCAGTCCGATTAGACGTACGAATAGCTATACGCAGGGCAGCATGAAAACCAATCACAAATAGGACAGTACATATTTACATCCATAATGCGCCAAAATAGAAGCAACATGGAAACGAAGGGTGCCGTTATGAACAAACAAAACACAGGTAGGCTAACAACGTTTAGTCCGTCGCTGCATGCGAATGTGAAAACCATTCGCGATTGCTTCGGCAACAGCACGGATATCGTAATCCGAATGTTTCGCAGCGATGCGGCTCCAGAACGTGAGATTGCCATTATTTATGTGGATGGAATCGTGAACTCACAAATCATTAATGAGAGTGTCATGGAGCCGTTAATGTCGATGAGGCTTCCGCAGCATGCTCATGTGAAAGGAAGCAAGCTGCTGGAAGCGCTTCGCAGCTGCGTCGTTTCAATCGGCTCGGTGCAGAGTGTGAACACATTGGAGCATGCACTCCAATATATGACGGACGGATTATGTGTCATTATGGCGGATGGCAGCGCGGAAGCGCTGACGGCGGATGTGAATGGCGGCGAACAGCGCAGTGTTACGATTCCTCAGACTCAGACCGTGATTCGTGGTCCGCAGCATGCTTTTGTAGAAAGTATTCAAACGAACATCAGCTTGGTCAGGCGCATAATTCGTTCCTCTGACCTTCATGTTCAAGTGCACAAGATCGGTCAGCAAACGCATACGAACGTGGCTGTCCTGTATTTGCACGGAGTAGCAGATGAAGGGATCATTAAGGAGGTTTACCGCAGACTAGCGGCAATCGAAATAGATGGTGTGCTTGAGAGTGGATACGTGGAAGAATTTATTCAAGATGAGACGTTCACACTGTTTCCAACACTTTCAAATACAGAGAGGCCGGATGCGGTTGCAGCAGCGCTGCTTGAGGGAAGAGTAGCGGTTATGGTCGACGGCTCCCCAATTGCTTTAATGGCTCCGACTACTTTTTTTACATTTTTCCAATCGCCAGAGGATTATTATCAACGATATGATATTGCATCATTCGTACGTATCATTCGTTACGGTGCCTACGTCATATCGATTCTTCTGCCTGCCTTGTATATCGCAGTTACGACCTTTCACCAGGAGATGCTTCCGACAACGCTGCTTATTAGTCTAGCGGCGCAGCGAGAAGGCATTCCGTTTCCAGGTCTGGTTGAAGCCTTGATAATGGAGATTACATTCGAGGTGCTGCGAGAAGCCGGATTGCGAATGCCGCGGGCGATTGGGCCTGCCATATCCATCGTCGGCGCTCTCGTACTCGGCCAGTCGGCTGTTCAGGCGGGCATCGTATCGGCAGGTATGGTCATCATCGTATCCTTCACGGCCATTTCAAATTTTGTTATGCCGGAATTCAATATGGCGGCTACCTCTCGCATTATCCGGTTTCTCTTTATGATTATGGCGGGTATTTTTGGGTTTTTCGGCATTTTTATTTCCGTGATGTTAATGCTGATCCATTTGGTATCACTGCGCTCCTTCGGAGTGCCATATATGTCTCCGCTGGCACCCGGTCCCACAAAACAAGGGCCTTGGCGAGATGTTTTTATAAGGCTGCCATGGTGGGCGATTGTGCTTCGGCCTCTAGATTTGAATCTGCGCAATCCAAAGCGGCGGCCGAACGGAAAAAAACCGCCGACACAGCGTCATTCCGATAAGGCGTAATGAAAGGGGGGATCTGCCATGAAAAGATGGAGGCTGCTGCTGCCGATGCTCATTTGTATACTGGCAACCGGCTGTTGGAACCGCGTAGAGCTGAACGATATTGCGATTATTGCTGCTACCGGCCTTGACTGGAAGGATGGGAAATGGGTGGTGTCCTATCAAGTCGTCCTTCCGCAAGCCATCTCCACTCAGAGCGCGAGCACAAGCACAGCGGCGGTCCACGTTTTTTCAACGAAAGGTGAAAGCATTCGAAGCGCGGTCAGCAAGGCGAGTCAAGAGACGTCGCGCCGTCTCTACTTCTCACATACTCAAATTGTCATTATCGGTCAGGATGCTGCGCGAAAAGGGCTGGGACCACTCCTAGACACCTATTTGCGCAATCATGATTCCCGCGAGACGGTGAATGTTTTCTTGTCGAAGGGGAGCGCGCGCCGAATGATGGAGCAATTGATCCCGCTTGAGAAAATTCCAGGCGCAGCCATTCAACGCATGATCAATAATGAAGAAATGAACAGCTCTACCTTTCATCAAATGACCATTCATAAAATACTTCTGGATTTGCTTGGTACGACGCAGGCCACAGGCATACCAGGCTTAGTTGTGTCTGGTACGAATGAGAGTGTGGACAATGCTGGGCAACTCGCTTACACTAGTACACCCTCCAAGGTCAGATTATTTGATTTGGGTCTCATTTCAGGTGACAAGCTGGTAGGCTGGATCAGCAATGAAGAAAGCCAAGGCGTGATGTGGCTCGCAAATCATGTGAAAAAAACGACAGTTCCATTTGCATGCTCAGAGGATAAGAGCGAGCAAAAACTTTCATCTATTCGCATTACTCATGCGAGTACCAAGCTGACTCCCAGACATTCAAGCGGCAAATGGCTGATGGATGTAAGCGTAACTGCTACTGGAACGCTGATGGAGTACAATTGCGAGGGAGATCTCACGAATCCCAAACAAATAGTGAAGCTACAAAAACGGGTTGAGGACGAGATCGTTGCTATTATGCAAAAAGGGTGGGGCGCTGTTAGCAAGTACAAAACGGATGTAATCGGCTTTGGAAGTACCATTCGCAATAAATATCCAAAGCAGTGGGCAGAAACGGTTGCTAGCTGGTCAGAGGAATTTCCAAACATCGAATTAAAGCTAAAAGTAAAGGTGAATCTGAATTCAACAGGCATGAGCGGAAGCGGATTTAAGAAAGCGCAGGAGAAGGACGACTTATAAGTAGAAAGGAGACCCTATGCAGCAGATTGGTAAAAACCAGCTTTCTATTTTGATCATCGTTTTTTTAATCGGCAGCACCCCTTTGTTCGAGCTCGGCATAAAGGCGAAGCAGGATGCTTGGCTGGCGATGACGCTTGCTGCGATTGCTGGTCTGCTGCTTATCGTTATGTACGTCCAGGTGCAGAAGCGCTCCCCGAATTCGGAGCTTGCTGAGCTTTATGTTATACACTTCGGAAAATGGATCGGCGGCTTTGTAGGGATGCTTCACGCGTTATGGTTTGCTTATGAATCGATGCGCAACGTACGGGACGTCGGGGAGCTTACGATGACGGCGCTGCTCACCTTTACGCCGAAATGGATTGTTATGCTGCTTATTATTAGCACCGCGGCTTATGCCGTTAGTAAGGGCGTTGAAGTATTTGTCCGTGTCGTGCAGCTGCTGTTTCCGATCGCAGCACTTAGCTATACTTTTATAATTTTGCTCTTGTTTATTGCCAGATTGCCGAAAATCACGCATTTGCTGCCGATTTTGGAACATGGGATCGGGCCTGTCGTGAAGGCGGCCTTTCCGGATTTGTTATCATTTCCGTTTGGGCAAATGGTTATTTTTTTCGTTTTTTGGAAGCACGTCAGCGAGAAGAAAATGATCGGACGTGTCACTTACAAGGCTTATGTTGGCGTATCCCTATTTCTAATTCTAATGAATACAATTACGCTATGCGTATTGGGGCCAGAGCTGTCCTCGCTTACAGCACTGCCGCTGCTTGAGGTTGTGCAGTTAATTAGTCTGGCTAATATATTGGAACGGCTTGATGTGCTCGTAACACTGCTGCTTTTTATCGGTCTCTATGTAAAAATGACTGCGCTATACATGGCATCGGTATTCATGTTCAATATGATCACTGGTATTGCCTACCGATATTGTGTGCTGCCCATTGGTCTCATTATTTATGGGGCGTCGTTTATCGAACCAAATAATACCACCCATATTTGGATCGGACTCGATATTACGCTGAAGATTGCCCCTTTATTTCAAATCGTGCTGCCGCTGCTTATGCTTTTCGTCGGAATACGCAAGAAATACAAAAAGGCAGCATGATTGAAAGTTGCGCACAGTGCTCACCCAAGCGGATAGGCTGACATATTTTATAGGTAAGTAAGCCGTTTATACTTGCTTGAGGAGGATATACGCGTGAGCGATGCCAATAGCTGCATGACAAGCATTATTCTCGTTACCTACAATAAGCTTGAATACACGAAGCAATGTGTGGAGAGTGTTCGGAGACATACGCAGAGAGGCAGCTATGAGCTGATTATTGTAGATAATGGTTCGACGGATGATACGGTAAAATGGGCTAAAAGCGAGAGCGATATCATCGTAATCGACAATGGCTGCAATGCTGGTTTTCCTAAGGGCTGCAACCAAGGAATGGCCGCGGCCTCGGGCGATCTTCTGCTGCTGCTAAATAACGATACAATCGTAACGCCAAGCTGGCTTGACGGTCTCAAGCGCTGCTTATTTAGTGATGAACGAATCGGGGCGGTCAGCCCCGTTACGAATTCGGCTTCCTACTGGACGACGATCCCGGTCACCTATACGACGATAGATGAAATGGAGCTGTTTGCTTCGGCACTGCATGCCAACCCTGACAGAACAAAATGGGAGGAGCGCGTGAAGCTGGTCGGCTACTGCCTTTTGCTGCGGAGAGAAGCATGGGAGAAAACGGGATCGCTCGACGAAATCTTCGGTATCGGCAACTTTGAAGATGATGATTATAGCCTGCGGCTCCGGCTGGCGGGATATAAGCTGATGCTGTGCGGCGATACGTTTATTCATCATTACGGGAGCATCTCCTTTAGCTCAGAGCCAGAACAATATGTACAAAACTTCAGAAAAAATGCTATTGTTTTTATGTCCAAATGGGGCTTTGACCCTGGTGATGCAACGTATATACGAATGGATTTAAGTACCGTAATTGAGCGGGAATCGCATGAGTACAGACGCGAGAATTGCTCGATTATGGAAATAGGTTGCGGGTGCGGAGCTACGATATTGCATATGAAAAAGCATTTCTCAACCGCAATATGGTACGGAGTTGAACGTAACGAGCTGGCGGCTAGAGTAGCAGAAGCTTCGGGAATTACCGTATTCCGCTCGAATGATCCGAAGGATTGGAGGCTGCCTGTTGAAGGTTTTGACGGCATCGTAATCGGAGATGCTCATGCATACGGGACACCGCAAGCAATGAAAAGTCTAGTTCGACTTCTAAAGCCTGGCGGCTGGCTAGTCGGGTGTTTTGCCAATCGCTATTATTTCGACAATATTCGGCAATAT
Organism: Paenibacillus sp. FSL K6-3182; assembly: GCF_037976325.1. NCBI lineage: Bacteria > Bacillati > Bacillota > Bacilli > Caryophanales > Paenibacillaceae > Paenibacillus > Paenibacillus sp. FSL K6-3182. The sequence goes on from NZ_CP150265.1 coordinate 3,255,507, forward strand.
TTAGATCCTGCTAATGCACAAGCACAGCATCAAGCGACATCACAGTACTCAGCAGAACAAGTTAGCCAGCTTTATTTGCAGGCCGGTTTTACCTATGTGAAGATTACACGTGCGGATAATAAACCGCAGGAGCAGCTAGAATACATCCATCTGCTAGAGCGGCTAACGTCTGAAGAGATGTCAAAAGAGCTGACAGCTGCTTATTTGCTCGTATATGGACGCCTTGCTTCTGCAGTAGAGATCCAAGATACGGCAGACTTAGAAGGTTCGAAGGCTGCTGAAGAAGCAAAGGTTGAATGGCTGGATGAGCATGTTGATCTAGGGCAATGACAGCGGGTGCAGGAGCTGCACGTTCTGGCTGCCGCATAGTAAGAGGATGAGTATCGCGGCTTGATGATAATCATTTTCAAAAAAAACTAGCATTAAATGCGGGTTTTGCTATACAATGAATGGTATTGACGAAACCGAATATGTTCCGGGGAGCTGGTTAGGCCGGCTGAGAGGGGATTTTCTATACAATTCCGACCCGTTAAACCTGATCTGGATAATGCCAGCGTAGGGACAGAAGCTCTGTTTTGCAAGCAGGCGAGATCAAATTGATCAAGCATTTGCTGTATAAACAGCTGCACAGCCAATGATATGGCGTCCTCCGGATTAGGGGGACGCTTTTTTTTGTTGCGATTAGAATGATGCAGCCATGGAACCGGATACTACGAGGAGTCGTCGCCTATAAGAATCGAAGCATGGAGAGGGGAACAACATCATGAATCAGAAAAAAACAGGGCATTTGTCGTGGAAAATCGTGGCCGCGATGCTAGTGTTCGTATTGGCGCTGGCAGGCTGCGGCGGTGGCGCTGGGAACAAGGGCGAACAGCCGAAAGAGCAAGAGGGAACAGCGGACAAGCCGCTAGAGAAGGTGCAGGTTGTACTCGACTGGACACCAAATACGAATCATACCGGACTTTATGTAGCTAGAGATAAAGGTTTTTTTAAGGAGCAAGGCTTGGATGTTGAAATTATTCAACCAGGACAAAGCGGTGCCGATCAAATGGTCGCTTCGGGCAATGTGCAGTTTGGCGTAAGCTATCAGGAGTCTGTCACGATGGCGAGAATTGCCGGCGTGCCGCTCGTATCGATCGCCGCTGTCATTCAGCACAACACCTCAGGTTTTGCTTCTCCGCTTGCAAAGGGAATCGATTCACCTGAGAAATTTGAAGGGAAAACGTATGGCGGCTGGGGCGCTCCTGTTGAGGAGGCGGTCATTCAATCGCTTATGCAGGAGAAGGGTGCAGATGTGAGCAAAGTAAATATGATAAGCATCGGCGACGGCGACTTTTTTACGGCAGTGAAACGGGATATTGATTTTGCATGGATTTACTACGCATGGACTGGCGTGGAAGCAGAGCTGCGCGGCGAGAAGATCAATATGGTTTATTTAACAGACTACAGCGACAAACTGGATTATTATACGCCGGTAATCGTGACGAACGAAGATTTGATTAAGAATAAGCCGGAAACAGTCAAAGCGTTTACTGCTGCCGTATCCAAGGGCTACCAATACGCGATCAGCAATGCGGAGGATGCAGCAGAAATTTTAATAAAAGCAGAGCCGGATTTGAACGCAGAGCTTGTGCGCGCCAGCCAAAAATGGTTAAGCTCCAAATATCAAGATGACGCGCCGCGCTGGGGCGAACAGAAGTTAAGCGTATGGGAAAACTATGCGGCATGGATGTTTGAGCACAAGCTGCTGGAGAAGGAGCTTGAAGCGGAGAAGGCATTTACGAACGAATTTTTACCACAATAAGCTATTCGAACATATGGAGGGCGGGAAAGCCCGCTCTCACTTACAACGATGAGAAAGAAGGAAATCAAATGGCAAACGCATTAGTAAGTATTCAAATATTACCGACAACGCCAGGCGGCGAAAGTGTTATTCCTTACGTGGATCGTGCAATTGAAATCATTAAAGCGGCAGGTGTTCCTTATCGTGTAGCACCGCTTGAAACGACGATGGAGGGTGAGCTGAGCCATCTGCTCAGCGTCGTGCAGTCGATGAGCGAGGCGATGGCGGAGATGGGCTGCCCGTCCGTTATTTCACAAATTAAAATTTACTACAATCCGGCAAACGGCGCTTCCATGGGCAGGCTGCTGGAGAAATATCCAGATGGGCAATAAGAAATCGATTTGGCCGAAAATTTGGAAGCCGGCAGCACTGCTGATCGTGCTGCTCGTCTGCTGGCAGGCAGCTGCATGGCTTGGATTATTTCAACAATGGGAGTTTCCATCACCAATTTCAATTGTACAAGAGGCCATCCAAATTTGGCCAAGGTTAATGATGCATACGGGAGCAACGGTGAAAATCATGCTGCTCGGCTTTGTGGGAGGATCGGCGGTGGGCTTCGTGCTCGCCGCTTTGCTGCATTTAATTCCTGGGGTTCGATCGGCAGTATACCCCTTGCTCGTGCTGTCGCAAAACGTTCCCATCATTGCGATCGCTCCAATTTTGACGATGCTGCTAGGTTATGGAATGCTGCCAAAGGTGCTGCTTGTGATCATGGTGTGTTTCTTCCCGATCACAGTTGCCATGCTGAGCGGCCTCATGAACACCGATGCGCAGCTTCGTAATTATTTGCAAATGATCGGCATTCGCAAATGGCAGTTGTTCTGGAGATTGGAGCTTCCTCATGCGATTGTTCATTTGTTTTCCGGCTTGAAAATTGCGGCCTCTTACAGCGTACTCAGTGCAGTTGTGGCCGAATGGATAGGCACGAACAAAGGACTTGGCGCATTTATGATCATCTCGTTCAAAGGCTTTATGCCTGATCGAGTGTTTGCAGCAGTTATCATTATTGTTGCGATCAGCTTGACGTTATTTGGGCTAATAACCTTAGCGGAGCGTCTTGTCATACGTTGGCGCCCTGAGAAAGAGGTGAGCTGACAGTGGTCAATCGTGCTGAGCATCATTCAGTGACGCTTCAAACGCAAAATATTCGAATGAAGTTTGGCAAAGGACAGATGAGCAAAGAAGTGCTTGGCGGGTTATCCATTTCAATAGCAGATGGGGAGTTCGTATCGATTGTAGGGCCGTCCGGCAGCGGAAAAACAACCTTGTTTCAAATTATCGGCGGTTTGGAACGTCCTACGGAAGGCGAAATTTGGATCGATGGCAAGCAAACGACGGGCGAACGCGGACATATTTCCTATATGCCGCAGCAATCGTCGCTGCTTCCATGGCAAACCGTTGCAGGCAATATAGAGTTGTCTCTTACGATCTCTGGCGTTGATAAAAAACTCGCGAAGGCGAGGACAAAGGAATGGCTCGAGCGAATCGGGCTGCAGGAATATGCGGATTCTTATCCGCATGTGCTCTCTGGAGGAATGCAGCAGCGGGTTTCTTTCCTCCGGGCACTGCTTGCTCCGCAGAATCTCATGCTGCTGGATGAACCGTTCGGCGCACTGGACGCCTTGACGCGGCAGCAAATGCAGCAGTGGCTTATGTCGATCTGGGAGCTGAACCGAAGATCGGTGCTGCTCGTTACCCATAGTATTGAAGAGGCTTTGTTTCTATCGGATCGGATTATTGTGCTGTCACCATCGCCGGCAGTGGTGCTGGAGGAATTTCAAGTCCCATTCGAGCGTCCGCGTCATGAGTCTTTATGGACAGACCCACGGTTTTATGCGATGAAGCAGCGCATTTATGATCTGCTTAAGACGGGTGCGAAGGAAGGAAACGTATAGATGGCGATACAAACAAGCAATGGTCCGCGCGAAGGGCAATTGTACTCGGAATCTCCTCAGCAGGAAGGCACATGCATAGACGCGCATATTCATATTGATTTGTATGAAGCAGAGCAGCGTGATGAGCTTCTAGAGCGTGCGTTCGCAGAAGGTGTAGCAGCTGTGATTGCCGTATCTATGCATTTGGAATCGTCTATTGTGAACCGTGACATTGCCCTGCGTTACGCAGGACGTGTGCACCCTGCTTATGGTTTCCACCCAGAGCAGCCCATACCTGCCGATAAGGAGCTTGATGAGCTATTCGATTGGATTCGTTTGCGTCATGAAGCAGGGGAACGGTTTGCAATTGGCGAAGTAGGGCTGCCGTATTATACGCGAACAGAAGCGCAGCAAGCTGGGGGAAATATCGTTTTTGATGAGAATCCATACCTGCAGCTGTTGGATCGGTTTGCTGCGCTGGCTGCCGAACTTGATCGTCCAATTGTATTGCATGCAGTATATGAGGACGCCGGCAAAGCTTGCGACATTTTGGAGCGGCATGGCGTTCGCAGAGCGCATTTTCATTGGTTCAAGGGCGATGCTGAGGTTATCCGCCGAATGGCGGCAAGCGGCTACATGGTGTCGGTAACGCCAGACGTCGCTTACGAGGCAGAAATACAGCAGCTTGTAAGAGAGTATCCCACTCAGCTGCTGATGGTGGAGACGGATGGGCCATGGCCGTTTGAGGGAATCTATGCGGGTCAGCAGACTCGGCCTGCAATGGCTGCAGATGCAGCAAAGCATATTGCGAATATAAAGCAGCTGCCAGCTGTGCAGGTTGCGGAAATAATGCTAGCCAATACTCGCCGCTTTTATGGACTCCTATAGTATTCCATTCATACAGAAAAGGCCGCTCCATCAGAATGAATAATCTGAGGATGCGGCCCTTTTATATTTAAAATACAAAAAAACATAGTGGTAGAGTCGACCTTTCATACCACTTTGTCCATTGCCACTTGCGCTTTCACAGCATACAAAGATAAGGACAGGGTAATAGATGGCAAGCCAAAGTGGACAGCAGAAAGGAGACAGACGATGGCACAGCTGACGAAACAACAATTTATTGAACAATTAGCTCCGACGGTTATAAGAATAAAGCGAGAAGGATCAACGATGTTTCCATCCGTACGTTTAGCGCAAAATGTACTTGAAACCGGCGGTGTTATTCACCCGTGGTACAACTTAGGCGGTATCAAGGTGGGCAGCGGACAGACGAATGCATATTGGCACGGAGAAGCGGTCGTTAAAGGAACATGGGAGGTCGTCGATGGCCGAAGCGAGAATACGCGCGCTGCTTTCCGAGCCTATGAGAGCGTCTATCATTTTTATAAGGATTTGGATTTGCTGCTGGCTACTTCGCGCTATGAGCGTGTTCGCAAGGCAGTGACGCCAGAACAGCAAGCTGACATGCTGTACGCATGCGGCTATGCGACAGATCCGGCTTATCCAGCCAAATTAAAAGCCATTATTTTGCAGTATGGGTTGAAAAAATATGATGCTTTAGGAAGCACACCGCTGCCTAAGCCAGAGAAGCTGAAGGATGCAGAGCTTGTTGTCGTTTTGTACAAGGGGGAGGTTATTTCAGAGGGTTACTTGCTCAAGGGTACAACTTGGGTACCGGCAAGGCTGCTTGGTGAAGCGCTCGGAGCGAAGATTGATTGGACGGGGAAAAAGGTTACCGTAAACGGCAAAGAGCTCGACTCGATTTTGTCCGAAGCAACAGGTTATGTACAAATACGGGATCTGTCCGCAGAGCTTGGGTTAACCGCTAGTTGGGAACCGGCTGCGCGAGTCATATTGCTGTCGCAGGTGAAGGCAGGCAGTTAGTTAAGCGATTTAAGCTTCTGCCATCCTCTACAAAATAAGCAAGAAGCCAGCGGATCATCCGTTGGCTTCTCTTTTTGTGATGCAGTTTAGAAATCATGCTATGGAATGAGCAGTTTATTTGCCTTTCTTGGATGCAGCCCAAAATGCGAGTACGACAAGGGGGATAAAAATGTACCACGGAATGGTAATTGTACCGCCAACAATAACAGCGAGCACCATCACGATCAAGACACCGAGAATAATGTAAAGACAGCCTCTGCCGAACGTTTCCATCATTAATCGCCTCCTAAAGCTTAGGTTTTGCCAGGGCAAAACCTCCTTCGCAAGCAGTCACTTCTTGAGAGTATATTCGGTAATAACGTTTTTATGGGTGACATGGTTCCAAAAATTGAAGGGACAAAGAGGCTGCTGTATGAAATCAAACGGCCCAAAACAAACAAAAAAATGACCCGCATCGCTGCGGGCCGGTGTCCTAGATCTATATATCAACAGTGGGGTTGATGTCTCTTAGTATAAAAAATGAACCTTAACGCAGCATTAAAAATGTTTGTCGGTTTGTTTACAATAGCGTTCGTTATGAATGGCCGGAATCGTCCAATAGGTTGCCATTCTCCAGATCCATTCCATCGGTCCCATTTTGAAAAAGGAAAGCCAGACCATACTGAATATCATTTGGATAATATAAATGCCGATGCAAAGCAGTGTCGTTTGAATAGCGCTAAGCATGCCATTTAAATTAAAAAATGCTGCCGCCATAAGCACGATAATCGTTTGCCCTAAATAGTTGGTTAATGCCATTTGGCCATAGGCTCTTAAAGGTTTGAGCAGCGTACGAATAAATGGATGTTGAACAGCCCGAACGAGAGTCGTGACATAAAATAAAGCGACAAGAAGACCTATAAATGCGGCTGCCCCTTGATATATTTGCATGGCTATCATTTCAGATGAAGAGCTGCCTTCCTCAATCACCATAAAATTTTGCTCGGGTAGTATACGGTACTGGATAAAGGTACCAACAGCGGCCATTGCAAAAGAGATCCAATGCAGCTTACGAATCGTAGATTTTGACTCTGCAAGACGTTGAAACACCTTATATTGTCCAGTTGCAAGCCCAAGCAGAAATAAAGGTAGAATAAGCAATAGTTTGCCTCCTAGAAAGGCGGCAGGAAGTATAAGCACCAAAGCGATAATCAAATTGATTTTTGGTTTAAGCTTGTAGAAAGGAAGAAGGATAAAGCCGGCAATTGCGTAAAGAAACAAGGCCTCTCCAGGATGGAATTTCTGATGAACAAATCCTATGGCTAGCAAAAAAATAAGCCGGCGAATAAATAAAAGGTAGCCGTTATTGCCTTTCTCGATCGCTCTAGATAGAAATAAATAAAAGCCTACGCCAAATAAAAAGGTGAATATGACATAGAAACGCGACTCTACCGTCAAATCTAGGATACGAGACATATACCAATTAGCAGTCCCCGCTTCAGCTGGCGCTACGTTAAGAAGGGGCAAAATATTGACAAGTAGAATGCCAATTAAAGCAAAACCTCGCAAATAATCAAGCGTTTCAATTCGTTTGTTTTCAGAAATAGGGTTCAAGCAGCATACACTCCTAATCTTTACTTTGAATATAAAATGGTTTGGACTTTATTTTAAAAGGAATCTTTCCCTGTGAAAATTACAACAATAATTACAGCAGCGACAGTTCTTATCGTTTTTAACCATTGATTCATAAGTGGTTGCCTCCTCTGATATTCAATAATCTATTTCCTATCATAAAGAAAAAGACGATAGGCAGCCATCGATTAGAGTGACATTAAAGGTGACAAGATTGTAAGATGCACTCTAGGTAGAAACAGAAATAGGACGGAGCAGATTAAGCAGCTGCTCCGTCCTATTTTTAAGTAAACTGACTAATGTATCTGGTTATTGTCTGGAACAAAACGTCCATGCTCCGGAACCGCAATTTCTTTGAATTTTTTCGTTAGGAGCTTGAGATTATCAGACAAGGTTGCGCCAAACATCGGTTCTCCGTGACCGGTAATCGCCAAATTCGGATTCAGATCTTTGAGATTTCTAACGGATTGCTCGGCGGCTTTCCAATTCGTCGTAAAGTATTTAGGGGGACCGCTAATTTCCTGCTCCTGTGTGATGACCTTATATAGCGATTCCTGCTTAACAGTTGCAAATGCGTCACCAGCAATCAAAGTGCCATCCTCAGGACGGAAAAATGAAGTATGTCCTGGTGTATGCCCCGGCGTATGAATATACTTCCAGCCTGGCATTCCCGGCACGCTGCCGTCTGTTGGAAAGGGATGTACTTTGTCGTCGAGGTGAATTCCTTTATGGGGGAAGAAAGTAGAAAGCTCAGACAAGAGACCGCCATGTACAGAGGAGTCCGCGGGCGGATAATCGGATTCTCCGGTCAAATAGGGCAGCTCCAGCTTGTGCGCGTACACGGGCACATTCCAGTGTTCAATCAATTCAATAATGGCACCGACATGATCGAAATGGCCATGAGTAAGCAGAATCGCTTGAGGAGCGGAATCAAAGCGTTCCTCTGCTTCTTTAATAATTTTATGCGCGGATCCTGGCATGCCTGCATCAATAAGAGCCCAGCCCGCTTCTGGTTTCTTTGGATCACCAACAAAACAAATATTGACGAATTGGATTGAGTAACAATAAACATCAGGCCGATAAGCAAGTCCATTTCCACTAGCAGAAGTCGTTATCGGCACAAAAGAATGCTCGAATGAGCTCTCCAACGTAAAACGCCTCCTTTTTCATCATTCTCTTGTATAAACTGTCCAAATGACTATTGGTTATGCTTTTGGCTTAAGCAGATCATTATTTTTAGAATGAAATAATAGCGATTGGTACAAATTAAGGTGCATTATTTCTAGGAGGTGATGGTCATGGAGAAAACATATGATTTACCCAAATTTCCGGAGTCTTATTGGTCAGAAACTTCGAGTCGGCAATCTTCATACGCCATACTTGAAGAAAATATAGAAGTCGATATTGCCGTCGTTGGAGGCGGGATTTCGGGTGTAACAGCTGCTTATTTATTAGCTCAGGAAGGGTTTAAAGTTGCCCTCATAGAAGCGGGTCAGCTTCTTAATGGAACAACGGCGCATACAACTGCGAAGATAACAGCGCAGCATGATCTTATTTATGATGAACTTATGCAGAAAGCTGGAGCGGAAAAGGCAGCATTATATTACAAAGCGAACAATGACGCCCTTCAATTCATTAAGGAAACAATCAAGCTGCATAAAATGGAATGCGGATATTCCGTACAGGATGCGTATGTTTATACCGATTCAGAGGCATACATAACTAAGCTTGAGAACGAGATGTCTGCTTATTCGTCGCTCGGCATTCCTGGCTCTTTCACCGATCAAATTCCTTTGCAGATCCCAGTCAAAGCGGCTGTCATCATGCAAGATCAAGCGCAGTTTCATCCATTGCAATATTTGTATGAGCTTGTGCGGAAGTTCGTGGAAGCAGGTGGGTTTATTTATGAGAAAACGACAGCTATTGACGTAGAAACAGGCCCATTGCCGGAAGTGATTACAAGCAAAGGACACCGTATCAAATGTAAGCATGTCGTATCTTGTACTCATTTTCCATTCTTTGATGGGCATGGATTTTATTTCTCAAGAATGCATGCAGATCGTTCTTATGTACTCGGCTTTCATGTTGAGGATGACATTAAAGGCGGCATGTACATAAGCGCTGAGGACCCGAAGCGCTCCATTCGCTATGTAGAAACGTCGAAAAACACAAGGCTGCTTCTCATTGGCGGTCAAAGCCATAAAACAGGCCAAGGGATTTGTACAATTAATTATTATGAGGAGCTGAAAAGATACGCGGAGCAGCATTTTCGGGTAAAGGAAATTGCGTATCGTTGGTCGGCCCAGGATCTTGTTACTGGTGATAAAATTCCGTATATTGGCCGAATAACGGAATCTTCCACTAATGTTTTTGTTGCGACGGGCTATCGTAAATGGGGCATGACGAATGGCACAGCCGCCGCTTTGCTTATTAGAGACTTAATTATGAAGAAGGATAATGCATATGAGGAGCTTTATGCGCCTTCACGCTCGATGTCGCTCGGAACGATCGCGAATCTTATTGTAGATAACGCTGATGTGGCGAAGCATCTTATCGCTGGCAAACTCGAAATGGCTCATAAGCGTGCGGAGGATTTGGCACTGGATGAAGGCAGTGTCGTGCTTTTGCATGGAAAAAGAGCAGGAGCTTATAAATCAGAAGATGGAAAATTATTTCTCGTAGACACAACTTGCACACATATGGGCTGTGAAGTGGAATGGAATAATGGGGATCGCACATGGGATTGTCCTTGTCATGGCTCTAGATTTGCGATTAATGGCGATGTGATGGAGGGGCCTGCAGAAGAGCCTTTAAAAACCTTGCATCTTCGGCATTAAAAATGAACCCAGATGCGTCAAACCATTCCGAATAAGAAAGGAGTACATCTGTGAAAAAAAAGTGGGACTTAGCAGCTTTAGCATCCATCCCATTAATTATGACGCTCGCTAACTCAATGTTGATTCCCGTATTGCCCTTAATGAAGAAAAAACTGAATATCTCTTCTGTGCAGTCGAGCTTAATCATAACGGTTTATGCTGCAGTCTCGATTATTTGTATTCCAATCGCTGGGTATCTGTCAGATCGTTACGGACGGAAAATAGTCATTATTATAGGCTTGTCCATTGCAGCGATTGGAGGACTGATATCAGGCTTAGCTGCTTGGTTGATGCATTCCCACGTTTATGCGGTCATTTTGGCAGGAAGATTTATACAAGGGATTGGTGCTGCAGGCGCTTTTCCAATTGTCCTTCCGTTAGTAGGTGACATGTTCGAGAGTGAGGAGGAAGTTAGCAGTGGGCTTGGGATGATTGAGACCTCCAATACATTTGGAAAAGTGCTCAGTCCGGTATTAGGTTCGGCGCTTGCCCTAGTTATATGGTACTTGCCTCTTGCTGTTATTCCGTTCATATCATTAATTTCAATCATTGGGGTTATTTTCCTCGTAAAGGAGCCTAAATCAAAGCAAAAGAAAAAAGAAGAGAGCAGTTTAAAAAAGTTTTTTCAATCCATTAAATCGATACTCGCTGAGAAGGGGCACTGGCTTTATGCAACCTTTGCCATCGGTGGTCTTGCAATGTTCATTATGTTCGGATTTCTATATTACTTGTCATCGGTCTTAGAGGACCATTACAATATCGAAGGCATTTGGAAAGGATTGCTGCTAGCCATTCCTTTAAGCGCCATATGCCTTGCTTCGTTTATCACTGGAAAAATTGTAGGGGAAAACAAAGCGAAAATGAAGTGGTTTATTGTCATCGGCACTGCTGTACTTGCGGGGATGATGCTGGTTTGTGGAATCATCAATACAAAAGGGATATTTTTTCTAATTACTTTTATGTTTATAAGCGGAGCTGGTATTGGATTAGCCTTGCCGAGCTTGGACGCTTTAATAACGGAAGGGATAGAGAAAAAACAGCGAGGCACCATTACCTCGCTGTATAGCAGCACGCGTTTTATAGGCGTAGCCGTAGGTCCATTGATTGCATCAGTATTGCTCAAAAACGAAGCATTGCTATTTTATTTGTTTGCGGGATTTGCATTGCTATGCTCCATACTGGCCTTGTTGACGATTAAGCCAAGCAAGCAGAAATCGGCCTCGTGAGAAGGAGTATATATGATCAGCTGCATGCTATTCCATCTTTATCACGATCCAATTTTAAGGAGTATCCGGGGTCTCCTTTATGTAAAGGTGCGGCCCCAGCTGCTTTAGCAGCTGCACAATTGGCATAATAAACGGTTTCTTCTGTTGGCTTCGGCTGCTCCATCGCTTCATCAATAACGAATAATACACGCGTTCCGTCCTCTAAATCAGTCAAAAGATTTCCAATCCACGAACCAGCGCCGCGATTATCCTTAGGAGAAACATAAGCGATATCCGCACCAGCACCTCCTTCTTTGCACATGGCCATCGGCCATTCATCTCGATCATAGCCCTTTTTGGTTGGAATACTCCGTAACGAGGCTTCACGATTAGCGTTAGCGCCATCTCGATCGATCGTACAAACCGCTGAAGCACCTGCACGAATGGCTGCTGCAATATGCGCCATCGTCTCCGGATAACGATCAGTAGGCAAATGAATCGTCATTCCATACTCTGAAGCAGTGGAAGCCGGGTTTGAATCAGAACTGATAATGAATTGTCCGCATCCTGTGAGGATAAGGGTTAGGGTGAGTAATGCGGCTAACAATGATCTCATGATGTGTCTCCATTTCTAGTCATTTGAAACCATCATACAATACAGCTTGCAGTATCGGATAGGATGAGGTTTACAATACTGTGCAAAAACGGATAATTTCGAATATATAATGAATGTAACGGAGAAAAAAAGAAGACCTATCGAGTAGGTCTTCGGAGGAAGTGTATGAGGATAATATAGAAGCTCAGTGTTTAGAGGGTTATCTGCCGTAACCGCCGAATGCACCACAAGTGCAAGCGATAATAACCAACAAGATGAAAAGGACCAGAATCGTACCAGTGTTAGTGAAAGCACCGCCAACGTGACTGGACATTTTTCATAGCACCTCCTTTGAATTGAAGATTCTATAGGTTATGCTCCACTTTTTCTTTTTGATTGGGTGTTTGTTATAGAGACTTTTTATATATGTCACTAGCCGATGAGAGCCCTTTGTGATGGAGAATTTGGAGATTTAGTAGGAATTCAGCATATGGGATACGCTTTATTTTGTCGAATACGATATCTCGGACGTTACCGAAAGAAGAGACGGGTGTAGGCATGGGATTGTTGTCGATGATCAACTTTATCTCTGGTGCCATTGCGATGAGCCTAATTGGCAAATTGCTTGATAAAGGTTCATCATCCTTTCACTTAAATCCGGTTGTGACGAATCCAACAGCGTATGTGTACAGTAATATTTTTGTTGTACTAAGTATTGTAATTGTTGTTGCAATCGTTATATATCGTCTGCAGTTTGGAGCAGCCAAAGCTGTTGCGCGAGCTAATCAATGATGTATATTCTTGTTAATTGAAATACAACAAATGCTGCTGCGCCAAACATTAATAGTCGACCTGTATATTTTGCAACTTTTTCTGCGACCTGTTCTGCTTCTTTCATCTTGGGAGATTCTTCTCCATAGGATCGTTTCTTTAAGGAGAGTAATACAAATACAAGGAGCATGAGCCCGAAGAAAAGATATTTTGCTAGCGTAGTATCAAACAACGAAATGAATAAATGAAGCAAAGCCTTCCATGGATTGAATTCGCTGGCGAAAAACAGGAGCATCACCTTCTTTACCTAATTATTGGAATTATACCATTTGAATAGTGGATGATTACAGGTTTTTTTTGAGAATGCTCGATGCAGAGTCTAACAAAATAAAGTAACAGCATTCATAAGAAAAAAGGGTGCTCTCCAAGTAGGTTTGCCTACTAGGGGAGCGCCCCTTTGTTCGATTTATAATGGCATTGTCCATACAATTTCAGCGATTCGAACGCAAGCCTGACGGCTGTGTAATTGCAGGAGCACATGGTCTGGTTTTACGTCAATGATAGATCCTTCGATTGCTCCCCTCGTTGTTTCGAGTAATACGCAGCGACCAGTTAAGCGCATGAGGGCTTCTACTACATAAGGATCAATGGCCGATACAGTTTGAATTTGAACGGGATTACTCTGAACTGGACTGACGTTGCTTGGTTGATACAAATTATCCACTCCTTAAATATAGGTTCTAACCCATCATATGCAGATGTCTAGTGCATGGAGTGGGCTAAAGCCCTGTATTATTATTCGATTCGTTTGACATACATAAAAGTAATAAATAGGTACAACATACTATTTTTAAAAAACCGATAATACTAAAATATGAGAACTATAGTAGATACAATTTATCCAACCCTTTTATCCAAACCTGACGGCAATCACGTTCGGATTCATTTCACTCATTCGTCTCACTGATCTCACTGAAATCGCATATCATCCTAAGCTCACATCTATCTCTAACGAACTGTATCCTGCTTATTTAGCATAAAACTGCCTTTCTGAAGTTTTAACGAACCGTATAGACGTTATAGCTTGCTGAAGATGGTGTTATGCGTTACTTTTCTCGAAATAAGGATACTGGAGTTCGTTAAAATTTTAATCCCTTATAAATGGGTTAAATAAGAGCTGCTGGGTTCGTTAGCTATAGGTCTAGTAGGAGAGAGCATTGTTGGAAGCAGTGAAATCAAAGAAAAGCCTTATCAACCAAACAAAGCAAGGGCTGTTCCAAACGTAGATAGATCTACTTCTGAGCAAGCCCCTCTTTATTTTGGTTGAGTAATGAAGATTTTTTGCTAACGATTACTACATTATCGGGTATTGAAGAACTAACTTTAATCATCACCATAAGTATAGTTCACTATTTTTTCTTACTTTTCTTATTGAAACTCCACATGTGATTGAGCCATTATGCAATTAAAAGGAGTGCAGTTATTGCTAGGTAGTTGTTTGTTTAATATCATTTTGGTAATTACAGTTCCAATTAAGAGAAACACCAGTAACGCTGAATATGATCAAGAGACCTGAGTCCATGAGTGATCACATCCTTAGATTAATTTTATAAATCGATGTACTGCTCCTTATTAAAGACAGGTAATACCTAAACCGAAATCATTTTCAGCATAAAAAATGTAAATATGAGCACTATAATTATTGGGCAATAAAGGACTATAACAATAATTATTGGAGGTTCATTCAATGAGCGTGAAAAAGGATGCTGCTGATTTTCTAGAAAATCAACAATTGGAGCAAGCACAGCAAGAGGTTCAGGTGGCGCATCAATTGATGCAAGTAGAGAGTCAAGAATTACTAGAAGCGGAACAGCTCCTGCAAACGGAGATTCAACATGTTTTGCAGGCTCAACAACAAGTGAAACAAGAACAACAAGACATTCAAGCAGCACAACAATTACTACAACAAGCACAAGCTGCTGCTATGGCTTCTCAAAACAATCCACTTCAAGACTCCTAAGAGCTAAAGTGTTGAAACGCAATGGCAATGAAATAAGTGAAGATGAAAAGCCTTCGGATAAATCTGTAGGCTCTTTCATGTGTTCGTGATCAAGATTCGTGTGATTCGTGTGGTAGGGGACATATGTAGGATTAATTAATTATGAAACTGGTTCATATTGAAAATCAAGATTCTGAGTCGTCTTGTTTTGCTAATTTAATAAAACTTAAAACAATAACTATTAACTGTAAAGTTAATAGAAAAAATTCGATTATATAATTTCTATTTCTATTTCTACTCATCGCAATGCCTTCTCTCGACAAATTCTTTGATAATTCCACTAAATTTTAACATACAAAACAAAGTAAGAATACACAATTTGAGCAAAAAATAGGCTGATATTATTGGATTGATGTAGAATCAGAAATTGAAACTTCAACTAAAGTGTTACATCGTTAGAACCAGAATGAGGGGAAACTAAAAAAAGGGCCCCGATTAAGAGCCAATTCATAAACCAAATCATGAATAAAAATCATGCTATCCGCGTTGTAACAGTAAATAGCCGGATACAGCTGTTGTTCTCTTGCTAACAACTACAATAAAGCCGTTCTTCTTCAAGCATTTTATTGCAGGGATAAGGAGCGAGCCTGAAGTTAGTTTGCTTTCACAAGGTTTAGCACTGCCGATGACACGGGAAGCAGTAATTTTGCGAGCAGAACCGGGGATTAGCGGGTTTCTTGTCCAGGATACTAATACTAAATCAGGTTCTAAAGGAATACCTACAGAAGACATATCTATCACCTCGCTTTCACTAGACTCTGTATCAAATGCTGGAGGATGATAGATTGTGACTTAAATGATGCCTTTTTTTGAGATACATTGAAATGATAGATTGATAAGTAGTATAAAATTAAAAGTAAATCAGAAAAAAGAGCCGTCAGGATGTTTTCCTGCGAATTTGCGAATCACTCACTGTAAACTGGTATTAAAAACGTCAAATTCTTAAGTAAATTAAGTTTAGCTGGTTATCGTAAACTTTTAAAACGATTACATAATATATTTCGTTCAAGGGAGATAGTACTATATCATTAATTAAATATTGCATTTTATTTGTTCGACATAGCAAAACGTAAAATTTGGAATTTGGTTAGGGTACCTCGCTTGTTAATTTCATTATACAGGTGAAAGAAAGGTGTAAAGAGTGTAGAATATGCTCAATAGATTTCCTCTTTTAAGTGAGGTGAGGAATTACGATGTTAACAATTGAACGTTATTTGACGCTATACGGGCGGTTTGCGAGTGAGCTTGGAGCTGGGGCAGCGGCAGAGGCATCACTTGAGAAAATAGCTGAGGCGCTGTATTGTACGGAACGAAATGCCAAGCTTGTCCTCCGCAAACTGTCAGAGGAAGGCTTCATTGAGTGGAAGGCAGGAAGAGGCAGGGGCAATCGATCACAGATTACCTTCCGGAAAGACCGGGAGAAGCTGCTTCTGGATCTGTCACGACAGTATGCCGAAGACGGTGATTATAATAAGGCTTTTCATCTTCTCCAGAACTTTGGGGAAGGAACGGCGGCAAATGAGAAATTTATGGAGTGGATGAGAGGCAGCTTTGGCTTCCACAAACAGCAGGGGAAACTGGCCGATGTGCTGCGCCTTCCTATTACAAGGACGATCATGACCCTGGATCCGGCAGAATGTATCTTTTCATTTGATGCGCATATCATTCAGCAGATTTGTGACAGACTTGTCGTGCTGGAGGAGAATACGGGCCGGATATTGCCCTGTATCGCCCATGAGTGGGAATGCAATGAGGATGCTACTGCATGGACTTTTCATCTGAGGAAAAGCGTATTATTCCATGACGGAACTGAACTTACCGCAGCTGATGTTGTCTTTACGATAGAACGTCTGAGAAGCGGAAAAATTAATAGCTGGATTATGCGGTCGCTGGACAGAGTCGAAGCCATATCAGAACGGATTGTACGCATTCAATTGCATAAACCCAACTGGTTATTTCTCAAATATGCCTGCTCCGTTGTAATGTCAATATTGCCCTCAGGCCTGCTGGGGCAAAGCGAAGAGATGTTCTGGAAGCGTCCCATTGGCACAGGCCCTTTCCAGATTGAAGAGTGGAACAGTGCA
The DNA here is from genome assembly GCF_037976325.1 of Paenibacillus sp. FSL K6-3182. Taxonomy (NCBI): domain Bacteria; kingdom Bacillati; phylum Bacillota; class Bacilli; order Caryophanales; family Paenibacillaceae; genus Paenibacillus; species Paenibacillus sp. FSL K6-3182. The sequence goes on from NZ_CP150265.1 coordinate 3,272,312, forward strand.
AGGCTGCTGCTTGAAGCAAATGTACAATATTTTCAATCACGTCCTCTTTTGGACCAGGTCGAAATCGTACATGTACCGCAGCATGAAGCTCTTAAGGCCAATGTGGCAAGTTGGAAGCAACTTATCTGTAATCCGAAGCAGCTGGCTGTGATGGAAGAGAACGGCTGGATCAAGCTTGAATCCAAGAACGTCTGTACGAGTATGCTGAGCTTTAACATGCAGAGAGCAGGACTTCAGCAGTCGGAGATGTTCCGCTCTATTTTAGATCAGCTGCTTGACCGGAATCGAATGATTCGCGAACTTGGAGGCTACCGGTATATGCTGGCCAAAGGTTTTTTCCCTAAATCAGAACCTTTTGAAGGAATAAGGGAAACAGGTTGTGATGAGGAGCTGCGCAAGCAGATTGTCCGATACGGATTCAATCAATCGCCGATTACGTTATGTTCGCATACGAGTAATGAGGCTGATGCCCGATGGATTCAGAAGCAGTGTACCGACTATGGCATTAAGATGCAGGTTCGTGTTGAGTCACCGGAGAATGTGCTGGATGAGGTTGATTTGACGCTGTATTCGCTCGTATTTCCTGAGGATGAGGTTAGTTTGATCGAGAGCTGTGAACAGGAAGACAGCTTCTTGAAGAGACTGATGACGCCGGAGCTTTCGGTTTGGACACTTGATCGATTTGATGAGGCGCTTGCTTGCAGGAATTCGCCAGACCGAATGGCTATTTACACAGAAATTGAAGAGAGAATTCGGGAGGAGTACCAGGTCTTATTCTTGCTTCATAGTAAATTTTATACCGACTACCATCCTTCTTTAAAAGGAGTCCGGATCAATTCGCTCGGCTGGATTGATTTCAAACACATTTGGCGTGCCTAACAATTGGTTCCTCTTTTTACATCTTTAAAATAAAGAATGAGATTTAGAAAATCCCCCTCAAAAGCCATTTAGAGGAGGGTTTTTTTCATTGCTTACATCTGATTAACTAAAAGACTCAGCAACCTTTATAAAAGTTTCTTGCTTATATTCTACTGATTTTTCTTGAATGCTTTTAAAAAAATTATGAAATGTTAAAAGTTCATTGAACAATACGAGTACTGCTTAAGGAGATCACGCGAATTATTCGCAGTTAGAGCCATTATGGTGAACCTTACCCAAAATAAGAAAAAAAGCATTTCTTGGATATTTCATTATTTTAAAAATCCTTGTATCTTTTTTTTAATTGGGTTGTCTTATATTGAGAGGCGTATCGATATGACAAGCGGGATGGGGCTGAAGGATATGCAAATAGGTAACTGAACGGAATTGATAATACACGGTTGGGCGAGACCCTAATTTGTAGTCAATGAAAAGCCATAGGCAGAGAGCTAAAATCCATAGGATTTCTACAACTGGTTGCCATTCTTGTCTCACAAACAGGGAGAAGTCTCCATAATAGTAGGGAGGCTTTTTTCCTGTTTTTGCATGTGAGTTGGATTTTCAATATCGTTATAAATGATGGCGTTTATTACATTTGTGCAAAGTCTTCTGGCTGCATAGCATCCCATTCATCGCTTCGATATGCTTTACCATTATATCTTACATAATACAGCATATTCAGGTTTTTAATTTCTTGTTTTAATACTTTCTTATCAAATGGTCCGTTTCCGAAAATTTCATTTAAATCTTCGTTTAGTAAATTTAAAATTTCGTCCGGCATCATGGCGTTGCTGTTATCGATAAGCTCTACCCCTGAGTACTCCAGGTTCATTTTAATTTTAAATCCTGAACTGACAATCCCTTTTATTAATAATGTGGAGTTACTTTTTGGTTTTTGTTTAATTTCATCAAAAAACACAGAACAATTAATACCTTCTGGAATCAAGGGAACACCTCATATCTATTTTTACTCCTTAACAGGAGTCTATTAGTATTGTACACCTAATTTATTTATTTCTCTCTCTTATTTAAGATTCTTCTTTATTATTTAAATCAAAGCATTGCTAGGCATGGTTTTATCATTAATATTGTCTAGATACCATTTAACTGGAAGAGAAGAGATTGGCAAAAGGATAGAGATGACCAAGAAGGGGTGAGTTTAAAATGGAAGCGGCTAGTTGAATCTAAGCAGAAAGAGTCAGAACTGATATTAACTGTTTGGAATTGGGATTAAGGGGTGGCTAAAAAAATGGATGCACCAAAAAGTTGTAAAAAAAGATCGCCGCGAAAAAAGTTGCTTTGGTCAAGACTCTTATTTGTAGACATTGCAAAAAACACCTAGACAGAAAGCTGACGTCTGTAAGCAACAGGCATCAGTTTTTTTAGTTTTCTCTGCGGTCGCTCGTTATTATAGAAATGCAAATATTCTTCAATTCTCCTTTGTGCCTCTTCTAAACTTCGGATATGATAAGGATAGAGTGCTTCCGCTTTTAAATGCGAAAAGAAGCTCTCCATAGAGGCATTGTCATAACAATTGCCTCGGCGGGACATACTGATTCGGGCGCCAACCTTCAGCAGCATGTCTTGGTAATCGTAGGACGCGAACTGGAATCCTTGATCGCTGTGAACGATCAATCCAGTCACGTCTTTTTCCTTTTTAAACGCTTTCTCAAAGGTTTGTAGGACGAGTTGGTTATCATTACGAAGGCTCATATGAGAAGCTACGAGTTCTCCGTTATACAAATCCTTAATGGCAGATAAATATATCCATGTATCGACCACGCGGTATTGAGTGACATCCGTTACCCACTTTTGTTTAGGCTTATCCGCTTTAAACTCCCGCTGAAGCAGGTTTGCCGCAACGCGTGCACCTACTGTGGTTTTATAGCTCTGACGTCGCTTCTGACGCAATCTTAGAGCGAATCCCCATCTCTTGCATAAGCCTAAGAACTTTCTTGTGATTCACACGTTTTTCATAGTCTTGAAGCAAATGCATTTGAATCTGCCGATATCCATATACGCCATTGTACTTCGTATACACTCGTTTAATTAATGCCTTGAGATCTTCATCGCGATCTATAACTTTGCGCTTCAAGTAGGCGTAGTATCCGCTTCTGGAGACGCCAAACCATTTGCAGAGTTCAGTAAGAGGGTAGGATTCTGCTGCTGCTTCAATGACACGATATTTCGTTTTTGTACCTCCTGCATCCAGATTTCCAAACACTTTTTTAGCATCTGATTGTCTCGTTTAAGCTTTTGAACGTATCTATCCTGATCTATGTATTCCTCACGACGTCCTCGCTGATCCGCTATCTTTTGATACGACCATCCCTCTTCAACATGTAAGCGGATTGCCTCCACTTTCGTTGTATCTTCATAATGCTTAACTTTTGCCCTTTAACCGCCACAAAAATACACCCCCTAGAATTTCATCGGAATAACCTAGGGGTTTTTCCAATGTCTATTCTAAGGGGTGCACTTCATAATGAAACGGATTCTTTTCTTGTTAACAGGCGTGAAGTTTTTATAATAAAGTTTGATCATTTTCTGGCTATGATCTTCAACAATCGCGCCCGATTGCGGAGGATTAAAGAGAATAAAGTTCTATTACTTTTTCTAAGGGAAATTGATTCGGAATACACATATCAACAAAATAGGGTAACTGCCATTTTTGAGTTTTCATCGCTTGTTTACTACTCGGACTGTCCCAGCTAGGATAAACTCTTATTGCCATTTTGCCCTTTGTTGAAGTAGACCTAAGAATGTTCTGTTTTAAAAGAATTTCTTTTGGAAAAATAAATTGCCCAAACTCATTTTCATTTTTAAAGGTAGTTATAACTAATAAATCAGGGGCTTCCTCATATAAGTAAGGTTGATTTTGATTATTTTCGTCCTTTTCCCAAAATGCAACAAACTGCCCTACTTTGGTAGGGGTTATATTCGAAACTCTGAATCGAACTGTTTTAGAAGATAATTGAAATGTACCAGCACCATACTTAGAATTTTGCTTTTCTTCTTGAACTGACTTTACAGTTAAGTGATTCGACTCATAAATCTTTTTATTTACATAAGTTAATGCTGTAAAAAAATTATTCATTTCTTCACTCCTAAAATTCACACAAGATGGCCCGATTGCTGAATTGTCATAATCCATCTTGTCGACGTAATTGTATCAAACTTTATTATAAATTATCGAACCTATTTAAAAAGATCAATCTTTATTATTAATTATCAAACGTACTCGTTGAGCTGATGATGCAAATTGCTGAGCTACAAGCTGAGGTTTCAGCTTTGAAAGGAGGGAATGCCTAATGCTGACGTTCTATAAGTTTAGGGTAGACAACGGTATGCTTCAGCTGTCTGAAGTGCCTAACCCCTATCAAAACCAAATGAGGTTACAAGGTTATACGGACACTGTTGAGGCAGGCGAGGATGAATGACCGATAACATTATTGTAATTTATGACAAGCTAGAAACGGATTTCTCTCATTTCGGACTTGCTGTCATTCGAAACACCATTGATCCAGGGCCGCGCATCTTCCAGCGAATCAATGCTGATTACACCTTGAATTTTCTGTACCATACACCGATGAAGCCGTTCCGTATCTTGAGGAGGAAAATATCGTTAAGGTATCCGGCCAGCTCTTTATTATCCGAACGAATAATAAGAGCAGAGACGCTTCTGGACAATTGATTGCTAAGGTTTTTGCTGAGCATGTTTGTACGGAGCTCATAACCGATTATATGCCGCTGCTTCAATATACAGGTGCTACAGCTTACGCTATCGTAGACGGCATATTAGCTAATACTCGATTTAAAGGCAATGCAGCAGCCGTTACGTCCTTACATGACTTTACAGTAGAGCGTAAGAGTGCAACATGGGGACTAAATCATTTTATAGCATTGTCTGATGCAGAAATGAAACGGGACAATTTTAATCTAACATATCGGTGCGGACAATGGCGTATGGATCAGCTACCGAAAAAACCTTAAGAGCATATCCCGCACTAAAGAGAGCCAAGGTGTCATTACTCGGCTTTTTGTGTACGGAAAAGATGGAATTTCTTTACCGCAGCCTATTGATAGTCCTCATATTGGCTTGTACCCGCGTCCCAAATGTGGCTGGTGACATTTGATGATATTGAGGATTTACAAGTGCTGAAGACCAAGGGCTAGGCTTATCTAACTACCGTTGACACGTATTTGCTTTCATATGTTGCGGATGTTACTGAGCTTAAAGGCGTTAAGGGATACGGAGAAAGTGAAGCTTTCGAGATTGGCGATACAGTACACATTGATGAAGAGGATTTAAAAATAGAAGTGACGGCTCGCATTGTCGAATACGAGGAGTATCCTCTATCTCCCGAACGTTCACGGGTGGTACTAGCTAATTTCCTTCCAAGCCCCACAGATACATTGACTAAAATGCAAGATACAGCAAGGGTTGTTGAGAGTGTGACAACAGGCGGTGGGCGCATTAGCACGGGCTGGATTGAAGGAAAGATAAACACTCTTAAAAATCAGCTTGTTGCGTCAGGTGCGTATGCGAGTGCTGAGTTGCTACTGAATGAAGGCTTTTTACTTGAAAACACGGATATGAACAGTCCAGATTATGGCGCATTGTATCTTGGCCCTGGTATCTTTGCCATCGCATCTGAAAAGGTTGGCGGCAATTGGAACTGGCGAACATTTGGCAAGGGATCGGGCTTCACGGCTGATGTTATTAATGCAGGCATACTAAATGCAAATCTTATTCGAATTAATTCGGAAACTACTTTTGATCCTGGCTATGATCCGAGCACAAAACAAACACCATCAGCTGCTCAACAAAAAGCGAATGCAGCGAAGCAAGCAGCCTTTGAAGCGGCAGCGCTTGACGCTCAGAATAAAGCTACCGCGGCACGACAAGCAGCAGAGGCGGTTGCAGCAGCTAAAGCGCTGCTAGCGTAAGAGGAACCAATTGCTCATGCTGATGGAATCGTAACGGCTGAAGAACAGGCTCGCATCACTCAAGCTGCTAATAACCTAGTCGCCGCTAAGACAGATACGACAAAAAAAGCAAATGATGCTGAGCAAGCAGCAAAGGAAGCTAGCATTCTAAAAGGAGTCAAGTACAAGTCAGTGTACACGGATGCCAACGGCTTCCATGTGGATGGGCCGGACGGTGAAGTATTGCGCATGGGGGAATTTGCTCCAGGGCAGTTCGGTACCATTGCTTATCACACAGACGGTTCTACTACTGCACTAACACCAGCAGGATTAATAAGAAAAACAGCTTCAGGAGATATGCCTTATAACTATTTAGTGGCTGCTGGAAATAACTCTACAGGAGCAAGCGGCAAATATTTCGTGAACGCTACAGGAACGGACAATGGTGAAGGTATACCAAATATAACTATAACTTTGCCTTCAGATTTCAAGGGCAAGGATTTTAAAGAGCGTTTGGCACTAGTGAGAGATAGTTTTTTTGTGCAAGAAACTAAATAAACGCCAGGGACGAATCTTCGAGTTTCAACAAATGAAGCTAGATCCTCGAATTTGGTTTTATCAGTTCCTTCTATGTTGACTGCTTGAGTTTTGAGCGTTTATACGGCATAAGAAAGCCGTTCATCTGATAATGATTGTGAAGCGTATAATTCTAAATATGCGCTTGCTTCATTTAGGGCGATTTGTTTATAGCTTGCTTGCCATTGCTCGTTGGTCGTTTCTGCTTGGTTGGCAGTAGGTTGGTGGACATTTGAGGGAATGACTACCGTTTCATTTTTTTGTGCTTCAACAGCTGGATCAGAGTTTACAGCAATCAAAACAATAGATAAGATCAAACACCATACCAAACCAATAGCCTTGGAAAAACCATTCATTTTCTTCCAACGGATTGAAATCATTAGGAACGGAGCAATAATCCAACCAAGTATTTTTAGTAACAATATAATCTCTCCTTATTTTTTGTGTTTAATAACATTGAAAAGAGCAACAAGGCTTAGAGCTAAAGCAGCGACAATTACGATCCATGTAATTACATTCATCGCGATTCCCTCCGTTTATTTTAATCTTGCTATATGTTAAGATTGGGCGGAGAGGCCGTGGTAGCGACCTCTCCGAGGAACCTTACTTGCGTTTGCGGCGCTTGCGTGGGGTTCCTTTTTTGTTTTTCTTACGACTGACTTATCATGATTGCCGTGTAGCACTGTATGATAGCCGTAAGAAGTAAAACCCAATCCTTCATTTCCTTTTCACCCTTTCAGAAAGCGCTTTTGAAGCGAGACAATGGGGCGTCAGAGGCTCAAGGTTTCGGATATTGTAAAGATGACAGGGCTGGCAAGGAATACAGTGAGCGAACTATATCATGGAACCTCGAAGCGAGTTGACCTTGAAACGCTTGATAAATTATGTATTGCTTTAGAGTGCGACCTGAACGACATAATAACATTTGAAAAAGAAGACTCTGGCAAGAAATGCTGGAGTTTTATTTTTGCCTTGAAACAGAACACTTGTTTGCGTTAAAATAAGACCAAACATTCGTATCGAGGTGAAAGGCATGATCGAAAACTATATCGGCCGGACAGTACAAATTTTCTATAATGACCGAAAACGGAATATATCAATTCGAATAATTCAAGTGTTATCCGTCCGGAAAGGAAAGGTCAATGCCTTTTGCCTGAGTGCGAACGAGCCACGTGTATTTAATGTAGAAGGAATAATTGATGTGGAGTTGATTAAACAGCATGCTTGATGATGCAGCACGCAAGGTTTTAACAGTTATGTGGAACGTGTACCGCAACGATCCTTCTATAATAGATGTAAATTATTTAAGTCAAAAGGCTCAGCGGACAGAGGAACAGGTGAAAGATGCAATTAACGAACTAGTCAAAGATGGATTTGTTTTATGGGATAGAAAGGCTAATACGTTCAAAGTACTATATAACCGCGAAGCAGCTAAGCCGGTAATGTCCCGTGGATGGATTAAATGAACAAGGTGAGTCGATTAAATCCAGAGAGTAATAAAATGTGGTCAAGCAGCCGTATGATGTTGCCTGAGCATGTCATAACGATAAATAAGCAGAGTAAAGAATTGGAGGATTTGGACATGGCAAAAGGACCCAAAAGACCAACTAGAGATGAATTTGAGATGGAGGAATTAGGTGAGCGCCTCGTCGAAGCTCAACAAGAAGAATTGCAGATAAAGCTAATCGTTTGGAACTGGGATCAACCTGTTATTGGAAAAATAACAAAGATGGACTCGCGAACAAAGTCGGTTCATGTAGAAAATCATGGTGATATGATTAAGGTTCCGTTTATGGATATAATGAGGGTACAGTCAGCAGACAGTTAATTATATAGAAGAAGTTGAAAAGTCCTTATAATTAATAAGGGCTTTTTCTTATCTTTATGTACATTAAACAAGTGTGTAAAAAAAATCAAAACCTATCGTATTCTTACGATCTGCAAAACAAAAGAAAACCCGCTAAATCCTTGTTAATCAAGGCTTTAGCGGGTTTATGTAAATCATTAAAATGATCTAGGTAGTTCTTAATGGCGTCTCGGAAGAGATTCGAAAACGTATAGTAAGTAAGGTTATAAAAAATGGAGTATTACAGACTGAAAGCGACTTATTTTGTTAGATAGTAGTGAAGTGTATCTCAACAATAATTTTGGTGGACAATTGGTGGACAGGAATATAGATTGCATTCAATTTAACTCAAATAAACCTTGATATAACAAGGCTTTACACAAAAAATCGGGCGCCCCTTTCGGAGCGCCCTTTTCATGGGAGAGGAGAAACCGGACGAAGAGCTTATGGGGAAACGTAAGTCTTCTCCGCGGTTGTCTACGACATCTTGCGACGCCGATAAATTTATTTTGTCCTTATTACTGGTAAATATACTTGTTCAAAATGAAAAAAATATCGTCGAACAGATATAGGTCAGCTACGTCCTCAATTTTCGAGATGCAACTGCTTTATTATGAACGGGATTCTATGGTACGATAGGCGGGAATGAGATAGAAGGGGGCAATTGCAAGTGAGAGTCATTGCGGGCGAGGCCAAGGGCCGCACGCTTAAGGCTGTGCCTGGTATGAATACGAGACCGACAACGGATAAGGTTAAGGAAGCTATTTTTAGCATGATTGGACCTTACTTTGACGGAGGAATAGCACTGGATCTGTTCGCAGGTACAGGTGGATTGGGTATCGAGGCTTGGAGCAGAGGCATAGAACGTACTGTTTTTGTTGATCGGGAAAGAATAAGCATTGATACGATTCGTCAAAATGTTGAAACGGCGAAGATGGGAAGCGCTGCTGAAATTTATAAAAATGATGCGGAGCGCGCATTGAAAGCGCTAGCGAAGCGGGAGCAAAAGTTCCGGCTTGTTTTTCTTGACCCGCCATACAAAATGATTACGATGGATAGTCTTATGACACAGCTTGCCCAAAATAAGATGCTTGAGCCGGATGCGATTATCGTAGTCGAGCACGATGCAGCTCACCGTTACCCGGAGAAGCTGGAATATTTTGACCAACTGAAGCATGCGAAATACGGGGATATTGCCGTTTCTATATATCAATATTACAGCGATGACAGTCATCAAGACGGGAGTGAATCCGATGTTAACGAATAAACAAGAGCGCGTTGCTGTATATCCAGGCACGTTTGACCCTGTAACTTATGGCCATTTGGATATTATTCGAAGGTCTGCCAAACAATTTGATCGGTTAATCGTTGCCGTATTGAACAATTCGAGTAAAAATCCTTTGTTCAGTGTGGAGGAGCGCAAAGCGCTGCTTACAGAAGTGACGCGCGATATTCCAAATGTGGAAATTGACAGCTTCCGGGATTTGCTCGTTCGATTTATGAAAACACGGCAAGCAAACGTCATTATTAGAGGCATTCGTTCGGTAACTGATTTTGAATACGAGCTGCAGCTCGCTTCAACTAATCATTTGCTAGATGATGAAATAGATACGATGTTTATGATGACGAATCCGAAGTATTCCTACTTAAGCTCGAGCATCGTAAAAGAAATTGCACAATTTCATGGCGCAGTGTATGAGCTGGTACCGCCAATTGTGGAGAAGCAGCTAAGAGAGAAATATAACTCGAAAATATAAATAAATGTTTGAAAAAGCCATTGTTTATCTTATTTTGGATTATATCGACTTACCTGTTCTCCGGAATGGCAGAAGAATGAGGGATACAAGCAGTCCCAAAAGAGTGAGTAGGATGCAGGCTGATAGGGAGAACTGCCATAAAAATGGTAAATCATTTGCATTTATGATTTCAGCGATAGTGTGTTTCATCGAGTAAGGATCAGATGGCGCCAACGTTGGCGTTGCTCCAGGTTCGAGTATTGGACGAAGTAATGAAGTGAGCGGCTTCCACAGAATGATCATAAATACACAAGCATGGAGAGCATGAACGATTCTCCATAATGCGAATGGGAGCAGCTTAAGGTCCGTACCAGTAATGGAATATCCAGCTTGTAAAATGCCGCTTAGACCGCTCCATGCAAGCACAGTTGCGATAGCGGCAGCATTCCCGAGCATGCCGGCTCCGGGAGCATCCCAGATCGCAGCCGCATAAGCACCCATATGACCTTCAAAAAAAGCTTGGCTAATAAAGTTTAGCCCAGCCTTATCCAGCCATGGAGAGAGCAGCGGCTCTGATAATTTTGCAAGCACAGCAGCAAAAATCATAAATCCGCCGATCATCATAAGCTTCTGAACGCTTGCTGCAACAGAGTCGCCAAGCGTTTTGCCGAAGCTGCGGCCATCCTGCTCTCTTCCGAGGCGAAATGCCTCTGCCGCTCGATGAAGGATGGTGCTGCGATGCTCCTCGTCATTGGCTGTCACTGATTGTTTTTGCCCTAGTTGCCGACCTGGCTGTTCCTGATCTGACCGCTCCTGACCTGACTGCTCTTTACGCCTGAACAGCGTCATTATAAACATGACCCATAGCGCGGATATCCATACGGCTGCAGCAATAATGACACCTACAATGGGCTTGTGCAGAAAGCCTGCGCCTATAACGACAAGCATAAATAATGGGTTTGGCATATGAGCTAGGGCTAGCAGCCGCTGGCCCTGTTGTTTTGTCACGACGTTTCTTTTGCGTAAGGAAGCTGTCGCTTCTGCTCCCGCGGGATAACCACCCATCCAACCAAGAACTATCGTAAGCGCGGCTTCACCTGGCAGTCTAAACAGTCGGCTCATCAGCGGCTGGAGCAGAGAGCCTAGCGCATGCGTGAGCCCAAAGGCAGCAATAAGCTCAAACAATACGAGAAACGGCAATAAACCGGGGAATACAATATTCCACCAGACGGTGAGTCCTTGAAGCGAGGCTTGAAACGCAGCATCTGGCTGAATGATGATGGCAACAACGAGCAATATGGACAGGAACGCTAACATAACTGTTTTAGCCAATGCTACTCCACTCCTTTAATCTGCTGCAAAAATAGAAATGATGCGACACGCCGGAATGCAGGGCTAGGGCATCATGAGATGGACAATCATATACGTTAAATAGTACGCGTATAAAGTCATGGATAGACCATTTGGAGCAGCTTGTCTGCCTCAGAATAGTTAATGCTATATTTGACTGGCAAATTGGAAGTTTGAACGGGGTGTGCGATTGCAAAAACAACGATCAGATTTTCGCAGAATAGCAACGATCGCTGTATCGACAGCGGCTTTGATGTGGGTATTGTTATATGCTCCAACGCCCTATGTTGTTTATGAGCCGGGGATTGCTGTACCTGTTAAACCGATGGTAACGATTGAAAAGGGAGATGCTTTAGGAAAAGGCGACTTTTTGCTGACAGCAGTGAAAATGACGGAGCCTAATTTCTTGCGGACTATTCAATCGATGTGGAATTCGAATATGGATGTGCATCTCAAACGAGATGTGCTGCAAGGATACACAAAAGAAGAGTATGCACAAAGGCTAAGCATCATCATGCAGGGCTCGCAAAACAATGCGATTGAAGCTGCTTATCATTACGCAGGTTTACCCTATGCAAGCAAGCTGAACAGCGTTGTTATTACGGAAGTAAATCCTATCGATCACCCTTTGAAAAGTTCATTCAAAGCAGGAGATAAGCTTTTAGGCATTCATGGCGAAAAACCGCCGAGCAGCTTGGCAGATTTGTTTGAGACGCTGAGAGGGTATGATAAGCAGCAAAACGTTTTATTTGATGTGGAGCGCAAAGGGCAGCAACTACAGGTCTCTTACTCATCGGATACATTAAAAACTGTCTCGACTAACGAGCAGCTCTTGAGTGTTCTGGGCATCGTAAACTTGACGGAACAACGCGGCTTGGACCCATCGGATCACAATAACCGTATCAGTATAAAAGTAGGCGATATTGGGGGGCCATCGGCCGGTCTTGTTTTTGCTTTGCAATCCCTGGACCTGCTAACGAACGATGATTTGTCGGGAGGTCATCGCATTGCGGCGACAGGCACGATTACTCCACTCGGAGAGGTCGGAGCTATCGGCGGAATAAAGCAAAAAGTTGTCATTGCAAGCGAGGAAGGCGCGGAGCTGTTTCTTGTTCCTTCTGATAACTATAAGGATGCCGAGGCGAAAGCAAAAGCGCTTAACGCCTCGATGAAGGTGGTCAGCGTAAGTACGCTGAAGGAAGCTGTGGAGCAAGTAAAAGTTTATCTCGCTGGGAAAGAAAGGTAACTTTCATTTATTTATTTCGATTAGGAATCGATGGTTACAGGTCTTTCCGTAAAATCACGGAATAACGATTGAGGGGCATGAATGCCCGGTACGCCTAGTGAATAGACACTGCTCGCTTGTGTATCAAGCTCCAAATAACGGAAGGGCTTTGGTGCTCTTGCAGCGCTTTGCAGCACAGGTAATTTGGCACAATTTCGCATGCGTCGCAATAAAAGCTTGCCTTTTTCCGTAAAACCAAGCACTCTTATATATTCAACACCCGAAGCAAGCTTATCCGGTGTGAAATCAGATTTCTGATGTCCAAGCAGAATAGCAAGAAGTGAACGCTGCAGCTTCGTTCTCGTATAGCGCTTCGTTTTTAAAGCTTCTAGCAGGTCATCGAACTGGCGCGAGGGCAGCTTGGGAAGGGCATTCAAAATGCGATGCTCCAATCCTTCTGTCATCTCATGCAGGTTCGAAAGTTCATATGACGAGCGAGTTACAATCGCGTGAAGCAGCGCATTCGTAAAGGGCTCCCAGCTAATCGGGCAACGTCCGCTAGCCCATTCCTGCTGCAAGATTCGCGTTGTGGATTCCGGTACATAAGCGCGCGCTTCCTCAAGAGATCGTTTCTCGAGCAGCAGCTTGCGGATTGCGGTCGCGCTTGCGATTTGGCTGTCGGTTGCGGTTTCTTGATTGTACTGCGCTTTCTCACGAGTGATAGTGTACGGCTCCATTTTGCCGCCTAGCCGTTTCAGCGCAAGCAAATAATGGAGCGCTAATGTATGATTAGGAAGCGCAAATGGAAAATTAGCGGCAGAGGAATAGCCCTGATCCGATAAGTAGGTGGTAATGGCGCTGCTGTACGCGTTCGGATAACTAATTCCCGTTTGAAGCAGCTGCTTCAATAAGGCTTTAAAGGCTGGCGGCTCGTTTGTAATGAGCTCTGCTGCCTGTAGCAGCGGCTCAAGCTCACCGTTTTCCGTTCCGAAGCAGAAGCTGTCAACGACGCCTGTCGCCTCTAATAAGGACACAGCGCCATAGGCGAACCACTCTGCGGCTTGTGTTGCGTAAGCAACCGGCAATTCAATGACAAGATCGCAGCCGCCTTCAAGCGCCATACGTGTTCTAGCCCATTTATCCAGCAGGGCGGGCTCGCCGCGTTGCAGGAAATGGCCGCTCATGACGGCAACGACGGCGTCAGATTGCGTTATTTTGCGCGATTGTTGCAAATGATACAAATGTCCGTTGTGAAATGGATTATACTCGACAATGAGCCCGACGGTGCGCATTCGCTTGATCCTCTCTCTGTTAAATGTTGGTTGTTTCACTATAGCATAGAGAGGGAGCACAATCACGGTCTGCATCAAGTGTTATTGAAAAACCGTGTGAAAATGTTGACAAAACAGTAGTCTGATAGATATAATAATCTTTGTTTGTTTGGGGTGATCTGATGCAGTTTCATATTCAAGAAACAATGTCCAAAGGGTTGAAAACTACAATCGACGAACAGCTCGATGTTAGTGACCTTTTTAAAGGACGCCAAGATGTTTATCGTACGGGACCTCTCCATGTATCGCTTCAGGTAACTGGGCACGAAGAGTTTATCGAAGTGGATGGCAAGCTTGCCATCGATCTCGAGCTTGCCTGCTCACGCTGCCTTGAACCGGTAAAGGATCATACGGTTATTCGATTCTCTGAAGTATTTAAGCGGGCTACGTCTGACGAAGACCGTGATGAGGATATGGAAGAGGAAGAGAGTGATTTCATTGAAGTAAATGCGGACAGACTGGACTTGAAGCCTTATGTGGAAGAAGCACTTCAACTGTTCATGCCTTTTGCACCGCTTTGCAGCAATGATTGTAAAGGTCTCTGTCAGACTTGCGGACAGAACTTAAATGAGCACAAATGCAGCTGCTCCACGGAGAAGGTTGATATCCGTTTTGCAGCGCTAAAGGATCTATTTAAGGAATAAGAGTAGTGCTGATTGAATTTTTGAAGGAGGTGTTAAATATGGCAGTACCTCAGCGTAGAACATCCAAGACTCGCCGTGATAAACGTCGTACGCATTTCAAACTTGCAGTACCGGGCATGGTGAAGTGTGAGCAATGCGGCGAGCTGAAATTGGCTCACCACGTATGCAAAGTTTGTGGATATTACAAAACAAAAGAGATCATTTCCCAATAAGAAATGATGTCTGGGATAGCACTTCATCCAAGTGATGAAGTGCTATTTTTTTGCTCATATCGATTCGTATGACGCTAGGGAATGGATGAAAAAGCAGTTATATTTTTATGCAACATTGCGCTCGAGCGTATTTTTTTATATACTTAATTAGTACCAGGTGATAATATCAAGCAACATACATATACTAATCGTACTGATGCCTCACAAGGCCGCGGAACAGATATAAGATTGTCTATCATTCACTATTTGGTAAAAGGTGGTGCCGAACATCGAACGAATGCCCAAACGGCAGCGGCATCAGCAGCTTGCCCGACACATTGATGAAAATCCTTTTATAACGGATCGGGAACTGACTAGGTTGCTCAAAGTAAGCATCCAGACGATACGCCTTGACCGGATGGAGCTTGGTATTCCAGAGCTTAGAGAACGTCTGAAGCTGATGGCAGAACGTTCATACGACTCCGTTCGATCGCTCGCATTGCACGAGGTGATTGGTGATATTGTCGATTTGGAATTGGACAAGAGCGGCATCTCGGTATTCGAGATTCGTGAAGAACATGTATTCTCCAGAACGGGCATTGCACGCGGTCATCACGTATTTGCACAAGCAAATTCACTTGCCGTTGCTATTATAGATGATGAAATTGCACTTACCGTAACAGCGGACATTAGATTCATTCGACCTGTTAAGCTTGGGGAGAAATGTATTGCCAAGGCTTATGTTCGTTCCATTTCGGGCGAGCGAAGCAAGGCGAAGGTAGAGCTGTTCACATATGTTGGAGACGAAATGGTGTTCCAGGGTAACTTTGTTATTTATCGGTCCGCGGGAGACACAGATGCTGAAGGAGGAGACGTACGTGCGGATCGCTATTGATGCTATGGGGGGAGACAACGCCCCTAGCTTAATTGTGCAAGGAGCGCTTGACGCGGCGGCGCAGTGGCCCGATACAGAGCTGCTGCTCGTTGGTGAAACGTCTGTTATTGAACCGCTCATGAAAGGGCAGAAGCCCGCTAATATAACCATTTGCCATGCTGATGAGGTCATTGGTCCAGATGATGAGCCTGTTAAAGCGGTACGCCGCAAAAAAGGAGCATCCATGGTCGTTGCTGGACAGCTCGTTCGTGAAAAGCAGGCAGATGCTATGCTGTCAGCAGGCAATACTGGCGCTTTGATGGCGACTGGACTTCTTGTCGTCGGTCGAATGGATGGAATCGAACGGCCCGCGCTCGCTCCTATGATGCCTACGATGGATGATGTCGGCATTCTTACGCTTGATTTGGGAGCGAATATGGATGCAAAGCCGGAGCATCTGCTGCAATATGCAATTATGGGAAGCATTTATCGTGCAAAGGTTCACGGACTGGAGAAGCCGAGAGTTGGGCTTCTGAACGTGGGAACTGAAGCGATGAAGGGCAATGAGATGGCTAAAGCGGCTTACGCTTTGCTTGAGCAAGCTCCAGTGAATTTTATCGGCAACGTTGAAGCAAGAGATGTTCTAAATCGAAATTGCGATGTCCTTGTTTGCGACGGCTTTGCCGGCAATATTATGCTGAAGGCAATGGAAGGCGCTGCGGGTACGATTTTTGATTCGCTTAAGGACGCTTTCGGTCAAACGCTGTTAACGAAGCTTGCTGCGGCTATCATGCTTCCTAAGCTGCGTGTGCTTAAGAAGAGAATGGACTATAAGGAGCATGGTGGTGCACCTTTGCTTGGACTGAATGGCCTTGTAGTAAAATGCCACGGCTCCTCGGATGCCCTTGCTGTGAAAAATGCCGTAAGACAGGCTCGCAGCGCCATTCAAGGACAATTGATTGAAACAATCGCATCAGAAATCAACGGGAAGTGAGTGTGCGAAATGGGTTTACATCCTGTCGGAATAATTGGTACTGGTAAATACGTGCCAGAACGTATTTTATCGAACAAAGAGCTAGAAGCAATGGTTGAAACAAATGATGAATGGATTGTTACTCGCACAGGCATTAAAGAACGCCGCCTAGCATCTGCAGAAGAAGCAACATCCGATCTTGCCCTGCATGCATCGCGTGAAGCGATTGCCGCTGCTGGCCTTACGCCAGAAGATATCGATCTTATTATTGTTGCTACAATTACGCCTGATATGTTTTTCCCTTCGACTGCCTGCTTGCTTCAAGATAAGCTGGGAGCAAAGCAAGCGGCTGCGTTCGATTTGTCGGCTGCTTGCTCCGGATTTATATATGGACTAGCGACAGGAACGAGTATGATCGCCAGCGGCATGTACAAGCATGTGCTTGTTGTAGGCGCTGAGACACTATCACGTATTACTGATTACACGGATCGCAACACATGCATTTTGTTTGGTGACGGTGCTGGCGCAGTTGTGCTTGGACCGGTTGAAGAAGGCCGCGGCTTCCAATCGTTTGTGCTTGGCGCAGACGGAAGCGGTGGAGACTTGCTGAAGGTTCATGGAGGCGGATCACGCGTTCCAGCATCGGAAGAAAGCATCCAGTCGAAGCAGCATTTCATTCATATGGCTGGCAATGATGTATTCAAGTTTGCGGTTAGAATTATGGGCAGCGTGGCTGAAGAGGCTTTGCAGAAAGCTGGCCTAAACAAAGAAGATATTGATCTTCTTATTCCTCATCAAGCGAATATTCGGATTATCCAGTCCGCTTTAAACAGACTAAGCTTGTCGGAAGATAAAGCGATGGTTAATTTGGACAAATACGGTAATATGTCATCGGCATCCATTCCAGTTGCACTGGCTGAAGCCGTTGAGCAGGGTCGTGTGAGTGAAGGAGACCGCCTTGTGCTTGTAGGTTTTGGCGGCGGCTTGACATGGGGAGCTTCGGTTCTGGTATGGTAGTATGAACGCAGCAGCTTTTTGAAAAAATAAGACGTTATAAGTTTTCCTCTTATGACGAGCTTACATATCACCGCGAAACGAGCTTTACTGCCTGATGCAGTTCGAGCCGTATACGTGTGTAAGGGGGAAACGTTATGAGTAAAATAGCATTTGTTTTTCCGGGGCAAGGCGCACAAGCTGTCGGAATGGGCAAGGACGCCTATGATGCGTTTGATCGTTCCCGTGCGATTTTTGAACAAGCGGATGAGGCACTGGGCTTCTCATTAAGCCAGATTATTTTTGAAGGACCAGAAGATACACTTAAACAAACAGCGAATACACAACCTGCACTGCTTACCGTTAGCGTTTCGCTATTGGAAGCGTTGGAAGGCCGGGGTCTGAAGCCGGATTTTGTTGCTGGGCACAGTCTTGGGGAGTATAGCGCGCTTGTCGCTGCAGGAGTCCTATCCTTTGAAGATGCTGTTCGTACTGTCCGTGCTCGCGGTCAATTTATGGAGCAAGCTGTTCCTAGCGGCCAAGGCGCAATGGCAGCAGTGCTCGGCGCTGAACGCGATACGCTCGCAGCGCTTTGTGCGGCAATTACAGCTGAAGGCTCGGCTGTTGAGCTTGCAAATGTGAATTGTCCAGGTCAAATTGTGGTGTCAGGTACTGCAGCAGGTGTTGATGCTGTTGTCCAGCGCGGCAAAGAAGAGGCTGGAGCTAAGCGGGTTATTCCTCTTGAAGTAAGCGGTCCATTCCATTCATCCCTAATGAAGCCTGCAGCTGTAAATCTTCAAGCGACATTAGCTGATATAGCGATGAAGGATGCTAATGTTCCTATTGTGGCGAATGTCACTGCCAATGCGGTAACATCGGCGGATGAGATACGTGGTCTGCTCGTAGAACAGGTGTGCTCACCTGTCCTTTGGGAAGATAGCGTACGTTATTTAGTCGAGCAAGGCGTTGATACATTTGTGGAAATCGGGTCGGGAACGGTGCTTGCCGGCCTGATCAAAAAAGTCGACAAAAATCTACGCATCATCTCGATTAACAGCATCAGTGCGCTTGAAGCGCTGCAGGTGAATGAATAATAGGATGGAGGGGATTCGATGTTTGCTAGCTTGGAAGGAAAAAAAGCACTCGTAACAGGTGCATCGCGGGGCATTGGCAGATCGATTGCTATTGCCCTCGCCGAGGCAGGCGCGGATGTTGCCATTAACTACTCAGGCAGCGAAGCGGCAGCAGCTGAAACGGCGCAAGCTGTAGAAGCACTCGGTAGACGCGCTATTGTTATAAAAGCTAATGTTGGCAAAGTAGATGAATTTGACGCGATGGTCAAGGAAGTCATCGAGCAATTCGGAGCGGTTGACATATTAGTGAATAATGCGGGCATTACAAGAGATAATTTAATCATGCGTATGAAGGAAGACGAGTTTGACCAAGTCATTGAAACCAACTTAAAAGGGGTTTTCAACGGCATTAAAGCGGTCACTCGCTCTATGATGAAACAACGCTCCGGCCGAATCATCAACATTTCTTCTGTTGTTGGTGTGCTCGGAAACCCTGGGCAGGCTAACTATGTTGCAGCCAAAGCTGGTGTCATTGGTCTTACTAAGGCTAGTGCCCGCGAGCTTGCGTCACGCGGCATTACAGTTAACTGTGTAGCCCCAGGATTTATTCAAACCGAAATGACGGACAAGCTGCCGGAAGAAATGCGCCAATCTTTATCTGGCCAAATTCCGCTTGCCCGTCTCGGTGATCCGAGCGACATCGCAAACGCAGTCCGTTTTCTTGCTTCGGATGCTTCAGCCTATATGACTGGACAGACGATTCATGTGGACGGCGGCATGTATATGTAACACCAGATAATTCAGCAATAATGAATTAAAACGGTTACGTATGGCATTTTATCTTTAATTCTCGTATAATACCATGGAGGAGGTGAACCGGATGTCCGAAGTAGTAGATCGCGTAAAACGTATCGTCATCGACCGACTAGGCGTAGACGAAGCGGAAGTTACACTTGAAGCTTCATTTAAAGATGACCTCGGCGCTGACTCTCTTGATGTCGTTGAATTGGTCATGGAGCTAGAAGACGAGTTTGATATGGAAATTTCTGATGAAGATGCTGAGACTATCACCACTGTGGGAGAAGTAGTTAAATACATACAATCTCATACGTAAGAAGGACAAGTCCCGTTTTTAATAAACGGGACTTCTCTCCATCTAGGCAGTTTCCTGAATTACACTTAAGCAAGCAAGGCAGCTTTTATATAAAAAAGCGTGAATGGCTTTATGTGCATCTCATTTATACCTCCTTATATTTCAAGCGTAAAGGTTTCGCCGTTTGGTACGGCTAGGCTTGTATTTACGGAGAAATATAAGCAGGGTATACGCAATATAGCAACATTGACCGATTAACAAAGGTGACGCAGCTTGCGCATCAAATTTGCTGGACATAGAGGTGAATCGAATGAAACAAAGAGTTGTTGTTACGGGTATGGGGGTTATTACCTCACTCGGTTCCGATTTGGAAGAGTTCTGGGGTAACTTGCTGGACGGAAAATCAGGTGTATCGGTTGTTGAAGCTTTCGATTTCTCTGAGTATCCGACGCGCATTGCCGCAGAAGTTAAAAATTTCAATCCCGAAGATTACGGTTTAGATAAAAAAGAAGCACGCAGAATGGATCGTTTCGTACAATTCGCTGCAGTAGCTAGTCAATTGGCAGTTAAAGATGCTGATTTGCAAATTGGTACAAATGCTGACCCTGAGCGTGTTGGCGTTATGGTCGGTTCCGGTATCGGCGGACTTGGCACTTGGGAAGACCAGCACAATATTTTGCTGGAGAAAGGCCCTAAGCGTGTCAGCCCTTTCTTTATTCCGATGATGATCGCGAACATGGCTTCTGGACAAGTATCCATGCTTACTGGTGCGAAAGGTCCAAATAGTACGGCAGTAACCGCTTGTGCTACGGGCACTCATTCCATCGGCGATTCTTTCAAATTGATTCAACGCGGCGACGCTGACGTGATGATTGCTGGCGGAGCAGAAGCGACGATCAGACCGACCGGCATGGCAGGCTTCTGCTCGATGCGTGCGATGTCCGTTCGCAATGAAGAGCCTGAAAAAGCAAGTCGTCCGTTCGACGTTGACCGTGATGGTTTCGTAATGGGCGAAGGCGCTGGTGTACTCGTGCTTGAATCACTTGAGCATGCGCAGGCACGCGGTGCAAAAATTTATGCTGAGGTTATTGGTTACGGTATGAGTGGTGACGCTCATCACATGACTGAGCCAGATCCAGATGGTGCAGCTCGCTGCATGGTGAAAGCATTCAAGGATGCTGGAATTGATCCTTCTGAGATCGACTACATCAATGCGCACGGCACTTCGACACCTGTCGGTGATCGCTCAGAGACAAAAGCGATCAAAAAAGCGCTCGGCGACCATGCTTATAAAGTAGCGGTCAGCTCAACAAAATCGATGACAGGTCATTTGCTAGGTGCTGCTGGCGGCGTTGAAGCCGTAATTCTCGGCTTGACTATCAAAAGCGGAATCATCGCTCCGACTATTAATTTAGACAATCAAGACCCGGAGTGTGATCTTGATTATGTACCTAATAAACCGCGTGAAGCGAATGTAAGGATAGCATTGTCCAACTCATTTGGCTTCGGCGGTCACAACGCATCGATCGTGATGAAAGTTTATGAAGCGTGATTCCTTCTATGAGCTGCAGCAGCGGCTGCAGCTCAGTTTTAAGCGGACAAAGCTGCTGAGGCAAGCTTTCACTCATACTTCTTATGTAAATGAACACAAGCGCGGGTCAGCTCAGGATAATGAGCGTTTGGAATTTTTGGGAGATGCGGTGCTTCAATTACTCGTTTCTGAGTATTTGTTCGCAACGTATCCGCAGCGGCCTGAGGGCGAGCTTACGAGAATGCGTGCATCCATCGTCTGTGAGCCATCTTTAGCCCAATTTGCTGAACGCTTGGAGCTCGGTTCGCATGTGCTTCTCGGACGCGGTGAAGAGCAGCTAGGCGGTCGGCAAAGGCAAGCATTGCTAGCTGATTTGTTCGAGTCGTTTGTCGGTGCCATTTTCCTTGACGCAGGAATTGAGGAAACGAGAGCTTTTCTTAATGAGCATATGTTTCCTTTTGTTGAGTCAAACGACTATGGTCTTCTTGTTAAAGACTCCAAGTCGAAGCTGCAGGAACGATCGCAGCATCATGGGCTTGGCGCGGTGGAATACCGAATCATTGAAGAACGTGGACCTGCGCATGACCGTGAATTTGTCGTTGAAGTATATCTCGGTGAAGAGCGTTTTGGCGTCGGCAGCGGGAGGACGAAGAAGGAAGCGGAGCAGCGTGCTGCAGCTGAAGCATGGCGCACGCTATCGCAGGAACAAGGCTAATCAGCATAGAGAGTTTCCGGAAGGTCTTCTGACCTGCCGGGCGCTCTCTTTTTTTATGAACGTTTATTATGTGGCCCTGATAAAAAGGAAGAGTGGTTTAACCAGCTGAAATAAGGTGATAAACGCAGCATTTGGTTGCTTTTAGTAGCTTAAATGGTTATCAAGGCCCATAAGATGTGGTACAATGAGGGGTGAGGTGAAAACCAAGACATGTTTCTGAAACGGATTGAATTATCAGGCTTTAAGTCTTTCGCTGATCGGACCGAAATGGAGTTTGTAACCGGTATTACTGCGGTTGTAGGGCCGAACGGCAGCGGAAAAAGCAACATCTCGGACGGCATACGCTGGGTGCTCGGCGAGCAAAGCGCAAAGAGCCTCCGCGGCGGCAAGATGGAAGATATTATTTTTGCCGGAAGCGATGCAAGGAAAGCTGTCAATTACAGCGAGGTATCCCTTACTCTTGATAACTCGGATGGGGCATTGCCGCTCGAGTATAACGAGGTAACAGTGACACGCCGTGTACATCGCAGCGGAGATAGCGAATATTTAATAAACAAGCAGCCATGCAGGCTAAAAGATATTACCGAGCTATTCATGGATACCGGTATCGGTAAAGAAGCTTATTCCATCATTGGACAAGGCCGAATTGAAGAAATTTTAAGCACGCGCTCGGAGGATCGTCGCGGAATATTTGAAGAAGCCTCCGGCATCGTCAAATACAAGTCGCGTAAGCGCGAAGCGCAGAGGAAGCTTGATGAAACCGAGCAGAATCTGCTTCGCATTCATGATCTGGTGACAGAGCTTGAAGATCAGGTGGGCCCGCTTCGCAAGCAATCGGAGAAAGCCATTCACTTCAAAGCGCTTAAGGAACAGCTGAAAACGAAGGAAATCTCTATGTACGTACATAACATCGAACAGATTCACGGTTCATGGACGGAGGCAAACGGCAAGCTTGAGCGTTTGCAGCAGGAGCAGCTTCAGCTATCTACGGTTGTCAGCAAACATGATGCACATTTGGAGAAGGATCGACAGCAGCTGCGGGAGCTTGAGCTGGAGCTAGATCAGCTTCATGAAGCGATGCTGCAAATTAGTGAGGATTTCGAGAAATGTGAAGGATACGGCGAGGTTCTAAAGGAACGCAAGCGCAACTTGGAGCAAAATAAACGTCAGCTTGAAGAATCAATCGCTGCACAGGACGCTCGCATTGTCACCATGACGCAGGAAGAAGCGGAATTTCGCAGCCGTGCAGCTGCGTTGCAGCTGCAGCTAGCAGATCTGCGCTCGAAAATAGCCGATGAAGAAGCGCGTCTCGTAGGCGTTGCAGGCGGAGCAGTCGTTGATGCGGAAGAAACACTCAAAAGCGAGCTATTGGAAGTGCTAAGCTCGATGGCGCAGCACCGCAACGAAATTCGTTATGCTTCGCAGCAGCAAGAAGCATTGCAGCGGCGGATGGAGCGAATTAGCGAGGATGAGACCAAATGGCTGGAGCAGCAGGAAAAATTGGACGAGAGACGCTCTGCACTTGCGGCTTCGCTTGAATCTACGCTGGCGCGACTAGAGCAGGCAAGAAACAAAACACTTTCGGAATCTGAACAAACGAGAAAGATTTCTCAAAGTTTGGAAGAGGTCACTTTAGCCATGCGAAAGTGGGAGCAGAAACTCGACAGTCATGTTTCTAGGCGCGATACCATGAAAGAAATGCAGGATGCGCTAGATGGCTTTATGCAGGGCGTAAAGGAAGTTCTCAAAGCTTCCAGACGCGGCAATAGCGGAATCAGCGGTGTTCATGGCGCGGTTGCGGAGCTTGTTCGTGTTCCTGAACGCATTGAGACTGCCGTTGAGACTGCACTGGGCGGGGCCTTGCAGCATGTGGTCATGGAGGATGAGAAAACGGCTCGCGCAGCTATCGCATTCTTGAAGCAGCGTCAGCTAGGACGAGCTACCTTTCTGCCGCTCGATGTCATTCGTGGCAGACAAGTTCCTGAGCATGACAAGCGTATAGCCGAATCCATTGAGGGCTTCGTAGGCGTTGCTGCTGATTTGGTAAGCTCGGATGACCGCTATTCAGCGATTGTGAACAGTTTGCTTGGCAATGTATTGCTAGCCGAAACACTGGAGCAAGCCAACCGGATTGCATCGAAATGTCAATATCGATACCGCGTCGTCACGCTTGAAGGTGATATTGTCAATGCTGGCGGTTCAATGACGGGGGGCAGCTTGCAGAAGAAAGGCGCCAGCCTGCTTGGTCGTCAACGTCAAATCGACGCGCTTGATCAAGAGATTGCAGATGCTCGCAAGATGGTAGAGCA
This sequence comes from Paenibacillus sp. FSL K6-3182, assembly GCF_037976325.1. Lineage (NCBI taxonomy): Bacteria > Bacillati > Bacillota > Bacilli > Caryophanales > Paenibacillaceae > Paenibacillus > Paenibacillus sp. FSL K6-3182. The sequence continues at coordinate 3,296,619 of NZ_CP150265.1, forward strand.
GCTTCGTAATAAGCTAAGCGATTTGCGCAAAGAACATTCTATTCGCACGCATAATATTGAGGAGCTGCGTGCAGAAGGCGAGAAAAGCCGTATTGAAGAGCAGCAAATTAGAGCTGAGCTTCAGCAGCTTCACAATGAGGCGAAGCATCTCGACGAGCAGCGTCAGCTGTATTCAGCAGATCGTAACACTCATTTGTCCGAGCAGAAAGATGTTCAGGCAGCAGCCAAAGCTGCAGAGCTCCGTTTAGAACAGCTGGTTGTAGATGAAGCGAGGCTGCAGGAAGCGATTCGTATGGCAGAAGAGCGGCGTAAAGCTAGCGAATTTGCGAAGGAAGAGCTGCAAGGCCAGCTTACCGATATTAAGATCGCTGCAGCGAAGACTGATCAAGAGAAATTATCGTTCGAAGATCAATCAGCGAGAGTACGAGCGGAAATCGGTCGAGCGAAGCAAGAGCTTGGAAGCTTGCGTTCCTTGTCCGTTCAGCAAGAGGAAGAAATCGCAAGGCATGCCGATGAAACGGTACAGCAGATTGAACAGCTCAATCACCTGCGTTTGAAGAAACAGGAATGTGCAGAGCAAACGGATTTCAAACGATCAGCACGCGCTAAGCGTATTGCCGAGCTCGATTTGGGCGAAAGTGAAACGAAGGAGCAGCGCGGACAACTTCGGACGGTTGAAGAGCAGATGAGACAGACCGAAATTGCGGCTAACCGTCTAGACGTGGAGCTTGATAATCTGCTTCGGAAGCTCAGTGAGGAATATGAGCTTAGCTATGAACTCGCTAAGGAGCAGTACCCTGTACCTGAGGATGTTCTCGGTACACAAAATGAGGTTAGAGACGTTAAACGTCAAATAACCGCTCTTGGCGAAGTGAACTTAGGTGCAATCGAGGAGTATGAGCGAGTCAGCGAACGTTTTGAGTTTTTGTCAGAGCAGAAGGATGATTTGATCGACGCAAAAACGACGTTGTACCAGGTCATTCGTGAGATGGACGATGAGATGTCCAAACGGTTCAAAGCGACGTTTGAAGCGATTCGCAGTCATTTTGTTATCGTATTCGCGAAGCTGTTCGGTGGTGGCCGGGCTGATCTTGTGCTCGTTGAGCCAGATCGTGTTCTTGATACAGGAATCGACATTGTCGCTCAGCCGCCAGGCAAAAAACTTCAAAATCTACAGCTGCTCTCTGGTGGAGAAAGAGCTTTGACCGCAATCGCTTTGCTATTTGCGATTTTACAGGTGAAACCCGTTCCGTTCTGCGTGCTTGATGAGGTTGAAGCTGCGCTTGATGAGGCAAACGTATCACGCTTTGCTCAATATTTGCGTGAGTTTTCAGAGCTTACGCAGTTTATCGTCGTTACTCATCGTAAAGGCACGATGGAGGAAGCGGATGTGCTATATGGTGTTACGATGGAGGAAGGCGGCGTATCGAAGCTCGTTTCTGTGCGCTTAGAGGATGAAGAGCCGGTATCCGCATAACTTATAGAAAAAACGGCAACGTGAGGATGGGGAGTTGGAACGATGAGTTTTTTTAAGAAGCTGAAGGAAAGCATCGCTACAAAGACAGAAGCGGTGACAAATATTTTCAAAGAAGGCTTATCGAAGACGCGTACGGCTTTTGTTGAGAAGGTAGAAGAGCTAATCACACGCCGCAAAAAAATCGATGAGCAGTTTTATGAAGAACTAGAGGAAATATTAATTGGTGCCGACGTTGGTGTGAATACCGTTATGCAGCTTATTGACGATCTGCGGGTCGAAGTGAAAAAACGGAAGATCGAGGATGCTTCAGATTTGCAGCCGATCCTCTCTGAGAAGCTGATTCAGCTGATGAAGGGTGATGATCATTCCGGCTTGCGGATGGCACCGAGTGGCATCACTGTTATTTTGTTCGTTGGCGTAAATGGCGTTGGCAAGACAACGACCATTGGCAAGCTTGCTCATAAATTTAAGAGCGAAGGTAAGAGTGTACTTATGGCAGCCGGCGACACGTTCCGCGCAGGAGCTATTGAGCAGCTGGAGGTATGGGGACAGCGTGTTGGTGTCGATGTCATTAAGCAGCAATCAGGAGCTGACCCTGCAGCAGTGATGTTCGATGCAGTGCAAGCTGCAAAGCAGCGCGGCGTAGACGTTCTGTTATGCGATACGGCTGGCAGGCTGCAAAACAAAACCAATTTGATGGAAGAGCTGAACAAGATTTTCCGCGTGATTCAGCGCGAGCTTCCTGACGCTCCTCATGAGGTTCTTCTTGTGCTTGATGCAACGACTGGCCAAAACGCACTTAGCCAAGCAAAATTGTTTGGCGAGAAAAGCGGCGTAACCGGTCTGGTGCTGACAAAGCTTGATGGCACAGCAAAAGGCGGAATCGTAATTGCTATTCGTAATGAGCTAAGCCTCCCGGTTAAGCTTGTAGGTCTTGGCGAAAAAATGGGCGATTTGCAGCAATTCGATTCAGAGCAATTTATTCATGCTTTGTTTGCTGGGTTAATCCAGCGTGAAGATGATTCTGAAGCTGAAAAAACGTCGGAGTAAGCGGCGATTAACGATGGTTTGGAGCAGTTAAAACAGCTCGTAAAGGTGACAAGGGAAAATACTTGACAGCAGTCTATAGTGTCATGTATTATAAAAGACGTTGCTGGTGTAAAGGTATTTACCTTGTCGGCAGAACAAGCAAATAACAGGAGGGGCTGAGGGGATGAAAGCAAATGAACCAGATGCCTTGTCCAAGACAACCCGAATAAACTTGTTGTTCGACTTTTACGAGCCGCTCTTGACAGAGAAGCAGCGGACGTTTCTCAAATATTATTTTCACGACGACTTCACACTTGGGGAAATTGCTGGCGAGTTTGGAATTAGCAGACAAGCGGTTTATGAGCACATCAAGCGTGCAGAACAAGTGCTAGAAAGTTATGAAGGCAAGCTCGGCTTGCTTGTAAGACATGAATCCTTTCAACAATTAACTGTGCAGCTTGTAAACAGCGTTAACGAGCTTTCCATTGCAGAGCAGGACAAGCAGGCGCTTATGAGTGTCATTGCACAATTTAAATTAGCCGAATAAAACATGAAGAATGGAGGTGACGGTACATGGCAGCATTTGAGAGCTTATCGAGTCGGCTTCAAAATGTGTTCAGCAAGCTGAGGGGCAAAGGCAAGGTTTCCGAGGATGATGTTAGCGAAGCAATGCGTGAAGTGCGTTTGGCGCTTCTAGAGGCAGACGTTAACTTTAAAGTCGTAAAGGACTTTATTGCGAAGGTGAAGGAACGGGCTATTGGCCTCGATGTATCCAAGAGCTTCACGCCCGGCATGGTCGTCATCGATATCGTAAATAAAGAGCTGACCGAGCTGATGGGCGGCACGCAGAGCAAGCTGGTTAAGGCTAATAAGCCTCCGACAGTCATTATGATGGCGGGTTTGCAAGGTGCGGGTAAGACAACAACTTCAGGCAAGCTGGCAAAATTGCTTCAGAAGAGCAACAATAAGCCGCTTCTTATCGCTTGTGATATTTATCGTCCTGCTGCCATTAAGCAGCTTCAAGTGCTTGGTGAACAAATCAATGCGCCGGTCTTCTCCTTGGGTGATCAGACATCACCTGTAGAGATTGCGCGTGCTGGACTACAGCATGCCAAAGAGAACGGCAATGACTATGTCATCATTGATACCGCCGGTCGTTTACATATCGACGAAGAGCTGATGGAAGAGCTTAAGCAAATTCATCAAGTTACAAAGCCGGATGAGGTTCTCCTCGTTGTTGATGCAATGACAGGACAAGATGCTGTAAACGTTGCACAGAGCTTTCATGAACAGCTCGCTTTAACAGGCGTTGTACTAACGAAGCTCGATGGCGATACTCGCGGTGGCGCGGCGCTGTCGGTAAAAGCAGTTACAGGCTGTCCGATTAAATTCGCAGCAATGGGTGAGAAGATCGACTCCTTGGAGCCGTTCCATCCAGAGCGTATGGCTTCTCGTATTCTCGGCATGGGCGATATGCTATCGCTTATCGAGAAGGCGCAGTCGAATATTGATGCAGATAAAGCGAAGGAAATGGAACGTAAAATGCGTACAGCAGAGTTTACGTTCGACGATTTCCTTGAGCAGATGGAGCAGGTTCGCAATTTGGGGCCGCTTGATCAAATTATGGATATGCTGCCCGGCATGAACAAGATGAAGGGCATGAAGGATATGAAGGTCGATGAGAAACAAATCGGCCGCGTCGAGGCTATTGTCCGCTCCATGACGAAAGAGGAGAAGCAAAAGCCAGAGCTGCTTAATCACAGTCGCCGCAAGCGTGTTGCTGCAGGCAGTGGAACAACGATCGTTGAGGTAAACCGCCTCATTAAGCAGTTTGACGATATGAAAAAAATGATGAAGCAATTCTCATCGATGATGGGACCGAAAGGGCCTAAGGGCGGCAAGAAGGGCCTAAAAGGTATGCTCGGCAAAAATATGAAGTTCCCGTTTTAATGGTTGTTTACTCTTTGAAGGAGGTGAATTTTTAATGGCAGTACGTATTCGTTTGAAAAGAATTGGTGCTCACAAAGCTCCTTTCTACCGCGTAGTAGTTTCGGATTCCCGTTCGCCGCGTGATGGTCGTTTTATCGAAGAAATCGGTACTTATAACCCGGTTGCACAACCGGCTCAAGTTAAGATTGATGAAGAGAAAGCGCTAAAATGGTTGCAAACTGGAGCGCAAGCTTCTGATACCGTTCGTGACTTGCTTTCCAAAGCTGGTGTTCTTAAAAAGTTCCATGAGCTTAAGCAACAGAAATAACTGTTGAATAGCGGAGGGCCTTGAGATGAAAGAATTGATTCTTGTCATAGCGAAGGCATTGGTTGATCATCCTGAACAGGTGCAAATCAATGTGAAGGATGATGACCGTGGCACGATATACGAGCTTTCGGTTCACCCCGAGGATATCGGTAAAATCATCGGTAAACAGGGACGCATAGCGAAAGCGATTCGCACGGTAGTGACTTCTGCTTCCGTGAAATCGCAAAAGCGTGTCATCGTCGACATTATGTCATGATGTACGTATGAAGAGAAGGTTGGGATGAATGTCCTAACCTTCTTTTCAATATGTACACTTATCCATGGATGTCGCTAATCATTACGGCTTCGTTCTTCAACATGGAACGAAGCCGTTTTTGCATGTATAATAAGGCTATACACATATGAAGGGCTGGTTCTAATGAACGAAAAATGGTTTACAGTCGGGAAAGTCGTTAATACGCACGGTATCCGCGGAGAGCTGAAAATTCTTTCGCAAACGGATTTTGCAGATGTTAGATTTGCTTCTGGAAACAAGCTGCTTATGGTAAATGAGGAAAGCGGAGCTTCACTGGAAGTAAAAGTAATCAGCTCACGCGCAAACAAAAACGTATACATATTGAAGCTGGAAGGCTTCACTGATATTAATGCGGTTGAGAAATATAAAGGCTGGGTACTGAAAATTTCAGCCGATCAGCAGCTTGAGCTTGAAGAAGGCGAATATTATTATCACGAAATTATAGGCTGCCGCGTCGTTACCGAGGAAGGCGAGGAGCTGGGCACGATTTCGGAAATTTTAAGCCCAGGCGCAAATGACGTGTGGGTAGTGGATCGTCCGAAGGGCTCGGGGAAGCAGCTGCTTTTGCCTGTTATCGATGATGTCTTAGTCAATGTCGACACAAAAGAGAAAATCGTGACGGTCCATTTGATGGAAGGATTGATTTAACCGATGAAAATAGATGTGCTGACGCTGTTTCCCGAAATGTTCGACGGTGTGTTCAATTCGAGCATTTTAGGAAAAGCGAAAGAGAAGGGGATCGTATCCCCTCAAGCAATCAACTTCCGTGCTTATTCAGGCAATAAGCATAACACGGTTGATGATTATCCATACGGCGGCGGTGGCGGCATGGTCTTGAAGCCAGATCCGGTCTTTGCTGCGGTAGAGGATTTAAAGCTGGATGACAATATAAAGCCGCGTGTTATTCTTCTATGCCCGCAAGGAGCACAGTTTACGCAGAAGAAGGCTGAAGAGCTTGCAAAGGAACAGCACTTGGTTCTTATTTGCGGTCACTATGAAGGTTATGATGAGCGTATACGCGAGCATCTTGTAACAGACGAGCTGTCGATTGGTGATTACGTGCTTACGGGTGGTGAAATACCTGCGATGGTGCTCATCGATAGCGTTGTTAGATTACTGCCAGGAGTTCTTGGCAATGAAACTTCTGCGGTTACAGATTCATATAGCACAGGTTTGCTTGAGCATCCCCATTACACTCGGCCTGCGTCGTTCCGCGGCTGGGATGTCCCGGATGTGCTTATATCTGGTCATCATGCGAATATTGAGGTGTGGCGTCGTGAGCAGTCGCTGCTGCGGACGCTGCAGCGCCGTCCTGACCTTCTGAAGAGCGCCCCGCTTACGGACAAGGAACGCAAATGGGTGGCTTCTCAGTTAAAGCAGGAGCCTAATAAGACAGGCAAATAGTACGACCCTAGCTAATAAACAAAGCCGCAACGAATTTCGTTGCGGCTTTGTTTATTTAGAAGTATTCGATGATTATGGCGTGTAAAAATTTTGGGTATAGTAGACGTTATAGGTTCCGCCTAATGCAACACCTGTACCTAGTCGCTCAAGCTTGCTGTTTAATAGTGCTTCACGATGGCCTTCTGTAGAATTGACCCAGCCATAGTGAGCAAATATGCTATTTTTGTATCCGGCAGCTATGTTTTCGGCAGCTGAGTGATACTTAACGCCTTTTGCTTTCATTCGGTCAAAGGGAGACGAGCCGTCTGGATTCGTATGGTCAAAAAATTTACGTGCACTCATATCGTTGCTGTGACCATGCGCTGAGGCAGCAGCGAGCTTGTCCCATTGCAGCAGAGGTATTTTGCGAACAGCGCGCTCAGCGTTAGTAAGATCAAAGAGTTGTTGTTCATAGGCGTCTGCCAGCTTGGATGTATTTGCTGATTTTAACGCTGTGGATTTGGAAACGGCTTGATCCATTTGCATGACACCAGCTATTTTGTTTCCATCACGTCGGTCAATGAAGAGAACGGTATGTACTTTTTTTGTAGTGTAAGCATAATAATCGTTATTTGTCTCGACATTGGTTGCTTCGCCAACCAGCTTTTTGGCATTACCAATCGTTTGTCCGATCTGGATGCCCGACTTCATCGCCCAGCTATCTTTGCCATTGGAGAAAAGTGCGATTACCCGGTCATTTTGGATGCCGAACATCATGTAGTTGGTATAACTGCTATTATAAACGTACCAGGAGAAACCATATTCGCTTAGATCAATCCTAGACGGTTTTCCGAGCGTTTGTTGAAGCTTTTGCAGTGAATCGTTTATCGTTATCTCATAAAGGCGATCACCTGTGTTAATAATTTTAGCATCGGACAACGCTTTTGAGTGAAGTTTGAGGTTATAGAAGAAGGTAAGCGCCTCAGCGCGTGTAAGTTTTCCATCTGGTATGAAGCCGCTAACGGTGGCAGAAGTGCGTCCGTTCGATATTTTCTCATCAAGCAGCCATTGAATTGCGCTTTGCTCTGTAAATTCTTTTCCATTTGCCGCGGAAGCCAGTAGTAACGCAGCTTGTCCACGTCGGAATTCGACATTTTGTGAAGCGTTATTGATAGGCCAGCCCAAATTATTCGCATAATCGTAATAAGGCTTGGTCCAATTGCTGGCGCTGGAAGATGATGTAGTGACCAATCCATAGGCTCTCAATAACATAGCAAGAAACTCAGCTTCATTAACAACCTTGTTTGGTTTGAAGGAATTATCCCCATATCCCTGAGCTAATTTCTGATCAACAGCCCAAGAGATATAGGAGCCAGCCCAGTGTCCATTCGTATCTTTAAAAACCAAGGATTCAGCAGAGGTTTGCAATGGTGCAGAAATGGTTAATATTAAAAGTACAGATGCGATTCCCCCTTTTGTTTTGTTACAAAAAGATTGTTTATTATGGTGCAATTTTGTCACCTCTTCATGTCGGTGTTTGTCATCATTTAGTATACATGATTTATGAATAAAAAAATCGTGTTGTATTATTGGGCTAGCTATGGTAAAATTTCTAATGTTGTTCGTAAAGTCGGACGGTCCGCTATCAGCGATGAACCGATTCAGAGGAATCCGGTGAGCTTATAAGAACGTCTATGGTGGAAGGAGTGAATCAAATGAATCTTTTGCAAACAATCGCGCAAGAAAATCTGCGCCAAGGTCTACCGAACTTTCGTCCAGGTGACACGCTAAAAGTTCATGTAAAAGTTATCGAGGGAACTCGTGAGCGTATCCAATTGTTCGAAGGCGTTGTAATCAAACGTCGCGGCGGTGGAATCAGCGAAACTTTTACAGTGCGTAAAATTTCCTACGGTGTTGGTGTGGAAAGAACTTTCCCGCTTAACTCGCCTAAAATCGAAAAAATCGAAGTGGCTCGCCGTGGTAAAGTACGTCGCGCGAAATTGTACTACCTACGTAGTCTTCGCGGAAAAGCTGCTCGTATTAAAGAAATTCGTTAAGAACAAACGACAAGAGGGGCTTGCGCAAACAAGCTCCTTTTCGTTTTTTCTCAAAGGTCATTTACATATTACAGCATATGGGAAGAAGGCGGACTGAATGGACTCACAGCAGCGAAATGACGGGCTGGACAATGGCAATGATCATGAAATGAAAAATACGCAGGAACATGCGGACATTGAGCAGAATTTACCAAACCGTGCAGCAGCCCATGCATCCGGCTCAGGAAAACAGGGCGGAGCTTATAAAGAAGTCGTAGAATGGATCAAGGCTTTAGTCATTGCGGTCGTTCTCGTATTTCTCATTCGTCAATTTTTGTTTTCACCATTCATCGTCGACGGACCTTCCATGAAGCCTAATTTCGAGACCGGCGAACGGTTAATAGTAAATAAAATTTTGTATACGATACGCGAGCCGAAATTTGGTGAGGTCGTAGTGTTTGATGTTCCAGAGCAAGGCCGAAAATTTATAAAACGAGTGATTGGCGTACCGGGTGATAAAATTCGACTCGAAGGCGATGACCTTTATATTAATGATAAAAAAATAGACGAGCCTTATTTAAAAGAAGCTATTGCGGCAGCACATGCCGAAGGCAAGCTATACAACGAAAAAGGAATAAATTCCGATGTATCTGAAATCACTGTTCCTGAGGACACGATTTTTGCACTTGGCGACAATCGCAGCGATAGTACAGATAGCAGGGTTATCGGATTTGTATCGGATAAAGAGGTTGTTGGACGTGCCGATATTATTTTTTGGCCGCTGAACAAACTAGAGTTTATAAAGCACTGGACTAAATGAGGTGAGTAAATGACCATTCAATGGTTTCCGGGTCATATGACGCGGGCGAAACGGCAAATACAAGACAAGCTCAAACTAATCGATCTTGCCATCGAACTATTGGATGCACGGGTTCCGCTATCTAGCCGTAATCCGATGATTGAGGAAATTTTGAACGGCAAGCCAAGATTGATCGTATTAAACAAATCAGACTTGGCTGATCCAAAAACGACAGAGCAATGGATGGCTTATTTCCGTAATGAAGGCCATGAATCGATCGCAATTGATTCCTCAACAGGCACGAAGGTAAATGAGGTTCCGCTCAAGGCAAAGCAAATTTTGCATGAGAAAATTGCACGTCAAATTGCAAAAGGCATAAATCCGCGTGCAATTCGCGGACTTATTGTAGGTATACCGAATGTCGGGAAATCCACGTTGATCAACAAGCTCGCTGGACGCGCTATTGCTTTAACCGGCGACCGTCCTGGCGTTACGAAGGGACAACAATGGATTAAGATTGGAACTGAAATGGAATTGCTCGATACACCGGGCATATTGTGGCCAAAGTTTGAAGACGAGCTCGTCGGATACAGGCTTGCTATGACTGGTGCCATTAGAGAGCAAATTTTGAACGTTGACGATATCGCGTTTTTTGCGATGCGTGAGCTGGTAGATCGATACTGGCCTAACATGAAAGAGCGGTATGAGCTTGAAACGCCACCTAAGGACGCTACGGATTCAGATGAAATCGTGCGTGTGATGGAAGATATCGGACGTCGGAGAGGCTGCCTTGTTAGCGGTGGACACGTCGATTTGGAGAAAACATCCGGAATCATTTTGCGTGATTTGCGCTCAGGAAAGCTAGGAAGAATTACGCTCGAAGCGCCACCTTATTGATGTGAAACGGGGGAACGTAACGTGCTGCAATATGAACAGTCGTTATGGGAAGAAGGATTTAAAGCGATTGCTGGTGTAGATGAGGTTGGCCGAGGTTGCTTGTTCGGAGACGTCGTGGCAGCTGCCGTTATTTTACCGCCAGGGCTTGTGATTGAAGGGGTTAACGACTCCAAGAAGCTTTCCGAGAAAAAGCGTGACCAGCTGTATGATATTATTTTGCAGGAATGTGTAGCGTGGTCGGCTGCTCGTGTTGATGCTGAAACGGTTGATCGAATCAATATTAAGCAGGCAGCTAGGCTTGCAATGAAAATTGCAGTGGAATCGTTACAGCTTCCTTCTGACTATTTGCTTGTTGATGCAGAGAAGGTCGATGTTAGTCTGCCGCAGCTCTCAATCATTAAAGGGGATGCTACAAGCCAATCGATCGCTGCAGCCTCTATCGTTGCCAAGGTTACGCGCGATAGGCTTTGTGTGACTGAATGGGAGCAGGAATATCCAGCTTATGGCATTGCTATACACAAGGGATATGCAACGAAGCTTCATCGGGAGCGATTGCTAGCTAATGGACCAAGTCCTCTTCATCGCAGATCGTTTCTCGGCAATTTATTTACAGAGGAGCAGCTGCTTCTCTTCTAGCTGCATCTCGCAGCATATATTATATGACGCTCGATTGATTGTGCGAGGCAAAAGATGCCTAGTGTAATTATCGGGCGTTATTTTGTTTTTGTGCTGTTTTTTGGGATGAACGGCTACAAGCTTTACTCATTTTGACCGATATAAGGCTTATAGGTTTAATGAAGTCGTACATGCTTATGTAAAGAGCTCGCTTAAGTGCAAAGAGCAAACGCATAGAATGGCGCTGGAGCAACGGAGGCGAATGAACAAATGAATATAAGTCAAATGATGCGAAGCTTCTTAGGAGAGGCTTCTAGTGCGGATACACGAGCTGTGGAGCTTAAAGTTGGACAAGTGGTAAGAGGCGTCATTTTGCAGGTGATGGAAAATAACGAAGCGCTCGTACAAATTAACGGTGTACAAGTGCGTGCGAAGCTAGAGATGCCGCTTCAAGTGGGACAATCAGCAATGCTCCAAGTGCAGCCTCAATCAAGCGGAGCGCTTGTAATGCTTAAACAAGTTGAACCTGGTCAAGTGGGATTGCCTGATGATACGTTCAAAGAATGGGCTAAACAGCTGGCGTTGCCAGAGCAGAAATGGGCAGCGCAAATCGTCAAGGATTTGCGGAAGGAAGGCGTTATTCTGAACCGCGACGTTGCGCAAGCCTTTCAACAGGCTGCATCCGCGATGCCGGCTGGTGGAGATGCGGAGCAATGGATGCAGTCCGCTGCCGCAACCTTTAAAAGAGGGCTGCCTATGACTGGCGCTACTGTAGGTGCGATGCAGCAGGTTATGTTCGGGCGCAGCACGCATGAGCTGCTTGAGACGTTGCAGCTGCAAATTACTTCATTCACGAGCGTTTCGGATGAAGGGAAAGCTGAAACAAAAGCTGCAACTCAAGCAGCTGCACGTGTGCAAGCGCTTCTGACGGAAGGGCTCGAGCTGCTTCGTGGAGTGACGGCTGAGTCTAGTGCAGCAAGATCAGGAGAAGCCGTTACAAAGGACATACCGACTTCAAAGCAATTAAACGCGCAAATCGTCAAAACGGACTTGCCGCAGGCAACAGCAGCACCTGTCGCTATGTCTGAGGACGAAGCTCCGGATCAACAAGCTAATCCTCAAGCGGCTAGAGCATTAGCCAGTCAGTCAAGTCAGCCCAACTGGCTGGGACAGATGATGAAATGGATGGGCGTCGATCATGAGCTTCAGCTTGCCAAAGTATTTACAGCGGATACTCAATTGAGCCAGCAAGCGCCGGCTCCTCAGCCAGCAACAACGGAAACTGCTGCGAAGCCGGCAACTGTAACGACTGCTTCAGCACCACCGCTGCAGACTCCTATCGTCGAGGCTAACAGCAAAGAAGCTGCTCCAACCGTAATGCTGGCAAAACCAGCAGAGTTTGAAACCGCTGATTCTCAGCAAGCAAGGCTGCCGGATCAAAAGCATATGGTTGAACGAGCAGCCTTAGCGGTTCTTTCGAACGTTGCAGACAGCATTCCAATGACAGATTCTTCTCCGCCTGCACAGCAGGAATCATTGAAAAGTGCCTTGCTAGCTCTGGTTTCATCGGATCATACACCTCCTGCTCTCAAAGAGACAGCGCAGCAGCTTGTACAGCAAATAACAGGCCAGCAGCTTTTGCTTACTCCTGAGCGGAACAGCTCAGTTCTCACGCATGTGACGATGTTTATTCCAATCAATAACGCAGACGGCAAACAAACCGCTTCGGTTCACATTCAGACAAGAAGAGGGCGAAAAGGAGAGCTTGACGCTTCGAATTGCAGATTGCTCTTTAATTTGTCGATGAATACGCTGGGCGATACAATGGTTGATGTAAATGTGATGGACAAAATTGTAAGTTTAAACTTGTGGAATGATCATCCTGCAATTTCATCGCTTGCAGAAGGATCTCGAAATGAAATTGCTGCCAGCTTGCAGCAAGCAGGCTATCAGCTGCTTTCACTGCGAACAACGCCGCTTCCCAAAGCGGGGGAATCAAAGGTGGAAGCAGCATCAGCAGCAGTTAAGAACCAGCAAATGACGGATATGAGCGCCTTTGCAGCCAATCGTTACAAAGGAGTCGATTATCGTATATGAGCAGCGATCAGAGTGAAAATCAGCCACAAACGAAAGTCAGGAAAGCAGTAGCCTTAAAATACGAGCCAGGCGAGCGCACTGCTCCGGTTATGGTTGCGAAAGGGAAAGGGCATTTGGCGGATCTCATCCTTGAGAAAGCGAAGGAAAATGGCATTCCTGTACAAGAGGATTCCTCGTTGGTAGAAGTGCTCTCTAAGCTTGATATCGATCAAGAAATTCCGGGTGAGCTGTATACGCTCGTCGCAGAAATTTTAAGCTTTGTTTATCGTTCTGACCGAAAAGCGAGGGAAATGATAGATGGGTGATGATGAGGGAAGAGCGAAAGGGACGCGGAAACTAGATAATAGGAAAGCTACGGGTCAGCTTGGCGAGGATGCAGCTTGTTTGTATTTAGTAGAAGAGAATTATAATATTCTCACGCGGAATTGGCGATGTAGAATAGGAGAAATTGATATTATTGCTGAACATTCTGATAGATTTGTATTTGTAGAGGTGCGTACGAGAAAAGAAGGCGGTAAATACGGCACAGCCGCGGAGTCGGTGGATTATCGCAAACAACAGAAGGTAAGGGACGCGGCTCAAGTTTATTTACGCAGTGTTGGGCGCTCAGATGCATCCATTCGCTTTGATGTTATTGCGATAACGTTGAGCCGTGCAGATGAGATCGTCACTTCTTTAAAGCATTTTGAGGCAGCGTTCTAAAATGGTAACAAATTGGACTTTCTCTGACGGGAGCTAACCTACAGAGAAAGTTTTTTTATTATGAAAGCGGCTTATCAAGCCCGCGATATTGAATAGCTTCCGCGATATGCATCGTATCGACTGCGTCGCTTGCTTCAAGATCGGCTATGGTGCGTGCCAGCTTCAGCATTCTATCGTATGCCCGCATACTGATTCCAAGCGCTTCAAAAGCACTTTCCAGCAGGCTTGCGGCTTCTGGCTTTATATTTACAGACCTTCGAAGGGCAGCGCCGTTTAATGATTCAATAGGATTGAGACTGGTGCCTGCTGTGCGATCTTGTTTAAAGGCATATGCACCCAGCACTAGCTGCTTCATTTGGGCAGTATTAAGTGATGGGCCAGTTGAAGCATGCTCTAGTGAAATGGGTCTTGGCACTTCTAGCTGTAAATCTATTCGATCAAGCAATGGCCCTGATATCTTAGATCGATAACGGCTAATGAGTGTAGCGCTGCAAGTGCAGCGTTTGTCGCCATACTCATGCCCATAATAGCCGCATGGACATGGATTAAAGGAGGCAGCCAGCATAATGCTGGCTGGAAACTGGAATACAGCTTTGGAGCGGGAAATGGTTACTATACGATCCTCCAGCGGCTGTCTCAAAACCTCAAGCACCTGTCTCGGAAATTCTGGCAATTCATCAAGAAACAACACGCCGCGATGAGCGAGTGTAACTTCTCCCGGCTTCGGGATAGAGCCGCCGCCGATCAGTCCGCCGGACGATATGGTATGATGCGGAGCGCGAAATGGTGGATGTGTAATAAGGCCATGGGAGCTATCGAGCAGTTTGCCAGCTACACTATATATTTTCGTAACCTCCAGCGCTTCTTGTTCAGTCAATAAGGGCAATATCCCCGGTAGACGCCGAATCATCATCGTTTTACCCGTGCCTGGAGGTCCGCTGAGCAAAATATTGTGTTTGCCAGCCGCGGCTATAAGCATAGCTCGTTTGGCTTGATGCTGACCGATAACATCTCCATAATCACCAATTTCATCTTGCTTATCTAGAAATGTTTTGTTTTCAATTTGGTTAAATCTGGAATCGTTTCTATGATCGACACGAATATCGTTCCAGTCGGATTGTTTCTTTTTGATTAAATCAAGCTCTTTCAGGTGGCTTAACGCAAACAATTCCATATCAGAAATCCAGATGGCTTCCTTGACGTTCGCGACAGGCAGCAAGACACGCTTAAAGCCAAGTCGTTTCGCTTGTTCAATCATGGCAAGTACGCCGGGAACCGGACGGACATTGCCGTTAAGTGAGAGCTCTCCAAGAAGAAGCGTATTCTCAAATGGGGCAACGCTAATTTGTCCGCTTGCAGTTAAGATGCCCGCCGCAATGGCTAAATCAAAGGATGTGCCTTCCTTGCGCAAATCGGCAGGAGCTAGATTAACCGTAATTCTGTCCATAGGAAAAGTAAAACCACTATTTTTTAGAGCGGCTCGAACGCGTTCAACAGATTCGCGAACAGCAGGATCAGGCAAACCCACTACGTTGATTTGGGGCAGGCCGCTGGAAATATCAACCTCAACCGAAATGCTTTTACCATCTACTCCATAAACGCTTGCGCTCTGAATTAAACTAAACACGACAAAAAGCACCCCCATATTTGTGAATGAAGGTGCTTCCTTACGATTCCGTTCCATCGTTATGAATTTGCCAATATCATAATTTAGTTAACTTTAAATTGTCAATATTTAAAATGTTTCGGGTATGATTTTTAGGATTGGGTCATACTAAATGGCGTGGTATTTTCCCTTATAAAACGAGCAATCCAGCTGGTTTTATCGCTTTAATCTCATTTTGAGATGAAACCCATATCAAAAAAGCCGTATTAATTATGCGTGAAAGTAAGGTAACTGGCGGGGAAAGGTGCTACAATAATAGAGGTTTGTGTACATATGACTGATTTCAGTCTGTGAAATGGAGGATTTCAACAATGAATATCCATGAATATCAAGGGAAAGCGGTCCTTAAACAGTATGGTGTCGTCGTACCTGAAGGTAAAGTAGCCTTCACTGTAGACGAAGCTGTTGACGCGGCTAAATCGCTCGGAACAAAGGTTGTTGTCGTGAAAGCACAAATTCACGCTGGCGGCCGGGGTAAAGCGGGCGGAGTTAAAGTAGCAAAAAATCTTGATGAGGTGCGCGCTTATGCTAGTGAGATTCTAGGTAAAGTGCTTGTTACGCATCAAACAGGTCCAGAAGGCAAGGAAGTCAAACGTCTTCTGATCGAAGAAGGCTGCGACATTAAGAAAGAATATTATATCGGCGTAGTATTAGACCGTGGTACAGGTCGTGTCGTTATGATGGCTTCGGAAGAGGGCGGCACTGAGATTGAAGAAGTTGCTGAACACTCCCCGGAGAAAATCATTAAGGAGATCGTTGATCCTGCTGTTGGCTTGCAAGCGTTCCAAGCACGCAAACTAGCATATGCAATCAACATCCCTAATGAGCTTGTTAACAAAGCAGTTAAGTTCATGATTTCTCTTTACACCGCTTTTGTTGAGAAAGATGCATCCATTGCAGAAATCAATCCGCTTGTTGTAACTGGCGACGGACAAGTTATTGCTCTTGATGCTAAATTGAACTTCGACTCAAACGCTCTTTATCGTCACAAAGATATCGTTGAGCTTCGCGATTTGGAAGAAGAAGACGCAAAAGAAATTGAAGCGTCCAAATACGACCTTAGCTACATCGCTCTTGACGGCAACATCGGTTGCTTGGTCAACGGTGCAGGCCTAGCGATGGCAACAATGGATATTATCAAATATTACGGCGGCGACCCTGCCAACTTCCTAGACGTAGGGGGCGGTGCTACAGCTGAGAAGGTAACAGAAGCGTTCAAAATCATTTTGTCTGATGAAAAAGTTAAAGGTATTTTCGTTAACATTTTCGGCGGCATTATGCGTTGTGACGTAATTGCAAATGGCGTTGTCGAAGCAGCGAAGCAAGTCGGTCTTGACCGTCCGCTCGTTGTTCGTCTAGAAGGTACTAACGTAGACCTCGGCAAAACTATTTTGAAAGAATCGGGATTGAACATCGTGGCTGCGGATTCCATGGCGGACGGCGCGCAGAAGATTGTCGCTCTCGTGAAATAAGATAACTTGCTGTGTGGCATAGGCCGCATACGAATTCATTCAGGGGATGTGAGTTAAGAGTGAGCATTTTGGTTAATAAAGATACAAAAGTCATTACCCAAGGTATTACAGGAGCAACTGGCTTGTTCCATACCAAAGGCGGATTGGAATACGGTACGCAAATGGTCGGCGGCGTAACACCTGGTAAAGGTGGCACTAACGTTGATATTACACTTGATAACGGCACGCTCGTATCATTGCCTGTTTTCAACACGGTTGCTCAAGCAAAAGCTGCTACTGGCGCTAATGCTTCAGTTATCTATGTACCACCTGCATTTGCTGCAGATGCAATCATGGAAGCGGTTGACGCTGAGCTTGATCTTGTTATCTGTATTACAGAAGGCATTCCCGTGCTTGATATGGTAAAAGTTAAACGTTACATGGACGGCAGCAAAACCGTTCTTATCGGACCTAACTGCCCAGGCGTAATTACGCCGGATGAATGCAAAATCGGCATTATGCCTGGTTACATTCATACAGCTGGACATGTTGGCGTAATTTCTCGCTCAGGAACATTGACTTATGAAGCGGTTCATCAATTGACGACTCGTGGAATTGGACAATCTTCTGCAGTAGGAATCGGCGGCGACCCGGTTAAGGGCTCTGAGTTTATCGATATCTTGAATCTTTTCAATGAAGATCCAGATACCTACGCGGTTATCATGATTGGTGAAATCGGCGGTACAGCAGAGGAAGAAGCTGCTGAGTGGATTAAAGCAAACATGAAAAAACCAGTTGTCGGCTTCATTGGCGGCGCAACAGCGCCTCCGGGCAAACGGATGGGACATGCTGGCGCAATCATTTCCGGTGGTAAAGGAACAGCTGCTGAAAAAATCGCAACACTTGAAGCTTGCGGCATTAAAGTAGCTCCAACACCATCTGAGATGGGTTCAACGCTTGTGAGTGTTCTTGAAGAGCAAGGCCTTCTTGAAAAATGCATCACACGCAAATAATTATATAGTTTGATCTAAGGTAAGCAACCTTTCAACGACCCGATAACGGGAGTTGGAAGGTTGCTTTTTTTTTTGCGGATTGCCATTATTTTATCGGCTGACTTGCATTCTTATGCTATCTACCGCACAATAGATAAGTATGTAGGCCAGCCCGAGTAGAGAAGGGGCTTGGTACAGATGACTAAAAAACAAGATATTCGTAGACAAATGGTTATTGCCTTTCACGAAATTCCTGGCATAGGATGGCATGCAATTCAGAAGGCTGTTCACCATGAATTTTGGAATAAACGCTCATGGAGCATAGAAGATTTACTTGCTATAGGCCTGCATCGTGGTCAAGCGAAAGCAGCGGCTGAACGTTATGCAGAGCGTCCATGGATTTTGACAGAAGATCCGTCAGAAGCAGTTGCTGCAGTAAATGCAATCGCATTAACGCCTTATGATACCGAATATCCGAAAATTTTAAGAGAGATTGCACAGCCGCCTTGGGTCTTGTATGCTAGAGGACGTCTTGAGCTGCTGCAGCGTCCAGCAATTGCAGTAGTAGGTACAAGAGTGCCGACCGCATATGGCAGGCAATCAGCGACTACGCTGGCACAGGAGCTTTCCTCTGCTGGCTTGACGGTGGTTAGCGGCCTAGCCAAAGGTGTCGATAGCAAAGCTCATGAAGCAGCGTTGTACGGAGCGGGAGGAACGATTGCTGTTCTGCCTACGCCTATTGATAAGTGTTATCCAACTGAGAATCTATCATTGTTTCACAAAATTGCCGAGCATGGCTTGCTCGTCTCAGAAACGCCGATCGGTACTCCGCTGCATCCTGGACAATTTCCGCAGCGCAATCGTATTATTGCGGCATTATCCGTAGGAACGGTTATTGTGGAAGGCGCAACGAAGAGCGGCTCTCTGATAACAGCACAGCATGCGATGGACATGTCTCGGGAGTTGTTTGCTGTACCCGGTCCAAACTCATCGCCTAAGAGTGAGGGGCCAAATGCGCTCATCAAACGCGGAGAAGCAAAGCTTATTAGCTGCGTTGAAGATATTATCGATGAGCTGAATTGGCTGCCGGAAGCGCTTAAAGCTTACAAGGAAGCAGATGCAGCGAGCAAGTCCGAACAGGAATTAAATAAGCCAGAGCTCACGCCTGAGGAGAGTAAATTGATTGCTTTTTTACGAGATCAGCCCTTATCTATTAATGAGTTGCACGAGCTCTCCGCCTTCCCGTTTGGACATTTGAACGCACTTCTGCTAAATTTATGTATAAAACGCAAAATTGAATTGCAGCCCGGATCAATATATATTGCTTTATAGCTTGCAATGGAGAGAGGAGGCGCCTTACATGGCAGATTCTTTAGTTATCGTCGAATCACCCGCGAAAGCCAAAACGATTGGTAAATATCTTGGCAGTAAATATATCGTTAAAGCTTCTATGGGACATATTCGCGATTTGCCCAAAAGCCAGATCGGCGTCGAGGTTGAAAATGATTTTAATCCTAAATACATAACCATACGCGGCAAAGGCAGCATTCTCAAGGAATTGAAGGATGCCAGCAAAAAAGTGAAACATGTCTTTCTAGCAGCCGATCCGGATCGCGAAGGTGAAGCGATTGCTTGGCATTTGGCGCATTATTTGGAGCTGGATGAGACCGATACTTGCCGCGTTGTATTTAATGAAATTACGAAACAGGCCGTGAAGGATGCTTTTAAGACACCGCGAAAGATTAATATGGATTTAGTTAACGCGCAGCAGGCGAGACGGATTTTGGACCGATTGGTTGGTTACAAGATTAGTCCGCTCCTATGGAAAAAAGTGAAGAAGGGCTTGTCTGCCGGCAGGGTTCAATCGGTTGCCGTTAAGCTCATCATCGATCGTGAAAACGAAATCGATGCATTCATCCCTGAGGAATACTGGTCCATCACTGCGAAGCTGACTCATGCAGGAATTCCTTTTGATGCGAAATATCATTCTATTCATGGAGAAAAACGTGAGTTAGGCAAGGAAGCTGACGTTGAGGAAGTTCTCCAAGCGATGAAGGGCAGCAAGCTCACAGTCTCTGACGTGAGAGAGAAGGAGCGTCTGCGCAATCCAGCGCCTCCATTTATAACGAGCTCCCTTCAACAGGAAGCGGCAAGGAAACTTGGCTTCCGGGCTTCTAAGACGATGTCAGTAGCACAGCAACTGTATGAAGGCGTTGAGCTGGGTAAAGAAGGTACAGTCGGTTTAATCACTTATATGAGAACCGATTCTACGCGCATCTCGCCTATCGCTCAAGAAGAAGCGAAAGAATTCATTTCTGAAAAGTATGGCGAAGCTTTTGTGCCTGAACAACCACGCATTTACACAAAGAAAAACAGCAACGCTCAAGACGCGCATGAAGCGATTCGGCCAACGTCCATATTAAGAGATCCCGAATCAATGAAACCGTTCTTGAGTCGTGATCAGCTGCGACTGTATAAGCTCGTATGGGAACGTTTCGTATCGAGTCAGATGCAGTCGGCAGTGCTCGACACGATGACTGTGGATTTGCAGGCAGGCGATACAACGTTTAGAGCTACTGGTTCTAAAGTGAAATTTGCCGGCTTTATGAAGGTATATGTGGAAGGCAACGATGACGGCACGGTTGAGGAGCATAAGTTTTTGCCGCCGCTAGCCGCTGGAGATGTCATTCAATCAGAATCGATAGATCCAAAACAGCATTTTACGCAGCCGCCGCCACGTTTTTCGGAGGCACGTCTAGTAAAGACGCTTGAGGAGCTCGGTATAGGTCGTCCAAGTACGTATGCGCCGACACTGGAAACGATTCAGAAGCGCGGATACATTGCAATGGAAGAGAAAAAATTTATGCCAACTGAACTTGGAGATCTAGTCATTCAGCTCATGGAGGAGTTTTTCCCTGAAATTTTGGATGCGGAGTTTACAGCGAACATGGAAGGCAACCTCGACCATGTGGAAGAAGGCACAGAGGATTGGGTAAAAGTGCTCGCTACATTTTACGAATCCTTCGAGAAAAGATTAGAAGTTGCCGAAGATGAAATGAAGGAAATCGAAATTCAAGACGAAGTGTCTGATGAGCTTTGTGAGAAGTGCGGACGCCACTTAGTCTATAAGATGGGCCGATTTGGCAAGTTTCTTGCGTGCTCGGGCTTCCCGGATTGCCGCAATACGAAACCTATCGTCAAGGATATCGGTGTGACATGCCCGAAATGCGCAGAAGGCAAAATCATTGAGCGTCGGAGCAAAAAGGGACGTATATTTTATGGCTGTGATCAATATCCCGGCTGTGATTATGTGTCATGGGATAAACCGACGAACAAACCTTGCCCGCAATGCGGCGAGTCCAAGCTTGTTGAAAAGCGCAATCGCAGCGGAGCAAAGCTGCTTTGCCCAACATGTGATTATTCCGAAGAGGTATTGGATGAAGACGAGCAAGGTACCGATACGGATTAAGTAAGCATGAGCTAGCAGTATCAACCATACTACAGAATCGAATGACAACCGCCTTACCCGTCCTCCCTTCACAAAGGGGGGACACCGTTGTTAAACGGGCTATTAAGCTGCTGTAATCGATTTATAATGGTTTCAATCATTCTGATATTTCAAATGGCTTAAATCGCTCAAATCGCACCTAAGCTTCTTCTGCCTTTCAGTCATGCAGTACTAAAGTTTGCACAAGCTGAACTCATATCACTAACTGATGGATGAGATCTATGTTAGCGCAAGCTGGAAGCGATATTACGGCAATGGGATGGATAACCGACTGATTAACACAGAGGTTAGTCCAATTGCAGGTGTCCAGAGGACGCAGTCCTTGGGGCCCTCCCTTGGAAGGGAGGGTTTGGGTGGGTTCGAAAAGCTTGTGGGGGTTTTAAGTTTTAAAAGGATTTGAAGTTTTAAAAGGTTTGATGTTTAAAAAGGAATTGAATGTTTTAAAATGCTTGTAAAACTGTTATAAAATTGTTGTAAAAGTGTTTTGAATAACAAAAGTGTTTTAAAAGTTTTGTAAAGCATGAAAGGCTCTAAAAGCTCTTTCATCCTTCAAAAAGCTTATAAAGTTTTAAAGTTGAAAAACTTCACAACATTCAAAATGTTTGAAATTATTGGAAGGTTCGAAATTATTAATTTACAATAAAAAAACCTTTGAAGGCAAGGTAGTAGCGCCAAAGGTCAACCTACGTGAACTATATCTGAAAGGATTGAATATATTTTGTCACAACCACAAAAAGTAACCGTCATCGGAGCAGGACTAGCAGGCAGCGAGGCAGCATGGCAAATTGCATCACAAGGAGTACCTGTCGTTTTGTATGAAATGCGTCCAGTCACAAAAACACCTGCTCATCATACGAATCAATTTGCAGAGCTTGTATGCAGCAATAGCTTGCGTTCTAATGGTCTTGCAAATGCTGTTGGAGTATTAAAGGAAGAGATGCGCCGACTAGACTCGCTTATTTTGAGCTGTGCTGATCAGCACGCTGTACCTGCGGGAGGAGCGCTGGCGGTTGACCGCGACGGTTTCTCTGGTGAAGTTACTCGCAGACTGCATGAGCATCCACTTGTTGAAGTACGGAATGAAGAGGTAACAGAAATTCCGAAAGACGGAATTGTTGTTATTGCTACAGGCCCACTGACAGCACCGGGCTTGTCTTCGCAAATTCAAGAGCTGCTGGGCGAAGAGTATTTTTATTTCTATGATGCTGCAGCGCCAATCGTCGAAAAAGATTCTATTGATATGAGCAAGGTTTATTTAGCTTCCCGTTACGATAAAGGTGAAGCTGCTTATTTGAACTGTCCAATGACAGAAGAAGAATTTGAAATTTTCCACGAAGCGCTGACAACAGCTGAGAAAGCAGAAGTAAAAGATTTTGAGAAGGAAGTCTACTTTGAAGGCTGTATGCCGATCGAGATTATGGCAAGCAGAGGCAAACAAACCGTATTGTTTGGACCTATGAAGCCAGTTGGACTTGTAAATCCGCACACGGGTGAGCTGCCGCATGCTGTAATTCAGCTTCGTCAGGATAACGCTGCAGGAACATTATACAACCTAGTCGGATTCCAGACTCATCTCAAATGGGGAGAGCAAAAACGCGTCTTCTCATTAATACCAGGTCTGGAAAATGCTGAGTTTGTTCGTTTCGGCGTTATGCATCGCAATACGTTTATCAATTCACCTCGTTTACTTAAGCCTACCTATCAGCTTAACAACCGCGAGACCTTATTTTTTGCAGGCCAGATGACCGGTGTTGAAGGTTATGTGGAATCTGCTGCTTCCGGCTTGATTGCTGGAATCAACGCTGCAAGATTAGCTCGAGATCTTGAACCACTCGTATTGCCGGAGCAAACTACGCTTGGCAGTATGGCTCATTATATTACAACAGCCGATTTCAAGCATTTCCAACCGATGAATGCTAATTTCGGTTTATTTCCACCGCTTGAGAAGAAGATCCGCAGCAAAAAAGAAAAGAACGAAATGATTGCGAATCGCGCTTTGGAAGGTATTGAGCAATTTAAAAAGGAACATTTGCAATAATATTGCGTAATGAAGGCATGGCAATTTAATTATTTGGAACCTTGAGGAGGCAAAGCAATGGAAATGCAATTTCACGCTACAACGATTTGCGCAGTTCGTCATGAGGGAAAAGGTGCAATTGCCGGGGATGGCCAGGTCACTTTTGGAAATAGCATGGTCATGAAAAACTCTGCTAAAAAAGTAAGAAGGCTTTATCGCGGTCAAGTCGTCGCAGGTTTTGCAGGATCAGTTGCAGATGCCATTACTTTGTTCGAGAAGTTTGAGGCAAAGCTGGAGGAGCATCACGGCAACTTGCAGCGTTCAGCTGTTGAGCTTGCCAAGGAATGGCGTTCAGACCGTGTCCTTCGTAGATTGGAAGCGATGATGCTCGTTATGGACAAAACCGGCTTGCTGCTTATTTCAGGCAACGGTGAGATCATTGAGCCGGATGACGGCATTCTAGCAATTGGCTCAGGCGGCAGCTTCGCATTATCGGCAGCAAGAGCGCTTCAGCGTCATGCACCTCAAATGGAAGCAAAGGATATCGCGCGTTCATCGCTAGAAATAGCGGCAGAAATTTGTGTATTCACGAATCATAATATTATTGTTGAAGAGATCGTATAAATCGAGTAACAGGATTTTGGATAGAAGGCCAAACTTCGGAAAGTCTTAGCGAAGAATAGAAATCGGAGGGATTTTATAATGGGAAATGATGCACTGACGCCTCGTCAGATCGTAGCGGAGCTTGATAAGTATATTGTTGGGCAAAAACCAGCGAAACGTTCTGTAGCCATTGCGCTTCGCAATCGTTACCGGAGAAGTTTGCTCGATGAAACGCTGCGCGATGAAATCGTTCCGAAAAATATTTTGATGATCGGACCTACCGGAGTAGGTAAAACGGAAATCGCACGCCGCTTGGCAAAGCTGGTTAAAGCACCATTTGTGAAACTAGAAGCGACGAAATTTACTGAGGTCGGATATGTAGGCCGTGATGTTGAATCAATGGTCCGCGATCTAGTGGAAACAGCTATACGTATGGTGAAAACAGAAAAAACGGAAAAAGTAAAAGACAGAGCTGAAAAGCTAGCTAATGATCGCATCGTTTCTTTGCTTGCTCCGTCAACGGCTAAGGTTAAATCGCAAAAAAATCCATTTGAAATGTTGTTTGGCAATCAACAGCAATCAGAAGAGCAAAAGGAAGAGCCGGAAGTGGAAAATGCGCTCTTTCAAAAACGTTCGCAAATTAAAGAGCAGCTCGCGGCTGGCAAGCTGGAAAACGAAATCATTGAAATTGAGGTAGAGGACTCCTCTCCTAATATGATGGATATGCTTTCAGGCCAGGGCCCAGAGGGCATGGGCATGAATATGCAGGAGCTGTTCGGTCAATTAATGCCGAAGAAGCCGAAGAAGCGCAAGCTGCCTGTAAAGGAAGCTCGCAAGGTGTTGACGCAGGAGGAAGCTAACAAAATAATCGATATGGATGATGTCATTACCGAATCGATTACAAGAGCTGAGCAATCCGGCATTATTTTCATAGATGAAATTGACAAAATTGCGAGCCCATCACGTGGATCTGGCCCAGATGTATCTAGGGAAGGTGTTCAACGTGATATTTTGCCTATCGTTGAAGGCTCTACTGTCATGACAAAATATGGTCCCGTTAAAACGGATTATGTGTTGTTTATCGCTGCTGGTGCGTTTCATGTTGCGAAACCTTCGGATTTGATACCAGAGCTTCAAGGTCGTTTCCCGATTCGGGTAGAGCTGACTAGTCTTAGCTTGGACGATTTTGTAAGTATTTTGAAAGAACCAAAAAATGCTTTAACGAAGCAGTATTCAGCTCTGCTTGAAACGGAAGGCATTCAGATCGAATTTACTGATGAGGCGATTCGCGAGCTTGCATCCATTGCCGCAGATGTTAACCGCAATACTGAAAATATTGGCGCGCGTCGTTTGCATACGATTTTGGAGAAGCTGCTGGAGGATCTATCTTTTGAAGCGCCTGAGCTGTCGCTCGAAAAAATGACGATTACGCCGGAATACGTTCGAGAAAAACTCGGAAGCATTGCGCAAAATCGCGATTTGAGTCAATATATACTGTAGTTGTTATGAGTTTTGGGAGGCATTAGAATGACTTTACTAACAAAGACTAGAACGCTGAACCGGTTGTTGCAACGCGCAGCTGGCAAAGCGCTGAGTTTCAGGGAAATGGCAGAAGTACTTTGTACAACGATTCAAACCAATGTGTTTGTCGTCAGCCGGAGAGGTAAAATACTTGGCTGCTCCGCAGTAGATGCGTTTGATCACGATTTCATGCGAACGTTATCAGCTGATGAGCTTCGTTTCCCGCAAGAGAGCAACGTTCGGTTTCTTGATATGCAGGAATCGATGACGAATGTGAAGCCAGATTTGGGAATTT
Organism: Paenibacillus sp. FSL K6-3182; assembly: GCF_037976325.1. Taxonomy (NCBI): domain Bacteria; kingdom Bacillati; phylum Bacillota; class Bacilli; order Caryophanales; family Paenibacillaceae; genus Paenibacillus; species Paenibacillus sp. FSL K6-3182. The sequence goes on from NZ_CP150265.1 coordinate 3,322,259, forward strand.
ATGAAACTTTTCCGCGGTTAGGCGATCAAGAAATTATGACGGTTGTACCTATTATTGGCGGAGGAGATCGTCTAGGTACGTTGGTCCTGACCCGTTTGTCTGGTACTTTCGATGACGATGACCTTATTTTAGCTGAATATGGTTCAACGATTGTTGGCATGGAGATTTTACGGGAGCGCGCGGATGAGATTGAGCAAGAGGTTCGCAGTCGTGCAGTCGTTGCCGTTGCGGTCGGTTCGTTGTCATTTAGTGAATTAGAAGCAGTCGAGCATATTTTCGAGGAGCTCGATGGCAAGGAAGGTTTGCTTGTCGCATCGAAGATTGCTGACCGGGTAGGAATAACTCGTTCAGTTATTGTAAATGCGCTTAGGAAGCTGGAGAGCGCTGGTGTCATAGAAACAAGGTCATTAGGCATGAAAGGCACATACATTAAAATATTAAATCACCAATTATTGCAAGAATTAGATAAGATGAAGCGATAATTATAGGACGTTTAGACCATTTTTGCCCTATCTGATTTTAAAGATAGGGCTTTTTTCTTATTGTAATAATTTAGGAAATTGTTGAATATTATCATGTCGGCAAAAATCGACACATGTATCTCATTTTTTTAATATTTACTGTCGAACAAAGAAGGAATGAGCAGTAATCTGTTGAATACGTTAAGAAGATCCCCTATGTGAAAGTGGTGAAACTACGTGAATTTGTTGAATGGCGCAGCATTTGGAAGAATGGAAGGTGCGCTTCAAGCAGCTGAAATGCGGCAGCGCGTCATTTCTAACAATGTGGCAAACGGTGATACGCCGCATTTCAAACGGTCAGAGGTTTTGTTTGAGGAATTATTAGAGCAATCCATGGGAAATACGCAAGGGCAATTGATCGGCAAACGAACGAATCAAAAGCATATTGCTATTGGAGCAGGTTCTTCTAATGTACCTATACCCAAACTTATTACCGATGAAACAACTTCGATGAACAACAATGAAAATAATGTTGATGTCGATCGTGAGATGTCTTTGCTAGCTAAAAACCAATTAAGCTACAACTTTTATGTCCAACAGATTAATCATGAGGTAAGAATGATGCGCACAGCGATTGAAGGGAGAGCTTAACGATGAAATTGTCCACAGGGTTTGATATCAGCGCTTCGGCTCTATCAGCACAAAGACTGCGGATGGATGTAATTTCTTCTAATATAGCGAATGCTGAAACGACGAGAGGCAGTTTTGTAAATGGACAATTCCAGCCGTACAAGCGAAAGATGGTTGTCATTGAACCTCTGCAGCAGTCCTTCTCAAATGTGCTTTCTCAGCAAATGAATGAAAACTCCACTGCTCAAGGAGTTAAAGTTACGAGAATTAAAGAGGATCAATCGCCAAACAAGCTCATTTATAATCCAACGCATCCTGATGCTGATGCAAACGGCTATGTAAATATGCCGAATGTGGATGTAACGAAGGAAATGGTAGATATGATTGCAGCTACAAGATCTTACGAAGCAAACGTAACCGCGCTAAACGCTACCAAATCAATGTTTATTAAGGCACTAGAAATCGGAAAGTAATTGATTAACAATTCCATATGAAGTATTGGGGGAGTAATGATGATACAAGCGATGTCGCTTAGCCCGGTTCAGCCAACCAAACTCATTGAAACTAAATCGGTTCAAGAAGCGACTCCGGCCCAATTGACGCAATCATTTGGTCAATATTTAGAAACGGCAATTAATAATGTAAGCGATCAGGAAAAGAACGTTCATAAGCTTAACGACAAATACTTAATAGGTCAGGTTGACGTTTCAAAGGTTTTAATTGCTTCTGAGCAGGCGCAACTAAGTTTGCAGCTTACCTCACAAGTCCGCAACAAAATGGTCGAGGCATATCAAGAAATGATGCGGATGCAAATTTAACCATCATGAAGACCTAGCATAGTATTTGGGTGAGGTGAAAATGTGAACGAGAGAATCGCCCAGTTTCGAGGTAGGCTTACACAATTATGGAGCCAGACGGGCAGAAAACAAAAAATTTGGTTGGGGGCATCTATTAGTGGACTATTGTTAGCAATTATTTTGTTAACGATTGTATTTACGAGAACGGAATACGAAATTGCTTTTCAAGGTTTGGATACAACAGACGCAGCTGCTATCATGACTTACTTAGACGGAAGCGGAATACCTTACCAGCTCAGCAACAATGGGAAAAGCATTTCAGTACCGAGCACAGATGCAGCACGAATAAAAGTAGATGTAGGTTCTCAAGGTTTAGTTCAAAACGGTTCCATTGGTTTTGAAGCATTTAATGCAAGCTCAAGCCAGTTTGGTACAACCGAAAATGAATTCAATGTTAAATATTTGAATGCTTTGAACGGTGAGGTTCAACAGTTGCTGAATGCGATGCAAGGTGTGGACAGTTCGAAGGTTTTGGTTAACTTGCCAAAAGAAAGTGTATTTCTTTCTGCAGAAGACGCGGAGCAAGCATCAGCATCGATTATGATGAAATTCGTGTCCGGCTATCGTCCAAGTCAGAAGGAAATCGACGGCTACTACAACCTAGTGAAAACAGCGGTTCCGGATTTGGCAATAAAGGATATTACGATCTCAAGTCCTCAAGGTGAATTAATTTATTCTGATGTTGCTGGCGGAATAGCTAATAATTCAGATGCGGTTGAGTCCCAATTCGTCATTCAGCGCAAATATGAGGCTGAGCTCAAGAAAAATATTCAGCAGTTTCTAGGAACGATCGTTGGAGCTGATAATTTAGTCGTTCAAGTTTCTAGCAGCATGAATTTCGATAAGAAGACATCGCAGGAATCTGTTGTGAAGCCGCTAGAGAATAACAACAATAACGGCATTATCATTAGTGAACAGCTGAATAACAGTACTTCGACTGGCAATTCGGGAGACGCTGGCGGTGTTGCAGGAACCGGAGAGACTGACGTACCGGGCTACGAAGCGGCTGCGACGGGCAACAATTCTTCAGAATCGAACTCGACTATTCGGAATTATGATGTGACGCGAATCAACAACAACATCGAATCCGGACCTTTTGTTTTGAAAGACCTTTCTATTAGTATCGGCATTGAACAGTCACAAATGAATGATGAAGCAAGCAGAACGGCCATTATGACATATTTGACTGCATTGGTGCGCGCACAATTAGCTGATTCTGGTCAAGATGTAACCAATGACGCATTGATAGAGAAAAAAGTTGCTCTTATTGCAAGAACATTTTCTGGAAGCAGTTCTGCTAAGGACTCAAGCCTTCTATCAACACCTTGGATTATCGGAATTGGTGTTGCTGCTCTTGCTATCATTGGCGGACTAATCTTTATGTTAGCACGCAGACGCAAGAAGGTTGCCGAGGAAGAAATCGAATTGGTTGCTCCAGCTAAAGTGGAATATCCAACTCTTGATTTGGAAAGTGTCAACAACGACAGTCAGGCTAGGAAAAATCTTGAAACACTTGCCAAACGAAAACCGGATGAGTTTGTTAACCTTCTTCGCACATGGCTTGTGGATGAATAGAGGTGGTTCATGTGTCAAAATCAATGCAAGGATTATCTGGTCGACAGAAAGCTGCCATTTTACTTATTACGCTTGGACCTGATGTATCCTCTCAAATATTCAAGCATTTAAGAGATGAAGAAATTGAACAGCTAACACTTGAAATCGCAAATGTCCGTAAAGTGGACAGTAGTGATCGTGAAACGATTTTAAGCGAGTTCCACCAAATCTGTATGGCTCAAGAGTATATCACGCAAGGCGGCATTTCTTATGCCAAAGACATTTTGGAGAAAGCGCTTGGTGAACAAAAAGCTCTTGAAGTTATTAACCGGTTAACGGCAACGCTCCAAGTAAGACCATTTGACTTCGCTAGAAAAGCGGAGCCTACACAAATTTTGAACTTTATTCAAAATGAGAACTCGCAAACGATTGCTTTGGTATTATCGTATTTGCAATCGGAGCAGTCTTCGCACATTCTTTCATCGCTGCCGCAAGAGAAACAAGCAGAGGTTGCAAGGCGAATTGCTCTGATGGATAGCACATCGCCAGAAGTCATTTCGCAGGTAGAAAGAGTGCTTGAGCAAAAACTATCCGCAACCGTTACCCAGGATTACACGAATGCTGGCGGTATCGACTCTATCGTTCAAATATTGAATGGTGTCGATCGCGGGACGGAGCGTACGATTCTCGACGCGCTTGAAATTCAAGATCCAGAGCTTGCAGAAGAAATCAAAAAACGGATGTTCGTGTTCGAGGACATCGTCAATATCGACAATCGCTCCATTCAACGAATCATTCGCGATATCGAGAATTCCGATCTTCAGCTTGCGCTTAAAGTGGCAAGTGAAGAAGTTAGAGAAGCCATCTTCCGCAATATGTCGAAGCGTATGGCCGAAACATTCAAAGAAGAAATGGAATTTATGGGACCAGTGCGGCTTCGTGATGTTGAAGAAGCGCAAACACGCATTGTTGCTACGATTCGCAGATTAGAAGAGTCAGGTGAAATCATCATCGCCCGTGGTGGAGGAGACGATATCATTGTCTAATTTGATCAAATCTTCGAGTGTGATTACTCTTGATCAATTGAAGCAGCTTGAATGGCTGCATCAAAGGAATCTTGAAATCAATGAATCGCTGGATCAGGAAGAGGATATGGAACCCGTTCCTGATGAAGAAACGATAACTTTGCGAGATCAAATATTAAATGATGCTCAGCTATATGCAGAAGAGAGACTGCGTGATGCAGCAGAAGAAAGCGAAAAGCTTCTTGCTGAAACACAGCAGCAAATCGATGTATGGTGGCTCGAAAAACGTACGGAAGATGAATCAGCATCAGAAGCATCCAGGCAATCAGGCTATGAGCTTGGTTATGCCGAAGGAGCCGCGCAATCCGAAAAGGAAATGCGTGAGATCTGGGAGCAAAAGCTGGCTGAAGCATCGGATGTGCTAAAAACTGCATTCCAAATGAGAGAACAAATCATTCAGGAAGCAGAACCCTTTCTTGTTGAACTAAGCTGTGCGATTGCCGAAAAAATTATTGGGCAGCAGCTATCTACGGCACCTGAAATGGCAATCGAGCTCATTCGCAAATCATTGTCTAGACGCAGAGAGCAAGGAGTTATTACTCTATGTGTTGCACCTGGGCAGCTTGCATTCGTGCAAGCGGCAAGAGAAGAGCTTCATATGGCCATCGATTCACAAGCGGAATTGCAAATTTTGCCTGACTCGACGGTTAAAGACAACGGTTGTGTCATTCGCTCTTCATTTGGCAGCATAGACGCTCGAATTGACACGCAGCTTGCTGAGATCAAAAAAGAATTAATACATCTTGCTCATCATAGCGGCGAAGAACGAGGTCAAGCCTATGATAGTGAATAATCTAGATGTGCTTAAGTATATCGAGCATTTGCAGCCGCTTGATCCCGTTCGGGTCAATGGCAAAGTCACTCAGGTCATCGGCCTAACCGTGGAGTCAGAAGGACCTGATGCGAGCATAGGCGATGTTTGCTTTATTTATCCTTCCAAAGGCGCAAAGCCTATCAAGGCAGAGGTCGTTGGGTTTCGTGATAATAAAGTAATATTAATGCCTCTCGGTGATCTTCAGTCCATTAGCCCGGGCTGTGATGTTGTAGGTACAGGCAAGCCTTTGACTGTTCAAGTCGGATCAGAGCTGCTCGGTAAAGTGCTCGATGGACTTGGAAATCCGCTGGATGGTTCATTTTTGCCAAGGCGTATGCCGCATTATTCTACTTATAATGAACCAAGCAATCCGCTTAAACGTCCGCGCGTCGTTGAACCACTCGGTATCGGTGTAAGAGCGATCGATGGGCTTCTTACCGTCGGGCGTGGTCAGCGTGTTGGCATATTCGCCGGATCCGGTGTAGGGAAAAGTACACTGCTTGGCATGATTGCTCGCAATACTTCAGCTGATGTTAACGTAATTGCGTTGATCGGCGAGCGTGGTCGTGAAGTGCTCGAATTTATCGAGAAGGATCTTGGCCCAGAAGGCTTGTCCCGTTCGGTCGTTATTGTTGCAACTTCAGATCAGCCAGCACTCATTCGCATGAAGGGCGCATTAATTGCGACATCCATTGCTGAATATTTCCGTGATCGCGGTCTGGACGTTATGTTGATGATGGATTCCGTTACAAGGTATGCAATGGCTCTTCGTGAAGTAGGTCTGGCTATTGGTGAACCGCCTGCTACTAGAGGTTACACACCTTCTGTATTCGCTGCGCTGCCAAAGCTTCTGGAACGTGCAGGGACAGGGCCAACAGGCTCGATAACCGCCTTCTACACCGTTCTTGTTGATGGTGATGATATGAATGAACCTATCGCGGATGCTGTCCGCGGAATATTGGATGGTCATATCGTTTTAAGTCGTCAGCTAGCGCATAAGGGTCATTTTCCTGCCATCGATGTTTTAGCTTCTGTCAGCCGTGTTATGAAGGAAATTGTCACAGAAGAACAGCAAGATGCGGCGAATGAACTGAAAAAAATGCTAGCTACATATAAAGATTCGGAAGACCTGATCAATATAGGGGCGTACCAACGAGGATCAAATGTAGAAATTGATATGGCGCTAGAATTTATTGAACCGATTCAGAGCTACACAAAGCAAAAGACCAATGAAAAGGTGAGCTTAGAGGAAGCGCAAAGTCGTTTAATTAATGACTTCTACAGGAGTTGAATCACGAGATGGCATCGTTTCGTTATACTTTTCAAAAGGTTGTTGATTTAAAATCTAGTGAAAAAACACAGGCGGAATGGATTCTTTCATCGGCCATTGGTGCTCTAGCGGCTGAAGAATTGTCGTTAGAGCAATTGCGTGCGAAGCAGCAAGAATGGGAAAGCAAGCTGCTTGAATCTTCACAGACTGCTGTTCCTTTATCTGAGCTTCAAGTTATTCAGCAATATTTGGACTATTTGGTCACTTGCATTACAAGCAAATTGAAAGATGTGTTGCATGCACAGAAGGCGGTTGAGCAAAGCCGACTTAAGCTTTCAGACAAGATGAAAGATGAGAAAGTGTGGCTTAAAGCAAAAGATCATGCGCGTGATCGGTTCCAGTATGCGATGCAAATCAAAGAGCAGAACGAACTAGATGAGATGGCAAGCGTCCGTTTCATGATACCAACCCCATAAAGTGATGCGTGACACCGGCTAGAGGGAGTGAGTGGAATTGGCGGGTATGGATAATGAAAAGCAAGGCTATAGCACGCTAGAGAGAATTATGTTTTTGATGACACCAATTTTATTCGCAATCGTATTGCTCGGTGTTTTGTACACCTTGTTCAATATTGATTTCCGCAATAAAATGCTGGAAGCCGGAAACTCAGTTCCCTTTCTAAAAGACGTGCTTCCCGAGCCTAAGGTTGCAGGCGGGCCTGGAAATGATGATGCTTTGAAGACAGCGAATATGTCAGCAAAAATTGCAGATTTGCAAACACAGCTTACTGCAATTGAAAGCGAACTGGCAGCTGCGAATCAAACGAAAGCGACGCTTGAGCAAGAAGTAAAGGACTTGGAAAGTGATAACATCCAGCTTAAAGGTGTAAACGATGATCAATTGCTTGAGGATGAGCAGTATCAAGCGAAAATTCAAGAGCTGGCAAGCATGTTTTCCAAAATTACGCCAAGTAAAGCTGCTCCAATCTTGCAAAGTATGACTTTAGATGAAATAGTGCTCGTATTTGCAAATATGCGGCCTGACGATCGAGTGCGCATTATGGAGAAGATGAATCCTCAGACGGCAGCTGATGCAGCGATGAAGCTGAAGGATAACGTGCAGGCAAAGGATTTGCAAATTGCCGCGCTTCAAGCAAGACTTGATTCGCAGAAATCGCCAACAACGAAGCCTGCTTCCTCTGTTCTTGATCAAGAGCAATTAAGTGCAACGTTTACAGCTATGAATGCAAAGAGCGCAGCAGAGCTTCTTATCAAAATGATAGATGTGAGTCCAAGCAAAGTGCTTCGGATATTAAATGCGGTGGACAATCAAACAAGATCATCCATTATTGCAGAAATGTCTGGAATTAATGAAACGACTACAGCAAAAATTGTAGCTAAATTAATGACAGGAAGTTAATGTCTGACCTTAAGTTTTCCCTCTATTTGAAAGGAGGTGAGAAAAATGGAAATAAACATTTCACAAGTTGCTGTAGTACAACCGCAAGCACAAGGAACAACAACGGGACAAGCGAGCGGCAATACAAGCGGAGCAGCGTTTCAGAAAACGTTAGTGCAGCAAATTAATAGCGAAACCGCTGGCAGCACAAGTCAGACACAAGCTGCACCTTTAGTTGCAAACGTATCTAAGGAAGCTATGGCTTTGGTGGATGGCGCTACTGTAGCACCAACATTAACTGACCTCATGTCAATCATCGATGGTTTGCTAGCGCAATTGGATGCAACTAATGGTGAAGACGGCAAGGCTCCTCTTGAAGATGATCAGCAGCTCCAACAGTTGGAAGATGTGCTTGATCAAATGAATGCTTTACTTGCTCTGCTTGGCATTCCAGTGCCTGTTATTCAACAACCGATTGGTCAACCGACTAACGGTGAGGAAGATTCCTCTATTTCATTAGAGGGGAAAAATGCAGTAAATATCAAATCAAGCCTGCAGGATACGTTGCTGCAAATGCAAGTGATGCTGCAGCAGGGAACAACAAAATTGGTTGGACAGCAAGAGCCAACGGTTTTGGTGGCACAACAGCTTAAGGCGTTAACAGCGATTTTGGAAGGCGAGCCGGTGGATACGACTAAGACTCATACGAAATCGACCGCTTTTACACAACAACTGTTTACGGCTCAAAATGTACAGCAAGCAGACGTTAGTACGCTATTGCAACGACTGTCACAGCAAACTGCCCATCCAGTATTATTAACAACTGCAGTTCAGGGTATGGAGCAGGCAATCGCATCAGATGTATCTGACTCTTCTATTGAATTGATTCCGCAAATGCAGCTTGGAACAAACAATCCGGATACAATGCGGACGTTTACTTCTCTTGTTGCTAATGCAGCAGCAGCTACATCATTTGTTGTCGCTGATGAATTTGCCCAATCCATGACAGGTATGATCGTACAGAAATTTGATCTTACAACATTGAATGGCGTTTCAGAAGCGAAGATCATGTTATACCCTGAACATTTAGGGCAAGTAGACGTTAAAATAACGATGCAAAATGGACTTCTAACCGCGATCTTCCAAACGGATACGGCAATGGCCAAGGACATGCTGGATAATCAAATGGCTCAACTGCGGTCAGCACTTCAAGCACAAGGCCTTATGGTAGATAAGCTTGAGGTTTCGCAAGGTCAATCAGCTGCGCAGCTGTTTCAACAGCAGCATGGACAAGGAAGCAACCAGCAGCAGTCATCTAATCGTAATGCTGTGAACACTGACGATACTGTGAATGAGTCTCAATTTGAAACCGAAATGGTTCAACAAGCGACAATTCAGGGTCTTGGATTTGGCAGAGGCATCAACGTTAAAGCGTAGTAGAGTTAGTAGAGGGTTAGAGAGATCGGAGGTGATCGGAAATGGCAGATAGCGTTTCTACTCGCGTAGTTTGGCCGAATTACAGCAAAGAGAATGTACAAGCTGCAGCAAACAAAAAAAACACGGATACGCTTGGAAAAGATCAATTTCTAAGTATTCTAGTTACGCAGCTTCGCAACCAGGATCCTATGCAGCCGCTTCAGGATAAAGAGTTCATCGCTCAGATGGCGCAATTTACTTCTGTAGAGCAGCTGATGAATATGTCCACCGAGCTATCTTTAATGCGTCAAAACATTGGTTCAGCATCCAGCTTGATCGGTAAAACGATTGAATGGAATGAATATGATGATGCTGGTGCAATCAAGACCGCCAAAGGCGTAGTTGATTCCATTATTTCGAAGGATGGTCTCCTTTATGCAAGGGTAGGCGGAGCTGAGATTGCTCTTGATTATGTCAACTCTATCTCGGAAACAACGGGTGAAACACCACCGCCAGAGGATTCTACAGGGGAAGATAACGGCGTAGACAAGAATCCTTCGGATCCAGCTGGCGCTGAGGAAGGGGCTGATAAATAATGAGTGAAGGCATAAAAATCGGTCATATTTTCCCGGTTAAGTCGACACCTCTGCAGCCTAGCAAGACAGTTGCCAATCGTACAGCTCAACCATCTGAATTTCAAGAAATACTTAATGGCAAGGTTTTAAAGTTTAGTCATCATGCCGAGGTTAGAATGCAGCAGCGAGGCATTAACTTGCAACCAGAGTCATTAACCAAAATAATGAATGCGGTCGAAGAGGCTGCATCCAAAGGCGCTCAGGATTCATTAATCGTTTTCCGAGACATTGCAATGATTGTGAATGTCCCAAGCCGTACAGTTGTGACTGCAATGGATGGCGCGCAAATGCGAAGCAACGTATTTACGCAAATAGACAGCGCTATTATATTATCGTAAGGCTGGACCTATCAGGGAGCCTCAAGCTGTGGACCGATTGAAGCAGTTTATGATAGTGCTAACATTTTTTTGAAGCCCATAAGATTTTAATCCATTCCCTAGGAGGAATTACGAAAATGCTAAGATCGATGTATTCGGGCGTGTCCGGTATGCGCGGCTTCCAAACAAAGCTAGACGTTATTGGTAACAATATTGCGAACGTGAACACGGTTGGCTTTAAAGCAGGTCGCGTCATGTTCAAAGATATTTTGAGCCAAACGGTTGCGGGCGTTACCGCACCTGAGGAAGGCGTGCGCGGCGGCGTTAACGCAAAACAAATCGGACTCGGCGTGTCTATCGGCTCTATCGATACCGTACATACCGCTGGAAGCGCAATGACAACGAACCAACCGACAGACCTTCGTATTGACGGAGACGGATTTTTCGTAGTTAGAGCGAGCGAAGATTCTGAAATGCTTTTAACACGTGCGGGCAACTTTACGCTTGATTCGAATAGACAGCTTGTTACAGGTGATGGCTATTTCGTACTAAGCGTTGATCAAGAGCCTATCGTACTTGATGAGGCAATTACGGCGTTTTCAATTGGTCAAGACGGAACGATCATGGGTGTAACAGCGGATGGTACGGAAGCCGTTGCACAGCTTGGCGTAGCCAAAGTTGTAAATCCAAGTGGCCTTGAGAAACTGGGCGGCAATATGTACCGTGTTACAGCGAATGCTAATCCGGATGCTTCTATTGAGGATTTCATGACGTTCGCGACTGATCCTGAATTCGGTACAGGCGCAATCATTGCCGGTCAGCTGGAAATGTCTAACGTTGACTTAACTGCTGAATTTACAGAAATGATCGTTGCACAACGTGGTTTCCAAGCGAATTCACGTATCATTACAACTTCTGATGAAATTTTGCAAGAGGTAGTTAATCTAAAACGATAAGTAAGTCATAACGAGCGGGAGGCTTAACGCCTCCCCTAGGTGTGAGGGGGCAACTGATGATTACCGTAACGCGGTTGAACGGAACAAAGGTCACAATAAATGCTTTATTAATTGAAATGATTGAAGAATCAGCGGATACGGTGATTACACTTACGACGGGCAAGAAGCTGGTTGTAAAAGAAAAAACAACGGAACTGTTGCAGCTTAATGGGCAGTATCTTCGCACAATTGGCCTTATTGCGGCGGCCCAAAAGAGTGAGCAAACGGAGGGTCCATCGTCATGAAGAAAATGCTACCTTGGTTAATTACGATTTTGTTATCTATAACATTAATCGCCATTGTTTCAATCATCTTGTTCAAGTCGTTTTTTACTGACCCTAAGGAGCAGGCGACGGAGACAAAAACGATTGAGGTTAAAGCTTTATCGGCTGATGAGCGTGTGGCCGTAACTTCTGAATTAAAGGAATTCAGAAGAAATCTGAAAGATCGTGAATATGTCGTTATTTTGAGTTTTGCTTTCCAGCTCGACAAGAAGAAAACAAAAGAAGATTTTGATAAACTGCTTGAGATTGAAGTTCGCCCAATTATTAACCGTGTTATTGCTGATATGACAGCAGATGAGCTGCAGGGTTCTCAAGGTGAAGACGCACTTGAGTCGAAGCTTCTCAACTTAATCAATCCTATTATTCCTAAAGGTAAGTTGATTAAGGTAGAAATCACAGACTTTACACTTGCTCCACTTTAACTGACTACGCAGACATTCCTCGAAGGAGGTGAGATATTTGGTTGATGTTTTATCGCAAAATGAAATTGATGCGCTACTAGCTGCCTTGGATTCCGGTGAAATGGATGCAGAGGATTTAAAGAAGGAAGAAACGACGCGAAAAGTCAGTGTGTATAATTTCAAACGCGCCGTACGTTTTTCGAAGGATCATATTAGAAGTTTGACGCGGATTCATGAAAACTTCGCACGGTATTTGACAACCTATTTCTCAGCACAACTTCGCACATTTGTTCAAATTAATGTCGTGCAGGTCGAGCAATTGCCTTACGATGAATTTATTCGTTCGATACCAAAGATGACGATATTGAACATTTTTGAAGCGGAGCCGTTGGAAGGTCGTATGGTGCTTGAAGTTCATCCAAACGTAGCGTACGCAATGCTGGATCGAATGTTAGGCGGACAAGGCATAGCGCCATCCAAAATCAACAACTTAACTGAAATTGAAACCATTATTATGGAGAAAATTTTCAGTCGAACATTTGAAGGCTTGCAGGAAGCTTGGAAAACAGTAATCGATATTTCTCCTAGGCTGGAAGCATTGGAAACGAACCCGCAGTTCATGCAGATTGTATCGCCCAATGAAACGATCGCTCTCATTTCATTCAGCACCAAAATTGGCGATACGACGGGTATGATTAACCTTTGTATTCCGCATGTCGTTATTGAACCGATTATGTCCAGGCTGTCTGTTCATCACTGGTTTGTATCGCAGAAGAAAGCTCGCGCGCCAGAGGAAGTTGAAATATTGGAGCAGCGAGTAAATAAAGCGAAGCTTCCTATCGTAGCTGAGCTTGGCGAATCGTCGCTAACCATTCAAGAGTTTCTAGGACTGAATATTGGTGATGTTATTTCATTGAATAAATCAGTTAATGATGGTCTCAACATTAAAGTTGGAGACAAGCTTAAATTCATTGGCAGTGCAGGCTCTGTTAAGGATCGGCTAGCTGTTCAAGTAGATGAGATTGTCACTGAAGGAGTGGAAGAAGATTATGACGAGTAAAGACTATTTGTCACAAGAGGAAATTGATGCATTGCTACGTCAATCCTCCAGTGAGCCGGAACCGGAGCAGCACACTGAAGTCGGAACACAACTTTCAGACTTTTTATCCGATATGGAACAGTCTGCTCTGGGTGAGATTGGAAACATAACATTTGGCAGTGCGGCAACAGCATTGTCAACGTTGCTTGGAAAGAAAGTAGATATTACTACACCACAAGTTACTATTGTAAGAAAAGATGAGCTTGCTGACATTTTCCCTAAGCCTCATGTTGCAGTTAGCGTGCAATACGTAGACGGCTTTCAAGGCATTAATTCACTTGTCATAAAAACAAAAGATGCCCAAATCATTGCTGATTTGATGCTTGGCGGTGAAGGCACCAACATCACTGTAGAAGAGCTTAATGAAATTCACATTAGTGCAGTTCAAGAAGCGATGAATCAAATGATGGGATCATCTGCTACGTCGATGTCAACGATATTTAATCGTTTTGTCAATATTTCGCCGCCGGGCATTGACATTCTAGATGTTAATAATGGTGATGGCATGGAGCATTTGCCACCGGTAGATATGTTTATAAAAATATCATTCCGGCTTACGATTGGAGATCTCATAGATTCAACAATCATGCAGCTGCTTCCCATTCCGTTTGCGAAACAAATGGTTGATATATTAATGGGAGTGGTAGATGATCAGCCAGCTCAGCCTGCTGTTCCAGCGCCTCAACCGGCTGCAGCAGCGCCGACAGCACAACAAGCTATGGCAATGCAAGAAACGGCTGCAGCAGCCCACTTGAACGCTGTGCCGCCGCAAATGAATATGGCTTCACAGGCGCCTCAAATGCCTTCTATGCCGTATCAAACACCTGCAGCTGGCTACGACATGTCGATGCAGCCGCCGGGGCCTCATACATATGGTCATGCAGCTAGTCGAAATGTTAATGTACAGCCTGTGCAATTTGCTAATTTTGGCAATGCGCCAATTATTCAGCCAGATGAGACAAACCTCAATTTACTTCTCGACATACCGCTTAAGGTCACGGTAGAATTAGGAAGGACCCAAAAGCAGATAAAAGATATTTTGGAGCTGTCGCAAGGTTCTATTATTGAGCTGGACAAGCTAGCTGGCGAACCAGTCGACATCCTAGTGAATAACAAGCTGATCGCAAAAGGCGAGGTTGTTGTCATAGATGAAAACTTTGGTGTTCGTGTAACGGATATCGTAAGCCAATGGGACCGCATTCAAAAATTACAATAGCATCCTAGGAGGATAAAAAGATGGCAAACCGCATTCTTATCGTAGACGACGCAGCTTTCATGCGCATGATGATTCGTGACATTTTATCAAAGAACGGCTACGAAGTCGTCGGTGAAGCCCAAGACGGCGCACAAGCAGTTGAGAAGTACAAGGAATTGAAACCAGATTTGACAACAATGGATATTACGATGCCTGAGATGGACGGAATCTCCGCTCTGAAAGAAATTAAAAAAATTGATAGCAATGCTAAAGTAATTATGTGTTCAGCAATGGGTCAGCAAGCAATGGTAATTGATGCGATTCAAGCAGGCGCAAAGGACTTCATCGTCAAACCGTTCCAAGCTGATCGTGTAATTGAAGCGATCAAGAAAACACTCGGATAACGGTTAGACATTATGTTTAACATAGCTTCGCGCATTTCAATGGTGTCTGCTCTTGGGATGGCGATTTGGCCACAATTTGCGGCTGCTGCGGCACAAGGCGGCAGCAGCGCAAACGATGAAGGACAAATGATGTTTACCGGAACAAATGATCTAGCGGGAAACATGATTTGGGTTATCGTATCGCTTGCCATCGTTATCGTATTAATTATTTTAGTCATTAAATGGTTGTCGCAGCGCAATCGCATGTGGGGAACGAATCGATCGCTTCGTTCACTCGGCGGTATTGCGCTAGGACAGAATAACTCGTTACAGGTCGTCGAGATTGCAGGTCGGATTTATATCGTTGGCGTCGGCGAGAACATAACTCTAATTGACAAGCTAGATGATCCTGAGCAAGCAAGTGCTGTTATTTCAGCGCTGGAGCGTCAACAGGAATCGGCTCGGTCAAAGGATTTAGTCTCACAAATACTTAAGAAGTTCAAAGATCGCAACAATCCGAATGGCTCTGATCCTACGAACGAGCAGTGGAACAAGACGTCTTCCTTTCAGGATTTGTTGCAAAGTAAGCTTAGTCAGCAAGCTGACCGCAAGCAGCAATTGGAATCGTTATTGCATGAATCTAAATCAAATGAACGGTTGATGGATGATGAAAAATAAGTGGTGGATATCAATCGTTGTTGTTCAATTGCTTGCGATGTTATTACATAATCAAGCATTTGCCGAGCCGTTACCCGACGTATCCATCAATATTGGCAACGGAAGCGGTGACACGCCCGATACTAGCGCATTATCCATTCTTCTATTAATTACAGTACTAAGTATCGCACCAGCGATTATGGTGCTAATGACAAGCTTTACTAGGATCGTTATCGTTCTGGGCTTTGTAAGAACATCGCTTGGAACACAGCAAATGCCACCCAATCAAGTGTTGATTGGACTGGCAATGTTCCTAACCTTCTTTATCATGGCTCCAACGTTCTCACAAGTAAATGATGTTGCATTGCAGCCTTATTTAAAAGGTCAAATCTCTCAAACAGAAGCCTTTAAAGAAGCCTCAATCCCGATGAAAGAGTTTATGTTCTCTCATACAAGGGAAAAGGACTTAATGCTTTTTATGAATTATACGAAAACAGAGAAGCCAGCTTCAGTTGAAGACATTCCGATCACAGTAATAATACCTGCATATGCCATAAGCGAGCTGAAAACAGCTTTTATAATGGGGTTTATGATATTCATTCCGTTTCTAGTCATCGATATGATTGTCGCAAGCACATTGATGGCAATGGGGATGATGATGCTGCCTCCTGTTATGATTTCCTTGCCGTTTAAGATACTGCTATTTGTATTAGTAGATGGATGGTATTTGATCGTAAAATCTTTGTTATTAAGTTTCAACACGTGATACTAGCAGGGAGGGACTTTTGATGAGTACTGATTTCATAATCGGGTTGGCCAGCCAGGCCGTATTCGTTGTTTTGAAAGCCAGTGCACCAATGCTCGTTCTTGCTTTGGTCGTAGGGTTACTAGTCAGCATATTTCAAGCAACAACACAGATTCAGGAGCAGACGCTGGCATTTGTTCCGAAAATTGTAGCGGTTTTCGTGTCCATCATCATTTTTGGCCCATGGATTCTAAATACGGTTATCGACTTCACTTACAATCTGCTGAACAATCTTCATAATTACATCGGTTAGGTTGTGAGTGTATGAACGCGATCGTACAGGGTTTCCCTATTTTTTTGTTAATCTTTTGTCGAATAACTGCGTTTTTCGTCGTAGCGCCTGTTTTTTCGTCGCGAGGCGTGCCGAATGTTTTCAAAATTGGGCTCGGATTTTTTATCTCGTTTATCGTTTTCTTAACGTACGGCGTGAAGCAGACGATGGTTCCGGACGCTGAATATATTTTGGTTCTGGTTCGAGAAATATTGGTCGGCGTACTGCTTGGGTATGTAGTCTACTTGTTCTTCACGGTCGTTCAGACCGCGGGAGCCTTAATGGATATGCAGGTTGGTTTTGCAATGGCAAATATCGTAGATCCCCATACAGGTACGTCAGCCCCATTGCTCGGAAATTTTAAATACATGATGATCTTAGTTGTTTTCTTAATGATGAACGGTCATCATTTTTTATTAACAGGCCTTATGGACAGTTATGAATGGATGCCTTTGTCCAATGATTTATTTAGCCGAATAATGAGCGGCAGCATTACTGATTTTTTAACAAGAACATTCGCAAACACGTTTTTGCTGGCCATCCAAGTGTCAGCGCCGTTAGTAGTAGCGATGTTTCTGACGGATGTTGGCTTAGGCTTCTTAACCAAAACCGCTCCTCAGTTCAATGTTTTTGTAATCGGGATACCTCTAAAGCTAATTATAGGCATGATTTTGCTAGTGTTGTTAATGCCAAGTCTTGCTGGCATATTCGAAAGATTGTTTTCCATCATGTTTGATGCTTTGGAGCAGTTATTCGGTATCGTGCAAGGACCGCCGCCTGACGTGAAATAGGAGGAAGCTTCCCATGCGAAATTACCGTCTAGAGCTTGATTTGCAGCTTTTCAGTCAAGAGAAGACTGAGGAAGCAACTCCGAAGAAAAAGGATGAAGCAAGAAAAAAGGGTCAAATTGCGAGATCGGCTGATTTACCGGGTTCATTAATATTAATTTTTGTTTTTATGAGCTTCATTATGATGGGCAATTATTTCAAGACACATATCATGATGCTCTTCGGCAATCTGTTTGAAGACTGGCTGTTGATGGATGTTACGACAGGCAACATTATGTCGCTATTCAATGATGTGGCAATTGAAATGCTGCTAATCTTACTGCCAATCTTTGCGGTAACCGTTCTTGTCGGTGTCCTCGGCAACGTTGTACAGTACGGTTTTTTGCTAACCGGTGATCCTCTAAAAATGAAATTAAGCAAATTGAACCCGATCAACGGCTTTAAGCAAATTTTTTCAGCTAAAACAGTAGTCGAATTTTTGAAAAGTGTTTTAAAACTGCTTATTGTAGCAGTGCTTGTATATATGACCATATCCAAAGAATGGAACCGTATATTAGTGCTTGCTAGCTTGCCAATCCAACAAATATTTAGTTTTACCGCGGGTTTAACGATAAAACTAGGTATAGAAATTGGTGTGGTGCTCGCTGTACTCGCATTAGCAGATTTTTTCTATCAGCGTTATGAGCATAACAAAAGTTTGAGAATGTCTAAGCAGGATATT
Organism: Paenibacillus sp. FSL K6-3182; assembly: GCF_037976325.1. Taxonomy (NCBI): domain Bacteria; kingdom Bacillati; phylum Bacillota; class Bacilli; order Caryophanales; family Paenibacillaceae; genus Paenibacillus; species Paenibacillus sp. FSL K6-3182. The sequence continues at coordinate 3,340,295 of NZ_CP150265.1, forward strand.
AAGGATGAATACAAAAAATCTGAGGGTGACCCGATCATTAAGAGCCGCATTCGTGAGCGTCAACGCAAAATGGCCATGCAGCGTATGATGCAAGAGGTTCCTAAAGCGGATGTCATCATTACCAACCCTACACACTTCGCTATTGCATTGAAATATGATGCAACCAAAATGGAAGCGCCAAGAATCATCGCCAAAGGGATGGATCATGTAGCGCTTCGCATTAGAGAAATAGCGAAAGAAAACGGTGTTGTGACAATGGAAAATAAACCGCTTGCCAGAGCGCTTTATGAACGAGCGGAGATTGGGGATGTCATACCTCCAGATCTGTTCCAAGCTGTGGCTGAGGTGCTCGCATATGTATATAAGATGAAAGGCCGATTGAAATCATAACACTACGGGAGGTGGAGGCGTCATGAAAGCAAAGGACTTTGTAATACTATTTGGCGTAATTGGAATTGTACTCATGATGATAATCCCGATCCCAGTCCTACTACTCGATGTACTCATCATTTTAAACATTTCGATAGCATTGATGATATTACTTATTGCAATGAATACAAAGGAAGCTCTTGATTTCTCTATATTTCCGGCAATTCTACTAATCACTACCTTATTCCGACTTGCGCTTAACGTTTCTACTACTAGAAATATTTTGTCACATGCGGAAGCAGGGGAAGTCGTAGCTACGTTTGGCAGCTGGGTTGGCGGTGGAGAAATTGCAATTGGATTTATCGTCTTCCTCATTCTCGTAGTCGTGCAGTTCATCGTTATTACGAAAGGTTCTGAACGGGTAGCGGAAGTTGCAGCACGATTCACGCTCGACGCGATGCCGGGTAAACAAATGAGTATTGATGCAGATTTGAATGCTGGTTTGATTAATGAACATCAAGCGAAAGCACGTCGTTCCAAAATCGAACGTGAAGCGGACTTTTACGGGGCAATGGATGGTGCCAGCAAGTTTGTAAAGGGTGATGCAATTGCTTCCATTATCATTCTAGTCATCAACTTAGTTGGCGGATTTATCATTGGTATGGCGATTCATGGCTTGAGCTTTGGCGAGTCGCTTTCGACGTTCTCGATCCTTACGATAGGTGATGGTCTCGTCAGTCAAATACCTGCATTGCTTATTTCCACAGCTGCTGGTCTTATTGTAACTAGAGCGGCATCAGAGGGGAACTTGGCAGAGGATGTAACCGCTCAGCTATTCAAATACCCGAAGCTGCTATTTATTGCAGCTGGAACAATCGCTTTGCTAGGCCTTACACCTATCGGTCCATTAAGGACTTGGCCATTCGCTATTATGCTAGCCTTTGGCGGCTGGTATATGCAGAAAGCTATACATAAGCAACAAGAGCAAGAGGAAATGCTTGTCGAAGAACAGCAAATCGAAGAGGTTCGCAGTCCAGAGAGTGTAATTAGCCTCTTGCAGGTCGATCCGATTGAATTTGAGTTTGGTTATGGTCTTATCCCGCTTGCGGATACGCAGCAGGGAGGAGATTTGCTTGATCGAATCATCATGATACGTAGGCAATGTGCGCTGGAGCTTGGGCTCGTCGTTCCAGTCATCCGAATAAGGGATAACATTCAACTAAAGCCAAATGAGTATGTCATCAAAATTAAAGGCAACACCGTTGCTCGCGGCGATTTGCTGCTTAATCATTATTTGGCCATGAGCCCTGGATTTGAGGACGATTCGGTCGTTGGTATTGAAACAACAGAGCCAGCCTTCGGATTGCCTGCGATTTGGATTGACGAGCAAATGAAGGAACGTGCCGAACTTTCCGGCTATACAGTCGTTGACCCGCCTTCTGTCGTTGCTACGCATTTAACTGAGATTATTAAACGACACGCACATGAGCTGATTGGACGTCAAGAAACGAAGCAGCTCGTAGAAAATGTAAAAGAGTCTTATCCTGCGCTTATTGATGAACTTATACCGTCTATTCTTACTATTGGCGACGTACAAAAAGTGTTGTCGAAGCTTCTAAGAGAAAAGGTGTCTATACGAGATCTAGTTACCATCTTTGAAGCATTAGCGGATCATGGAAACTATACGAAAGACCCTGATATATTGACAGAGTATGTACGTCAGTCGCTATCAAGACAAATTACACAGCAGTTTTCATCTGGTAGCGATACGTTACGAGTGATAACAGTAGGACCGCAGCTTGAGAAAAAAATTGCTGAATCTGTGCAGCAATCGGATCAAGGCAGCTATATTGCACTAGATCCTGTTTCCACTCAACAAATTTACCAGAAGCTCAATGAGCATGTAAATCGTCAGATTCAAGCGGGCCAACAGCCTGTTGTACTCGCATCACCTACCATTCGAATGTATTTGAGACAAATTGTGGAGAGAACGATGCAGGATGTACCCGTTCTTTCTTATAGTGAACTTGAACCAAATATTGAAGTTCAGAGTGTCGGGGTGGTGAATCTATGAGAGTAAAACGATATGTCGTCAGTGCATTGCCAGAAGCGGTCTCTCTGATTCGAAGCGAGCTTGGGAAAGATGCAGTTATATTGAATACGAAGGAAATTAAAGTAGGCGGCTTTATGGGGATGTTTCGTAAGAAAAAGATGGAGGTTATCGCCGCTATCGAATCGAATCAATCGAATCCCCAAGCAAAACCTCAGCGAAACCCGGATCCTCAAGTGGATGCGGTCGTTGAGCAAATTTTGCAAACGGCGCAGCGAACAGCAACGGCTGTAATGGAACCGCCAAGCGTTCAAGCAATTTCTTCAGTACCGATTGCAGAGCCTCAGAAGGACAAAATAGAACGAGAGCAATTCATCATCGATGAGATTCGAGATTTAAGAGAATACATGTTAAAACTCTCGAAACAGCAAAACAATCTTATTTCTATGTCAGAGCACTTGATTGCACTGAGAGAACATTTGATAGAACAAGAAATGGAATTGCAATGGATCGAGCGTTTGATACAAGCTATTTCTGACAAAGAATCCGAAGGAAAAATCGTTTTTTCAAAGGAACAAATATGGGAGCATGCGGCAGAGCTGCTGCAAGAGTGGCTGCAACCCTACAGTGGCAGCAGTATCAGCAGTCATGTAAGAGTGGTTCATTTTGTTGGTCCAACCGGAGTTGGCAAGACGACGACTATTGCGAAGCTTGCAGCTGAACAAACAATCAAGCAGGGCAGAAAAGTGGGGTTCATTACTTCGGACACCTACCGAATTGCAGCTGTGGATCAGCTAAGGACCTATGCCAACATCTTGAACGTGCCGCTAGAGGTCGTTTTCTCGCAGATGGATTTGCCCCGTGCTTTCAAGCAGCTTGAAGAGCGAGAGCTCATTTATATGGATACAGCTGGGAGAAACTTCCGTAGTGAGCTTCATGTATCTGAGGTCAACAGCTTGCTTCAAACGACCGAGGCTAACGAAACGGTGCTTGTGCTTAGCATGACTGGCAAGACGAAGGATATGTCGGCAGTAGCCAATCATTTTTGCAAATACGGCGTTCGAAAAGTGTTGTTTACAAAGCTTGATGAAACTTCGGTTTACGGAGCAATATTCAATCTCATTATGAATTTTGAATTGCTTCCTACCTATATGGCGAGTGGGCAGACCGTTCCAGACGATATAGAGAAGTTTCAAGTGGATTCATACGTTAAACAGCTGCTCGGGAGCAATAGTTTATGATGGATCAAGCTGAAGCATTACGTAATTTAGTCAAGCAGCAGGAGCTTCAAGATGAAGGCCGCACGACTCGTGTAGTGACGGTAACGAGCGGTAAGGGCGGAGTTGGAAAGTCGAATTTCAGCTTGAATTTTGCATTAGCGCTCCAACGATTGGGTAAAAAAGTGCTCGTTTTTGATGCAGATATCGGAATGGCCAACATTGATGTGCTTATGGGCGTTTCGTCCACGTACAATTTGTATCATCTGCTCAAGCAGGAGAAAACAATTTGGGAAATCGTGCAGGAAGGTCCGGAAGGGCTGAACTTTATTGCAGGTGGATCTGGTTTTAGAGATTTGATGGATTTGTCTACAGAGCAGCTTGACCGTTTCGCTGATGAGATTAGCAAGCTGCATGGCAGGTATGATGTGATCTTGTTTGATACTGGCGCAGGCCTATCGAAGGAAACGGTTAAATTTATAACTGCAGCGCAAGAAACAATCGTTGTGACAACGCCTGAACCTACTTCAATTACAGATGCTTACGCCTTAATTAAAATGGTTAAAGCGATGGAGGTGGATGTTCACTTCAAATTAATTGTCAATCGAGCCGCTGATTTCCGTGAAGGAAAACAAACCGCTGATAAAATTAGCATGGTTGCACACAGGTTTCTTCAATCCGATTTGCCTCATCTTGGTATTTTGCCGGATGACCCAAATGTGTCAAAAGCTGTGAAGCGTCAAGTGCCCTTTACTGTAGCCTATCCTGGAAGCGAAGCATCCGTTGCTATTGACCGGATCGCAAAGCAATTTCTTGAAATACCACAGAATACTGCAATTAACGGCGGTGTCAAAGGATTTCTGCATAAAATGTTCAGACTCTCAAGATAATCCTTTGGAAGTGAGGAGGAAATGGAATGGTTCCTTATCGCGTACTAGTTGTAGATGATTCCGCATTTATGCGAAAGATCATTAGTGATTTAATCATTCAGGATTCACAGTTCAAGATCGTAGCAACAGCTAAAAACGGTCATGAAGCAATAGAAGCGGTTCGTGAATGGAAACCGGATGTCGTTACCTTAGATCTTGAAATGCCGTTAATGAACGGAATTGACGCATTGCAGATTATTATGAAGGATCATCCAACTCCTGTCATTATGCTCTCGGGTATAAGTGAAGACAATACAAGAGAAACGATTAAAGCACTGCAATTTGGTGCATTCGACTTCATTAGAAAACCTTCAGCAACGATCTCTAATGATATTCGACAAGTTGGAGAGGTTCTGCTTGAGAAATTGCGTATCGCAGTATTAACGAAGCGTTATCAGCCAGTAATTACGATCGCAGAGAAACAAGAAACAAAAGCAGAAGATAGCAGCTTGCCAAAAGCGAAAAAAGAAGTAGTTTCGAACAACATTTTACACCATGAGGAGCTGCCGTTTGAAGCCTTGTCTACTCCTGCTAAAGATCGGAACAAATTGCCGTTCAAGAAAACGGAAGATAAACAAGGGCAACAGCGCTCGGTTCCCCCTTTACATAATAAGCTTACAAGCAATATGCAAGATGAAGCAAAGCCTAACGATGCCAAATCTAAGATTGCACCTCGCAAATCAGTCGAAAAGGTACCGCAGGCTGAACCTAAATCTCATTTTTCTGAGCCACCTTCAACAAAAAAAACAAAGACAGTTCAGACAGCTTCTACCTTTAAACATATCGTAGCCATTGGAACTTCGACAGGCGGTCCTAGAGCTTTGCATGAGGTAATTACTTCTTTGCCAGCTGATTTCCCAGCACCGGTGCTTATTGTTCAGCATATGCCTCCCAAGTTCACCAAATCGTTAGCACAGCGGCTGGACAGCTTTAGCGAGATTCATGTCGTAGAAGCAGAGCAGGGAGAGAAAGTAGTTGCTGGCGTTGCCTATATCGCACCTGGCGGCTATCATATGGAGCTTGTCAAAGATGCTTCCAGCTACTCGATTGCGCTCACTGAACAGCCGCAGCGCAACGGACATCGTCCTTCTGTAGATGTATTGTTTGAATCCTTGGCTGAATATCGCGAACTGAAGCGTCATGCGGTCATAATGACAGGCATGGGCAGTGATGGGGCGAAGGGAATGAAGCTGTTATCCGAATGTGGAATTGAAACGACCATAGCAGAAGCAGAAGAGACCTGTGTCGTTTATGGAATGCCGAGATCGGCTGTTGAAGCTGGATGTGTGAGTAAAGTATTGCCACTGCAGCATATTGCATCGCAACTGAAGCAAGCAGTGCTGAAATAGATAGGCTAGAATGGCTTCACCATACTAACAGGAGGTGCTAGGAAATGGATATGAATGCCTATTTATCGATGTTTATCGATGAATCTAATGATCACCTGCAATCCTTGAATGAAAATTTGCTTCGTCTGGAAAGCGAGCCTGAGGAGCTTAGTATCGTTCAAAATATATTCCGTTCAGCGCATACGCTCAAAGGAATGTCAGCTACGATGGGTTTTGAAGATTTAGCAGCGCTGACGCATGAAATGGAAAATGTGCTTGACCTCGTTCGCAACAGCAAGTTAAAAATGGACAGCTTTATTTTTGACACTTTGTTTAAAGGGTTAGATGCGCTTGAAGCAATGGTTCAGGATATTGTGGACGGCGGTACAGGGAAAGCGGACGTTACCTCGATCGTTGAATCGCTGCAAATCATCTTGAAAAGTGATTATAGCGCAAGCAAAGCGACTCAGGCTCCAACCGTAGCGGCTAATGCACCAAGTGCTGCAGAATCAAGCGCATCAGGAGCGATGCTGCTTGACGAGTTTCAATCTTCGATTTTGCTTCAGTCGATAGAAACAGGACATAACGTTTTTCATATTCAAATCGCTATTCGCGATAATTGCTTGCTAAAAGCCGTTCGTGCTTATATGGTATTTGATTTGCTAGAGCGCAATGGTGAAGTTATTAAATCAGATCCATCCGTTCAAGACATTGAACAAGAAAAATTCAATTTCACTTTTACGGTATTTACGATTTCACGCTTGCAGCAGGAAGATCTTCAAGCGCAGCTGCTTAATATTTCAGAAATTGAATCCGCGGTTGTAACTGCTTTGGATGCAGAGTCATTAGCCGTGCTTGGCCAATCTAACGCAGCTGCGGCAGTAGAGGTTGTCGAAGTTGCTGAAACGGCTGCGCCGCAATCCGAAGCGGCAGTTACATCTGTTGAAGCAGCAAAAGGACAAGCTCGATCGGCACCTGCTGCTAGCACACCAGCTAATGTGTCGAAGACGATTCGTGTAGACATTGAGAGGCTCGATACGCTCATGAACTTGTTTAGCGAATTGCTTATTGACCGAGTTAGGCTGGAACAGCTCTCTAGTGAAATCAAACGCAGTGATTTGACTGAAACTGTGGAACATATGGCGCGCGTAAGCTCTGATCTTCAAAGTATTGTACTTAAGCTTCGCATGGTACCTGTGGATTCGGTATTCAATCGTTTCCCTCGTATGATTAGAGATTTAGCTAAATCGCTAGACAAAAAAATCGATCTTGTTATTACGGGAGCCGATACGGAACTTGACCGTACGGTTATCGACGAAATTGGAGATCCGCTTGTTCATCTATTGCGCAACTCGGTTGATCATGGAATCGAAACGGTGGAAGAGAGAATTGCAGCAGGCAAGCCAGAAACCGGTACGATTTTCTTGCGCGCGTTTCATAGCGGAAATCATGTCTTCATTGAAGTGGAAGAGGATGGCCGTGGCATACACCATGAACGAGTACTAAAAACAGCGATTAAAAATGGCGTCGTCACGGCTGACGAAGCAAAACTGCTGACGCCGGATGAAATTAATATGCTTATTTTTGCGGCAGGCTTCAGCACTGCAGATAAAATTTCGGACATATCCGGACGCGGTGTTGGTCTAGACGTCGTTCGATCAAAAATTACTTCTCTAGGCGGAAACGTAACGATAGATTCTGCATTTGGTAGAGGAACGAAGTTTTCTGTTCAATTGCCACTTACGCTATCCATTATTTCCGCAATGCTGATCAAGCTGGGATCGGAGAAGTATGCTATCCCATTGTCTTCGATCGTTGAGACAGGCATTATCCGCAAAGAACAAATTCTTCAAGTGCATGGCAACAAAATGATTGAGTTCAGAAATACCATCATACCTCTAGTATCGCTAAGCAAAGTGCTTGACTCTCCTGATTTTAATGAGAATGACGAGCTTGAAACGGAAATTGTAGTCGTTCGAAAAGGCGAGAAGTGGGCAGCTGTAATGGTCGATGAATTTATTGGTCAAAGTGAAATCGTGCTAAAAACGCTGGGCAAATATTTAACGAATATTAAAGCAATTTCCGGCGCAACGATACTTGGCGATGGTTATGTCGCATTGATAATCGATCCGAATGCACTTATCAAATAGGGAGGTTTTTACGATGGGAGAAGAATTAAAGGTTATCGTGTTTGCACTAGGCAGCGAAGAGTATGGAATTGAAGTAGACAAGGTCCGTACGATTGAAAGATTGTCTCCAATTACACGCGTTCCGAAAACAGCTACTTTTATTAAAGGGGTTATTAATCTTCGCGGTGTGGTCGTTCCTGTCATTGACCTAAGAGGCAGATTCAATCTAACGGAAACGGCAACTACAGAAAACTCAAGAATCATTGTTGTTTCAGTGGCTGACATCGAAGTTGGATTCATCGTAGATTCGGCGAATGATGTCATCGACATCGATACAGATACGATTGATTTGCCGCCCGAAATTGTTGGAGGCATTAAAGCTAAATACTTAAGAGGCATTGCAAAGCTTGGTGAAGGTCGACTTCTCATCATGCTGAACTTGTCCGAAGTGCTCAACAAGAATGAAATTATTCAACTTGAGCAGCTTGAGGTATAACTTGTGAACCTTTTTAACCGCTTTGAAGCATTTGAATTAGATGTATTGAAAGAAGTCGGCAATATTGGAGCAGGCAATGCTGCTACTGCATTATCCCGTTTGTTAGATAAGCCAGTTGATATGGCGGTGCCGAAGGTAAGTTTGCTTCCATTTGAAGAAGTTGCAGAGCGTGTTGGCGGTTCCGAAAAAATCGTCATTGCTGTTTTTCTTCGAGTGGAAGGAGAAGCTCCCGGCAACATGTTTTTTATCATTGAAGAAGATTCGGCAAGGCGATTGTTGCGTCAGCTGCTTTCCTTAAATATTGAAGAGCAGGACGGTTATTCAGAAATGGAGCTGTCTGCTCTTTGTGAGATTGGCAATATTTTAGCAGGCTCTTATTTATCTTCATTAGCTGATTTCACTCATTTAGCAATGGCCCCCTCCGTACCCGCTATAGCAGTAGATATGGCAGGTGCCGTGCTTAGCTACGGTTTAATGCAATACGGAGAAATGGGGGACTCGGCCCTACTTATTGAAACGACCTTTTTGGAGGATTGTCAGTCGCTTGAAGGACATTTTTTCCTCATTCCAGATCCAGAGTCGTTTGAGAAAATTTTTAGGGCTTTGGGAGTCGTTAGCGAATGATACAACAAAATTTGGTCAAAGTCGGCATGGCAGATTTAAATATTGCAACGGATGGGGCGATACTCAAAACGACCGGCTTAGGTTCATGTGTTGGACTTACTTTGTATGATCCAACGCGAAAAATAGCCGGTATGGCACATGTCATGCTGCCATCTTCAGACATTGCCCGTGAGACCAAAATGAATCTAGCTAAATATGCAGATACCGCCATACCCGAGCTGCTTGATCGAATGATAGCAGCAGGTGCACACATTGAACGCATGAAAGCTAAGATGGCTGGTGGAGCTCAAATGTTTGCTATGTCTGGACACAGTGATTCGCTAAGAATTGGCCCGCGCAATGTTGAATCCTGTACAGAAATGCTTAGAAGATTCAAAATTCCGATTATTTCTCAAGATACGGGCGGGAATTTTGGTAGAACGATAGAGTTTGACAGTACTAGCGGAATGCTTTCCATAAGAAGTGTGCAATTTGGAACAAAGGAGATTTAAAATGTTCGGAACATGGCGATGGAATGTCGTATTTGGAATTTTCGGCACCGTGCTTACGGTAGCTTTCTCAATCGGTAACAATCCGATTACTGTTATGCTGCTTAGAAGTATGTATGCTTTCATCGCTTTTTTTGTTCTTGCGTATGGAGTACGGGCAATATTGGCATACATCCTTCAACCGCCAGCACTAATAGGCTCGGAAATTGAAGATGAAGAAGGAAAAGGCAGTCAGCTAGATTTACAGACACCTGACGAATCAGAAGATATCAATCAATTGTTGAAATCACAGATTAAAGATGGTGCCGGCAAGCAGCCAATGGAAACTCAGAAAAATGATGCAAGCGATTTTCGTCCGTTAAATCCTCCGCAATTGTTAAATACAAAAAATACACAGCCTGAAGAATTGGTTAAAGCCATTCGTCACCTGACAGGAGAGTGAGTCGATGATTGAGCAGAAGACCCCTCATTTGACAAACTTGCAGATGTGGCAAGCCTGGAGAGAACAAGGCGATTTGGAAGCGAAAAAGACGTTGATTGAACAATATTTGCCGCTGGTTGATTATGTAACGAATCGAATGGCCATTGGACTCCCGAAAAACGTCATTAGAGATGACCTTGCAAGCAATGGCGTAATGGGTCTTATTGATGCAATTGAAAAATTTGATTACGGCCGCGGCTTGCAGTTTGAAACGTATGCGTCATGGCGCATTCGCGGCGCTATTATAGATGGCTTAAGACAAGGTGACTGGGTCCCGCGTTCTGTGCGAGAAAAGGCCAAACGAGTAGAAGAGGCATATCAGCATTTAGAGCAGCAGTACTTGCGTTCTGTGACAGATGCAGAAATTAGCCGCTATCTTGATGTAACGGAGAAAGAATTCATTAATATGCTGCAAGATATTGCGGTAACAACGGTCTGTTCATTGGAGGACCCGATTCGTGAAGAGGAATCGGAGACAAGAATGTCTTTGCTAGTGGACGATAAGGCGAAAAACCCGGATCATAAGGTTCATGAGTTTTATTTGAAAGAATCATTGGTTAAAGGGATTGAAAAACTTACGGAAAAGGAACGAACAGTCGTTTCTCTCTTCTATTATGAGGAATTATCATTAAGTGAAATTGCTGAAGTAATGTCACTATCACCGTCGAGAATATCCCAGCTCCATTCTAAAGCGATTTTGAGGCTGCGAGGAGCTTTGGCTAAGCATAAAGATCAACTCATGCAACATTAAAAGGGGGGAGCTACGTGGAAAATCTTCAATTAGAATCATACCTACGCATACAGACATCTGCCGATAATTTGTCTGCATTTTTAACCTTTAGCAGGATTTCGGACGAATTCGAATGTAACGGCGATGAGCTAGAACGATTCTTGCATAGCAAGGGGATCGTTTTTGGCCTTCGTAAAGAAGTTCTGAGTCAGATTGGCACTAATCCTCTCGCATATTTCAAAGAACAAACACTTGTTGCGCAAGGGCAGTCTCCCACACCTGGTAAAGACGGATATGTGAAGCTAGTTTATGATATGGATAAAAATGTGAACGCCCCAACGGAGCTCGAAGATGGGAAGGTTGACTTTAAAGAAGTTGTTCAGTTGAAGAACGTCAAGCGTGGACAATTGATTGCTGAGCGATTCGAGCCTACAGCGGGACCTGTTGGCAGGACGGTAACGGGAGAGGAAATTGCTCCTAGGCTCGGCAAGCACGTTAGATTTAAAGTAGGCAAAAATGTCGTTTTGAACAATGAGCAGACGGCTATGTATTCGGCAATTGACGGCTTGATTTCACTTACTGAAAAAGAAAAAATTAATGTGTTTCCTGTTTACGAAGTAAACGGCGATGTGGATTATAGTGTCGGCAATATTGATTTTGTTGGTACAGTAGTCATCAGAGGCAATGTTCTTAGCGGATTCAGGGTTAAAGCTTCGGGCGATATCCGAGTTATTGGCGGAGTTGAAGGGGCAGAAATCGAATCAGAAGGCTCTGTTGAAATTACAGGCGGAATATTGGGAAGCAATAAAGGTTTTGTAAAAGCTGGACGAAACGTCCGGAGCTCATTTATACAAGAAGGCAATGTTATCGCGGGCGAAGAGGTGCTGGTATCTCAGAGCATCATGCATTCGCATGTAAAAGCCGGAAAAAATGTTGTGTGCTCAGGTGCTAAAGGATTGATCGTAGGCGGACTTGTACAAGCAGGTGACCTTGTCAGCGCGCGAACCATTGGCAACTCGATGTCCACAGCCACAACCATTGAAGTAGGCGTAAACCCTGAATCTCGTTCGGAGCTGCTCGAGCTAAGAACGAGGCTAAGGCAGAATATGGATAATTTAGATAAAACGGATAAAGCGCTTGTTATTTTGGATCAATTAGCTGTGACAGGGAAATTAACTCCTGAGAAGCTGGCATTGCGCGTTAAGCTGACCGCCACAAAACGTCAGACCGTGCTTGAGAATGATGAGACGAGAAGCCGTATTCTTGAGATAGAGAAAACGCTGGAGAACACAGATCGATCAAAGATCGATGTCAGCAATATTGTATTTGGCGGAACAAAAATTGTAATTGGCAGGTACACAAAGTTTGTGAAGGATTCAGCACAGCGTGTGACCTTCCGTTATTCCGAAGGGGATATCGTCTTAGTTCCTTATACCAAATAATGCTTGAAATTGATGAATGGCGCAAAGGGGTGAGCAGATATGACGTTCAAATCCATTGATTTGCAGATGTCTGTACCACGAACGCAAGAATTCAGCGGCATGCATGGACAAGCGATGCATAAACCTGTAGCTGATCAGAATACGTTGGCCAATCAGTCCGCCAAACAAACAGAGCTTTTAAGAGGGAAAAACACAGCGATCGAGCAATCAAACGGACTTCATATTCGCAGTGATCAAGAAGGTCAGCAAGGTAATGCTTATCAGCAGGCAAAACGTAAGCGTACACAGTTATCTTTGGATGTTGATGAACAGGAGGCGGCTCCGACACATCCGTACAAAGGCCATAGGCTTGATATTAAGTTATAAAATAAAGGCATCAAATGAAAGGCAGGCTATGAACGATGCAGCCATACTTGCAATATATCGTATTACTAGGAGCGGTTGTTATTGTCGGTGCCTTTGTAATGCCTCGTAAGAAGCAGGATACAGCTCTACCGTCACAATCGATGCAAAACATGGAAACCGCGCTGGAGCAGTTTATGGAGAACATGGAGAAGGACAATGAGGATCTCGTGCTCCTCGTTAGAACTGCTCAGCAAGAATCGAAATTAGATGCGGATCGCAAGGAGCAGCGTATTTTAGAATTGGAGCGGAAATGCGAACAGCTCACAGAGCAGCTGCAAAAGAAAATGTCCGAGTCCACGGCCTACGTGCGTTCAGTGGAAACCCCCTTACCAGCGGTCTCAATAAATTCGAATGAACAATTTGTTAAAGATGCGCTTATTGTTGAACATATTATAGAAGAGACAGTGCGGATGAACACAATCCAGGACAGATATAAAGAGCTGTTTACACTTTATGAGCAAGGGAAATCGATCGAAGCGATATCCAAAAAGCTTGGTATGAACAAAGGTGAGGTACAGCTTATTATACAACTCGCTAAGCAGGAGGATTCTGTCCATGCTTAAAAGTCGAGTATTTCTTATGGGATTAGGTGCAGGTATCATCATTGGCGCTTTGTTGTTCCAGCTGATGCTCTCTGGCGAGCAAAGCAGGCAAAGGCTAAGTGACTTAGGAAAAGAGTCAGATGAGAAGCTTTACACTCAACTAGAAGTTGATGCTTTGTTAAAGGCAAATCAAGACTCGCTTCAGCTTAATAAGGACAACACAGGGGGACAGGAGACTAAGGCTGCTGCTGATTCTGACAAAGCTAAGGAGCAGACAAGCGAGGCGAAGACTGATAAAGCTGCGCCTACGGCTACGGCAGTCCCTGTTCAGGAACAGTCTGAGATCAAGCATGTTATTAGAATTAAAGCAGGCTCTAGCCTGACGAATACAGCAGTGCTGCTTGCTTCGAATAATATTATTAAAGATAAAACCGCTTTTGTATCAAAAATGAAAAAGTCAAAGAAGCTGGTTCGCGCCGGTTATTTTTTGTTTCATGAGGAGATAACGGTTGAAGAAGCCATTCGCATCGTAACCGGCGAGCCTTTGACATCTTCAGAAGTAAATCTTCTAACTGCCAACAAAAAATAGCTATCCTATCTTTTCTGAAACGATTGTTGCATGCGATGTGTATTTATGGTATATTAATTCACGGTGTTAAAAACGCACGCAGGTCAATTTTGTCAAACGGTGCTTCCGCCCGGCGGAAGTTTTGACGAAAGATGCGACTAGCGGAGGAGCACTAAAAAAACCATTATAGGAGGTGTTGGAGAAATGGCGGTTATTTCCATGAAACAGCTACTAGAAGCTGGGGTACACTTCGGTCATCAGACTCGTCGTTGGAACCCGAAGATGGATCGTTATATCTTCACAGAAAGAAACGGGATTTACATTATTGATTTGCAAAAAACGGTGAAAAAAGTTGACGAAGCATACAACTTTGTTAAATCGATCGCTGCAGACGGCGGCACTATGCTGTTCGTAGGTACGAAAAAACAAGCTCAAGATTCCGTTAAAGAAGAAGCAGAGCGTTGCGGCAACTTCTACATCAACCAACGTTGGTTGGGCGGTACTTTGACTAACTTCCAAACGATTCAAAAACGTATTGATCGTTTGAAACAACTTGAAAAATGGGCTGAGGACGGCACTTTCGAGGTTCTACCTAAGAAAGAAGTTATCATCCTTAACAAAGAAAAAGACCGTTTGGAAAAATTCCTTGGCGGTATTAAAGGAATGAAAGGTTTGCCAAGCGCGTTGTTCATTATCGACCCACGCAAAGAGCGTATTGCTGTTGCAGAAGCTCGCAAACTTGGTATCCCAATCGTTGGTATCGTTGATACGAACTGTGATCCAGACGAAATTGACTACGTAATCCCAGGTAACGATGATGCAATTCGTGCCGTTAAGTTGTTGACTTCGAAAATGGCTGATGCAATCGTTGAAGCTAACCAAGGCGAACAAACAACGGCTTAATTTAAAGGCTTTAATTAGTCAACAAAGGGTGGTCAGATGGTGATAAACCTCTCACTGCCCTTTTTTTGAATGTAAATCACTAAAAAAACAATTAATGATTCTCGAAGCTACATAGACTTCGTGAAACCTATAGGAGGGCTTACAATGGCAGTTAGTGCTAGCGCGGTAAAAGAGCTTCGTGAAAGAACTGGAGCTGGAATGCTTGATTGCAAGAAAGCTTTGGACGAAACAAACAATGACGTTGAAAAAGCAATTGCAGTACTTCGTGAAAAAGGTTTGGCGGCAGCAGCAAATAAAGCTGGTCGTATTGCAACCGAAGGCGTAGTTGAATCGTATATTCATGCAGGCGGCCGTATCGGCGTTATCGTTGAAGTAAACTGTGAAACGGATTTCGTTGCAAAAACGGATCAATTCCGTGAGTTTGCAAGAGACGTAGCTATGCAAATCGCTGCAGCTAACCCTAAATTCGTTAGCCGTGACGAGGTTTCTTCTGAAGAGCTTGAAAAAGAGCGCGAAATTTTGAAAGCTCAAGCACTTAACGAAGGCAAGCCTGAAAAAATCGTTGAAAAAATGGTTGAGGGCCGTATCTCGAAATACTACGAAG
This sequence comes from Paenibacillus sp. FSL K6-3182, assembly GCF_037976325.1. Classification (NCBI taxonomy): domain Bacteria; kingdom Bacillati; phylum Bacillota; class Bacilli; order Caryophanales; family Paenibacillaceae; genus Paenibacillus; species Paenibacillus sp. FSL K6-3182. The sequence continues at coordinate 3,355,600 of NZ_CP150265.1, forward strand.
AGTTCTGTCTTCTTGAGCAATCGTTCATTAAAGACCCAGACAAAACAATCTCCGTATTGCTTAATGAAAAAATCAGCAAAATTGGTGAAAACATTTCCATCCGTCGCTTCGTTCGTTATGAGCTTGGTGAAGGCCTAGAGAAAAAAGTTGACAATTTCGTTGAAGAAGTTATGGCTCAAGTTAAACATTAATCCGAACGCACAGGCGGGGCGGGGCGTCCGCCCCGCCTGCTTGTATGATTAGAACATATTTGAAGGACCTCATTTACTGAGGTGCATGATGGAGGTATTAACGTTGGAGCATCCTGTGTATAAACGTATCGTTTTGAAAGTAAGCGGTGAATCATTGTCTGGTCAGGAAGGTTATGGCATTGAAGCGACGGTCATATCTTCAATTGCTGATCAGGTGAAGGAAGTCGTAGCACTTGGCATAGAAGTGGCCATCGTTGTCGGAGGCGGCAACATTTGGCGTGGAATTGCAGGTTCTGCAAAAGGCATAGACCGTGCAACAGCTGATTACATGGGAATGCTGGCTACTCTTATGAATTCACTTGCACTTCAAGATGCACTGGAACAAATCGATGTACCTACTCGCGTACAAACATCGATCGCGATGCAACAAATCGCTGAACCGTACATCAGACGTCGTGCTATCCGTCATTTGGAAAAAGGACGCGTCGTAATCTTTGCTGCAGGAACTGGTAATCCATTTTTCTCAACAGATACAACAGCAGCGCTTCGCGCAGCTGAGATCGAAGCAGAAGTAATATTAATGGCGAAAAACAAAGTGGATGGCGTATATTCTGCTGATCCATTTAAAGATAGCACAGCTGAGAAATTTGAGGAGCTTACATACCTCGACATGCTTAACCGTAATCTAGGCGTAATGGATTCAACCGCAGCTTCACTTTGCATGGATAATAATATTCCTCTTATCGTATTTGCGATTACAGAGAAAGGGAATATTAAACGCGTCGTGCTGGGTGAGAAAATCGGAACGATAGTGAGAGGAAGTGCGAAATAATGCCACAAGAGCTGAAAAAAAACGCAGAAGAACGTATGGATAAAGCAATTTCCGCGCTAAAACGTGATTTGTCGTCTTTGCGCGCTGGTAAAGCTAATTCATCTTTGCTTGACCGTATTCAAGTGGAATACTACGGCGCAATGACGCCTGTCAATCAACTTGCTAACATCAGTACGCCAGACTCTCGTACGTTGTTCATTCAACCATGGGACAAATCGTCGATGTCGGCAATCGAGAAAGCGATTATGAAATCGGATCTTGGACTGACACCTTCCAATGACGGTGCATCGATTCGTCTTTCTATCCCACCGCTTACAGAAGAGCGCCGGGCAGAGCTTGTGAAAACTTCGAAAAAGCTTGGCGAAGAAGCAAAGGTAGCTATTCGCAATATTCGTCGGGATGCTAACGACAGCGTGAAAAAACTTGAGAAAACAACAATTTCTGAAGATGAATCACGTGGTCACCAAGAGGATATTCAGAAGGCAACTGATAAATTTATTGCTGAAGTAGATAAAGTGCTTGTTGCCAAAGAAAAAGAAATTATGGAAGTATAATAATCTCTGGGCCCCTCCGATAGGTGGGGTTTGGTTTTGATTTCGGTTGGGAGGAAGTAAGATGATCGAGCGACTTTGGGCCAAATTAGGCAAATCGTCCTTACAGCCGACTGATTCTGTGGCCTCAGAAAATGTGCCTGAGCATGTTGCAATTATAATGGATGGGAACGGCCGTTGGGCTAAAGATCGTGGATTGCCACGTATGGCTGGTCATCATTCCGGCATGAAAGCGGTCAAACGTATTACCATTGCAGCGGATCGGTTAGGCGTCAAATATTTGACGTTATATGCGTTTTCAACGGAAAACTGGAAGAGACCTAAAGCTGAAGTGGATTTTCTTATGAAGCTTCCGCAGCAATTTCTTGAAATTGAATTAGAAGAATTGATAGCCAACAACGTGCAGGTTCGCATGATGGGACATAAAGAGGATTTGCCTTCATTTACGATCAGTGCAGTTGAAGAAGCCATTATAAAGACCGCTAACAATACAGGGCTAGTTCTAAACTTTGCCTTAAACTATGGAAGCCGTAAGGAAATGCTTGAAGCTGTGAAAAGCATCGCATCAGAGGTTCAGCAAGGAAATCTTGCAATCGATGATATCGATGATAAAGTAATGGCTGATCGTTTGCTTACAAGTGGATTGCCCGATCCAGATTTGCTCATTCGTACAAGCGGTGAATTGCGATTAAGTAATTTTATGATGTGGCAGCTTGCTTATAGTGAATTGTGGTTTACGGATGTGTATTGGCCTGAATTTACGGAAGCGCATTTTCAAGAAGCGATTTTGGAGTATCAGCGCCGCGCGCGTCGATATGGTGGATTGTAGCTTCAAGCGACGGAGTGTGACTTTTCATTGAGACAACGATTGATTACTGGAATTGTAGCAGGTGCAGGCTTCATAGGTTTAACAATAGCAGGCGGATGGTTGTATACAACTCTCCTCGTATTGCTAGCTATTATTGGTTTTACTGAATATGCGCGAATGAATGGTGTAGCATGGTCGCATCCGTCAACTTTGCTCGGATATGCGGGTGTGCTACTGTTTGTGCTTCCATGGTCTGATTGGGGAATTGTTATTCCATCTTTCCTGACTATTGTTTGGATGCTGGCCTTCTTACTGCTTGCCCTAACCGTGATTACCAAAAATAAAACGACAATTGATGGCGCCGCACTTATGTTGCTAGGCGCTTTATATGTAGGTTACGGCTTTTCAGCAATGGGAGAAGCTCGTCAAATTGCGGAGCATGGCCTATTGTGGACGTTTTTGTCCTTTGGCTGTATTTGGGCTTCGGATATCGGTGCTTATTTTACTGGACGAGCCATTGGGAAAACGAAGCTATGGCCTTCAATCAGCCCGAACAAAACGATCGAAGGCGCCTTAGGCGGCGTATTGTTATCCTTAATCGTATCGGCAGTATTCGCACTCACGATGCCCGATTTTATAGATTTGCCAAAAGCTTTGCTAATCGGTTTAATTGCCGCTGTAGCTGGACAGTTTGGGGATTTGATTCAATCTGCTTATAAACGTGTGAGAGATATAAAGGATACAGGTACGCTTCTGCCAGGACATGGCGGAGTGCTCGACCGATGCGATAGCTGGCTAATCGTATTTCCGCTGTTAGTGCTTACCGGGCTGCTGCCTGTATAAGTCAGGAGGATTTTGTGTGAAAAAAATAAGTATATTAGGTTCGACAGGTTCAGTCGGAACACAGACACTGGACGTTATTGCCCATGATCCTGATCGCTATCAGGTTGTTGGCTTGTCCGCTGGTGCGAATGTCGATTTGATTATAGAGCAAGCCAAACAATTTAATCCTTCGGTCGTTAGCTTGGCTTCCAAAGCAGACGCAGAGGCCGCTCGTCCCCATATGCCGCCTGGAACTAAGGTTGTCTATGGCGAAGAAGGACTTGTTGAAGTAGCCGCTGGGACGGACGCTGATGTCGTTGTAACAGCGATCGTGGGAAGCAGAGGGCTGCCGGCAACACTAGCAGCGATTGATGCGGGGAAAATGATCGGTTTGGCGAACAAAGAGACACTCGTAACGGCAGGTCATATCGTAATGGAACGTGCGAAAAAGCGCGGAGTATCGATTTTGCCGATAGACAGTGAACACTCGGCGATTTTTCAATGCTTAAACGGCGAAGATCGCAAATCTATCAATCAAATTACATTAACAGCCTCCGGCGGCTCCTTTCGTGATCGCACAAGAGAACAGCTTGAGGGTGTAACCGTAGCTGAAGCGCTAAATCATCCCAATTGGTCGATGGGCGCAAAAATTACGATTGATTCGGCGACTATGGTTAATAAAGGGCTAGAAGTTATTGAGGCAAGATGGCTGTTCGATGTTACATACGATCAAATAGGTGTCATTATTCATCCGGAGAGCATCATTCATTCTTATGTGGAGTTTACCGATCACAGCATAATCGCGCAGCTTGGAATGCCGGATATGCGAGTACCGATTCAATATGCGTTGTCATATCCGGAACGGAATGTAACCCCGACAAGCAGGCTGAACCTGGCACAAATCGGAAAGCTGCATTTTCGCGAGATGGATTTTGAAAGATATCCATGTCTAAGGCTGGCATTCGAGTGCGGGAAGCTAGGTCAATCAGCTCCTGCAGTATACAATGCTGCAAACGAGGTTGCGGTGGCACGGTTTTTGAAGGGTGAAATTACGTTTCTTGACATTGAACGGATATTGGAAACGGTCGTTGGCAAGCACGAAGCAGCTGATATCAATGATTTGCAGATGATCTCAGAAGTGGACGCTTGGGCAAGACAGCTGGCCCAATCGGTATAATATCGGTTAAATTCCGGTTCTCTTGTATCGGACGGGAGAATAATGATAATCTATGTACAGGCCGTAACGAACAGGAGGCTTCAGCTTAATGCACATGATTCAAGTTGTTTTCTTGACCATACTCGTTTTTTTCGTGATCGTAACGATCCATGAATGGGGTCATTACTATTTCGCAAAACGCGCAGGCATATTGGTGAGAGAATTCGCAATTGGCTTCGGGCCGAAGCTTTTTTCGGTAAAACGTGGCGAGACGAGATATACGCTTCGATTAATACCTGCCGGCGGTTTCGTTCGAATGGCGGGAGAAGATCCAGAAATCGTTGATGTCCAGCCCGGTCAAACGATCGCGGTTCGTCTGAAAGACAATAAAGTGACTAGACTTTATTTGGATCGTCTTGATGACCGCAGCGGTGTTATTCGCGGAGAAATCGTGGCGATCGATCTTGAGCGCAAGCTATCAGTTACACTTGACGTAGAAGGGGAAAACGAGATTTTCTCGGTACACCCTACTGCTTTGATGATCACAAAAGGCAAAGAAACACAAATCGCGCCGCTCGACAGACAATTTGGCAGTAAAACAGTAGCGCAGCGTGCACTTGCTATTTTTGCTGGCCCTATGATGAACTTTGTGCTCGCATTTGTATTGTTTGCTACCTACATTCAGCTAGCAGGTGTTCCTGTTGAGTCGCCTGATAAGCTGCTTGTTAATGAAATATCAGAAGGCATGCCAGCTGATAAAGTAGATTTGAAAAAGGGCGATGTCATCGATGCAGTCAACGGTATCAAAATCGGAGCTGATTTTGATAAAATGATCGCGATTATCGGCAAATCACCGAATGTTCCTGTTAAAATGGATATAATTCGTGACGGCAAAGCTCAGCAAGTTGTTATAACACCTGAACCGAACAAAGAGGGTGTAGGCAAGGTTGGAATCAGTGCCGCATTGCCAACACGTCCGGCTACTTTCTCTGAAACGTTCACAGGCGCAGGCAAGCTCATGAAAAACATGACAGTAAGCATTTTTGAAGGCTTCAAGAAGCTTATTTTCGGAGAGTTCAAGCTTGATGATCTTGGCGGACCTGTGCGAACAGCAGAAGTAACGAGCCAGATTGCTCAGCAAGGCATTGCTCAGTTAACATCATGGACAGCACTGCTAAGCTTGTATTTAGGAATATTTAATTTGCTGCCGATTCCTGCCCTTGATGGAAGCCGCCTCATATTCCTCGGAATTGAAGCGATTAGACGCCGGCCGATTGATCCGAACCGTGAGAGCATGGTACATTTTGTCGGTTTCGCGCTCATCATGTTATTAATGCTCGTAGTAACTTATAATGATATTTTACGATTGGTAAAAGGGGAGTAAATAGTCGCTTATGTCTAAGGATAAACAGTTTGTTACAGAAATCACGCCTCAAAGCGAGGATTTCTCCAGATGGTATATTGATGTTATTAAAAAAGCCGAGCTTATGGATTATTCGCCTGTAAGAGGCTGTATTGTGTTCCGTCCTGAGGGCTATGAGCTTTGGGAAAATATTCAGCGTGATCTGGATCGCCGCTTTAAGGAGACGGGACATCGCAATGCGTATTTCCCGCTCTTTATTCCAGAGAGCTTTTTCCAGAAAGAAAAAGAGCATGTTGAAGGCTTTAATCCCGAGCTGCCTTGGGTAACTGAAGCAGCTGGCGAGAAGCTCGAAGAACGCCTTGCTATTCGTCCAACATCGGAAACGATGTTTGGGCATATGTATTCGAAATGGATTCAATCGTACCGCGATCTTCCGCTGCTCATTAACCAATGGGCAAACGTCGTTCGCTGGGAGAAGCGCACAATGCCATTCCTTCGTACGAGTGAGTTTTTGTGGCAAGAAGGCCATACTGCGCATGAAACAGAAGAGGAAGCGCGTCAAGAGACGATGCAGATGCTTGATGTTTACACGCAATTCGTTGAAGAATTCCTTGCTATCCCTGTAATCAAAGGTGAAAAAACGCCTTCTGAGCGGTTCGCTGGTGCGGTTGATACGTATTCGATCGAAGCGATGATGAAGGACGGGAAGGCTGTTCAAGCCGGAACATCGCATTATTTGGGTACGAAGTTTGCAGTCGCTTTTGATATTAAATTCCTTGATCGTGAGAATACATTGCAATTCGCTCATACAACTTCTTGGGGCGTGAGCACAAGACTAATTGGCGCCCTTATTATGGTTCACGGCGATGATCGTGGTCTGGTGCTACCTCCAAAAGTTGCTCCAACACAAGTGGTTATGATTCCAATTGGCCCTGCAAAAATGCGCGAGCAGGTTGTTGGCCGTGTGGATGAGCTTTATGCAGACCTTAAGAAAGCTGGTATTCGCGTACGTGTGGACGATCGTGCTGACGTGAGCCCAGGCTGGAAGTTCAACGAATATGAGATGCGCGGTGTTCCACTACGCCTTGAACTTGGACCGCGTGATATGGAAAATGGACAAGTTGTGCTTGTTTCCAGAGTTACTGGAGAGAAGCGTATTGTACAGCAAGCTAATCTTCTTGCAGAAATAGAAGCTATGCTTGAAGAAACGCATCAAGAAATGTTTAATCGTGCGAAGCAGTTCCGTATTGACAACTCTCGTTCGGTTGAAACGCTTGATGAAATGAAAAGCTTTTTGGAAGAACAGCGCGGCTTCGTAGAAGCTGGCTGGTGCGGTTCTGCTGCTTGTGAGAAGCAGGTTAAGGAAGAAACTGGAGCAACAAGCCGAAATATTCCATTTGCCCCTGAATCGCACAAAGAAACATGTCTCGTATGTGGAGATCCATCCAAACATACTGTTGTATTTGCAAGAGCTTATTAAGGACTGAAGCTAGTTCGGTTCGGATCTTAAGGAGTGGTATTTTATGAGCCAAACCGCAAAAAAACGGCAGAGTTTTGAAATGCTTTTACAGCATATTCAGCTGCCGCAAGAACTTATACAAAACTATTTTCAAGATGGATATATTGATCAAGTTATCGTTAGCAACAGCAATCAAGAATGGACGTTTTGCATACGCAAAACGTCCATGGTGCCTTTACAGGCCTATAATGGGCTTTGCCAGGCGGCTAGAATGAAGTTTGAGTCTATCGCTGCAGTCAGTTTTTTGATGATTTATGATCCTGTTGTAGAGACTGAATCCATTGTGATGCAATACTGGGGCTTGTTCATGGAGTGGGCACAGCGCGAGATCGCTTCCGTAAATGGATGGCTGCAGAAATCTTCGATCACGGTTGAAGGTGATTTGCTAACGCTGTCTCTCCTTGACAATACGGGACTGGACCTTGCTCGGAAGAAACGATTGGATGATGAAATTATTCGTTTCTTTAATGAAAATTTCCAGCGCGCATGCAAAGTAAAAATGATCGTCAGCGAATCCAGGCAAGAAATTTTGGATGAATTCTCCCTTCGGATGGTGCAGGAAGAGCGGGAATATGTGCAGGAGCTGATGGCGAGCGCGCAATCCGAGTCTGAGCTCGTCGATGAGAGCGAAATCAAGCTGGCGGTTGGTTATGATATTCGGGAAGAGCCGATTCCATTGATGAATATCATCGAAGAAGAGAAAAAAATTACAGTACAAGGCGCGGTATTCGGCCTCGAAGTGAAAGAGCTTCGTAACGGAAGCACATTGTTTACGTTCAACGTGACTGACTTCTCCGACTCTATCGCGATGAAGATGTTTGCGAAGACGAAGGACGATGTGAAAATATTGAACCAGCTTGCTAATGGCAAGTGGGTCAAAGCTCGCGGCCGCATTGAATATGATCGATTCATGCAAGAACCGGAGCTTGTGATGATGCCGAATGATTTGCATGAGGTCAGAACACCTGCTGAGCGTATGGATAAAGCGGAAGAAAAGCGCGTGGAATTTCATCTTCATACAACCATGAGCGCTATGGATGCGGTAACTCCGGTAGATGTCTATGTAAAGACAGCTGCCAAATGGGGACATAAGGCGATTGCAGTAACGGACCATAGCAATGTTCAATGTTATCCGGATGCGAATAAGTCGGCTAAAAAACACGGCATAAAAGTGCTTTTTGGTGTTGAAGCAAACATCGTGAACGATGCAGTGCCAATGGTGCTGGAATCAAGACCTGAGCCGCTTGCGACAGCAACTTATATTGTTTTCGATATAGAGACAACGGGCCTTTCCGTTATTAATAACAAAATTATCGAGCTTGCCGGCGTTAAAATGCGTGATGGCAAAGAGATTGATCGTTTCTCTACCCTTATTGATCCGCATGAAAAAATTCCTTACCACATTACGCAGTTGACTAACATCAATGATGATATGGTAAAAGGGCAGCCGGATATTGAGCCTAAGCTTAGAGAATTTATTGAATTCATTGGTGATGATGTTCTTGTCGCCCACAATGCAAGATTTGATATTGGCTTTATTCAAGCCAACTGCAAAGCTTTCGGCATGCCGGAAGTGAAAAATCCAGTGCTCGATACACTGGAGCTCGCTCGATTTATTTTTCCAACGCTCAAAAATCATCGTTTGAATACGTTAGCAGATAAATATAAGGTTAGTCTCGACAACCATCACCGCGCTGTAGACGATTCCCTTGCACTTGGCGGCGTATTGTATGGCTTGATTGCAGATGCAGCTGAGCGAAATATTACGAATCTACATCAGCTAAATGACTATGTAGGTATTGATTTATCTAATTCTCGGCCTTTCCACAGCAATATTTATGCACTTAATGCTGTTGGGAAGAAAAATTTATTCAAGCTTATTTCCATCTCGCATACAGAGCATTTCAAACGTGTAGCTACAATTCCAAAAACGAAGCTTGTTGCACACCGTGAAGGCTTGCTCGTTATTTCTGGTTGTGAGAAAGGTGAATTTTTCGAAACGGTTCTAAATAAATCGTACGAGGAAGCGCTTGAGGTTGCACGTTTCTATGATGTCCTTGAAATCCAGCCGATTGATTTCTACATGCACTTAGTTGAGAAGGGGCTAGTAGGCAGCCGAGCGGAGATTGAGCAGGCGCATCGCAGGATTTGCCAAATCGGGGATGAGCTGGGCAAGCCGGTTATTGCTACAGGAAACGTTCATTACTTGAATCCGCGCGACAAAATGTATCGTGACATAACGATTCATGGGATCACTGGTTTTAGCCCGCTTAAGAGTATACGCAAACCAGATGCTCATTTCCGTACAACGGAAGAAATGCTGGAGGAATTTGCATTTTTAGGGGAAGCTAGAGCACGTGAGGTCGTCATTACGAATACAGTAGAGCTTGCTGATCGCTTTGAGCCGTATGACATGTTCCCGACGGGACTATTTGCTCCAATTATTGAGGGTGCCGACGAGGAAATTCGCAACACCTGTTATGACACAGCAAAGTCGATGTATGGGGAAGATCTTCCTCAGGTCGTTATCGACAGGCTGGAGAAAGAACTTATTCCTATTATCAAATTTAAGTTCTCTGCCAACTACTTGATCTCGGAGAAGCTTGTTAAGAAATCCAATGCAGATGGTTATTTGGTCGGATCAAGGGGATCGGTTGGCTCCTCGGTCGTTGCGACATTCCTGGGTATCTCAGAGGTTAATCCACTGCCGGCCCATTACTTGTGCAAAAACTCGGATTGCAAGCATAGCGAATGGTTTTTGGACGGAAGCATTCCGAGTGGATTCGATTTGCCGGACAAATTATGCCCGAAATGCGAGAAGCCAATGAAAGGTGAAGGACAGGATATTCCGTTCGAAACCTTCCTAGGATTCAAAGGCGATAAAGTTCCCGATATCGATTTGAACTTCTCAGGGGACTATCAACCGATTGCCCATAACTATACGAAAGTATTGTTTAGCGAGAAGTGTGTGTTCCGTGCAGGCACGATTGGAACGGTTGCAGAAAAAACAGCTTATGGCTTCGCGAAGAAATATGAGGAAGAACATAGCAAGAAATGGCGCGGAGCGGAGCTTGCGAGGCTTGCGAGCGGCTGTACCGGCGTAAAACGAAGCACGGGACAGCATCCAGGCGGTATCGTCGTTGTTCCCGATTATATCGATGTTGAAGATATAACGCCTGTTCAATTTCCAGCAGACGATGTGAATGCGGAATGGAAGACAACTCATTTTGACTATCACGCGTTTGATGAAAACTTGCTTAAGCTCGATATTCTGGGGCACGATGATCCGACAATGATGCGGATGCTGCAGGATTTGACCGGCGTTGATCCAACGTCAATTCCGATGAATGATCCTAAAGTCATGAGCATGTTCAACTCCACCAAAGCACTTAACGTGCCGGGCGAGCAAATTCGCTCTTCGGTAGCTACTTACGGAGTGCCGGAAATGGGAACGAAGTTCGTTCGTCAAATGCTTCAAGAGACGCAGCCTTCTTCGTTTGCCGATTTGCTGCAAATTTCCGGATTGTCTCATGGAACGGGAGTTTGGCTAGGAAATGCACAAGAGCTGATCAAGAACGGCACTTGCAACATCAAGACGGTAATTGGTTGCCGGGATGATATCATGTTGTTCTTGATCTATAAAGCTGGAATGGACGCTGGACTTGCATTCAAAATTACGGAAAGTGTTCGTAAAGGTAAAGGGTTGACGCCAGAGTGGATCGAAGAGATGAAGCGGTGCAAGGTGCCGCAGTGGTACATTGATTCTTGCCTGCGCATCGAGTATATGTTCCCGAAAGCCCATGCCGCGGCCTACGTCATATCGGCAGTTCGCACCGCCTATTTCAAGCTTTATCATCCAATAGAGTATTATGCTACTTACTTTACAGTAAGAGCGGACGATTTTGATTTGGAACTGCTTTGCCAAGGATATGATGCGATTTTGCGTAAGCTGATCGAGATCGAAGCTAAAGGGTTTAATGCGCTCCCTAAAGAGAAAAACATGGTGTCGCAGCTGGAAATGTCACTTGAGATGACAGCGCGCGGCTTCTCCTTTAAGCCGATCGATCTATATCGTTCTGACGCGACGAAGTTTCTTGTTGATGGGGATTCCCTTATTCCGCCATTTGCTGCCATTGCGGGAATTGGCGATAACGCCGCACGTAATATCGCAGCCTCAAGAGACGATGGCGAGTACTTGTCAATCGAGGATTTCCAAATGAAATCGAAGGCTACAAAAACGATTATTGAGGTTCTTGGAAACATGGGCTGCTTCCGTGGATTGCCTGAATCTAATCAGCTTTCTCTGTTCTAGAAGCGGCTTGAATAGAAAAGATTTCTTGTCACTATAGTGCGGTTATGTTATAATTTTTCTGGCAATGATGATTATAAAGACTTTGATGCAGAAGAGTGGGGAAACCCACTCTTTACGTTTTGTTAATGGCAAAATGGCATAGTGCGTATAAACAGGAGGTCAACTGAATTTGAGTACATCCAAAATCAAAGCCGCTGTCCAGGAAATGGTATTACCATACCTCAGCAGCAATGGATTTGAACTGGTTGATATTGAGTATGTAAAAGAAGGAAGCAATTATTTCCTTCGTATTTTCGTAGATAAAGAAGGCGGCATCGACATCGATGACTGCGGTCGTATCAGCGAATTCATAAGTGAGCAATTGGACAAAAACGATCCAATTACAGATGTTTATTTCTTGGAAGTATCTTCCCCAGGAGCAGAAAGACCGCTTCGGAATGAAGATGAAGTACGTAAAGCAATCGGTAAGCACGTTTACATAACGACATATGAACCGATTAGCGGCGCTAAAGAATTTGAGGGGCTGCTACTTGCATTTGATGGAGAAAATGCAGTCGTTCGTACAGCCAAAAAGGAATATACCATTCCTTATGATAAGGTGGCTGGCGCCAGACTCGCAATCGTGTTCTAAATATTCGTTTCTATATTGAAAGGGGGAAATCCAGTCCAATGAGTATGGATTTTATTGAAGCACTACAAGAAATAGAAAGAGACAAAGGGATTACCAAGGATGTGCTCCTTGAAGCCATTGAGGCTGCTCTTATCTCCAGCTACAAAAGAAATTTTAATACCGCTCAAAATGTACGCGTCGATATCAACCGTCATACTGGTGTTATCAAAGTATACGCCCGCAAGACTGTAGTTGATGAAGTACTAGATCCGCGTCTGGAAATTACAGTGGAGGCTTCAAGAGAAATCAATCCTCATTATCAGCTTGACGATATTGCGGATATTGAAGTTACGCCGCGTGATTTCGGACGTATCGCTGCTCAAACAGCGAAGCAGGTTGTTACTCAGCGTATTCGTGAGGCTGAGCGCGGACTGATTTATAATGCTTTTATCGATAAAGAGGAAGATATCGTTAACGGTATCGTTCAACGTCAGGATGTTCGCAATTTATTTGTGGATCTAGGCAAGGTTGAGGCTGTATTGCCTTTGACTGAGCTTATGCCAACTGATAAGTTTAAGCATGGTGACCGCGTGAAGTCGTATATCACGAAAGTTGAGAACACGACTAAAGGTCCTCAAATCATTTTATCCCGCACGCATCCTGGCCTTTTAAAACGTTTGTTCGAGCTTGAAGTGCCTGAGATCTATGACGGAGTAGTAGAAATTCGTTCGGTTGCTCGTGAAGCTGGCTTCCGTTCAAAGATTGCGGTTCATTCCCGTAACTCCGAGGTTGATCCAGTCGGTTCATGTGTTGGCCAAAAAGGACTGCGCGTTCAGACGATCGTAAACGAGCTTAAAGGTGAAAAAATCGATATCGTTCGTTGGTCTGAAAGCGTGGATGAATATGTTGCGAATGCACTTAGCCCTTCAAAGGTGCTAGAGGTTATCGTATTCGAACAAGAGAAGATGGCCAGAGTAATCGTGCCGGATTACCAACTATCGCTTGCGATCGGTATTAAAGGTCAGAATGCAAGGCTTGCTGCCAAGCTGACTGGCTGGAAAATCGATATCAAGAGCGAAACGCAGGCAGAGCAGGAGTATGGACGTCCGAAATCAATGACTACGGTCATGCATCAGGATTCAGTTTCCATCGACTAATCTGAATTTTTCAACAGATACGCGTCAATTCAGCTGGCAGAGGAGGGGTGTACAATGAGACCGAGAAAAGTACCGCTTCGCAAATGCGTCGCTTGTCAGGACATGATGCCGAAGAAGGAACTCATTCGGATTGTGCGGACACCGGCCGAAGAGGTGCAGATTGACCTGAAAGGCAAACAAGCTGGCCGCGGTGCATATTTATGCGGTAAAGTCAGTTGCTTTAAATTAGCGAAGAAATCCAAGGCGCTTGATCGAGCACTGAAACAGCATGTTGGTGAACACATTTACGATCAACTTGAGCAGGATTTTATAGCGGTAGAGGAACAGTTTATTGCTGGTAAGGAGCTGATAAGCGATGAAGCAGAATAAGAGCTTATCACAGCTTGGCATGGCAATGCGTGCCGGAAAGCTGATTACAGGCGATGAAATTGTCCTCAAAGCTGTAAGAAATAAACAAGTGCATCTCGTTATCCTTGCAGGAGATGCTTCAGACAATACGAAAAAAAAGTTTCGTGACAAATGCAACACCTACGGAATACAACTCGCCGAAGCATTCGACCGTGAGCAACTAGGAAAGGCGATTGGTAAGCCAGAACGGGTTGTAATAGCGGTAACCGATGCGCAATTCGGAAAAATGATTGCGAGTCATCTGAGCCATAATACGGAGGTGGATCATATTGGACAATAAACAAGACAGCAAGGACAATAAAGATAAGCTGCGCGTTTACGAGTATGCCAAGTCACTTAATATGAGCAGCAAAGAAATCATAACGATTCTAAAAAGACTTGATTTGCCAGTCAATAACCATATGAGTGTCATGGAAAACGAAATGGTAAATAAGGTTGAAGGTTTTTTCCGCAATATTAAACAAAATGCAGCTGCAAAGCGCGCGCAAGAAACAACAAATGTAACGGTTTCTTCCGCTCAACCTACTGCCAACAAGCCGCAATCGCAGCAGCCGCAGCAGCAGGAGAAGAAGCCGCAGCCAGTACAAGAAAATAAAAATACGAATCAAGACAGACAGGGGCCTATGAATTCTATTAATACGAAACCACAAACAACCCAACAGCAGTCAGAACAAAGACCAGCAGGACAACAAACAAGTCGTCCAGCATCACAATCAAGCAGCAACCGTCCTTCACAAGGCAGTTCTAATTCGAGCCGTCCAAGCCAAGGACAAGGCGGACAAGGTAATCGCCCAGCGGGTTCTAACGCGGGTTCAAGCCGTCCATCACAAGGTCAAGGCGGTCAAAGCAGTCGTCCAGCATCATCTGGACAAAGCCGTCCTTCACAAGGCGGACAAAGCAATACAGGCAGCCGTCCAAGCGCTCCGCGTTCAGACGCAAGCAGCCGTCCAGCATCATCAGGCCAAAGTCGTTTCGACTCTAAGCCAGCACAAGGACAAGCGCGCGGTAACGACAACAGAAACGCAAGACCTGGCCAAAAGAGATTTGAAGACGGCAAACCAGGCGGCTTCAGAGGCAACAATGGCCGTGGTGGTCAAAAAGGGCGCGGCGGCAAGTTCCAACAACAACCGCCACGCGAGAAAATTGACAATACGCCAAAGAAAATTATTGTACGCGGTACAATGACTGTTGGCGAATTGGCAAAATTACTGCATAAGGATGCATCAGAAGTTATTAAAAAACTGATTTTCCTTGGCGTAATGGCTACGATCAACCAAGAAATCGATATGGATGCGATTCATTTGATCGCAACAGACTACGGGGTAGAGGTTGAAGTGAAAATTCCTGTTGAGGAAGATTCCTTCGAAACCGTAGAAGAAACAGACGAAGATGAAAATTTGGTAACACGTCCACCGGTTGTGACTATTATGGGTCACGTTGACCACGGTAAAACAACTTTGCTTGATGCCATTCGCAAAACGAATGTAACTGGCGGAGAAGCCGGCGGAATTACACAGCACATCGGTGCTTACCAAGTTGAAATTAACCATAAAAAAATTACGTTCCTCGATACACCTGGTCACGAAGCGTTTACGCTTATGCGTGCACGCGGTGCGCAGGTTACGGACATTACGATCATCGTAGTAGCAGCTGATGACGGCATCATGCCGCAAACTGTTGAAGCCATCAACCATGCAAAAGCAGCTGGCGTTCCTATTATCGTAGCGGTTAACAAAATCGATAAACCAGAAGCGAATACAGAGAAAATCAAACAAGAAATGACTGAATATGAACTCGTTCCGGAAGAGTGGGGCGGCGACACTATTTTCGTCGAAGTTTCCGCTAAACAAAGAATTGGTCTTGAAGGCCTTCTTGAAATGATTTTGCTCGTTGCTGAGATGAATGACTACAAAGCTAACCCGAACAAACGCGCTCGCGCTACTGTTATCGAAGCTGAGCTTGATAAAGGTAAAGGTCCTGTTGCACGTATTCTCGTTCAACACGGCACTTTGAAAATTGGGGATGCTTTTGTTGCAGGTAACTGCTTCGGCCGTATTAGAGCAATGGTTAATGATAAAGGCCGTCGCTTAAAAGAAGCAGGTCCTTCTACGCCAGTAGAAATTACTGGTCTAACAGAAGTTCCATTAGCGGGAGATCCGTTCATGGTATTTGAAGATGAGCGCAAAGCCCGTGATATTGCTGATCGTCGTTCCATTAAACAGCGTCAATCGGATATGGGTGCGAATACACGCGTAACGCTTGATGATCTGTATAACCATATCAAAGATGGTGAAATTAAAGACCTGAACGTTATTATCAAATCCGACGTTCAAGGTTCTTCCGAAGCACTTAAAGGCTCGCTCGCAAAAATTGAAATCGAAGGCGTTCGCGTAAAAATCATCCACAGCGGTGTTGGCGCGATTACAGAATCGGATATCATTTTGGCGTCAGCTTCCAATGCTATCGTAATCGGATTTAACGTTCGTCCTGATCCACAAGCAGAAGCAACGATTGCACAAGAAAAGGTTGACGTTCGTATGCACCGCGTCATCTACAACGTAATCGATGAGATTGAACAAGCAATGAAAGGCATGCTTGATCCAATCTACAAAGAGGTTGTTATTGGCCACGCTGAAGTTCGTAACGTATTTAAAGTGACTAAAGTTGGCGCAATTGCAGGTTGTATGATTACTGACGGTAAAATTTCTCGTAACGCTGAAGCACGTTTGGTTCGTAGCGGTATCGTTGTCTTCACAGGCAAAATTGAATCCCTAAAACGTTTCAAAGACGATGCTAAAGAAGTTGCAGCAGGTTATGAGTGTGGTATCACGCTTGATCGTTTCAACGATGTTCGTGAAGGCGATATTATCGAAGCGTTTGTCATGGAATCAGTAGAGAGGTGAGTAAAGCATGGCAAAAATCCGAGTAGGACGGGTCGGCGAACAGATTAAAAAAGAGCTGAGCCAAATTATACAAACAGAGCTGAAAGATCCTAGAATCGGATTCATTACTGTAACAGGTGTTGAAACATCGAGTGATCTCTCACAAGCAAAAGTGTATTTAAGCGTGCTTGGCAGCGAAGAGCAGAAGGAAGCGACGCTTAAGGCACTAGCGAGCGGAACAGGATTTATTCGCACAGAGCTTGGCAAGCGCATGCGCCTTCGCCATACACCCGTATTGCTGTTCAAGTTTGACAGCAGTATTGAATATGGCAGCCGCATCGAGGCATTGCTTGAAAACATCAACAATGGGAATTCAGCTCGATGATAAATCAAAGCAGCTATTCGATGCAGCTAGATGAAGCGCTGGCGTTCATGAAAACTTACGATCATTTTTTGGTCGTATCGCATGTACAGCCTGACGGTGACGCTATTAGTTCTACTGTTGTCGTAGGCTGGATGCTTGAGAAACTTGGGAAGTCGGCAGTACTGATTAATGAAAGCGAGCTGCCGTCCAGACTTCGTTTCTTGCATCAATTTGATTCCATTCTCAATTACAAGCGCGATGTAACTCAGCAAACATTTGATGCCATTATTTCGGTCGATTGTGCGGATTTCAAACGTATTGGAGAGGTAGCGAGCAGCTTTGCACCAGATGCAAAGCTGCTTAATATCGATCATCATCCAACAAACAATGGATTTGGCACCGTAAATGTTATACGAGCAGAAGCTGCGGCTACTGTTGAAATATTGTATGATTTAATCGAGAGAGCAGAAATCGCATTAGATGTGAACTGTGCAACAGCAATCTACACTGGTTTATTGACCGATACAGGCGGGTTTCGTTATTCCAACACGAGTCCGCGTGTCATGGAGATTGCCTCGCATTTGCTCGCTTTAGGCGTGTCCGGCAATGAGCTCGCTGATCATCTTCTTGAGAAAATGACTATGGCTAAGCTCAAGCTTCTCCAGCTCGCACTCAATCGCCTCACATTTACGGATAACTTAGAGATCGGCTGGGTCTATATTGGCAAAGATGATTTGCGCAATACAGGTGCAGTTCCTGAAGATCTAGAAGGAATCGTGAATTATGCGCTTAATGTGGATGGAGTTGAAGTCGGCATTCTATTTAAAGAAACGGAAGACGGTGCAGTCAAAGCAAGCATGCGTTCAGCAGGCAAAGCCAATGTAGCTGCAATTGCGCAAGCATTCGGTGGTGGCGGTCATGTGCGTGCAGCAGGATGCCGGATTGAAGGTTCTTTAACGACCTCGATTGAAGAGCTAGTGGAAGCAGTCAGAAAGGCGTTGATTTAAGCGATGGACGGCATTTTGGCAGTTTGGAAGCCTGAAGGCTGGACTTCTCATGATGTGGTTGCAAAAGTACGCCGAGTGCTGAAGATGAAGCGAATTGGTCATACAGGAACGCTTGATCCTATGGTAACGGGTGTATTGCCGCTATGTCTTGGGCGTGCAACGAGAGTAGTCGAATATGTGCAAGAGCGGCCTAAGTCATATGAAGCTGTATTGCAGCTTGGAATTGCAACAGATACAGAGGACATAACGGGTACAGTTATTGCGCGGCAATCGCCAATATCGGTTACAGAAGAAGATGTTCGCCATACACTGTCGCAATTTATAGGCGAGATCGATCAAGTTCCTCCCATGTATTCCGCTGTCAAAGTTGATGGCAAGCGATTGTACGAGTTAGCTAGAGAAGGAAAGACCGTTGAGCGGAAATCGAGAAAAGTAACGATTCATCAAATAGATCTCATTGACACTCAGCTCGATCTTGATCTGCCTCAGATTTCGTTTTCTGTCGTTTGTTCAAAAGGTACATACATTCGCACGTTATGTGTGGACATCGGCAAAGCGCTAGGTGTTCCTGCTACGATGGCCCATTTGACTCGAACGATGTCAGGCGGTATTACAAAGGAAAGCTGCTTGACGCTTGAGCAAATCGAGCAATTGCAGCAATCCGGTGAATTAAGCGGACATATCATTTCCGCCGATGAAGCCGTTACACATTTGGATCGTGTGACGATTCCAGAATCGTTTGGGAAACTTGCACTGCAAGGACAGAAAGTTAGTCTCAGCCATTCCATCGAACATGCAGCATTGACTTTAGATGGACAGCTTATACGTCTTTATAATGATCAAAGCTCGTTTCTAGGTATTTTTCAGATTGATTTGAATGCAAATGTTTTCAAGCCAATCAAAGTGTTTTCAGCTTAGCTTATCGTTGTAGAAAGTTAATAGGAAATGCAGGTGCTTCAGCGTTGGAAATTATTCCATTAAGTTTTCCTTTAAACGGTTTGTCCACGTTGTCGCTGGACAAACCGCTTTCCATAGCAATCGGTCATTTTGACGGGGTTCATCGTGGACATCAGAACGTGATTCGCCAAGCTGTAAATGCGGCGAAGGAATCCGAGATGCTATCAGCGGTTTTGACATTTGATCCTCATCCGAAGGAAGTTCTCGGGCAAGGTGAGCAATATTATCGTTGCCTTACGCCTTTTGATGCGAAGACAGCGTTATTTGCAGAGCTTGGCGTAGATCTTGTATTCATAATGAAGTTTGATCTTGAGTTTGCTTCAGTATCACCTGAGCGCTTCGTCAATGAGGTTCTGCGCACACTCCGTGCTAAGCAGGTCGTTGTAGGCTTTGATTTCAACTTCGGCCACAAAGGCTCAGGTAATGCAGAGACTTTGAAGCAGCTAGCAGAGCCTGATATTTCTGTTCATATCATTGAGCCTTTGATCGAGAACGGGGTAAAAGTAAGCAGTACTTATATCCGTGAAGCACTTGAGCAAGGTGATCTTGAACTGGCAGAACGATTGCTTGGCAGGCCATATGAAGTTGAAGGGATCGTTGTCCATGGGGACAAAAGAGGTCGTACGATCGGGTTCCCAACAGCAAACCTGCAATTTAATGCCCCATATATCGCGCCAAGGCTTGGCGTTTATGCGGTAATGGCTTGGATTGGTGATACCTCATACCCTGGTGTTTTAAACTATGGTTTAAAACCAACCTTTAATAAAGATGAGCTGAAACCTGTAATGGAAGCTCATTTGTTTGACTTCAACAGCGATATATACGGTGAGCATATGCGTTTGCAATTGCTATCGTTTATCCGTTCGGAGAAAAAATTTAATTCCATTGCCGAGCTTGTTGAGCAGATTGGATCTGATTCTGAGCAAGCGAAGGCGATCCATGGTTACAACTAACTGATCGTATCAACCATTCGTGTGAAAACGGATGTTGGGCATTGTTTATTTATGATCCTCGACATTCGTCCACCTTATGTGTTATACTATACAACGTTGTAAGTAGTCATACATTTTGTGTGACATACGGACAAACTTAACCTTAGCTTGGATGTCCGATCTCACCGACGGCTTCGAGGCTAATGGCGATTATCAAGAAGGAGGTGAATTAGGATGGCAATTACACAAGTACGTAAAAACGAACTGATTGAGACGCATAAGACACATGCAACTGACACGGGTTCCCCGGAAGTTCAAGTGGCTATCCTGACTGAAAACATCGTTAACTTGACTCAACATTTGCGGGAGCACAAGAAAGATCATCATTCCCGTCGTGGTTTGCTCAAGATGGTAGGTCAGCGCCGTAAGCTGCTTGCATACCTTAAAAACAATGATGTTAGACGTTACAGCGCATTGATCGAAAAACTCGGCCTACGCCGCTAAAACATGCGTAAAGAAAAGCAACCTGGTTGTCCAGCCGTCCGGGAATAACGGATGAGCGGATTCGGGTTGCTTTTTGTAATAGGGAAACACTCGGTATAAACTGCCAATTAGCAGTGAAATAGACTAATCGAATAACTATTAGGAGGGATAAAATGGTACAACGAATTGAGATGATGGTAGGCGGAAGACCGCTATCCATTGAAACCGGCCGCCTTGCGAAGCAGGCGAATGCAGCAGTCACTGTTCAGTATGGTGATACTGTCGTATTGTGTACGGTAACAGCGTCAGCAGGTCCGAAGGATCTGGATTTCTTCCCATTGACTGTTAACTATGAAGAACGTTTGTATGCTGTTGGTAAAATTCCAGGTGGATTCATTAAACGTGAAGGCCGTCCAAGCGAGAAGGCGATTTTGTCCAGCCGACTTACGGACAGGCCTATTCGTCCGTTATTCCCAGAAGGTTTCCGGAATGACGTTCAAGTCATGAACATTGTAATGAGCGTGGATCAGGATTGTTCGCCAGAAATTGCGGCTATGATCGGTACTTCTGCTGCACTATCCATTTCTGACGTTCCTTTTGACGGTCCAATTGGCGGAGTAAACGTTGGACGTGTTAATGGCGAATTCATTATTAATCCGACGGTAGAGCAAAGCGTAGAAACGGATATTTTTGTAGTTGTCGCAGGAACGAAAGATGCGATCATGATGGTGGAAGCAGAAGCAAACGAAGTTTCTGAAGCAGTAATGCTTGAAGCGATTATGTTTGGTCATGACGAAATCAAAAAGATCGTAGCAAAAATAGAAGAGCTGCAAGCTGTAGCCGGCAAACCGAAAATGGAAGTTAAGCTACATACTGTAAATGAGCAAGTGAATGCTGATGTTCGTGCTTATGCTTCTGCTGGTTTGGTTGAAGCGATTAAGGTTGAAGAAAAGCATGCTCGTCAAGAAGCAATTGACGCAGTTAACAGCGCAGCAGTTGCTCACTTTGAAGAGCAATATATCGATACGCCTGAACTTCTCTCTGATGTTAAAGAAGTTCTTTATGACATCGTGAAGGAAGAAGTACGTCGACTTATTTCTCATGATAAAGTTCGTCCAGATGGCCGTTCGCTTGATGAAATTCGTCCAATCGATTGTGATGTGGCAATTTTGCCTCGCACACATGGAACAGGGCTGTTTACTCGTGGACAAACACAAGCACTAAGTATTTGTACGCTTGGCGCAATGGGCGACGTTCAAATTTTGGATGGCATTTCGCCTGAAGAAACAAAACGTTTCATGCATCACTATAACTTCCCGCCGTTCAGCGTTGGTGAAGCTCGTCCGCTTCGTCCGCCAGGCCGTCGTGAAATCGGGCATGGTGCTCTCGGAGAACGTGCACTTTCCAAAGTTATTCCATCTGAAGCTGAATTCCCTTACACGATTCGTCTTGTTTCGGAAGTTTTGGAATCTAACGGTTCTTCTTCACAAGCAAGCATTTGCGCAAGCACACTTGCTATGATGGATGCAGGGGTACCAATCAAAGCGCCAGTAGCTGGTATTGCTATGGGTCTCATTAAAGATGGCGATCACTTTGCAATTCTTTCTGATATTCAAGGGATGGAAGATCATCTCGGCGATATGGACTTTAAAGTTGCAGGTACAGCTGAAGGCGTTACAGCTATTCAAATGGATATCAAGATTGCCGGCATCAACCGCGCTATTTTGGAGCAATCGCTTGAACAAGCTCGCCAAGGCCGTATTTTCATCCTAGGTAAAATGCTCGAAAGCTTGCCGACTACTCGTCCAAACTTATCGAAGTATGCACCGAAAATTTTGACGCTTCGCATTAATCCGGACAAAATCCGTGATGTTATTGGCGCAGGCGGAAAAATCATCAACAAAATCATTGAAGAAACTGGCGTGAAAATCGATATCGAGCAAGACGGAATGGTATTTATCGCTTCTTCAAACGAAGAGATGAACCAAAAAGCTAAATCGATTATCGAAGGTATCGTTAAAGAAGTGGTTGTTGGTGAAATTTATATGGGTACGGTTAAGCGCGTTGAGAAGTTCGGTGCTTTTGTTGAAATTTTGCCGAACAAAGATGGACTTGTCCATATTTCTCAATTGTCGAATGAACGTGTTGCAAAAACAGAGGATGTCGTTAACATTGGCGACCAAATCAAAGTTAAAGTAACCGAAATTGACGGACAAGGCCGTATTAACTTGTCTGCCAAAATTTTGATGACGCCAGAAGCATCGCCGCAATAAGCTTTTATTGCTTGGCGGTCATATAAATAAGAAGAAAAGAGACAGATTTGATCTGGCTCTTTTTGTTTTTTAAAGCGACATCTGGTCACCATCTTGCCCAGCCGCAGCATATTCTCGTCCTACTTTTCATACATATGAATTAACATGCCGAAATAAGGTCAAGCTTAGGAAGCGTGCGAGGACTTATATGGGAGTGGGAATAATGATGCTTAGAAAAGCAGCTGCAATTGTGGCAAGCATGCTTCTAGTGCTTGCATTCGTCAGTATGAACGACGACATATCAAAATTTCTCTCTTCTTTAAAATATGATAGTAAAATGGTTTATGCACAATATTCTTATACGCAATCGGAGAAGCAGAGGCTGCTGAACATTATTTCGGAAGAAGCAGATAAGCGAAATATTGCACCAGTAGACGCGCGGATTGATCGCGTTTGGAGAGCTATTCCAGGGTACAACGGTTTGGAAGTCGATGTCGATAAAACGCTCGAAGCTGCTTTGATTGCTCCGCCTTCTCAAACCATTCCTTATGTATATAAAGAGGTTGAACCCAAAATCAGTCTTAATGATCTTGGTCCACATCCGATTTTTCGCGGCAACCCCAACAAAAAGATGATATCGCTTATGATCAATGTTGCTTGGGGCAATGAGTACATAGATTCCATATTAAAAACACTTAACCGTGAGAAGGTGAAAGCTACCTTTTTCCTTGATGGCAGCTGGCTAAGTAAAAACGCTGATGTTGCTAAGCAAATACAAGCTGAAGGACATGAAATGTCTAATCATGCGTATACTCATCCTGACATGAGTGCGATTAGCAGGGAAGCGCAGTACACTCAAATATCCAAAACCGAAGCCTTATTAAAATCGAGCTTGAACGTGAACAACAAATGGTTTGCTCCGCCGTCGGGTTCTTTTAATCAAGCTACTGTCCAGATTGCCGAGGAGCAGGGGTTAAAAACGGTGCTGTGGACCATTGATACGGTTGATTGGCAGAAACCGCCTGCAGATGCCGTTGTGCGCAAAATTGCATCGAAATTAGAGCCAGGAGCGCTAATATTAATGCATCCTACAGCCACAACACGAGATGCGCTGCCTGGCATAATTGCTACAGCTAAATCAAAAGGCTACGCGATAGGAACGGTTAGTGAGACGCTTTCCTCCAAGCGGATTCCCGTTGAAGTTGAGGGAGCGGACTGATTCTGCTATAGTAAAAACATTCATGTTTAGAGTCACATGTATATGATGTCAGTTTTGTAAGGCAAAATGATGAGACGTATAATAATGATCATTTTGCTGCACAAAACATGAGGAGGACTACTGATGAACAAATACACACTTAGCAATGGATTGCGTGTTGTCGTTGAATACATACCGACAGTAAGATCAGTATCGTTTGGCATATGGGTCAAAACGGGCTCACGCAATGAGACGCCTGAAAATAACGGCATCTCCCATTTCATTGAACACATGCTGTTCAAAGGCACAGAAAGCCGTACTTCAAAGGACATAGCGGATTTATTCGACGGTATAGGCGGAAATGTCAATGCGTTTACCTCGAAGGAATATACGTGTTATTTTGCCAAGGTGCTTGATGAGCATTTGCCGCTTGCCGTAGACGCTCTCTCGGATATGTTTTTTAATTCCCAATTTGATCCGGAGGAATTGGCGAAGGAAAAAAATGTTATTCTTGAGGAAATCTCGATGTATGAGGATACGCCAGATGATAAGGTGCATGACGAAGCTTCTCGCGCAGCATTCGGTGAACACCCGCTTGCTTATTCGATATTGGGGCTTGAGGATCGTTTGACTGCCATGACCTCCGATACGCTCCGCGGGTATATGAATGATACGTATACACTTGAGAATGTAGTAATCAGCGTTGCGGGCAATGTTGAAGAGCAGAGCTTGCTTGCGTTAATGGAACAATATTTTGGAAGCTTTAAGAATAGCAAGCCAGCCTCATCCATCATTACGCCTCCGACATTTCATGGCGATTATTTGTTTTACAAAAAGAAAACAGAGCAAAACCATCTATGTGTTTCTTTCCCAGGGTGCTCGATAACCGATTCAAATTTGTATGCCATGATTCTTCTTAACAATGCTATAGGGGGCGGAATGAGCTCGAGGCTGTTCCAAGAAATAAGAGAGAAGCGCGGACTCGCGTATTCGGTCTATTCCTATCACACTTCCTATGCGGATACTGGCTTGTTTACTTTATATGCTGGAACGGCGCCTAAGCAAACGAAGGAAGTACTTGATTTAACGATGGAGCAGATGAACGAGCTGTCCGTAAAAGGATTAGGCGAGGATGAACTGCACCGCGGCAAGGAGCAATTGAAGGGCAGCTTGATTTTGAGCTTGGAGAGCACGAGCAGCAGAATGAATCGATTGGGCAAAAACGAGTTGATGCTCGGTCATCATTACACGCTTGATGAGCTGTTGAAGCGTATCGATTCGGTGCAGATGTCAGATGTAGTTGATGTTACGAAGCGTATGTTAGCTGCTCCTTTCTCCGTTGCAATGGTCGGAACGAATGATAAAGCAGCAGCAGAGCTCAGGAGGGATCAATTTGTATCAAGTTCAGTTTAAACGATTAGAAGGAAATGAAGATATAGCCATTCCGAAAAAAATGTCCGAATGGGCAGCTGGCTTTGATCTGCAAGCTTCTGTAGGAGAGCCTGTAGTATTGCAGCCAGGCGAGCGTAAGCTTATTCCTACCGGCTTTGCAATGGCAATGCCCGGGGAGCTGGAGGCGCAAATTAGACCGCGCAGCGGCCTTGCGTATAAGCATGGCATTACTTGCTTGAATTCACCAGGAACGATTGATGCGGACTACCGAGGAGAAGTGAAAGTGCTGCTCGTTAATTTAGGCGATCAGCCGTTTACAATTACGCGCGGGGAAAGAATAGCTCAAATGGTATTCCAACTCGTGCCGGCAGTTACGATTATAGAAGCTGACGAGCTGCCTGACACCGTAAGAGGTGCCGGCGGGTTTGGACATACTGGCGTTTAAGCGAATTGAATTCATAAATTAGTATTAAGAAGATCGGGCAAATGCCCGATCTTTTTTTCTTTTTCACCCCGCTCTGGGCGCAAGCATAAGATGATCTAGAGCTATTAGCAAGAAAGGAGTGAAGCTTAATGCTAACAGGCGTTCAAGTGCTGCTGCTTGGTGGTGATGCAAGGCAGCTGGAGGTAATTAGAAAGCTGACTGAGCTTGATGCAACTGTCACAGTTTCGGGTTTTGACGGCTTGCATTCGTCACTCGACGGAGCGGTACAGGCGGAGTTCGAGGAACAGCTTTTTGAATCCGTCGATGCGTTGTTGTTGCCTGCCGTAGGCACTGATGATCATGGGATCATCCAGAGTGTTTTTAGTGACCGACAAATGCAGCTGGCAGACAGCCATTTTGCAAAGCTGCCAAAACATTGCACAGTATATACAGGGATGGCGAAGCCTTATTTGCGTCAGCTATGCGAGCAGCATTCCCTGTCGCTCGTTGAGCTGTTTGACCGTGATGATGTTGCCATATACAATTCAATTCCGACAGCGGAAGGCGCCTTAATGATGGCCATTCAAAATACGGATATTACGATTCATGGGTCTTCTTCTATGGTGCTTGGTTTCGGTAGAACAGGCTTTACAATGGCACGAACGCTTCAAGGTTTGGGGTCCAAAGTGAAGGTCGGTGTACGGCGTTCAGAGCAGTTCGCAAGAGCGGCAGAGATGGGTTTTGAGCCTTTTTACATCAGTGGTTTATTGCATCATGTGAGCAATATTGACTTGCTTTTTAATACAATTCCGACTATGATAGTCACAGCACAAATTATCGCAAATTTACCTTCGCGAGCCGTCATTATTGACCTCGCATCGAAGCCTGGCGGGACAGATTTCCGCTTCGCTGAGAAGCGTGGCATTAAAGCGATGCTCGCACCCGGACTACCCGGTATCGTCGCACCGAAAACAGCTGGACGTATCATAGCGGATTGCTTATCTCAGTTGATTTTGGACGATACGATTAAGCGGGGGAATGGGATATGAATTGGGCTGGAATTACGGTGGGTTATGCATTGTCAGGCTCACATTGTACGTTTGCTGAAGTTATGCCTGAAATTAAGCGGTTCGTCGATGCGGGGGCCAATGTGGTGCCGATCGTTTCGAATACACTTATGACAACGGACACTAGATTTGGAAAGTCCGAGGATTGGCAAACACAGTTAAAAGCGATTACCGGAAATGAACTTATTTCGACCATTGTGCAGGCGGAGCCACTTGGGCCTTCTAAGCTGCTGGACGTTCTCGTCATAGCACCTTGCACAGGAAATACGACAAGCCGACTTGCAAATGCGATTACGGACAGCGCAGTACTTATGGCTGCAAAAGCCCAAATGCGCAACGGCCGTCCGCTGGTTCTTGCTATTTCGACAAATGATGGACTTGGTTTAAATGCCGCTAACATAGCGAAGCTATTAGTGGCTAAACATATTTATTTTGTACCGTTCGGCCAAGATAACCCGGTGCAGAAGCCTAATTCGCTTGTTGCCAGAATGGATTTGGTCTTGGAAGCATGCGAAGCTGCCCTATCTGGCAAACAGCTGCAGCCTCTGCTTGTCGAACGTCATTCATGACACACGGTTAGAGGGGAGACGACAACAGATGTCGTATCAGAAATTGTTTAACGTTGCAGTTGTTGGTGCAACAGGCGCAGTAGGAGAACAAATACTGAAATTACTTGCTTCCAGAAACTTCCCGATCCGAAAGCTTAAGCTGTTATCGTCTGCTCGCTCAGCCGGCACAAAAATTACATTTAAAGATCAGGAGCTTACGGTTGAAGAAGCAAAACCGGAAAGCTTCGAAGGTATCGACATCGCTTTGTTTAGTGCAGGAGGCGATGTTACTAAAGCATTGGCTCCACATGCGGTTAAACATGGTGCAGTATGTATTGATAACACCAATGCATACCGCATGGACGAAAACACACCGCTTGTCGTTCCTGAGGTAAATATTGAGAAGGTTAGCGAGCATAAGGGCATAATCGCTAATCCGAACTGCTCAACCATTCAAATGGTAGTAGCTCTTAAACCGCTACAAGACCGTTTTGGCATTTCGCGTATTATCGTTTCCACCTATCAAGCGGTTTCTGGTGCTGGAAATCTTGCCATTGATGAGATGCTTCGTCAAACTACAGCTTCACTTCAGGGTGAAGAGGTAAACCCAGCTATTCTTCCAGTAGGAGCACTGCCGGTTAAGCATCAAATTGCATTTAACGCGATTCCGCAAATTGATAAGTTTCAAGAGAATGGTTATACGCTTGAGGAAATGAAAATGGTTCGCGAAACGAAAAAAATTATGGGTGACGAGTCTATCCAGGTTACAGCTACATGCGTGCGAATTCCTGTCGTTTACGGTCACTCGGAATCTCTATATGTTGAGCTCAAAAACGACTACGATTTGGAAGAGGTTAAGCAGCTGCTTGCAGATGCACCGGGCGTTACGCTCGTTGATGATCCTGCTAATCAGCAATACCCGCTTGCGACTGATGCTGCCGGTAAGCCGGATGTTTTTGTTGGTCGCTTGAGACGTGATCTTGGTTCGGATCGCGGACTTAATATGTGGATCGTCTCCGATAACCTGCTCAAAGGAGCAGCATGGAATGCTGTTCAAATCGCTGAACATATCGCAAGAGGTTAATGTATTAAGTAAAAGGTAGTAAAGCTTGCTTCTTCCCTGGATCGATCATGGAGGATTATAATATGCGCATCCTGATTCAAAAATTCGGGGGCACCTCTCTTTCTACCGATCATGCCAGAGAACACGTAATTAGTCATATTACCAGAGAACGCAGCAGTGGCCTTGCTGTAGTCGTAGTCGTATCTGCTATGGGGCGTAAGGGCGATCCTTACGCAACGGATACCTTGCTTCAGGTTATACGTGATAATGGCGACAGGCTGCCAGCGCGTGAGCGAGATATGCTGCTAGGCTGCGGAGAAATTATTTCCGCAGCCGCTTTATGCAGCTTGCTCATTGCGAGCGGCATTCCTTCCGTTGTCCTAACCGGAGGACAGGCGGGCATGATTACTGACGAGCAGTATGGGCAAGCCCGAATCAAAGAGATTCGGCCAGATAAGGTGCTTCATCATTTACGTGAAGGAACCGTTGTAATCGTAACAGGTTTTCAAGGAAGCACTGCATTAGGAGATACGACAACACTTGGCCGCGGCGGAAGCGATACTTCAGCTACAGCATTAGGTGCCGCGCTTCGCGCTGAAATGGTCGATATTTATACGGATGTTAACGGGATTTTAACGGCGGACCCTAGATTAGTCGAGGAGGCGAAACCGCTTCCTGTCGTAAGCTATGCTGAAATATGCAACATGGCAAGACAAGGAGCTAAGGTTATCCATCCTCGTGCCGTTGAGATTGCTCAGCAGGCTCGTATACCGCTCCGAGTTCGTTCTACCTTCTCAAGTGAAACAGGCACATTAGTAACTGATTCAGCTGAGCTTAAGGCTGAGCTGGCGGTTAAGGATCGTCATGTTACAGGAATTGCCCATGCAGCAGGGATTACTCAAATATCTGTAAAGGCTATTGAAGGCCGAAATGATGTGCAGCTGCAAGTGTTTCAATCTATGGCTAAACATCATATTAGTGTTGATTTTATTAATGTAACGCCAAGCGGTGCAGTTTATACCGTATTTGATCATGATGCTAAACGTGCAGTTGATGTACTGAAGGAATGCGGCTTTGCACCTTCAGCTATTAAAGGCTGTGCTAAAGTATCCGTCATCGGCGGTGGTATGAATGGAGAGCCAGGCGTTATGGCGCGTATCGTGGAAGCGCTGACGGAGCAGGGCATTTCAATCATGCAATCGGCTGATTCTAATACAACGATATGGGTGCTCGTTCGTGAAGCGGATATGGTAGAGGCACTTCGTTCTCTGCACGCGAAGTTCGAGCTTCATCGATAGAGCAACTTTTTTGGGAGGAATTCAGATGGAATTTGGAAGACTAATTACCGCAATGGTAACCCCATTTGATGCGGACGGTCATATTGATTGGGAAACGACAGCAAAATTAATTGATTATTTGATTGAGGAGCAGCAAAGCGATAGTCTTGTCGTTTCAGGCACGACTGGCGAATCACCTACGCTCTCCGATGAAGAGAAACTGGAACTGTTCCGATTTGCTGTTAAGCATGCGAATGGTCGTTGCAAAATCATTGCTGGTACGGGCAGCAACAACACAGCCCATTCCATCCATCTGACAAAAGACGCAGAAGCAGCGGGCGTTGATGGCATTTTGCTTGTCGCTCCGTATTATAACCGTCCTAGTCAAGAAGGACTTTATCAGCACTTTAAGGCTATTGCTGAAGCAACAAAATTGCCTATTCTTTTGTATAATGTGGAAGGTCGTACGGGAGTCAACATCTCTGTCGAAACGACGCTTCGCTTAGCACAAATCGACAATGTTGTGGCGACAAAAGATTGTGCTTCAACAGATCAATTAACTCAAATTATTAGTGGTGCTCCTGCAGGATTTAAAGTATACAGCGGGGACGACAGTGCTACACTGCCTGCTTTGGCTATTGGCGCTTACGGAATCGTTAGCGTTGCGGGACATGTCGTTGGCGCGCAAATGAAACAATTAATCGAAGCCTATGTGAACGGAAATGTTCAGGAAGCTGCTCGAATAAATGGTATTTTACATCCAATTTTCAGAGGTTTATTCTATTGTCCTCATCCTGTACCTAATCCTGTGGCCGTGAAATTTGCACTTGGCTTAAAAGGTTTGCCAGTTGGAGGAGTTAGACTTCCGCTTGTTACTGTGACCGAGGCTGAGGCCGCATTCTTACGCAATTTACTGGTGTAAATACACGTAATCGTTGATTGCAGCCGGTGCATCCAGCATCGGTTTTATTTTTTTGGGAAGCATATTGCATAATAGCAATATCGTGTTTCACTTGTATTCCAGCTTTTTCTTCATGTATAATGATTTCAAGTGACTGGGTGCGGCAAATATTTGGAAATGAAATTAACGTCAGAGCGGCATCTGACGATAACAACGCATAGGTAAACAATGTTCGGCATTAATTACCTGTGGATCCGTACAAAATAAATATTGCTTTTCCATATTACGACAATACTTACGAGGCCATTATAGCTTCGCAATAATAATTAGATGCTTACGGAGCCGATCGCTTCGAAATATTTAAGAAAATGCTTACAAAGCTATTTTGCTTCGAAAATTAACCCAATGATTACGAAGCGAATTTCGCTTCGCAAAATTTTAAGGAGGAAAACACTTGTCTAAGAAGAACAACCAGGATAAATTGCTCATTTTTGCACTAGGCGGAGTTGGCGAGATCGGGAAAAACATGTACGTCATCCAATATAACAATGATATCGTTGTAGTTGACTCAGGACTTAAGTTCCCTGAAGAGGACATGCTCGGAATCGATATTGTTATCCCTGACATCTCTTACCTAACGGAAAATCGCGACAAAGTTCGCGGAATTATTATTACACATGGTCACGAGGATCATATTGGCGGTTTGCCTTATGTACTAAAAAGCTTAAATGTGCCATTATATGCAACAAAACTAACACTCGGACTTATCGAAGGAAAATTGAAGGAAGCGGGCTTGCTCGGAGAAACGAAACGTATTCTCATCAATGCAGATAGCGAAATTCAATTGGGCACGATTCGTGCATCCTTCTTCAGAACGAACCACAGTATTCCAGATTCCGTAGGTGTCAGCTTGGATACACCGGAAGGTACTGTCGTTCATACAGGTGACTTTAAATTTGACCATACGCCGGTGAATGAGCAATTTGCTGACTTGCAGCGTATCGCTGAGATTGGCAAGCGCGGCGTTTTGGCGCTATTGTCAGACAGTACAAATGCAGAACGTCCAGGGTACACGCCATCTGAAGCACAAGTTGGCGACAATCTAGAGGATATTTTCCGCAAATCGTCACAGCGCGTTGTCGTAGCAACTTTTGCTTCCAACGTACACCGGATTCAACAAATTATAAATGCTGCTATTGCAACAAAACGTAAGATTGCGGTTGTTGGCCGCAGTATGGTTAACGTTGTAGGTATTGCTTCTGATCTTGGCTACTTGAATATTCCAGAGGGAATGATTATTGAGCCGGAAGAAGTAAACAAATTAGCTGCTGATCGTGTTGTTATTTTGTGTACAGGCAGTCAAGGCGAGCCGATGTCGGCGCTTACTCGCATGGCACGTTCGACACATCGCAAAGTTGATATTTTACCAGGCGACACCGTCATTATTGCGGCAACACCAATACCGGGCAACGAAAGATATGTTGGTCGTACTGTTGATGAATTATTCCGCCTTGGTGCAAATGTTATTTACGGAAATGGTTCCGTTTCAGGTGTTCACGTATCTGGTCACGGCAGCCAAGAAGAACTTAAGCTTATGCTTAACTTGATTAAGCCAAAATACTTCATTCCTATCCACGGTGAATATCGTATGCTTCGTCAGCATGCGAAGCTTGGAGAAGCAATCGGGATTGAACGCGAGAACATCTTCGTTATTGATAACGGTGATACAGTTGAGTTCCAGAACGGCAGCGGCCGCAAAGGCTCGAAAGTACAAGCAGGAAATGTATTGATTGATGGATTGGGCGTAGGCGATGTTGGTAACATTGTATTGCGTGACCGCAAGCTTTTGTCGCAAGATGGCATTTTGGTCGTTGTTGTTACATTAAGCAAGCAAGATGGCGCGATCTTGTCTGGTCCAGATATTATTTCTCGCGGTTTCGTTTATGTTCGTGAATCCGAAGGTCTTCTTGATGAAGCCAATCGCATCGTAACATCGACGCTTACACGTTTGATGAATGATAAAGTAAATGAATGGGCATCGCTCAAAACGAATGTGAAGGATGCGCTTGGTCGTTTCTTGTACGAGCAGACTCGTCGTCGTCCAATGATTTTGCCAATCATTATGGAAGTTTAACATATAAATAATTAATGAAAAGAATCGCTTGTCCTATCCGCAATTGCCGCGGCGGACACAAGCGATTCTTTTTTTATGTAAGAACAGAAGACTTTTCTGCTTGGTTTGTCAAATCAAGAGATCTAGACTGTATTTTGTATAAATTTTTGACCAGACCTCATACTATGACGAGCATCATCATAAGAGGGGGATATTTAAATGAATGGTCACACAAACATGCAGTTTACTTCAGAGCAGCCTGAACAACCTATTCCAGACGATAAAAAAAAGGCGAATGCTGTTGTCGAAACGATTCAGCAGCTTGGTCAGACAGCGGCTCCTGCATTAACGGAATCCAATATCTTTTGTATGACCATCATTGGGCAAGTGGAGGGACATCTCGTTTTGCCTCCGCAAAATAAAACGACTAAATATGAGCATCTTATTCCACAACTCGTAGCAGCTGAACAAAATCATAAAATTGAAGGTGTGTTTATCGTTCTGAATACAGTAGGCGGCGATGTCGAGGCAGGACTCGCAATAGCTGAAATGATTTCATCACTCAGCAAGCCAACAGTAACGCTCGTGCTTGGCGGAGGACATTCCATAGGTGTTCCGATTGCCGTAGCTGGCGATATGTCGTTTATTGCAGAGACAGCAACGATGACGATACATCCCATTCGTCTAAACGGTTTAGTAATCGGTGTACCACAAACCTTTGAATATTTGGATAAAATGCAGGAGCGCGTCGTACGTTTTGTAACCTCGCACTCGAACGTGACGGAACATACATTTAAAGAGCTTATGTTCAAGACGGGGGAGCTTACACGGGATATAGGAACTACGGTTATTGGGTCTGATGCAGTCAAGCATGGTCTGATTGATGCCGTTGGCGGCTTGGGTGAGGCGTTAAAGGAATTAAACCGAAGAATTGAGGCCTCCAAGCTCGGCAGAATTGAGGTGAATATCCAATGACACTTTATACGAATATGCCTCTTGAGGTTGTTCTGGAGGGCTTCAATGACGAAATGGAGCAATCGCAAGAGGTATGGTCAAATGGTGTAAAGATGCAGGTGACTCCCATCGCACCGGGAATGGGGAAAATTATTCGTTTAATAGATTGCAGCCTCGACGACTATCTCAATCCAAATTTAATGCCGGGCACGATTGTGAATTATAAATAATGAACAAACAAATGTTCGTGCAAATGTCTCATAGGAACATTTGCCCACCTATGGTATAATCTTTTACCAGAGGTGACGGATTTGGCAAAGAAAAAGAGACGAAAAAAATCAATTGGCACAAACTTAAAATATGAAGTATATGGAATTTTGCTTATTACAATATCAATTATTGCCCTCTCTGGAGAGGCGGCTGTCGGGCGCTCGTTATCCAAGCTATTTGGGCTTGTGCTCGGCAAGTTTTATTTTGTATTAGCACTAATTGGGATTGTCATTGGACTTGCAGTCATGATCAAACGCACTTGGCCTAAAGGATGGACGAACAAGCGAACAGGCTTGTTTATTATGGTACTTGCGTTTACACTTATGAGCTCCATATCTGAAATTGATCAAAAGCTGAGCCCTACGGCTGATTTGACAGGGTCTTTGATTTTTAAGCAGCTTAGCAGTGATTTGCAATTATCTTTAATAAGTGTACCAGCCGAAAATGATTTACCGATCAGAGACAAAGAAATAAGTGGTGGTTTTGTAGGCGCTATTCAATATTCATTATTTTTCTCTTTGTTCGGGTATTATGGCGCGAAGCTTATTATGTTTGTTATGTTCGCGATCTCTATCATGCTTATGACAGGTAAGTCGTATGTGGAGTTAGGGCGATTGGTTACGACCCGTGGCAATCGTATGTTCAAGCTGCTTGCAGCTAAATGGGAGAAGCGAGCTTCCCTGCGTGCTGCCGCAGCAGCACAAGCGAGTGCCAATGTTGGACAGGCTGATTTCGATGATGATGATGAAACAATTGATGACGATCATGAAAGTTATGTTGCTGCTCCTCCTAAGAAGAAGAAAAGAAGATCCTTGTTTTTCTCTTGGAGACAGGATCAAGATGAGGAAGAGTCTGATATATCCAGTCATCCACAGGATGAATGGGTGTTCGAGCCAAATGGAACGGATACGCTTGCAAGCGCGAAGCCTGCCTGGCAAAATGATATCGAACCGCCTTGGGAGAAATCCGGCGCTGATTTACATACAGAATTGAATCCAGATATTCATGAGCATGACAGCACGCCGCCATGGGAAAATGCTGGTGATGGTCTTATAATCGACCATGAGCCGCTTGTGCCTAATCATGATGAAGCATGGGACCAAACGAATCCTATTCAGGAATTAGCTAATTCAGATCTGCTTAACGATACTCTGGAAGAGGCTGAGGATGATACAGATTTATTGGAGCCTGAAATAATCGCGGCTGGTGCTAATTCTTCAGAAGCGCTTGTGTATGAGGAAGATACGGAGCAACCGATTCCGAAACGTCCTATTGCCGAAGCAAACGCACCTAAGCCTTACCTGCTGCCGCCTTTTACGCTGCTTACTAAACCGAATTTAATGAGTAAAAATGCAGATGCATCCGACATGTACGACTCTCGCCGAAAGCTGGAAGCAACGCTGGAAAGCTTTGGCGTACGTGCTAAGGTACTGGATGTTGTTCGCGGTCCAGCAGTAACTCGTTATGAAGTTCAGCCGGCAACGGGCGTTAAAGTAAGCCGAATTGTTGGTTTAACGGATGATATTGCTCTTGCGTTAGCGGCTAAGGATATCCGTATGGAGGCACCGATTCCGGGGAAATCAGCTATAGGGATAGAAGTACCAAATATGGAGGTTTCCGTCGTAACAATGCGAGAGGTAATGGAAACCACTGCGTTTCAAAATGCTGCGTCCAAATTGTCTATCGCGTTCGGCCGAGATATATCGGGACAGACGATTGTAGGCAACTTAGCCAAAATGCCCCATTTGCTTGTAGCAGGTGCTACAGGTTCCGGTAAATCCGTTTGTATTAACGGCATTATTACGAGTATTTTGTATAAGGCTGCGCCAGACGAGGTTAAATTTCTTATGATTGACCCAAAAATGGTTGAGCTGAACGTATACAATGGGATTCCGCATTTGCTCGCTCCTGTTGTTACGAATCCAAAGCGTGCTTCTCTGGCTCTAAAGAAAATTGTTGTTGAGATGGAAAGCCGCTATGAGCTTTTCTCCAAATCCGCAACTCGCAATATCGAAGGCTACAACAATTTAATGGCCGATAACCCTGCAGCTGTTCTACCTTATATCGTTGTTATTGTGGACGAGCTTGCTGACTTGATGATGGTTGCTGCAAACGATGTAGAGGACTCCATTGCAAGGCTTGCTCAAATGGCGCGTGCAGCTGGTATTCATCTTATCATTGCAACGCAGCGGCCATCAGTCGATGTCATTACGGGCGTTATTAAAGCGAACATTCCATCCCGTATTGCTTTTGGTGTATCTTCTCAGGTAGACTCTCGGACCATTCTTGATATGGTAGGAGCGGAAAAGCTGCTTGGTCGCGGTGATATGCTTTTCTTGCCGGTTGGGATGTCAAAGCCGATCAGGGTGCAAGGGGCCTTTTTATCCGATCAAGAAGTAGAATCATTAGTAAACTACGCACGCGGTCAAGCCGAAGCGCAGTATAAAGAGGATCTTGTACCGGAAGTTGAGGAGGAATCAACGGATGGGAACGAAATGCTGGATGAGCTTTATGATCAGGCCGTACAAGTGATATTGGAAGCGAAGCAGGCATCGGTTTCCTTGCTGCAGCGGCGGATGAGAATTGGCTATACTAGAGCGGCAAGATTGATTGACCAAATGGAGGCTCGCTCTATTGTTGGTCCTTATGAAGGCAGTAAGCCGCGGGAAGTGCTAATTACACTCGATCAATTTCAAGCTGGAAGAGCTAGCTCATAATTTCCGAAGTTTGCAGAAAACGGAACGAAGTGCATAGAAGTGGGATCAACTTCTCATACTAAAGTTAGGTAACGCTACCTTAAGCGAACTAACTTGCAAGAGAAAGGCAGATCCCATCATGAGAAATCGTTTGATTTTGGTGACCTCGATTATCGTGCTGTTGTTGTTCGGTTCCTTTTCGTTACTGAGTGGAAAGCATGACGGAGTAAAGGAAACGTTCAGCAACGCCACCTTAACGGTAGGCTCAACTGGACAAGACGTAAAAGAATTGCAAGGACGGCTAAAGCACCTCGGTTATTTTAAAGGTGATATAGACGGTAAGTTTGGATCGAGCACAAAAAATGCGGTCACTTGGTTTCAATGGAAGTTTGGGCTTAAATCGGACGGTATTGTCGGTGCCAAAACAAAGCTGAAGCTTTGGGAAGCAACAAAAAAATGGACGCCATCAGCAGCAGCCCCGCCTGCTTCCGGTTCTAATTCTGGCGGTAAAGAAGATGCTGGTTCTTCCGGCAATAAGGCACCCATTGGAGGTTCCAACCGATTAGGCTTGTCGGAAAATGACATACAGATTATGGCTAATGCCGTATACGGTGAAGCAAGAGGCGAGCCGTATGAAGGTCAAATCGCAGTTGCTGCGGTTATTATTAACCGTATGAAGTCTCAAAGTTTCCCTAACACGATTTATGGTGTCATCTTCCAGCCTGGTGCCTTTACAGCGGTTGCTGACGGGCAAATTTGGCTTACGCCTAATGCGAAAGCGCGCGAGGCAGTAATGGATGCCATTAACGGCCAAGATCCTTCCGGCGGTTGTCTTTATTATTTCAATCCAGAAACAGCAACCTCAAAATGGATCTGGACAAGAACACAAATTAAAACAATCGGCAAGCATATATTCTGTATGTAACTATAAGCCATTCTCGAAAGGAAGCAGCCGTTACTGCCTAGTGCAGCAGTGGTTGCTTCTTCCATTTCCTATAGGTTAGAATGGTATAGTGATTTGTTTAATGGAATAGATTTACTCTATAACGCGCCGTTGAAAGGAGCAAACCGAGTGTCCACATTTGAAAGAGGGCAGCTGCAGCGCATTCGTCTGCATGTATTGCCTACAAAACGATTCAAAACGTTTGCCATTTCGTTATTTGCGGGACTTTCACTTGAAGAAGCAACAGTAACACCGGTTGCTCTTATTCCGTTTGTACTGAGAAGAGGCACGGCGAAATTACCAGAAACGATTACTTTTCGTGAGAAGCTTGACGATTTATATGGCGCAGGCTTTGGGTTTGATGTATATAAAAGAGGCGACTCTCAGATTGTCCAATTTCGAATGGATGTCATAAATGATGAGTTTGTTTCATCCGATACTCCACTTCTTGCAGAATCGCTGCAATTTCTAGGTGATGTAATAACAGATCCGCTCATAGATCAGAATGGTTTCCATCAGAAGTATGTAGATGCCGAAAAAACGACCCTCAAAAAACGTTTAGAGGCGATCGTAAATGATAAAATTCGATACGCCGCTGAGCGCTGCTTGGAAGAAATGTGCGCGGATGAGCCTTATCGTTTGCATCCACTAGGCAAGCTTGCTGAAATCGAATCCATTACCTCATCGTCACTATATGAATCCTATTTGCAGTGGCTGGATAATGCTGCGCTTGACTTGTATGTCGTTGGAGATACGACGCTTGAGGAAGTAACGAAGCTTGTGTCGAGCGCCTTCAAGTTGAAGGATGGTTCACCATCTGCTTATTCCACTCCTAATATCCACCACCCTGTTAAGGAAGTGAAACAGGTTACAGAACGGATGGAGGTCAGTCAAGGCAAGCTGAATTTAGGGCTTCGTACGGGAGTCGGGTATGTTGATGATGCTTATCCAGCTGCATTAATGTACAACGGCATCTTGGGCGGATACCCTCATTCTAAGCTTTTCTTGAATGTGCGCGAGAAAGAGAGCTTGGCTTATTATGCTGCATCCCGTCTTGATGGACATAAAGGGCTATGCACAATTC
This sequence comes from Paenibacillus sp. FSL K6-3182, assembly GCF_037976325.1. Lineage (NCBI taxonomy): Bacteria > Bacillati > Bacillota > Bacilli > Caryophanales > Paenibacillaceae > Paenibacillus > Paenibacillus sp. FSL K6-3182. Next base: position 3,394,136 of record NZ_CP150265.1, read on the forward strand.
AATCCGGAATTGAGTTTGCAAATTACGAGCGAGCAGTTGTGATTATTAAAGAGCAGCTTGAAAGCATGCGTCAAGGAAAGCTCTCGGAGCTTGAGATGAATCAAACCAAGGCGATGATATCCAATCACCTCCGTGAGCTTCAAGACTCAGCGTATGAGATGATCGCTTATGATTTTAATGGCGTGTTAACGGGTAAAGATCGAAGTGCAGAGCAGCTGCTTGAGCAGGTTCAAGCGGTAACAGCTGAGGATATCGTTAAGGTTGCAGAGCAAGTACAGCTCGATACGATTTACTTTTTGCGCGATCGAAAGGAGGCATAAAAGGTGCAAACCCTAAATTATCCAAATGTTCAGGAAACCTTGTATCGTGAAGTGCTTGATAATGGACTTGAAGTTATCGTGCTTCCGAAGGAAGGCTTTCATAAAACGTACGCGACATTTTCTACAAAATACGGTTCTGTTGACAACCATTTTTCAGTTGGCAGCCAGCCGCCTGTAAAAGTGCCGGACGGTATTGCACATTTCTTGGAACATAAAATGTTTGAAGAGCCTACAGGCGATATTTTCGCAGTATTTGCCTCTCAAGGTGCATCGGCTAATGCCTTTACAAGCTTTGACCGAACCGTATACTTGTTTTCGGCTACGGAGCAAATTAACGCGAATTTAGAGACGCTTATCAATTTTGTTCAGAATCCTTATTTTACGGATACAAATGTGGAGAAGGAAAAAGGGATCATTGAGCAAGAAATCAATATGTACCGCGACAATCCGGATTGGAGAGTCTATTTTGGATTGATTGATGCGCTTTATCATGAGCATCCTGTTCATATTGATATCGCCGGCACTGTCGAGTCCATCAGGCAAATAGATAAGGAAACGCTATATCGCTGCTATGAAACGTTTTATCACCCATCAAATATGTTGTTGTTTGTTGTTGGCGGAGTGAAGGCGGAGGAAGTATTCCAGCTTGTCCGCGACAATCAAAATAGCAAGTCGTTTGAACCTCAAGGACCGATTGAACGTTATTTCGAGAAAGAGCCGGAAACAGTGAAAATTGCGCGTAAGGTAACGGAGCTTCCTGTATCATTGCCTAAATGCATGCTGGGCTTCAAAGAAAAGCAGACAGGTCTTGAAGGGGAAGCGCTTCTTCGTCAAGAAGTAACGACTAAGCTGATGTTGGATGCTTTAATTGGGCCTAGCTCTAAGCTTTATCAGCAGCTGTATGAAAATGATCTGATCTCTGATTCATTTGGAAGCGAGTATAATTCGAGTACGGGTTATGCTTTCTCCGTTATCGGCGGAGATACTCCAAATCCTGATGAGCTTATTAAGCAAATCCGAACGGCGGTTGAAGCCGTTTTGGTAAGCGGTATTGAGCCTACTGCGTTTGAAAGATCCAAACGTAAAAAAATCGGTGGATATTTGCGTATGCTTAACTCCCCAGAAGCAATTGCCGGTGAATTTACAAGATATCGATTCCGTGACAGCGACATGTTCGACGTCCTCGATTTCTATGAGAAATGTACACTTGAACAAGTGAATGAACGGCTCCGCGAGCATTTTGATTTCGATCAGCTTGCAGTATCCATTGTGGAACAGCCTTCAAAATGAAGACGCTCCAACAGATGACGGTTCTTATTACGGGGGGAAGCCGCGGCATCGGAGCAGCTATTGCTAAACGATTTGCAGCGGAAGGCGTAAATATCGTTATCCATTACTTGCAATCTCATGAAACAGCAAATGAAACGGCACGAATGTGTATGGCTCTTGGTGCGAATGTGTTAACCATTTCTGCTGATCTGCGCTCTAAGGAGCAGCTGGAGCGGATGCGGGAGAAGCTGGAGAGCCATAATATGCTTCCCGATATATTGGTTAATAATGGAGGAATTTCACATTATGGCATGTTAATGGATGTGACAGAGGAAGAATGGGATGATGTGATGGCGGTTAACCTAAAAGGAATGTTCCTTTGTTCGCAGCTATTTATGCCGAATATGATTGCACAGCGCTTTGGCCGCATCATAAATGTTTCTTCTATTTGGGGAATGTCAGGAGCTTCGTGTGAGGTTCTCTATTCCACGACGAAGGGTGGCATGAACGCCTTTACTAAGGCGCTGGCGAAAGAGCTGGCGCCGACAGGCGTTACTGTCAATGCGGTTGCTCCTGGTGCAGTTGAGACAGAAATGATGGATGGATTCAATGCAGAGGAAAAGGCAGCTATTCAGCAGGAAATTCCGGTTGGACGTTTTGGCTCAACAGATGAAATTGCCTCACTTGTATATTTTCTTGCACTGCCGGAATCTTCCTATATTACGGGCCAAGTCATTAGTCCGAATGGCGGATGGCATACGTAGTCGGTGGCTGCTACTTCTTGGGACAAGCTTGTTGCATAATTAGAACAGTGTTTACGCATCATATGACTGTTGATGATTTTTTTCTATACCCTTAGGAGGCGAAGAAACATGTCAACCGTACTTTCTAATTTTGCAACATGGAAGCAATTTTTGGCAGAGCGTGTATCGCAAGCCAAAAAAATCGGCATGACGGAAGAAACGATTTCAAGCTTAGCTTATGAAATCGGTACTTTTCTCGACGAGAAGGTCGATCCGAAAAATGAGGAAGAACGCGTATTGAAGCAGCTATGGGACGCTGGCGATGAAGCAGAACGCAAAACACTTGCATGCTTAATGGTCAAGCTCGTTCAGGAGTCTTAGCAGCAATCGTACGAAATCGTCATCTTCCTTAACAGAAGCAGAAGCAGAAGAGCCTCCTCTAGGAGGCTTTTCTGCAATGTTTCTTTTTGGGTTGCAGGATTGTGACGAAACTTGTAGAATTATGTTTCATGATGTATGTAATCTTCTTTTACATACTTCTACAAGAACAGGTTTAGGACGGTGACCGCATTGGAATCGAAACAATGGTACATGGAATACAAAATACATAAAAACCGCCCGGGATTACTTGGAGATATCGCCTCATTGCTCGGTATGCTTGAGGTTAATATTATGACAATTAACGGTGTGGAAGATAGAACAAGGGGCATGCTGCTTCAAACTGACGATGATGAGAAGATTGAGTTGCTTGGCAAAATGCTGCAAAAAGTAGATAATATTACTGTTAACAAACTGAGAACGCCTACAATTGTAGATATTTTGGCAGTGCGACATGGACGCTACATTGAGCGTGACTCTGATGATCGCAAGACGTTTCGTTTTACACGCGATGAGTTGGGCATTTTGGTCGATTTTTTGGGTGAAGTGTTTAAACGAGACGGCAATCAGGTTATAGGAGTAAGAGGGATGCCGCGAGTTGGGAAGACGGAATCCATTATTGCAGGAAGCGTATGCTCGAACAAACGATGGTCCTTTGTGTCCTCCACCTTATTGCGCCAGACGGTTAGAAGCCAGATGTCAGAGGACGAAATGCAGCCAAATACGATTTTTATCATTGATGGCATCGTCAGTACGATTCGTTCAAATGAAAAGCATTACAGCTTGCTTCAGGAAATTATGGCTATGCCATCAACTAAAGTAATTGAGCATCCGGACATATTTATTAAGGAATCCAATTACGATTACAGCCATTTTGATATTATTGTTGAATTACGGAACAACCCAGATGAAGAAATTTCTTATGAGTCCTTTACAACTAACTATACAGACGATTTCTAATCGGAAGGAGGCCGTCTCATGTCTGACTTAGGAGAATTGCTTCGCAAGGCGAGAGAGCAACGTGGATTAACGCTTGATGATATTCAAGAAACGACAAAAATTAGAAAACGGTATTTGGAAGCGATTGAAAGTGGAGACCACACGGTTTTGCCTGGTCCTTTTTATGTACGAGCATTTGTGAAAAATTACTCAGAAGCTGTTGGGCTTGATCCGGACGAAGTGCTTCGTTTGTATCAGCATGAGGTGCCTGCAGCGCCGGTAGAACAAATATCTGAGCCGATTGTATCAAGATCACCAAGACGTGTGCAGTCCCAGTCTTCAGAAAGACTAGGGAAAATCGGCTTCAATGTGATGATGTGGTCGTTTCTTATTTTAATTGTTGTCGTCATCTGGGTGTATGTTATTAATAATGACACAGGTGGTGCCAAACAAACCGACAACAATACCAATATCACGGAAGTTTCAAAACCTCCAGCTACGAACGAGGGAGGAACCGCGGGCGGAAACGAAAACACGCCAACCGACAATCCAACACCGCCAACACCAACACAAGCACCAACAACGGTTACTTTCGGAAGCAAAGTAGGCAAAGCGGATCAATATGATATCGGTCCTGTTGGCGTTGCCCATAAGGTTGAAGTTAAAGTGAGCGGCGGCAGAAGCTGGTTAGAGGTACGTTCAGACAGCAATCAAGGCGAGAAGCTTTATTCTGCGAATGCTGAGGACGGTAGTGTAGAATCATTTGAACTTACGGGTCCGCTTTATATCAATGTTGGTAGAGCAGATTTGACGGAAATTAAGGTTGATGGCGTTATTGTTCCTGACGGGGACAGAGCAGGCTCGAAGAAGCTGCTGCTTAAACCTCTAATTGACGAAAACGCTGCAACAGGTGGAAATACTGATACTGGAACTGAATCTGGCACTAACACAGGTACAGGTACGGAAACGAATCAAACGAAAACGGAATAATGATTACCGTAACAAAGGAGAGATTGAATTGGCATCAGAAAATGCATTTGATATTGTATCCAAGGTGGATATGCAAGAATTAGCCAATGCGATTAAGCAGGCGGAGCGGGAAATTGAAACACGCTTTGATTTCAAAGGCAGCAAGAGTTCCATTGCACTTGAGAAGGAAGATCTTGTTGTTGCTTCAGAGGATGAGTATAAGCTTAAGAGTGTGCTGGACATTTTATTATCCAAAATGGTAAAACGCGGAGTTCCAATTAAAAATATGGACTACGGAAAAATTGAAGGTGCTTCCGGCAATACGGTTCGTCAGCGCATTAAGCTAAGACAGGGTATTGAGCAGGATGTTTCAAAAAAAATTAATATACTTATCCGCGATTCAAAGCTGAAGGTAAAAAGCTTGATTCAAGGCGACCAACTGCGCGTTTCTGGAAAAAGCTTAGATGATTTGCAAGCTGTTATGAAGCTGCTTAGGGAAGCTGATTTGCCTGTAGAGCTTCAATTTACTAATTATCGTTCCTAACAAGCAAAAACACCTTCAGCGTCCTCTGGATGCCGAAGCAGCTTTGACGAAGAAATATAAGATGAGTAGGTGCAAAATATATACTTTCTTATATTTAAAAAGGCTTCGTTTCATCGGTTTCCGAGAAACGGGGCTTTTCGTTTTGGTAAAGCCATAGATGAAAAATGAGGCTTTAGCCGCTTTTGACACGTGTAATGGCATGTATTATACTTGTTTAGACAGCTTTACAGTTGGATCTGGGGGATACATAGATGAGAGAAAAAACACATGCGGTCACTCAAAGCTGCTTAACAAATGAATTGCAGCTGGGACAAAAATCTGATTTTTTTTACAAACAAAGGGTTCGCGTAACGCACACCTATGAGTTAGATCGATCTGAGGAGGGAATTGCGTGAATCTGGCGAACCGCATTACACTAGCCAGAATATTTTTGGTGCCGGTTATTATGTTTTTTCTGCTTATTAAAGTGGATTTGGGGTCGTTCACGATTTCTGACTTCTCCATTACATACAATCAAATTGCAGCGGCACTCATTTTTATTGTGGCAGCAAGTACAGACGGTCTAGATGGTTATATTGCAAGGAAAAACAAAATTGTAACTAACCTCGGCAAGCTGCTTGACCCTTTGGCGGATAAGCTTCTCGTGGCGGCAGTGCTCATTTCACTTGTTGAAATGGATAAACTTAATGCGCTGATTGCCATTGTTATTATCAGTAGAGAGTTTGCTGTTACAGGACTTCGTCAAATCGCACTTTTAGAGGGTTCTGTTATGGCTGCCAGCACTTGGGGGAAATGGAAGACGGCGATTCAAATTACGATGATTATCGCTCTCCTTATTAATAATTTCCCATTCAATTTTATTGATTTTCCATTCGATGTTATTGCAAGCTGGGTAGCAGCTGCTATTACGGTTTACTCAGGCATTGATTATTTCTTGAAAAACAAACATCTGATTCCGGTAGAATAATGGTAAAGCATCTTTCCGTCAAAAAGGGGAGATGCTTTTGCTTATATGGCTATAATTACTCATACATTTGAATATGAAGGAGAACTTGAATCATGAAAGCAGAAATTATTGCAGTCGGGACAGAGCTGCTGCTCGGGCAAATTGTTAACACGAATGCCCAATACTTATCGCAGAAGCTTGCAGAGTTGGGTGTAGACGTCTATTTTCAGACTGTAGTTGGGGATAATTCTGCTCGCCTGAGGCAAGCCATTGAGATCGGCAGAAGCCGAGCGGATTTGCTTGTTTTTACTGGCGGACTCGGACCAACACAAGATGATCTTACAAAAGATGTATTAGCTGATTATTTGAACCGTGAGCTGAGTATTCATGAGCCGTCTATGTCAGCAATTGAGCAGATGTTCAGCTCGCGCGGCATTCATATGGTGGAGAGCAATCGTCGTCAGGCTTTGATGATCGATGGCGGGGTTCCGTTGGAAAATACTACAGGCTTAGCTGTTGGCAACGGTTTGTCTGTTGATGGAACACTTTATTTGCTGCTGCCGGGACCGCCGCGTGAAATGAAGCCGATGATGGAAGATGCCGGTGAACGGTGGCTGCGTTCGATGATGGGAGAGGCCAATCCGCTTTATTCTCGCATTTTAAAGTTTGCGGGGATAGGTGAATCCAACCTCGAAGCTAAGCTTCTGGATCTGATTGATGGGCAGCTTGATCCTACGATCGCACCATATGCAAAGGAAGGCGAGGTTTCGATACGCGTATCGACCAAAGCGAGCTCTTCCATTGAGGCTGATCTGAAAATCGATAAAAGTGTGCAGCAGATTAAGGAGCGGGTAGGCGAATATTTGTATGCAGAGCAGGATATCCCTCTGGAGGAGGAGGTTATACACCTGCTGAGAGCCTCAAGACGCAAGCTGGCGAGCGCGGAAAGCATTAGTGGGGGTTTGCTTGCCGAGCTAATTACAAACGTTCCTGGAAGCAGTGGAGAGTACGTAGGAGGGGTTGTCACCTACACCAATATAATGAAGCATCATTTGCTCAGCATTCCGATGACTCAGCTTGAAGGCGAAGGGGCTCCTGGAGCGATTAGCGATTCGACTGCCGCTTTAATGGCAGAGCGGGTTCGAGAACTCTCCGATGCTGATTTTGGCGTTTCTTTGACAGGAGTTGCTGGTCCAGCACAATCAGAAGGCAAGCCAGTGGGGCTTGTCTATGTAGGAATTGCCGAGCGCGGCAAACCGACCGCTGTTCATACGCTGAATTTGAGTGGCGGCAGAGGCATGATCAGAATGAGAGCAGTAAAGTCTGCTTTGTATCGTTTGTGGCTTGCGCTGCAAGCACGGTAATTTTGCTGATTAGGAATGGCAGATGCATGTTTGGCAAATGGATGATTGCCATAAATAATGTTTGTCAATTGACGGTTTGACCGTTATAATAAAGCTTAGTTATCGGAAGAACCGTAGCGAAGATTACCTTTGCTGCGGTTTTTTTATGTCCATTTAAGGGGGCGAAGCGAAAAGGCGAATGTATGTTCGAAAAAATGCTTGTCAACCTGCCGGAAAAAAGGTATCATAAAATTATAAATAAAGAAGGATGTGAGTTTCTTGTCGGATCGTCGCGCTGCACTAGAAATGGCTTTGCGTCAAATTGAGAAACAATTTGGTAAAGGCTCCATCATGAAATTGGGAGAATCCACACACATGCAAGTTGAGACCGTGCCTAGCGGTTCGCTTGCTCTAGATATTGCTTTGGGAATAGGCGGATTACCGCGTGGACGGGTTATCGAAATATATGGACCAGAATCTTCTGGTAAAACGACAGTAGCTCTTCACGCGATTGCTGAGGTTCAAAAAATTGGCGGACAAGCTGCCTTTATCGATGCCGAGCATGCGCTTGACCCGCTTTATGCAAGCAAGCTTGGTGTAAATATTGATGAGCTATTGCTTTCGCAGCCTGATACAGGCGAACAAGCTTTGGAAATTGCCGAAGCTCTTGTAAGAAGCGGCGCGGTAGATATTATCGTTATTGACTCCGTTGCGGCACTCGTACCGAAAGCTGAAATCGAAGGCGATATGGGTGATTCTCACGTAGGTCTTCAAGCTCGTCTGATGTCTCAGGCTTTGAGAAAGCTATCGGGAGCAATTAGCAAATCGAAAACAATTGCGATCTTTATTAACCAATTGCGTGAGAAAGTCGGCGTTATGTTCGGTAACCCCGAGACAACACCAGGCGGACGCGCATTGAAATTCTACTCGAGCGTACGTCTTGACGTTCGTCGTATTGAGACGCTAAAGCAAGGCAATGACATGATAGGTAACCGTACTCGTATTAAGGTTGTTAAGAACAAGGTTGCTCCACCGTTTAAGCAAGCTGAGGTGGACATCATGTACGGCGAAGGTATTTCCAGAGAAGGTACGCTTGTTGATATCGGTGTTGAGATGGATATCGTTCAGAAGAGCGGAGCATGGTTCTCTTACAATGGCGAGCGTCTGGGCCAAGGTCGTGAGAATGCGAAGCAGTATTTGAAAGATCACAAGGATGTTGCCGAAGTTATTGAAAAGCAAATTCGCGATGCGAGCAACTTGTCTGCAGCAGCAACTCAGGCTAATTTCAAACCTGATGAAGACGATGAAGAGTTCGAAGATCTAGAATAAATTGTCCGGCAATTATACGTGTTGATGCTTCGCCGTCCTGTTAGGGACGGCGAAGCTGTGTTTAGAGAGGATGTACCGTATGACCCAAAGGCATTCAAGAACCGAAGAAGAATGGATGATATTATCCGTTAAGCAAGACAAAAAAGAACGGAAATTATACCATCTCTTTGCCGAGTCAGAGAAAGCTATACTGTCCGTGCATGAAGATATATTGATTCGTTATCGATTGACCAAGGGACAACTTGTAACCGAAGCTCAGGCCGATGAAATACGAATGGAAGATGAGCGCTATCGGGGATATATAATGGCTATCGCTTATTTGGGAGCTAGACCGCGAACGAGAAAGCAGATTGAGCAATATTTGAATCGCAAGTTTTTTGAAGCTGACAATATTCAGTATGCCCTTGACCGTTTAGAAAGAGAGCATATTGTGGATGATGAACAATATGCACGCCAATTTGCGACCAGCCGACTTAAGAATCGCTTAAAGGGTCGACGGTTCATTCAACAAGAGCTGCAACAGCGAGGCGTGTCGAAAGAAGCCGCAGCAGAAGCAATCGGTTCACTGGACCAGAAAGTGGAATTAGCATCTGCTAAGAAGGCTGCGGAGAAGAAATGGCGATCTTTAAAAGGCGAACCATTTGAGAAAAAACGTAAGCTTATGGGGTATTTAATGCGCAGCGGCTTTCCGGGAGATATCGTGAAAGACGTGATAAAGTCGATCGATCTGGATGGGGAAGAAGACTCATTCGAGGAAGATGATGGGCTTTTGCTTGACAATTGATTTTACGAAAAGATAAAATGAGGTTGTATTCCTTCATTATTGAATCAATTTTCCTTCCAAAAGTTGATTCAATACGATTATTTTCGTCAAATTAGTAAATGTTTAAACGGTTTGAAGCCGGTTGAAAACCTAATATCATCCCAAGCAGTGCCTTGGTGTATGCAACAAGGAGGTGAACAAGATGCCTAATGAGATCATTTGGATCTTGATCTGTCTCTTTGTTGGCGCAATATTCTTTGGGATTGGTTATTTTATTCGAAAGTCGATTGCCGAGGCCAAAATTTCAAGTGCTGAGCAGGCTGCTATTGTAATCGTAGAAAATGCGAAAAAAGAAGCGGAAGCTCAGAAGAAAGAAACTGTGCTAGAGGCAAAAGATGAAGTCCACAAACTTCGTTCCGAAGCCGAGAGAGACATTCGTGAACGTCGCAACGAGGCTCAACGTCAGGAAAGACGTTTGCTCCAAAAAGAGGAGTCGCTGGATAAAAAGTTAGAAGCGCTAGAACGCAAAGAAGAAACTGTAGCCAACAAAGAAAAACGGATCGAAGAAACGCAAGAGCAGATCGACTCCATTTACAAGCAACAGTTAAGTGAATTGGAACGTATATCGAGTCTGACAACGGAAGATGCGAAATCGATCATTTTATCCAATGTTGAACAGGAAGTACGACATGAGACAGCACAGATGATTAAAGAGATCGAGCAGCAAGCGAAAGAAGAGGCCGATAAGAAAGCCCGTGATATTATATCACTAGCTATTCAGCGCTGTGCGGCAGATCATGTGGCTGAGACGACGGTTTCCGTCGTAACCTTGCCTAATGAAGAAATGAAAGGCCGTATTATTGGGCGTGAAGGCCGTAATATCCGTGCTTTGGAAACATTGACTGGTATCGATCTTATTATCGACGATACACCGGAAGCGGTCATTTTATCTGGTTTCGACCCGATAAGACGCGAAATTGCCCGCACTTCTTTGGAAAAGCTTGTGGCTGACGGTCGTATCCATCCTGCCCGCATTGAAGAAATGGTTGAAAAATCTCGTAAAGAAGTGGATGAGCGTATCCGTGAATACGGTGAGCAAGCTACTTTCGAGGTTGGCGTTCATAGCTTGCATCCGGATTTAATCAAGATTTTAGGTCGATTGAAATATCGGACAAGTTATGGTCAAAACGTGCTGAAGCACTCAATGGAGGTCGCTTACTTGACTGGATTGATGGCAGCAGAGCTTGGTCAAGATGTTACGCTCGCAAGGCGTGCAGGCTTGCTGCATGATATCGGTAAAGCGCTTGACCACGAAGTTGAAGGATCACACGTTGAGATCGGCGTTGAGCTCGCTAAGAAATACAAGGAGCATCCTGTCGTTATTAACAGTATTGCCTCCCATCACGGTGATACGGAAGCCACTTCCGTTATCGCGATGCTCGTAGGAGCAGCAGATGCTTTGTCCGCTGCACGCCCAGGAGCTCGTCGTGAAACGCTTGAAACGTATATCAAACGTTTGGAGAAGCTTGAAGACATTTCCGAATCGTTTGAAGGCGTTGAAAAATCATACGCGATCCAAGCTGGCCGCGAAGTGCGCGTCATGGTGCAGCCAGAGAAAATCGATGATACAGAAGCATTCCGACTCGCTCGTGATATTACGAAAAAAATCGAGAGCGAACTTGATTATCCGGGACATATTAAAGTTACGGTTATTCGTGAGACACGCGCGGTTGAATATGCAAAGTAAGTAAACAAAAAAATATAAGCTTTTCAGAAAAGTGGCTGCTAGTTAGCCACTTTTCTGTTTGCAGGCGTACAAAAAAGGAAGTGTAATGAATGAACGTATTATTTATCGGTGATATTGTAGGCAATGTAGGAAGAAGTGCGTTAAAGCGAGTACTGCCAGCACTTAAAAGTAAATATAACCCTCATATTATTATTGCGAATGGCGAGAATGCCGCTGCTGGTCGTGGGATTACAGCAACCATTGCTAAGGAATTTTTCGAATGGGGAATCCATGGCATAACGATGGGCAACCATACGTGGGATAATAAAGATATTTTTGAATGGATCGACGACGAGCCGCGCTTGGTTCGCCCAGCAAATTATGCAGAAGGCGCTCCTGGACAAGGCATGGCTTTTATTAAGGCTGGCGGAAAGCAGCTCGCTATTATTAACTTGCAAGGCCGCACCTTTTTACCGCCAATCGATTGTCCATTCCGCAAAGCAGACGAATTGATCGAAGAGGCAAAAGAGCAAACGAACAATATCCTTGTTGATTTTCATGCGGAAGCAACCTCGGAGAAAATCGCGATGGGATGGCATCTCGATGGCAGAGCTTCTATCGTGCTTGGCACACATACGCATGTACAAACGAATGATGATACGATCCTGCCTGGGGGCACGGCTTACATAACAGATGTTGGCATGGTTGGCCCTAAAGAAGGGGTGCTTGGCATGGAGCGAAACGCCGTTTTGCATAAATTTATTACGCAGCTGCCGGTTCGTTTTGTAGTGGATGAAGGAAAGTGGCATTTGCATGCAATCTCTGTTCAAATCGATGATGCGACGGGACAGGCACGGAAAATTGAGAAAATTCGTCTTACGGAAGATGAATGGCTTCTGATGTAATACTATGATTCTAGTGAAAGTTCTGACAATTCAGAACAGTTTGTTAATATGCGGAATAAAAGCAGGAATTTTTTAAACTCCCTCGAATACTATTTAAAAGTGGAATCCATCCAACAGTCCAAGGGGAGGTTCTTTTTATGGATGTATTAAAAGTTTCAGCAAAGTCCAATCCAAATTCCGTTGCAGGTGCGCTAGCTGGCGTTCTTCGTGAACGTGGTGGTGCGGAGCTGCAAGCCATTGGTGCTGGTGCGTTAAATCAAGCGATCAAAGCAGTTGCGATTGCTCGTGGATTTGTCGCTCCCAGCGGGGTGGATTTAATTTGTATACCGGCTTTTACTGACATTGTTATTGATGGGGAGGATCGAACAGCAATCAAATTGATTGTTGAACCTCGGTAGCAAGTCCAAGCGGCGTTATGGTGTAAGCCAATTGGATTAAAAAACAATCGTTCGCCTGTTTACGTCGTAGACAGGTTTTTTTGCTGCAAATTATAAACGGTGAGGTGCGTCTATGAAAGTGGTAGATTTCCATTGCGATGTGCTATGCAAACTGTTGATTGATGAAAATTTATATTTTCAAGGCAATAAGCCCGGCAAATTAGATGTTACATACGAGCGTTTAAAGGCTGCAGGAACGATCTTGCAAACTTTTGCAATCTATATTCCACAATCAATGAATGGTCGACTAGAGCCGATTTTGGAGAGTATAGATCGTTTCCACCAGATGGTATTAAGCTGCGAGGACATGGTGTGGGTAAGGACAACCCATGACTTGGATTCTTGTATTAAGGATGGAAAAATCGGAGCATTACTGTCGCTTGAAGGTGTTGATGGTCTTCAAGGACAAATGTCGCTGCTTCGCATTATGCATCAATTAGGGATACGTGCAGCTGGAATGACATGGAATCATGCGAATTGGGCTGCGGATGGAGCGATGGAGCAGCGTGGCGGGGGCTTGACCGCAAAAGGGAAATTGCTAGTAGAAGAATGCAATAATTTGGATATACTAATAGATGTATCACATTTATCTGAACGTGCGTTCTGGGATGTTGCTGAGCTTTCCAAGAGACCGATCCTAGCTTCTCATTCAAATGCAAGAGCAATCTGTGATCATCCGCGAAATTTGAGGGATGCCCAAATTGAAAAAATAATTGAGATGCATGGAGTAGTAGGGGTTACTTTTGTGCCTTGGTTTGTATCCAGCGCAGAAGTCGTTGTCATCGATGATTTATTGCGTCATATTGAGCATATTTGTGAGCTGGGCGGAGCATCGCATATTATGCTCGGCTCTGATTTTGACGGAATTGATAGCTATATGAAACAATTAACGCATCCTGGAGAACTCGTTAATCTTCAAGAGGCACTTCTTAAACGATATTCTGAGCAGCAAACCGAACAGTTTATGTCCGGCAATGCACTTCGTTTTCTTAGGGAAAATCTCCCTTTTAACTAAAATGAATTCGATCTATTTGCGGTATGGGATTGATCGAAACAAACTATGCTTATATTAAGCGTTTACATCTTGATTTTTATAGATATGCGCTTTAAACTTGTTGTGACTGTTATGAATTATACTATATAATTACTTGATGAAATAGAATATTGCACGTTTTAGACAAAGAGGAGTTGGGCATTTTGATTAGTCAATTGTCTTGGAAGATCGGGGGACAACAAGGTGAAGGCGTCGAAAGTACAGACCGGATTTTTTCCACGGCGCTAAACCGTTTAGGCTATTATTTATATGGATATCGTCATTTCTCCTCGCGGATCAAAGGCGGACATACGAATAACAAAATTCGTATAAGCACGAAGCCGATTCGTGCTATTTCGGATGATTTGGATATTTTGGTTGCTTTTGACCAAGAAAGCATTGATTTGAATGCGAAGGAATTGCGTCTAGGCGGCGTTATCGTTGCAGATGCAAAGTTTAACCCAACGATACCTGAAGGCATAGATGCTAGACTGTTTGCTGTTCCGATTACGAAGATGGCTGAGGAGCTAGGCACTTCATTAATGAAAAACATGGTTGCCTCAGGCGCTTCTTGGGCGCTTCTTGGTCTTCCGCTTGAAGTATTCAATAAAGCGGTTGAAGAAGAGTTTGGACGCAAAGGCGCAGCTGTTGTAGAGAAAAATATCGAAGCGGTAAAAAGCGGCGCTGAGTTTGTGCTGGAGCAAGCGGGCGGACCGCTTGACGAATTTAAGCTAGATGAGGCGGATGGGCAGCAGAAGCTGTTCATGATTGGCAATGAAGCAATCGGTCTAGGCTCTTTGGCAGCTGGTTGCCGTTTGATGGCGGCTTACCCGATCACACCAGCTTCCGAGATTATGGAATATTTAATTAAAAAGCTTCCGAAATTCGGCGGAACAGTCGTGCAAACGGAGGATGAAATTGCAGCGGTAACGATGGCGATTGGTGCAAACTATGCTGGCGTTCGCACAATGACCGCTTCTGCGGGTCCTGGACTGTCCCTAATGATGGAGGCTATTGGTCTTGCAGGCATGACAGAAACACCGCTGGTCATCGTTAATACGCAGCGTGGCGGTCCTTCAACGGGTCTACCTACGAAGCAAGAGCAATCGGACTTGAACGCAATGGTTTATGGCACACATGGAGAGATTCCAAAAATCGTCATTGCTCCTGCATCGATTGAAGACTGCTTCTACGATACGATTGAATCGTTCAATTTGGCTGAGGAATATCAAGTACCGGTCATTCTGATGACCGATTTGCAGCTGTCGCTCGGCAAACAATCCTGTGATCAGCTTGATTACAGCAAAATTGAAATCAAACGCGGCAAACTAGTCGAGAATGTGCCTGCCCTTGAAGGCCACGACTTGTTTAAACGCTATGAGCTAACAGAAGACGGCATTTCCCCTCGTGTATTGCCTGGCGAGAAGGGCGGTCTGCATCATGTGACAGGCGTAGAGCATGATGAAACTGGACGTCCATCGGAGAATGCAATGAACCGTCAGCACATGATGGATAAGCGATTGAACAAGCTGAATGATATGTACATTCGTGAAGCTATTCGTGTTGACGCGCCTCATGAAACGCCTGATTTGCTTATTATCGGTATGGGTTCTACTGGCGGCACGATTGATGAAGCTAGAAGCTTGCTAACTCTAGATGGCGTGAAAACGAACCATATCACGATTCGTCAAATTCATCCGTTCCCAACTAAACCTCTGCTTCCTTACTTGCAAAATGCGAAAAAAGTAATTGTCATCGAAAATAATGCAACCGGACAGCTGGCAGGACAAATTAAAATGCATGCTGGTTTTGCAGAAAAAATCGATAGCTTGCTTAAATACGACGGTAACCCATTTTTACCTTCCGACGTTCACAAAGCATGTAAGGAGTTGAGTTTAGATGGCAACGTTCAAAGAGTTTAGAAATAATGTAAAACCTAACTGGTGCCCGGGCTGCGGAGACTTTTCTATTCAAGCGGCGATTCAACGTGCAGCAGCTAACGTAGGACTAGAACCTGAGAACCTAGCGGTTATATCAGGTATTGGATGTTCAGGCCGGATCTCTGGCTACATTAACGCATATGGCTTCCATGGCATTCACGGCCGCGTGCTGCCTATCGCACAAGGTGTAAAGCTTGCTAATCGCGAGCTTACCGTAATCGCTTCAGGCGGAGACGGAGACGGCTTCGCTATTGGTATGGGGCACACGGTTCACGCGATCCGTCGCAACCTGAATGTGACTTATATCGTAATGGATAACCAAATTTATGGCTTAACCAAAGGTCAAACTTCACCGCGCAGCGCGGAAGGCTTCAAAACAAAATCGACGCCGGAAGGCTCGATTGAGTCGACGCTGTCACCGCTTGAGATTGCGTTGTCTGCGGGTGCAACATTTATTGCTCAATCATTCTCGAGTGATTTGAAGCAGCTGACGAAATTAATCGAAGAGGGAATCAACCACGAAGGTTTCTCCTTGATTAACGTATTCAGCCCATGTGTTACCTTCAACAAAATCAATACGTACGACTGGTTTAAGGAAAATATCGTGAACTTGGAGCAATTCCCTGATTACGATCCAACAAACCGCGTGCAGGCGATGAACAAGATTATGGAAACAAACGGCATGCTTACAGGACTTATCTATCAGAATAAAACGCGTAAAGCCTATGAAGATTTGATTACAGGCTTCAAGCCCGAGGCTCTAGCTAAGCAAAATATCAAAATCACCCCAGAAGAATTCGATAAGCTTGTTGCCGAATTTAAATAAGTGGTATGATAAGCATGCGGCCAAAAGGCCGTATGCTTTTTCTTTCAACTCTGTGGAAAACAACAAAATTAAATCAGGAGAGTGACAACATGATACATAGAGGAGTACCAATCGGAGTATCTGCAAGACATATTCATTTATCACAGGAGCATGTTGAAATATTGTTTGGGGCAGGTTATGCGTTAACTGAAATGAAGCCATTGTCTCAGCCAGGACAATACGCTGCTAATGAAACGGTTGCGGTTGTGGGTCCAAAAGGAACATTTGGAAAAGTGAGAATTCTCGGACCTGCACGGAAAGAGACGCAGCTCGAAGTATCGCGTACGGACGCATTTGCGTTAGGCGTTAACCCGCCAGTTCGGGAATCAGGTAATACAAAAGGCTCTGCAGGCATTAAGCTTCAAGGACCTGCTGGAGAGGTTACAATCGAAGAGGGCGTCATTGTAGCGGCTCGTCATATTCATTTCCACACAAGCGATGCTGAGCGGTTTGGTATTGCGGACAAGCAGTCGCTGCGGGTTCGTTTCGCTGGCGAGCGCGGTGTCGTATTCGAAAATGTTGTTGCACGTGTATCTGATCAATTCGCACTTGATATGCATATCGATACAGATGAAGCAAATGCAGCAGGCGTGAAAAACGGAGATATGGCTGAAATCATAGATTAGTCAATAAAAAAACAGCTTCCCTGTCGTCAGAGACGATGAGGAAGCTGTTTTTTTTGTTTGGAAAGATGGAATTAATGTCCCATCATCATGGATACTTCAGGTTTATTCTCAGCATTGGTGCCATCTTCTTGCTTCGGTCTGCGAAGCAGGAAGGCTGTGAGGGCGCCAACGATTGAAATGGATGCCAAGATGAAGAACGTATCCCCGTAAGAGGAGTATACTACATTTGGTCCTGGGTTAGTTACACTGTAATGCTCTACTCTGCTAGCGAGAATCGTCGACAAGCCAGCGATTGCAAAGGAAGTCATAACCTGCTGCGCAGCTGCGGTCAGCGAGGTTACGCGGCTAACGAGCTCCTTAGGAGCGGATTGCATAATATGTGTGTTAAGCGGCATCATCGACAAGCCCATACCTGCACCGAGAAGAGCAATCGGAATCATAAGAGTGAGAAGAGTCGTGTCCGTTGAAAGCTGGCTAAGGATGAAGCCTGCAATCGTAACAATGGATAAACCGGCAATGACGATTGGACGAGCACCGAAACGGTCAAATAGCTTGCCGCCGATCGGCATGAAAATACCTGCCGCTAAAGCTTGTGGAAGCAAAATAAGTCCAGTATCAAATGCGGAGTAACCTTTGGCGATTTGCAAGAAAATCGGAATTAAGAATAATGTTCCGAATAATGCGATTTGAACAATCCACTGCAAAATAATGCCGCGTGTGAAATTGCTTGATTTAAAGACGCGAAGCTCAAGCAAAGGCTCCTTGCGCTTCAGTTCTATGATGATGAAGAGGATAAGCGAAATACCGCCTACGATCATACCGATCAAAGCTTCAGGCGAGGTCCAGCCGCTGCCTGCGCCGCCTTCACCGCCGCCAGCAGAGCTTACGCCATAAGCAAGACTGGCAAAAGCAAGTGGGGCAAAAATCATACCTAAAAAGTCTAGGGAAGGAACATGTTTGCGTTCAATTTTTGGCAAGGTGCGAAGCCCTACGATAACGGCAATGACACCAATCGGTAGATTGATAATAAATATCCAATGCCAAGATACATAATCAACGAGCCAGCCTGCTACTACAGGTCCAAGAGCGGGAGCTAACAGCATTGGAATACCGATCATACCCATAACTGCTCCTTGTTTGCCAGGAGGGCTGAGTCTAAAGGTAAAGGCCATTGCGATTGGAGCAACCATACCGCCGCCAAGACCTTGAATGATACGGAATACGATAAGCTGTTCAGCGGTTGTTGCTAATGCACAAAGACCGGAACCAATCGTAAACATAATGATTGAGAACAAAAAGACTTGTTTGGCGCCAAAACGATCTGACATCCATCCCGCAAGCGGAATAACAGCAGCCTGTGCAAGTGCATAACCCGTAATGGTCCACTGAACAAGCGACATCGAGCTTTTGAAGTCGGCCATTAAGCCTGGCATAGCGACATTCATTGCGGTGCCGTCCAAAATAACCATGAACATACCGACGATAATGGCAATCAGCGGTGCAATAATATTGCGCATGGACATCGGATCACCAGCAGGTGCTGCTTTTTTTGAAGCTGAAGCCATTTTATTTCCTCCTATCCAAATATGAGGGTCTATCCAACTATTGTTGACCTCTGCATACCAGCAGGCTACAATAAAAGGTGACCGCTTCTATGAGCGGACAATTGTCCGCATTACTGAATAATAAAGACGAATGGGGCAATTGTCAATCGTAAGATTTGTAAACGCGGAAAAAGGAGATAGGAACGATGACTGCACCAGAAAACAGCAGAACGAAACAAGCGCTCAGCAAAGCGATTTTGCGTACGGCTAATCACTTGTTTACGGAGCATGGGGTAGAATCGGTCAGTATGCATCAAATCGCCAAATCAGTCGGTATTGGACAAGGCACCTTGTACCGGAGGTATTCAAACAAAGGTGATTTGTGTATGGATATGATGAAAGAGAATTTTGAAATTTTCATCAATGAGATCGACGCGTATTTGACAGAAGGGGCTATGCTGTCCGTACATGAGCGATTGAGCGGAGTAATGTGCAAAATTATAGCGTTTATCGATAAGGAATCGAAATGGCTTGGCGTGATGCAATCTTTTAATAAAATCGAACTTGAACATCCTAAAGGTGATTTTTTCCAATCACCGCCTTATCTATATTTGCATAGTGTCCTGCGCGGCTTGCTTGAGGAAGCAATGGAGAAAGAGCAAATTAAGCCTGTTGATCCTTGTTATGCTGCACATTCCTTTATATCCATTCAATCCCCGCATACGTTTAGGCAATTGCGGTACGTGATGGGCTACACTTGTGAAGAAATACAGGATCGGTTTTGCAAGACATTTATTGATCCTTTATTTCGTTAATTAATTAGTAATGTAAAAGAGAGGACAGCGTATATGCTGTCCTCTCTTTTATTTGTCTTGAAATTATAGCTGATGCGCAGTCAGTACTGGAGAAATAATGTATAGTGTATCTTCGTTGTTGGTCGGCCTAACTAAGATCGGTTTATTTTTTCCTGTAAATCGCAACAACACTTGTGTGCTGTCAATCGCTTGCAAAATATCTCTCATATATTTTCCATTGAAAAAAACAACAAGCGGCTCACCAAAAATAGGGTTAATGGCGAACTTTTCCGAGACATCGCCTATCTCAGCTGCTGCTGCAAATAATTCGACTTCACAAGATGAAATGCGCATCCCGATGGCATGTGTATCACTAACGAGCAAGCTGACGCGTTGGACGGCCCGAAGAAAAGGAGCAGTGTTCATCGTTATTTCGGTTGAAAAGGTTTGTGGCACCAATCTTTCAACTACAGGAAATGTTCCTTGAATAAGCAGCGATTGCATACTGAAATTTAATGTGTTGAAGGAAATGACATGGTCTGAAATCGTAATTTGTGTTTTGCTAGATCCATCTGACAACATTTTGGAATAATCGGACAAATGTTTTGCTGGAATAACAAACGGAACTGAATCTGAGCTGTTTTCACTTAGATTTGAGGTGCTTGTAGCAAGTCGAACGCCATCGGTAGCAGAAAGCCTCAGCTTTCCATTAATGGTTTGACAAGAAATTCCTGTCAATATCGGTTTCGATTCAGAAGTGGAAGCTGCAAACGAAACTTGCTTCACAATCTTTTTAAACGCTATATTATCGATTTGAAATTTAGCTTTATTCTCCAAGCTGCGCATATCTGGAAATTGTGAAACATCCATTGTAGCCAGACTGTATATAGAATAATCTGATTCAATATGTATAAAATTATGTTTTAACTCTGCGAGTTTTACTTTGCTTTCAGTTGAAAAACTACGGACAATATCGAGCAAAAGACGAGCGGGGATAACTGTACTTCCTTCTTTATCAATTTTAAGCTGGTCACAATGACAAGGGATAATATATTGAAGAGCCATAGATGCATTGCAGGCTGTGAGAGAAAGACCATGGGCTCCGGCTTGAATTTTAATGCCTGAAAGAATAGGGGAAACTGCTCTTAATGCCAAACCAGCAGCAATATGCTGAAGTCCAATATGCAACGATTGCTGTCTCACTTCAACAAGCATGATTGTCACCCGTCTTTACAATAATTTGTCGTGTGTATTTAATGATGACTCTATTATTCCGCGAATTACTTCAGATCGGGAGAGACCAGATGTTTTGCACCGATTTTCAAGCTCGCTCCAGATCTCATTGGTGAGCGTTAACGATATTTTTTTAGTCTCCCCAATTCCCTTTCTTCCGGCTCCAACACGAGGTCCTCCACGGGAAAACATGATGGAAACCTGTCCTTCTTTGTCGGGCACAGCAATTTTGATCTTTTTTCCAGCCATAAAACTACTCCTTTTTCGTTTGAATAAGGTTACTCTAATCAATAATCTATATATTAACTTTAGCATGTAAATTATGACATTGCAATGTGGGTTCTAAAACATTAATCAATGTCCATTTGTATGACTGCCATTTGACTATACATAGCAATAAAAATGATAGTAAAAGAATGAAACCATTTCTATAAGCTTTTTTTGATTTGCTTGTGATGGATTAGGCGGGGGCGTTATGATATAATTTCTAATTGATATGTTCAAATGAATAAATATAATTGATTATGGAAATTGCAGATAAAGGAAGTGAATCCCCATGACGAAGGAGACCAAAAGCACACCAGACTTAAAATCTGGCACGGGTGTTAAGGACTACTCCAAGTATTTCGATTTTTCGGATGCAAAGATTTTACGAGAAGAAGATGGCATGACTACCGTTCGAATTAAAGGTCGGAATATACAAATCAACTCTGCTCCCAATCACAAGGATGAGAAGAAGCGGGGCAAAGAGGATATCGAGGTGCATTATGACTTTGCGATCCCTGCTGAGCTTCGATCGATGGGTATAGGCAAGTTTTATTTAATCCAAACGTATGGCTGCCAAATGAACGAGCATGACACTGAAGTCATGAAGGGCATGTTCGAAGAAATGGGTTATACAGCTACTGAGGATCGAAATCTTGCAGATGTGATCTTACTTAATACATGTGCCATCCGTGAGAATGCTGAAGATAAAGTGTTTGGCGAGCTTGGCCATTTGAAAGCGCTGAAGACGGAGAAACCGGATTTGCTGTTAGGTGTTTGCGGCTGTATGTCACAGGAAGAATCGGTTGTTGGACGTATTTTGCAAAAGCATTCTTTTGTAGATATGATCTTTGGTACGCATAACATTCATAGACTTCCATACTTGCTGCAAAATGCTTATTTCAGTAAGGAATTGGTCGTTGAGGTATGGTCCAAGGAAGGCGATATTATCGAAAATATGCCTAAGAAACGCGAAGGAATGCGTGCTTGGGTTAATATTATGTACGGATGCGATAAGTTTTGTACGTATTGCATCGTGCCATATACACGCGGGAAAGAGCGCAGCAGACGTCCAGAAGATGTTATTGCTGAAGTGCGCGACTTAGCTAGACGAGGATTTAAAGAAATTACATTGCTTGGGCAAAATGTTAATGCTTACGGCAAGGATTTTGAGGACATCAACTATCGCTTTGGCGATCTGATGCATGATATGTCCAAAATTGACATTCCGCGTATTCGCTTTATGACGAGCCATCCGCGTGATTTTGACGATCATTTGATTGAGGTGCTTGGAACAGGCGGCAATTTGGTTGAGCATATTCATTTGCCTGTACAGTCCGGCAGCACCGAATTATTGAAACGAATGAGCCGCAAGTATTCTCGCGAAATGTATCTAGAGCTGGTTGCTAAAATTAAAAAAGCAATACCTGGTGCGATGCTCACTTCAGATATAATCGTTGGTTTCCCTGGTGAAACAGACGAGCAGTTCGAGGATACGATGACGCTGGTGAAAGAAGTTGGCTTTGATTCGGCTTATACTTTCCTTTACTCTCCGCGTGAGGGTACACCTGCCGCTAGTATGGAAGATAATGTTCCGCTAGAGGTGAAAAAAGCTCGTTTACAGCGTCTCAATGCACAGCTTGCTGCAAATGCGAGAGAAAAGAATGAGCAGCTTCGCGGTGAAATTGTCGAGGTTCTCATTGAAGGCGAAAGCAAAAACAACGCTAACGTCCTTTCCGGACGGACGCGTACGAATAAATTAGTGCATTTGGAAGGTCCAAAGGAATGGGTTGGCCAGTTTATTATGGCTAAGGTTACCGAGGCACAAACTTGGTATATCAAAGCCGAAAGTATAGAACAGGATGCACAAGAAGCCGTTAGCTAACGGTAAAACAGGAGAGATGACAAATGGCAGAGCAGCATACAGCAGATAATCAAGCAGCGCAATGTGACCATGATCATGAGCATGGCGAAGGCTGTGGAATTCCGAGTTTCCATACTCGCGATCTCATCGTTCGAGAGGATATTTCGAAAAAAGCGAAAGAATTAGCAAATCTCATCTTTACTTCAGAGGAAGTACAGCACTACCGCCGTGCAGAGCTGCAAATTAACGGCAATGAGCGTGTGCAGCAGTTGATTACAAAAATTAAGAAAAAACAAAAGGAAGTTGTTGCTTTCGAAACCACTTTCAAAAATGCAGACATGGTTAAAAAGATCGAAGGCGAAATGGAAGAGTTGCAGGACGAGCTTGATGGCATTCCTATCGTGTCCGAGTTCCAACAAAGTCAAAGCGACATCAATTATTTGCTTCAGCTCGTTATTTCGATCATCCGTGATACCGTGTCTGAGAAAATCAACGTTGAGGATGCGTCAGAGCCAGCTCCTGAAGAGTGCAGCGACTAAAATAAGCTAGACTAGCGTTATAAGCCGTATGTATTGCAGCTCCTTTTTTGGGATGCAGACATGCGGCTTTCATTTTTACATATGAAATGCAACTTTTTCCAAATTAACAGAACTGGCGGAAGGGATTAATCCAAATGAAATATAGACAAATAAACCAAAACACTGAAGAAGATTTTCAAGATTTAGAATTCGATATCATTGAAAGCCATCTGATAAATCATCGAAATTATTTTCTTGTTCATGGTCAATATAGAAATGAAATTGTTGGCTTTGAAGTGCTAATAAACAAGGATATGATTCCTGGATGGAATCAGGGAGAAATCAATCAAGAGGCATTTTATTTTGAGGGAATAACTCTTAAATCAATTGGTAAAGAATCAGATGCGTTCATTACGGCTTTGTTGGAGCTCTATGGCTATGAGGGAGAATTAAAGTGTGATGATGAAATCTCATTTACATGTTTTGCACTAGAGGGTGACCCTAGAAATATTGCAAATGAAGATATTAAGTTTAAGGTCTTTTTCGATGATAATAATGAACTTGATTTGTATTGCGAAATATATATGAATATATCGGTTCAGAATAAGGTTTTTGAATTGAAAGAAAAGGATACTGAATATCGTGGGAACATTTTAAGAACTTTAGGAAAGTAACTCGCGAGGCATTTCAAAGTAGATGTCTAAAACAAAAACCGCTATATTCCGATTCAAGATGCATAATCGGATAAAGCGGTTTTTTGCTTTCATATAACAGCGGTTTTAAACGTTAAAAGTTGTTTTCTCTTCGCTGTTTCTTACGGTTGATGAGCGTATGTGGACAATGTAAGGTGTTAAAGAGGTTGCTAAAATAGCGCCTACCAATGATTTAAGTGCATCACCGACAATGAACGGATAGAATCCGACGGTCATCGCTTTCTGGAACGAAAGGTCCAGAGCATTCATAAGCCATGGAATGCCTAGAATGTATGAGGTGATGGAGCTGAATAGCTCGAAAATGATGAAAAAAACAATAAAAGCTAAGGCTTTATTTCCCTTGGACATTTTGCTGCGTAGAAATCCGCCAATCGCTAGGCTAACCAATAGTGAACAGAATGGGAAGGCGAATATAAAGCCGCCAGTAGGTCCTGTTAGATGAGGAATACCGCCTTGCCCACTAAATAGGGGCAGGCCGATAGCAGCAAGCAAAATGACGATAAATATGCTGAGGAAAGCGTTGCGCGGCGTCAGAAAGAGACCGGCTAATCCAACAGCCAAGGTTTGAAGAGTAATCGGGACAAATGAGCCGCCGAACTTTATTGTCAAAGAGCTCATGACGATAAACAAAGCTGCGAACAAAGAAATAAAGACGAGTGAGCGAATGTTGCTGGTTTGCATAATGATGTTAGTCTCCTTTATGTACTTGCGATAATATTGTTAACCATTTATATTTAAAATAGGTTAACAAATCGAATTGTAGCATAGCCTATCGTTTTCGGGAAGAGGTTGGGTGAAATTTTTTGAATCAGAGCAATCAGGTACAATTGAAGCAGGTTATCGTTACGCCTCCGGCAATAGGTGAAGGACAAAAACGGAAACCAATAATAAAAGATATTTCGCTTGTTATAAAAGAGGGAGAATGGATTACTCTGCTTGGCTGCAATGGAAGCGGGAAAAGCACAGTTGCGAAAGTAGCTGCTGGTTTTCGGGTAGCAGGCGTCAGCGGTCAAGTTTTAAGGAACATTCAGACTGCTGCAAAGGGGAAGCCGATTCCAATTGTTATGCAGCAGCCTGAGGCAGCGATGATCGGGGCAACGCCGCTCGAGGATATTATTGTCATGCTGGAGCAGAATGAGCAGGAAGCGGCCAGTATTCGATCTGAAGCCGAGCACGCGCTGCAAAGAGTAGGCATGGGTGAGCGAATGCATCAACCGATTGAAACCTTATCCGGAGGGCAGAAGCAGCTCGTTGCGATTGCTGGGTGTTTGGCATTAAAAGCGCCCATGCTTGTGCTTGATGAGGTAACAGCGATGCTGGACCCTGAAGCAGCAATCTCAGTGCTGGAGCAAACGAGAAGTTTGCAGCAAGCCGGAATTACGGTCATTTGGATTACGCAGAAGCTGGAGGAGCTGCAGGCGGGAGATCGAATCGTTGCGATGAATGCCGGTACGATTATGTACGATGGCGGGGTAGAAGCCTGGTTTGCTAGATCGGCTGCGGGAGCAAGGGATAGTTTTTGTGAGCAGCTTGGTTTAGAGGCTTCTTATTGTGCTCAGGTGGCATGGGAGTTAGAGGAGCAGGGTGTGAAGCTTTCGCCTTTTCCGTTCACAGCAACTATGCTGGCAGAGGCGGTGAAGCAATATGGGCGATGACTGGCAGTTAAACGGCATTAGCGTGCACGCGGAGAATGACAATAAAAAACAGCTGCTAAAAGAAGTACATACGTCCTTTAAAGCAGGTGAAATCACACTTTTAATCGGGCGAAATGGTGCTGGAAAGTCAACGCTGCTTGAGACATTGGCGGGCATACGATCGATTCAAAGCGGAAATATTGAGCTTGGCACCGATCAGTTATGGATGGAGAATGGCCGCCGCAGCCGTCTAAATCCTGAAGTGGTGCTTAAGCTTGGCATATCGATGCAAAATGCGGAGTCACAGTGGTTTGCGTCATCTGTACGAGAAGAAATGGTTTATTCTCTTAAGCCCTATAAGCTCGATTCATCCATAATCGAGGAGAGAATCACGGAAGCTCTTGCGAGAGCAGGGCTGCCAGTGGAGCTGTTGGAGCGTGATCCATGGACGCTCAGCGGCGGTCAGCAGCGACGGCTGTCACTCGCCTGCTTATTGGCGTGTGAGCCGGATTGGCTGCTGCTGGATGAGCCGACGGCGGGGTTAGACGCCGGCGGTATTCGCCGCTTGTGCGCGGTGCTGGAAGCGCACAGGGCGGCGGGGCGCGGAGCGGTCGTGGCAACGCACGACCTCGATGCGCTGCTGCCGCTGGCGGACGCGGTCGCCGTCGTTGACGGCGGCACGGTCCGCGCAGCGGCTAAGGCGGCGGCGATCGCGCATGCCGCCTCTGCGCCGCAGGCGCTTCGCGCGCTGGACGCGCTGCGCGAGGAAGCGGCTATGCCGCTGGAGCAGTTCATCCAGCGCGCAGACGCGGATGAGGCGCCTTGGCCGTCGCCGCAAGAGCTTGCTGCGGCGATTTCCATTGCACTCGCGAGTCGAGCCGTCCAGAAATCAGAAGAAGCAGCCGTTGTTGTAGCAAATGGTATAGCATGCAGCTTAGATACTGAGCACAACAAGCCAAACACGTTTTTAAAAGAAGAACCAAAAGAAGAATCAAAAGGTAAGCTCGCTGAAAAAACGAAAACAGAGTTTTCTCAATTAGGAGCTACCAAACCATCGGTTCTGCTTCGTTCAAATTATTTTGATCCTCGTGCGCTTGTACTCGTTTATTTATTTCTATCTGCGAGCATTTTTGCGCAAAAAACAGCATTGGAGCTAACGGTCGCAGCTGTTTCAACGCTATTGCTTTTAATTCCGTTTCGTACACTCATTTGGCCTTGGAGACGAGTCATTCGCGCGTATGCCATTATGATTATTATTTTTTGCGTAATAGCAGGAATTGGCATTCGTCCGCTTTCCTTTGATTTGGACAAGGTTTGGCCAATAGTTATTCGATTAGGCAAGCTTCTGTTGATTATGCTTTTAGGCCTGCCTATGCTAAAGCTGATGACGCCTCTACGACTTCAGCGCTCGCTTGAGCAAACCTTCGGTTTCCTAGACAGGCTGAAGGTGCCCATTCATTCCTTTGCAATCATCGTCACTCTTATTTTTCGGTTTATTCCTTTACTAACAGGAGAGTGGGAGCGGTTTGCGAAGCTGGCTCATGCGAGAGGAAAGGCAGTTACGCCTCTTAAGACGGTACCGATGAAAAGGCTTCTACCGATTCTGATTCCCTACGTACGTTCAATATTGCGTCTTGCGGAGCAAATGGCGGATGCGCTTGAAGCACGCGGCTTTGGTTATGCGAAGCGAAAGCCGACCTATAGCTTTCGGCTTCGCTTCGGACGAGCAGATGCTCGTCTAATGAGTATTGCAGCAGCAGCAGGCTCATTGCTATTTCTTTTTGCTGTATTGTTTTAAAAGAGGGAGAACCTGCAAAACCCAACGTCCATCTTCATCAGCAAGCAGCGTATGCCATCCGTGCAGCGCTGCTTGCTTTGTGTTTTTAGGATGATCATCAACAAATAAAACAAAGCTGTCAGGCGGCAGCTGTTCATTTACTTTGTCAAAAATAGCTGGATGAGGTTTTTGGAGTGCTGCTTCACTTGAGATTGTGATACTTTTCAAATAAGGCTTGATATGTGTAATGATGGGTTCAACCCATGCAGGTAAATGATTGCTTAACACATGAATATCAGCAACAGCATTCCAATTGCCGATTTCTGAAATGGCAGGAAGCGGCAGTAGGCATCTATCGATAAAACTTCTGGCTAGCGCACTAGTTAAGTTTGGCGTATACTCTGCAATCCAGCTCCAAAATTGTTTCTCTGTTATTTGGCCTGTCCATAGCCGCTCGCTAATTTGCTGCTTATATTCGGAGTAAAGTTGTTCTTCAGAAACGATCGCTTCCGCAGCTAGCAGCTGCCAGAAGAGCGGCGACAGATTTGTCGCCAACACGCCTCCAATATCGAGCACGAGCTGCGGCTTAATCATCCGCTTACCTCCTCTGCATGATTCGTGCGCGCGGCAAACTTAGCTTTGCGATCTGACATCGCCCACTTGATTACCAGTGCAAATGCGAAAGCTCCAAGCAGTGAGCCAAATAGGAAACCTCCGTTCAATCCCCAGCTTTCATTGAGCCAACCAGCAAGGAATGGTCCAGAGAACATTCCAATGGCATATAGCGCTTGATATAAGCCCATTGCTGTTGCACGGCCAGGAAGCTCGACATCTCGAATCGCTAGTCCCAGCAGAAGCGGCATATGTAAGCCTTGCGCAAAACCATTAATCGCTTGCGTTGCGACAAGTACACCAAAAGAATCCGCAAACACCATAGCTCCTGTGCAAATAGTACTCAATATAAAGCCAGCGCCAATCGTACCCCAATAGCCGAATTTAGGCGTAAACCACCTCGCAGTAACGAGTGAGGCAAAAGCATGGGGGAGCATAAAAGAAAATACGAGCAAGGTGAGCTTCAGGCCGTCTGCACCCATTTCTTGAGCTTTGAGCGGTGTAAATCCGAACATTGTTATAAAAAGAATGCCATGAGCAAGGATGGACAACAAAGAAACCTGCAGCAATGTTTTAGTTTTTACCACATTCTTGATCATGGCAAACGACATTCCTGGCTGTTCCTTCAGCTCCGAGCGAGGCTCTTTCAGCATGAAAGCGAGCACTAGACCAAGGACAGCAATGACAGCGCCTACAATAAATGGAGCACTTGAGCTAAAACCATCCGTTAACCATCCGCTAAAGAGCATACCGATCATTTGTCCGGATACCGTCATCACGCTAATATTGCCCATTGCACGACCTGTCTGCCCGGCTCCAAAATAGCTGGCATAAAGCACGGTGAACGCGACCCAAGTAGATGCGCAAACGCCTGCCATCAATCTGCCAGCAAGCGGCCATACCCATGAATCAGGGATGAGGAACAGCAAACAGCTTATCGCAGCGGTTAGCATCCCTAATAGGATGAAAGGCTTGCGCTTTCCGAAACGATCTGACAAAATGCCGAGCGGAAATCTTACGAACATTTGAACAAAACCATAGCTTCCAAGCACGATGCCGATAAAAGGCAAGGACAATCCCCGATCACTAAGGTAAGGTGAAAGCGTAGGGACATATACATACATGGAAGTCCAATATAAAATGGTTATAGTAGTAAAAAGCAATCTTTGTGCTCCAGAGATTTGATTCATCGTTGTGGAAGCCCCCTTCGCTTTCACTTTATCGCAAGTCTGGTTCGGTTGTCACTTCCTATTTTGGGCGCTATAATGAAAACTTTCTACAGCAAAGAACGTATTAGGTAGACAATTATTATTATTTTTACAAGAAAAAAAAACACTAACTGATGAGGAGAATGTTCATGCAAACAGAAAAACGCAAAACAAAAAGCTGGATGAAAGAAGTAAGAGAATGGGTCGTTTCACTTGGTATTGCCGTTGTTGTAGCGCTGTTGTTCCAAAACTATGTTTATGCTCAATCGGAAGTACATAATGTATCTATGCAAAATACGCTGGTCGCTGGACAACGATTAATCGAAGACAAATGGTCTTACCGGCTTCATGAACCTCGTCACGGCGACATCGTTATTATTAGCGGACCCGAGAGCGATTTGCGTTTAATAAAACGTGTCGTGGGCTTGCCTGGAGACGTGGTTGATATACAAAACGGGGAAGTATATTTGAATGGCGAAAAAATCGAAGAGCAATATGTTAAGGGTCAGACAGTAGCTGGCAGTGTTTCAGTGCCTTTTACAGTTAAAGAAGGACAGCTGTTTGTTATGGGTGACAATCGTGAGCATAGTATGGATAGCCGTGAGCTTGGTCCAATTGCTAGATCCAGCATCGAAGGCAAAGCCGTATTCCGTATATGGCCGCTGCCTAAGTTCGGTACACTGAGCGAATAATTATTTTATAGCATTAAATAAAAACGTCATTAATTAAATAAACAAAACCATCAAACGTAATACTTTTGTAAGAAATGGTTACAAATTCGTTTAGAAATAGCCGTTATGATTAACCATAGAAACAACGAGAGAAACACACTTAACAAAAAAGCAGCAGCGAGGCGTGAACAGGATTGTCCATTCGAGTAAAGCTGTATATGTCATACTTGGCGATGATTTTTGTACCGATCATATTAATGAGTGCTTTTATGATATTTATTTTTTATGCTCGCGGAGTTGAGGATGTTCGTCATTATTATGAAAATGAAAACAGAGAGCCTTATCTTCAAGCCTTGGTGTATGGCGAATTATCCTATGTGCTCCGCAATGATTCCGGTGAGCTCGAGAAGAAGGAATACGTAGCCGAAATTCAAGAGCGATTAGGTAAGCTATGGGCAGGACTACTTATTTCCAGGGATGGAAAGATTACTTCTGTAGCGCCTTTCTTGGAGCAGTCAGCTGTTCATGCTGATTGGCAGCAATTATTGGACGAGCCGCCTTCGAAGGTTGCATTTAATTCATTTCGATTCGAAACGAGTACCGTCGATTTTATTTATCCTGATGGGGGAGAGGGTCGTGCTGTCCTATTCCGTCGAAATGATACGGTTCCTATCTATTGGAGACCGGTCGGCACAGCTTTCAGTTTAGCTTTTATTGGATTAACGAGCTTGCTGCTTACTTACTTTGTATCAAGAAGCATCATTCGTCCCATTAAGAAACTAGAAGCCGCAGCTCTACAAATTAAGGATGGCGATTTGTCTCACAAGGTTGAGGCCACGACGAAAGGTGAAATCGGACAGCTTAGCATCGCGTTTGAGGATATGAGGGTAAGATTGAAGCAGTCGATTGATCAAAGCCTTCAGTATGAAGAAAACCGTAAAATGCTGCTGTCTCATATCTCGCATGATTTGAAAACGCCAATATCTGCGATTAAAGGGTATGTTGAAGGGATCATGGACGGTATCGCGAACACGGATGAAAAGCGGAAGCGCTACATGGAGACGATTTATCGTAAAGCTACAGATATGGATCAATTAATTGATGAGCTGTTCCTATTCTCGAAGCTTGATCTTCAAACGGTTGCCTTTGATTTTAAAGTGATGGACATTAAACGCTACTTAGAATATTTCTTGGATGAGCAGCGGTTTGATCTAGAAAAATCAGGGGTAGGATTGCAATACATCGAGCATGGCTCTGATCCGCTGATGATCGCAGCCGATCCTGACAAGCTAAGCCGTGTTTTAACTAATATACTGAACAATTGTGTCAAGTATATGGGACAATCTTCTGGTCTCGAAAAACATAACATCGTTGTTCGAGTAACAGAACTGGAGGAGCACGCTCTGATTGAAATTGAGGATTCAGGTCCCGGAATTGAGAAGGATGATTTGCCTTATATCTTCGATCGTTTCTATCGCGCGGAGCAATCACGCAATTTAGAGACAGGTGGAAGTGGTCTCGGTCTTGCAATCGTCAAACAAATTATTGAAGGGCACGGCGGTACGGTCTGGGCGGAAAATGCAGAGCATGGAGGTGCGTTGTTCTGTCTAAAATTGCCTAAGTCAGTATCCGTCAAAACGGTGGGTGGTCATGAAGAGCATACTAATTATTGAAGATGAGAAAGCCATTGCCGAGCTGGAACGAGATTACTTGGAAAGTTACGGTTTTAATGTTCAAATTGAAGGGAGAGGTGATATAGGACTTGAGAAAGCGCTCGAAGGAAAGTTTGATCTTATCATATTAGATGTAATGCTTCCTAAAATCGACGGCTTTGAAATTTGTCGTCAAATTAGACAAACGATCAATATTCCAGTGCTGATGGTAACCGCGAAAAAAGAGGATATTGATAAAATACGAGGATTAGGACTTGGCGCTGACGATTATATGACCAAGCCCTTCAGTCCAAGTGAGCTGGTAGCACGCGTGAAAGCTCATTTGGCTCGTTACGAGCGTTTGACAGCTGACAAAGGGGAGCGAGGCGAGCATATTCGCATACGCGGATTGTTTATCGATAAGCCTTCACGAAGAGTCATGATTCATGAGCAGGAAGCGATGCTTACTTCAAAGGAATATGAGCTTTTGCTGCTTTTAGCTTCACACCCTAATCGCGTGTTTGAGAAAGAAGAATTGTTTGAACGTATTTGGGGGCTTGATTCGAATGGAGACGCAGCTACGGTTACGGTTCATATTCGGAGGCTGCGTGAGAAAATTGAGCATGACCCATCCAAACCTCAATATATAGAAACAATTTGGGGAGTGGGCTACCGTTTTAAAGTATAGATAGAAGATGAGGAGTGGGAGAGATTGAAGAGCATCATCCGATTTTCGCTTAATAACAAATTTGCTTTATGGATTTTGACGCTGCTTGTGTTATTTGCTGGACTTTATTCAGGAATGAATATGAAAATGGAAACGTTGCCCGATATTACGGTTCCAATCGTAAGCGTCACAACTGTATTGCCGGGTGCTGCACCTGAAGAGGTAATGGAGAAAATTACGAAGCCGATTGAGCAGCGGACTCGCAATCTTAAAGGTGTTAAAGTCATTAGCTCAACATCCTATGAGAATGCTTCATCTGTCGTTATTGAGTACTCCTATGAGACAGATATGGAAAAGGCGGAAGCGGAAGTTAAAAATATCCTCTCCGAGATTAAGCTTCCAACAGGAACGCAAACCCCATCCGTTTCACGGATCAGCTTGAATGCATTCCCTGTCCTTGCGATGAGTATCTCCAATGAAAAGATGAATTTGGAGCAGCTTACGAAGGAAATAGAAGAAAATGTGTTGCCGCGCTTTCAAGGTATTGAAGGTGTAGCGAGCATTCAAGTTTCTGGACAAAATGTTAAGGAAGGTGAACTATCCTTCAAAACGGATAAGCTAAAGCAAATCGGCTTAACCGAAGAGATGGTGAAAGGCATCATCCAAGCGTCAGCTATTTCTGTACCGCTAGGTATTTATGAATTTGGCGAGACAGAGAAGGCGCTGGTCGTTGATGGAAACATAACGACAGAGAGTGATTTGAAAAACTTAGTCATCGTGCCAGGTGTTAAGCTTAGCGATGTTGCTGATTTAAGCATCGTAGGCAAAGCAGAGTCTATTTCTCGTACGAATGGCAAAGACTCCATTGGTTTTAACGTAGTCAAAGCGGCTGATTCGAATACGGTTGACGTTGTTAATAATGTAAAAGCAGAAATAAAAGAGCTTGAAGGCAATAATGATGGTTTGTCTATTGTAACGACACTTGATCAAGGCAAGCCGATCGAGGATTCCGTTCACACGATGTTAAGCAAGGCGGTAATCGGCGCATTGTTCGCTGTCATTATCATTATGATTTTCTTGCGCGATATTCGTTCCACGATTATTGCTGTTGTTTCGATTCCACTTTCCATCCTGATCGCTCTTCTGATTTTGAGTCGGATGGATATTACACTGAACATTATGACACTTGGTGCGATGACCGTCGCGATTGGGCGGGTAATCGATGATTCGATTGTCGTTATCGAGAATGTATATCGACGAATGGCGCTCCCTACAGAGAAGATGAAGGGCAAGGAATTAATTCTTGATGCGACGAAGGAAATGTTCGTACCGATTTTGGCTTCCACAATCGTAACGATAGCCGTATTCTTGCCTCTTGGACTTGTTTCGGGCATGATTGGTGAAATGTTCTTGCCGTTTGCATTAACGATTGTATTTGCTCTACTAGCATCATTGCTTGTTGCCATTACGGTTGTACCAATGCTGGCGCATATGATGTTCCGCAAAGGGATGAAAGCAGGCAAGGCGCATCACGATAAGCCGGGCCGCTTAGCGGAATGGTACAAAGGTGCACTTCGCTGGTCTCTTGATCATAAATTGGTTACTTTTGGTTTAGCAACACTTCTACTTATCGGAAGCTTGTTCCTGCTCCCAGTGATTGGAACGAGCTTCATCGCTGGCGACGAGCAGAAAATGATGATTGTTTCCTATAATCCAGCACCTGGAGAAACACTTGAACAGGTAGAGAAAATGGCTCTTGAAGCTGAAAAGAAATTGCTCGATCGTGAAGGTGTTACAGTCGTGCAATATGCAGTCGGCAGCCAAAATCCATTTAGCCCTGGAGCTTCAAAACAAGCGTTATTTAACCTTAGCTATGATGAGGATTATGCTGGTTTTACTGCTGAGAAAGAAAAAATTGTACCTATGCTGCAAGAGCTAGGCGGCAAAGGCGAATGGAAACAGCAGGATTTCGGAGGCGGAGGTCTTGGCGGATCGGGCATATCGATGCTTGTGTATGGTCCGGATATGAACACGGTTCAGCCTATCGTGGATGACCTTATGAAGAAGCTTGCAGATCATAAGGATTTGAAAAATATTGATTCCAGCTTATCAGAAACGTATGAGCAGTATCGCCTTGTAGCTAATCAAGAGAAGCTTAGTCAAAACGGATTAACAGCAGGCCAGATTGCAATGGCACTTAGTCCGGTTCGCGAGCGTCCCGTTCTGACGACAGTAGAAGTGGATGGCGAGGAATTTAACGTTTATGTGAAGGTTGATACAAAAACCTATACGAATAAATCAGATCTAGAGAATGTGAAATTGACTACTCAGTTAGGTACTGAAGTTGCTTTGAAAGATGTCGTGACTATCGAAGAAGGTGAATCGCCAAATACGATAACAAGACGTGATGGTCGTATGTATGCTGAGATTTCAGCAGATGCAACTTCATCTGACGTCGGCAAGGTTTCGGCAGAATTGCAGAAAATGATTGATGAGACTGATCTTCCTGCTGGCGTCGATATCGAAATGGGCGGAGTAACGGAGCAGATCAATGAGTCATTTATGCAGCTAGGCTTAGCAATGCTTGCAGCGATTGCTGTCGTTTATCTCGTGCTTGTCATTACATTTGGTGGAGGACTTACACCATTCGCAATTCTGTTCTCCCTTCCGTTTACGATTATCGGTGCACTAGTAGCACTGTTAATTGCAGGAGAAACACTGAGCGTTACCGCAATGATCGGTGCCCTGATGCTCATTGGTATCGTGGTCACGAATGCGATCGTCCTTGTTGACCGTGTTATTCAAAAAGAGAGAGAAGGACTTTCCGTCCGCGAATCACTTATTGAAGCAGCGGGTACACGTCTTCGTCCGATTCTAATGACGGCGATTGCAACCGTTGGTGCATTGCTTCCGCTTGCATTTGGATTCGAATCAGGCGGTTTGATTTCTAAAGGTATGGCGGTTACCGTAATTGGCGGCTTGACGAGTTCAACACTGCTCACGCTCATTATCGTACCTATCGTTTATGAGTTCTTGAACCGTAAACGCAAACCACGCACTGCAGAAGAAGCATAACGATTCGAGATAGCAGAGAGGCTGTCACAAGGTCATTGACCTTGTAGACAGCCTCTTTTTTTAGTTGTTCCGTTTGCATAATGGGCGACTAGGTAAATGGATTAGTAACACTAGCGGAGCTTTTTTCATACGTATATGTCATGAACGATTATCGGCATATGACCAGTTTGGGTTGTTCTCATTTTCATTTCCTATTTTGTGAGTGCCGATGATAATCACATGAACATATAACGGAGGCTACTAAGATGAATGAATTTAAGAACGATCTTCAAAATTTGAACATGGATGCATTTAAATCGAGTGGAATGACGCCGAATGCTGGTCAAGGTCAAATGGATCCAAATAATGCTCGTTTGTGTATCGGCTTTTGTATTGGTTTTTGTATCGGGTTTTGTTCATGCGGCGGCTGTGGCGGGTGCGGCGGCTGCGGAGGTTGTGCAAGATGCGGTGGCTGTGCTCGCTGCGGAGGCGGCTGTGCCCGCTGTGCTGGTTGTGCCCGTTGCCGTTAGTCAACTAAATATTCAGATGTAAATAGAAGGTTCAAGACACCCCTGCAAACTCTTTTCGGGATGCTGGGGTGTCTTTCTATGCGAGTGCAGGTATGACGGACAAATAGCCATACATATCTTTATAGAGGAACTCTTGTTACGAAAAGCCAGATTTCAAAATAAGGAGGAATGAATTTTGGATCCTTCTATGCGCCTTAAAGTGAGAGGAGATACTTTTTTTCTCCCGAGCTCGGACGGAAGTGTCTATTTCCGCAACAATATTGGTTCATTTCGGATGGAAGGCAATACGATTGATCAATGGATAGAGAAATTAATTCCGGTGTTTAATGGCGAGCATTCGATGCATGAAATAACGGATGGATTGACAGATCAATACCGTGATCATGTTTATGAGATTGCAAAAGTGTTGTATGCGAATGGTTATGTCCAAGATGTGAGTCAAGATAGGCCGCATCAGCTTCCGAGCCATATTGTTAAGCAATATGAGGCTCAGATTGAATTTTTGGACAGCTTTGATGGGTCTGGGGCATACCGTTTTGAGCTGTTTCGAAAGTCCAGCGTGCTTGTTGTCGGGGACGGGAATTTTTTGGTGTCAGTAGTGAAATCATTACTTGAATCCGGCCTTCCTCAATTTCACTTCATCAATATGAACTCGGAAACGACGGGACCTAGACGAATTACGGAGTTGGTGCACCATTACAGACCATTCGATTCAGAGGTCAAGGTGGAAGAGATCAGCTTGCCGAGGGATGGGGGAGTGGAATGGTCGTTAGTAATACAGCCATACGATGCAATATTTTATGTGTCAGATCCAGAAGGGGGAGCTGAGCTTCAATCTCTTAACCAAGTATGTCTACAAAATAATAAAGTGCTGCTGCCGGCTATAATTCTAGGGCAGGCAGGTCTAGCGGCTCCGCTCGCCTATTCAAATTCGGAGGGTGACTGGGAATCAGCAAGGCGCAGAGTCCATTATGCTTCTATCTATAAGGAAACAAATGATTATGCTGGTTCATCTGTTGCGGAATCGCTGCTCGCTAACGTGATCGTTTTTGAATGGCTAAAAACAGCTGCAGGTGTAACGAAATTACAAAATAACAAACTTTTTCTGCTGAACCTAGAGACGCTGGAAGGCAAGTGGCATCCGTTTCTTCCCCATCCGTTAGCCAATGAAAAACAAAAGGCGAAGAAGATTGAAGATTATGAGCTTCTTTCGGAAGAGAGCACGGGAAAACGTGATTCAAGCGGATTACTCCCTTTTTTCAGTCAATTAACATCCATGGAGACGGGCATCTTTCATATTTGGGAGGAAGGAGAGCTTCGTCAGCTGCCGTTGTCGCAATGCCGGGTTCAGTCAGTTGATCCTCTAACAGAAGGCCCAGCGCTGCTGCTCTCGGAAATTGTATGCAACGGTATTAGACATGAGGAGGCACGCAGAGAAGCGGGGCTTGCTGGAATTGAAGCCTATGTGTCTCGTATGGCCAATATATTCATCAACCAGACTCCTGAAATTGGCTCTGCATTAGAGCCTGTGTTTATGGGCGTAGGAGCAGGGGTGACGATCGAGGAAGGCGTCTGCCGCGCTTTGCAAAAGTATTTATCCGAAGAATGGATAAGGCAATACAAAGCAGAACCTCCTTCTATCACATCGATAAAGCTTAGTCATGTTGAGGATGAACGATGTCGTTACTATATAAAAGCGCTAACCACGATGCAAGGATCCCCTTCCTTTGGCATCAGTGAGACTTTAATTGGTTTTCCAGTTGTATGGCTGAGAACTAGCGATTGCTGGTATCACGCAGTTGATTTAAATGAAACGAGGGCACTTCGCAGAGTTTTATTGGGCGCATTGCTGGACATTCAGAACAAAGATTCTCTCTTTAAAGGGAAAATAAATCAATTGGCTTCTGTAAATGTGAAGGAAGACGAAGTGGTGAACCTCTCCATAACCGAGTGTGATCCATTTGAGCATCGAGAGGTACTGAAGAATGCATTGATGCATCTACAAAATAACCAAAAGCGTCTTCTTGTGTATAACTTAACTTCGGAAGCTTTTTTCAATGAGGAGCTAGCGGGAGTATTCGGCATCTCGCTCCGAGAGGAGACAGAAGAGTGAGCGCTAAAATGGCAATTGTGGGCGAAGGGCTGCTCGCAGATTACGTAACCGATCTATTATCTGAATTTTGTGAGGTTGAACGAGTGAGCGATCTGTCGTTTGGTGTTCCAGAAACTGCAGAGCTTGCGCTCGTACTGAGCGATGGCTATGATTCAGCTTCTCATCTGATGGCAGAGGAAATGTTTAAGCAATCGGGGACACCATGGCTGCGCGGCTTTGTATCCTTTGGTGAGGGCGTAATTGGTCCGCTTGTCATTCCCGGGACAGCAGGCTGCTCGCAGTGCGCTGATCTGCGGCGTTTGATGGCTGGAAATGATCGAAAAGAAATGTGGGAGCTGCAGCATCTTTTTATGCACGGTGAAGTTTATCCGGATATTTGGTCTTCTCGAAGCGGGCTTCTGCATGTGGCTCATCATATTGCTGTTGAAGCTGAACATTTCCTCCTTAACAACAAGGCTCATCTCGCAAATCGTGTAAAGCTGGTACATTTGCAAACGCTCAACAGTTCGGTTCATTTTTATTTGCCTGATCCGCTTTGTACGATTTGTGGAGAAATACCTGATGATTCGGCTATAGGTTCGCGAATTAAGTTGCATCCAAGCCCCAAAATTAGCGAAAATAGCTATCGAACTCGTTCGATGAGTGAGCTGAAAGCTGTATTAGCCAATGATTATCTGGACAATCGCACAGGGTTTTTGAATGGAAAAATGATTGACCTGATGTCGCCGTTTGCGGATTCGAGCATTATTTTACCGATGTTTTCGGGAGATGAAGGCTGCGCTGGCCGTACAAATTCATTTGCAGACAGTGAAATGACAGCCA
This sequence comes from Paenibacillus sp. FSL K6-3182, assembly GCF_037976325.1. Taxonomy (NCBI): domain Bacteria; kingdom Bacillati; phylum Bacillota; class Bacilli; order Caryophanales; family Paenibacillaceae; genus Paenibacillus; species Paenibacillus sp. FSL K6-3182. The sequence continues at coordinate 3,432,881 of NZ_CP150265.1, forward strand.
TACTAGAAGGTTTAGAACGTTATTGCGGTATATCACCTAGAGGAAAGAGGACAGCGGTTCATGACAGCTATGAGCATTTGAGTGAGATTGCCCTTGATCCCGTTCGGGTAGGCGTGCATGAGAAGGAACAGTATGCGCGTCCCGATTTTCCATTTCAACCATTCGACCCGAGCAGAAAAATCGATTGGGTGTGGGGTTATTCTTTTTTGCAGGAGAAGCCTATTCTCGTGCCGGAGCTGCTCGCTTATTACAGCTCCGGCTGCGGCCACGGATTTGTATACGAAACCTCAAATGGCTGTGCTTTAGGAGGTAGCCTGGAGGAAGCTATTTTTTACGGAATACTGGAAGTAGTTGAACGGGATTCATTTCTCATGACCTGGTACGCACAGCTTCCGCTTGATCCTATAGATCCTTATTCCTCCGGAGATCTGGAATTAACCTTAATGGTGGAGCGTTTACGAGATGTCACCCAATATGATGTCCATTTATTCGATTCGACTATGGAGCATGGCATTCCAAGTGTATGGGTGCTTGCCAAAAACAGAACGGAAAATGGCGTTAATATGATTTGTGCTGCTGGGGCGCATCCCGATCCAGTGCGGGCAGCCAAAGGAGCCATCCATGAGATAGCGGGCATGCTGCTCGCGTTTAATGAGAGGTTAGAAGAAAACCGTGAGCAGTATGAACGTATGCTTCATGATCCTTTTCTAGTTCGGCGAATGGATGATCATTCGATGCTGTACAGCTTGAAGGAAGCTGAGGAACGTTTGAACTTCCTTCTTCAAAATGAGAGGCCGCTCCGTACATTCGAAGAGGCATTTAAACCAAGGCCAAAGCATGCAGATTTGACAGATGAATTAAACGTATTCCTCAAAGTTTTCCGTGAATTAAATTTAGAGGTTATCGTGATTGATCAAACGACGCAGGAAACGCTGAGAAATGGGCTCCATTGTGTAAAGGTGCTCATTCCAGGTATGCTCCCGATGACGTTTGGTCAACATCTTGTCCGCTTGAGAGGACTTGAGAGGGTGTTGCGAATACCAGCTGAGCTGGGTTACATCAAGGAGCGGTTAACGCATGAGCTGCTTAATCCTTATCCGCATCCGTTTCCATAAGCACTGACTGCTGTCATGCAATGGATCTCGGCGAGTTGTCACTTAGGAGGGGAGATATGAGTCTGAAGACTTTTTTGCACCAATTGCAATATGATCCAGACAAAACCAAACCTCAAGATGTACAAATTGATTGGGATAACGCTCCTCTACCGTACAAATTATATCGTCATGTACCGGCATTTCCTCTCGCTTCGGATGTTCCGCTTACTTTGACGGGCAAACGGGAACATACGATGCCAACGCTACGGGATATAGGCCATTTTCTTTGGTATACGTTCGGGCTGACACAGCTTAGCCAATCTGTTCTTGAACAACATGCAGGGGAGGAATGGGATGACTCCTTGCAGCTTTGTAGACGTTTTGTTCCATCAGGCGGAGGGCTGTATCCAAGCGAAGTATATCTTTATTTGAAGCTGGATGAATTACCTAAAGGAATTTATCATTATGATGTGGCACATCATCGTTTGATGCTGCTGCGTGATGGCCAATTTGATCGATATTTGGGCAATGCGCTAGGTGATCGGTGCGACATAACAAACGGCTTCGGAGCCGTATTTGTGTCCACTTATTTTTGGAAAAACTTTTATAAATACAATAACTTCTCCTATCGATTGCAAGGATTAGATGCTGGCTTGCTCGTTGGTCAGCTGCTTGAAGTGGCTAAACGTTATGACTTTGAGGCGGGTGTTTACTTTCAGTTTCTAGATGGTGCAATCAATCATATGCTTGGTCTACCTGACACAGAAGAAAGTGTATACGCTGTGATTCCTCTTGCGATAGATGCAAATATGGAATGGTTCCAACATGGTGATAACGTGGAAAAAAATATTTCTTCAGATGAATTATGCAGTATGCTTCCGTTCATTAGACATGAGCAGTACATGCGATCAAAAAAGGTATTGGAATATCCGTTGCTGATTAAGCTAAATGAAGCATCCATCATGGAATCCGCACGCGCGTTTAAACAGCTAGAGGGGCAGCAAATACTAGCCAGCAGTAGAGATGTTTATGCTTTACCGAGCGTAAATCGGATGACGTATGATCTAGCATCGGTATGCAGGCAGCGCTACTCGCCAGAAAATGAATATGTATTGCAAACCGTGAGTCTAACAGATTTGGCAGAACTATTGCAGGAGATCATGAATTCTTATAAGTATCGTAATGATTTGGATGGTTTAGTGCGGAGTCCACCGTCGCGCGTCCATTTATATGGCTGTTTTTATGGGGTTGATGGGATTCAAGATGGAGCGTATTACTATGATGATGCGGCTCACGCGTTGCAGCTTGTCCGTGCGGGTGACCAAAGGCCATGGCTTCAGTATGGCATGTCTTTGGATAACGTGAATTTATTCCAGGTGCCGCTTACTTTTCATGTGGCAGGTGATCTGGAGCATTTTCACAAGGAGCTGGGCTTTCGCGGCTATCGTATTCAACAAATGGAAGCGGGAATGCTCGTTCAACGTCTGCTGCTTGCCGCTTCCGCATTGAGAATGGAAGGACGCCCGCTGCTAGGATTCGATGTTAGCTCCATGAATGAACTTTATGGATTAACGCCAAATGGACAAACGAGTCTTATTCAAATTCCTATTGGCCAATGTCGACCTCGCTCACGACTCGAAGGCAGTTTGTCGCAATAGTTGATGAGGAGACAAAGGGGCAGATTGAATGATGGCAATCATTCAATCTGCCCTTTTTATGTTTTGCTTTTTTAACCGTTAGGCTGCTCGGCTGCTGCCTTTTTCTGAAGCTCCCCGGCTGGCTGGCATGTAACAGGGAAGCAAACATGGTGCGGATGGTGATGCATCATGGGGTGAAACCAAGCATGATGATAATCTAAAGTCGAGAGCTCCCATCCATCATGAGGATGATGGTGATCGTAGTGCATGTGCTCATCCCACATCTCATGCATCATGGGATGATAATCATCCATCATGTGATGAAAGTGATGCATATGGTGGAAATCCTCCATCATCGGATGAAAATCATCCATCATGGGATGGAAGTGATGCATGTGATGAAAGTCATGAAAGTCGTGCATGTAAGGATAATGATGCATTTGACTTAAATCAACACAGCAATGAGCTGGAGCGGGAGCGGGTGCCGTCTGTACATTCACAGTTTCCGGTCCCAAATTGGCCTGGGCAGGGCTTGTTTGCATTTGTTGAAAATACTCAGGCATAACAGCCGATTGCGGCATATAAGATTGATTGCGTATCATGGTGTGCCTCCTTTTTATCATACTCTACAATATGCTTTGAATGAAAAAAGGGCACTTATCCCTATAAATTGGGCTGCAGCCTTTAGGAATGAAGAATAGGACGAAGCGAAGAGGGTGACGCTAGTACCATCACAATCCATGAAATAGGTGGTTGCAAAATGATAATTAATATTGTAATTAAGGCTGTGTTCGCACTGCTTAGCTTTACGCATACGGAAGTGTTTGCAACAGAAGCGGTTCATTTGCATGCGGAGCCGGCCTACGCAAAGTGGGGAAAGCTGGCCATGCAAGAAACGTCAAAAGCATACGAGGATGCTTCAATTGTTAATTACAAATACGAAGGAAGAAAAAAGCTAACTAATGGAGAATCAGAGGAATGTTTTGTTCTACTGTTAAATAGAGATGCCAAGCAATTTGCTATTCGCGTTACGATTAGAATAAACACGATTACGGACAAACTCATAGATGTGGAATTGAAAGAGCAAATGAATGGAACTTAATTGAAACAAAACAGCTGCCAGCTTCGTAATATAAGCAAATGTTTTAAATACACGCTTCTTGATGAAGCGAGAGGAGCATAATTATGCTAATTTCAACAACACCAACAATAGAAGGCCGTCCTATTCAAGATTACATAGGAATCGTAACAGGAGAGGCGATTATGGGTGCAAATGTCGTTCGTGACTTTTTTGCATCGATTACAGACATCGTTGGAGGACGCTCCGGCGCGTATGAGAGCAAGCTGAAGGAAGCTCGTGACGTAGCCATTGATGAGATGAAAAATCAAGCTGCTAAGATTGGAGCAAATGCAATCGTTGCGATTGACATTGATTATGAGGTTGTGCGTGAAGGAATGTTAATGGTAGCTGTCAGCGGAACAGCAGTACGCCTGTAAAATAATTTACCATAAAATTGGAAAACGTTAAAACGATGATCACCTTAAGCACAGCTTATATGATCAAGTTTTGTCGTTTTTTTTTTTGCATTTTATGATTATTTAGAAAAAGAAGCAACAATTCAATTGTAAAATCCGTTAAAATAAGGATGTGTATAAATGGAAGATCAAGTAAAGAGAGGGGTCAAATGGTGAACCGTTTTATTCATTTAAGAAATCGAACCATCGCATATGCGGTCATGATTACTTTGATTGCAGCTTTCTTAGCGGGAACTGGCAACGCACAGGCAGCAGCAACGGAGAAGGGAATTTTATTGGAAACGAGTGTTGGATTTCAGGGCTACATGAAACAATCCGAGTGGTATCCTGTTAGGCTTACACTGACAAATCAGACAGCTGAGGATTTGAAAGGCGAAGTTGTTATATCTATAGTAGGCTCTAATGACTTGATCATACCCACAGAGCTGCCTCTAGGCACAGCCATACAATTAACAGCATCTATTCAAGGCGAGCTTCTTAATCGGAGCAACAGTAAAATACGATTTTATATGGACTCCTACAAATCCGGCAAACTTATTCCGATTTTCGGCAACGATTACATAGATGCAAGAACGGCTAACAGCTACACCATTGGTGTCATATCTCGTGACCCGGACACTTTGAATTTTATGCCATCGTTAAATCAACGAGGCTACGAAATAACGGTCATTCCGATTGCGCAGAAGGAACTGCCCAGTGACCCCATTTTACTCAAAACACTCAACACGATTGTTATCAATGATATGCCAACCACAGGTTGGGATGAAGTACAGGTTAAAGCCATAACGGATTGGGTACAGCAAGGCGGCACACTTGTGTTAACTGGAGGCGTCGGCTATGGCAAAACCGCAGATGCCTTTAAACAGATTGCACCGCTAGAATCGTCAGGCACATCGACCATATCCAGCGCGGATTCACTTGCCATCTTCGGAGGTACCGCACTTGCACTTGAAAAACCTTTGGTCGTCTCGACAGGTCGTATAATAGATGGCAAAACGGAGCTTGCTGAGAATGGTCTGCCGCTTGTCGTATCCCGTGAACATGGATTTGGCAGCGTAATTTATATCGCTTTTGATCCATCACTTGAGCCTATGTCTACATGGACTGGCAGCGCGATGCTATGGGCGAAGGTGCTTAAAAAAAATTTGACGCCGCTTCAACCTGGCACGATGAGCATCAACAATAATATGAAATGGAATATTGAAAGCATTATAGATGAGTTCCCGTCGATTAAACCGCCCAATTTTATGCTGCTTATGTGGATGTTTATCGGCTATATGATCATCGTTGCGCCGGTACTGTATATAATTTTAGCTAAGGCAGATCGCAGAGAGTGGTCTTGGTGGCTTATCCCTGCTTTTTCGGTTATTACCGGTTTCGCAATCTTTTTCTTTGGTGCTGAAGATAAGCGAAATTTATCAGCCCATACGATTGAGATCATTGAGTTGACTGGACAAGGAGACGCTGTACGATCAGGTGCAACTGCGGTGTTCATTCCAACTGGGGGAACAGTGACTGCAGAATTTGATAAAAGAGTTAATTTATCTTTTTACACCAATTACAACCAAAATGGAAATCAGAATATGGATGATAAAACGCAATTGATTTCCGAAAATGATTCGACTACAGTACTATGGCGCTCCGTTCCCTATTGGTCGACACGGAAACTATGGATAGAAAAGCAAACGATGAGTAGTGATACGGGGCAGTTAACTCTTGCTTATAAGCAGATCAGACATGCGATTGAGGTAACTGCTACTAACAATACGACAACTAATCTTACGAATGTTTCCATGCTAATCAATGGGCAAGCTCAGCTCTTTGGCGATTTGAAGGTCGGCGAGAGTGGGCAAACGACAATTACAACGAGTACGGTTAATCAATCAGGCTATTTCCCTTATGGTCAGATGATGTTTCCTAATCCAACTAACCGAGGCAATGACGGGTATAATCGAGAGCGACAGCTTGTAGACAGCTTTGGGAATCGCAACAATGGCGGCATTGTCCCGCCGGAGCCTATAGTGGTTGGCTTTAGCACTGATCATGAGCAGAATTACAAGGTGAACGGCGAAACGATAAAGACAGATAACTTGAAGCTGTGGGTTCAAAAGGTCGATACATCTTTTATTGATGGGAATCGTGTCATCGTACCAGCAGGTCTTATTAATCCCATTATTACGGAAAATGCCACGAGTCAATTGCAGCACTATGGGAACGGTTCTTATTTTGTAGGCGATGGCGAGCTTATATTTGAATATATTTTGCCAAATGATCATGATGCTGTATACGATCATCTCGAAATCCTATACAACAACAGTACAACTGCTTCAAATCTCACATTAACTGTCTGGAACGAGAAAGAAGGAAATTGGACAGATCCAAGCAAAGCTGCAGCTGCGCCAAAAGAGTATTTGATTAACAATCAAATTGTTCGAATGAAGTTTTCTGCCATTGGTTCTGTGGACATGACTTTACCGCAGATTGCTTTAGAAGGAGAGATACAGAAAAAATGAGCAAAAATCACGAAATAGAGATCATTAATGTGGAAGTGCCTAAAACAGAACCTGCGGAACAACCATCAAATGATGCGCCTCTGGTTCCGATGATTGAAATCAAACAGCTTTCCAAAACATTCGGAACGTTTCAAGCGCTTAAATCGATAGATCTAACAATTCCGAAGGGAACGGTATTTGGTTTTGTTGGGCCCAATGGGGCAGGAAAATCAACGACGATGTCTATTCTTGCGACATTAATGATACCGACCTCAGGCATCGCAAAAGTAGACGGATTTGACGTGACCAAACATCCGCATGAGGTGCGTAAGCGAATTGGATATATGCCGGATTTTTTTGGTGTGTATGACCAATTCAAAACGTTAGAATATTTGCATTTCTATGGCGCCAGCTATGGTATACCGAAGGCGGAGCGGGAGCAGCTGATTCCGCAATTGCTGGAGCTGGTCAATTTGAGTGATAAAAAAGATGCTTACGTTGACTCGCTGTCTCGGGGGATGAAGCAGCGGCTTTGCTTGGCACGCTGCCTCGTTCATGATCCAGAGCTGCTTATTTTGGATGAGCCTGCTTCCGGTCTTGATCCTCGAGCACGGATTGAGATGAGAGAGATATTGCGAGAGCTGAAGTCAATGGGGAAAACGATCATCATTTCTTCACATATATTGCCTGAGCTCGCCGAAATGGTAGATGAAATCGGCGTCATTGAGCATGGTGAAATGATTGCGATCGGAAATGTCGCAGATATTCAAAATAGATTGCGTGTCAAACGTTTCCTGCATGTGAGATTAGTTGATCGGGAGTCAGAAGCGGAGCTGTTTTTGCGTGATCGCCCTTATGTTAACCGAATTTTTCGAGATGAACGTGGAATACAAATTCACTTTGGCGGACAGGATGCCGAGCAATCGCAGCTGCTTCATGATCTGGTTGCTGCAGGTTTTCAGCTGATCTCCTTCAGTGAAGCACAGACGAATCTTGAGGATGTGTTTTTGGAAATTACGAAAGGGGGAGACGGACTCGAATGAAGGAGCAATCCGCGGCAAGAGCAGGCCGAATGAGCTGGCGTCACCAGCTTATCAATCCCGTATTGAATAAAGAGTTCAAGCTTAGAATGAGGACGCCTCGCGCGATGTGGACGCTGTTCTTTTACTTATTTGCAATCGGCTTAATGGCTTTAAGCGCTATTTATTTAACTGAAGTAACTTCTGGACGAGGACAGTCCTATAATCCTGAGCAAAGCAAAATTTTATTTTATTTTATGAGCATGGCACAGCTTGGTTTGATTGCTTTCATGGCACCAGGCCTCACTTCTGGTGTTATTAGCGGCGAACGCGAGAAGCAGACCCTTAATTTGCTGCTCACGACGCAGCAAAGCTCAGCAACGATTGTGCTTAGCAAGCTTGTATCGTCACTAAGCTTTATGGTACTGATTGTGATCAGTACGATTCCTGTATACAGCATGATCTTTTTGTATGGCGGCATCTCGCCAGAACAGCTCTTTCTTGTTTTCTTGTTTTATTTATTTATTATGTTTGTACTCGGCTCCTTCGGCATATTATTCTCGACATTATTCAAGCGAACAATGATTTCTGTCATCGTAACGTATGGCGTTACGTTGTTTATGTTTGGCGGAACAGCATTATTATTTATTGTACTCGTAGGCGTGATGGAACAAATGCCGCAAACGACTACAAATGCTTATAGCTGGATCGGTCATATTATTGCCTTGAATCCTGCGGCTGCTTTGTACAGCATTTTAGATCCGCTCGTCTCAAATCAAGCCTTTTCTGTAAATTCGATTGGACAAAAAGGGAATAACGCGCCGCTTGCATTGTGGCAGGAGTTCATTATTATCTATACGCTTCTCTCCATCCTTGCTCTATGGCTGGGCATTCGTAGACTTCGTCCTCGCTTGAGACGGAAATAATGCTTGAAAAAGAAATTATGGTTACGAAAGAGAGAGCTGTGAAGCAAAAAATGCGTTAGAGTAAGGTTTTGCAATGAAAAAGATGCTTACGAAGTAAAGTTTGCTGCGCAAATGATGCTTACGAAGTAAAGATTTGCTGCGTAAATGATGCTTACGAAGTAAAGTTTTGCTGCGCAAATGATGCTTACGAAGTAAAGTTTTGCTGCGCAAAACTTATAGGAGGGCCAGTTATGCAAAAGAAGTCGTTGGTTGAACTGCTCCAGCCTGTTAGACGCAGGTTGACAATGTTTACAGTGAGCCGTTATGCGCTGATAGGTTTACTTGGAAGCAGTGCTGCCGGCCTTTTGCTGCTTGGTGCGAGCAGGCTGTGGCCTATTTTGCATGTTCGACTGCTTGTGTTCATCATTGCTAGTTTAGGTTTCGTTGTTGGTGTGGGTATTGGATTATGGAAGCGTGCTTCCTTAAGGGAAGCAGCTAGAATGATGGATAAACAAGTAACCGAGGATGCGATATCGACTGCTCTTGATGGGTTAATGCGTGAAGAAGATCAGGCTCATCCGATCATTATCATGCAGCGGGAAGTGGCAACAGAGGCTGCAGATAAATATGTGAGCGGATTGCATTCTTCGCTGCCGTGGCCAGAATGGCGAAGCTGGCGTTTGCTGATCTATAGCGCAGCTGCTGTATGGATCGTTTTGGCGATACTGCTATTCCTGCCAAATTCACTTGACGAACGAGCGGAAGCGCTCGCAGTGGCAAAGGAAAGGCTTGTGGCGCTGGAGCAAGAAACGGAGAAGCTTACTGATCTCGCGGAGGCAGCAGAGCTGCCAGAGGATCAGAAGCAGGAGCTGCTTAAACCTCTAAAGGAGCTGCGCAGCAAGCTCGATTCGCTGGGCAGCGATGGAACTGAGGCGCTAGAGCAGCTGGAGGCTGCGATTAACAAGCTGGAATTAGCAGCTGAAGCGGCGCAGAAAACGGCGAAGCGGTTGGAAGCTGCGGCAAATGCGATGAGCAATGAACCAAGCCTGCGGCAGCTCGGTCAAGCTTTGCAGGACCGAGACGCCGCAGGCATGCAGCAAGCGATCGACGCTATGCGATCGCAGCTGCATCAACTGTCGCCAGCGCAGCGTGAAGCGCTGGCGAGTGCACTTGAGCGGCTGGCAGCAGAGCAGCCGCAAGAGCAGGGCGCCGCACAGCTTGCTGCGGCGCTTGAACAGGCGGCGCAGCAGGCGCGCGCCGCAGGTGATGCCGGGGCGGACGGCGGAGCCGCCCCGGATGGCGAGAGCGCCGGCGATGCACTCGCGGCGCTTGAGAAAGCGCTCGCCCGCGAATTATCGCAGGGCGAGCTGGAGCAGTTGGCCCGAGGTATGGCGGGCCAGCTCGGGCAAAGCGGGCAGCAGCTGGCACAGCAGCTTGCTGCGGAAGGCGCCGCGGGTATTGCGCCCGGCACTGGCTCTAGCTCTAGCACTGGCACTAGCTCTAGCACTGGCACTGGCTCTAGCTCTAGCACTGGCACTAGCTCTAGCACTGGCACTGGCTCAGGTTCAGGCTCCGGCACTGGATCTAGCTCTGGCACTAGCACTAGCTCCAGCACTGGCACTGGCTCTGGCACTGGCTCTAACTCTAGCTCTAGTTCTGGATCTAGCTCTAGCTCTAGCTCTAGCTCTAGCTCTAGCTCTGGCACTGGCACTGGCTCTGCCTTAGGCACTGGATCTAGCTTTGGCTCCGGCACTAGCACTGGTTCTAGCTCTAGCTCTGGCTCTAGCTCTAGCTCTGGTTCTGGCTCTGGCACTGGCTCTGGATCTGGCACTGGCACTGGCACTGGATCTGGATCTGGATCTGGCACTGGCTCCGGCACTGGACCAGGAGCTGGCACAGGAGCCGGCGGTAGAAATTTGGTCACAACGCCTCGTACGATGCAGGGCTCCGGTAATGTACAGCAGGATGGTGGTCCTTCATCAGGGGGGCAGACCGTTAATGGCGGTCAATCCCCTATGATCGATGGAACGACACGTCCTTATGAGGATGTCTATAACGAATATGCAGCAGAAGCGAAGCAATCGCTAGGACGCTCACAGCTGCCTGATAGTATGCAGGAGAAGGTTAAGCAATATTTTGATCAAATTCAACCGAACCGATAATGGAGATGATCCGATATGATTGAATCCAAAGCACAGTTAGATGAGGCTGCCGCGAGGATTGCTGCATTGAAAGAAGAGATTGGCCGTGTCATCGTCGGTCAGCAAGCCGTTGTGGAGCAGCTGCTCTGGTGTTTGCTTGCCGGGGGTCATGCCCTTCTCGAAGGAATACCAGGCCTTGGCAAAACGATGCTGATCCGCACTGTTGCGGATTGCATTTCTTTGCAGTTTTCTCGTATCCAATTTACGCCCGATTTGATGCCTTCGGATATTACGGGTACAACATTGATAGATTTTGGTACCCAAGGCGCAGCCGCACATCGGTTTCAAGCAGGGCCGATATTCGGAAATTTAGTGCTCGCAGATGAAATCAATCGGGCGACGCCCAAAACACAAAGCGCATTGCTGGAAGCTATGCAAGAGGGTACGGTAACGGCAGGCGGGGAAACGCATCAGCTGCCAAAACCTTTTTTTGTGCTGGCTACCCAAAACCCGATAGAACAAGAGGGAACCTATCCGCTGCCTGAAGCGCAGCTTGATCGTTTTTTGCTCAAAATAGGTGTGGATTATCCAAGCCGCGAGGAGCTTAAACAAATCGTGCTCCGCACAACTTCAATTACTCAGCCCAAAGTTTCGGTTGTTCTTTCCGCGGCTGAATTATTGAATCTGCAGATGTCCGCTAGACAGGTTTTAGTCGCCGATGAGGTGCTTGATTTAGCGGTTAAGGTTGTTATGATGTCGCATGCTGGCGAGCCTGACGCACCTGAAGAGGTTAAACGATACGTTCGATTCGGAGCGGGGCCGCGTGCTGTTCAAGCTATTATCGCTGTAAGCAAAGTTAGAGCATTATCAGCTGGAAGGCTTCATATTTCTTGGAATGACATTCGGCAAACGGCTTTGCCGGTGCTTCGGCATCGACTCGTGCTTAGCTATGAGGCACAAGCGATGGGCTTGTCGAGCGACCAGCTGTCCGAAGCCATTTTAACGGCTGTGGAGGCCGCGCGATGAGCGTGAGCAACGAATCAGCAGACGCATCAAAGAATGCCTATTTTTCATCTGCCGGACTTTCGAATCAGGAAGCTTTGAAGCTATTATTTCCTAATCTATCTTTTCTTACGGAGCTTGAACGAATGCGTATTCGTGCAGGTAACCGCATCAAAGGTTTGCTGGCAGGCAAAAGGCGCTCCAGTTCGCTTGGCGGATCGCAAGAATTTGCTGATTATCGGCCTTATTCATCCGGTGATGATATCCGCCGAATAGATTGGAATGTTTATGGACGAACAGGCAAAGCGTTTATTCGGCAATATTGGGATGAACAAGAGCTGCAGGTTAGCCTCTACATTGATGTATCTCCATCCATGGCTTTTGGACATTCGGATTCAAACAAGCTTCAATATGCATTAAGACTAGCTGCATCTTTAGGGCATATCGCGCTTTGCGGTGATGATCGAATATCGGTGCGTTTGTTTCGTGATACGATCATTAGAGAGCTGCAGCCGCTTCACGGGCGTGTTTCTTCTTCAAAGCTTTTTCATTTTTTAGCAGATGCCATGCAGCAGCTGGAGAGGGATAACGATTCTTCTTCCCCAGCCGCAACAAAATTCGTTAACATGGCAGCACCATTCCAGACGGCGGCTGCATTGCCGAGACGTTCCGGTTCCGCGTGGGTACTTACAGATGCAATGTTTGAACATGGAATCGAAGAGACGCTCATTTCGTTAACAGCAGCAGGTCAACAGGTCGTGCTGGTACATCTATTGTCGCCTGAAGAGTTGAACCCCGATTTGAGCGGAGAACTCAAGCTAATTGACTGCGAGCTGGGGACGGGAAAGGAAGTAGCGATAGGTCAAAAGCTGCTTCATGAATACCGCAGTGCGGTTGCAGGCTTTCAAAATGAACTGAAGAGCATATGCGCAGCACGCGGCGCCTCTTATATTTTCGTGGATACTGGTGTTTCATTAGAGGAAACAGTTAGACACACTTTTTTATCCTCGCATGTACTTAACAGCTAGTTCCAAATTTATCGCTTTAAAAGGTTTTTGCATATGTACTATCCTAGATCTCTTTAAAGCATGATTAGAATGGATTGGAGGGTATTGGATGCAGTTTTTGTCCGTGGCATCGGCTTGGTTTGCATTTGCGTTGCCAGCTATCGCTGCCATGTATATCCTAAAACGAACCTATAAGAACCAGCATATCGCTAGTCACCTGCTATGGAGACGGGTATTGCAGGAGCAGAAAGCGAATCGGCCATGGCAAAAGCTCCGCAGCCGCTGGCTTCTCATTTTGCAGCTGCTCGTTGCTCTAATACTCGTATTCGCTTTAATGGAGCCCATAGTCTTGAGGCAGGCAGCGCCATCTGGTCATGCTGTCCTCCTTATTGATCGTTCTGCAAGCATGTCGGCAAAAACAGGAGATATCAATCTTAGTGCGAAGACAAGCCTTGAATCAGCAATAGAAGCAGCAGAGATCTGGCTTGACAAACAATCGATTGCTCGATTGATTACGATTGTTGCCACAGGCGCACAGCCTGAAGTGTTGACGAATCGCCAAAGAAACAAAGAGCAGATGAAACGACAACTGCAAGCGATAACTCCTTTTTATGGAAAAACAGATCATACCGCAGCCCTTTCGTTAGCAGATTCTTTGTTGCAAGAGGATTCACATGGAGAAGTCGTAATTTTTACAGATGGCCAGTGGTCAGATGCTGCAGAAGCCAACAAGCTTAACCTGCATGCAAAAGTTGAGCGTGTAATCGTAGGACAAGCGAGCTCTGACAGCAATGTATCGCTTTTATATTTTGGCATCAAAGCAGATTCGAACGATAGCGGTAAAAGTGTGGGTATGATTACGATTCAAAATGACAGTAAGCGGGAGCAGACAGTAAAGCTTGATGTATTCGCTGCAAATGATGAGAGTGACGTGAAAAAGCAGATTTTAGCTGCAAATCGAACCGTTATTGTTCCAGCAGGCGATTGGGAAAGCGTGGAGATCGTTGATCTTCCTCCAGCCCTTTATTACAAGGCCAGAATTGAACAACGTATGGATGCTGTTGTCATTGATAACACGGCATTTCAATTTCCGACAATTCCAAGTGCTAGGCAAGCACTTCTCATTTCGGAAGGAAATTTGTTTCTGGAAAAAGCACTGCAGCTGGCAGGCGTACAAACGGTAAAAATAAGTCCAGACAGCGTCGTTCCAACAGGTGAGCAGGTTGATAAGCTGGATTGGATTATTTTAGATGGGATGAATGAACGGCTGCTGGCCGACTCTGAATGGTCCATGCTGCTTAAATCAAAGCCGCTATGGATGATCGATCATCCCGATCAATCGGATGAAAAAGCAAGCATTCCATCGAACACGAGAGTAGAGAAGAAGGAGCATCCCCTTACGACTTATATCACATTTGCTGATACGCATATCGGTCGACTGGAGAAGCCTGATGCATCTGAACTTTTATGGGGAGAGCCGGTACTTAGCTATGGCGGAATACCGGCAATTTATGCAGGCAAGGAGAATGGCAAGGCGAAGCTGCGCTTTACTTTTAATTTTCAAGATACAGATTTGCCGCTCCGGCCAGAGTTTCCGATTCTTATCCTTCAAGCTGCACAGTGGATGAGCGGTGGTTCTCACCTTGAGCTTGGTTCTGTTATTGCAGATCAGTTAATGGAAATTTCTCTACATACGAATACGGTCAAAGCGGCATGGGAAGCGGTTGAGCTTACAGGAGGAGACTCCCAAGCTGAGCGTGCGCTGCTTCGTCAGTCAGCAGAGCTTGATTTGGATTCAGCTGGATTATATATCGCACCTTCCATTCCAGGGTTATACCGCCTCGTAGAAAGCGACAAAGATCAAACCGCTGTAAGCAGCCGGTTGCTCGCTGTCACGGTTGATCATGAGGAGCTTCAGAATAATGGAGCCGTTGAAGGGGTGTTTTTGCCAAACGCAACCTCTGAGCTCGCTCCAGCTACCGGCATAGATCGTTCAACAGAAGAACAGCAGATATCGTTGCAATTGTATGTTGCGATTTTATTGCTCTTCATTATGGCAGCTGAATGGGAGGTGTATCGCCGTGGGCTTTCAGGCTGAGTTCCCGCTCGCGTTTCTATTGCTGCTTCCTTGGCTTTTATATATCGTTTGGATGTTCAAAATGACCCTTCGACTTCGCGGCCGCAGAAAAATAATGTCTATTGTCACACGCTCGATTATACTATTGCTCCTGATTGCAATTGCAGCTCAAGTCCAGCCATTTATTGAGCGAGAGCAGCGCAGCCTCGTATTTGTCGCTGACAGGTCAGAGAGCATGCGAGCCGATAAACGAATAGGCAAGTGGATAAATGAGGCGTGGACTGCTAAAGAAGAAGCTGATCGGGGAGGAATCATTTCTTCTGGGTTGAATGCGGCAGTTGAACGGACGGTTACGAATGAGGAATTAGCAGGGGATACCGAGTTTAATTTCCAAGCGAATGTCAATCGGAACTATACCGATCTGTCACAAGGGCTTCAGTTAGCAGGAGCTATGCTGCAAAAAGAAGGCGGAGGACATATTGTTCTGCTCTCTGATGGTGCAGAAAATACAGGTGATGTGCTTCGACAAGCACGTATGCTCAAAAATGCAGGTATTTCAGTCGATGTTGTCGATATCAACACTTCGGTTGTAACGGACACCTCGATTGAAGAACTAAATGTACCGGCAGCTCTTAAGCAAGGGGAGACCTTTACCTTTGAGATTGCCATTAACAGTACAATTGCGGGTCAGGCACAGCTTCGTCTCTATGCAGATGATGCTGAGCTCTCAGTTTCGGATATCCAGCTTGAAAGAGGCGAAAATCGTTATTCGCTGCAAAGCGTTGCGCTGGACCCCGGCTTTCACCGTTTTAGAGCTGAAATATTTACGGCAGGCGATGAACAGCCGGCAAATAATACTGCACATGCCTTTAGCCGGGTAAGCGGTCCACCAAACGTATTAATTGTGGAAGGCGTTCCTGATTCCTCAGCTAACATAGAAGCTGCGCTGCAAGCTTCCGTCATCCGTTACGAGACGATCATGCCAGAGCAATTGTCGGTCGAACTAGCACAATATGCAGCATATGATAGCATTATTTTGAATAATGTATCCGCTGCGCGTATAGCTGAGAAGCCTATGGAATGGATTGCAAAAGCGGTTAGCGATTATGGGGTAGGCTTGATGATGGTCGGAGGCGACGAAAGCTTTGGGCTTGGCGGTTATTTCAAAACGCCAGTTGAGCGTGCGTTACCCGTATATATGGACCTGCAAGGAAGAAAACAAATTCCATCGCTAGGACTTGTACTCGTCATTGATCGATCTGGAAGCATGTCGGATGGCAAGCTTGATCTAGCGAAAGAAGCTGCCATGCGAACGATTGAGCTGCTGCGAGATACCGATACAGTAGGAGTAGTTGCGTTTGATTCTTCGCCTTGGTGGGTTGTAAAGCCGACGAAGCTTACAGATCGCCAAGCTGTCCTTGATCAAATCCAAAGCATTCAGCCTGAAGGAGGCACCGAAATATTTTCAGCGCTGAATGAAGGTTATGAAGGTTTAAATAAGCTTGACGCACAGCGCAAGCACATGATTTTGCTGACGGATGGTCAATCTTCAACGAATGCCAACTACAATACGATTACAGATGCAATGAATGAGAAAAATATGACGCTGTCGACAGTTGCTGTAGGAGAAGGCGCTGATCAGAGACTGCTTGAGCAGCTAGCGAAAAATGCCAAAGGGCGGTATTACTTTACGAAAGACGAAAGCACGCTTCCCGCTATTTTTAGCCGAGAGACCGTGATGATGTCTAGAACGTACGTCGTGGAGCAAACCTTCACCCCAAGTATCGGTCAAGCAGGAGAGTGGTCTTCCCTTTGGCGCAATGGTTTGCCTGCAATCCATGCCTATATAGCAACTACGCCGAAAGAAACAGCCGAGATTGCATTATGGACACCCGAAGGCGATCCACTCCTCGCTCGCTGGTCTTATGGTTCTGGAAGGACGGTTGCATGGACTAGTGATTTAAGCGGAAAATGGTCAAGCCAATGGGTGCAATGGGCTGAGCTTCCTAAAGTTTTCGTTGATTGGGTAAAATGGACGTTTCCCCAGTTTGAGCGTGCACCCTATTCCATTACTGCACAAGTGAATGGTACTGAAGCAAAGGTAACCGTTCATTCACAGGCGGAGGGAGCAGGAGATGACAGCAAGCTTTCTGCAGCTATTCTGAATCAAGAGGGAGTAAGCGAACGGAAGCGATTAATGCCAGTGGCACCAGGTGAATTTGAAACGAAGCTAACGGTTACTGAACCCGGTGTTTATTTGGCGCAGATTGGTCAAGGGGATAGTCACTCGTCTATTCAAAATGGGAATACGGCAGGATTTGTGATCCCTTATTCGCCAGAATATCGAATCGCAAATCAGGATGGTTTAAAGCTGCTTGAACAGGTGGCCGCCACAACTAGTGGAAGAATTTTAGATCCAATAGACCCAAAGCAAGCCTTCCAATTTGAACCTATTCTTACACGGCAAGTTTATAACTGGACACATGGCCTTCTCGTGGCAGCACTGGTGCTATGGCTGCTTGATATCGCCATTCGCAGATTGTCTATTTCATGGAATCGTGTGTTTCAGCCGCTTATCCAAACATTTAGTAGAAAAACGAAGTTATCAATCCAGCGAGATAACGAAAGAGCTTTAAGTGCCCATTCGTCAAGCTCTGTGAGTCGCTTAAAGGAAAGAAAGTCAGAAGCAGTCCGTTTTTATAGCGGAGATAACCATCCACGAGATCGTGAAGAAAAAGGCCAATCAGGAGATGCTTCAGGCAATCGGGACGATGAGAAAAAAGTGAACGTTTCTATTGCAAGGAACACGAGCTTACAAGTGCCAACCAAAGAGGTGGAGCGCGCGCAAGAAAATGATCCTAACGTTGCAAGAGAACTAGATTCGAATCGAGTGAATTTGCAAGGCAAAACAGAGAACGGAGCTACAATCAATCGTCTGCTTGCAGCGAAAAACAGAAAGAAGCGTTAGTATACTGCTATCCATGCGGAGGAGGTGTCTATTTGAACACGATAAAAAAAGAACATCGAATGGAAAGCATTCGTTTTTTTGTACAAGAATTGATTTCATCGATCAATAATGAGGCGAAAAAACAAGAAGCGTCTATTCGTCTTTTCGGCGTTGCTAGCTTGGCCTCCATGTTGGCAATGAAAAGAGGACAGGATGCTGAGCTCGCATCAACCGCAGCATTGCTTCACCGATATTATGATTACAAAACCGGTATTAGTGAGTTTTGTGGTCTTAACAGCGCAGAATCCGTACGACCTTTTATTCGGGATTTGGATCTGTTCACAAAGGAAGAGCAAAATATTATTCTTAGAGCGATCTTCTATTATGAAGACAGAAGCAGAAGCAAAGGGCCTTATGAAGAAATTTTAAAGGACGCCTATTTATTGCAATTGTATCTTCACCAGCCAAATCATTGTTTTGATCAGGGCGGGAAAAGTAGACTTGAAAAGGTATTAAATGAACTTATGATACCCGCCAAGTCTGTAGGAGCGTTAATAAACTGTGATACAGGCGAGACGGATGAGCGTTCAACAACGCGGGAGCTGCTTGCTGACATCGCAGAGTCGCTTGCGGGTAAAGATATTATTGGCGTGCCTGGCGATGAAAGGTATAGAGAGATATGCCGATATTGGCCGGACTCAGATATCCATAAAGTGTTGAAAAATAGCTGGTGCGCTGCATTTGTTTATTATTGCTGCAAATTAGCCGGCTTTCGTCTCCCCATTCGTTACCCGAATGGTGTTTGTCGTTTCGCGGGTGTAGCAGCTTGGCTGGAATGGGCACAACTGCCTGAAACTGGATTTTTTAATAAGGATGGGCAGGATGGATTTACACCTCAGCGAGGCGATATTGTCATTTACGATAAGCTGCTCTCTGATGAGCCTCATGATCATATTGGCATTATTTTGAGTTGCGAGGATACTCAGATACTCGTAGCTGAGGGTAATCGAGACAATCAGAACTACTCAGATGTTTTTTACAGGGAAAGACAACGCTTTATACTGGGATACATACGGATAAGCAATGACTACCAATATGAATGGAGCGGCGAGTATGTTCCAATTACTTAATGCTGTTAATAATTAATTGAGTTAATCAAGATAGACATGAGCTGGCCGTAGCGTTACAATGCTTGTAAATGAAAATTTAAATGCATCGCTTGAAGGGATGGGTAACATGTACTCAGAGATTACGACAGCCGAGTTAGAGAGCCAGTTGAAGGAAGGTAAAACCTTAAATCTAGTTGATGTTCGTGAAACAGAGGAGTGGCAAGAAGGCCATATTAAAGAAGCACGCAGCATTCCGCTATCAGCGCTCCAAGAGCGGATTGATGAGTTTCAGCAAGGGGAAGAAGAGATCATTATTATTTGCCGCAGCGGCGGCCGCAGCGGGAAAGCTTGTGATTATCTCGAATCTCAAGGTTTTAAAGTAGTAAACGTAGCTGGCGGCATGCTTCAATGGCAAGGCGAAGTAGCTTCTGGAGAATAATAGAATAATAGGTTTCTAAAAAAGCCCATTGCGGGCTTTTTTTATTTGTATAATCGAATACAGGAATAGATCACTTGAGGAATAAGTATCAAATGAATATATCTATTGTTTCTCTTGCTGCGATTAATGAAATCAAGCTATATTTAATCCAAATTATTGGGGGGCTTGATTATGTCGCATACGAAACCCAGTTTATCGATTCAAGAAGTGAATACGGTGCTGCTGCGTCACTTTGGAAGCGCAGTAAGCCATATTATGGCTAATGAGGGCGGTAATTTCAGCAGCGTTTTTTTCTTCGAATGGGCAAATGAACCGTATGTAATTCGCTTCAATTCATCCAAGGAATCATTTCTGCAGGAAGAGACGATTTCAAATCTGCTTTCTTCACAGGAGTTGCCTTATCCGAAAGTTTGTGGTATCGGTGAAGAGCGGCATTTCTCCTATTGTATTTCAGAGCGAAAGCTTGGAATCGTACTGGCGGATTTGCAGGCTGACCAGAAAATGGCCGTTGTGCCGGATCTGGTTCATGTCATTTCCAAGATGAATCAGGTTCAATTAGGACAAACAACAGGATATGGCCCGGTCATCGACGGGAAAAATGGTCAATATGCTGATTGGGAGTCATTTGTAGCAGCGTCTTTTGCAGAGAATCAGGAGGGAACCTTTTGGGAAAACTGGCATGAGCTGTTTCAGACGACCTGTTTAGAGCGTGATGTTTTTGAAGAGATATATTCGAGGCTGTTGGCATTTTGCAGCTATAACGCAGCGCATAGACATTTTGTTCATAATGATTGTCATGAGTGGAATATTATTTCTGATGGCAGCAGCATTACCGGAATTATAGATGCTGGGTTCATCTACGGCGACTTTATGATCGATATAGCGACGATAGAAGAAGCAATACCTGGGATAGATTTGGGCGAAGCATTCCGTGTTCATTATGAGCATATAGGCAAACCAATCGAAAACTTTAAAGAACGGCTTATTGGAGCTCGATACTTTAAAGGTCTGGACGGTCTTCGTTTTTTTGCGAAAATGGGCTGGGATCATGCATATATCGAGCTTCGCGATAAGCTGCTATCTCTCCCAAAAAGGGTAAAACCTTAAAATGCCTCTCTACACACGCAGAGACATTTGCACATATAATGAGAACACACAACTGACAAAATGCTGACGGTTTTTGTGCAGTTTGGATATATTTTTTTGACCATTTGAGGTATCCTTAGAATCACACTGTTTTTTAGAAAAATACTTCAGGCATCATTGTCCAAGAAGTAAAGGATTGGGTGATTGAAATGATTGTTATCAAGACGAGTGAAGAAATAGCAAAGATGAAAAAAGCTGGTGAAATTTTAGCTGCTTGCCACCGGGAACTGCGAACATTTATTCAAGCCGGCAAAACGACGTTGGAGATTGATAAATTTGTCGAAGCTTTTTTGCAAAAAAATGGAGCTACTCCCGAGCAAAAAGGATATCACGGCTACCCTTTTGCAACATGTGCCTCGGTTAATGATGTAATATGCCACGGTTTTCCAAGTGAGCGGGCATTAGTCGATGGTGATATCGTAACCATTGATATGGTGGTTAATTTAGACGGTTGGTTAGCGGATTCCGCTTGGTCTTATGCAGTCGGAAATATATCGGAAACATCGCAAAAGCTGCTTGATGTGACAAAGGAATCCCTTTATAAAGGGATAGAGCAGGCTGTAGTCGGAAACAGAATCGGAGACATATCTCACGCGATTCAAGTTTTTGCGGAAGCACAAGGTTTCTCGGTTGTAAGAGATTTTATAGGTCACGGTATTGGTCAGAAAATGCATGAGGAGCCTCAAGTGCCTCATTATGGCCCGCCGAATCGCGGAACACGTTTAAAGGCCGGGATGGTTTTGACAATTGAGCCTATGCTTAATACTGGGAAGTACCACAGCAAAATCGATGAAGACGGATGGACGGCTAGAACGATCGATGGCGGTTTATCTGCGCAATACGAGCACACGCTTGCTATTACAGAAAATGGTCCGATTATTTTAACCGAGCAATAGATGTAATAAATGAACAGACTATAGCAAATTAATATGGCCTAATGGCCACAACTATAAATTTCATTGTACTTGGCCTGCGTGCCTGTTTGTTCCTAGTGGAACAACAGGCCACAGGCTATTTTATTTTGTAGAACAAAATTCTAAGTTTAGAAACTGTCCCCAAAAGTGCGTGAGCGAGTAGACTTTATGGATGTAGAAAGAACCTTACAAGTCACAGTGAAAGTAGATACGAAGGTTCTTTTTTCTAAGATAAGATTATGTAAAACTTGGTTATGGATTCCGAAGTTAACTTTTTGGAAGACCCTTCTTTTGAAACATTTTTTTAATGACATGTTACTTTTTTAATAGAAAGAGTGTCTTATTACATATCAGGCAGAAGTGAGGATTCATACATATTTAGGAAAAACGCATCGATAATCAGATCAACACCTTGAAGAGAGGGAGGAGCCATAATGAGCAAGAAAATAGGATATATGTTTTTGGGCGTTTTCTCTTTGCTGCTTGTCATTTTTTTATTCAACTGGCTTAGAACAAATACTGACAATTTCGGAATGCTGCAGAGCTTCTCTGTGACGATTAATAATCAATCGGATTATGATATCGTTTCGGTTGAAACTGGAATTATCTCAAGCTCTGAAAAGCATAGCTATGCAAAAATAATTAAAGCTGGCGACACGGTTCGAATAAAACCGCAATTGAAATTAACAGGTGAAGGCGCCGTATACTTGAAATATACGGATGACAGGGGAATGACGAAGGAGACTGTCGCCTGCGGTTATACCGAATCACTTTCAGGGAGCGCGAAGTTAATCATTGATAATAATGGAGTTGCAGAAAATGAACAAAAATGCATGTAAAGCTTGTTGAACTCGCTAATGTGCAGGTTCCGTATTATGCAATTTTCAACTAAAAGTAATGATAATAATGGTTAAACCCTTTTCTCATTTTTGAGATAAGGGTCTTTTTTGTGCGAAATAATTGTCGACTGCGTTAGGTGGTACTCATCCCTTGTAAACTGTAAACCTCTAGTTAAAGTAATAAATATAACAAATATTTTTAGGGTACAATCTATATTTCTTCAGGTATTTTATCCCTTTCTGTTTTGATAAGATTTTTTTGTAAGCGTTATCAGTCTATATTTATGACAAGGGGGATGGAAATGCGAAGGAAGTTAAGTATGCTATTGGCGTTCATTTTGCTCTTCGGTATGCTGACGCCGATAGGAAGATTCGAGAACACAGCTCAAGCTGCAGCAACAACAGTGCTTCAAAATGGGTTTGAGGATGGAAATGCTGGCAGCTGGCAGCCGTTTAATTGCAGCGGAGGCACTGCGCAGGCAGCCGTTTCTTCAGAGCAGGCCGCAACGGGATCAAAATCGTTAAAGTTATCTGGGCGTGGGAGTGTTAGCTGCAGCCCGAGCATTGAGCTCAATGCTTTGCTTCAAGAGGGACATAGTTACGATATTTCGTTCAAAGTAAAGCTTGGAGCGGGTACTGATCAAGCACATGTTACGATGAGAATGACTGATCAAACGAATGACTTTGATTGGATCGTGGGCAACCAGAACATTGATGATCAAAGCTGGACAACCTTCTCCAAAACATCGTATACGAGGCCTACTGGCTCAAAAGCTATGACGATGTATTTGGAGACAGTTTCGTCGACTGCTGACGTGTTTATTGATGATCTCTTGATTGTAGATCATACGCCAACTGATAATCCCGGCAGTGGTGGAGGAACTCCGATTGGGCCATTGGAATTCGGCTATAACTTCGATGATGGTACAATCGAAGGCTGGAAACCAAGAGGAGATGGCGTAGCCGTAACGGTATCGCAAGAACAGCAAAAGTCAGGCCAATACAGCTTGAAAACGACAGGCCGTACGTTGGACTGGAACGGGCCGACCGTTAGTGTAGTCGACAAAATGACGAAAAATGCAAAATATGAGGTTACAGCTTTCGTCAAGCTTACTGAAGTGCCTTCGGCTTCCAGAACGATAAAGTTATCGGCTGAACTGGATGCGAGTGGATCCAAGAGCTGGGTAAGCATTGCTTCAGCAGCAGTAGCTTCGACAGATTGGGTACAGCTCAAGGGGACATTTAGTTTCAATTCAAATTTAACAGATTTAAGCTTCTATGTTGAAAGTTCGGGAGTAAGTGACGCTTATTATATCGACGATATTAAGGTCTTAATGACGGAACTGCCGCCTAAGACATCCCTACCTGTTCAGACAGATCTAGCGAAGCTGAAGGATGTTTATCAAAATTATTTCAAAGTAGGGGCAGCGCTAGAGCCGATTCAGCTTGAAGGGAAAAGCAGAGAACTTCTAGATATGCATTTCAGTTCAGTCGTTGCTGAGAATGCAATGAAGCCTGGTTCAATTAATTCAACAAAGGGAACTTACAATTTCGAGAGTGCAGACAGGCTTGCCAAATACGCAAGAGACAACAAAGTGAACATGCGATTCCACACACTTGTGTGGCATGAACAAGCAGCAAACTGGATGTTTAACGATGATAATGGCACCGTATTGAGTCCAACTCCAGAAAACAAAGAGCTTGTTCTCAGTCGGCTAAAAGATTTTTTAAGCGTTGTGGTGCCAAGATATGCAGACGTCGCAACGGATTGGGATGTCGTGAATGAGGTCATTGATGAAGGCAGACCGAATGGTATGCGTAATAGTTTATGGTATCAATTAACAGGCGAGGATTTCATTAAAGTTGCCTTTACTGAAACGCGTAGATTGCTCGATGAGTTATATGCGCAAGACCCGATAAAATATGCAAAGGCTAAGGATTCCAAGCTAGTTATTAATGATTACGGAACAAATAATCCGCAAAAAGCAAACTTTTTATTAAACCTTGCAAAGAGATTAAAAGCAGAAGGTGTGCCTATTGATTCGGTTGGCCACCAAACTCATATTAACATTAGCGGACCGTCAATTCAGCAAATTTCTAATTCAATTAAGATGTTCGGTGAGGCCGGATTCGACAACCAATTAACTGAATTTGATGTCTCGGTTTATTCGAACAACACGGATGCCTACCAAGAAGTGCCTCAAGATTTGCTTGCCAAACAAGGCTACCGTTTTAAAGAGCTATTCGAAGAATTGAAGAAATTGGATGATCTGGGCAGGACAGCAGAAAATCCAGAAGGCTGGATAAGCAATGTTACCTTCTGGGGTATCGCTGACGACCATACATGGCTCCACAATCGTCCGGTCACTCGTCAAGACGCGCCATTTGCTTTCGATAAAAACTTCCAAGCGAAACCTGCTTATTGGGGAATGGTTGATCCAACGAAGCTGGTAGCGGTGAAGAAAACGGCAAATGCTGCAAATGGAAGTCCAAACCCAAGCAACATCAATGATATTTTCTGGAGTACAATTCCAGCTATTTCATTGGAGAAGAGCGGCGTATTAGAAGCTGCGATGAAAGTGCTGTGGGATGAAAATAATATCTATGTAAAGGCAATCGTGACTGATCCATCGAAATTTGTTGGTGATAAGGTCGATTTGTTCGTGAAGAGCGGAAATGAAATTAAAAAGGTATCGGTTGAAAGAGGGGCAGCTAACGCTGTAGAAACGAATAAAGGTTACACGATTACTGCTGCTATTCCGTTAAGCGGAAGCACATTGGACAGCAAAGTATCTTATGATATTCGCGTCACAGATTCTGGTTCAGATGACGGTACTGAGCATGGCAAGAATGGCAGTATCATTTCGTGGAGCGATCTTGGAAACAATCAAGATCAGAATAGCAGCGGTTATGGCGAGTTGACGCTTATCTCAGGAACAAAAGTATCAACTGCAAAATATGGCACGCCTATTCTCGACGGTGAAATGGATGCAATGTGGGCGAGCGCGAGCAAGCTTGCTACCCAAGTTAAAGTAGAAGGCGGCGAAGGCTCTAAAGCTGAATTTTATACGATGTGGGACGATAAGCATCTTTATGTTTATGCTTTGGTAACCGACAAAAAATTATCGGATGCGAGTCCAAACCCATGGGAACATGATTCCATTGAAGTTTTCGTAGATCAAAACAATGGAAAAACTAGCGCTTATGAGGGTGATGATGGCCAGTATCGAATTAATTACAAAAATCTGCATACGGTTGGCGGTCATGCCTCTCATGACAACTACACTTCGGTGACGAAGACAGTTTATGGGGCTGATAATATTGCTACCGGTTACATTGTAGAGGCTGCAATCAACTTGGATTTGATCACTCCAAGCAACGAGACGATCATTGGTTTTGATCTACAGGTCAACAATGATGATAACGGTACGGGTAAAAGAGATAGTGTATGGATGTGGAACGATCCTACAGGAAATTCTTATGAGAACACCTCACGATTAGGTGTGCTTGTATTAGCTGGCAAGCCTGATGGCGGAGGAGACCCAGGTCCTGGCGGCAACGGCAACACAGGCAGCATTCCTGCTAATAAGCCAGGAGAAATTAATGCTACTATAGATGCGAACGGCAATGCTAAGGCATCTATCAGTGCTGCCGATGTGAAAGCTGCTATTGCAGATGCTAAAGCTGGTTTATTGAAATTCCAGGCTAAAGCTGTAGATAAGGCGAAGCAGGTCGCTTTCAATATTTCTGTTGAGCAAGTTCAAGCTGCGAAAACGGCAGGTATTAAAATCATCGAATTCAACGCTGGCCTTGCTACTGTTCAATTGCCGATTTCATTATTAGATGCCACTGAATCGACAGGAAATATTGAACTCATTGTTAATAAAATCGCAGCCGATACACTGTCTAGCGAGGTTCGTGAACAGATTGGAACGAATGCGGTTTATGATTTCAGCTTAATCATTGGCGGCAAGATGATAAGCCAGTTTGGTAATGGTCTATCTGTAAATGTATCTGTGCCTTACGAGTTGAAGAATGGCGAAAATGCAAATCAAATCGTCATACTGTATATTTCTGAGGACGGGAAGCTTGAAGTACTTGCGAATAGCAGATACGATGCTGTTACAGGTATAGCCAAGTTTAATACGACTCATTTTAGTAAATTTGCAGCCCTTTCAATCGATGTAAGCTTTAAAGATATATCTTCCGTTTCATGGGCGAAAGACAGTATTATCGGGCTTGCAGCTCGTGGCATCGTTACAGGTGCATCTTCACAAGCTTTCGAGCCTAATCGTTCAGTGACGAGAGCAGAGTTTATCCATATGCTTATTCAAACGCTAAACCTGAAGCAAACAGGAGCGATCAGCACATTCCATGATGTGAAGGAAGGCGCTTGGTATTATAATTCAGCTGCTTCAGCTCAGCAATTAGGCATTGTTACAGGGTTGTCAGATGGGACATTTGGCATTAATGATAAAATTAACCGTCAGGATATGGCAGCAATGGCATACAGAGCGTTGCAAAAAGCAGGCATAACGTTAGAACAAGTGAACGATAAAGCCGAGTTCAATGATGCAGCAGCAATTGCTGAATATGCCAAAGAGGCTGTAGCCATGCTGCAAGCAGCAGGTACAATTAATGGCATGGGCAATGGCAGATTTGCACCAAATCAAACGGCAAGCCGTGCACAAGCAGCTGTTATTTTATATCAGTTGCTGCAAAAATCTACGAAATAACTTCTATGAATTTCTAATAGAAATGAGTTAAAAAAGAGCCGATAAGATGTTTGTTGGGATATGAGTGCTGGACCCATTCGGGGGCTCGCCCATATACAACTCTTCTTAACGGCTTTTGGTTTATTTTCCAACTAGAACGAAAACGTTGCCATCAGGGGCTTCGAATACAGCGACATGTCCAGACTCCGTAGCAAAGGGTGTTCTAATCCATTGAATTTCTTCATTTTTGCTTAACTCGTTGTGTGCTTCACGGACATCTTCAACCAGAATTTCAACTTCAGTAAATTTGTTGTCAGGATGATTGCTAAGAACAAGTTCAGAGCTGTCCTTCATTGGAAATTTTAGACCGATGATTTTCCAAACAAACCCATCCTCTAATGCTCGTTCTATTTTCCAGCTTTCAGTTAGACCCATCGCAGTGTAAAAGGCAAGAGATTTCTCAATTTCGATCGTGTGAATGCAAACGCATTCTAGTTTCTTAAACATAAGGTGCAACTCCTTTGTTATCAATGAGAACATACGTTCTATAAATAATTCTACTATTTTCCATATTGAAAAGCAACCATAAGTAGTATTATACTTTTTATGGATTGGGGGAATATAGGCATGCTTGAATTCTTGTATCACTACTATGATGAATCGACTGGTCCATTCCGCAATTTATCAGACTTAAATCCAGAGGAAGCAGATCGTGTTTTAAACGAAATCATTGTTCAAAATAAAGGCTTCGCTAGCAAACGGTCCACGGATTATCTGGAAATTCGACGGAGTCTCGAATTAAAAGCAAGAGATTTATTTATAGATAAAGGCGGCATGCCCATTCGGAAGTTTCCCCATTATATGACTCTCGGGGAATGTCCATGGCTCTTAGAATGGTATCCAGCAGGTAAAGTACTGCAATTTCCAATGTCGAATTTCGAGCCAAATACGATTAGTTTTACTTATGGAGATTTGTTTCCGACGATGAGGCTCCAAGACGGAAAGCCTTATCGAGGTCAGGTCTATACTATGAACGAGATCTTTGAAGTAGTAAGAGAATTTGGATTACCACAAGAATGGAATGCCAAGGGAGAAAGAGGACCAGAAAGATACATTGAAGTGCAAGTGTGGGATGATGAAACGTTGAACAAACGGAAGTTATAGTTCGAAAAATGCAGCGAGACTTGACACCGAGATACACTTCCTGTATAAATACTTCTAAGCATATGAGTTGGAAATAACAACATTAGCGATTGGGACAGTAGTCTAGGACCGATAGTTGCAGCGAGCCGGGTTAGTGGAAGCCGGTACGGATGTCTTAGATGAAGCGGGCCCATGAAATGGTTTGCCGAAACGAACGAAGTTACTTAGTAGGCAAATCCGGTCATTGACCGTTACGAAAATGAGGGGTCAAGCTGCTTATCAGGCTTGGCACTTAGAGTGGTACCACGGGATCTTTATGGCTCTCGTCTCTTATTTTAGAGACGGGGGCCTTTTTTATTTTGATAATAGGAGGAATTACAATGATTCATAAGTTGATTATTGGAGCAATTGAAGAAATAACGCAAGGCATGCTGGAAGAGGGACGTACAGAGCGACCTGAAAATTTCAAAATTGCGGTCGAGCATCCCGTTAACTTAGCGCATGGCGATTATAGCAGCAATATTGCAATGCAGCTGGCAAGGCTTTTAAAACGTGCACCTTCATTGATTGCAGACGACTTCAAACAAAAATTAATCAAGCATCCAAGTCTTTCCTCATCCATAAAAAAGATTGAAATTGCTTCACCCGGGTTTCTTAATTTCTATGTGAATTGGTCTTGGTGGGCAGTCAATGCAGATCAGCTATCTTCGCAGAAAACGACAGTTAACAAAAAAGTGCTTGTTGAGCATACATCTATCAATCCAAATAAATCAGCGCATATTGGTCATTTGCGTAATTCCTGCGTAGGCGATACGATTGCGCGAATGCTCAAAAGGACGGGTCATCAGGTTGAGGTGCATAACTACATTGATGATCTAGGCAACCAATTGGCGGATACGGTGGTAGGCATTCTTCAGACAAAGTCGGTGCTGCCTTATGAGCGTTTTGGGGATTTTTGCTGGGATACGTATTCAAGCATTAATCGGGCTTATAAAGAGCAGCCAGAATTGCTTGAACAACGTACCAAGGTTCTTGCAGAGCTGGAAGAAGGGCATTCGAATGTAGCATGGATGGGCTTGTTGGTCGCAGAAAGAATTGTACGCGAGCATGTCGAGGAAATGAAGCAGTTTGGCATCACTTATGATGTTCTAGTATGGGAAAGCAATATTGTGCGTGAAGGCTTCTGGGCTCGCGCGTTTGAACTGCTGCAATCAACGGGAATATTCCGCAAGGAAACAGAAGGGAAGCTGAAGGGCTGTTATGTGCTGAAGCATTCTGATGAAAACGGAGAACCAGAGGAACAATCGGATTTCCACGCAGATAAAGTGCTCGTTCGCTCAAACGGTATTTTGACTTATACGGCCAAAGATATTGCTTACCATCTGTGGAAGTTTGGATTGCTCGATAACGATTTCCGTTACCAGAAGTTTTCTGATGGTCTGTGGTCAACGCATACAAGCGGTGCAAGGAAAAAAATCGGTCATGCGGATATGGTCATAAACGTAATTGATCAGCGCCAAGAGTATCCTCAAGCTATGGTTAAACAAGCATTGCTCGCTTTGGGTTTTCAGGAGCAAGCAGAACAGTTGAAACATGTCAGTTATGGTGTTGTTGCATTAAGCCCAAATACGGCAAGTGGTTTAGGTATCGATACGTCAGACGGCAAGCATGCGTATGCGATGTCAGGCAGGCAAGGAATCGGCATAAAAATAGCGGATTTCTTAGTAAGAATGGAACAAATCATAGACGCAAAAAGATCCCGTAAAGGCGGCTTGGCAAGTCGTACGATAGCAGCAGCATCGATTCGTTATTACTTGCTTCGTTTTCATTTGCAAACAGAGGTTGTGTTTGATCTTGATCAAGCAACCGAAATATCCGGCAATACAGGTGTTTATCTGATGTATACGTATGCTCGCTCCAGCAGTATTTTGAAGAGAGCAGGCGACACGGAGTTTAACCCACAAGCTCTAGCTGAGATTAGCGATCTTGAGATTCAAGAGCATTCATTACTGAGACAATTAGCTTATTGGCCTGAAACGCTGGAAGCTGCCGCTTTGGAGCTGTCTCCTAATCAGCTTTGTACGTATGTATATGAGCTTTCCGCATTGTTTAACCATTTCTACGCCACATGTCCTATTTTGAAGGCTGAAGGCTCAGCGAAAAGCTTGCGTATTTGGCTTACCGAGCGTTATAAGCAAACGATGCAGGATGCACTTCACATACTGGGACTTCCTGCGCCAAATAGAATGTAAACAGATGTTCCAATCATGCAATTGGCTTGCCCGTCATATAGTTTAACGCAGAGGTACAGGCATTAACAGCGATGAACGAAGGGCGGGTGCTGCAAATGGAGCAGGTACATGATAATCAGGTAGAGGATAGCGACCTTACGATAGATTTTGCGGTTCAGGGCATGAGCTGCTCAGCTTGTGCGGCAAGAATAGAGAAAGCAGTCAGCAAAATGGATGGTGTTCAAATGGCTGCCGTCAGCTTTCCGCTTCGCACCGCTTGGGTGCAGTTTAAGCCTGAGCGGCTCGGAGCGAAACAAATTGCTGATCGTGTCAAGCAATTAGGTTTTGAAGCGATGCTTAATGAGACAGCTAAAGAAGGCTTGCACAAGGAGCATCGTATATTGAAGCTGCGACTCATAGCTTCAGCGGTACTTACGGTACCGTTATTAACTGGAATGATGCAGCATCTGCCGTTTTTAAGGCCGATGCTTGATTATTTGCCTGCTTGGCTTACTATCCCTTGGTTGCAGCTCATACTAGCCACGATTATTCAATTTGCAATAGGTTTGCCTTTTTACTTCGGTGCTTATCATGCGGTACGCGAGCGAAGCGCCAATATGGATGTGCTTGTTGTCATTGGAACGACAGCCGCCTATTTGTACAGCCATTATGTCGTATTTCAAAACGGCTTGTTTCGGTCGATCTCAGAGGTGGCTGCTCATGCACCGCCATTGTATTTTGAAACTTCTGCTGTCGTAATCACAGCTGTCCTGCTGGGTAAATACATTGAAGTTTCCGCCTCGCTGCGTGCGCAGCGCGGATCAGACGGCTTCGGCAAACTGCAAAGTCAGACGGCGGCGGTTGAACGGGCAGGTGAAGTGATACATATTCAGACCGAATTTGTTAGAGCGGGCGATATTGTCATCGTAAAGGCAGGAGAAACGATTCCGGTCGATGGCATTGTATGCGGCGGTCACTCCGCAACCAACGAATCATTGCTAACAGGCGAGAGTCTGCCGATTGCAAAGCGGGAAGGAGATCAAGTGTGGGCGGGAACTTGGAATGAAAGCTCGCAGCTTCGCATTCGTACGAAGGCAGCTGGCCATGATACGATGCTTAACCGCATACAGGAGCTTGTTCGTCAAGCACAACGGTCAAAATCAGCCATTCAGCGAAATGTAGATGCGGCTGCAAGCTGGTTTGTTCCTGTTATGCTTCTCTTCGCCGTAGCAACGGTTTTCATGTGGGGATTATTTCTTGAGCCGGGGAATTGGAGCCGAGCATTCATATGCGGCATTGCTGTTTTATTAGCAGCCTGTCCATGCGCGCTTGGTCTAGCCGCACCGATCTCACTTGTCATTGCAGCCAGCAGACTTGCGAAACAAGGCATTATTACGAAGGAAGCGGGCGCGCTTGAACGTTTGGCAAGTATTCAAACGATCATTTTTGATAAAACAGGAACATTAACGGAAGGCAAGCCTCATATAAGTGCTTCACTAGCTATTAAAGGAAGCCGAAATGCTTTGCTGAGATTGGCGGCAGCCGCTGAAGCGGACTCCACACATCCGCTTTCAAGAGCAATTGAGAAGGAGGCGGTCAGACTAGGGCTTATTATTCCAGCTTCCAGTCATCATGTCTTCACACCAGGCGGAGGCGTTGAAGCGATAATTGAGGAGCAGCGCTTCGCTATCGGAAACGCTCGGTTTGCAGCAGAACGCCAATGGGCTTTGAGCGTCGATATCATTGCATTCGCAAGGCAGCGTGAGGATTTGGGTGAAACCGTGCTATATGCAGCAATAGACGATGAGATTGCTGGTGCAATCGCATTTAGCGATAAGATAAAGGAAAACGCGAGAGAGACAGTGAAAGAGCTTAAAAATTTAGGGGTTTCCGCTGTTCTAGCGACTGGAGATCACAGGGCGCCGGCAATTGCTGCTGCAAAAGCGGTTGGGATTTCAAGCATACATGCTTCCATGCTTCCCGAAGGCAAATTGGCGCTGGTGGAGCAGTTAAAGCGTCGCGGCAAACGAGTCGCAATGGCAGGGGATGGATGGAATGACGCACCAGCATTAGCCGCAGCCGATGTTGGCTTAGCAATGGGTGAAGGAACAGATGCAGCGCTTAGCGCAGGCCATATGACGCTGCTTTTCTCTCGTCTGCACGCCATTCCAGAAGCGATTCGAATTAGCCGATTAACGATTCGAAATGTGCGTCAAAATCTAACCTTTGCTTTCCTATACAATGTTATCGTCATCCCTTTTGCTGCTTTTGGTTTGCTTGAGCCTTGGATGGCTGGAACGGCGATGGCGCTTAGCTCTGTTTCTGTTGTAAGTAATGCGCTTCGGCTTTCTGGTCAGCTGCAAAGCAAGAGCCGGGTTGGTGCAAGCAGATGACGCTGACTTGGCAGCTGATTGGATTCATTATTTTAACAGGCTTATTCAGCGCACCTCATTGTATCGGTATGTGCGGGGGGATTGTATCAACCGTCTCATTAAATTCCTCAGCGCCAGTCAAAAAATCAATGCTTCTATATAATACAGGCCGCATTCTCTCTTATTCCTTATTAGGGGCTGTAATGGGAACAGTAGGTTCTTTTGTGGATGTTGCAGGTAAATTTGCAGGGGTTCAAGGATTGGCATCCATTATTGGCGGCTGTTTCTTGCTGCTCTGGCTTTGGCGGAGATTTCAGCTGCCGCTCATGAACCGATTGTCTAGCTTTCTGCACAAAAGATTAGTAGGCGGTGCTTCTCGCTCTGCTAAGCAGGAAACGTTCCATTTGCTCGCAACTGGAATAGCCTTCGGATTTTTGCCATGCGGCTTAACTTATGCGATGCAAATGACGGCAGCCTCCACTGGCTCAGGACTTGAAGGAGCGGCTGTCATGGCCTTGTTTGGGCTATCGACTTTCCCTGCTTTAGCTGTGGCTGCTTCGATCGCTGCTTTTGCCAATAAGAAATGGCGGCGATTTATGCGTAAAGCAAGTGTAGTCACGGCGATTGCTGTGGGTGTCATCTCGATTTTGCGCGGGCTTACGGTGAATGGTGTCATTCCTTCGATTAATCCATGGCTTTGGTAATTTGCTAATTAGTTAGCTAATGAACCGCTCGCAGTAATCTGTCGATGGTATACGTTTGGTCAACCGTCTTGAGTGTTAGAGTCGCTTTCCATGTGCCAGCCATCAGCGGTACGCCTTCGCCCGTATATGTTCCAGGATCAGCTTCCGTCATTTTAAACTCGTAATCACCGCAAACCATATCCATCATCTCAAGCTTGACTGATAGTTCAGCTCCTTGTAATGGGGCGCCCGAGAGATCAGTAAGCTCGATTTTAAATAAATTGTTGTCTAGCACCTTCGCTGGATAACCATCGATGGACCATTTAGCTTCGCCTTTGTCGAAGAGATGTTCCGTCATGGGAGGCGATAATTCTTCGCCTTTACGGAGCCATGTGAAAATTAAAACAACGACAATTGCCAAAACCAATAAAATGATAGTGAATTTTAGCAGATTATAATTTGGTTTGTGTTCTGCTTTCATATTTAGGAAAGAACCTCCTTTATGAGTTGTATATTCTTCTGTTAGATTCATAAAAAGAACGCGTGTTAGAACGGAAGTATTATCTGCTGTCTGCTATTTGTTTGAGGAACGAATGTTTAGAAAAATAAAAGTATAGCAAGGGCGGAGAAGTCACGAATTGTGGTAATGGACATCAGATACGCTATTGTGCTCACTTTCGCTTTTTTGGCAACCGTAACGGACACAGAAGCTCTAACTCTCATTAGGCTTCACAAGTTATTTTTTAGCTCACTTTTTTCCAAACATCTGATTCTATGTCCGTTAGCATCAAATATGGGCCCGATTCTTGAATATAGCGAATTGTATGTCCGTTAGCTTCAAAAATGAGCCCGATTCTTGAAAATTACATCTTGCTGCTCAGTTCAGGCTAAGGCTAAACGCACTCATCATGGTTAAAAAAACGCGCGCTAAGAAATAGACCCATTACGTTACCTATGCGGCAAATGAGTGAAGCAGAACGTCGATAATTAGGATGAGTATGGCATGGATGACATTAGACAAATAGAACAAGACGTTGTATAGTAACAACGGATCATTTTATAGATGATGGACGGGGATAGATGCACCATATCTTCACCTGCATGATCCGATTTTGTTGGAGAAGCTGTTCGCTTAGCCTAATTAGAAAAAGCGTATACTAGCATTTCTGACTCAAGGTCGGGGATGCTATTTTTAATACGATATATGACGCAGGAGGAGTAAGGAAAATGAAAAGGTTACATAAAAGTACAATGAAAACGCTAGTAGGTTTGCTGCTCGTGATGATGCTCGTATTCACAGGAGCATGCGGTGCAAATAAGGACACGGTTAACGAGCCGGGAAAAACAACGAACAATGCTGGTCAGACTGCAACTAACGAGCCATCCAAGGCGAATGAATCGACCGTTTATCCACTAACATTAAAGGACGATACAGGTACGGAGATTACATTTGAGCAAGAGCCAACTAAAATTGTCTCGCTTGCTCCTAGTGAAACTGAAGCTATTTATGCAATCGGCTCAGGTGACCGTGTGGTAGGTGTTGATGAGTCAAGCAACTATCCTGAGGAGGCGGCAAGCAAGGCAAAGGTTGGCGATATGACGACAAATATTGAAGCAGTTGCAGCTCTCAATCCGGATCTCGTGCTGGCGTCTTCTTCAATGAATGGAGAGGCAATCACGAAGCTCAGAGAACTGAAAATTCCGGTCTATGCGACAGACCCTCTCACGTATGATGCAGTTATTGCCAAAATCGAAAATTTAGGTCATATTATGAATAAACAATCCGAAGCGGCTGAGGTTGCAGGCCACATGCTTTCAGTGAAGCAACAAGTTTCGGATGCAGTTAAGAATGCAGTGAAAAAGAAAGTGTATTTAGAATTTTCCCCAGGCTGGACCGTTGGATCTGGCACATTCCTTGACGAATTGCTGGCACTGGCTGGCGGCGAGAATGTTGCAGGAGCTGCTCCAGGTTGGTATGAGGTGAGTGCAGAGTCGATTGTTACTCAGAATCCCGAGCTTATTATATACCCTGCATTGAAGGAGGAGCCGAATCCGATTGTTGTTGGCATTGAGAGCCGTCCAGGCTGGAATGTCATTGATGCGGTGAAAAATAAGCAAATGCATGCAGTAACGGAGGACCCGCTTGTTCGTGTAGGGCCGAGACTTGCAGATGGTTTGCTGGAACTTGCGAAAGTGATTCACCCGGATCTCGTAAAATAATGATGACCTATAAATTAGTTTGGTATGGAGGAGCAGCTATGCTCCTTCTTGCTGTTTCTATCGTTGTAAGTTTGTCGATTGGCTCGGCTGGTATTTCCATTCGAGATGTTTGGGGCATTTTGCTTCACCAGCTGCCGTGGCTTGCCGATAACACAGTCCCTTATACACCTGCCGAAATAGCGATCGTCACGCAAGTACGTCTATCGCGTATTTTGCTTGCCGTCCTCGTTGGTGCTTGTCTCGCACTAGCTGGCACGGGTTTTCAAGGGGTTCTTCGAAATCCGCTGGCTGATCCTTATACACTAGGAGTGTCTTCGGGGAGCTCAGTTGGTGCATCATTCATTATTTTATTTGGCTTGCAGTCAGCGATTGGCATGTGGACGATACCGCTAGTTGCTTTTGCTACAGGAACCTTGACGCTGCTTGGTGTTTTTTGGCTGTCTCGCAACAAGGGTGTTATACATATTGAAACGCTTATTTTATCAGGGGTTATCATCCAGTCCTTTTTAGGCGCTTTTGTATCATTCATGGTGTCCGTCTCAGAGGGCGTTGTGAATCAAATTTTGTTCTGGTTAATGGGATCGCTTGCGATGAGAAGCTGGGAACATGTATATATGCTTATTCCTTTTCTCGCGGTAGGCTTTCCACTACTGCTTGCATATGGGCAATCTCTCAATTTATTTGTACTGGGGGAACGCCATGCAGCGCATCTTGGCATCCATGTCGAGAGAACGAAGCTGATCGTCTTAATCAGCTCGACCTTGCTGACGGCAGCAGCAGTCTCTGTTTCTGGTGTAATCGGTTTTGTTGGGCTCGTGGTACCACATCTCATTCGTTTGCTCGTTGGCCCCGACTATCGATTAATTACCCCTTTATCGGCTATCGGTGGAGGCATATTTATTTTATGGGCTGATACGCTTGCGCGCATGGCGCTGACGCCTAAGGAAATTCCGCTTGGCGTTGTTACGGCTCTGCTTGGTGCGCCATTTTTTGCGTATTTGCTGCATCGGCGAAAGCTGAAGCAAGGAGGGGCGTTATGATTGAGGTGCGCAGCATCGTTCAGACGGTGCAAGGGAGGACTGTGCTCAATAAGCTTTCCTGCTCATTTCAAAAAGGGCGGATGTACGGTGTTATTGGACCTAATGGTGTTGGCAAATCAACGCTGCTGCATGTATTGTCAGGCGTTGAACAGCCGGTGCAAGGTGAAGTTTTATTCGAGGGGCAGAGCATCTCGGCATATCCAAGAAAGCAAATCGCACAAAGGATGGCGGTTTTGCAGCAAAGCGGTTTGCCTCAGGTAGGATTCTCTGTGCGTGAGGTTGTTAGCATGGGAAGATACCCTTTCCAAAACTGGCTTGGCAGCGATAAACATGATTCAGAGGAAATTATTGATAAAGCGATATTGACCATGGGACTCGAAGAGCTATCGCATCGCAAAATGGATCAACTAAGCGGCGGCGAACGTCAACGTGTTGCTTTGGCAAAGGTTATGGCGCAGGAGCCCTCTATTATATTATTGGACGAGCCGACGACTTATTTGGACATTGGTTACCAAATTCAGCTTTTGGATACGGTACGTGCTTGGCAGCGTGAACGTGAACTGACCGTTATTGCTGTCCTGCATGATCTTAATTTGGCTTCGCTTTATTGCGATGAGCTTGTCGTTCTTCATGAAGGCAAAGTTGCAGCAGCTGGAACACCCAGGGCGGTCATAACTGCAGGTCTTATCAAGCAGGTTTATCAGGCGGATACAACTGTGATCGTCCA
The DNA here is from genome assembly GCF_037976325.1 of Paenibacillus sp. FSL K6-3182. Taxonomy (NCBI): domain Bacteria; kingdom Bacillati; phylum Bacillota; class Bacilli; order Caryophanales; family Paenibacillaceae; genus Paenibacillus; species Paenibacillus sp. FSL K6-3182. Next base: position 3,470,316 of record NZ_CP150265.1, read on the forward strand.
TCCTGTTACGGGTGCTCCGCAAATATTGCTCCAACCGAATATGAAAATATAAAATATTAAAAAAACGTTTGAAGGAGTTATGAAATTGAAACATGCATTGGAAACTCAGCTTGCAGAGACGATCAAACAAATCAAACCATTTAATGAAGAGGCAGCAGAATTAGCTGTGAAGCATTCTGATTCTTTGACGAAACCGCCAGGCAGCCTCGGCAAGCTAGAGACAATCGCCAGGCAGCTTGCAGGCATTTCAGGCGAGCTGTGGCCAGATTTGTCACGTAAAGCCGTTATTGTCATGGCGGGTGATCATGGAGTATGTGATGAAGGAGTTAGTGCGTTTCCACAAGCGGTGACACCACAAATGGTGCTCAACTTCCTCAGCGGAGGGGCAGCTGTCAATGTGCTGGCAAGACAAGCTGGCGCAGATGTTGTTTGTGTGGATATTGGTGTAAATGCGGATTTGGAGCATGAGATGCTAGTGAGCCGTAAAGTGGTGCGGGGGACGGCTAATATGGCCAAGGAGCCCGCGATGACACGTGAAGAAGCCGTCCAAGCTATTATTGTTGGGATTGAAGTGGTTAATGAGCAGGTGCAACGCGGCTGCCGTTTATTTGCAACAGGTGAAATGGGTATTGGCAATACGACAGCCAGTGCGGCGTTAACGACCGTATTGACGGGCCTATCTCCTGAGGAATCAGTCGGCCGAGGAACTGGCATAAATGATGAAAGCTGGGCAAATAAAGTACGGGTAGTCAAACGCGCAATTGCTGTCAACGAATTGGACCGCGCTAGTGTCGATCCAATCGATGTGCTGGCTAAGGTTGGCGGTGCAGAAATCGCAGGGCTTGTTGGCGTTATTATCGGAGCTGCAGCAAACGGCTGCCCAGTCGTCATCGACGGTTATATTTCATCTGCTGCGGCGCTTGTCGCATCGCGGATAGCGGAGCAGACGCTTCCCTTTATGATTGCTTCCCACCTCTCTCAAGAGCAAGGCCATTTGAAGCTGCTTGAATCAATAGGCTTGCTTCCTATGATGCAGCTGGAGATGCGGCTTGGCGAAGGTACAGGTGCTGTATTATGTTTTCATTTTATAGACGCTGCGCTCCATCTCATGAATGAAATGGCAACATTTGAGAGTGCAGGCGTATCCAAAGGTTAGGTGAGCGTGAATGGCAATTCTAGTAACGGGCGGAGCAAGAAGCGGGAAGAGCGGATTTGCCGAGCAATATGCGATGAGGGTTGCAGCCCGTGGATTTTATATTGCGACCTGTCAGCCGTATGATACGGAGATGCGCGACCGAATAGGAAAACATCGCAAGGATCGTGAAGATGCAGGCTTCCGCTGGCAGACCATCGAAGATCCGCATGAAGCAGCAAATGTGCTTTACAGATTGAAGGAGCAAATTGATAAAGAAATTTCAAACGGACAGCAGCCTGCTGTCGTATTGCTTGATTGCTTAACGTTATGGCTGACGAATTGGCTTATGCGAATAGAACAAGAATCGTATGAAGATACGAGGCTGAAAATGGAGCAGCAGAACCTTCTCGAAGCTATTAACAACTATCCATATCCATTAATCATTGTAACCAATGAGGTAGGAGATGGCATTGTTCCGGCATATCCTCTAGGCAGGCTTTTTCGAGACGAGGCGGGGAGGTTCAACCAACAGATTGCTGCGATATGCGAGCGGGTTTTTCTCGTCACCGCAGGCATTCCAGTTGAATTGAAATCGCAAGCGTTTAACTGGGATCAATTATGATGATTTATTCTATAAAGGAGCTCCTGCTCCTCGCAGCGGCAGCCATTGCAATAGATTGGATCGTTGGTGATCCGAAATGGCCAACTCATCCCGTCATCTGGATAGGCAGGCTCATTCGACTGCTGGAACGTTTGCTTGCTCCTGAACGATTGAAGGAACATCCGGCTGCTGTAAGAGGTTTAGGTGTAGTGTTGACCGTTGTCACACTCGTTGTGAGCTGCGGCGCAATGTGGTTCATTATTTGGGCGGCAGATGCTATACATACTTGGCTAGGCTATGCGGTGAGCGCATGGTTTATTTCCACAACACTAGCGGTGAAGGGCTTAAAGGAAGCAGCCATGCTCGTTTATCATCCATTAATGGAAGGCAGATTAGATGAAGCACGTAAATATGTTGGTTATATCGTAGGCCGAGATACTGCAAATCTGGATGAGCGGGAGGCGTCGCGCGCTGCAATTGAGACGGTTGCTGAAAATACGGTAGATGCACTCGTGTCACCGTTGTTGTTCGCTTTAATTGGAGGCGCACCGCTTGCAATGCTCTACCGTGCAACGAATACGCTGGATTCCATGGTCGGATATCGCAATGAAAAATATAAGTATTTTGGCTGGTGCTCGGCACGGACGGATGATGTGTTAAATTATATCCCTGCAAGAATAACTGGCGTTTTGCTTACGCTGTCTTCGCTGTTTGATCAGAGAATGAAGGCGAAGCAGGCGTGGCTTGCCATTCGCACGTTTGCTCATCTTCATCCTAGTCCAAATAGCGGCATACCGGAATCAGCGGTTGCAGGGGCGCTAGGCATTGAGCTTGGCGGTATGAATTCGTATTTTGGCGTAGTCAGTGAACGAGCAAGGATGGGATGGCCAACTCGCCAACTGGAACCAAACGATATTGTACTAAGCGTGCGGTTACTGTACAGCGTTAGTTTTATATTATTTGCGGGGGTGATCGGCGTATGGTTCGTCGTGAATTAAAGCTGCATTTCCAAGCACTTATTGCTGCTTTTCAATTTCTAACTCGTTTTCCAGTTCCCATCACGGTTCCTTTCCAAGGATCTGTTCTCTCGCGAAGTGTCGTCTATTTCCCTGTAGCTGGTGCGTTTATCGGTATCTGTCTCCTTGCATGTACGTGGCTGCTAGCATTATTTGTCCCTGCTTGGCCAAGTGCTGTACTGATTCTTGCGATATGGACTGCATTAAGCGGGGGCCTGCATTTGGACGGTTGGATGGATACAGCAGACGGCGTGCTGAGTCACCGCTCTCGCGAGCGTATGCTAGAGATTATGAAGGATAGCCGAGTAGGAGCGATGGGCGTCATTGCCGCAGTTTTGCTCCTTCTTCTCAAGGCGTCGTTATTAGCAGAACTGCTGAAAGGTGACCATTTTGAGCAATATGGACCATTGCTTGTCATCGCGCCGATTTGGAGCCGTGCTTGGATGAGCGCGGCTATTGCAGTGTGGCCGAATGCCCGTCAGGGTGAAGGGATAGCTGTTTTATTTAATGAGGTCAAATGGCCGCAGGCGACTTCTTCTTTTGTGATGGCAGCCATTCTTTCTGTCCTTACTTTTTGGATCGCCGGCACCGGTACAAACGTAGCATTAATAATGCTGCTTATTATCGTCATCTTAACGATTTGCTGCGGTGGTTTTATAGCAGCATGGTTAAATCGGAAGCTTGGCGGATTAACTGGGGATACATATGGTGCGATGAACGAAGCGATTGAAGCGTTATTGCTGCTTGCGGCGGTCATCTGGTTATACGCGCAATAGAAAAGGAGTTGTTTTTGTTAAATGTTAGAAAGATATGGTCATGGCGGCGATTTGCGGACCGCGGAAGAAGCGTTCGATATACCTGCGCATAAATTTGTTGATTTTAGCTCGAACATGAATCCGCTAGGAGCGCCATTAAGCGTTAAACAAGCGCTTCTTACCTATGCAGATATGATAGAGCAATATCCTGATCCAGCCGTTCGCGGCCTAAGAAAGAAGCTTGCTGAACTACATAATATTGATGCTCAATCCATCGTAGTAGGTAATGGAGCGGCAGAACTAATCGATCTAATCGTCCGTACGCTGCAACCAAAGTTAACGACGCTTGCCATTCCGTGCTTTGATGAATATGGCGATGCCATTCGGAAAATCGGCGGAGCTGTGTATGAAATTAAATTATCATCTCAAATGCAATTTAAGCTTAGCTTGGATTCCGAGCATTTATGCGAAGCGGCCGCCACAGGATCATTAGTTATGCTCGGTTCGCCAAACAATCCAACGGGTCAGCTCGTAGATCCAGAGCTTATACGTGCACTCTTAAGTAAAGGAGCCTATGTTGTAGTTGACGAGGCGTTTATGGATTTTGTACCTGATGAAGCACGGTACAGCCTTATTCAAGAAGCAACTAAGCATGAACGGTTGTTCGTCATCCGCTCAATGACAAAATTTTATGCGATACCCGGCATTCGACTTGGATATATCGTTGGCATGCCTAGAACGATAAGCGGCTTGCGACGCTTGCAAATACCATGGAGCGTTAATTCTTTAGCGCAGCTGATTGGCGAAGCGGTGCTGGATGAGAAGGATTATGCAGAGCGTACACTTGCTTGGTTAGAGCAGGAAAGACCTTGGCTCATGTCTGAGCTTGAGGCGATCGGCTTTGAAGTTAACCCAAGTGCAGCCAATTATTTGCTCATTCGGATTCCGAGCGATGCGGGACTCAGTGCCAGCATGCTTCAGCTCGAGATGGGCAAGCAGGGGGTGCTTATTCGCGATGCATCAAGATTTGCAGGGCTTGATCATACGTATATCCGGGTTGCCATTAAACTTCGGCAGCAAAATGAACAGCTGATCGCTGCTTTTAAGCATTGCTTGAAATGGAATGAAAACCAAGGCGGATAAGGAAATTTGAACGAATTGCAAAGTTCCTATCCATTCCAAATTAAACTCATGCATAAGCTTCTATGACAGCCAAAGGAGGGAAAAGAGTGACACAGCCCTTTCGCAAAAATCAGCATTATTATCAATCACAGCTGTGGTGCGGCGTAAGCTTGCAGCTCCTTGAGGACCGCATTGAAGCAAGCAGCAATGTTCCTTTGTATGCGTTAAGCAGCGCGATTCATCCGGGCGGCTTTTCTTATACCAATCGTATTGTGAATTGGAAAGTGCCGCTTACTTATCAATGTGAAGATCCTGTTCTCGACATCATTAATCAATGTACGGAATGGGGCTGCGAACCAGAAGCTACTGTAGGATTATTAACAGCAGCGAAGCTGACACATGCATCCATCACTGAAATGGAAGGCGATCGGTTTAAGCTTATTTGCTGTACGACGGTAGGCACACGAAATGCAGCAAGATCTGGTATGCCGCGAAGTACCTTCTCTGCTTATTCTCCAGGAACGATCAATATTGTTATTTTAATCGATGGTCAAATGACTGAATCAGCTATGGTGAATGCGGTCATCACAGCAACTGAAGCGAAAACAGCAGCATTACAGCATTTAGGCATCGTTGAGATGAAAACAGGACAATCAGCTACGGGGACGACAACGGATGCCATTGTCGTAGCGGTTAGTCAAGCAGCAAGCTGGAATGCGGTTCATGCGTATGCTGGTGCAGCTACGACAATTGGGTGCGCGATTGGAGAAGCGGTCTATGAGACTGTACTAGAAGCAACACGAACGCAGCATGATGACTAAGGATTAACGACCTTCGCCATAAATTCTATAAGGAGGTATGCAAATTGGAATTTTGGATACAAAAAGCGACGATCGATGATCTTAAGCTTCTCTCTCAAATGAACAAAGAGCTTATCGAAGATGAAGGCAGCCGTAATCCAATGACTCTCGCGCAGCTTGAAGATAGATTCCTCGGATGGCTGTCAAGCGACTGGGAGATTGCATTGTTTGAGAAGGCTTCTGCTATTTTAGGATATGCGGTATACCAAATCAGGGAAGATGATTTTTATCCAGAGGAGTCAAATGTTTATCTCAGACAGTACTACATCGCTCGACAGCAACGGAGCCATGGTTATGGTAGCGCAGTATTCAAACAATTAGTCCGCGACTCATTTCCAAGCGGTGCCAAAGTGACGATTGATGTGTTGGCCTCCAATCCGCGCGGGCAGCAATTTTGGACGAATTGTGGTTTTGAACCCTATTATACGAACATGCAGCTTAAACAATGAAACAGCGTACTGCTTTTACTTTTGCCGACTACCGACTACGCCATGCCGAGGGACAAGATAACAATGAGGATGCTAATTGAAATTGTCTTTGAGTTTATTGCCGATTTATTTATAGCGGACGGAAACGGGAAATGGGAGAAGCTCAAACAGACAAAGTACGAGAGAAAGCTGCGAAAATGGGCAAAAGAATACGAATGGTTTGAGCATTTATCCGCAATCTAGACTTAAACCTGGAAGCAAGGCGCCAATTAGAGGGTATGCTCATTGATAAATATAAAAGAAGCAACGGAACAAAATAGCGGAGTTGCATTACAGCGATTGTGAAATCGTGTAAAATGATAAAGTTGAACAATCGGTCATAAGATCGATCGTGTGCCGCTTAGAACGGAGGAACATCCTTTGATTAAAATAGTAGGTTATACAAAACAAAAGCAATGGTTAACTGATTTAACGATAGAAGATCTAAACTCGCCTGAGCTTGACTGGTATTGGGTCGACTTTAGTAACCCGAAGGAAGAGGAGTGCAGACTGCTCGATACCTTTTTTCATTTTCATCCGCTCGCTATCGAGGATTGCTACCATTTGCTTCAGCGGCCGAAAGTAGATCATTACGACGATATTCATTTTTTTGTGCTGCACGAAATTGAGCGTAAGACGTTGACTGTAAATGAAATCAATATGTTCATCGGTCCAACGTTTATTGTTACGTTTCATTATGAGCGTTCACCAGAGATTGAGGAAGCTCAAACTAAGCTATTATCGAGCACGAAGATCGGCGAGAAAGGCCAGCTATATGCGGCATATCTCGTAATAGACAAGCTGGTTGATCAATATTTTCCTGCGGTTCATGAGCTGGAAGACCAGCTTCTTGACATGGAAATCGGAAGCGGCGACGAACAAAGTCAAACTGCTATGAGCGATATTTTCAACATACGGTCTAGGCTGCTGCGTTTGCGCAAAACGATTGTCCCCATGCGTGATTTATTGTATCGTATAACGAATTCCGATCGCATTGAAGGGCTGAAGCCTTATATGGCCTTTTATCATGATATTTATGATCATTTGCTCAAATTGACTGAAATGATGGATTCAAGTCGAGAGATGACGGCAGATCTTCGCGACAGCTTCATTTCCTTTAACTCCAATCGCATGAACTCGATTATGAAAACTCTTACCGTAATCACGACGATCTTCATGCCGCTCACTTTTTTGGCTGGTATTTATGGTATGAACTTTCGTAATATGCCTGAGCTGGAGTGGACGTGGGGTTATTTTGCTGTCATAACGATTATGCTCGTCATCGGGCTTGGCATGTATGCTTGGTTCCGAAGCAAAGGTTGGTTTAAATGAATGTTAAGGAGCTTGGAGAGCAATGGAGATGAAAGAACCTGCTCGGATGAGCAAAAAGCGGCTGTTCACCATAGTCGGCATTATGGCAGGCATTATGCTTGTACTCGTCGTGATGCTTTATTTAATGATTATTTCACTCGGAAATCGCAATGCGGTTAATCTCTCAAAGTCTGAGCAAGCATTGCATTACTCCTATTTTTCAAAGACTTCAACTAGTGGGGTAAAGCTGCACGTACTGCAAACAAAGCCAGCCTATGTCACGCTTGAAACGATCAATACAAATGTTACCCTTACTGGGAAGGTCGGCATTAACGGCGGATTTTTTTACGGCAACCAGCTATTAAGCATCGGAGTCGTAAATAGCATTCCGGTTAATAAGGAAATTGGCAATTTCGGAACGGGAAGTGAAAACGTGAAATATGCGCGTGGCACACTCGTTTGGGATGGCGCTTCTGATTCATTAAGCGTTCAGGTTGCAAGCCAAGCGTCCGAGATAAAAGTGAAGGATCACACACGTTTCTGGGCACAAGGCGGTATAAGCATGAGCTTAGGCGATGATGCACATTGGATCGAGCAGTCGGTTAAGGAGAATGCGCCGTTCCCAGATGACAATCGCTTGCGATCGGCAGCGGTGTACGATCAAGCAGGGACGTTATTCTTAATTGTTAGTGAAACGAAGAACTCGCTTGCCGTATTTAGAGAAGCAATTATATCAAGCATTGGCGATGGAAAGCTGGTTGACGGCATATTTCTAGATGGTGACGGGTCGTCCCAGCTTTTTGGCAGCAAGGCATCGTTGCCTGGAGATAATAGACCGGTTGTACAAATGATTCGGATCGTAAAATGAGTTGAGATAAGATAAGGAGCAATCAGCATGAATCAACAGCAATTGCCGATTGATCAGGTATTGCCGGAACTGCTATTGGCTCTGCAAAGCGGTGTAAATGTGGTGCTGATCGCAGAGCCGGGGGCCGGAAAGACAACACGAGTTCCGCTTGCGCTGCTTGATCAGCCATGGCTGGGAAGCAAAAAAATAATAATGCTTGAGCCGCGAAGACTCGCCGCACGTTCAGCCGCACAGTTTATGGCAAAATCGCTTGGCGAGCAGGCTGGTGAAACGATCGGTTACCGGGTGAGATTAGATTCTCGGGTTAGTTCGCAAACACGCATTGAAGTGGTGACGGAAGGTGTATTAACGCGCATGCTGCAGGAGGACCCCGCACTCGAGCAGGTTGGGGCGATCTTGTTTGATGAATTCCATGAACGGCACTTGCATGGCGATCTTGGCTTAACGCTTTGCTTGCAGTCACAGCAATTGCTGAGAGATGATTTGCGCCTCGTTATTATGTCAGCAACGCTTGACGCAGAGCCGATAGCCGAGCTGCTTGAGGGTGCACCAATTATTAGCAGTGAAGGCCGGGTTTTCCCTGTTGAGACACAGTACATGAAAGCAAAGCTTACGGGACCTATAGAGCCCCACATGGCACGAACGATTATGGAAGCGCTCCGTTCGTTTGATGGAGATGTATTAGCGTTTTTGCCTGGTGTTGCAGAGATACGCCGCACAGCCCGATGGTTAATGGAGAGCGGAGTATCTTCATTTGCTCGAGTAGAGGAGCTGCATGGCAGCTTGCCGCTCGAGAAACAAGATACGGCTGTAGCGCCATGCGCTGATGGCGAACGCAAGGTTGTGCTTGCGACTTCCATTGCAGAATCAAGTCTGACCGTTGAAGGAGTTAAGGTTGTGGTAGACAGCGGCTTAATGCGAGTTCCTCGGTTTTCTCCAAGAACAGGCATGACTCGGCTGGAAACATTGCCTGTTTCGATCGCTTCCGCGGATCAGCGTCGAGGGAGAGCAGGAAGGTTGGCTAAAGGCGTTTGTTATCGGTTATGGACAGAGCAAGAGCATGTTTATTTGCCGAAACAGAGTTCACCCGAGCTGCTTGAGGCAGATCTTGCTTCCCTTGCCCTTGAGCTAGCCATTTGGGGAATAAAAGATCCGCTGGAGCTTAATTGGTTGACGCCGCCGCCTGCAGCTGCTTATGAGCAAGCGGTTGCTTTGCTGAAAGAGCTAAACGCAATAGATGGTGACAGTAAACCAACAGCCGAGGGAGTGAAGATGGCACAGTTTGGTTTGCATCCGCGGCTCGGTGCCATGATTTTGCAGGCTTCAGAGCTAGGTTCTGCGAGACTCGCATGTGATGCAGCAGCTTTGCTAAGCGAACGTGATTTACTTCCACAGGAGCGCAATGTAGATGTGCAGCTACGGTTGGATTTGTTATATCAGCTATCCGGAAAAGATGGCAAACTGCTTATAGGCGGCAGCTCCGAGCATCCTAGCAGTGGCGCAGTACGCCGAATTATCGCGCAAGCGGATCAATGGGAGCGGAAATTGTCAGCGCAAACCGCTGCCGAGACAGCTTCTGAGAAAACAGCTCAGCACAAGTCGCCTATTCCGATTGGCATTTTGCTGGCATTTGCGTATCCGGACCGAATCGCTCAAAGGCGCAGCGATGGCCGATACTTATTAGCTAATGGCAGAGGCGCTGTACTGCCTGAACTTCAGCCGCTATCGCGATCAGCTTATCTTGCTGCTTGCGAGCTCGATGATACAGGCTCCGAAAGCCGGATACGGTTAGCGGCTGAACTTCATCTAAGCGATATCGAGCATTATCTAAGTGGCTATATAACAGCTGAAGAGGTCGTAGAGTGGGATGCAGCTGCACAAGCTGTTCGTGCAAGGAAACGATTGCGGCTTGGCAGTATTGTGATGAAAGAAACCATTCTTCAGAAACCGGATGAACAACTTGTTGCGGATGCTTTGATTACTGCGATTCAGGAAACTGGATTTGTAATGCTGCCAATGAGCAAGCAAGCGCAGCAGTTGAAAGCAAGGATGAAGCTGATGGCGCTTGCTGGCGATGATTGGCCCGATGCTTCCGATGAAGCGCTTCTCGGCACGCTCGAAGAGTGGTTGAAGCCGCATCTATTTGGGATGAAGAGCCGTGCTGATTTACAGAAGCTCTCCATGCTTCAGCTGCTTGAAGGCAATCTTAGCTGGAAGCAAAAACAAGAGCTTGATGAGCAGGTTCCTACCCATATCGTTGTGCCAAGCGGTTCTCGCATACCGATAGACTACAGTGATCCGGAGTCGCCAGTGCTAGCCGTAAGGTTACAGGAGCTATTTGGTCTAACAGACACACCACGACTAGCAAGGGGTAGATTGCCGATTACACTGCATCTTTTATCTCCGTCGCAGCGACCGGTTCAAGTCACACGTGATTTGCGCAGCTTTTGGGAGAATACGTATTTCGAAGTAAAGAAGGATTTGAAAGGACGTTATCCGAAGCATTATTGGCCGGATGATCCTAACACAGCGATGCCGACGAATCGAGCGAAGCCGAGAAACACATAAGGGACTCAGCTGTTTCTGCCAAAGCACGAGAAATCTCCCTATTCTGAGAGGATGTGTGCCAAAGCAATGATCATTTATTTAGTTATACTATATTTGCTATTTATAAATATTTACACGTTTGCGCTTATGGGCTTTGATAAGAAAAGCGCTAAGAAGCAGCGCAGGCGTGTTCCCGAAAAACGATTGTTTTTGCTGAGTGCCATTGGCGGTGCAGGCGGAACATGGCTTGCGATGAAAAAATGGCGTCATAAAACAAAACATCGCTCGTTTACGGTAGGAATTCCTTTTCTGTTTGTACTAAATATATTACTCATTCTAGGAGCTGCCAAGCTTATTGGAATGACTGTAAACTCTTGATTGCTTTGAGAAGCCTTCCTATGGTATATTGGGGCTTCTCTTTTTTTCTTGCACACCACAAACTTAGGAGGTAACTGACATGACCGTTCAAAGTGCCTATCAAGAAGAGCAGGATCGATTAACCGAGTCGCTGAATGATATTGTAAATCAGCTTCAAGAAATTGGTCCACGCTACAAAGGCGATGATTTCACAGAGCAAATGCTCGATTTACAGCAAGAGGAACGTAGACTTAGACTTGAAATATCGAAGCGTGAGCCTTATTTTGGCCGCATTGATTTTCAAGAGTTGCCAGTGGGCGAAACAAAGCCCTTATATATTGGAAAAGCCGGCGTGGCAAAGCAAGGCAGCAATGAGCTGCTTGTCATCGATTGGCGTGCGCCAGCAGCAAGCTTGTTTTATTCCTTCACAGGCGGAGAAGCGCCAGCTTCTTATCAATCGCCTGACGGAGAAATTGAAGGATATGTCCATTTAAAGCGAAATTTCATGATCCGCCAGGGAGAAATCATTCGTCTGGTTGATAGTTATGTACGCGGCCAAGAAGAAGGCTCGGTAACGGATGAATTCCTTTTGTATCGCTTAGGAGAGAACAAGGATAATAAGCTGCGTGATATCGTTTCTACGATTCAAGGCGAGCAAGACCGTATTATTCGTGCGGATCGTAACAAAGCGTTGTTTATACAGGGCGTCGCGGGAAGCGGTAAAACGACCGTTGCGCTGCATAGACTTGCTTTCTTGCTTTATCAGTACGCCGATCGGATGCGAGCGGAGCGTATGATCATTTTTGCGCCGAACCGAATGTTCCTAGACTACATATCCGGTGTATTGCCAGAGCTAGGCGTGGGTGATATTCAGCAAACGACGTTCAGTGACTGGTCTCTTGAGCTCCTTGAGAAAACAGTATCTGTCAGCGATCCGTCTGATACGATGGCTTATTGGTTCGAAGAACGCAGAACCGCTTCAGAAGTGGAGAATGCATCGGGGCGCTTTAAAGGGAATCTCGATTTTAAAGCAATTATAGATGAGCGAATCGCTAACTTTGAGCAACGAATTGTGCCAACGACATCTTTTATGCCAATTGACGGGCTTGAGCTGTCGCCAGAGCAAATTCGCGAGTGGTATGATACCGATTATGGCGAAGAGACGCTCATGAAGAAACGAGATCGACTTGTTAGTCGGATTCGTCGCTGGATGGAGTCCGAGCTTAAGATGAAGCGGATTGTTGATAAAAAAATAAGAGCGAAGGCGCTCACTAAGTTTAATAGCTACACCAAAAAAATTCCGGCATATACCTCTTTACAGCTATATGCTTCGTTATTCAGCGGCAAACAGCTTGAGAGCCGTATTCCTAAGGTTATCGCAGCTGCAACTGCCGAACGATTAAAGAAAGAAATGGCTGCTGCGGAGGATTTGGCACCACTCGCCTATATCCAGCTTCAGCTATTTGGATTGCCGAAGCAGTTTTTCGATCATATCGTTATAGATGAAGCACAGGATTATTCTCCGTTTCAGCTGGAAGTACTGCGGCTGTGTCAAAGAACAGCATCGATGACCGTGCTAGGCGATTTGCAGCAAGGTATTCATGCCTACGCAGGCGTACAAAGCTGGACAGAGCTTACCGCTTTGTTTAATGAAGAGCAAATTGACTTTTATGAGCTCAATCGAAGCTATCGTTCGACAATGGAAATTATCGAATTTGCCAACAAAATTTTAGGAAGCATGATCGGCGAAGTCAAACCTGCGGTGCCTGTTTTCCGAAGCGGAGATGCCGTTCTTGCCGTGCCAGTTGAAAATGATAATTGGTTAGCTTCCATTGATGGTACAATCCGTGAATGGCAATCGAAGGCAGAGTATGAGACGATTTCTGTCATTGGCCGTACAGCGATTGAATGCGAAGAGATTTATAACTTCTTGATTAAGCAAGGTTTGGACGCTTCGTTAGTGCAGAGCAAGCAGCCTGCATATGGCGGCGGCCTGTCTGTAGTACCTGTCTATTTGTCTAAAGGATTGGAATTCGATGCCGTTCTTGTAGCAGATGCGAGCGAGGAAGCTTATTCTGAGCTTGATGCGAAGCTATTGTACGTCGGATGCACGCGCGCCTTGCATAAGCTTAAGCTGTTTTATCGCGGAAGACTCACATCACTGCTGGGCGACGAAGCTTAATTTCGATATAATAGGCAGCAACATAACGTCTATCCGGAGGCTACTTATTTATGAACTGGGACGAATGGCTGCCACCAGTATGGCTCTCTTTAAGAGTATCTATTATTGCTAGCATTATCGTTGCCATTATAGGAATGCTCGTAGCACGCTTCATGTCACGGCATTCTTTTAAAGGCAAAAGTATCATAGAAACCTTCTTCATGCTTCCGCTTGTCCTCCCCCCAACCGTCGTTGGATTCATTCTTCTCATTACGCTTGGAAGAGGGAGCTGGATTGGTAAAGCGTACGAGTGGTTATTTACTCAACCTATCGTTTTCTCATGGATCGCCGCGGTTATCGCGGCGGTCATTGTTGCGTTTCCGCTCGTTTATCAGACGATGAAGGTTGGTTTTCTTTCTGTCGATCGCCATCTTGAGGATGCTGCACGTTCAGCAGGAGCCGGTGAGCTGCAGGTGCTGAGATATATCACGCTGCCGCTTGCTAAACGATCACTGACTACGGCATACCTGCTAGGATTTGCTAGAGGCCTTGGCGAGTTTGGCGCAACCTTGATGATTGCAGGAAATATACCAGGTCGCACGCAGACAGTACCTACTGCTATATACATTGCTGTTGAGACAGGTGAAATGGGAATGGCTTGGGCTTGGACGATAGCCATCATTTCGTTCTCTTTTGTCATGCTGCTGTTTACGGGGCGCAAATTGGAACAATAATGTGAAGGACGAATCCGAATCTAGTTTTCTGCGTATTACTTGCGGAGAAGGAGCGTGCCCGAAGATGCCTACTGAAAAGGATTCACCTGAAAATTTGAAATCTGCTTTGCTTGAAATAGAGAAATGGGAAAAAGAACAGAAGGATTTATGGTTTTGGGAAAAGCTTGGGCGTTTGCCATTTATGCTGCTCGACAAAATTACTCCAAAGTTTATACAGGAAAAACTTGGACTTGCAGTGGATGAGATCGGAAGCTATATTCAAAATGGCGGGAAATATTTGATTTCGGAGTGTTCGGTTATTGATAAACTGCATCAAAATGCTGCTCAGAACGATGTGCTTCTTGGAGCCGATCATGAAGTGACGACCATTAACGATGCGGCTGATATGCCGTTGTCTATTTTAAACTTAACTGCTGAGCAATTGGCCTCCAGTCGTTCGAAAATGGCCACGCTTCAAGGGGCAACGACAGGAATTGGCGGCATTTTTACATTAGCGATCGATATTCCAGCCATACTCGGCTTATCGCTGAAGATCATTCAAGAAATTGCGATTTGCTACGGATTTGATCCAAAAAGCAAGGAAGAACGTGTATTTGCAGTTAAAGTAATGCAATTTGCTTCTTCAGATATTGTAGGGAAAAAAGCGATACTTGATGAGCTCAGTGCTTATGAGGAAGTGAACCGTAGCAATCAAATGCTGTCGCAGCTGCAGGGCTGGAGTGAAGTGGTTGCTGTTTATCGGGACAATTTTGGCTGGAAGAAGCTATTTCAAATGATACCTGTGGCAGGCATGTTATTCGGAGCGTTCATCAATCGGGGCATGCTGAACGATGTTGCAGAAGCAGCAACCATGCTGTATCGAAAACGCAGAGTATTGATAAAGCTGGGGGAAAATGAGGCGAAAGCATAATGACGACGAGCAGCATGAGAAAGAACATAGCCGAGCAAGCGATTGCTTTCCTAGGTGAAGCGTATTATGAGCTTGGAAAAACCGAAGAAGAAGCGAAGCGGCGAATTGAAGAAGTGCTGAAGCAATTAGAGGATACTGGTTATTATACACATACGTATGAAGAGCTAAGGCATGGTGCAAAGATGGCGTGGCGGAACAATAACCGCTGTATCGGTCGATTGTTTTGGCAGACGCTGGAAGTATTCGACGCACGCGATATATTGGATGAGCTAGATGCCGCAAAACGAATCTTCCAACATATGAGCTATGCAACAAATGGAGGCAGGATTAGGCCAGCTATTACGATTTTTCCTGCCAGCCACTCCCAAAATAACATAAGAATTTGGAATCATCAGCTCGTACGTTATGCAGGTTACCGCGAGGGGGAAGTTATTATTGGCGATCCTGCCTCCGCAGCCTTTACAGCTGTTTGTGAGAAGCTTGGCTGGAGTGGTGAAGGTACTCGATTTGACGTGCTTCCGCTAGTCATTTCGCTTTCAGGGAAATCGCCTAAATGGTATGAGCTGCCTAAAGAGAACGTGCTTGAGGTTGCTTTGACGCATCCTGAAAATCAGGAGTTCGAGCAGCTCGCATTGCAGTGGTACGCCGTTCCTTTTATATCCGATATGGAGCTTGAAATTGGTGGAATCATGTATAAGGCTGCTCCTTTTAATGGATGGTACATGGGTACAGAAATCGGAGCGAGAAACCTATCAGACACCAGTCGCTATAATCAGCTACCGAGTGTTGCAAAACTTTTTCAATTTGATATGTCAACGAATACTTCGTTATGGAAGGACCGTGCTTTAACGGAGCTAAATGTAGCTGTACTGCATTCATTCAAAAAGCAGGGCGTCAGCATTGTTGACCATCATACAGCATCGGAGCAGTTTCTACGTTTTGAGAAGCAAGAGCAGGAGCAGGGGAGAGCAGTGACCGGTCGTTGGTCATGGCTAATTCCGCCTATGTCACCCGCTACAACAGGCATATGGCATCGCAGCTTTGATGATACGGAACGAACGCCTGCATATCGAGCGCAAGCTGTTCCATATTAAACAAATAATGTGTTAAATGTAGTAAGATAAATAGAGGAATGTTAGTACATGAATTGGGCTAATCTCCTCTATTTTTTTATTTTAAGCATGTGAGGTTGAATTTTGAGATGAACTGGCTTTTGCAGAGAAAATTATGAATGCCTAATTGTTTTAATAGGAGACTAAAAAAATAGGGAGGCTCTTTATGGGTAAATTTATTAGTCATGTACAGATTCCAGTGAAAAACTTGGAGGAAGCAGCTTCATGGTATATTACCAATCTCGATTGTACGTTACATGCTAATTTCGGTGAATTTGCTATTATAGGCTTTAAGGAAGATAAAACGCATATCTTTTTGTGGCAGTCTTCAGATAAGGAAACATCAACGTTTACAGTTAACGGCGAACCGTTTCCGAGCATCGGTTTTCAGGTAGAGGATATGGATGAGCTTTGCAGAAAGCTATTTGAAGCTGGCGTTAAGGTACACGGTGACCCACAAGCACCGTCAGGAGAAGAAGGAAGAAGGTTTTTGAAATTTTTTGATCCTGATGGCAATATGTTGGTCGCACATACCATATAGGAATGTTAATTTTGGTAAACTGTAATCAACTGATAGACTTTTATTAGCTGACGTTAAATGATATTTGAATCATACATTTGGATGAGCAGGCGCTAATCAGCCTGCTCTTTTTATTGGCTATAACGATTTCTACTAAAAGCTTTCATCTAGCGAATCTTAGCAGGAGATCCTCAATAATCAAGCAACATAAAATTATTAACATACGTCGAAGTAGATGTGTGTACTTTTAATTTGAATGTTAGAGAGGCAGGGGTTCTTGTGCAAAAGTTTGTCTGCTTGGTATTGTTTATTGCGGTTTGTATATCTGGTTGTTCCACAAAGTCTGATTCCGCAGCATCAGACCGAACTACCGAAAATACTGTAGTTGAAGAAAATTTGCCATTGGCACAATTGCCAGTGAATGAAATAAAGGAAATTGTTATCATAGAACCTGATGGCATAGATTTAGAGCCAATGCCTAAACCATTAGCGACTCTTACCGAGAAAAACGAATTTCAAGCATTCTCAGATGCAATAAAAGATGCGGTTAGAGCTACAGGGGAGGTTGTTGCTATCGGACCGAACTATGACATTGTCATAAAATATTCGTTTTCAGAGCAACGTTTTCGATACTGGAATAGCAAACCTCTAAAAATGATTACAGATCTTGAAGTACAAAAGTCATATTTCTTAAGTGAAGAAGCGATCAATCAAATTGATGAGTTAATCAACAAGCGGCTGACAAACGGTGTAAAGGATTAGGTTAACAAACTGAACGAGGCAGCCGTTAGGGTGACAGCTTTCCCGTGCTACTTTGAGGTTTAGTTCGATTTATTTTAAAGGGAAGATGGAGGCATTACAAAGGT
This sequence comes from Paenibacillus sp. FSL K6-3182, assembly GCF_037976325.1. Taxonomy (NCBI): domain Bacteria; kingdom Bacillati; phylum Bacillota; class Bacilli; order Caryophanales; family Paenibacillaceae; genus Paenibacillus; species Paenibacillus sp. FSL K6-3182. The sequence goes on from NZ_CP150265.1 coordinate 3,487,658, forward strand.
GAGGAAAAATATGAATATCGTACTAATCGGTATGTCAGGAGCGGGTAAAAGCACTTTAGGTGTGCTGCTTGCAAAAGCTTTAGGAATGGATTTTATCGATACAGATCTTGTTATTCAACAACAAGAAGGTAGGTTGCTGCAAGAAATAATTGATCATGATGGTATCGACAAATTTATGGAAATCGAAGAGAAAATAGTTTCTGAATTGAAACTGAAAAACTGTGTTATTTCTACAGGTGGAAGTGTTATCTATTCAAATAAAGCTATGAATGCCTTGAAACAGGTTGGGCATATCGTTTATTTGCATGTCCCATATGAAGAGATTCAAAGGCGGCTCATAAACATAACAACTAGAGGGATTGTAATGAAGAAAGGAAATAGCCTGAAGGACGTTTATGAGGAAAGAGTGCCGCTATACATGAAGTATAGTGATAAAACTTTTGATTGCTTAAATAAGGATATCGAACATTGTGTTAGTGAAATTATAGAGAGCATGAAGAAATAAAGGAGCGAAATAGCGCACCTAATGTTTAACATGTATTACATAATTACTCGTGTAAGGGGAGTAGAAACAGCTTGAGGCCGTACGGGAGAATAATATTCATCTCATTTCGGGCCATGCTGAAGATGATTGCTAAATCGTATTTTTAAGCTCTTTCGCCTGCATATCCAGCTGTCGCGCCGCTTCCCCGATGCTCATGAATTCATCGACAGCCCGTTGAATGCGCAGCTGGCTTTCCGCAACAACCTCTTGTGAGAGTTTGGTGCCGTTTACGACCTCTTGAACATGGTTTACGATATCTTCTACATACCCATTTACTTCTTTGGTTGCTTCCTGGACTTGACCAGCCAGCTTGCGCACCTCTATCGCGACCACATTGAAGCCCCGGCCATGCTCACCGGCATGTGCAGCTTCGATTGCCGCATTTAAAGACAAAATATTCGTTTGCGACGCAATATCGCGGATGGTACGAACGATTTTACGAATGAAGCTTGTTTGTTGTTCCAGAAGGTGAAGGACAGTCATATTATCGCTTGCACCTACAGCCACTCTTTCAATTGCTGCTTCCACTTCTTGGCTGTGTGATATCCCTTCTTGGGCACGGCTAAGCAGCTCCTCGGACATTTTTAGCAAATTTTCTGTCATCTGAGAAGTAGCCTGTTCGCGGGCATTAATATCGGTTGCCATTTTTAAAATCGCAATAACACGGCCTTCTTCATCTCTGACCGGCATGTAAGTGGCCTCCAGCCAGATTGCATTTCCGGTTTTTGTAATCCGCAAAATTTTATTCTGAAAGGGTAGTCCATTTCGCAAGTCTTCCCAGAGTTTGGCATACGCAGTGCTATTCACAAATTGTGGCGAACAAAATTGCTTATGCAGCATGCCTGGCATCTCTGAGGAGTGATATCCCATGGCTTGCGCAAAATTTTCGTTTGCCCATAAAACCTTCCCTTGAATATCGAATTCGATCATGGCGAGCGACTGCTCAATAGCTGTAAGAACAGCTCGCTTGTCCAATACCTGGGTAGTCATATGTAGCATGGTGTTACGTTCTGTCATGTCGAGATTCTCCTTCATTCGTTCGAATGCTTATAGTAAGCAAAAATAGCCTTCACAACATTCTACAAACATTGTACATGTTGTGCAAGATATTATTATCAAGGGTTTGAAATACACTTGGAACATGTTTGAAATTCTATCAAATTCAGTTGAGAGATTAATGTGATTGGTTCTCTCATCTAATGTCGCGAAGAGGCGAGATATGCTATTCTAAGTAGATGACATCAGCTTGTTTGGAGGAATTATAAACGTGGATTTTAATATGCAATATTTATCCTTTTTCGTTATTCATACCGATGGTGAAGAGAGTGCCACATCATCAGGAAAACGGTTTAAACATTATCAGACATTAGAAGAGGACACATATGAAGATAGTGAAATTCAAAGGTTTTTGGATGATGAATTTAAACGGATCGTCAAAAGAAAAGTAGAGCGCAATCCTAACTCAGCAGGCGCGCCAACGAAGATTGGACGATTTATGGTTGAGCCCGGTTATGAACTCGGCAGCAATCAGAACTACAATTTATTTCAGCGGCTGCGTGACGCGGATTCCAAGGAGCGCTTTATCGGCATTGCCGACGAGCTCGTTCGAATCTACATGGATACGAGTGCAGTAAGGGGAGGCGCATTTATTATTGCGTTATCCAAGCTTAATACGTATTTCGATGAGCCGTTTTTATTTTTGCTGAAATGTGATTTTGAGCCTAAGATTGCTCGTATTTCGGATGAAAAAAGCTTAATCTCCCAGGTGGAGATGGCGATATCTGCTCGCAGCATCAAATCGATTCAGTATCCGCATATGCCGGAGGAGGGCATGCTAGAGCATTGGGAGCTAAAAATTCATCAGGCGTCGCACGCTCGATATTTTGAAGATTTCTTAAAATATGTTTCTTATGAGAAGCCTTTACCTGAGGTCATGGGTGAGCAAGTGGTGGAGATGGTTCATCAATATATTGCGGATAAGTGGCAAGAGGATGAAAGCTCGGAGCGCCGCGAGGAAGAAAATGCGGTTGAGGTGTGGGCGGCAAGTGAGAAGCGCGACCTTCAGGAGTGGTGGACGCCGGAGCAGGTAGAAGTTGCAGCAGCGGCATTAGTTGAGCAGAAGCCGGATTTACCTTTTACATTTAAACTAGGCGACGTTACAGTAAAAGGACTGCTTGCTGACTTTGGCGACAGCATCCATTTTGCCAAGCATAACGGACGTTACGTCGTCGTAATTGAAGGGGATTCCTTCCAATTCGATAAAGGCATGTCGCCGGTTGAGCTCGTACAGCCGCTTGATCTGGTTGATGTTATGCCTCGTATCGGAAGCAAGAAGCCTACTGAGGATGCGGATTCCGGATATAGCTACACCCCTGCTGGAGAAGGCACAGGCAATAACGATGATGTTCCATGGTAAGTCATCTAGTACGTATGAAATTTCACTTTGAAGGAGAGGATATTTAAGTGGACAACTTATTTTTTATAGAAATAGGCATGGGATGCGATCTACACGGTCAAAATATTACAAAGGCATCGGTGCGCGCGGTACAAAACGCGATTCATCATAACTCGATGCCCGGACTGCGATCCGTACTGCCAGGAGGAACGCTTGATAACATGAAGGTGCGGGTAAGGCTTGCACTTCCTTGTGATCATGAGCTTCTTGACGTTGAGCAGGTAAAAGCAGTGCTGCCGTATGGACAAGTGACTGTAGAAGTCATACACGGCGGCATGCTGACGACTAGCGGTGTAGTACTGCCGGACAAAGATGATAAAAACGATTTGATTTACATCGTTAATGCATCGGTTGAGGTGGGCTACTAGTAGCATCTCCATTGCAAAAGGGAGAAGACGATGGTTTTAAAGCTTGCACTATTCGTATTATTGCTTGTATTTACAGCTTTTTTTGTCGCGACTGAATTTGCAATTATTCGTATGCGATCAAGCCGCGTCAATCAGATGGTAGCAGAGGGCATGAAAAATGCTAGAGCGGTTGAGCAGGTAACGAGCAAGCTGGACGGTTATTTATCTGCCTGCCAGCTCGGCATTACGATTACAGCGCTTGGCCTCGGATGGTTGGGAGAACCAACGATTGAGCTTATATTGCACCCTTTATTTGATCGGATACATATCGAGGGCGAGCTAAGCTCGGTGCTTTCGTTTGTCATTTCCTTCATCATTGTAACGTACTTGCATGTCGTGCTAGGAGAACTTGCTCCCAAAACGTTAGCCATCATTAAATCGGAAGAAGTCAGTCAGTTTACAGCTCCGATTATCATCGTTTTTTATAAAGTGATGTATCCGTTTATTTGGCTTCTCAACGGATCTGCGAACTCCTTGGTAAGATTGCTGGGCTTAAAGCCAGCGAATGAGCATGAGGCTCATTCTGAAGAAGAAATTCGCATCATTTTGTCGGAAAGCTATGAGAGCGGAAAAATTAATAAAAGTGAGTATGGCTATGTCAACCGGATTTTTGCGTTTGATGAGCGGCTTGCAAGAGAAATTATGGTTCCTCGGACGGATATGGCCTGTTTGTATGTAGAACATACTCGCGAGGAGAACCTCGAAATTATAATAAGAGAGCAATACACACGTTTCCCTGTAGCCAAAGGAAGCAAAGACAATATCATTGGGATCTTAAATACAAAGCAATTTTTTCTCCGCTATGAAACAAACCGAGATATCGACGTAACATCTCTGCTTCAGCCCGTTATGTCGGTTCCTGAAGTCATGCCGATCAATAAGCTGCTCCGCAAAATGCAGCAGGAACGCGTTCAAATTGCAATTCTGTTGGACGAGTATGGTGGAACGGCGGGGCTCATCACTATCGAAGACATCATAGAAGAAATTGTAGGGGAAATCCGTGATGAGTTCGATGAGGATGAAGTGAAAGAAATCGAATATATTGAGCAGCAGCGTTATTTGGTTAACGGCAAGGCACTGATTAGTGATTGGAATGAGATTGCTGGAACTGATCTTGAAAGTGAAGAAGTAGATTCTGTAGGCGGTTGGCTCTTTAATCAGAAGCCCGAGCTTCCTATCGGAGAGCCGTGGACCTATGGGAATATGACCTTTATTATTCGTGAACGTGACGACAATCGAATCCGGAAAATCGAAATTCATACCGATTTGATCGAAAATGAAATGGGAACCTACGGACATGCATAGGCTTGTATAGAGTGAGTAATTTTCAGTCTATTTCTAGGAGGAGATTGGGCGTTGGGCGATTTAATTAATGCGATTATTATGGGTATCGTGGAGGGCCTTACTGAGTTTTTACCAGTTTCATCAACGGGTCACTTGATTTTAACAGCGGAGCTGTTGAATTTCACAGGTGATCGAGCGAAAACCTTTGAGGTGGTCATTCAATTTGGCGCAGTGCTGGCTGTGCTTGTGTTATACCGAAATCGGTTTGCGAGTTTACTTAATTTCAAGGTAGGCAAAAATTCGGGTTTGAATGCTCTTCACATCATTATTGCAATGGCACCGGCGGGAGCTTGTGCTGTTTTGCTTCATTCGTTTATAAAAGGCGAGTTGTTCGTTGCTGAGAAGGTGCTGATTGGTCTTGTAGCGGGCGGAATACTGATGATTATCGCCGACCGTGTACGAAAGAAGCCAACTGCAGAGGAGCTTGATGACATTACCTACAAGCAGGCCTTTGCTGTTGGATGTTTTCAGATACTCGCATTATGGCCGGGCTTCTCGCGTTCAGGCTCGACGATATCTGGCGGCATGCTGTTTGGTGTGAGCCAGAAGGCTGCGGCCGAATTTACTTTTTTAGTATCCGTTCCGATTATGGCTGGAGCGAGCGGAATAGACCTACTTAAAAGCCGAGAGTTTCTCACGATGTCGGATTTGCCTCTGTTTCTAGTTGGACTAATAGCTGCATTTATTGTAGGGATGATTGCGGTCGTAACGTTCATAAACATGATGAAAAAAATTAGGCTTTCATGGTTTGCCTATTATCGTTTTGCGCTCGCAGCACTTTTTTATTTTATTATTTTATAAATGGAGAAAACACTGATTTTCGACAAAATTATCGAGAATGATTTTCAACTACATATAATGTAGCAAAAATTCGCTTGGATCAACTATCATTAATTTATATCCAATCGATCATTTTTTCTAATAAATCCAAGATAATCAGGGCAAATTGCCCTGATTTCTTTGTTTTGTGGATGAATAACGATCTTTTTCCATAAAATTGTAATTTAGGAGCGTGAAATCATCGTTGATGGATTTGTCTGATTATGTTAGGTTAATAATTATTGAAGCACTTTTGAAGCACTAATTTTAAGTTAACTATGAAAACTAATGATGATTTTATGTTTATGAGAGGTGGATATTGTTGCAACTTCAGGTAACGAACAGTCCTTTTAATCAAGAGCAAGTTGACCTTCTGAATCGCCTTGTACCATCACTAACGGAGTCTCAGCAAATTTGGCTGACAGGTTATTTGTTTGCTCGTCAAGCATCAGCAGGTCCGTTAACGATTAGTGCGGATGTGCAGGCTGTCTCCGAGGGAGCAGCAGTTGCAGAAGTTATTTCAGCTATCAGTCAACCAGCGGTTTCCCGTGAGGTAACGGTATTGTTTGGCTCTCAAACCGGCAATTGCCAGCGGGTAGCTACCAGCTTATCGCGCAAGCTGGAAGAACAGGGTCTGCAAGTAACACTTGCGCCAATGAATAAGTTTAAGACGAACAATTTGAAAAAAGTCGAAAACCTGTTTTTGGTTGTCAGTACTCATGGTGAAGGGGAACCGCCGGATAATGCGAAGAGCTTCCACGAGTTCCTTTACAGCAAGCGAGCTCCACAGCTAGAAAATGTAAGCTTTTCTGTCTTGTCGCTTGGCGATACGTCGTATGAATTTTTCTGTCAAACGGGTAAAGACTTTGATCAACGTCTTGAAGAGCTTGGCGCAAAACGTATTGTTCCTCGTGTAGATTGTGACCTCGATTACGATGAGGCTGTTGCTGGCTGGTCAGCAGAGGTTATCAGCTCATTAAATGATCGTTTGAATGCTGCCTCGGGAACGACTGCAGCTATAGCGCAAACTAGCAGCGAAACAACACCAGAACAATCCGCCTATTCGCGAAACAACCCTTTTAAGGCTGAAGTTCTTGCGAATATTAACTTGAATGGCCGTGGCTCTGATCGGGAAACTCGTCATTTGGAGCTGTCGCTTGAAGGCTCTAATTTACAATATGAACCAGGGGATAGCCTTGGTATTTATCCGGAAAATCATCCAGAGCTCGTGGATGCGATTATTAAGCAAATGAATTGGAACGCTGAAGAAGTTGTTCCGATCAATAAGAGCGGTGAGCAAGGCTCATTGCGTGAAGCTCTACTTAAGTATTATGAAATTACAGCCCTAACGAAACCGCTGATCACGCAAGCAGCCGAACTGACTTCGAACTCAGCACTTCGTGAACTGCTGGCTCAAGGGCAAGAACAAGCGCTTAGAAGCTATATCAACGGTCGGGATCTGCTTGATTTATTGCAGGATTTTGAGCCTTGGCAAGGAAGCGCAAAACAATTTGTTGCTATCTTGCGTAAGCTGCCAGCAAGACTTTATTCCATTGCGAGCAGTTTTAAAGCGAATGAGGATGAGGTTCATCTTACCGTGAGAGCTGTTCGTTATGAGTCTCATGGTCGTGAGCGTTATGGGGTATGCTCCGTACATTGTGCAGAGCGTGTACAACCAGGCGACAGTCTGCCGATCTATATCCAACAAAATCCGAATTTCAAGCTGCCTGCGGATACGAATACTCCAATTATTATGATTGGTCCAGGTACTGGTGTTGCTCCATTCCGTGCATTCCTTGAAGAGCGCGAGGAAATTGGCGCAGAAGGAAAATCATGGCTGTTTTATGGAGATCGCCACTTTGTTACGGATTTCCTATATCAGACCGATTGGCAAAGAATGCTTAAAGACGGCGTTTTGACCAAACTTGATGTGGCTTTCTCCCGCGATACGGAAGAGAAGGTATATGTACAGCATCGTTTGCTGCAGAAGAGCCGTGAACTATTCGAATGGCTTCAAGCCGGCGCTTATGTTTATATTTGCGGTGATGAGAAACATATGGCACATGATGTGCATACGGCTCTATTAACTGTCATTGAGCAAGAGGGCGGATTAAGCGCTGAGCAAGCGGCAGCTTATTTGAATGATATGCAGGATCAACAACGCTACCAACGTGATGTTTATTAATAAATAGATAACAACAAGAGTACTTGAATGATTGCGAGAGGAGACAGCAACAATGGCGAAAGAGCAGTTGGTAAAACCTATCGGTGGACCGCCAAGTGAAGTTGAGCATATCAAAAGCGAAAGCAACTATTTGCGCGGCGCATTAGTAGAAACGATGAGCAATCCGATTACAGGCGGTTTGCCTGAGGATGACAATCGGTTGTTGAAGTTTCATGGAAGTTATATGCAGGATGACAGGGATTTGCGCAACGAACGTGAAAAGCAGAAGCTTGAGCCTGCATTTCAATTCATGATCCGGGTGGTACTGCCAAGCGGTGTAGCAACCTCTGATCAATGGCTTGCCATGGATGAATTAGCTCACAAGTACGGAAACGGGACTTTGCGTCTCACGACACGTCAAACGTTCCAAATGCATGGCATTTTGAAATGGAATTTGAAGCCTACGCTTCAAAAAATCAATAGCGAGCTGATGACTACACTTGCTGCCTGCGGTGACGTCAATCGGAACGTTATGTGCAGTCCAAATCCTTTTCAATCGAACCATCATGAGGAAGTAAGCTACTGGGCACGTCAAGTGAATGATCATTTGGCGCCGCGTACTCGCGCTTATCATGAAATTTGGTTGGATGGAGAAAAGGTAATCGATGGTAACGAGGATGGAGCGGAAGTAGAGCCGATCTACGGACCTGTATATTTGCCGCGTAAGTTCAAGATTGGATTTGCGATTCCGCCTTTTAATGATGTAGATGTATTCTCTCAAGACATCGGCTACATTGCAATCGTAGAAGATGGCAAGCTGAAGGGCTTTAACATTTCCGTTGGCGGCGGTATGGGGATGACACACGGCGATACAACGACTTATCCGCAGCTTGGTAAAGTGATTGGCTTCTGTCCGCCGGAGCGAATTGTCGAGTTAGCAGAGAAAACCGTTATGATTCAACGTGATTATGGCAACCGTTCGGTTCGCAAAAACGCTCGGTTTAAATATACGATTGACCGTCATGGGATTGAATGGTTCAAAACCGAGCTGCAAAACCGTCTTGGCTGGCATCTTGAAGAGGTACGCCCTTATCAATTCCAAAATAACGGAGACCGTTATGGCTGGTTGAAGGGAAGCAACGGTAAATGGAATTTGACGTTGTTTATCCAGAGCGGACGTATTGAGGATCAAGAAGGCAACCCGCAAATGACGGGTTTACGCGAAATAGCCAAAGTTCATACAGGCGACTTCCGTATTACTCCGAATCAGAATCTTATTATCGGTAATGTCAGCAGCCAGAAAAAACGCAAAATTACGGAGCTAGCTGAGCAATACGGACTTACGGACGGTACGCAGCATTCTGCGCTGCGCCGAAGCTCATTATCTTGTGTTTCGTTGCCGACTTGCGGTCTTGCTATGGCGGAAGCAGAACGTTACCTTCCAACACTGATCGATAAGCTGGAGCCGATTATTAATGAAGCAGGACTGCGTGACCAGGAGATCAACATTAGGATGACTGGATGCCCGAACGGCTGCGCAAGACCAGCGCTTGGAGAAATCTCATTTATCGGCAAGGCACTCGGCAAATACAATATGTATATGGGCGCGGGCTATGCAGGTGATAGATTAAACAAGCTTTACCGTGAAAATATCGATGAGACCGAAATTCTCGATACTTTAAAACCGATTATTAATCAGTATGCAAAGGAACGGGAAACGGGCGAGCATTTCGGAGATTTCGTAATCCGCGCGGGTTATGTAAAGGCTGTTCATGATGGTCAACAATTCCATAACTAATATAAGTATAATTTAAGCAAAAGAAGACTAGGGCGTTATGCCTTAGTCTTCTTTGTTATGAAGAGCACGATGAATCATCGATGAAATAAGATTGACCCTATTCATTAAATGTGTTAATTTGGTAAAAATCATCGGAGTGGAGCGTGCTTATGCCAAAATCAGCAATATTAATTAAACCAACAATCGAATACCGCGACGCGTATATATCCTTTTATGAGGACTGGATAAAGAGCGGTGAAGATATGGTGCCGTGGGTCATTGAGAGAGAACCGGAAGATTTTAATGCCATGATAGATTTTTTGTATGCTGAAGACACTGAATCCAAAATATTAAGCGGTGATCGCGTGCCTCATTCCACTTATTGGCTCCTAAATGAGGACAACTTAATTGTTGGTGCGGTTAATATTCGGCATCGATTGAATGAAAAACTGCTCAATCAAGGCGGCCATATCGGATATGGCGTTCGTCCATCGGAGAGAAGAAAAGGGTATGCCAATATCATATTATCAAATACGTTGGAGCTTTTAAAAGATTGGGGTCATCAAAAAGTTCTAGTTGTTTGTGATAAAGGGAATACCGGCTCAGAAAAAACGATTTTAAAAAACGGTGGCGTGTTGGAATCAGAATTCGTAGAGGAAAATGGCAATATTATTAAAAGATTTTGGATAGACCTATAATCAATGCAGCTAGCTATTTTTTTAGCATTTACAAACCATCAGCTGGTTTCCGTCGGGGTCTTTAAAGCTGAAAAAGTGACCATGTTCAATTTCGCTTACAAGCTCTACATTCTTATCACGCATGAACTGAAAAGCTGCATGGATGTCATCCGTATTAAAATGAAAAATAGGTGTTCTTGCATAAGTATCTTCTGTATAGATTTTACTGTCTAAAACAAGGTTTTGGCCGTTGTTATCTAAAGGAATACAGCATAAATGACCTGCAATGATATCATAGGTAGGCTCCAATTCAAGAATGGAGCAATACCATTCACGAGCTTTTTCAATATCGCTAACCGTAACAAAGATTGCTCCTACTCTATTCATAATAATACCCATCATGAAACACTCTCCTTTAATTTTACATTTATTCTATCATGCTTTGAAGGCTAGCTCACATCATTTCTTCCATTATTATCAAAAAAAGAGGTTATTCCAATTGCTCGGAATAACCTCTTTAACTTATTGATCGCGAAGCAGCTTCTTATCAAGAATAAATGTGCCAAACGGAAGGAAAGCTGCGATAAATGCTGCTGCTGCCTTTAGAATCGACCAGCGGTGTTTAATCCATACATGGAAGACAGCAAGGATATAAAGAACGAATAAGAGGCCATGAAGTCCGCCTACAATAGTCACGGGTTCTGGAATATCAGCCCAGTATTTGAGGGGCATTGCTATTAAAAGCAGTAATAGAAAAGATAACCCTTCGATGAAACCAACGACCCGCAGACGACCCATTGCGGTTTTAAGCATTAAAAAACCTCCAATTAATAAGATTACGAGCGAGGCTCTAGTCCTGCCCACAATAGTTCTACGATTTCGAACGCGGCTTGTTCCACTGTTTTTTCATTATTAATGATTTCTTTACGATTTCGAACCGTTAACATAGCTGTAAAGACATGAGCAAGCAGCATCGAATCACCTCGTTTGATTTCGCCCTCGTCCATTGCCTTCTGAAATACACTCCCAATTAATTCGTGTATCGCTTGCTCACTCGTACGAATGCTCGTAATTTGCTCCTCAGTCAAACCGCTGGAAGCTTCCCGCATCATCGTTTCAAACTCAACATGAGCATTGTTCATATGGCGTTCAGCAACAACAAGCATTCTTTCCTTCAGTGACCCGGTGCTGCTAACAATTTTTGAAGTTTGATCATAAGCCATCTTTAGAACAAATTGAAGACATTCGGTGAACAAAACGCTTTTATTATTAAAATAATAATAAACGCTTGCTTTTGTAACCCCGCATGCTTGAGCTACACTTTCTAATGAAACTTTTTCGAAACCTTGCTCCATAAATAAAAAGGCTGCTGTGCGCAAAATTTGCTGCATCGTCTGAATTGAACCTGTGCCTTTGGGCCGGCCTGGTTTGCGTTTTATTTGGTCCTCGCTCATCGACATGCCCTCCATTCATCAAATTGTAATAAATATGAATTGATTAATTAACCTTTCGGTATATATAATTAAATTATCGCTTGAGTTAATTTTAAACGATATTAGTCGTAATGTGAAATGGAGGATTTGTCAAATGATCGAAAGATTAGCAGGAATGGTCGCTGGACGACGTACAAGGTGGATAACATTAGTTGCGTGGATTGTATTAGCCGGGCTGCTAACTGTATTTCTGCCAGCTGTGGGTGACAAAGAAGTAAGCAATGCTCCAAACCTAGAGGCTGACAGCCCGTCCGTTGTCGCTGATCAATTAATAAAGGATAAGTTTCCAAGCTCCTCTGGCATTCCAGCTTTGGTGGTCTGGCATCGAGAAGGCGGCTTAACAGAAGCGGATTATGCGCTTATTCAAAAAACGACGCAGAAGATTGTTGAAAATCCGTTGAAAGAGCAAGGCGAGGTTATACCTCTTCATCAAATGCCTTTACCTGCTTTGCAAAAGTTTGCTTCTGAAGACGGAACGACACTCGTTCAGCCGATTCAGTTCGGTGAAGCAACAGAAACTGAAGTTTTGAAGGAAAATATTGAGTCCATAAAAGCTATCATCGGAGAAGCATCAGGTAAAGAACCTTTTTCCGTACCTATCGATGATGATGCTGAATTAAGCGTGCGTGTCAGCGGTCCTGTTGGTATTTCGGTTGATGCAACCGATTTGTTCAAAGGAGCGGATGTATCACTGATGATCGCAACGGTACTTATCGTACTAGTCTTGCTGCTCCTCATCTACCGCTCACCGATTCTTGCTATCATTCCACTAATTGGTGTTGGATTTGCTTATGCTGTTACAGGACCATTGCTTGGCTTTATGGCAGGTGAAGGCTGGATAACGGTGGATGGGCAAGCTATATCCATTATGACTGTGCTCTTATTCGGAGCGGGTACTGATTATTGTTTATTTTTCATCTCGCATTTCCGTCAAGAGCTTACTCGTGAAAGTGATAAAATGAAAGCACTAAAACGATCGTTCAAGGACGCCTCAGGTGCTATTGCAATGAGCGGCTTTACGGTAGTTCTTTCTTTGCTAGCTTTGCTTGCGGCTAAGTACGGTGCTTATGATCGCTTCGCAATTCCATTCAGTTTATCGATCCTTATTATGGGAATCGCAAGTTTGACGCTGGTTCCGGCATTGCTTTCAATTATTGGAAGAGCCTCATTTTACCCGTTTATTCCGCGTACAGATGCAATGGCGCATGCACATGCGGACAAAAAAGGAAAAGTGTACCGTAAGCCGAACACGGAGAAGAAGCTCGGCACCAAAATTGGAAAGCTTGTTATAACGAAGCCGTGGATGGTTGTTATCACCTCTGTTTTGATACTAGGAATTTTCGCAAGCTTCTCCAGTCAAATTAAATTTACTTATGATCTGCTGTCTTCTTTTCCAGAGGATATGCCTTCAAGAGAGGGTTTTGAAGTAATTTCGAAGTCATTTACGCCAGGAGATTTAGCACCGATTACAGTGGTTGCTGCGACGGATGGTGCAGTGCCTGAGTTAGCAGAAAAGCTTGCTGCTGTGCCGCTTGTTGATCATGTTCAGGAGCCGCAGCCGAGCGTTAATGACCCTAATTTACAATCGTATACGGTCATCTTGAATACGAATCCATATTCCCAGGAAGCAATGGAGACGATTCCGTTACTCCGTGCGGCGGCAGAAGCTGCGCTTACGAATGGAAACGTTGCTGAGGCTGATCAAAAAGTATGGATCGCTGGCCAGACAGCTACGCAATATGATGCCAAGGTGCTGACGGATCATGATAATAATGTCATTATTCCTTTAGTTATCGGACTCATCATGATTCTGCTGTTTGCTTATTTAAGATCCATTACTGCAACATTATACTTAATCGGCACTGTATTGCTGTCGTATGCAGCCGCACTAGGCTTGGGCTGGGTGATCCTGCATTACATCATGGGCGTTGATGCCATTCAAGGTGCAATTCCGCTTTATGCATTCGTTTTCCTCATTGCGCTTGGTGAAGATTACAATATATTTATGATCTCAAGCATTTGGAAAAAGAGCAAAACGCTGCCGCTGAAGCAAGCCATCAAAGAAGGGGTAAGCGAAACGGGCGGCGTAATCACTTCAGCAGGACTTATTCTTGCAGCTACGTTTGCCGTGCTTGCGACGCTTCCTATCCAAGTGCTTGTCCAGTTTGGCCTCATAACAGCGATTGGGGTTTTAATGGATACCTTTATCGTTCGTCCATTCCTCGTACCAGCTATTACGACTTTACTAGGCAAGAGAGCGTTCTGGCCAGCAAAAGTATCGCTAATAGAGGAATCCAAGCAAAAGGCAAAGGGATAACAACTAAAAAAGCTGTTTCGATCGTAGCTTCCACTACGGGAGAAACAGCTTTTTCATTGCTATAAATGAAACATTTTCCCAAAAGAAACCGTCTTAACTTAAAGGCATAAATGCCTGCTATAGAGAAAAGGTTGGGGGAGTAGATATGATCAATAAAAAACAGAGACTTTCAGTTGGATTCATTTTCATATTTTTTATTAGCAGCTTATTGTTTATTCCATCGAATGTCCAAGCCTGTTCTTGCGTAAAACCAGGTACGGTGGAGGAGAGCAAAATCAAAAGTGACGCAGTGTTTGAAGGAACGGCAACTTCTGTTAAAACATCCTCACAATCCTTGTTTCGCTCCTCTGAGAGAGCGGTCAAAGCCAGCTTCCAAGTCAATGAAGTGTGGAAAGGACATGTTGCTCCAACGCTTGAAGTGAAAACGGCTGAAAGCGAAGACAGCTGCGGCTATACGTTTAAAGAAGGAGAACGTTATTTGGTTTACGCAAAAACAACTGGAAAATCGCTACAAGCACTCTGCAGCGCAACATTATTGCATAGTGAAGCAAATGAACATATCAAGCTGCTTGGTATTGGTTCATTGCCGCCGCAGCCGGAGATCCCCTTGCAGAAAACGGAAAGCTCATTAACACAAGGCTGGTACATAGGGCTTGGCGGTATTGCTGTAGTATCACTCATCTCCGTATTTTATCGTCAACGAAAGCGATCTAAATCAAGAACATAGCAACGATTGTTGTGACACAAAGCCCGATGAGCACCGGTTTTAAATTGCGACGCGCAAGTTCAAAAGGATCTACCCCGCAAATGGCTGCAGCAGGGATAAGCGCCCAAGGAATGATTGTACCGCCGCCTACCCAGATTGCAGCAACTTGACCAAGAGCCGTCAAAGTGGCAATCCCGGAGCCTATGGCGTGGCCAAAGAGCTGCGCGATCGAGCCTGCAAGCGAGATACCAGAGAAGCCTGAGCCATCAAGGCCTGTCACTGCTCCGACTACTGTTAACGTAATCGAGCCAACAACTCCATTAACGGGCACGACATGAGCAAGGGCAATGCCGAGGTCATTAACTATTCCGTGCGACGCTTCAGGAAGCTTGTCGCCGAACATGGCTAGAAATCCAGAGTCGCCCAAGTAAAAGAAAGCCGCAATCGGTATAACCGGTCCAAATACTTTGAAGCCGAATAGGAAGCCTTCAATTAAATAACTAGTCGTTTTCTCGAACCCTTTGCCACGGTGTGTCAGCATTGTAATGAACAGCATAATGAGTATGGCTGTTCCGCCAATCAGCGCAGTGGCATCACCGCCTTGAAGCTTAAGCGCGAACATGGCTGCCACATCAAGTGCGAATAACAAAGGAATAATTGCTGCGAGCCAGCGCTTTGTACTCAGTGACAGCGCATTCCGGTCGGCATCGAAGCTGGGGTCGTTTGATGGATCTGGCCCTGTGGCTGAAAGGACAAGTCCATCACGCCATGTACCAAGTTTCTGATCACGTCGCATTATCCAGTAGGCAGCGACGGTTGTGACAACCCCCATGACAATGACTAACGGAATGCTGGCCTGCATGACGGAGCTGACAGGAATACCAGCAGCATCCGCAGTAAGCTTAGGTGCGCCTTGGATGATATAATCACCAGACAAGGCGATGCCATGTCCGAATAAATTCATCGCGACTGCTGCTCCGAGTGCAGGCAGCCCAACACGCAAAGCTACAGGGAGTAAGACGGCACCGATGAGTGCAACCGCTGGCGAAGGCCAGAAGAAAAATGAGGTTACCATCATAATTAAGCCGATTCCCCAGAAGGCGAGCGCGGGTGTTCTAAGAAAACGGGTAAACGGAGATATCATAATCTCGTTTATACCGGTTCGAATAAGGATACGACTCATGGCGACGATGATGGATATAATTAAAATCGTTCCCAGCAATTCTTTTATGGCAAAGATAAAGCTGTTAAAAATACCGCTTACAGAACCGCTTGCCGATGTGGTTGCTAGTATTCCAATTCCTAAGATCCCGGCAATACAAATAAGCGTTGTATCGCGTCGCATCAGCATAAATCCAATGATTGCGATAATAAAGGTCAAATAAACCCAGTGAATCGCCGATAAATGAATATCCATCTCGATCATCTCCTTGTGACATACACGAAACCAGCATGAGCTGTTAATCGTACAGTAATGTATGCATCAACTCGAATAGGCGTTCATCTCGGTAGTAGGATGATTATGACAAGGAGGTTGCTTATGATTAAACGAGGCGTTTCGATAATATTGCTCTCCATAATGCTAATGACATCTGGGTGTGGTATTATTGATCAAGTAGGTCAAACGGTAAATTTTGCAACAGAAACGACGGATTACTTACAAACGTTAACGGATTTCGGACAAGATATGAATACACTTGCAGAGCAAGCAGTGACGGATTTGGACAAAAGAACGGATTTAAAGGAGAAGCTTCTTGCTTTGAAGGAACAGGTTGTCCATTATGAGGGACTGCAGGTACCTGATTACGCAAAAGATATCCATCAATCGATTGCCGATTACAACGCGACGCTGCAGCAGGGTATCGATCAAGCTCTAACGAATATTGAGCAGGGTAGAGCTGCTTTTGAATCGACGGGTATTCCAGATACGATCAACAAAATTAACGAGCTGTTAAATCAAATCAATCAGCTCGCACCGTAATGAACGTTGAGAAAGGAAGAACAGAAGTGATTAACATCAATGTATTACAGGCCACTATGACGTATTCGAAAGAAGACGGTTACGTAGGCAATGTTCAATTCGGGGTAGAAGGACATAAGAATGAGTATGAAATTGCACTGCACAGCAAGCGGGGCAAAGAGTGGGGTTATGGCTTGTTTTTCCTTCATGAATCAGGCAAGGAAGAAGAACTGCTGGCACTTGAGGATTTGTTAGAGGAAGATGACGAGTTGTTTGATTTCTTCATCGATACAGCCAAGGAAAAGCTAGTAAAGGAAGAAAAACAGGAATAAAAAATGATTAGAAAAGCTCATGCTGGCACACCGACAGGTGCACTTGCATGAGCTTTGTTTGTTAATGACCACCTGATGAAGTTAAGCCCAAATGACGTATAATTAATTTGCTTTCCTCATTGAGCCCCGTAAATGAAACTTTCTTGTTCAGCTGCTCATATTTGTTTTTAACCTTCGCTATGGCGGTTACCGCGGATTGATCCCATACATGCGAGCCGCTAAAGTTAATGGTCACATGTGTTGGATCGTCTTTATAATTAAAAAGAGTCACAAAACGACTGGTTGTCCCGAAAAACAACTGTCCGGTTACATGATACGTAAGATTCTTCGAGCGTTCACCTGCGATGGAAACGCGGATTTTCGCCATTTTACCAACGAATACAAATGCACTTAGCACAACTCCAGCAAATACGCCTTTAGACAAGTCATGTGTGATAAGAACAATAACTACTGTAACGATCATGATTAGCGCATCGGTACGTGGAACTTTATGAATATGAAATACTGATTTCCAATCAAATGTGCTAATAGATACCATAATCATGACGCCGACTAAAGCAGCCATCGGAATTTTATTGACGACATCACTTAATACCATAATAAGAAAGAGCAGGAACGAGCCAGCTACGAATGTGGAAAGCCTAGTTCGGCCGCCTGATTTCACATTGATAACCGATTGACCAATTAATGCACAGCCTGCCATTCCGCCAAAGAAGCCTGTCACCATGTTTGCAATGCCTTGACCGCGTACCTCTTTGTTTTTGTTGCTTGTTGTATCTGTCATTTCATCAAGCACCGAAGCTGTTAAAAGCGACTCCAAAATTCCTACGATGGAAAGTGAGAAGGAGTACGGCAATATGATCCACAACGTATGAAGCGAAAATAAGGTATCCGGAATATGGAACAGCGGCAATGTACTTTCGATTAAACCTCTGTCGCCAACGGTTTTGAGATCCGCGCCAATGGCAACGGCTATAATGGAAACGATAATAATTGCAGCCAGCGGTGAAGGTATAACCTTTGTGAATTTAGGCAGCGTATAGATAATGACTAATGTTAATGCAACGAGAGCATACATAATCCAAGTAGCACCCACAAAATGAACAAGCTGGGTAGTGAAGATGAGGATGCCTAATGCATTGACAAAGCCGAGCATGACGGATTGCGGAATAAATTGAATAAGCTGCCCTAGCTTGAGCACGCCCATAATATACTGCAATACACCCGCCAAAATCGTAGCAGCGAACAAATACTCGATGCCATGATCTTTAACTAGAGAGACCATCAGTAACGCCATCGCTCCTGTCGCAGCGGAAATCATTCCGGGCCTGCCGCCAACAATGGAAATAATGACAGCGATGCAAAAGGAGGCGTACAATCCAACCATTGGCCCAACACCTACCATTAAAGAAAAAGAGATAGACTCCGGTATGAGCGCTAACGCAACTGTAATGCCCGCCAAAATATCACCGCGTACATTTGAAAACCATGATTTTTTTAGTTGTTCAAGCAAAGCAAATAAACCTCCCAAATTGCAGTCATTTGTCTAATTTTACTGACACCAATAACATAACAATGATATTGATTGACTTTCCTCTCGCAGAAAAGTCGGGGCCGTTGCACACTGTTCGTTATTATACAACAAATAACGTGAAAACAACGCGGCACGATGTCTTGGGAAAGCGATTACATCCAGTGAATTCGCCAGTTAGCTTGCATTATCTAATTTTCAGGCATAAGGCTAGGAATAGAAAAGAACCACCGCGGCTTGCGATGGTTCTTAAATCTGTAACGGCTACATTGGCCGTTCGATATGATCCTTTTGTTGTTTGCTTTTATAATATTTATAAATGATAAAACCAACAACGATAACAATGATGGCATAAATGACCCATATTAAGTATTTGTAAATATGATCAGAGAGGTCTTGCACTTGATCTCCCACGAACGTACCAATAATAAAGTAGATGAGTGTCCATACAAATGCGGATGGGTAAGCGAAGATTGCGAATCTTTTGTAAGGCATGCGATTCATCCCCATAACATAAGGCGTGACATGTCTTAAAAAAGGAAGACAAAGGCTAAGGCTGATGGCGTAGCCGCCGTACTTTTCACTTAACTGTTCGGATTTAGCGACAAATTTACTTATGTTTTTCTTCTGGCTGAACCAGTTGGACAACTTGCTTCCTGCAAATCTACCGATGCTGAATCCAAAGGTCATCGCGGAGCAAATACCAAGACACGTCATAATAAAAGCGGGTATCGGCGATAATACACCGGATTCAGCTAAGGCTCCGCCAGTCATCACGACTGCTTCGTTAGGTATGGGCAAACCGATTAAACCAAGACATAAAACGAGGAATAAAGCGAAATAACCAAAATCATCTATTATGTTCAATAATAAATCATACATTGAGCAACATCCTAACCTACCAAAAAATAGAATTTTTATTATTCCACTTCAAACATGTTAACATATCCGAATCCGAAAGGATACCATACATACGATTGGTGAGAGGAAAGGATTCAAATTTAACCATTTCGTAACTAATTGCTTTTCAGGAACAGTTACAATAGGGAATAGGTTTTATGTGTATGAAGGGGCGACTATTCTCATGCTGGATTTCCAAAAAAAGGTGGATGCGTTACGGCGATATGAATCGCTATGTTTTACGGTTTGCGTCACAATCTTAATAGAAGAACATGCTTCATATAAAACAGCTGAACAGGCTTTATGTCAGCTTTTTGGCGATCGTGAATTTTGGCGTACAGCTGAAGTTGATCGATCACAATATATATTGCGGGTTTGTACTAAATTATGCATGCAAAAGAAGGAGATTCGTTTATCGCGAACGTCTTGATTGAAATAAATACGTTGATATTTCATGCTTCCAGCGACCATAATAGAAAGGTCGTGTGAATATTTTTTTTATTTATCATGTTATTCACAGAAAGGATGAACAATGAACGCTAATCAGACTCGGAAAAAAGTAACCATTGCATTATTCGTCGCCACATTTCTTGCTGCCATCGAGGGGACGATCGTTAGTACAGCCATGCCTAGCATTACGGGAGAACTTCAAGGAATCCAGCAGTACAGCTGGATTATTTCGATCTATTTGCTCGCAACCGTTATTACTACTCCTGTTTACGGCAAGCTATCCGATCTTTACGGTCGAAAGAAAATTTTTATTATCGGTGCATTGATCTTTCTTGCAGGCTCCATGTTATCTGGTGTAGCGCAATCCATGAATCAGCTTATTATGTTTCGTGCTTTGCAAGGACTCGGAGCAGGTGCGCTCACGACGATACCTTATACGATCATTGGAGATTTATATCCCTATGAACAGCGTGCGAAGGTACAGGGCTGGATGTCAAGCATATGGGGGATAGCGGGTATTTCAGGCCCATTGTTTGGCGGTCTGTTGGTCGATTACATATCCTGGCGGGCAATCTTCTATATGAATTTGCCGTTTGGAATCGTTGCTATTTATTTGCTCTCCACTTCACTGCGGGAGACATTGGAGAAGAAAAAGAGACATATTGATTATCCTGGCATCATTACCTTTACTATCGCTATGTTTAACTTCTTATATGCGATGACGCTAATTCGCGATGCCGATGGTGGCAACGGCGGAAAACTAACGATTAGCGTATTATTTGGTGTAGCTGTACTATTTTTCGTCATTTTTGCTCGTATCGAAAAACGTTCTCCAGAACCGATCATTCCATTCCAGCTATTTCGGAATCCGATTATTAGCATGGCGAATCTTAGCAGTTTCTTATTGTGTGTGATCAATGTCGTCATAATATTTTATTTGCCTTTATGGATTCAAGGCGTTTACGGCAAACCAGCTACCTATTCTGGACTTGCCATGATTCCATTATCCGTAGCATGGCCGCTGGGCTCAATATTAGCAGGAAACTGGATAGCCAAAAAAGGATTGCGCTTTATTAGTGTGGCGGGCTCTTGCTTCTTGTTCGTCAGCAGTATTGGTTTCGCTTTTATGACAGCTTCAACATCCATTGTATTATTTATCATTTATACGTTTTTGGCGGGACTTTCGTTTGGCCTTTCTCTTACATCCATAACGGTAGCCGTATCTTCAGCTGTTGGCTGGGAGCTTCGTGGATCTGCTGTGGCCAGCAACAATTTCATTCGTACACTCGGCCAGACCATTGGGATTACTGTGTTTGGTTTGCTGCTTCATACCGGTCAAGCTGATCTAATTGAAGCAACGGTTCTTGCAGGAAGCTTGCATACGATATTCATATGGGTAGCGGTATTATCTGTTTTTGTTGTATTTGTATCAATTGGCATGCCTAAGATTAAGCAGCCTGAACAGCAGCAAAGAAATGCTTCTTAGAAAGGTCGATTAAACAGATGAATCCTATAGATTTGGAAGCAAGTAACAAGCTGTTAGCCGAATGGAAAATGAAATCTGTTATCGTGCTTCAAGGACAAAAGCTGCTTGGCGAATGGTATGAGAGCGGACAGGATTCAATCGGTCCGCTCTATTCTTGTACAAAAAGCGTCTTATCCGCGTTGATTGGAATCGCGATTGATAAACATTTTCTGAAGAGTGTGGACGAGCCCATTACGAATTATTTGGAGCATCCGCCGGAAATAAGCGAAGCGCTCAGCCAAATCTCAATCAAGCATTTGCTTACCATGACGCCTGGGTTTGATTGGCCTGACTTTGACAAGCCATATAAAGCCTTGAAAGCAGCGAAAGATCCCATACAATTCGTATTTAATCAGCCACTGATTTCTGAACCTGGAACGGCTTTTGCTTACAATTCGGGAGGTTCTCATCTGTTGTCTGCGATATTGACTTCAGCGACTGGGATGCCTGCTCTTTCGTTTGCCAAAGATTATTTGTTTGGTCCGCTTGGCTTTCGCAGTGCGAGATGGATGGAACGGGCAGGTATTAATGAAGGCGGAACCGGGCTTCAACTGTATGGCAGAGATCTTGCGAAGATAGGCAGTTTATTTGTAGGTAGTGGACATTTTGATAACGAGCCGCTGCTGTCAGCTTCATGGATAACAGAATCGACGCAGCTCCATCATCGCGGATTGATGCAGTATGAACCACCGATATATGGCGGCTATGGCTATCACTGGTGGTATTCGCCGGAGAGTCACAACGGCCAATGCGATTGTTATTTTGCTTTTGGCCATGGCGGTCAATATTTGCTCATCGCGCCAGAGCATGAGCTTGTGATCGTCGTTCGAAAACAAATAACGAAACGAAATGAGGCAATATGGTCAAGACGCCTTATATTTGAACATATTATTCCGTCTTGTTTAGGAACAAATAAACAATAAAAGGTATGTGAATAAATCAAAAGCCGCTCCAAACGCGATTTTTTCGTGTTTGGAGCGGCTTTTGTTCTTTTTGCTGAATTGAATTTTTTCGATGGAACATTAATGTCACATTAATGTTAAGTAGTTCCGATATTTCATAGTGAAGCATATAAATATTTAAATAAACGTATTGCCTAACGATCAATTCTGCATTATTATGTTAGATAACCTTACACAAAGAAAGTGAATGACTGCATTGTCTTTCTGTTTGTAGGATGACGGTGATGCTGTAATTAATAAAGGCAGAATATTTGGTGAATTTAACATACTAGCACTTGAGGCATGAGGGGGATTTTTTGAATGACAACTATACTTATTCGGAACGCAGTAGTTATGACTATGAACCACGACAATCAGATTTTCACAGGTGATGTCTTAATAGAGGGAAGCCGAATTGCCCAAATGGGCGAACGGTTGGAGACACAGAATGTTGATCGTGTTATTGAAGCAGGCGGAAAAGTGCTGCTGCCCGGGTTTGTACAAACGCATATCCATTTATGCCAAACGCTGTTTCGAGGGAGGGCTGATGATTTATCGCTCATTGAATGGTTGAAGGAAAAGATTTGGCCGCTTGAGGCTGCTCATAGTGAGGATTCTGTTTACTACTCAGCCATGCTCGGGATTGGTGAACTGATTCGCAGCGGTACAACGACAATTTTGGATATGGAGACGGTTCATTATACAGAATCGGCTTTCCAAGCCATTAAAGAAAGCGGCATTCGAGCTCTCTCTGGAAAAGTGATGATGGATCATGGTACGGAGGTGCCGCTTGCTCTGCAGGAAAATACTCAAAAATCGCTGCAGGACAGCGTGGATCTTCTCGAAAAATGGCATGGTGCTGAAAATGGGAGAATTCAATATGCCTTTTGCCCTCGTTTTGTTGTTTCTTGCACCGAGGAATTGCTTATTGGGGTTCGTGACTTGTCTGCCAAGTATGGCGTAATGGTGCACACGCATGCATCGGAAAACCAGGGCGAAATTGCAATGGTTGAGGCGGAACGCGGAATGAGAAATGTCGTCTATCTCGATCATATTGGACTTGCGAAGCCGAATCTCATTTTGGCACATAGCATTTGGTTAGATGAAGAGGAAAAAAGAATTATACGGGAGAGGGGAGTCAAGATTACTCATTGTCCGGGCTCTAATATGAAACTTGCGTCAGGCATTGCAGAAATTCCGCATCTTCTTGAGCAAGGGATTGATATTGGCATTGGTGCGGATGGCGCGCCTTGCAACAATAATTTGGATATGTTTCAGGAGATGCGCTTAACCGCTTATATGCAAAAGGTGAAGCATGGTCCTACGATTATGAATGCAAAAACGGTGCTGCGGATGGCGACGATGGGCGGAGCGAAGGTGCTTGGCTTAGAAAATGAGATTGGCAGTATTGAGACTGGGAAACTCGCAGATTTGCAGCTGCTTGATTTGGAGGATTTCCATGTGTATCCATCATTTGATGCAGATTGGTATTCAAGAGTTGTGTATGCGGCGACAAGAGGCGATGTTGATACCGTTCTTATTGATGGGCAAGTGGTCATGGAAAACAAGATCGTGAGAACGGTTGATAAAAAAGTTGTCTTAAAGGAAGCGGATCGCTCACTCAAAAAATTGATCGCTCGATTGTAGCTGATAGGTTGAAGGCTAAGCTGATGATTACGCTGCGAGGGCTAAATGCGCTAATGCTAATGGAGGGATAGCGGATGGATATGCATGATGTATTGGAATCGTTGAAGGCAAGCGACGAGCCGAGTGTGCTCGCTACCATTGTATGTGTTGAGGGTCATTCCTATCGTAAGACCGGAGCGTCAATGTTGTTCAGCTTCAGCGGTGATCAGATTGGATCGGTTAGCCCTGGCTGCTTGGAGCAAGATTTGTTGGAAAGGGCGGCGGGTGTATGGGATTCCGGTCAATTCATTTGTATCGATTATAATATGAAGCCTGAAGAGGATGCTATATGGGGTGAGAGTGTGGGCTGCGGCGGTGAGATTCGCATGTTGCTGGAGCCTGTGGACGGACGATTGCGGGCGATTTTGCTTGAAGCGAAAGCAAAAAATGATGCCGGTATTTCCGTTAAGCTAATGCGAAGCTGGGATGAAAAAGAAATCAGCTACGCTCTTATTGATAACCTTGGCGATCACTCACTGGTGGACTATGAAGATGAACTGAACAACAATTCCAATCAAATGACGATCGTAATTACGCCTAGACCTCGTTTGGTGTTATTCGGGCTAGGAAAAGACGCGGAAGCTATCTATTCGTTAGCGATACAAATTGGCTTTCGTGTTATAGCAGTTGATTGGCGGCCGGCGTTATGTACGAAGGAAAGGTTTCCAAACGCCGAATGTGTGATTGGATCTCCCGTACAAATTATGGAGCAGGTGCAACTCCGTCCAGATGATTATTTAATCGTATGCAGCCATAATTTGTCTCAGGATAAGGACATGATTAGGCTTGCATTGCCTCTAAAACTTGTTTACATCGGCGTTCTTGGTTCAAAGAAGCGGATACGGATGCTGTTTGAGACCTTTCTCATTCCATCCAATGTACACGCTCCGATAGGCCTCTCCATTCATGCAGATGGACCGTATGAAATAGCTGTCAGTGTTGCGGCTGAATTAATTGCCATACGTGCAGCAAGGAAAGGGAGCCAGCGACAGGAGGGGAGCAAACATGCGAATATCAGCCCTTTATTTAGCAGCAGGACAGAGCAAACGCATGGGAGTTCGAAAGCAATCGCTCGAGCTGTCGAAGAACAAGCCGCTGGCACGGATGGGGCTGCTGGCTCTGTTGTCCAGCGATCTTCATGAGATCAAGGTTGTTGTTAATCCCGAAGATTCAAATGATTGGATCCAGGCAGAGGATAGTGCTGTAAGTGCTGCTCATCATTTTCAGTCTAGCGGTGTCACTGTGATTGAATGTGCGGATGCGCAGAAGGGAATGTCCTATTCGATCCGCTGCGGCCTTGAAGCACTCTTGAGAGAGGAAGCTGCGCTTGATGCAGTTGTGGTTGTACTCGCTGATCAACCCTTTATTACTTCCGGAATGATTAATAGGCTTATCCGCTGCTGGAGCGAGCGTCCGGACCTCGATTTTGTCGCAACCGCAGTGCATGAAGCGAATGAAGGGGAAATTGTTCTAATGCCTCCGGCGATATTATCCCGCTCCATGTTCGATTCATTATTTCAGTTAAGGGGCGATGCTGGAGCTCGTAAACTGTTCGAATCATCTGAATTTCAAGGCTATGGGCTGCTGGCGTTAGATCGTGAGACATTATTTGACGTAGATACGCCAGCTGATTTTGCTTTAGCTAAAAAAAGATATTTGGGTTTGTCTAAAGAGTGCTAAAGATACCTTTTTTTAGCAGATCACTTCGGGCCAAACAAATGGTGCGCAGGCTTGCAATGACCATGTTTGGAGCGAGGGTACGCACTTATTTAGATGCAAACGGATCGGGGGAGTAATGTGAACATGAATGCTCAGGAGATCATGTCATCTCCTCTTGTATGGCATCCTCAGACGGCCGCAGAGGCATGGCTGCTTAAACAAAGCTATGGGTTTGATGGATTATATATTTCAGGTGGAACCTTGCTTCGAACGCAGTGGGAATCTGGTGTTTCCGCTATCCCGAAACATTTGATCAATTTGAGTGCTATTCGTGGATTAAACGAGGTTAAAATCGGCGAATCAGGCGTCATTATTGGCGGCCAAGTGACTTTGCAGGCTTGTCGGACGAATGCATTCCTGCAGCGTAATTTTCCACTAGTCACCGATGCTGTACGCGCAATAGCAGCGCCGTCCATAAGGCATTTAGCAACGATTGCCGGCAATGTTTCTTCCTTAATTGGTGACGCTATTCCCGCTCTCCTTGCCTATGATGCTGAAGTGAATTGGTACAACGGTGTAATAGAGCAGCGCGTTCCTTTATCCAGCTATTTGCTTCTAGCAAACGATAGGGCCCAAGGATGTGAGCGATTGCTCCTCAGCATCGTCCTGCCTTTCACACGATTAAAGGAAGAGAGCACGGCGTGTGGGGATGAAGAGGAAAATACCATTTCGAAAATCAAGCATTTTGGCGCCTACCATAAAGTAGGACGTCGTGAAGCATTTACTCCTTCTATTGTAACTGCAGCCATATTAGGCGCGATTTCGTCCGCTGGCGTGCTCATAGAACTAAGAATCGCGCTTGGAGGAGGACAAAAGCTTCCGCAAAGACTAGAACGATTAGAAGCAGAAATCGTAGGAGCGGTTGTAGATCATCAGCTTCTTCAGCAAGCCTATGATTGTATTTTGCAAGAGTACGAACCTAGGGAAGATTTATTCGCATCATCGTCGTATAGGAAGATTACAGCAGCTAACGTCATCGCAGCGGAGCTTTGGCAGGCAGCTAGAGATTGAGGAATGACAGGAAGGAGTGAGCGTATGCTCTTAAACCGCACAAGCAGCGGAGGTAGATGGCGAATCCGTCCTGATGGTCCAGGTAAAGTAACAGGCAGTCTGGCTTATTTAACCGATATGACTAGGGAGCATATGCTTTATGGCCTTGTTCTACGAAGTGAATATCCTCATGCGCGTATTCTGTCCATTCATACAGATAAAGCCAAGCGACTAACCGGCGTCCACGCCGTGCTTACCTTTGAAGATGTCCCTGGATTAAATGCTTTTGGCATTGCGCATCCTGACCAGCCTGTTTTATGCGAGGATCGGGTGAGATATGTGGGTGATGCAATAGCCACAGTAGCTGCTGAATCCCTTGCCATTGCACAAAGAGCTATTGCACTTATCGAAGTTGAATATGAAGTTTTGCAGGTAGTGGATGATCCTGAGCACGCGCTGCGGGATGATGCACCTCTGCTTCATCCAAAAGGCAATGCGATGCACCGGGCATCCTTTCATAGAGGGAACGCTGAAGCTGGATTCGAGCAATGTGCTTATATCATAGAGGAAACCTATTACACGCCGCGCCAAATGCACACCTATATGGAAACGGAAGGCGGCTTGTTCGTGCCGGAGGCGAATCATCGGTTAACCGTATATTCACCAACGCAGCACGGCTTTATGGATCGTATGCAATTATCACGTATTTTAGCTGTACCACAAGAGGATATTCGGATCGTATCCAGCCCCATTGGAGGTTCATTTGGCGGAAAGGACGAGTTGAATGTGCAGCCTTATGGGGCACTGCTCGCCACTTACACAGGAAAACCAGTCAAGATGCATAATTCGAGGCAGGAATCGGTTCGTGCTGGCTTAAAGCGGCATCCGATGAAAATTACGATGAAAACGGGCACTGACGCAGCAGGGAGATTAATCGCCCACCAAGTCAGACTTATTTCTGATACGGGTCCCTATTCAACGCTTGGAGCCGAGGTGCTTAATTTTGCTGTAGAGCATGTAATTGGCCCTTATAAATACGATCATTTGGACGTTGAAGGCGTATCGGTATTTACGAACAATGGTATGTCGGGTGAATTCCGTGGTTTTGGCGGCAATCAAGCTATCTTCGCACTTGAGGGGCAATTGGATCGACTGGCTGAGCAGGTTGGCTTAGAGCCTTGGGCATTTCGTCAATTAAATATGCGCCAAATGGACGATCTCGGGCCATTTGATCAACCGATCGTGATGACGGAAGGTGCCGAGCGAGTATGGAGTGCTATAGCAAAGAGCCCATTGATGCAGGAAAAGCTGCAAAACAAGTCACGAAGCAAAGATGGCGCAGAACCTTGGGTGAAAACGGGCATCGGAGCAGCTTTTACGATGCATGGCGCAGGACTTGGGGTTGGTATTCCTGACCCTGCAGGCGGTCGCTTAGAACTTGCGAAAGACGGGAAGATTGAAGCTGTATTCGGCTATGAGGAGTTTGGGCAAGGTCTCATTGCATCGCTGGAGCAGATGCTCATCGAGCAGTTCAAGTTAGGAGCAGATGATTTGCGGATCATTATCGGCGATACCGATGTCGTGCCAAACAGTGGTTCAACAACGGCTTCGCGTGCAACAGCAATGATGTGGAAATCACTTCAAAAGTTAAAGCAGCCATTTACAGAGCAGTTGCTAAAACGAGCTGAAGCAGCGTTAGGACAGCCAGCTCAGGAGCTGCAATTGGGTGAAGGCGGCATAAGAGAGACGTTGAGTAACGCACTGCTGCTTACCTACCATGAGCTTGCCGAAGAATGCGATTTCCCTATTCGCTGTGAAACTTCGTTTTCATTTCCAACCTCATCTACAGAACGAGTAGGCGCACATTTTATGTATACCTATTCGGCCGTAGTTGTAAAGGTTGAGATTAATACGCTGACAGGGCGAGTTAAGGTACTGCAGCAGTATCATGCGGTAGCGGCAGGACCTGTCATAAATCCACAAGGCTTCCTTGGTCAAATCGAAGGAGGCAGCAGTATGGCTCTTGGTTTTACACTTATGGAAGATGCGATTATGGAAAAAGGTCAATATATTACGCGAAATTTGGATACGTATCTTGTTCCAACGATCATCGACCAAAAAGGGTTAGTAGAAGTGGAAGCCATTGAGCATTTGCCTGAGGGGGATGATTATGGGCCACGCGGTATTGGCGAGGTCGGATCGGTCACTCTAGCACCAGCTATCGCAGCTGCTATAAGGCAAGCTTGCGGGAAATGGGTGACTAAACTGCCGGTAGACCCTGCTTTTTTGCAAGAAAAGCCATTTTTTCTTATGAAGGGGTGAACGGAGATGAGCGATCTTACTGCAAAAGCCCAAACACCGTTTGCACTCCAATGCTTCATTAATGAACAGGAGCTTAAGATTGAAACGGCAGCTTCCACCAGATTGCTGAGCATATTGCGTGATGACTTGGCGCTTACGGGGACGAAGCGATCATGTGATATCGGCAGGTGCGGTGCATGTATGGTATTGATTGACGGCCAGGCGGTCAATTCTTGTTTAACGATGGCTTATCAATGCACCAGCAAGCGGATTACGACGATAGAAGGTTTTTCGTCAGAGGGGATCGACCCGATTGGGCAAGCCTTTCTAGAGGAAGGCGGCTTTCAATGCGGCTATTGCACACCGGGAATGATCGTTTCCGTAAAAGCGCTGCTCGACCACCAGCCAGAGCCGTCAGACGAAGAAATTGCAGAAGCCTTGTCAGGTAATTTGTGTCGCTGTACTGGATATGGCGGAATATGGAGAGCTGTGAAGCGAGCCATTGAAGGGAGGCGTCAAGCGATATGAGAGATGGGCATGAGATCGATTCACGAGGGGTACTGGAAATGAAAATAAATATGGATCAAATCAATGCATGCACCCGCGAGCAGTTCATAACATGGCTTGGAACGATATTTGAGCATTCGCCTTGGGTGGCGGCTTCGGCAAGTGCAGCGCGTCCGTTTGCTTCGGTCGAAGCGCTTCATGACGCGATGATGAACGTTGTGCGGGAATCAAGAGTAGAGACGATTATTGATTTGTTTCGCGCCCATCCCGATCTTGGAACAAGGCTTGCGGTTGCCGAGTATTCCGCGATAGAGCAGCAAGGTGCTGGTTTGGATCAATTGACGGCAGATGAATACGAGCTCTTCCTCGGATTAAATCAAACGTATGTAAAATCTTTTGGGTTTCCCTTTATTTTCGCAGTAAGAGGAAAAAAGAAAGAGGATATACTCGCAGCGATGGAAGCTAGATTATGGCACTCTGCTGCTGAAGAAATAGAGCAAGCATTGCGAGAAATTGAGAAAATTTCCGGATTTCGTTTAAGAGATCTCATCATGGAGTAGAGAAAGGAACGATCATTATGCTAAAATTACGCAGCGGACGAACATTATATTATGGCAAAGGCGATGTGCTGAGCTACCGGACATACGCAATACCGCTTTCTGTAAAATCGATCCCTCAATCAACGTATACGGGTGATCCTAATATTATTTTTGCTCATAACATAACCTTCTCCGTGAGCAGCGAGGTGCTGCTTACCTCCTTTACGGAGGGTGACAATGCGCATGTCGTAGCTACTGACTCGATGAAAAATTTTATATTACGGCAAACTGCTCATTATGAAGGAAGTACAACAGAGGGACTGCTAGCTTTCATAAGCGAGCGATTTATGGAGCGTTATTCGCATATAGATGCGATTGAGATTCGCGCGGATCGGCTGCCTTTTAACTCCGTCACGATTGCCGAAGGCAGCGGCTGGAACGATAGCGAGCTTGTGTTTCGAAGATCGCACAACGAGCATGCGAGCGCTTCGCAAAAATGGATACGTACAGCTAATAGCTTGCAACTCGCTGAGCAAGAAAGTGCTTTGTCCCATATTCAGCTAATTAAGGTGAGGGGCAGCTCGTTTTATGGATTCGTTCGCGATGAATATACAACTTTGCCTGAAAGCTATGATCGTCCTTTATTTATTTTCCTTCATATCTTTTGGACTTATGAGCATGAAGAGGATGCATTGGACAGTCGGCGCGGAAATTATGTTCCATCCGAGCAGATTCATGATTTAGCCCACACGTTGTTCCATCTTGCAAACTCACCTTCCATTCAGTATTTAATCTATCAAATTGGAAAAAGCATTCTTACTACCTTCCCGCAGCTGTCTGAGGTTCGATTCGAGTCGAACAATCGGACATGGGAAACGGTAATGGAGCCTGAGCATCCCACAGCAGCAGGCGTGTTCACTGAACCACGTCCGCCTTATGGCTTCCAAGGATTCACTCTTACAAGAGCTGACCTGATTGAGGGAGAGTGATCCAGTTTGAACGGGAAAGTTACGACGCATGTTCTTGATCTCGCTGGAGGCAAACCGGTTGTTGGCATAACCATAGAGCTATGGTATTTGGGTAAGGAGAGCGCGGAAGCTGCAAACCAGCCTAGGCTCATTGGTTCTTATCAGACGAATGAAGATGGACGCGTTGATGAGCCATTGCTTCTGGGTGAAAGTATGGAGTGCGGAACCTATGAGATCGTTTTTGATGCAGGAGAATTTTTTCGGCGATCGGAACATTTGTCGGCGATAGAAGTGAGCATATTTGATAAAATTCCGATTAGGTTCCGAATTCGCGATAAAAACTCGCATTATCACGTGCCATTATTAGTTGCTCCTGGCGGCTACAGCACCTATCGCGGAAGCTAGCCCAATCTGCGTTCATGTATACAAACAATCAGGATAGTGTATGAATATACCGAAAGGGGATTTGACGATGGCGTTAATGAATGAAAAAACTGCAGCTATGACAACGTTATTGTCGCAGCTGCCAAAGGTTGATTTGCATGTGCATTTGGATGGGAGCGTAAAGCCGGAGACCATTAGGGAGCTCGCTATAGAGCAAGGGAATCCTTTACAAATAGACTCGGAAACGGAGCTTCTGTCTCATATGCAGGTTGGAGAAACTTGCGAGAGCTTAAAGGAGTATTTGGACAAGTTTGGTTTTGTATTGCCATACTTGCAAACGGGATCAGCGTTAGAGAGAGTTGCTTATGAGCTTGTTGAGCAGGCTGCAATCGATAAGGTAAGCTACATTGAGGTTCGCTTTGCTCCTCAGCTGCATCGCACACAAGGATTAACCATTCAGGATGTCATCCAGCATGTGATAAATGGCTTAAAGCGCGGTGAGCAAGCATTTGGCACGGTAGCTAGAGCCATCATTATTTGTATGAGGCATCATTCCTATGCGCTCAATAAGGACGTTGTTGAAGAAGCAGCGCGATTTTATAATAAAGGAGTCGTTGCCGTCGATTTGGCTGGTGACGAGGCAGGATTTCCCGCTAAGCTGTTCCTTCAGCTCTTTGAAGGGGCACAGCAGCTGGGGCTGCCGATTACGATCCACGCGGGAGAAGCGGCAGGTGCGGAAAACGTGCGAGTCGCTGTTACGGGCTTAGGTGCTGTACGTATCGGCCACGGCATTCGAATGCAGGAAGACCCGGAGGTCGTTGCTCTCGTGAGGGAACGGCAAATACCTTTGGAGATGTGCCCGCTCAGCAACATCCAGACAAAAGCTGTTCCAAGCTGGGACGCGTATCCGATCCGCCGTTATTTGGAGGATGGGATCATTGTTACAGTAAATACCGACAACCGAACGGTTTCGAATACGACGATTCAGAAGGAATACGAGCAGCTGGCTGAGCATTGCGGCTTAACGATGAATGATATCGCCAAAATCGTGCTAAACGGCGCTAAGGCTGCTTTCTTAGAGGAAGCAGAGAAACAATTATTGATTGCTAAGCTGGAAAATGAATGGGCAGCAAAAGGATTTAAGGTTTAACAAAATATAAGGTAAAAGGCTTCACGTCAGATTTTGACGTGGAGCCTTTGTTTTTGCCCCTAAATCCTTGAATTTATTGAAAATGTTTCATCTGTGCTTTGACAGATAGACATTACTCCCAATCGCAACCATTTTCTGCTATATCCTGTGCACCTTGGACTTTGTAATCCCTTACATCATGAACTAAGATGGAAAAAGTTATTAATTGTGTTTCGGGAGGGATTCACATTAGTCCAGTTAAACGATATTTACTATGGGCAAAACCTTATTGGTGGTCGATAGGACTTATCATTTTGTTAGGTATGGTTCAATTCGTTGCACCTCTATCAACACCCATCTACACGCAAATTTTGCTCGACGATGTACTTGCAGGCAAAGGGGACTGGGGGCTTTATCAAATTGTAGGCATCATGGCTATTATTTTATTTTTTGGTGTTATTGTCAGCTTTTTAAGAAATTATTTCTCAGCGATGCTTGGCAATCGGATGATGAAGGATCTTCGCGAGCAGCTGTATCATCATCTGCAAAAAATGCCTGTCAGCTTCTATGATCAGAGGCAAGTAGGAGGAATATCCTCTAGAGTCATTCATGACATCGGAGGGGCACAAAACTTGATTGGCGGGGGCATCATTAACCTTGTTCTCGATTTGTTTATGGTGCTTTTTGCGGGGTTTCTATTATTTCGGATGAATGTATACTTAGCATCGCTTTCACTTATTATTTTGCCTTTTTATTACTTGTCATTTACGAACATGAATGTGCATATTCGGCTTGCATGGCGTTCCGTTCATCGGCAGATGGAGCGAATCTCAGGCACTCTTGTCGAGCGTATGGCGGGAATACGGATCGTGCAAGCATTCAATGGTGAAAGACAGGAGCGGGCCCGGTTTGGCAAGCAGACAAAGCAGCATTATAACCATACGGTGTACGCTCATTTATTCTCAAATGTGCTTGGCAGGCTTAGTGAATCGTTTGCCCATATCGGCGGCATTATCATTTGGCTCGGCGGAGGCAGCTTAGTGCTTGCAGGTAAAATGACAGCAGGTGAAATCATCGCTTTTCAATTGCTGCTTGGCAATCTTTATGGACCGATACAGCGATTCG
The DNA here is from genome assembly GCF_037976325.1 of Paenibacillus sp. FSL K6-3182. Lineage (NCBI taxonomy): Bacteria > Bacillati > Bacillota > Bacilli > Caryophanales > Paenibacillaceae > Paenibacillus > Paenibacillus sp. FSL K6-3182. The sequence continues at coordinate 3,521,348 of NZ_CP150265.1, forward strand.
CAGATGTTAATGTCACCATTCAAAACTCGATTACAAATATCGAACGAGTGTTTGAAATGCTGGATGAGAAACCTTCGATTAAGGAGTCAGAAGATGCGCTTCCTATGCCAACGTGTGATGGGCATGTCGTTTTCGTTAATGTTACCTATAACTATAAAACGAGAAATATAATACCTGCACAAACCGTTAACGGTACTGAAGACACGGATATTATCGAACGCGAGAAGGCGACTAAACGCTTTTATTGGAAACCAACGAATGTACATCCATTCCCGCCGGAAGTCACGATTGAAGAAAGACAGGGCATAAAGGACATTACGTTTGAAGCGCGCTCCGGCGAAGTGATTGCGCTTGTGGGGCCAAGCGGCGCAGGCAAATCGACTTTAATCAACCTTATTCCGCGATTTTATGAGCCTGTAGAGGGTACGGTATTTATTGACGGCGTCGATGTGCGTGATTACAATTTGGATGATTTGCGAAAGCATATTGCATTGGTTTTACAGGAAAACATTCTTTTCTCCGGCACGATCAGGGATAATCTGGTTTATGGTCGACCCGATGCTACGGATGACGAGGTTGTCGCAGCTGCAAAATCAGCAAATGCCCATGATTTCATTATCGCGTTTAAGGACGGTTATGAAGCTGTCATCGGCGAACGAGGCATGCGATTGTCGGGCGGACAAAAGCAAAGGCTGGCCATTGCGAGAGCGATTTTGAAGGATCCCAAAATATTAATTTTGGACGAAGCGACATCTGCTCTTGATTCCGAGTCGGAAGCTATGGTCACAGAAGCGCTTGAACGCCTCATGGTTGGACGGACAACATTTGTCATTGCGCATCGTTTAGCTACTGTTGTTCGCGCCAATCAGATATTGGTTATCGATGATGGAGAAATTGTACAAAGAGGAAGCCATCGCACGCTGCTTCGGGAAGGCGGGCTTTATCGCAAATTGTATGAACAGCAATTGAAGGCCATGAAGCCTGAAGAGATGACAGGATTGGCGCAATAAAGAACAAAAGAAGAGGCTGTCCTTCAAGGTCTAGATCTACATTGACCTTGAGGGACAGCCTTTTTTGTTACGAGGCATTTATTGTACTCATTCGAGGTTTGAAACCCAATTGGCTCAGAGAAGCCTGAATTATTTCAAAAGCCATAGCGAAGGAACATTAGAAGGTTCCCAGCCTACAAGCGAGGTATGAGATTGACGACACTCGTATGTGGAGCCATTGTACGAAACAAGTGTACCTGTTGTGTATGCTGTATTTGCAGCCCAAGGTGCAGCCGTTGAAGCGGCAGCCGTTGTTCCAGTAACCGTGCTTGCAGCGGAAACATTGCCGGCAGCATCGATCGCTTGAACATTAAATGTATAAGCTGTGCTTGCGCTAAGTCCTGTAACCGTGTAGAAAGTAGCAGTGCCGGCTACTGTTGTAACTAACGTTGATCCGTTATAAATGCGGTAGCCTGATACTCCTACATTATCAGTCGACGGGTTCCACATAAGCATTAAGCTGCTGGATGTTGGCGCACCCATTACATGAAGGGCGCCTGGTGCAGTTGGCGCTTGTGTATCATTGCCGACTGGAGCGTTCGTTGTAACTGACAGCGAGTTGCTTGCACTGGATTCATTGCCAGCATTGTCGATGGCCTTGACGCTGAATGTGTAAGCTGTATTCGCAGCTAATCCCGTTACATTGTAAGCAAGAGTTGTTCCGGAAACGGAACCAGTTAAAGTGCTGCCGTTATATATCCGGTATCCGGTAACGCTTACATTGTCCGTCGAGGCATTCCATGCCAAGGACACGCTGTTCGTTGTTTTCGCTGTAGTCGTTAAAGCGGAGGGTGCTGTAGGTGCTTGCGTATCAACAGGATTGCTGCCGCTGAAGTTTGCATCAATGACATTGTAGAAAGCGTTCGGTGTGTCAGCGACTTCCCAAACCGCCATAATGATATGATATCCGCTGCGTTCAGGTACGTTGCAGCTGTTCGAATAGGAGAATGGAGGCTGCGTGCCGCCATAATTTACAGAACAGAATGGCGTTAAATCAAAGGAGTCCCGAGTTAGCGCAGCATTTGGATTCCAATTTGGTTTCGTTATATAGTATTTCCAGCTAGCTGTTGCATGATTAGCAGTCAGCTTCCAAGTAAATGTATTTGGACCGGAAGACATATTCACTTTCGACCAGCGAGTAGCGGATTGCTCATCAAGTTTAGGGAAAGCGCCATTAGCGCTAGCTATTTTACCGTCAGCAGGACCTGCTGCGGGGAAACCCTTAGGTGCTTCAAGGCTTTGAGGCTCATAAACGATTGGACCACAATCGGTATTTTGACCAGATTTACAAAGTGCAGCACGGCTGGCAGGCCCTTCAACATAACCATGTGCAAAAAGCTGTTGCGAGAATAGCGTTAATCCTAGAGCAGTAATAAGCATAATGCCAATGTAAGTACGCAGATTTTTTACCTTAAGATGTGATAAACGAATAGTTGACAATGCAGTAGCCTCCTTCAAATTTGGGGAAGATGGAATTGCCGTCACGTCTAAGAGCTGGAATGACCAACGCTTATTCGTTTCGTGTTGCATTTGAGCAAACGTGCGGGAACAAACCTCCTGTTCGTAGAGATTGTATATATAAACTCCAAAGAGTTCATATCCAGTTTAGTTTGTGTATTCTGCGCTGTTCAAAAGGGCAATTGGCTCTAGATTGATGAATGGTTAAATCATTTTAGGAGGTCATTACGGGTGTTTAGGGGGGACAAATGTATAATGTGTTTGTCGCTGAACTCAGTGTACTACATTTTCGCGACAATTATGAGTGTATTTTGGAGCATTTAATCAAACTTTTGATTGAATATCACAAATAAAGGATTAAAACGATTATAAAATGACGCTTATGCCGCATGGATAAAGGCTTTTTTGATGAATGGTGAAAGGTATTATTATCTTTTTTACATTGATTTTGGAAGATATTATAGGACTTTGGATAGGAGAAAAATCTCTTTTTACTGAAAAACCCAGCAAAGACAGCCATATTGCAAAAAAAGTGGTTTGACTATGAATAGTATTTAATTAGCTTACATATAGAAAAGCATAAAAAAAGCGAATTTTCATTCCTAATAGAATGGAAATTCGCCTTTATCGCTTTAGATATATTTTTTAATTATCAGTAGATTATTTAGTTGCAGCAGCTGCGCTGTAAACTACAGGGAAGTGCTCGCCTGATAAAATATCTCCCTCATTAACCGTTACATAAGGCACCATGGGATGATTGCTTGTTGGCGAATAGATGGTGTGGCCAGGCATGTAATGAACAGCGATTGCTCTACGTTTAAGCTCGGAACGGTTATGCGGGCTGCCATGCCAAGTGAGGCTGTGATGGTAGCCGACCTGCCCTTTCTTTATCTCGAACGGTACAGCTTCAACGACTGCGCCTTCAGGCAGCAATTCGGGCTTGCGATGAAAAGGCATAAAGTCAGGCGTACTTGCAAGATATTTCTGGTGATCGCCCCATCTATGACTGCCGGGTACCATCCACATGCAGCCGTTTTCGATGACTGCATCGTCAAGGGCAACCCATGCACTGACGAGGTCAGCTGGCTGAATAACCGGCCACAGCGGATGATCCTGATGCCATGGCGTCGGTCCACCCGTTACTGGTGGTTTATACTGGATCTGATCATGCCAGACACGAAGGGTATCGGTTTTGCATAATTGTGCGATTTCTTCGCAAATAACCGAATGTCCGGCATGTTGCAAATAAGCATCGCTAGCCATCCATATATTTACGATTTGGACTACCTTTTCACTGACGCTCATCTTCATGCCTTTGTATAAGGAGTCAGCTTCTTCCTCACGCATATTATGGTTAAGAATGGGTTTCTTGACCGCTTTTCCTTCCATAACCAAATCTAGTTCCTCGCGTAAACGTTCAACCTCAGCAACGTTTAAGACCACATCGCCTTTCAAAAAACCATTTTTCTCGAATTCAGCTAACTGTGCAGCATTCAACATACTCTTGCACCTCTCCTCAAGCTTGATTATGATTGTTGATAACCTAATCATAATGAAAGCGTGAAGCATTGTATTTTCCTAAAACAATGAATCATTTGTGTTTTTCTTATCATGTGGAGAAAAGGAGCGCATATGTCTACTATCGAGCTTGAGAAAATAGCGCCAACAGTCAACTTCGCCGTTAGACAAACGGCGGAAGCAGGGGAGAATTGGGGAGTTCGAGTCATTCCCGACTGCCAAATCATGAACGTCATTACGGGCTGTGCCGAGCTATATATCAATAATCAGACCTATACGATCGGACCTGGAGAATGCGTGTACTACGGTTCTGATTGTCAGTCCTATTTGAAAGCAACGGAGAAAACGGACTTTTACAGCATTCATTTCAGTTGGCAGCATGATTCTCCAGAGCCTGTGCATCCTGGACTTGGCATTCGGTTTTTCAATTCATGGCCGCCACAGGGAATATCTAACAACCCGGTACTTGTGTGCGGGACGGCAAGCCAGCTTCTTATGCCCACATTGTTTGAAGTGCCTGGGCTGGAAGCGATATGGACGCGTATGGTTAAGGAGTATAAAGGGGAGCAGCCGGGGTATACCATGGCACTGCGTGCCTTAATGATACAAGCAATCATGGTTATGTATCGGCATATGCTGGAAGGCAGTTTGTCTGCTAATGCTAATCATAAAATAGAACCTGCTATTCAAGCGATGCAGCTGCAGCCCGATTACAACTGGTCGGTAGCGGAGCTTGCTGCATTATGCGGTTATCATCCTATCCATTTCTCTAAATTGTTTAAGGAAGAAGCGGGTCTTACACCGAAGCATTTTATTATTAGAGAACGGATTAAGAGAGCGAAGCTGGCTCTTCTTCTAGGGGAGAAGATGGAGTCGCTTTCGATAAGGCTCGGATTCAAAAGCATTCATTATTTCAGCCATCAATTTAAGGAAGTAACAGGGCTTACGCCGTCTCAATTTCGCATGCTTGGACAAACGAAGAAAACAATAAATGATAAGAAGCAAGAATGAGGTATCGAAAACATTGTATAGTTGCTATACTAGTTGGACATTTGTTTATAGGTATAATTTGAAGGTGGAGATAGAATGGTAGACACGAATAGTCGTGCACAAGAGTTATTCACTGCCTACTACGGCAATTATTTTCAGATGCATCGCGCGGGAGAACTAGAGGAGTACAAGTCCTACGAGATTGCAAAAGAAACGGAAACGGCATGGTTCGATGTTATGATTGCCAAAAACGCCAGTGAGCTGTCGATTAGAAACTGGGACGCTGTTCTTGAGCTGCTGTCGATCGCCAAAAACAATCCAGATCCAATAATAGTAGAGCATGTTATGGCTTTCGCTAATCGTCACGTCAAGTCGTCCGATAGTATCGTAAAGCTGATGTATGCTGAAAATATGATCGAAATAATTAAACTAGTTAGAAGTAAAGCGAGTACCGAGCTGCTTCATCAAGCATATAAATCAGCCGCTCAGCTTCTGGATGATGTTATGTCGAGTGCGTTGATCATCGATCCGGGTCATGATTTAAAATCGTTAAACCTAAAGGACAAAAAGTCCTTGAATCATAGAGCAGCAATAAATATTGAGATGATAAAAGAAATGCTTGCTGAGGATCAACAAGCTTAATTTTGGAGGTAGATATGAAAAAGACTAACAGGCTCGCTGCCATCGGAATGATCCTATTGCTCTTGTTTGCATTAGCGATATGGAATTCTTACTCGAATGTAACAGGAGCACAGGTGAAAGTGATTGAGGTTCATGAAACAGCCATCAAAATTCAGGACTTGAGCGGGCAGCAAGACATGATTCAAATTCCTAAAGGCATCTATAAATTAATTGAAGTGGATCATGATTATTATATTAAATATGAACACCGAAAATGGGAAAGACCTACGCTCGTTTCCATTGAGCCATAATAAATCTAAAGGGATTGCTCGGCGCGAGTCAGCAATTCCTTTTTTTTTATTTACCCATTAATTATGCGATACCTGTGTAAAATTTTGTTGCTTCCACCTCATCGTTATGTCAGGATTTAAGTAGACCTATCAATATTACCCAGTACGCCACATAAAAGAGAGAGGGTTTTTTTATGGATGAGAGGGTAGCGAGAATTAGAGAGGAAGAGAAAAAATATCACGAAGCCTGCTATGATGATTATAAATTGTTTGAGGAAGGCTCGTGGCTGCATAAGCCTGTGCTGACGGTTATGAAAAATCTTGACTTACTTGATCAATCAGGCCCACGATCTGTTCTTGATTTAGGCTGCGGAGTAGGTAGAAATAGCATACCGATAGCGAAGGTATTGCAAGAACATCATATTCAGGGACAAGTGGTATGCGTGGATCTCTTGGAGTCAGCCCTGCGTAAGCTAATGAGTTATGGCGAGCAATTTGGAGTGCATCATTTACTAAAGCCGGTTGCAAGCGATATAGGCAATTTTACAATTTCAGAGAAAGAATATGATTATATTGTAGCAGTATCCTCGCTGGAGCATGTGAATACTGAAGCGATGCTGCATCATACACTGCATCATATGACTGCGGGTACAAAAGATAATGGAATCAATTGTATCATCATAAACACCAATATTCGCGAAACAGATATACGAAGCGGTGAAAGCCTAGAAGTTCTTATTGAAGTAAATATGGAAACACAAGCGATGGAGCATTTGTTAAGCAAAGCATATACGAGCTGGGAAGTCATTGACCACCACGTCAAACAGCTGGAATTTGCAATCGTTAGAAATGAAAGGGATATTTTGCTGAGCAGTGATTGCATCACTTTTGTCGTCCGAAAGATAGGATAAGTTTGTACGTTGACAACAACATTGAGGGGGTTGAGCATATGAATCTTAAACCGATGAGGTCCATCTACACGGGTCTTCTGGCAAGCTTTGTACTTGTTTTGAATGCCATTATTCAATTTATAAACATTTATTTGAATGATGGTCCTGAAGCTCTAGGATTCTTTTTCTTTCTTGTAACATTTGTTATGATTGTTTTTTTTATAGTATACGTCGTGGATGTATTCAACAAAAACTACCAAATCATCCATGCCAAAATGGTTAGCAAGCATAAAAATATTATTTATGTTTTAAACGAAAACGGCAAAGTGAAACGAATTAGAGTCATCTATCCTGAAATTTTAAATGAGTTAGTTCCTGGGCAGCAGCTCGAAATCACATTGTCATCGACTCTATCAATACCGCTTCATATTGTTACAGTTGGCAAATCTAATGAAGGATATTTACATAACCATTTTGTGAAGTGTTTCCAACATATCGCGTGGGCGAATGCTCAAGTTATTATGGTGTTGAAATCGAGTGATCTTCCTATGGAGAAGCCATTAAGCTTGCTTAGTCATGTTCTTGCTGCCGAGAAGGTATGGCTAACCCGTATTAATGGAGAAGATAGTGCAGGGATGGCGATTTGGCCGACCCACACCTTAGAGCAATGTGAACGTTTCGCTGAGCAAAATAAAGCGGATTATGAAATTTTGTTCTCCAAGCTGGTTGAATCGGACTATGGGAATGAAAGTTACTACTCAGACAGTAAAGGAAATCCATTTACTACAAAAATAAGCGATATCCTTACACAGGTTGTTTTGCATGGCAGCTACCACCGCGGACAAATCGCTTTATTGCTTAGGCAAGCTGGAGCTGAACCGATACTTACAGATTATATTATCTATGAGCGACAGGCAGCTTTAATAGAAAAAAGTATGCCAATTTCGAAATAGAAGTTGAATATGACGAAGCGAATCGTTAGTATAGAACAATGATATGACAATGATGTCGAGGTGACAGTCATGATTATATGGATTAATGGCGCATTTGGCGCTGGGAAGACACAAACTGCGTATGAACTGCATAAAAGAGCGGAACATTCATTTGTATACGATCCAGAGAATGTTGGTTATTTTATTCGTAAAAATACGCCGCGTTCAACTCATACAAGTGATTTTCAACAAAATCCAATGTGGCGTGACTTTAATTATGCGATGCTAAAGCATCTCGATGAAACCTATGATGGCATCATAATCGTACCGATGACAGTCGTAAATCCGCAATATTTTGAGGAGATCATTGGTCGCTTGCGGGGAGATGGAGTGGAAATTAATCACTATGCTCTGTGTGCAACGGAAGAGACTTTAATGAAACGGCTTCGGGGCAGAGGCGAGCGGAAAAACTCTTGGCCGATACAGCAAATAAAGAGATGTGTGGCAGCTCTTTCGGATGAAAGGTTTGGTCACCATCTGCAAACGGATCATTCGTCCATCATGGATAATGTGGAGCATATTGCTTCGCTTTCGAATATTCAATTGCTGCCGGACCAAAGAAGCTCGTTAAAAAGATCGTTTGACCACGTGATCACGCAGGTGAAGCACATTCGATTTTAAGAAAAAGAACTTAGGAAACTGGGAGGAACATCATGTCTAACTTAATGAACAACAAGGTAATCGTAATTATGGGTGTAGCCAATGAACGCAGCATAGCTTGGGGAGTAGCTAAATCACTGCACAATCAAGGTGCTAAGCTGGTTTTCACTTACCGTAAGGAAAGATCATTGGAAAAACTCAAAAAACTGCTCGAGCAGCATCAAATAGAAGCGTTGGAAGCCGTTTCCTGCGATGTGCTTGATGACAATAGTGTTATTGAGGCATTTAAGCAATTGGAGCAGAAGGTTGGCGTTATTCATGGCGTAGTTCATTCCGTCGCGTTTGCTGAGAAGGATGAGCTGCAAGGGGAATATGTAGACACAACAAGAGAAGGTTATTTGCTTGCGCAAAACTCCAGCTCCTACTCGTTAGTTGCCGTTGCGCGTGAAGCGAAGAAGCTTATGACCGAAGGCGGAAGCATCGTTACGCAAACGTATATCGGCGCAGAACGAGTGGTAAAAAACTATAATGTTATGGGCGTTGCGAAAGCCGCGCTTGAAGCCAGTGTAATGTACCTCGCTGAGGATTTGGGCAAATATGGCATTCGTGTTAACGCGGTATCTGCAGGTCCAATTCGGACGCTTGCTGCAAAAGGCGTTTCAGGCTTTAATGACATTATGTCCACGATCGAAGAAAGAGCGCCGCTTCGTCGCAATATAGATCAGGATGAAGTTGGAGATGCAACGATGTTCTTGCTTAGCCAGTTGTCGAGAGGCATCACAGGGGAAGTACTTCACGTGGATGCCGGTTATCACATTCTTGCTTTGTAATTCGTTTAAATAAAAAATGGCTCAGATCTCATAACGAGGTCTGAGCTTTTTTTATGGATGTTTTTACTTATACTGTAGAGTCGATTTGAACAATAGGTAGATCTGTCTCCTGCAATTCACTTTATTTTGATTGAATAGCGGCTTTGATTTGAAGATTGACAGCTTTTACATCTATAGAAGGTAGTGTTTTATCTTCAAGCTTATACTTTTCTTTTAATCTTAAAATGCGATAAACGCTTTTATCCAGCATATCCCTCGAAATAACGCCGTCGCGTGCACTTTTTTTGAGCGATTGGAGGACGGATAGCTGCGTTTTGTAATCATGTCCGATGAGGATGATATCACTTCCAGCCAAAATCGAGGTGACTGCAGCTTTCCCAACATCAAAATGCTCCGTTATGCCGCCCATCGTCATATCATCAGTCATAACGACTCCTTCATAACCTAGTTCCTCGCGCAATAATTTAGAAATCATCTTTTTGGAAAGGGAAGCAGGGTAGTCTTTATCGATCTTCGGAATTAACAAATGGGCAATCATAATCGCATCGGTATCCTGCTGGATCGCTTCGACGAATGGAAGCAGCTCAAATGCCTTAAGCTCTGCCAAGGATTTATTCACGACAGGCAGATCGAGATGAGAATCTACTGAAGTATCGCCGTGTCCTGGAAAATGCTTGACGACTGCAGCCACTTGCTTAGACTGAATGGCTTTCATCGTTTCCAGGCCATGTGTAATGACTGTTTCTGCGTTGGTCCCGTAGGATCGATTGCCGATGACAGGATTTTTTGGGTTGCTGTTAATATCTAATACAGGCGCAAAATCCATGTTAAATCCGATGGAGCGAACTTCTTCACCAAGAGCTTGTCCAATTTGAAATGTGTAATCGGTATTGCCAGCTTTACCAACCTCAGCGGGGGGAGGAAGCTTAATGTACTCTTCGGGCATACGATTCACTTTTCCGCCCTCTTGATCGACACTTAGCCATAGAGGTGTTTGGTTTTTTTGATTGGTTTCTTTTAGCTGATTAAGCAGTTTTAATATTTGTGCTGCATCGTTCATATTGTCCTTATACAAAATAAATCCGCCAACCCGGTATTTTTCAATCAGCTCTTTTGCCTGCTTATCCATTGAAGTACCTTCAAGGCCTACGATGACCATTTGGCCGATTTTTTCATCTAAAGTCATGTTGGCGATTTTTTGTTTAAGCGGATCATTTTGTTCCGCTGGCTTGTCAGTCGATCTGTCAGTCGGTTTCGGACTAGGCATAATCGTTGGCTGGTCACTTGGACTTATTGTTGGTGATGGAGATGTTGAAGTGTTACCCGTGCTGCAACTTGAACAAATGATTAAAAGGGTTAGTAGTGTAACTGCTTTTTTTATCATCATAAATTCCTCCCTCGTTGCATGATCACCTTTATTGGCACGACTTATGCCTGCTGACAATTTGAATATTCCTCATTTTCCCATCATAAGCTGTATAGGTTATGAAAGCTACTACACATATTTTAAAATCGAGGAGGACTATGATGGAGGATCATCCCCAAGATCCAAATAACAGCACAGTTATCCCTCAGCCCATTCGAGCAAGTGATGGAACGGGAAATATAGACCAAGGTCCGCGTGATATTATGCGTGATATTGAAAACCCGAACATGCTCGTTCCCCCCGTTACCGATTCGGGTTTGCTTCCTAATTTGAAATTTTCATTCTCGGATACACATATGCAATTAAACAAAGGCGGCTGGTCACGCGAGGTAACGGTTCGAGATTTACCGATTGCAACAACTCTCGCGGCAGTCAATATGAGTCTCACAGCAGGCGGCGTTCGGGAGATGCACTGGCATCAGCAAGCCGAATGGGCTTATATGCTGCTTGGTAAAGCGCGAATTACTTCAGTTGATCAAGCTGGACGCAATATGATCGCTGACATTGGTGAAGGAGATCTTTGGTATTTTCCAGCTGGCATCCCTCATTCCATTCAAGGGCTTGAGGGCGGCTGCGAATTTTTGCTTGTTTTTGATGATGGCACCTTCTCTGATTTGAATACATTATCCATCTCCGATTGGTTTGCACATACCCCAAAAGACGTGTTGTCTGCAAATTTTGGCGTTCCCGAAAGCGCTTTTCAACATATTCCTTCCGATCAGGTTTATATTTATCAAGATAAGGTGCCAGGGTCGATTGAAAGCCAAAAGGTGCAATCTCCCTATGGTGAGGTTCCATCTCCTTTTACACATCGCTTGTTGGCGCAGCCACCACTTAAAATTCCTGGCGGAAGTGTGCGGATTGTGGATTCCTCGAACTTTCCCATCTCGAAAACGATTGCTGCTGCCCTCGTAGAGATACTACCGGGAGGAATGCGTGAGCTTCACTGGCATCCAAACAACGATGAGTGGCAATATTATCTTGCTGGACAGGGTCGAATGACCGTGTTTGCTGGAAACGGTGTCGCTCGAACCTTTGATTATCGTGCTGGTGACGTTGGATACGTTCCATTTGCTTATGGACATTATATCCAAAATACGGGCAGCCAATCACTTTGGTTTTTGGAGATGTTCAAAAGTGATCGCTTTGTTGATGTGTCATTGAACCAGTGGATGGCGCTAACTCCGTGTGAACTGGTTGAAAGTAATTTACATGTCGGTCCGGAGCTGATGGATGCCCTGCGCAAAGAGAAATGGCCTGTCGTAAAATATCCAAACTTCTCCTATAAACCGAAATAAGCAGATATGATGATAATGAAGATTTTCTAAAAAGTGATTTCATGCTTTTTGGGAAATCTTCTTAATTTTGTGGACAGGTTCTCTTCTAAAACAGCAATGTGGTAAAGTATAGCTATGATGATAGGTAGGAATAGTACAAATTTTATATAAGAACACGAACATAGGAGAACGATCATGCTGAAATATAATATTTGTTTTATTAAACGCTCAAATGAAATATTATTGCTTAATCGTGAGAAATCCAGCTGGATGGGCTGCTGGAATGGGATTGGCGGCAAGCTCGAAGCGCAGGAGTCTCCGAGGGAAGCGATGATTAGAGAGATTGAAGAAGAAACGGGTATTTGTCATTACGATTTGCATTTTAAAGGATTAGTTACCTGGTCTGGCGATAATTTTGATTTTGGCGGCATGTATGCGTATATAGCGGAAGTGCCGGCTTCCTTTGAATATGCGACACCTAAGAAAACAGATGAAGGGATTTTAGATTGGAAAACATTCGAATGGATTATGGATAAAAACAATGTCGGCATCGTGTCCAATATTCCAATCACACTGCCTATGATGCTGAATGAAGCCAATAGTTACGATCATCATTGCGTCTATAGAAATGAGAATTTAATCGATATTATGCATAAAGAGATTTCTTTCAGCATCGAATCAGATACTTCTAGTAGAGAGCTATATTTAAGCAGTTACGCGATCAAACAAGAATCGCATAGATAATGAATGTACAATAGAGAGGATGAGTCGATTGATTAAAGCGTTGGTCTTTGATTTTGACGGTCTTATTATTGATACGGAAACGCCATCTTATTATGCTTTTCGTCAAGTTTATGAGGAGTATGGAGTAGAGCTGCCTGTGTCGCTGTATGCCAAATGTGTAGGGACGTCGCTGGATCAATTTAACCCTTATACTTATATTGCCGATTGTGTAACAGAAACGATAGATTTAGCAGCTGTTAAAGCAAAATTCAAAGAAGTATATACAGAGCTTCTTAAGTCAGCTGATATTCGCCCAGGCGTGATGGACTACTTGAATGAGGCGAAGCGAATGAATCTCAAAGTTGGTCTCGCATCCAGCTCTCAGCTTTCTTGGATAAAGCCATATTTGATTAAACATCAATTGGATCATTATTTTGACAGCTTCAGTACGGCTGATGAGGTCGAAATGGTCAAACCTAATCCGGAGCTGTATTTGCTGGCGCTGCAGAAGCTTGGAGTTGAAGCGAGTGAAGCGATTTCATTCGAGGATTCTTTAAATGGCTTTTTGGCAGCTAAAGCAGCGGGACTAAATACTGTGATCGTTCCAAACGAGCTGACGAAGGATTTTGCTTTCATGGATTATGATTTACTGATTCCTTCAATGGCAGATAGAAGCTTGTCTGAGCTTATTGAAACGATAGAATTAAAGGCACCACGTATAGTGGAGAAGCGTTAAGTATAAGTAATATATACATCAAGATTGTGCAGCATTGTTGATTTACATAAAGGATTAGGTTATTTTTCATATAAGAGAATATTCATACTTACAACATACAGAATTGAGGAATGAAAATTGAAATTTAGACCTTGTATCGATTTGCATGACGGTAAGGTAAAACAAATCGTCGGTGAAACTTTGAATGCCGAAATTATAGAAAACTTTGTATCCAAACAAGATTCAGCTTATTATGCAGAACTTTTTAAGAAAGACGCGCTTACGGGCGGCCATGTTATTATGCTCGGCGGCGGAAACGAGGAAGCGGCAGTTCGGGCTCTTGCAGCATATCCAGGCGGCTTGCAAATTGGCGGTGGTATTACTGCAGATAACGCTGCCTTTTATTTGGAGAAGGGCGCATCGCATATTATTGTGACCTCCTATATTTTTAAAGATGGTCAGCTGAATGAGGATCATCTTGCAAAGATCGTCGCTGAAGTGGGGAAAGACCGTTTAGTAATCGATCTAAGCTGCAAGGAGAAGGACGGGCAATGGTTTGTTGTGACGAATCAATGGAAGCAATTCAGCGAGTTCGTTGTTAACCAACAAAACATCTCATTCCTTGAGCAGTATTGCAATGAGTTTCTTGTTCATGCTGTTGATGTGGAAGGCAAGCAAAGCGGCATTCAGCAAAGTCTCGTTCGTTCATTAGCTGATTGGGTAACGATTCCGACAACCTATGCCGGCGGAGCAAGGTCGATTGCGGATATGGATCAATTTAATGAGCTTTCAAACGGCAAGCTGGATTTAACAATCGGAAGTGCGCTTGATATTTTTGGCGGGCAATTATCCTATGAGGAAGTTGTTGCCTACAGTAACAAGGCTTAGAGAGAAAACAGCAACGAAGCTGGCTAAGTGAGACTTCGTTTCCTAGGTGGTGTTAAGGATGGATGTGGAAGAATATTATTGCAGGTTAAGAAACACTTTTCTAGCAAACCCAGAACGCGAGCCTATTTTTTTATCCATGGAACGGATCTGCGACATATTGTCTTGTACACGCAGAAATGTACAAATACTTTTAACAAAAATGATGGAAAAGAGCTATATCGAATGGTTGCCCGGTCGTGGCCGCGGAAATCTCTCGCAAATCGTATTTCTTGTTTCATACCGTGATATCGTACTCGGCAAAGCGAAGGGGCTAGTCGAGAAAGGGAAGATCAACGAGGCTTGGAGCATGCTCGAGATGCTTCAGGATCCAGCTGTGAAATCCGAAATTATGACATGGTTGTCTGAATTGTTTGGCGTGAAGCGGGATATGGAGGAGAAGGATATACTGAGGTTTCCCTTTTATCGTCCTCTCTTGCGCTTAGATCCTGCTTTCGTCTGTCGCCGCATGGAGACGCATTGGATAGAGCAGGTTTTTAATACATTGGTCAGATATTCAAATCAGGATGGTAAATTCCACCCTCAGCTTGCTCATTACTGGGAAAGCAACGTTATGAAAACGAGCTGGACGTTTTTTTTGCGCAAGGGCGTTCGTTTTCACAATGATAAGATAATGACCTCGCGAGACGTCGCATTTACTTTTCAAAGACTGCTCACAAGCTCGCCTGCGGAGTGGTTAACGTCCAAGATAAAGGAAATAAAAGAAACGAGCAAGTACAGCATTACCTTTGAGCTAAACGAGCCTAATGCGCTGTTTCTTCATTTCCTTTGTACGGAACGTTATTCCATTGTACCTGAAATGCTCGATGGTACTGGTTCTGATGAGCAGTTTGCCGTCATGCCTATTGGGACTGGACCGTTCAAAATTACCAAAAACAATGAGTCTATGCTCGTTGCAGAAGCCAATGAGTATTATTTGGAAGGTTGTCCTCATCTGGATCGCATTGAAATGTGGGTGTGGCCAAACTATGAGGAAAATCAAGAGCAGCTGCAGTCGGACGGTGAAGATCAACTGGTTTATTTTGAAGCGCAAATCAAGGAGAGTTTAAGGCCAGCGCTGGCCCAATTGGAGAAAGGCAGCACTTTTATTACCATCAATACAGCTAAAAAAGGCATCACACAGCAAAAGAAGTTCCGCCAAGCTTTGCACTTCGGAATAGATCGGCAGCAAATGATCCACGAATTAGGCGGCATTAGGCACCAGCCTTCAACCGGCTTTAATTTAGAGGATACGGATAAGGTTTTCTACAACGATTATGATACGCAACTAGCGGCAACATTGCTTGAAGAGTCAGGATATAAGGGCGAGACCATAACGCTATATACTTATGAAATGCCTGCGAATGATCAAACTTCGAAATGGCTGCAAAGGGTATACAAGCATTTAGGCATTTCAGTAGAAATCGTAAAGCTTTCGCTCGAAGAGCTTGCTAATCCCGAAATCATAATTAAAGCGGATATGATACTTAGTGGGGAAGTACTCGGAGAGCAGCCCGATATTTCGCTTATTGAGATGTATATGTCAAAGAACAGTTTTATTACGAACCATTTGGGTCCGGTTGACAAGATGAATATCAATCAACAAATTTCGAATTGTTTGCGGTATGAGAATTCAGATATTAGAATGGGTTATTTAATAAGCATACAAGAGGAGCTCAAACGAAATTTCAGCATATTGTTCTTATATCATAGCCTGCAGATTGTAGGACATCATCAAACGCTGCAAGGAATTTCGTTAAACGCATGGGGTAAAATCGATTATAAAAACGTCTGGTTAAGAAATACGTGATGAATAGATCGTTTTTATTTGGATTTGCGAGGTGGGATTATGAACGAGCAGGAGCTCATCGACAACATTGTCAAAGGTATAGACACCCTTCATGGCAGCAGTCGAATTTCAAAAATAAATAAAGGTTATATATACAATTGAATTGGAAGCGGGCCAAGAGCTTGCTAAGATGCATAAGTGGCATGCTCCTGCTTCAGTCTTGTCATGGCATGACCGTAAGCTTGCAAAGCATAAAAGCTATATCGAGCAATATATGGCTAGTGGGGCTCGAATGAAAGACGATGCGAAGATTCTATCTTTTATTGAACAAAATCTGTATCTGATGAAGGATCGGCCAAACGTTTTTCAGCACGATGATTTCCATGTGGGCAATTTAATTGTAAAAGAAGGCAGATTAGCAGGCGTCATTGATTTTAATCGATGGGACTGGGGAGATCCGGTACATGAATTTCTGAAGGCCGGGATGTTCAGCAGTGAAATCAGCATTCCATTTACGATGGGTACGATTAAAGGATATCATGGCGATCAAGAGCCTGATGAGAAGTTCTGGACCTTATATTCTCTTTATTTTGCGATGACGATTATCTCCTCAATCGTTTGGATATTGAAGGTGCGGCCAGCTGAGCTGCCTATTATGGTAGAGAAGCTGGAGCGAGTGTTAGAGGATCATCATTATTTTGACAGCATAGTTCCACGATGGTATTTGGAGGTTCAAGAATATGAGACCGGATCATTATAAGCTTATGTACGAATTTGTAAAATGGGCAGGCGGACATTCGCATATTACTGGAATTGCGTTGGTTGGGCCTTGTGCGGACGATGAGAGTGAAGAGGATTCGAATTTAAGTTTTCTTCTCGTTACCGAGAAGAAGCAAAAAACAGTAGATGCCATTTTATATCAGTTCCAATACGAGGCTATAGAGCAAGCGACGAAAGAGGAATATGCTTTGCTAACCTCTCTAAAAATAGAGTATGCAAGTGGAATCGAAGCTGACTTTGGTGTTGCAGATACCGAGTGGCTGCATAGGCCTTTGGAGCAGGGATTGGGTGACTTGTTAGTGCAAGGCTTCAAAGTCATTTGGGAACAAGAAGAGATGTTCGATGATATTTTGAGAGCGATTGCTAGACATGCTGTTGAACTAGAGAATGGGGCTCTTTAATAAAAAGCAGGCTGTACCTAATGGTCAAAAACCTTTAGATCCAGCCTGCTTTTTTATTAAGAACGAAATGTGAAAGAGACTAGCTCAGCTGTTAGTACATATTTGGTTTCTAACGCAGTTGTCGTAATGGTCAAAAAGTTAGCGTTAAAAGCCATCAACTGGCCTTCTTCATTTCCAGTTGAGGTCGTTATATAAATAATGCTGCCAATATGGCGCTTGAGTAAACTATAAATAGCAGTACCTGGAAGAATCTGATTTCCATTTGAAATAATAGACATCGCAAGCCTACTCTCTTTAGAATCTTGTTTATGAAACTGCTGGATTCTCGTGGACATAAATAATGTTTGCATAAAAGATTCGCAGCTCGTAAAGAAAGCTATCTTGATCGAAGGAAACGAGTATAAAATCATTACCAACCTGATCGAGTCTTCCGATTACAGCAAGCTGACCAAAGCCATTTGTCATGACAAACACTTCTTTGCCGAGTAATGCGATCAAATCGCCCGAAAGCGTTGTAGACATGAGCACAAACCTCTTCTCATAGGGAGTTATGATATTGTTTCAATGTTCGTGATGAAGGAAAGCGGGATGAACATCAAAGTGCCTGCGACCGTGTTTAATTGGACTAGTGTCGATTGCACGCTGATTACTGTTCCAGTGAACCCGGTCGGCTGTCCCGGTGTCATGACATTAATGATAGTGCCAACAATAAGGTAGCCGTTAAGTAGTGTAATGAGTTCTGTAAAGTCAAACTCGCTTGACGGACCCGGGGGACCTTGAACGCCTTGAGGACCCTGAAGGCCCTGCGGTCCTAATGGACCGGGAACGCCTTGTGGTCCTTGAATGCCTTGAGGACCAACAGCTCCAGCCGCTCCTTGTGCTCCTGCTGAGCCTTGAGGACCTGTAAGACCGGTTGGACCGGCAGGGCCTTGCAAACCTCTTTGCCCACTTGGACATCCCTTTTTCTGTACATTAAGGTGGCAGCGATCGGTCTTTCTGTTTTTGTGTTTCCGCACAACTTTAGGCTTACATTCCGTATTGCTCAGACTGCCATTGCTATGTTGTAAGTGCAGCTTGCCATGAATAACGACATTTCTCTTTTTACTCACTATTTTTTTCCGTTTTTTGCTCACAGTCTGAAGCTGCACTGTGGGTGATTTTGCAGAAGCTATCAAAATATAATCCCTCCTATAAAGCTATTGCTCCTATATATGTATTTCTTTTTGCCAGAAAAGGGACTAGGGATTACCCCAATTATGCTAGTGAAGAGGATAGATAGGCGTATTTTCATAGTTTTCAAAAATGATTTCAATGGCAAAAGGGATGATAAAAACAATCTACCCTAATATGAACTTAAGATGTATAATCATGGGAATCAATAAGCAAAGGAGAGAGGAATAGTTATGATACATTATCAGAACGATAAAAATTTGTCCGCGCAAGACTTGTCGCAAGTATTTGCGAGCTCTGGGATTAAAAGACCCTATCAAGATTTAGAACGCTTGCAAAAAATGATCGAACATGCAGATATCATTATTAGTGCATGGGACGGCAATAAACTGGTCGGAATAGCGCGGGCGATTACAGACTATTCCTATTGCTGCTATCTGTCTGATTTGGCAATTGATCACGACTACCAAAGATTAGGCATCGGCAAGGAGCTGGTAGAGCGACTTAGGCAAACACTTGGTGCGGAAGTGTCACTTGTCTTGTTGTCTGCGCCTTCAGCTGTCGACTATTACCCGAGAATTGGATTTACCTCTACGGATAAAGGCTTTGTTATAGCAAGAGAACGTTAAGTCTAATTAGAAACGTAGAGAGGGGGAGAGTCAGTGATCGAATCGAAAATCGCTATAAATCAAGATGTTCAAATTCATTACTTAGATTCAAAACCAGATGCAGATCAAAAATTAACCCCATTAATCATATGCCCAGGGTTATCGGAAACAGCTGAAGAATATGAGGATTTATTGTTATATTTATTGCCTCGAAGAGCAATTGTTCTCTCGTTCCGCGGGAGAGGACAAAGCGATACGCCGTTTAGTCATTACGATCTAAAAGATCACATAGCAGATCTTTCAGCTGTTGTTGAAGCTGCTGCCGTGGATCGCTTTCATCTGATGGGATACTCTCGCGGTGTATCTTATGCGCTTGGTTATGCTCAAACGAACGAGCATCACTTAGAATCACTTATTTTAGAAGATTATCCTGCAGAGCATAAACAAATGTCGGCGGAATGGCGTCACGATTATATTTTTAATTATTTGAAGCCGATGAAGCGGAAAGAGAAAATAAGAGAACAAGCGGTTATCGGCATTGAACGGGACTCTTCACAGCTGCAGCTGGATGTGAAGCTTAAACTGCCTGTTCTTGTTATGAGAGGGATGCTAGAGGGATCATTGCTTAGCGATGCGGATCTAATTCATTACAAGCAGTTGTTCAGCAATATAACGGTTAAAGAGTTTTTTGAGTCCGCTCATAATATTCGCGGTACCGAAAAGGAAGAGCTATATCAAACAATCGAACAGTTTATCGAGCATCGTTAGAAAAAGTAGGACGGTTGCGGTTCAACTTGAAAACCCAGTTGACAATGAAAATGATAATTGTTATCATTAGATGACTTTTGAGGTGAAACTATTTTTACTTCACAGCCATATATCGTCTTACAGGGGGAACTATCGTGAGTAACCGCAACAAGAGATTTGTACTTGTATTTATGAGTTTGATTGTCCTATCCATTTGTCTAGCAGCTTGCGGAGGTAATAAAACAAATAATACACCTGCTGCTACAGTGGCTCCAACAGATGCGCCAACAGATAGAAAACTAACAGATGCATTAGGTAACGAGGTTACCATTCCAGCTAATCCTCAGCGCGTCATCGCTTCTTATTTAGAAGATCACTTAGTAGCTATAGGCATTAAGCCAGTTGCTCAGTGGTCCGTTCCTAACGGTATTCAAGATTACTTGCATGATTCACTTGCTGACGTTCCAACTATACCGTATGATCTTCCATTCGAAGCCGTAACAAGCTTTGAACCAGACCTTATTCTTATGGCATATGATGCGAATGTGGAAGGCGATAAATTTGCGCAATACTCCAAAATTGCTCCAACCTTCACCATTGGCAATAAATTGATTGCTGACTGGCGTGCTACTTTGCTGAAAATCGGAGAGGTTTTTGGAAAGAGTGCAGAAGCGCAAAAAGCTTTGGATGAGTATGATGCAAAAGCGAAAGCTGCTAAAGAAAAATTGCAAAGCGCAATCCCAGGTGAATCAGCTGCAGCTCTTTGGTTTGTACAAGGCAACTTTTATATCGTAAGTGAAAAGCTATCGAGTGGTGATCTTCTTTATAATCAATTAGGTTTGACTGTTCCAGAGGTTGTAAAAGAAGTTTCTGCAACAGGAACGGGCAACTGGAACGCCATTTCGCTAGAAAAACTAGCTGAACTTGATGCTGACCATTTGTTCCTCGTTAACAGCGGCACAGATGCGGATTCGCAAGCATTAAGCGATCCAATCTGGAAAAACATCCCTGCTGTGAAAAACGGTAAAATTTATGAGTACCCAAGCACATCAAGCTGGTTGTACGCAGGTACGATTGCTTACTCGCAAGTCATTGATGATGTATTGGAAAGCATTGTGAAATAATAGCAGTAGAGTTGAACAAAGGGCTGTACCTCCGTGCGAATTGTGCATTGGGGTACAGTCCTTTTCTCTGTGGCATGCCTTCCGTACCTTTTGAAATCCATGTATAATCATGGAAGATAGGACACTGGACAAGGAGTTGTATAATGATGACTTTTCATATGAAATCAACCGTACCGATTCTTCGCATTTTTGATGAAGCAAAAGCACGAGACTTTTATTTCAATTTCTTGGAATTTAAATGCGATTGGGAGCATCGTTTTGAGCCAGACTTGCCGCTCTACATGCAAATCTCTAATGGCGATTGTGTCATCCATTTATCGGAGCATTATGGCGATAGTACGCCTGGTTCAGCAATCCGCATTGAAGTCGACAATGCCAAGGCGCTTCAAGAGCATTTGTTAGCCAAAAAATATAATTTCGCTAGACCAGGCTTTGATGAAGAATGGAATCAAGTGAGCATTACAGATCCATTTGGAAATCGTCTGCACTTTTATTCTGCTAAGACTGAGGAAATTAGTTAGATACGGTTGAATAAGAGACATGTGAAGGGGCTGAAATATTGGATCAATTGATATTAAATACGGCTAGAGAGGTTGCTATTGCTGCAGCTTATGAAGCGGGCCGGCTAACACGCGAGAAGTTTGGAACATTGGATCATTATGAAGAGAAAGGCGACCATGGCGATATCGTTACGGAAGTCGATTATTTGGCAGAGAGCATCATTCTAAATAAGATTAGAAGCGTATTCCCCGATCATCGCATTCGATCAGAGGAATATGGCGAGAATGATCTGACTAGCGAATGGCTGTGGTTGGTCGATCCCCTTGATGGAACTAATAATTTTGCGGTAGGATTGCCGTTGTTCGGCATCTCGATCACGCTCTCTTATAACTTTAAACCGGTGTTGGCGGTCATTTATGAGCCGATGACAGATCGTTTGTACGTGGCAAGCTCAGGCGAAGGCACTTTATGCAATGCTTGGCCAATACATATGAAACAATCAAAGGCTTTTGCAAAAGCGAGAGTTGGCTGGATACAAGGTCATGCGGTGCAAAATGAACAGCGTGCCGTAACGCTTAGGCATTACATAGACGTTAACACGAAGCGGATGATGCGGCTGTGGGCGCCAACGCTGCAATGGACGATGCTTGCCAGAGGGGATTTGGATGCAATCATCGTTTACAACTCGGAGGGTGAGGATCTATATTCTGGTATTGTAATGGTTCAGGAAGCCGGCGGCGTTGTCATTGATTACGATGGCAATCCCTTTAAGGGCGTAAATGAAGAGCCTTATTTAATTGCATGTCACCCTGATCACCAGACGTATTTTATGAACCTTGTTAAACAAGGACTGTCAACGTAAGAAAAGGATGGAAATCGCATTATTCGTATAAAATAAGGAAACAGTTTTTGGGTAGTGATCGACCCGCTAAGGAGAGACAACATGGTAGAAGCACTCATAGGAAGCTTTATTTCTGCAATGGCTACCGTGCTAGGCGCGGTTCCGCTGCTCTTCGTCAAAAGTCTTTCGGAAAAATGGAAGGACATATTGATTGCTTTTACAGCTGGCATCATGGTTTCTGCGTCTACCTTTGGCTTGCTGCCGCAAGCTCTCAAGGAATCTGGGCTAATCCCACTGACGTTAGGACTTTTAATTGGCGTGATTGCGCTTGACCTCATTGAAAAAAATCTACCCCATATCGATATTGAGCAAAAAAGAGGGATCTCATCCTTTGACAGCAAGTCGCTGCTCGTCATATTTGCATTAATCATCCATAACATTCCGGAGGGCTTAAGCACCGGCTTTAGTTATGCTAGTGCGAATGGCGGACTTGGACCGATGGTAGCTATTGCAATCGGGGCTCAGAACATGCCGGAAGGGCTCGTCCTTGCCATCTTCCTTATTCATTCCAAGGTGAGCAAGCTGAAGCTTATGCTAATCGTAACCTTGACGGGTCTAATGGAGGTTGTCTCTGCGATAGTCGGTTATTTTGCTGCAAGTTATGTGGCTGGGCTTATTGGCTATGGACTTGCGTTTGCATCTGGTGCTATGTTGTTCATCGTCTATAAGGAGCTGATTCCTGAGACACATGGACATGGTTATGAACGTTCTGCAACCTATTCCTTTATCATAGGGCTGCTTGTTATGGTGTATATTAGTCATTTCTTTGGTTAATCATTCCAAAATCAAGATGTAATTTTGAAGGGAAGCACAAACTTTATATTTTAATTGGTTTTTCAAGCTTTATTCGTTTACAATGAACGATAGAAAAGGGAGGTATCATAATATGTCGAAGATAAACAGGATGTTGCTTGACGTTGATACAGGCATTGATGATGCTTTAGCCATCTTATATGCACTGCTTTCACCAGAGATTAAGGTAGAGGGTATTACGACGGGATTTGGGAATATCGACGTTGAACAAGCTACGGAAAATACGCTGCGTGTCATTCAAGTTGCAAATTGCGGTTATGAGGTTCCTGTTGCGAAGGGTGCTTCAGGTCCGCTCAAGCGTGTGTTCCCAGGCGCTGTCGCTCATATTCATGGACATAATGGCATCGGCGATGCAGAATTGCCGCCAACTCATCAGAAGCCTCTGGTGGGTATATCTGCAGCGGAATTCATCGTTCAGAAAGTGAATGAGAGCCCAGGAGAGCTTATTCTTGTAACCGTTGGCAGACAAACGAATCTAGCGCTTGCTTTACAGCTTGATCCTTCCATTGTGACGAAATTCAAAAAGGTCGTTATTATGGGTGGAACAGTGTTCGCACCAGGTAACATTACACCGGTGAGCGAAGCAAATCTGTACGGTGATCCAGAGGCAGCAGCGCTTGTATTCGAATCAGAGCTTCCAATTACAATTGTCGGCTTGGATGTAACACAGAAGACTCGTCTTACAAAAACACATATGGAGCAATTATCACGCGAGATTGCTGATGATAAACATGAAATCCTTGATTTCCTAAATGTCGCTTTAGAGCGTTATTTTGAATTTTATGCATTTTCCAATCACTTTGACGGCGAATGTGCAATGCATGATCCGTTAGCTGTTATTGTAGCTATTAATCCTTCTCTCGTGAAAATAGAAACGATGAATGCGGTTATTGACTGTGGTGAAGGTTTAACGGCAGGGATGATCATTACGGATCGAAGAGTACGTTCGGTTGTAGGCCGTCCTGTTGATTTCTGTTTGGAAGTTGAGCAGGAGAGAGCGATCTCCCAGCTATTATCCGTATTTAAAAAAGGGGAATAATCATCAATGGAGCAGAGGCATTCACGCGAGTCCAGATGTTACAAAACGGCAAGAGTATTTCCGCCGGACGTCAACAATCACAATACATTGTTTGGCGGGAAACTAATGGCTTACATCGACGATATTGCTTCGATTGCAGCAACCAAGCATTGCCGGCGTTCAGTCGTGACCGCCTCCACAGACTCTGTTGATTTTTTGCATCCCATCAGGCCTTCAGATTCGGTATGCTTAGAAGCATTCGTAACGTGGACAGGCCGAACCTCAGTAGAGGTGTTTGTGAAGGTAATCAAAGAGGATTTGCTAAGCGGCGAACGGAAAATTGCAGCAACCTCTTTTTTAACCTTTGTTGCACTGGATGAGAATCGGAAGCCCGTTCCTGTACCAATCGTTGTACCGGAATCGGAAGAGGAAATAAAATTGTTCGAGACAGCTGAGCACCGAGCGGACATGCGCAAGGTGAGAAGAGATGAAAGCAAAAAGTTTGCTGGATTTTTGACGGTTACTTATCCTTGGGATTAACTTTTGATTTCTCAAAAGACTGCGACAGCATAATAATTGCTGTCGTGGTCTTTTTTTTTGATGAAATTTAATTTTTAGCAATATATTTGTTGAATCGCTCTCTGTTTTTTGTGGGGAATGAGAGAAAATACAGCGTATTTGTATCGATTTATGTATAAAAATGATCCGAAATACGGGTGTAGAACGAATGTTCTCGTATAATTCAGCCTAATTAGATGATATTTTTCATCATCTTGGGCAAAATTTACTTAAATGCCGACCTGATAGGAGCTATTGCATTAAAAATTGGGTGAATTGACTAAAATTAATGGTTTTTATCACCAATATGCTCGTTTTGCGACTAGGGAACATATGTTCCATTTTTGTAATTTAGCGCTCAGATAGTAAAGGCAGCTCTTTTTATCGGAGCTGCCTAAACATTAAATTAGCAGCTTTTGTCCTTTTTCTTCGGTATAGCTTCGTCGTTTCTGCTTTGTTTATCACCAAATTGATCGAGCCTGGATGGACTTGAAGCTGGTCCATCATTATCAGGTTTATTGTTTCTTCCTGTCAATGTCATCACCTCCAGCATTATAGGGTGAGCAGGATCTGTCCATTTCATACCTACAAAAAATCGATGAATTGGAGCCTGTTTGTCCAATTAGACGTAGTAGTGTATGTACATCATTTTTTCAGTCTAATTATTCAGAGTATGGAGAGTGCTGCAGGATGAATTTCACTTTCGTTTTTACACGTGCATTTTTGTTAAGTTTAATGGGTGCAATCGGGTTCATATGGATATCCATTTGGATTGGCGATCAGCGAATTGCAAATTTTGATCAGAGCATCATCAGTAAAATTCAAGGATCGGAATCTGATACTCTTACAGCGATAATGAAGTTTTTTTCGTTTATTGGATCAGGAGTTATGGTTTCTATTTTAGCCATCATCATGTTAGTCGTATTAGCAAAATTGCAATATAGAAGAGAACTGTACTTTTTTGCAGGAATCTTAATTGGATCAACCATTTTAAATAGTGTGCTAAAATTGAGTTTTCAACGTGTCAGGCCAACGATTTACCGCATTATTGAAGAAAATGGCTACAGTTTTCCGAGTGGACATTCCATGGCCGCTTTCACTTTTTACGGGATTATCATTTTTCTATTATGGAAGCATATTCCGAAGGCGTATTGGCGTATCATTTTGATCTTAGTTGGTTCAGTTATGATACTGGGGATAGGGATTAGCCGGATTTATTTAGGGGTCCATTTTCCAAGTGATATTGTAGGTGGATATTTGGCTAGTGGGACATGGCTTACTGTATCGATCGGTTTGTATCAGTATGTGCTCGATAGAAGAAATGGGAAATTGAAAAGTTAACTGGGCTGGGACTTTATCAAGCATCATTATATGTATATGAATGATTAAAACAACGGGTTTGGCCAAAATTATCCTAATTCTTAATAAAATGATCGGAAGAGAGTGTCTCTTTCCGGTCATTTTTTTGTAAAGTGTAGAGACTATTTGGTATAGTTGTCGTTAATGACGAAGCATTGAGGAGTAAATATGAATTGTATTGCTATCCAGCATTATTATAAAGTGAAAAGAGAAATCACAAGTGTAGAACAAAAAACAGTAGTGGATGAACGTCTTATGTATTTATACAAAGAGAAAATTGTTACTAAGTACCGTGAGTTTCCGATAACGGAAGTATTCGATCTATCTTTTAAACCGATTGGCGGGGATGGTGGTATTTTCTATTTGCACACGCTGCAGGGTGTTTTCTCGTATATGATATCCGCAGATCCAGTGTCTTTTATAGAAGCGTTTAAGGATTTAAGCAGCTCTTCTCCAAAAGAATGATTCATGTAGAAAATGAACCAATAGCGTTGTAGCTCTTGATGAGACCGCCCTTGATTAAAGGCGGTCTTTACATGTTTAAACAGGTATCCATTTCGCCGAATTTGAAGAAGAACGAACCTATCTGCTGTAATCTTAGCTGTAATCTTAATGGAAGCTTAATTGTTGGCTCCAATAATGAATAAGAGTTAAGGTCTAGTTAAAACTGAGTTACACAAGATCTAAGAGTGGTTTGTTAGTATGAGGAAGACAAAAGCAAAGCTATATAAATAAGCAGGTGATTTATCGGAGATTCAACTGAATTGGTTAAAACAAAGAATGTAGAATAAGGGGAGAAAATGAATGATGAAAAAAATACTTAGATTTTTACTTAAAGCTGTAATTGTCATTATTATAGCTATTGTAGTTTTTCTAGCCGTCGTTTTTATCGTTAATATCATCAGCAATAAAACGGACAAAGATAAAATCGTATCTTATGGTCAGCTTGTACCTGTAGATGGAAAAAATATGAATGTTTTAATTCAAGGGGATGGCACAGAAACGGTTGTCCTGCTGCCTGGTTACGGAACAGGAGCGCCAGCGCTTGATTTCAAACCACTAATTGATGAGTTGGCACCATTTTACAAAGTAGTCGTGATTGAGCCATTTGGGTATGGCTTAAGTGATGTTACAGAAAAAGAACGTACTACTGAAAATATAGTGAAAGAAATTCATGAAGCGCTGCAACAGCTAAATATTAACCGCTACACGTTAATGGGCCACTCTATAGCTGGTATTTACGGTCTAGATTATGTGAACAAATATGAGAATGAAGTTACAGCATTTGTTGGGATAGACAGCAGTGTTCCAACACAAGGCGGTTTAGATGAACCATTTCCATCAGATGTTTATAAAATACTCAAAAAGACTGGTTTCTTGCGATTGTTATCGAAACTAACCGACGATCAGCTTATTGCACCAGAAGTTAATGATGAAATGAGAGAGCAGATTAGAATAATCTCTCTCAAAAATATGATGAACCCCAATATCATTAGTGAAGGGGAAAATTTCAAGCCTAATTTTGCCGCTGTTGAGAATTCGAAATTCCCGAAAGACCTTCCTGTTATTTTCTTTTTAGAAGCGAATAATACGGATGTTGAAGGCTGGGGAAAATTGCATGATGAACAGATAAAAGATCTAGTTCATGGAAAATTGATGACATTTGAAGGCACGCATTATCTACACCATACAAGGTCCAAAGAAATCGTGGAAAACTATAGGAGCTTTATGGAGGATGTAAATAAAGGCCAGTAGAAAGTTCTGGCAATATACAATTGAATATAAAGCAGGCGCTCCTGGACTACTGCCGGGAGCGCCTTTTTTCGTGTTAAGTATGATAATACATAGAAGAAACCTCGATTTTGTTTCCTTAAGCATGGATTTGAAAACCCTGAAATCATCATCTACCTTTCTATACAAGAGTGAACAGCCGGAATGAGAGAAGTAGGGAAATAAACTGACAGCGTGATCCTTCCGGAGCCTATGCCCTTAGAAAGGGTTGGGATAATCAGCAGCTTGGAAGAAGGGAGAAATAGAAATGAAGTATTGGGCTTTGTGATATAATAAGGTAAAATCTTCAACACCATAAACGAAGAGACGATCCCACATGTAGCGTCATCTTTCAGAGAAATTATCTCTCAATAACCGTTGTTTCCGGAGTTCCTGGATTTGAAGACATCCCAAGAGGAGGAAAACAGAAATGAAGAAGAAGATGGTTACGACTTTATGCGGTACCATGATACTTTTGGTAGGCATAGGCACAGGTGCTTTCGCGAGCTCGAATCTCCAAGAAATTAAAGCGTTGTTAAACGGAGATTTAAAAATCAGAGTGAATGGGGAGATTACCCCTCTCAAAGATGGCAATGGCAAAGCGGTACTTCCTATAACTTATAAAGGAACTACATATCTTCCGGTACGATCTGTTTCTGAGCTGCTGGATGTTCCGGTGAAATATGACGGGACAGCCAAAGAGGTGATTATTGGCGAACAGCAGGCAGGCATTTCCGTGAAGCAGGAGGATTTTAACACCAGTCTGCATACCAAGGACCCTGCACTGACCAAATACGGCGGCAAGAATTATAAGGAAGTTCTGTACAGCGCACCTAATTCCAATATTAAATATACCGCGCTCAGCCCTAACGGCAAATATCAGAAGCTTGTTCTGCAATTCGCTGCAATCGGCAAGGAAGTGGAGATTCTTGAAATTAGGGATAATGACAAGAATGTGCTCCTTAAAAAAGTAGAGAAGATTCTCCCTAATAGTGATCTCCAGACGATTGAGGTAGATATTTCTGGAGTAAAGAACATCGCAATAAATGTGACACAAGCTGTTGACGGCGGGTTCATTATTCCGCTAGATACTTCAATTTACAAGTAATATTAAGCAGAGAAGCCCACAATGCCCGTATAGGCGTAGTGGGCTTATTTTCATGTGAAATTACATTAGATTTTTTCTTGTTCTTTTGGTTTGAATGACAGACTCATTCTTTAAAATAGGGCGTAATCCCGCTTGAATATAGGTTCTCCACTAACTTAAAAAATTGTTCTGACGATAAATCCTTTTGACGCTGGAGCCAAAGACGAAATAAAGAAAGGGAAGTTGTCAGGTAAAACTCAATTAAGTATGGCGTTAAGGAATGGTTTTGCGGAACGTTTAATTTTAATTGATCCAATGTGATTTCATTTTTTAAGCGTTTTAAAAAACGGGCACTTCCATAATCACCCAAAAGTGCATTAAGAACCAGGAGATGTTCTCTTTTGTCCAGACAATAGAGCGTATCTTGAACCGTATGAATCGATAGCTCTTTATTCGCCAATTCTTTTTTCATGTCATTCAATAAGTCATTTTCAACAGAGTCTAACAATTCGTAAATGTCGATAAAGTATTGATAAAAGGTGCTGCGGTTATATCCTGACTTATTCGCAATTTCCTGAACCGAAATTTTCTCAATCGGCTTTTGGCTATATAACTCACAAAAAACTTCTACAAATTTTTGTCTTGTTTTCTCCGTTATTTGGGGTTGCTTTTTCATGTTTCCCTCCTATTAGCGAATAAGAATATCATCCGACAAATAATAAAAAACTGATGGTTGATCAAGGAATAATAAAGATTTACAATCACATCATACAACATGTTGTCTGATAATCAAAAAGGAAATGTTTATAAGTAGGGGTGGTTTAAATGTCAGCAAAACAAGATAGAATTTTAATTTTTGGTGCGGGTGTCATCGGGAGCATGTACGCAATTAAGCTTATTGAAGCAGGGTTTGACGTTACCCTGTTTGCACATTCTAATAGATTTAAATCATTAAGAGAAAATGGCCTGCAATATAAAGTAAAAGATACAGTTAGATCGATACAAGTGAATGTCATTGATACGCTCGAAAATGACGATATATACGATTTTATTTTCGTTACCGTTCGTTATGATCGGTCCGAATCAGCGTTGTTAGCGCTAAAAGATAATCAAAGCAAAAATATAGTTACGATGACTAGTAATTCAATTGGATTTTCTTCGTGGCTGGATATCGTAGGGGATAGACTTTTACCAGCTTTTCCCGGCTTCGGCGGACAGATTAAAGATGGAGTATTGCATGCTCGATTTCTACCAAAGATTATAGTAGCAACTGCATTTGGAGAAATGAATGGTGTAGTGACAGAACGCATAGAAAACCTAGCAAAATTATTTAAAACAGCAAAGCTTCCCTACGTTATTAAAAAGGATATGCAGGCGTATCTAATCACACATTCCGTATCAGACATTGCTATGTTGAGCGTTTTGCATTCTGAGAATAAGATAATTGACAAAAAAACAGTCAGATCCAGAAAGACGGCACGCAAAATAACAGTCACTTTAAAAGCGTATCTAAGAGCAATACAAAAAGCTGGCGTTTCAATAGATCCACCAATGCTTAAAATAGTGCTTAAATTTCCAAACTTATTTTTGGATCTTTTCTTTATGACATGGCTACGAACTAATATGGTTAGGGATATGATGTTGCCGGATTATGCGAATAATGCTAACAATGAGATTTTGCAGCTAAGTCATGATTTAATGAAATTTTTAAGTCAAAATGAGATCAAATCGGAAATACATGTTCAGTAATATTCGAGTATTGTTAAGGAGTGAGAAAATGAATGTTTACTCGAAACACATTAGAATAATCATTCTTGGTGTTGTTTTAACCATTTGCATAGTGGGAGGTACTATGGCGTTTCAAAGCGATGCTAAAAGCACGATTAATCAAAGCCTCACAAATCTTCCTAGCTATCCTGAAAATGAAAATGGACAGACATACGGTTCTGCCAATGAAACCACTTCTGTTGAAATGCAGCCTGACTTAATTTTTTCAGGAAGTGTGAATGGCATTGCAGGATATTTGCTGAAAAAAGATTATCTTGGTGAACTTAGTCGTAATGTCCAACTATATGATGTTGATGGAGTAAACATAATTGGTTCTTTGTATATTAGCCCTAAGAATATGAACTATCCTAAAAATAAAAACGGACAGACATACGGTTCTGCTGCAGATGCCACTTCCTACGAAACGGGACCTGATTTAATTAGTGCAACAGGTGTGGATGGCACTACGGGATATTTGCTAAAAAAAGATGTAGATGGTGAGCAGCCTAAGACACCCGAGGAAGCTCTAGCTATACAAAACAGTAGACCCCCAGGTGGTTATGATATCCCGCTATATGACGTTGATGGTAAAACCGTTATTGGTGTCTTTCATATTGGAGGCAATTGATAAAAAAAATGTCTTTCAATTGTTAAGCTAACGGGAGGTTTAGTGCAGGGTAAGCAGGTGCTGAACGAGTTGAGTGTCTTATTTGTGAACTTTGCGATGGACTAGCCCGCAATTCAAAGTAAGTCCATTGTCCATGAGAAAGTATCTAAGTTTTACTTTGAACGGCTGCAAAAGTTGAAGGAAACAGTGCACTAAAGGGAGACAATAGCGTAATATCCAGGAGCAATTCGCCGTTGCTGCAATTGCTCCTTCTGTCATTAAGCTAAAGAGTAGGTTAGTGCAGTATTCTGTTCAAGGTCTGGGCTTCAAGACACGAGAAATTCGTGTTCATAAATCGCTTGAATCCTTTCCAGAACGTTCTGCGCCTGCTCTTTAAACTTTAATTCCGCAACCCGTCCTTTTAGCAAAAATACGCCGTTCTCATGATGGTGTTCACCAAGAGACCCTTCATACAGCTTGTTGGCACCGAGGGTAGGAGGCGAGAAAAATAGCTTCATCAATACTTCAACCAAAACGGGTAGTCCGGATTGTTTCCCTTTTCTAAGTGTATTGTTGCTACCTGGGTCAACGCTACGGATCTTGATACCATTCTTGGCGAGCTGAGGTGCAATGGCCAGAGTCCACAGAGAAAGAGCTAGCTTTGAGGTCGCGTAAGGACCAAGCAACTTGCGAAAGGTTTTGGGATGCTCCAGGTCTTCGATGGAAAACTCTTTTGTAAATTTTAGAGCTGAAGATGAGGTATTGATTACCGTTTTTAAACGACTGATTTTAATGAGTTCCTTCAATTCCATCAGAATAATATACGGAACGACAGTCATCAGTTCATAATGTTTCTCGCGTCCTTGTTTCGAATAGCTCAGCTCGGGAAAAGACCCTCCGGCGTTATTGAACAAAATATCGATCCGCTGCTCTTTGCTTTTGATCTCTTCCAAAGTAAGCCTCAAGCAGGCATAATCGGCGAGATCATCCGTTTTATAAATTCGAAGCGAACCGCTCTTGACCGCATTGTGGATGCTCCTATCATCGGCTGGAAAATCAGAACGGTTTACAGCAACCACATGCCAGTTCTCCGACAGTAATTTCCGTGTTAGTTCTAACCCGATCCCAGCGCTTGCGCCTGTAATCAATGCGATATGTTCACTCTGGTCCTTGTTCATTGTACATCTCCTTTTTAATTTGATTTGATAGTGCACATTCTATAACTTGAAGTCGACTCCAAGTCAAGACGCGAAAACAAAGCTTTTCTCCAAGGATAAGAGATTTGACTTAGAGCCAGCTTCAAGATGTATAATGTACAAAAATCAATCTTAGGGAGGGAACAGGATGAAGGAAGAGCAATGCTTTACGATAAAGCAAACCGCTGGACAAACCGGAATTACTGAGGATACGATCCGTTATTACGAAAAGATCGGGCTGCTGCCTCGCGCAGAGCGGAAGGATAACGGGCACCGCATCTATCGGCAGGAGGACATCAATACGATCCGGCTGATAGCATGCCTGAAAAAAACGGGGATGCTGCTAGAGGAAATTCGACCTTTTTTGGCGGTCTCGGCCGATACTGATCCAGCGGAATATCCGGAGCTTGTGGAACTCTTAAGAAGTCATCGTGAAAATATTATCAGCCAGATCACATCACTGCAGCAAGTTGTTGATTTTATCGACATGAAGTTGGAGGAGGGGAGATATAGACGGGACTGCAAGGATGAAGGTCTAGACGGCGTACCAGTGAAAATGTTGGGTGAACCGAAAACAAAGCCTGTCTCACCCGGCGAGATGAGGTATTTTTCCGTATCGGCCAAAGCGGGCAAGTCACATGCTTCGGTAAGATAAGCTCGCCATAACAAGAGGAGAGGTTACTTCCCCACATAAACTGCTGTAGTCCGTTGAGCTAACGGGGAACGATAGTTGAATGATACATATTGATGAGCAGGTGCTACGGCAGCCTGCTTTTTTCATTGAAATGGGGCAGGATAGTTTGAAGTTTGCGTAGAATAATCCTATATAGCAAATCCATATTTTGGTTAATTCGATAGTGTGAAATGGGGTTGATACAAATGTTTTTAGTAAATTCTCGTGCCATAATTGAAAGAATAGTAAACGGAATATTAGAAATAGTAGTACAGACAAGGGATAAAGCGGGTGAAACGAAAAAAATTGAACTTCCTGGTGGCAGAATTGAGCAATATGAATCATTAACACAAGCTCTAATAAGGGAAGTTAAGGAAGAGACTGGACTGGATGTAGTTGAAATTGAAGGCGAGGATACACGGGTCGATACAACAGGAATCGACCCAGAATTCCAAGTGGAATGTATAAGACCGTTTGGAGCTTATCAAACAATAAAGGGTCCTTTCGATTCAGTTGGAGTTTATTTCCGTTGCAAAGTGCAAGGGGAGTTATTATCTTCAGGTGATGATACTAAGAACCCACGATGGATTTCAGTAGACGAATTAAGACGTTTGATGGATGATGAACCTTTGCAATTTTCTAATGTAGACAGAGCAGGAATAATGTTTTACTTAAAATCACTCAAGTAGACTTGGGTTTACAATTAAGAGCCTGGGAGAAAAACACCCTGGAGTAGAGCGATTTGAATGTAATTTCTCACAACATAAATGATTGTACAAACGGGGAACTATAGCTTAATTATCTATCAAAAGAACGAGGCTGCCGACATAAATCGGCAGCCTCGTTGAGCTGACGGGCAGTTTAGTTTGAAGGTATGATACACAGAGGATGTAAGAAGGGAGCAATAAATTATGTTGCCTCTATCGAACAAAGTCACATTGTCTTCCATTGATGGTTCTGCAAAGCTTATACTAGCGACAAGATATCTGGTTCATATTAATTATACTTTTGATATGACAGGAGCAACAAAATTCATATCACATACTTCTCATTCTTGCGTGAGATAAGAACAGATTGAGGGTATTGTTTGTTGTATCGACCAAGGAATAATGGCAGAACTTCAAGATAATGATTCTGATGGGTATATAAAAATAAGTTTCAAGGAAGATACCATTTTTGTTCACGCACAAATCGGTGGTTCGCATGAAGAGAGTGTTTACATTGAATTTATAACAGGAGGAAAAGCTGTACTCAAATTTACCACGGGGCTAAGAGAGCTTCTAAATAATGAGGATATTTACTAAGTTACATTGTACTAACGGGTAAGTTTAGTTCAATAGCATACAACGATGAGCAGGCGCTGTAGTGACCTGCTCATTTCATTAAACTAATGGGCAGTTTAATGGATAAGATTCGTAGAAAAAACCTATAAATGAAAGTGACAAAAGTAGTGTAGGTCGGGTGGATTCCAGATCTCGTATATGCTGCGGGATCTTCTGGCTACCCTCACTGGCGATTTTCAATCTGGACAATTCTACCGGCAGTTGAATAAAGCGGATGTGACAATTCAACCAACGCTTGATAGAATCACGTTTGCGGAAATGCTATGCTTTATTCGACGGTGCGCACTGTACATTTTTTTTATGGAGGTAATACGATGCTCGACTTACGTAAAATTGGAGCTTATATTTCGAAGCTTCGCAAAGACCAGGATCTGACCCAATTGGAACTTGCAGATCAACTGAATTTAAGTCATCAAGCGGTATCGAAATGGGAACGGGGCGACTCGATACCGGATATCGGAACGCTTCCGCAGCTTGCGAGGTTATTCGGAAAAACGGTAGACGACATTATTAATGCAGGAGAAAACGCAGAAAATCGGGAACACCAGAACCTAGGAACGATCGTTGAGGAGATCGCAGGGAACAGGCCAGAACAAGTTGCAGAGATGGTCAATACCGGAGAGGTGGAGGTGGAAGAGCTTGTAGAAGTAGCGCCGTTTGTAAAGGCAAGCGTTCTGCATAAGGTTACTGAACGATTAGACAGCAACGTCTTTACGTTAGACGTGATCATGAGGCTGGCTCCGTTCCTTGGAACAGACACATTGGATGAACTGGTTCGTCAGGCAGAAGAGGGCGAGATTGTGTGGAATGTCATTACCGGACTCGCTCCGTTCGTCAGCAGTGACACATTAAACCGACTGGTAGATAAATCAATTGACGGTTCCTTAGAAGTGCACAATCTTGTTGGAATTGCGCCGTTTCTTGGAAGAGAACATTTAGATCGATTGGTACAACATGCAGAAGAGAGCAGCTTGAGCTGGCATTCTATTCAAGGGCTGGCACCCTTTATTAGTAGAGAGACATTAAGTCGTTTGGTAGACCGGGTTGTAGATGGCACCATTGATGCGAACCGGATCGTAAGCCTCGCACCTTTCCTGAGTAGGGAACAGGTGGATCGGTTGGTACAAGAAGCCGAAGAAGGAAGCTTGAGCTGGAATGCCGTGAATGGACTGGCGCCTTTTACTAGCAGTGAGACATTAAGTCGTTTGGTAGACCAGGTTATAGACGGTACCATCGATGCGAACCGGATCATAAGCCTCGCACCTTTTCTGGACAGGGAAAATCTCGAGAAGTTGATTGGTGGAATATCCAAGTAGAGCAAATCAATTCGAATCAGATATGACGATCAATAATGTATTGCATTTTTGTCACAATAAATATTCAGGCGTGTTTATCGCAAACTTGTTTCCAATTTACGAGCAGGACCCAAAGAAATTGAATGAGTATACCCGTAATCCAGAATATGCAGAACTCATGGCCAAAAAAAACCAAGCGATACATGATATGCTCTTGAAGAATCCTCACATCAAGGATGTCATCATAGCTTGGGGGACAATGAATCAAAACTAGGTGGTAAATATCAAAAAGCAATCAATAGCGTTCTTGAAATTCTAAAAATCCATAAAAGGCCTCTTTTTGGGATGCGATTTTTAGCCAGTAGCCAGCCTTGGCATCCACGAAATTGGGGGGCAAGGGAGGGGTTATGAGCTCGATCTATATAAGTGGGATAGTACAGTTCAATAAGTTCGAATAGTAAACGGATGGACAACCGCAACTGCAAAAAAGACGGCAGCTGCGGTTTCACTATTGTTAGCATATTCCGACCAAGGCCAGCCTTCATGGTTCGCCGCTGTTTCATTTTTATGGTCAGTCTATAACGATGACCAAAAATGCTTTAGCTAAAGGAATATAGGAGTGACAAAATAATTCAAATAAATAATCAGTGATTGTGATACAAGCCATAGATGTCCGATGACAAGAATATGTACCGATTGCCGATGAGCCAACGGGCAGTATAAAGTAACAAATCCGAAAAAAATACGTCTAAATATTGGAAGCTATAGTGTTAAATGTTATGAAATAAAAAAACTTCGCACAATGAAAGGAGAAATCGTAATGACAAGGAACAATATCAGTGAACCAGAGAATGGTAATACCATTACTCCACAAAAACCGTCTACACCTCCTAATCCTGCAATGGCACGCTTGTATGTTGATGGCCATATGGGGAAAGATGTGGTCAAGGCTATTGAGATCATCGGCTATGATGCTTCCAGTCAGACTTATACAACTGTTGATTTGTTTGGTAGGCAAAATGACACAGGGGATTATGTGGTTGGAATCCGATTGGAGAAATTAATTGTTTAAATAAATTTGTGTAATACATGAACCGTAATGGTCAAAATAAAGATCATCCTTTTGTTATAAGAGGTCGGGAAACATAAGTTCAGAAACGGTTATCGGTACACATTCTTGTCATCCGATGTCAGAGGACAACAACATAAATGTATTGGAAACCGCCTAAACAGCGGTTTTTTTGTTGTAAGGATATATGTACTTGTCCAAGCCTGAAGACAAGTACATATATCCTTAGCCGAGATTGAAAAGAACATATACGCATAACCGATTAATCTTGAGATAAGGAACTATCGTTAACTCTATGCTATCCCAGCTAATAATAAGCAGCAGAGAAGGCAACGGGAGAATGCCTTCTCTTTTGATTGCCGAACGATGTCTTAATAAAAACGAAGTGCCAGCGGTGATAAGTTTTTGATATTGTAATTGGGAATCAAAACTGAGTTGGATCATTGAAGCTGTGTTCAGCTTGACCAAGCTTGAAACCTTTACGTTTCCAACTTGTTTTGTCGGTGGGGAGTGCTCATTCGCCTTCATCGCACTTTAGAGCTTCCTTAAATGAGGTTCATATTTATTCAAAGGCGTATTACATTGTCCATCATTCGGTGCCCAAACAGCGATGTTTAATGTTTCCAATATGTCTTGAGAAGATACATAACGGTCTTCATTAGTTAGATGCGGTTTTGTATCTGTTGTGAATTCTGTCCAGTTCATTTCCGCGGGTGTCCTTTTTCGGGCTTTAGGTGACCTATCAAAGTATCCAATATTTAAAATACCGGCAAACTTCTCCCCTGCCTTCAGGCCAATTTCATTAAAAAATGACGGATTGTTCAGCAATGGGTCCGTGTACCAGAGCATTCCCAAACCGTTTTCCCAACCAACCAATTGAAGGTTTTGCATGATGCTGCAGACGGCGGCATAATTGTTGTCACGCTGTCGATGATTTTCTGAAGATGCCGCAATAAAAACTAGATGAACTGGCGTATTAAGAATGGATTTGGTGAGAAATCCCGTTAATTTTGACGGGATCAATTTACCAAGCCGACTGTCTATTACTTTGGCAAACATGCTCTCTGCCAGTCGCAAACGCGATTCCATGGAGTCATAATAAATGCAACGCCACGTGTCCCGGTTGGCCATGAGAATCCGGAGTTCCTCATAGGCTTCTGGGTTGAACTGGACAGGGGAATAGTAGCCATTTTTGACCCTATCTGCGATGACGAGTACGTCTTTGTGGTCGCTTTTGGAAGGGTTATTGTCGCGGTTTTCCTTGTTCTTTTTGACGAGGTGGGGATTTACGAGAACAGCCTCAATTCCTTTTGATGAAAGCCAGCGAGCCAGGCTGAACCAGTAGTGGCCGGTAGGCTCCATGCCGACGATAACTTTGCTAAGCTTGAATGATTTGAGCAGATCTTGAATTCATAGGCCGAACCGCCCAAACCCTTCATCATGACTGCCGAATTCTAGCGACGAACCCAGAAACACCACGATAGCTGACTGCACGAGCGACATGATTCTCCTGGGCAATATCTACTCCGACAACTAGATGGAATGAGGAAATGTTTTCAATGCGTTGATTTTGTTTATCCTGTGATTTAAACTTCATAGTAGAGCGACCTCCTAATGGTGAGATTAAAGGGCTGTAGACCCGTTTCCAACTCCCATATTACAGAGGCGCTCTTTTTCATGCAAAGTCCAAAATATTCGTTTTACAGGAATTCTAA
The DNA here is from genome assembly GCF_037976325.1 of Paenibacillus sp. FSL K6-3182. Classification (NCBI taxonomy): domain Bacteria; kingdom Bacillati; phylum Bacillota; class Bacilli; order Caryophanales; family Paenibacillaceae; genus Paenibacillus; species Paenibacillus sp. FSL K6-3182. The sequence goes on from NZ_CP150265.1 coordinate 3,559,942, forward strand.
CGGGCAGGATAGTTTAATCATTTTCGCGATTAACTTCAATTAGTGGGTTTATAAATATGTCCGTATCTCGGTTTAAATTTGAAGGAGGAACAAATAAGCCGTAGGGCTTATTTTTTTTAATAACTTGTGGGGTTCAAACGAAGGAAACGATGTATTTTTATTGTAAAACGATAAATAAAGTGATAAAATCAAAAATGAGGTGAAATAGATGAAAAAAGAGACGCTCTTTTTAAAAATTGTTCTGGTTGTTATGGCAATTCCTGCATTAGTGATGTGTTTTTATGGAATCCCAGCGATGGCGCATAGTATGATGCCGGATTTCCCGGATATTAAAGTTTATCTTTCCGCTTTGGCTGCGTATGTGGCGTCTATTGCGTATTTATTTACGCTACTTCAGGCATTAAAGCTTCTCAGGTACATTGATACAAATACTGCTTTTTCACAAACCTCTGTTTTAGCGCTTAAGAAAATAAAGCAAGCGGCGGTTGTCGTATCACTCATGTTTGCATGTAATCTCCCGCTTTTCTACTTTGTAGCTGACGGCGCAGATGCACCAGGCGTCATGGTCATTGGGCTAATTATAACCTGTGCGCCAGTCGTAATCGCAGTATTTGCCGCAGTTCTTGAGAAACTGCTCAAAAACGCGATCGAGCTCAAAGAAGAACAGGAGTTGACCGTATGATAGTGGTTAACATTGACGTCATGCTTGCAAAGCGGAAAATGAGCGTTACTGAGCTATCCGAGAAAGTCGGCATTACAATGGCGAACCTGTCGATACTTAAAAACGGAAAAGCGAAAGCCATTCGAATCTCAACACTCGAAGCGATCTGCAAAGCACTCGCTTGCCAGCCTGGAGATATTCTCGAGTATCGGCAGGATTGAATAAAATAAAAAAACCGCCGTACATTGCGGATGTAAGTAATGATGAAGAGTTCGAAAGCTATATCAATCCTAACGACTACATAGCCTTCGCCTTTGAGGCTAATGGCAATATGACACTATACCATAAGAATAACTCATCAATAATAATGCTTGCTCATAACCATTGTTTAACCGGGTGGCAAGAACATAGTAACATTGCAAGCCGCAATTTATGCGGCTTTTTTATTTTATGTTATCAAGTTCTTGCCAAAATGATATGACATGAACGTGTTAACATTTCTGATAAGTGAAAAGGGGATATGGTTTAGTTTCTTATGAAGTTTATTGTGAGAATGACATACCTGAGTCATAGATTTGGGATAAAAATGAACTTAGCGGTGATAGTAAAGAACACTTAGAGGATAAGATTCATTCATTACTAAAGGGAGCGTTCAAAAAGTAAATTCTTTAGATAGTTGGCAATGATGAAGAATTAATTGAAGTAAAGAAATAAAAGTTCCATTTTGCTAACGGGAGAATTTAGTTGAATACAACAGGGAGCAGATTGCGATCGGGCAGCTGCTCCATTTTTCATTAAGCTAAAGGGCAGGATAGTTTAATGATTGGGGCTATAAGGCTGTACTAGATAGAACAATGTATAGTGTACTGTTGAGCTATGGTCAAATACTAGTATCAAAATTTAACATAGCCTAGATTTTAAATATTGCACCCACATCCCGTGCAGCTCAGCTTCCGATACTTGAAATGCGCCTTGAAAATCAGTGGCATCGCGTATGAATTTGTTGAGCGCATCTGAACTGTATGAATGGATGAGATATTCTACGATCAAGTGCGAGAATCCATATCCCCCTATCTTCTCGAAATCCCAGGTATCATTAGTTAATGCTTGAAAACTAGGGACAGCGTTATTTTGAATCGCTTCGGAGGTGCTATACTGGATATATTCTTGTGACATTTGTTTGGCTTCATGCCCGCCGAGCCCGTGTGTAAGCCATTTCGGTGCCAACGGATTAATATCCTTCACTAACCACATCGTAAACAAGCTTATAGTGTGCCGTAGTACCGATTGATACGTATGTTCAGGGCCTGGGTTGAGTGGGGATACGATTTTAATTTTATTATCTTCATAGGTTCCCATAAACCATATGGGCGCATCCGGCTCGTTTATTGCTTCATGAAAAGTGGGCAGATCCGGATAGATCTCAATAGCGATTTTCTGAGAAGGTCGATGACGATAGGTTGTAATAATTCGATCTACATTGCTTTTCAACTCTTCAAATAAGTCATGGTATACCTTGTTCATACCATCATTCTTGGAGGAAGCCTCGCTTTTATCCACAATTGATATCAATTCTTTAATAGACATGATTGTAATGTCACCCCATTCTTTTAATTCTTTTTTTAGTTTGTTTAAGGCACGATAGAGTCTGTTCTTGACTGCGCTTTCAGGCATCCCGATGATTTTGGATATTTCCAATAAAGTGCAATCGACGAAAAAACGCAATGATATGATTTGCTGATCCAATTCATTCAATTGGGCTAATGCAGCACTAATATCAAGACGGATATCGACATCTCTAGCAATATCGAGGGATATCGATTGGGACTGAAAATCGATTACTTCGTGCACCATTTCTTTATTTCGTGATCTCGTGCGATACTCGTTTTTCACAATATTTTGCGCGATTTTGAATAGCCAAGTAAATATACTGGAGTTACACTTAAACAAGTGAAAGTTTTCCATTGCTTTTAAATAAGCTTGTTGCGTTAAGTCATCGGCAGTTGCCGAATTTGTCTTTACTGCAATATAATTTCGAATTCTATCTCGATATTGATTATAAATGGCTTCGAAATGCTGGATGTGCTCCTGCTCCTCCGGAAGAACAGGGATTTTCATTTTGTCTTGAGCTCGTGACACCAGTAGTACCTCCTCCTGAACTTACAATTCATTAGACACCGAAGGGAGGTGAAAAGCCACATCATTTTAAAATAATTTTACACGACGCCACTCCACTTTTTTTAAACCCCGAAAAAGCAAAGCGTAAAGGCAATTCAGCTATGTGGTATTAAGTGAGGATTACCAACTTTTATAATAGTACTCGTGACTTTGCTCATCTTGATTGGAATCTTTCAATTTATAACCCCCCAACCAATTGAACTAACGGGACACTATAGCTTAACATTCACTATGACGAGGCTGCCGGTATGAATCGGCAGCCTTGTTGAGCTAACGGGCAGTATAGCATAATATTGAACTTTATAAAAAAGGAACTTTTTATTAACGATGTGCGTCTATACTTACATGAATAATGATTTCCAATTATGTCCAATAAGAAGATTTTCCCGAGGATTAATCACCTTTTTGGAGAGGAGTGCTAAAAAAAATGTTAGGGCTAAATAGCTACCACATTTACTTTTGATAAAAGGAGCTTTTAAAATGAAAAAGGTTTTCTCAGGAGTATTCCTTGCATTGATTCTAATCATTACATCGTCGACTACTTATGCAGCAGGCACAAACATCAAAATAAAAGTTGACGGTTTTGTTATTGCATCCGATGTGAAACCCGAAATTAAGAACAATCGTATAATGGTGCCGTTACGTGTTATCAGTGAAAATTTGGGAGCTAAGGTCAATTGGTCAAATTCTGAAATTACACTTACTAAAAGCGAAATAAAAGTAACATTAAAACTAAACAGCAGTACAGCAGTCATAAACGGTAAAACGGTACTGCTTGATGTAAAACCATTTATAAAAAATAATCGCACAATCGTTCCACTTCGCTTTATTTCAGAAGCATTTGGCTGCACAGTCAATCACAAAAACTCCATCGTAACCGTTGATACTGAGCCATTAGTCATAGACGGTATAAAAGTGAAAGCATTGCAGCAGGAATACCATATGACTATGGGGGGCGTAGTACAGCGAATTCATGGGAATGCATATAACGAAACAATTTATAATATTTTTGTAGAAAACATAGGTAAAAGGGTCGAAGCTCCTGCTAGCTACTCTTGGAATCTTAATCTTGACATACCTGGGTCTTATTATAAAGATGGACAATATGATTTTGTAGGCCACAAAGATAACAGCTTAGTTCGTTTTGATGTTTATTCTTTAATTCGTTCTTTTCCATCTGAACTTTTAACAGGATACCCAGAAATCTTGATTCATGACGTATTTAAAGATGAGTGGTATTTGTTTAGCGATACTGCAATACAATCCATTAATCAGCTTATTGATACCGCTACAAAGAATGGTTTTCTGACGATTATAAGTAATACAGTTGTATAAAAGTATTTTTTCTTATTGCACTAACGGGAAACTATAGCACAATAAATAAAGCGGTAGCCGACTCATAATAACCGGCTGCCGCTTTATTAAGCAAGCTTCTTATTTTTCACAGCAGAAGAATGGTGTGTATTACGAGAATAGAAGATGTTGTAGATGTAACTTATTATTTTAAAACTGAATAACGAAACTACTTAGTGTTTGACACCAATGTCGGATGACACAAACATTGTCCGAATCAAGTTCGCATAAACTGCGGGCTTTTTTATTTATCGGCTCAAGTTCTTGTCAATTGACAATGTCAAGAACTTGAGCCGGTTGTCGATTTGTGACAAGAACATTGTCCGAATGCCGATAAGTTAAAATGTAGAGATCAACCAAGAGCACAAGACTTTCGTGGAGTCGAGTAAGGAAAACCAATTACGTTTGAGAACAGTTTAGAATGATTCGAGTGCTTCCTTAGTTGGTTTCCGCAAATCATGTCGGAACACGGGTACGAAGAGGTATTAGTCGGAATGGAGCCAACCGGCTATTATTGGCTGAATCTTGTCCATTACTCGAAGGAACAACATATATCTTGTGGCGTTGTTAACCCACTACATGTGAAGAAGAGCAAGGAGCTGGATGACAACTCACCGACCAAGAATGACGTGAAGGACGCCCAAATTATCGCACAGCTGCAAAAGTCTATTTTATAGAGTTCCGGATTCCATCAAGTAGATTTGATGGGATTTTATTTACTAATATAATGAAAATGTAAACAAATGTATATGAAAGTAAGAACTTATCTATTTTTCTATGGCTAACACGTCTCATACTATTAACTGTGAGGAGGCCTCTTGGTTAAGAATGAGTGCCCGGGAATGCCGAGTACTCAAGTTAGCAGTACGAAAAACCGAATATATCATCTCATACGAGGAAATGAGGATGAGGAAATGCAGTCAAGCCGAAGGAATCAACAAAGATGTTCGTTATTGTTATCGTTGGTCTTATTTTTTTCTATCATATTTTCTGTTCATCCATCGATAACGTACGCAGACGGCACATCAAATGCAGAAGAAATCACGCAACAAGCACCGGATAACTTACTACCGGAAACAGTGCCTGGTTCTGAAGTGGTTTCGGATCCTGAAACTGTCCCAGATGCCAACCTCGAAGAGCCATTCGCTATGCAGCAGCCAGGAATGGATGCAGCACCAATGGCTTTAGCTAGCGTCCGAGAGAACTATGCGTTGAAGAAGGATGTGAAAGTATCCGGCAATGAAGTTCCGGACGGACTTTTTCCTAAATATGCCGTCGATGGAGACTCGTCAACACGCTGGTCTTCCGATAAATACGACGATCAGTGGTTTGAAGTAGATTTAGGCGAAAAGAAGGAGATCGGTCAAGTTATCATTCGTTGGCAGACGCCAGCTACATCCTACCGCGTGCTGACCTCAGTCTATGGTGATAATTGGGAGAACATTACGCTTGAGAATGATGGCATTATTAATTGCCAAGGTGGAACGGAAGTCCTAAATTTCCTTTCACGAGAAGCAAGATACGTCAAGTTTGTAGGGGTTGAGCGGAAACCGGCTGATGGCATTCTGTATGGGTACTCATTCTATGAGTTCGAGGTATACAGGGAAGATCCACTAGAGAAAATCATCAAAGGGATTCACGGCATTGAACCGATCAGTCAAGGACAGACCGAGTTCCCATTCCCGGCTGTACCAGAAGGTTATCAAATCTCCATCTACGGATCGGATGCGCTGCCTGTCATTGACAAGGAAGGCGTCATTCACCCCCCATTGGTGGATAAAAAGGTTCATGTGATGCTGCAAGTACAAAGCATGGAGGACCCAACGCAGAAAGCGATAACGCCGTCTTTCGAAGTTACGGTCACAGGATTAAATCAACAGATCGAAGGGCTGAATGAGGAACCGAAAGTAATTCCGTCCCTGCAAGAATGGATTGGGAGAACAGATCAATATACATTATCGTCTGCAGCGAAGATTGTCTATAATGACCCGTCGTTAGCCAAATCAGCAGCTATCGTCCAAGAAGATATGAAAGCGATTACGGGACGGGAATTGACTGTTACCCAAGGGACACCATCCATCGGAGATCTGTACTTGTCCTTAAATCCGACGGATAAGGTCTTAGGTCAAGAAGGTTACATACTCGATATCGGTGATTATGTAGCCATTATGGCGCCGACGGTAAAGGGTGTCTTCAGCGGAACGCGTTCCGTGCTGCAAATTCTGAAGCAGGATGAAGGTCATGACCAGATTCCGAAGGGGCAGTCCCGCGACTATCCGAAATACGAGACACGCGGATTTATGATCGACGTGGCTCGCAAATTCTATACGATTGATTTCTTGCGGGATTACGTGAAGATGATGGCTTGGTATAAGATGACGGATTTGCAAATCCATTTGAATGATGATATAGGTAATCGCGGTACGTTTCGGTTAGAAAGCGAGAGGTATCCGAATTTATCAAGTATAGATGGCTTTTATACGAAAGAAGAGTTCCGCGATTTGCAGCGGTTAGGTCAAGATTATGGTATTAATATTATACCTGAAATCGATACGCCGGGGCATTCGCGTGTTTTTACGACATTAGATCCTTCTCTGGGGACTGATTCGCATCTCGACGTCTCAAAACCCGAGACCGTCGAATTTGTCAAGAATTTGTGGAGTGAATATCTTGATGGCTGGAAAGGCGGAGACCCTACATTTCTCGGTCCTGATGTTCAAATTGGAACCGATGAATACAAAGGAAACACGGAAGATTTCAGAAAATATATGGATACCATGATCAAATTCATCAATAGTAAAGGGAAACATCCTTTGTTGTGGGGCGGATTGCAAGAGTACGCCGGTAAGACACCGATCAGCAATGAAGCGACCATGGCGATCTGGCATTTACCGTATGGAGGACCGCAGCAAGCAATCGATCTTGGTTATAACATCATTAACATCAATAATAGCTATTTATATCTCGTACCCCGACTTTATGCCGATTATTTAAATACGTCACTCTTATATCAGGAATGGGAGCCTGTAAAATGGTACGGTGCGACGCTGCCTTTCGGCCATCCGCAATTAAAAGGCGGCATGTTCGCACTTTGGAACGATATTTCGTATGAAGCGGGGCTATCGATGGATGATACCCATGTCCGCTTGCTCCCTGCCATGCAGGTCCTTTCCGAGAAAATGTGGCACGGCGCGAGAAGCGATGTAGACTACGACACCTTTGTGAAGACGGCCGCGAAGATGGGCGATGCGCCGAATACCCACCTTTCCTATGATGTGAAAGTCAAAAATACGGAAGGAAGCGTCCTTGATTATTCGTTCGAAAACAATTTCATCGACGCATCCGGTAACGGATACAATGCAAGAAGCAATAACGTCGATTTTGTCAAAGGAAAATATGGGCAAGGCGCCCACTTCAACGGCGGTACTAGTTATTTGAATACACCGCTCAACAGCTTAAACTTTGGTTGGACCGTCTCTATGTGGATTAACCCGGATGCGGACAATCCGGACGATACCGTATTAATGGAATCGCCTGCGGGAACGGTAAAATTAAAGCAACACGGCACCAAGGGTAAATTAGGATTCTCTAAAGAAGGATATGATAGCGCATTCAATTACAAAGTGCCGGCTGGCCAATGGACTCATCTTCTCATCACGGGGGACAGCAATGGCGTCTCGCTCTATGTGAACGGGAATGAATACGTCGAGAAGCTGGCGCAGCCAGTGCAGCGCATTCAGACGCTTGTCCTGCCTGTCGCGAAAATCGGCGGCACAACCAACGCGTTTAAAGGAACAATCGATAACCTACAAGTCTATAATCGCTTCATTCCGCTGCTCGATGTGAACAACTATGCGCTGCATCAAGGAACCGATGCCTCGGGATTAGAGGCGGCATGGGTACCTTCAAGCCAAGCCGTCGATGGAAATATGATCACGCGCTGGGCGAGTACGTACAAAGACGATTCGTGGTTCACCGTTGACTTGGACAAAACGCAAAATATTAGCAAGGTCGTCATCGGATGGGAGACGGCCGCGAAACGGTTCAAGATTCTCTATTCCACTGATAACGTAACATGGAAAAACGTGATGGCAGATGATCGAATTCTTACGGCCAGCGATAAACGAGAGACGAGTACGGTGGAATTCGCTCCGAAGAAGGCCAGATACGTGAAATTCCAAGGAATTGAGCGAATGCCGGTCTATGGCGAATACTACGGATATTCCATCTATGAGTTCGAAGTGTACGGCGATGATCTAATGGAACCCTACAAAGAATTAATTGATGCTGCCGAGAAATTGATTAATTTGAACAAAGGGAACGAGGAGCTTCGCAAACAATTGATGTTCCTGTTGGATCGATACCCGTATCATTTCGAGACAGTAGTGGATACGCTGCGCGATCTGAACGCGAGGTTGAAGGATTCTATCGATAAACCGGAACCGAAACCTCCAATCGACACTGATAATCCTAGACCTGGCGTGAAGGAAGGCGAAGCGACGATCAAAGCCGGCGAAGCGGGAACGGTCAGCTTAGGCAAGCAGATCACCGTCTCTGTTCCGGTAGGCGCAGCGAAAGAAACGATGATGCTGCATCTGAAGAAAATCGACAAATCCGCTGACTTGCTGACGCAGCAGCCGAATGCAATAAGTCCGGTGTTCGAATTGTCAAAGGATGTGAAGGGCGGCTTCGATAAGCCGATTCAGATCAGCTTGACGTTTGATGTGAGTAAGCTTGGCAAAGATCAACAAGCATCTGTGTTCCAATATGATAAAGCAACAGCGCGTTGGGTGGAACTCAAAGGCACGGTAACGGGCAGTACGATTCAAGCGGATACGCATAATGTCGGTATATTCGCCGTCTTTGCCGTCAATCGTAAGTCGACCGAGCCGAAGCCGGCCTTCAAAGACATCGCAGGCCACTGGGCTGCCAATGATATTCAAGCAGCCGTGCAGCGAGGAATGACGAACGGATATCCGGACGGAACATTCAGACCGGATCAGTCCGTGACACGCGCGGAATTCACGGTATGGCTCGCGAAGGCGATGCAGCTAAGCGGCGAAAGCCGTACGAAGGCGTTCGTAGATCAAGCCTCGATCCCGATATGGGCGAGTGAGGCCGTGGCGCAAGCTGTAGAGCTCGGACTCATTCAAGGCTATGCAGATCAACGGTTCATGCCGAATCAGCCGATCAGTCGCGCAGAGATGGTGACGATGGTCGCGAGAGCATTGAAGCTGTCTAACGACGCAAGCGCAAGAACGAGCTTCGCAGATGACAAGCAAATCCCGGCATGGGCGATCGGAGCCATTGATGCAGCTGTGCAGCAAGGCTGGATTCAAGGGCGTGGCAGCAATCAATTTGCGCCGAATGCATCGACAACACGCGCCGAATCGATCACTGTCTTATTGAAAGCATTCCCAAAGGCATGAATAAAGAAGACGCTCATCATCACCAAGAGATGTTGAGCGTCTTTCTCATTCATTAAAGCGGGCGAAGCGCGACTTATGGCGTCTCCTTCAAATGCTCGATCATATCAAGCCAAGTGTATTATTTCCCAAAAATTATACTTCATATTAAACTCTATATGTCGGACGACAAGAACATATATACAACTGAAGTCTCCTAAACAGCGGCTTTTTTATTTTTTGTATAGAAGTTCTTGTCGTGAGCTCAAGTCAAGAACTTCTATACAAAGCCGTATTGGACAAGAACCCCCGTAATCCCCAGCAATACACGCTTTATTAAACGTGGAATTGAGGTTGAGGAGAATTATAATTTGGCTAAAGTCAGAGGATGCGAAGCAACCGAATTGCCAAAGCTGATGGTAGAATCGACAGACTTATACCTTATAAAAAATAGTGGAATTAATTGACAGAGCAAGTTGAGTGTGATAGCATTGCTTTAACTTAAAACGAAAAGGCTATGATGAGAAATAGTAGCTATTAGGGATCTCACAGAGAGAAGATGGTTGGTGCGAATCTTCATTGATCTAATAGTGAAGCAGTCTCGGAGCTGTGAACCGAACAGAGGAATCTTAGTAGGCTTCAACGGAGTTCCACCGTTATTCAGGAAACAATATCGGAGATATCCCGTATTGATAGAGTGCAGAGAAATCTGAAATTAGGTGGTAACACGGACATAATAGTTCGCCCTAAGTTGACAAGAAATATGTCAGCTTAGGGCTTTTTTGTTTTATTTCTTCTCGTTCGAATATTTGCAAAATAATTTTCTGAGAATAATTAATAATTGAAATGGAGGTATTGATCATGGTGAAAATGACACCAGATGAGTTAAGAAAATCATATATTGATTTTATGAAAGGAATAGGGGCTAGCCAAGTGCCCTCTTCTAGCTTGTTACCAGAAAATGATCCCTCAACGTTGTTTACAGGAAGTGGAATGCAACCTATGGTTCCTTATTTATTGGGGGAAAAGCATCCGATAGGTAATGAGATTGCTAATATTCAGAAGTGTTTAAGGACAGTGGATATTGATGAAGTAGGAGATACGTCGCATCTGACATTTTTTGAAATGATAGGTCGATGGGAGTTTAAAGCAAATGAAAATAACTATAAGAAAAAGCAAATCGATGCCATTTGGAATTGGCATATTATCGAATTAGGAATTGATCCTGGCAGGCTGTATATCAGTGCTTTTATAGGAAGTGATGATTTGAATATACAGAAAGATACGGAAGCCATTCAAATCTGGTCAGAAAAATTTAAATCAGTTGGTATAGAACCTATCATTGAAGATGATCCCTATCAATATGGGGCATCTAGAGGTGGAAAAATATTCTTATACGATGAAAAAGAAAATTGGTGGAGTCGATCCGGAAGTCCATTGGATATGCCTGTTGGTGAACCGGGTGGGCCTGATAGTGAAATGTTCTATGATCTTGAACCAGGCGGTGATTCACTGGATCATCCTGCTTCTGTAAGCGAGAGGTTTTTAGAAATTGGGAACAACGTATTTATGTGTTACAAAAAAGAAGACACAGGATTTGTAAAAATGAAAAATCCAAATATTGATTATGGAGGCGGATTAGAAAGGGTTGCAACAGCCCTTAATGGTGACAAGGATATTTATAATACGGCTTTCTTCCTTAATCCCAAGAAAAAATTGATGGAGTTAAGTGGTAAACAATATACTGACGATTTAAAGTCGTTTAGAATCATACTTGATCATGTGAGAGCGGCTACTTTTCTAATTAATGATGGTGCGGAGCCAGCTAATAGTGATGCAGGGTATATAACAAGAAGGTTATTAAGAAGGGCGATTCGTGCAGGTAAAAAAATAGGTATACAAGGAAGTTTTGTGGGTGAGTTGTCTGAAGTTTATATAGATGAAGCAACATCTTATGAAGATTTGATCGGTAATAAAAAGAAAGTTATCGAAATAGTAAATAAGGAAGAAAATCTTTTCTATAGAACTTTACAGCAAGGAGAATTTGAAATACAAAAACATCTTAAAAATAAGGGTAAAGTTACAGGTGCAGATGCCTTTTATTTTTACGAAACATATGGGTTTCCCTTGGAGTTGACGGAAGAGTTTCTAACTGAAAGTGGATATAGCATGGAGGACAAGGCGTCTTATATAGAGGCGGCAAAGAAACATGCTGAAAAGAGCAGAACTGCTTCTGCGGGTAAATTTAAAGGTGGATTAGCTGAACATTCAACAGAAACAACAGCGCTGCACACGGTATCTCATTTATTACTTGCTGGTTTAAGGGAAGTTTTAGGTGATCATGTTCATCAACAAGGAAGTAATATTACTTCAGAACGATTACGGTTTGACTTCAACCATGATGAAAAACTTACGCCAGAGCAAATAGCTGAGGTGGAAAAGTATGTGAATGATGCGATTTCATCAAAAGCAGTTACCTATATTTCAGAGCTGCCTAAAATTGAAGCGAAAGAAAGTAATGTTGAAGGGAATTTTTGGGATAAATATCCGGATATCGTTAAGGTGTATACAATCAAAGATAATGAAGGGAAAGTTTGGAGTAGAGAAGTATGTGGAGGACCTCATGTAGATGATACAACAAACTTAGGAAAGTTCAGTATTAAAAAAGAACAATCTTCTGCTGCTGGAGTTAGAAGGATTAAAGGAGTAATTAATAAAAATTTCCAGAACGCGGAACAATAGCTGATGTTTTAGGATTGCCATTTGTAACAACGTTATGAGTTGCCGGGAATCCATGATGAATGATAATTTCGGCAATCGAAGAGGGTTTGACATCGCTTGGCCTTTCCGTTGGCGGTACCGGAGCACAGTATTCAAAGAAAAAGCAATTCAGATTAAATCCGAATTGCTTTTTTACTGCAAGAAAGGGAAACTTATAAAAAAACAGAACGAAAATCGAGCTATATGGTGTATGACACTAAATTGTCGGATGACAAGAATATGAGCCGATTAATTACCGCGTAAATCGCGGTTTTTTTATTTTATCGGTACATATTCTTGGCAATGTGCAATGTCAAGAATATGTACCGAATGCCGAAAAAGGCCAAGAATGTATAGCGATTGCCGATGAGCTATTTATCATGTGTTGGGCTTGTTTCACAATAAAATAAAGACTCGGCCTCTGTTCTGCTGGGCGTTAAGCTAACGGGCAGGTTAGTTTAATCAATTCACGAATACCTTAAACATGGTGAATTTGGGGAAAAGACGTTATACAAAAAACTCACGTGAAAGGATAATGATTAATGAACCTATATAAATTGAGTGATATTGTGATACAAATTGCAGTTCACTCATTTCTAAATGAAACAAAACTATCAGAAGAAAAATTGAAGCAAACCCTAACATACTTGTACAAAAAAATAGATATTATTGGCACAGATAATGTTGAATTACGAAACCCTTTAAATCTTGACGAATCCGTTTTTTACTTTAGAGATAGAGAGACTCCCTTAACTGGACAAGAAATGATTACAGGGGATTATTTGATTTTTGATTATACTGGTCACAATGAGGATATGTTCATTAAACAATTTAATTCCATTAATGAGCTAGAAGAAGAGATTACTGATGGCGGGGGGATAACCAATACATTTACAACATTTCAAATTGCACTTGTTTTTGGTAAAGTTCGTCACTACAATATCACATTTACAAATGGGAACAACGGTCAGGAGTATAACTTTGTAAAAGATGTTCACGATGCACTACCAGAATATAATTATGAAGAAGGAAAACCAGGGACTCAGCTATTTGAAATTACAAACGTAAGGATACATTGGCTTGATTAATCGAGGTGTCGGGCTTTCGCTATAATTCATTAAGCTAACGGGCAACTTTAGTTAAATAGCCCCAGTGTAAAACCTTTTATTCGAAGCAAACTAGAATTAATTGCTCTTATAGGAGGTTTTATTGTGATCTTAAGTGAACTTTGGAATCATTATGAGGCGGATAAACGAATTCAAGGGTTTAGCCCAAATACATTGCGTGCTTATGCTTTGCAAATCAAGATGTTGATTACGGATCTCGGGGATATAGATATTTTCGAGGGTAACTCTAAATCTCCTGAAGGAATACTTAGCAAAGCAATCAGATCGTTTAAAGCCAAGCAGTCTAGGGCACCGTATCCGCTTTGTACGTTCCTTATTTCGGTTTGCATTTGAAGAAACCTATCTAACTAGCAATCCTTCCGTTAAACTGCGTGAGCCAAAAATGGAGAAGCGAGTACCTAAGTTTTTGATGGAAGAAGATGTGATACATTTAAAGATCTCTTGTCAGACCTTACGGGAAAGAGCTCTTCTTGAATTTCTATATTGTACAGGTTGTCGTATAGGTGAGGTGGAGAAGTTAAACATTGAGGACTTGAACTGGGAAAACTGCTCGGCCATTGTAAACGGAAAAGGGGCAAAGCAAAGAGAAGTTTACTTCACCACGGAGTGTAAAGTATGGTTGAAAAAGTATTTAGACAGTCGCGAAGACTCGTGTAAAGCCCTGTTTGTAACAGATACCAATCCAGTGAAACGAATGGCTATACCGACGCTCATATGGACATTAAAGCGGTTAGCATCTCGCGGGGCAGTTGCAGCAAATGTATATCCTCATCGTTTTCGTCATACTTATGCATGTCAATTGCTCGACAATGGAGCACCATTAGATTTCATCCAAGGCATGTTAGGGCATGAAAAGGCATCAACCACACAAATCTATGCTCAACTACGCGGTGAACGACGGAGAGAACTATATCGGCGATTCTTTTAGCTTTGTTAGCGGCAGATCTCATTTAGGGTCTGCCGCTATTCCACTATCGGGAAGGATAGATGAATTTTGTGAATATACTTCAGGTATGCGTACGATAAAAAATAAGTTTAACTTTTAAGATTAAAGACGTGCTACAGTCTTCAGAGTTCACTGAATTCGTTAAAGGAAGTACGATCGCAGAAAAAAGAGGTCGAACCAGTAAGTTCTGGTGACCTCAAATCCGATCGGTTAGGTTATGAATTCATGAGAGATATAACCGGGCTAAAGAACAGGGAATCTTGCTAGGCCTGACAGACATCCAATGCAAGTGACGATCTATTCTTTAGTGCTAAGTGACAACAAGTGTTTTAGATTGTCATCAATATATTGATTATCGGCACTGTTGATTCCACGACCGGCAAAATGGCCCCAGATCGATTGGATTGGTTTCAAGACAGCATTAGGTATACGCTTAGCTTCGTATTCATTATCGTCCGCTGTGCAAAAGAGATCCGTGCTTCCCGGCATGATACAGGCAAGAGCTTTTATGCTCTGAAGTGCTTTATCAAAGTCTCCGTTATAGGAGGGGGTTGCACTGATATCTGCATGTTGGCCTGTCCATAACATTGCCAGAACATTATGAGGATCCATATTCATAAAGCTATCTTCCCAGACACCAGCTACAAAATCCTCCAATGTGTCAAATCCCATCTCACGGTAAAGCTCTTCTCTATAAAACGCATGTGATAGTCCCCATCCCGCATACACCCGACCAACGGCACGCATGTCTGTAGAACTTAGTTGGTTTAATTTACTTGAGTCGAAGCCGACTGCAGATAGCAGTGAGGCTTTTACACCTTCAAGCACTACATATGTGTGAGGCCAAGGTTTGGCGATGCCTCCGAAAGGTGCGATTCGTTCGACCATCTCCGGGTAACTTGCCCCCCATTGAAATGCCTGAATGCCGCCCATCGACCACCCGACGACGAGAGCAATCTTTTGAATACCGAATTTTTCGGTCAGCAGTTGGTGCTGGAATCGAACGTTATCATAGATGGTTACCTGTGGAAAGTTAGCCCGATCAAATGGAGCAGGCGTGTTACTGGGAGAGGAAGATAGCCCATTGCCCAGCAAATTGGGAACGATAATAAAATATTTCTCTGGATCGAGTGCCATCCCGCTGCCAATGAGCCATTCATTCTGAACATGCTGATCCCCAAAAGCTGTTGGATAGACAATAACATTATCCTTCTGTTCATTTAATTTTCCGTATGTTTTATAAGCAAGAAAAGCATTTGGTAACGTCACTCCTGATTGTAAGAGTACATCACCCAAATTAAAAATTTCATAGTCCATCGTATAGTCGCTCCCTTCAAAATGAAAAACCACATGTTCACTGTGATCTCTTGTGCTCAGTATAGAGCTGTGATACTCTCAATAAAAGTGAATAGAATTCAAGATAGCATTCAATAAAATTGAAAGATGAAGGGGGAGCATCGGATGGAATTGCGTCAACTGAATACGTTTTGTACGGTTGCAACAACATTAAATTTCACGCGGGCAGCAGAAGTGCTGAGCTACGTTCCTTCCAACGTCACGATGCAAATTAAAGCATTGGAAGATGAGCTAGGTGTTCGCCTCTTTGATCGGTTGGGCAAGCAACTCGCCCTCACAACTGCGGGTAAACGCTTTTTAACACACGCCCAAGGTGTTCTTGAAAAAATGGAGGAAGCTCGTAGTGCTGTCCATGATAATGAAAAACTAAGTGGTACCTTAACGATCAGTGCGAATGAGGTTATTTGCTCCTACCGGCTTCCACCTGTCTTCCAACGGTTTCGTTCGCAGCATCCGGGAGTTCGTCTAATCTTCCGCTCAGTTCCGAATCAAGAGCTCAAGCAAACGCTCTTTGAAGGAACCACGGATATTGTTTATATGTTGGATGAACCCATTCGCTCGAGTGGACTTTCCGTGGAACCTTTGCTGGAAGAACATTTCCGATTGTTAGCTGCTCCAGATCACCCACTCGTCAAACGAACTGTGCTTCAGTTGGAAGATTTTCACGGAGAAGTATTCCTGACGAATGAAAAGGGTTGTCCTTATCGAACTATGTTTGATCGATCATTTGAGAAAGAGGGCATTGATAGCATTACATATTTAGAGTTTCAAAGTGCTGAAGCCATTAAACAATGTGCAATTTCAGGAATCGGTATTGCCTTTCTTCCTGAGATCGTCGCGGAATCCGAAATTGAACGCGGAGAACTTGTTGTCCTCCCATGGCAAATTCCGGACTTGCAGGTATATACACAGATGTTGTGGCATAAAGACAAGTGGCTTTCACCAATCATGTTATCTTTCATAGAAGCAACCAGCGCAGTTTTTGGTTCACAGAATGAGAAACTAGTTTTTCCGACCAAGGGCAAGAACTTAACTCCATAGCTGAAAAGGTTAAGAACATGGACCAATGTCGATTAGAATATTAATCTGTTTCGTTAAGCTAACGAGGAACGATAGCACAACAACTAGGGAGCTGTCGCCGCGCGGTTGGGGAGTGATTGAAGACGGAGACTTTCAAAGAAAGAGCCTACGTATATTTATTGTATTGTGTTCTTCTAGATATTCGGAGCGCATCTTATACTCATCGTATTAAATGGTGGAATCCTGCATCTTGGGTCCAGGCTAAGTATAATGTGATTGAAATAAACAATATTGCCGATGTTTTTCATAACTTACCTGATTTGATTGTTAACAGACCAGATGAATTTGATGAAAAATGGTTTTGGGATTACTTAAGAAATCGACTTCCAGAGAAATATGAATTCTATAATAAAGTTTTCAATGAAAAGATAAATGAAATTGTTCGTTCAACTAACGGGAAACGATAGTTCCACCCCTGAAGGGCTACTATATGGCAGCCCTTCGCTACGCTAACGGGCAGTTTAGCGCAACTTAAGACTATATTAATCATATGAATTAGGTAGGAAAGTAAATGAGTTCCATAAAAGGGATGAAGCTAGTTGCAGACGAAAAGATGGATTGTATCAATCAGCTTGATTATTATCGTCATTGGCGCAATCTGGGTCATGTATGTGAAGCACCCCAGCACAATTGATGTAAAGCTGATTGGTGTTAAGTATCAGTTAGGTTACGAAGATGTAAAATCGGGGATAGAGCCTGCGACTGTTATAATTCAGGGCAAGGTGCATACGAGCTTGAAAAGAGAGCGAATATTTAAGGGTGTAGTACGAATTGTAGGTGAACAAATTCCAGTGCCTCAGGATCAGCGCAATATAGAAATTCATTTTTCTAGAGACGGCTGGGGCTCAATAGCCTATCCTTATTTTCTTTATGACGAACGGGGAACAACTGTAGGAGCTGAAATTTACCAGTCACATTCTATATTCGCGAACAAAGACTTTAGTCAAGTAACATTCCTTATAACAACGCCCAATCAACAGTCTGAATCCGAAGATGGAAATCTTCAGACCGTTTGGAACACTGAGAATGGAAAGATGCTATCTGCCCCCGCAACAACACGAGAAGAGGCCCTAGCCTTATCCAATAAGCTGATGCGTGAATATTTGAAACCTTATGGGAAGTCTTTACGATAACCTGTACATCACATGATTAAGCTAACGGGAAACGATAGTTGAAAACCAAAAGGGCTGCCGCGTGGCCAATGTCATTAAGATAAGCTCAAAGACAAGACCGGGAATAAAACGGAATTCGAAACGGCATGGGGGATAAGCCCTATGCCGTTTGTTTTTTTGGTGCAAGCAAGGAAAAAAGCGTACAGTAAACAAAACGGACGGGATATCCGCTTAAAAAATGTACATGTGAACCGAATTATGCTACTCAGTAAACGAAGCTCACAGTTGTTTCGAACGGATTTTGCGCGTATTCTTCTGACCTGGGCGAATGGGTAGAATCGGCTAAATGTTTTTGCGAATCACCTTAACTTAATGACATTGCCTATATTGGGTGTTTTTTTGCTATGTATGAAAAAATGGTCTCTTTATGAATATAAAATAAATTTAGTTATTCAAAATGAATAATTTTGTATATAATAATGCTTACCACACAAATCATCCCAGCTCAGAGAAAGTCGATAAATGCTTACTCATACATAGAAATTAAATCGAAATGGAGGATGAAGAAAGTGAATGTAAGAAACAAAATAGTTGTTTCCGGTATCATTTCATGCTTGTTCGCCACGCTGCTCACGGGTTTGCCGCTGGGAAGCTGGAATCAGCCAGTACGTGGAGGCAGCTTGGGGATTGCGAGCGCCGCCGAAGCGCCGCCTAAAGCTAGCTTGGTCAAGTGGGGGGAGTTCCATGAGGCGCTTGCTGCAGGTGATCCGGCCGATACCCAGCATGTGTCCAATCTGCATGACGAGCTTAATGGGCTGGATGACTTGAATGACCAGACGCTTATTGATCCGGTATGGAATAAGATACTCCTAAAGCTCCCTGCCCATGTCGATAAAGTAAAAGTGAAAGCCGATCTTTTTCGGTTTTTAAAAGCGGTCATCGTCAGCCAATTTGATCCGAAGGCTAGCGAATTGGAAAACATCCGCGGCAATGCCGATTACCGCGCGGCGATTCAAGCAATTTCTGCCGCAGCGGGGCAGCCAAGCCTGACACTCGAGGATTTTTTACTTTTTCTGTATGGCGACGGCAACAGTCGTAAAGGGCTTGAAGGGAGTGTCAAGGATGAAATTCATAATATGGACCCATTTTCGTTAATGGCACTGACACAGGAAAGAGAGAAGGTTTACAATCTTCTTTTCTCCGAAATGAAAGAGGTGCTTGGCTTATCGAACGACTATCAGGTCAGCAGAGTTTTCCGCAATCTAGGGGTAACCGCTCTGAACGTGCAGGAGATGCTGCAAAGCTTTGGGAATAGGCTGCAGCTCGATACGGATGCTTTTGTCGGAATCGCCGTCGCCTATATGCGCTCGAATGTGAGCACCAGCTATCGTATAGCCCATTACGATGGCAATGTCACGGACGGCCGTATTTATCATTATGATCTAGGTGTATTCGGAGCCTATGTATTGCCAGCTCAACTGGTTTGGTCCAAGCGTTCGGGAAGCTCTGATCTGAAGGTCTTTCCTAGCGGAGGCATGGAATTAGTTTACCCTGCACGCAGCGCGAAAGCGCTTATTCAAGTCAACCTGCTTCATCCATACGGCGGTCCGGATAAGGTAATCTTCGAGAAAGAGGTGAGGCATTCGCATTCATTTGCGGACTTCCCGGAGGAGCCTTTCATCGCGAGAATGGGCAAGCTGTACGGTACGCTTGAAGAGGGGCCTCCTTCTGACTTGTCAAATGTACGCAGCTTGCAGGAGGAGTGGGCGGCTCTTGATGTGAATTCAAACTTGCAACTGCTCGATCCCATTTCGAATAAGCTCACGCCAGCTCAAGCGGATGGGATGAAAATTGCCCTGTTTCAGCTGCTGAAAGAGACCGCAGGCTTGTATTTCGACCCGCAGGAAGCCCGGTTGGATGCCATTCGCACTAACGCTGACTATAAGCTGCTGCTTAATAACATCATCCCGGTTTACTCCAACGGCGCTGAGCAGCTTCTGATCCTGTTGTTCGGTGATGACGCCGCCCGAGGCGGGGTGCAAGGCGAAATGCTGGGACTTCTTGCAAGACAATCTCCGGAGGACTTGATCGCCCTACTTCATAATGAAGAGAAGCGCAAGCAGCTACTTCGATCGGCAATCGATACGGTCTTAAGCGAATCGGATGACGGGCAGCGAACGACATATTTTTATGCTTTGGGCAGCGCTCTTAAGCAAAGAGGGGTGACAACGGAGGATCTCCTAAGCGTCTTGAGCGACTTTGAAGATAGGCTTGGACATAGCGAATCAGCTACCAGTGCCATGCTGAGCGCCTACTTTCGCTCCGAAACACAGGAAACGGCGAACATTAGCGATGATGGGCTGAAGCATACCTATGCGTTGTCTGTGCTTGGGAAGTCCGTCCCTGCCGAGCTTCTGACATGGTCCAAAGTATCAGGCAGCGATGCCGTGATGGTGATGCCTGGTGGAGTCGTTACGATCCCGCCATATACGCCGGAGGTGTCTGCTGTCATCCAGGCGAAGGCGATCAGCCCGGATGGACAATCGGAGAGCATTCTTTTCCGGAAAGAAGTAACATTGAAGGCTGCCGATACGGGAAGCGAGCCCGCTATTCCAGCGCTCCTACTGGAGCGCATGAATAGGCTGCACGAGGCTATTGCAGCGGGAGGCTCCCAGTCGGTACAGAAAATACATGCCGTTCAAGAAGAAATAGCCGGGCTTGACGATAACGAGATGCAGTTTCTCATAGATCCGATCTGGAATAAAATAAGCGAAAAGCTGCCAGCCTCCGTTGATGCATTACTGTTAAAGACCAGCCTATTCCGATTGATCAAGGCTGCTGGTGCCTTACAGTATGACCCTCAGGCGTCTGAGCTTAAGGCCATGCTGGCGAATCCCGAATATCAGTCTGCGTTAGCCATCCTGACGGAAGCCGGCGGCAGCGCGGATGTGAGTATCGACGATATGGTTGTTTTTCTATTCGGCGATGGGAGTCAGGCAAAGGGAATCGAGGGAAATGTCCGCGATATTTTGGCTGCCAAAAAACCAAAGGAAATTACAGCGCTATTTTCAAATAAGAAAGCGGTAAGCTCCCTAATCAATCAAGCTTTAACCGAAGTATTGCAGCAAAGAGACCGGTATGCCGTAAGTGAATGGATTCATGGATTAGGTATTACGGCGGCTGAGTGGCAAGCCGTTTCCGTAGGCTTTCAGCAAGCGCTGGAGAAGGAGAAGCCGGCAATGAATGCTTGGTTAATGGCATATATTCGTTCCGAGGTTCAGGAAACGGCGACTATTAGCGACAATGGCACGAAGCATCAATACAGGCTTAACGTATTAGGGGCAGAGCTGCCGTCCGCGTTCGTGAAGTGGATTAAGCTGTCTGGAGACAAAGCGGTCAATGTGAAGCTTAACGGGACCGTTTCCCTTTCGAACAAACAATCAAGCGGAAGAGCGGTCATTCAAGCCGTATGGCTGAATGCTTCTGGGGGGAATGCAAAGGTTATTTTTCAGAAGGAAGTAGAGCTCGTTAAGGAAGCGGAATAAGAACAAACGTTAAATATGGCTACGGGATTGACCTTTTCGGATAAGCGGCTCATTCTCCAAGGAGATTGCAGCTGCTTATTTTCGTTGCGGATAGTCCTCATATTTACTTCCGGCTACTTATGCTGGATAATAAAGAAAATTTATGGATGATCATGAGCGCGGTTCTTGCATACGATTGGAGGCATATCGAATGAATGTTTTTCTTCTCAATTCTGAATTTCACGGCGCGCGGCATGTCCCTACATTTTTGAGAGACCATTACGTCGGCTTTGAATGGCCGGGTATAGGGGATTTAGAGCAGTTAAGCAAGGAGGCTGGACAGGAGAAGGTTGTTCAGGCTTCCGATCAAAAGGGGGCGGTGCTGCTGGATCGGCTGCTCGAGATCGGCTCCTTCGTTTACGATATGCAGGACGGGGATTATCTTTTTCTGGCAGATGGCGATCATGTTCATATGGGCGACTTAGGCGACTATTACTACGTGGATAGACCGTCCGAGGAGGACGGGGGCCTCTGCCATCGGCGAGGCGTGACATGGCTGAAGAGCTTGCTGAGGTCGGAGCTGCATCCGGAGCTGAAGTCTTTTGTAGACAGGAAGGTTACCATCTCGATGCTCGAGCGGAAGGTAACGCCGGAGCAGATTGAGCACTGGCTGGATAAGCCTTTCGGACAGGTGGTGGGTACGGAACGAACATGTTCAGTCGATCAGGAGACCATTACGTTGGCGCTGGATATATTAAGGAAGGCGATGATAAGCGGGGATCCCGATCGGAGAGAACGTGCTGCAATTGCCGTGCTTCAATTCGCTAAGCAATAGAGTTCCATAGACAGGCAACAAAAAGAGCACCGGTTCGGTCAATGTCATTAAGATAAGCTCAAAGACAAGGTCGAGAATGAAACGGAATTCGAAACGGCATGGGGAGAAGCCCTATGCCGATTGTTTTTTTTGGTGCAAGCAAGGAAAAAAGTTTGAAAATAGGTGTCCGTGTCCGCAGAATCTGTTGTGATATGCAAATCCGGACCGTCAACGGCAAGTAATCGATACCCTCGGTAGTCCTTGATATCCGTATACGACTCTGTAAATGCGACCTTCATCTGCTTGTCAAGTCCTTTTTCATTTTATTCAAAAAAAAGAGCGGGTTATCTTTTTGATAACCTGCTCTTTTTCTTGATATTTGGTCTGCACCTTAACTTAATGACATTGGCCGCGTGGCTGCCCTTCCCCGTTACGCTAACTGGCAGGTTAGTTTAGCACACCGTCATTTATACAAAGTTTCAATTAAGGAGGTGTTTTGAATTATCAGAAGGAGATGGAGGTATTACGGAGCAACTTATCTTATTGGTTACATAATTTCAATTTATGGAACGGGCATTCCTCAGTGGTACTACTTAATTCCAGTTAAAATAGTGGCCTGTTGTTTTATGCTGATTGGTGGAAGTTCTATATATTACATGGCGGAAGAAAAACTTCATTTATTATTGGCTTTCTTTAGGTCATTAAGTATATCGCAATATCATTTGCAATCTTATTCGTCTTTGCTTTGATACAGCATATTTTTGATATTAACTTATCTGCAATAGTAGGAATTTAATAGTTTAACTCGCTGAACTAACGGGATACGTTAGTTAAACAAAAGTGAAGCAGTCCATAACTTTGAGCTCAGAGGCTGGTTAGCAACCGGTGGTGATTATGTGATAGTCGAGATTGATGGTTATTTCTAGCATTCATTTCTTATCGGCAAGACATGTTCAATAAAGGAATTAAGTGATATGTACAGAGTAGCCAAAAACCTATGCACGAGCATGAGTGTGTTTACAGATGTTTTTTGCAGGCTTTTTCAATTTGAGCGGGTGCCTTCATTATATCTGGAGAGCGTCAGATCTGAAATCGTAATTGATACCGATACTGATCACATTTATGCGCCAAGAAATTAAGCTTACTGGGAACTAAAGCTTCATAATCACCAGGATGAGGCTGCCGGCATTAATCGGCATCCTCGTTGAGCTAACGAGCAGGATAGTTCATTGAAATCAGGATAAAATGGAAAACATGCATGATATAATGTTGTAGGAAGTGAAATATAGTATGAACAAAAAATCATTACTTGAATGGGAAACTAGCCATAATGCAATAAATAGGACTGTCGAAGGCTTTTGGAGTTATTTTAGAAAATGGCGTCAAGAAGAGAAAGTCGATTACCACGACACATTTCATGGAAAGTTGTATGAGGATTTTATTAGTGTACATGAACGGTCAATGTACCTTAAATATACTTTTAACCTTGAAGAAGCAGTAATATTTTGTTCAGTAAATATTTTTTATTTAGAAGAACACATCGGTACTTATGATATTGAATTTAATTTAGACAGAGAAATTGCTGATGAATATTTAGATTTTGACGATATTTTATTCAAAGATAGGGTGTTGAAAATGAAACATAACTTGAGAATTGCCCGAAATGCCTTAAAACAAGGAATTGAAATTGGAACAGTATCCAATATTACTGGAATTGATTCAAATTATATTGAGATTTTGAAGGTGAAATATTGTTAAGCTAAGCGATCATTTGTTATACCCCAATGTTCATTTGACATCGTATACATCCTAGAAACAAGATGGATTTAAAATACTTACAGTCAAGCTGAGCGATTTCAGGAATTCCTCCTGAGATTCGCTCTTTTTTTTTCGCATTTTAAGTCCTAATAATTTAATAAACCTCTCGTCATAGACGAGAGGTTTTAATGATAATTTCTATTTATTCGCTATTAACTCGCAAAACCTGCCATAACATGCCAGCTCCCTGGAGCTGATAACGTATAACGGTATTCGCCAGCTGGTTGTCCAGTTGCTATTGTTAATAATGGTGTGGTTGTAGAACCCGGATAAGTCCATTCTTGAGGGTTCAACGTGATTTGTTTGGAAGCAACAAATGTGTTCCCGCGATAAACATTAATCGTCAAAGTATCACGGTATTTACCCGTGTTAACAATAACGCCATGTCCAAATTTAATGGTTCCGCTTGAGATTGTGACGTTCGGGCTAGTGTAACTAAACGCAGCGAATGCTGTTGCTGCAAAACTCAAAAGCATGACTAAAACAAGTGAGAGGGAAAATATACCTTTCTTCATCCTTACATCTCCTTTAATTAGAAATATTAGTGAATTATGTAAGAGGGCCTCTGCACCAAGAGTATAGACAAAGCTATAGAATAAGTAAAGGTGAAAATCATACTATATGTTCAGTTTGCAGATGATAGAATATTATCCCCGATCCGCGCCGTGCTGATATATTCCGGAAGCAGTTTGACTATCTGTTTCCAAAATAAGTAGGGTCTAGAGGAGCTTAGTGTTGATTTCCCTATATCTGATGGAACAAAAATGAATAGGATGATTGTAATATTCTTTGAGGAAGTCAGTAGCTCACAGATAGACACTTGAGTGGACGGGAAGCCACTGTTAGCGGACAACTTCGCGCAGCCAACTCGATGCGACCTCAAGAGGTGCTGGCGTAGTGTGCGTCCTATGAATATCATTATATTTGATTAATAGCAATCAAATTTGCCGATACTAATGATACCGGCTGCCTTCTATTGGATAAAGGGGGAGTGTGAGAGCGCTTCCTCGATTTAGGGTGTGTGGACAAAATAACAATGCTAAGAATACAAGATAGATTGTGACACAAGCCATGGAAAATTCAGTTGTTACTAGGCTTTAAATCGATCTGTGAACATATGTACAAAATACGAGTTTTGTGAAGTAGTAGTAATGAAATTAACATTAATGACTGATTCATCTTTAACTTGCTGTTACTTCACTTACTCTTGCTTTCATTTTATGTACTTCATTATAATGAAAATTCCATACAACTTCCGCTCCAAATTAAACGGTTTGCTCTTGTGAATTAATACTAATAAAATCTAGAGTTTAATTTCATTAGTAATTCTACAATTCAGCTGTCGTAATTATCCTTAGAGTTAATTTTAGAGTTAATCCTTAAAGTTTATTTTGCTCATCATGAATTGTAATTCTAAATTCATGTAAAGTTCCCATTGTAAAAACTAATTTTTCCCATATTTTTCAATGTTCATTTTTTCAGTCATACCACAATGTTTTTCTATAATACTGCAGCTGCAATTTTCTTAAACGGATTGATCAATGAACTTGCATTGGATCATAAAAAAATCACCAATATGACGCATGTATTGGTTAATAATTTCCTCCTAACAACGAATAATTTTAACTTAATCATCGTTAACCTGCCCGTTAGTGCAACGAGGTTGCCGATCCGTACCGGCAGCCTCGTTCTAGTTGCTTATTGAGCTATAGTGTCGCGTTAGTTCAGCAGATTTTTATTTTTCACTAGATTGTCTGTTTCGTGAATCAGATCATGTAACAGGCTTAGAGCTTTCTCCAAACCGGCCTGCTCTTCTGTCACTAAGGTGAATATCTTGTTTATTCTATGGGAGTAATTGCTTGGGACCATGCTAAAAGTATCGACGATAGCAGCAGCTCCTTTTTCGTTCATCCATTATGTTTCATTAAGTGCAAACAAAACCTGATTTAAACAAGAGACTGATCTAAAACAACATCCAGCAAAGTAAGATAAATCATTTTTATAGATACCTTTTTTCCCATTCTCTAAGGAGAAATTCGCTTCCCATAAAAATTTTTGAATTACTGCTTTTTGCAAAACGTGCGAGTATGGACTTGTTCTAGACTTCATTTCTCCAATAAGACCTGTTGGATCCCATAAAATCCTACACAACGCGATTTCAGCTAAATATATAGAATTGATAAATCCATGAGGATGTCCCGGTTGATAGTCGATTGTAAGATCCCCTCTGAGACAGTTGTCAATTACTTTTGACACTATATTAAGATCACGGTATAAAAAATCGACCGGTTGTTGATGCACTTTCAGCCAACCACCACCATTTATCCATGGACCCCAGCCACCGATTTCTGTTATTAAATTGACTCTATTATCATCATCCAAGGTGGAAGCTATCCGATCAAGGTGTGAAATATCTAACCCATTGTTTAGGTTATAATAAATTCCAATATCAATATCAGAGTTGGGGTTTTCAGTCCCCCTAGCTCTTGAACCACCTAAAACCAGAGCCTGCACACCATGGATTTGCTTAAGACAATCAATAATTTTGGAAATAATACTTTGTACATCCATACCTCTCACTCCGTTCGAATATGTCTAAAGCTGCCCGTTATCTTAACGCCTATCCGTACATCTATACAAAAACCTTTATTTTGTGAAGATGTACAAGGAGCTGCCGAGATAGCTCCCTATCGTTCGTATTGTCGATCGCTGATCGGCATCTGAATGGTAAAAAGACATCCCATCTCCACTTGCACAACGATGATGGAGACGTCTCTGGTTGAATGAATTCAGATGGCTTTGTTGTTAATTGCCTATCTCGGGCTGGTAGATGTGAATTGTGACACCTGTGCTTAGTGTTTTGGCGTCCATGAGGCGCATAGCAGCCTTCTCGACCCCTTCTCTGAACAGCAGTTGTCCGCGACCTAAGATCACAGGATGGATCCAGAGCCGGTATTCGTCGATGAGATGATGCTTTATCAGCGTTTGTGCAAGATCGCCGCTGCCTACGACTAACAAGTCTCCGCTGAACTCCTGCTTGAGTTTCGCTGCTTCTTCTGCCGCGTCGCCATGGATGATTGTGGCATTCCACTCCGCATGGCTTAGGGTTCTCGAAGCCACGAACTTCGACATGCCGTTCATCCGATCGGCCAGCCCCCGCATGCCGATCGCTGACGGCCATGTTGCCGCGAAGCTCTCGTAAGTTTTACGCCCCAGAAGAAGTGCTTCAACCGCGTGGGCCTGCTCGACAATGAGTGCCAGGTGCTCCTCGACAACATAGGACCGCTGCCAGCCCCCATACTCGAATTCATAGAGTTCGCCAGGCGCCTGCATGACGCCATCCAACGTAATGAATTGCTGCATGATGATTTTCCCCATTTTTATCCCTGTCCTTTCGTGTCGTGTAGTCGATTCCGACCGCTGCGTATCTCCCGGATGTCCTTCATCCAGGATCAGCTAAACTTCGCCGTTATAAAGACAACGAACGAGAGAATGGCAAATCGACATCCACGAGTTAGAAATAAATAGAACTTTGATACTCGGCTTGTTGAATGATCATACCGTTTCAGGTTAAAGTAAGAAAAAACGCCAAGCCGGATTGAGGGCTTAGCGTATATTTTCGTTAATTACGCGGTAATTAATCGGCTCATATTCTTGTCATCTGACAATGTTAAAGTTCGTGATGTGTCACATTTCTTAAATCGTGATAATAACAAACAAAAGGAGCCTCACTGGCTCCTTTTGTTCTACGAACATTAAAAAATCCCCTTTGGGGATTTTCATAATCTTTTTCGGTCTTCAATTCCTTGATATAAACGTTCAATACTGTAGCAAGATTAATTTTTGTGCTCTCGATCCTTTCAACTATTTATTCTTCTGCTTTGCAACTTGCTTACCGCCGATGATAAGCATGATAATACCAATTATTGCTAGAATACTCCGAACTAAGAATGGACGCAATGAAAACACAGTTTCACCTTGCCATTGCAATCCGAACAACGTTTCATTCAGCCCCACTATCGCCAATAATGGCTTAAAAAACAAACTCAGCGCTAATAATACTATCCCCCAAATCATTTTGCTATTCATTGATTCAAAACCTCTTTTTCAATTAAGATAATGGCACAATCACCTGTTGATAAGAGAATGGACTTAACATTTGGATGTTGTTCTATTTTAGCGACGATAGCTTCCCGCATAATGTTTACTTTGCACTCTTCCCAATCTTTACGGAGTGGTTTATTTTTATCTCGGCCTAATCGGGCGGCATCCATTGGCGTACTTGCAAAACGTATTTCATCTTCATGAACGGTACCTACAAACTTTTGAGCTTGAAAATAGTGTTCCGTTGTTGGCCATTCTTTGTTTTGTAATGTAATTGAATGTTTCGAAAAATTCGAGAAACAACCATATGGCTTATTTATTTCATAAAAATTGATTACCTTCTTATCATCATTTCTGCTTAAAAGATTCCGTTTATTTTCTTCAATATTCTTTAATAATTCTTTTGCGATTTTTGCAATCTCATCCAAGAAACTTCCCCCACTCTTCCTTCGACTTATAAATGATGTTTGTATTTTTCTATATTTATTCTAGATGTGATTAAGCGATCCTGCTTGTTGGCTTAATGAAGTAACGTCAGTCTAATTCTTTATTTTATTCTGACAATGGCTGCTGCATACTGTCGAACGTTTACCCCTTATTATGGAGCGGGCATTTACTAAGTAAATCGCAGGATGCATGACAGGAATGTCATACTCTGTTGTTTCTTTTATAAAATTCGCTTCTACAGCCAGAAGTAGAGTATAGTAGGAGAAGTTAAAAATTTATTCCAGGAGGCAACAGCCATGTCACAGGAGATTTGGATTAACCTACCAGTCAAAGATGTTGAGAAGTCAACTGCCTTTTTCAATGAGATTGGATTCTATGCGGTGAGTGTTGGTAACGAGAGAGCCAAGCTTGCCATAGGCCAAACAACGATTCTGCTGTTCCCGGATGCGGCGTTTGAGAAATTTACCGGTTCAAAAACCGCAGATACTTCCCATTGCGCAGAAGTAATATTTTCCATTGGCGCTGGAAGCAGAGAAGAAGTAGATGCCTTTATTCAAAAAGTAGAGTTTGCCGGAGGAAGCATCTTTGGCAAGCCGAGTGAAAATGACGGCTGGATGTACGGCGCAGGATTTGCGGACTTGGACGGTCACCGTTGGAACCTGCTGTACATGGATGAGAGCAAAATGCCGAAACGCTAATATGGAAACGCCGGTCACCTGCTTAAGGTCAACGGCGTTTTCTCATATTTCGGGTAGGTTTTTTTCGATTTCCTCTAAAAAATCTGGAAAAATTGCCCACCAATTTTCATCCAATAGAAACAATATTCCAAAATAATGACCGGCACCTTGCCCGAGAGTACGTTCAATTCATAAAGCAATTCTCCCAGTCGTTCAAAACCGTTCTACTCGTGTGCAATACTCTCAAATATCCCGTACGGTTCGTTCCTTCGTAGAAAAGCCTGAACGACGCTGGCTCCTTTAGCCCCATCTAATCCTACAACTGGCTCCATAACACACCCTAATTATAAAGTTGCTGTCACTCACATGATGGTTTCAAACCCATAGCTTCGCTACTGATTTATTGAACTATCCTTTCGCATTAGATGTAGAAATCAGGGTCCCTTTACGATTGGCTGTTAGAGTATCAATGTTCATGAGCAAGAATGTTGGTAAGCTTACCAATCGAGTCGTGTACATACAATCTTCGAACACCCCAAGGCTCATCACAGGCCCATATTTTATGTGAAATCCAGCTCTCTTCATGCCTTCTAATGCATGTTCGTGAGTTTATTTCCTATTGTAAAGTCTTCGGGAATGAGTCAATATAGTAGTCAATAAGTGGTAAAATATAGCTAAAAAATTATGGAGGTGAAGGATATTTATGAGGGATGCTGCAGAGGGACAACATGAGCACAGTGAGATGCTGCCGCTGTTTTCCACTACGGATAAAGGCGGACGAATGACTGCGCTGCTGCCGGGACGTGGCGTCGGACACGCGACTCCGCTGCTGCCGTGGCTGTTCGCAGCTGCTGCACTGTGGGCGCTGACCGGCTCCGTGCCGTTTGGTTCCCTATTCGGTCTTGCGCCAACACCGGAGATCAGCATGCTCCTCGGTCATCCGGTCACGGTGGGCGTCGCAGTGTTGTTGCTGTTCGTCGCAATCGGTGTGACTGGCGGAGTGTACTTGCGAGCGGTAGAACAGTTCGGACAGACCAGGGTCGCCGGCCTCTTCGTGTCGCTCGCGATTGCAGGAGGACTCGTCGTAATCGCTGGAGTCTTCCTGATCTGGACGCTGATCAGCGATCCGTCGCGCCCCTTCAACCTCGAGGCCATCGGGACGTCGCCGACGATCCCGCCAGAGCTTGGCGCTGTCATCGGAGCCGCCTTCGCCCTCTGGGCCACCATCGCGCTATTACGGTTGCCCGGCTCGATCGCACATGCCCGGCTACGTCAGAGTGACATTGAGCGCCTCCGAGTGGAGGGCTGCTCGTTCATCGGAACACTGACCACCGTGAGCTTCACGAACTGCTGGCTCTTCGATCTCCCGATATTCAAGGTCGAGGTAGGTTACATCGTCGAGGGTACTCCTCGGGTCATCTCAGCGCACATGCGCACCAGTTCCGACCGTGTTCCCCTCGTAGGCTCGCGCATGCTCGTGCTGACCGACGATCGCGGAACTACCCACGTGGAGGTGGACCTGTCCAATGGAACGACATTTGAGCCGGACGTGAGGAAGTACGCCGCATCGACCGATTGAAGCTTCGGCCGGTGCACTCTCCACGAGCTTCACTTCCGCCTACTCCCGTGCTCATATCATGCAGTTTTCCTGCACAACACGAGCACACTTGCTCGTCTTCGCTTTTTTGAAGGTTCAATTTCATTTTCAGGAGCGATTAAGAATTACTTTGTTTGATGGGATCATGGTGATACCTCCAGCCGTTTAATTATTCTCAACCTTTTTTATAGGGCGGGAATGCTGACAACAGTATGTCAAATTATTCAGCACTTTTTTGTAAATGACTTCGTTTAACCTTTCGATGATGACTGTACTAGACCAAACATGAACTTGATCACACTTAAATAAAAAAAGCCGCAATTTTTGCGGCTTTTAATGAAATAGTACTTATGTCATCTTACAAAGCTGCTCCACATCTGAATTATGTAGTTTATTACTTTTGGTTTAGTGCTTCTACCTCTTCCGAAAAAGCATCTTTGTATTGCTGATACAATCCGGTATCAAACTCGTAGTCTGAGTCATTAGGCTTCGGAGGATTATCTTGAAGTTTTTTATACAAAGTATCAATCTCGCCTGAAACCTTCGTCCATAATTGTTTCACTTCATCATATTTTGAATCTATTTCTTGGATATACTTATCGTATTCTGCTTTCTTTTCCATCGCCTTGCCGAGTTGCTGGATCATGAATTCCATATCTATGGTTTCTCCTGTTGCAGAAGTACCACTGTGGGCAAAGTGACCGATGTTAACAAGACCATCGTTCCAAATATCTCTGGTGACGAAGTTGTTGATCTCCGCTAGTTCTGACTCTACAGTAGGTTTTTCATCTGACTGAGACGAATTATCTAGTTGTATCCCCGCATCTTTGAAAGCTTGCTGTACTTGTTCTTGCAATTTCTCTTCTTCGGTTTTCTCTTTTCCGCAACCTGCAAATACTGCCATCGTGACTAAGCACAGAATGATGTATACGCTCTTTTTACCCCATTTTGACATTTTAAGTCTCTCCCTTTTTTTCAATAATTTCCTACATTTACTATTATCGGTTTTGTAGACGGGTTATTTAATACACAAAATAAAGTCAACCATCTAAGCTAATAACTTGTCTTGAATCTAGGCGTTGATAAAAACAAAAACGAAAAGCACGCCAGAAATCAGGCATGCTTTTCGAAGATTCAATTTGATCCATAAAGCGAAAGTTTTATATCACTTTGCAATCGTTATATCGCCAGAATTAGGATTAAATGCCCCACCCATGTCTGAAAACTATTCTGTACTTTCATCGTTAATTTTTGCCCATTTAGCAGTCAGGGATGGTTTGTACTTTGTTGCAGTGATTTGATCATTTCGATGATAGTTTTCTTCGTGAAATTATAACTTGTATTTTGTATACCTATCTATAAATGGCCTGTAAGCCATACCGCAAATGGTTTTCTATTCATCCAGTAAATGAGTAATATCCAGTTTCCAGTTCATCCCCCTTATACTTATGTAAATGTTATTTAACTACCTACTATATACACCCTAATCTACAATTAAGTACGTAACTTAGTGTCAATAATAGGGTTTCAGTAGTGGGAGCTTTATGTTATGACAATCTGGACGTTTTTTGAGGGTCCACTGCCCCAAATAAGAATAAACACGGTCGGATGCTCTGGCATCTGTTCCAAAAATGTGCTGTCTTCTTATATCATCGTTTTACAAGCATTTTGCATAGCTCAATACATAATTTCAAAAATAAAAAACTGAGTGGATCGTTCTCATCCACTCAGCTCTTAGGGTTATTTTACAATAATTTGTATAACTTCACTTACCGTTGTTCCGCTTCCATTCATAAACTCACCGCGATATTGATAAATGCCAGGAGCTTTTCCCGAAAATTGTGTATTTGCCGATTGGGCATTTGGTGAGTGTGAAGATAAAGATTGCGTTTCAATAAGTTCGCCATTTTCATATAATCGATACTGTGCTGCGTTCGTGCCCCACCACATATTTGCAGTAATGGTATAGTTCCCATCTTGATCCCAGTTGTCACTGGATAACACAGGTTTGCCAGGATTCGCATCAGCCACGGTGACGGTATGTGGATCACATGAAGTCGTTCCATACAAATTTGATAACTCACATGTATACACATAGGTTCCATTTGGCTTGCCTTGAATTGGAATAATGGAAGTTTGGGCAGCTGGCGAATCAACGGGCAATGACTTTGTTTGGATCAATTGGCCATTCTCGTACAACTTATATAGTGAGCCATTGGTTCCCCACCACATATTCATCGCAACATCATAATTGCCATCATGTAAGCCTGTCGCAGCACCGCTATTATTCGAAAGAGTCGGTTTACCTGGCGCCTCATTCACAATCAGCTCCGGATTAACGGAATGCCGATCGAATTTGACTGCATCAACCCTCGTATAGATCATATCGGCAGGAAGTGTTGGCGGGTCTACCGTTGTAGGAGTAACCCTGGTTAAACGAACATACTCGCTGCCGTCTCCTGTAAAGTTGAACGTTCCTAAATTAACCCAACCCGATGAGCCAACTGTTGCATCGATATATGTGACCTCGGTACCTGACTGATGCTTCACTTCCACTTTGACATAATTATCGTTTGCCGTCGTATGGACGATCTTGTAGATGGAGACCGTATATTTCCCCTCTGGAAACTGGCCTTTCCACGTTGCTGATGATCCTTGTACTGTAGAGTAGCGGGACTTAACCCCAATTTTGTATCCGGCTAAGTTGCTTTGGCTCCAAGACCCTTCTGTCGTGTATAACCCCGTTGTATTTGTACTGTCGACGATAACCGTTAGGTCCTTGATCGCGATGGTCAAAGGCGGTGTTGTTAAGGTCACTCCGTAAATCGTTACAGTGGCCCATACCTCAATGTGATCTGTGTCTCCATCAAGATTTAGAAGGGTCAACCTACCGCTGCTGTCTACTTCAGCCAAATCCGTACGATCAACGAAATACTGTACATTGGCCTGTGTAAGATCACCGATCAAACCGTTATCCAAATAGCCGGTTACGCTCAGTTGTGCAGTTTGAGTCATCTGCAGCTCGTTCCGATCGGATAGGATCACCGCAGACTCTAATTGCGGCATCCTGTTCGGGTCCACCCACATGATCGCATCGGCAACTACACGAGACTTATTGGCCTTATTGGTTAGTTCCACGTACCCGCTATTCCCTGCTGCAAAAGGATAATCGCCTAAGTGCACCCAAGTTCCATTTGCCGTTGTCTCATCAACGGCAACCGTCTCGGAGCCCCCGCTATAATAAACGTTAAATGAGGCATTCGTTGCCCAGTTTTCACTCGCAGCCGTTATTTGCGGAAGCTTGTAATACACACTGTAAGTAACAGTATCAGGCAGCTCCGGCCGCCATATAATTTTGCTTGTCGCTGTGCCGGCGGTCGATTTGGCATACACATAGTTATCGTAGTAATAGTCGTTAGCCGTTGTATCCCTTATCCAGACCCCTTCTGTCTCCGCCTCGGTATTATCTACAATAATAGATGAACCCTCCTGCCAATCGGGTTGGACTGGAGTTTCGGATACCTTATCAGGCAGATAAAGTGTCCGTTTGCGGGTTTGTTTCCCGTCCGATTCCACGTAATAAGTGAAGGTTTGAGATAAGTCGTTCACCCGTATTGACCATTCCATCGGATATATCGTATCTGGGATGGTTGTATACGTAGCCCCGCCATCCAAGGAATAATGGATTGTCGCTGGTTTCGTCGTTTTTGCCTGTACATAAGCATCATAAACCGTCTCGTCGGGCTTTACGATCAGCATCCCTTTAACCGCATCGATTGGACTGTGGGTATCGAAGAAGTAGCTTGCATCCGATGTATCAGCAGTTCTAACCTGATGCAGCGGCACATCAATCTGGAGTCCCTCAACAATGATAGCGGTTATCCCTTTGCTTGAAACCGTAGCTTGAATAATTCCGCCACTCATAACCGTTTGTTCTGGTGTGCCATTATCGCGGATGATGGTTACGGTATAATCTAGTGACGGGTTGAAACCAATGATTTGCTCATTCAGTTCAATCGAAGTCTGAACTTCATCTGACGATGCGTTGCTTAGCCCGATATAGAATTTATCCCCGCTCTCTCCCGTTATCCAGTTCAATTGAGGATCGTTAGTCTGGATAATTCCCTTGGGCATCCAGAGCCAAACGTCGGAATTACCGTAGAAATGACCTGGTTTATTGCCATAAAGGTGATATTTGAACCATAAAAAATTCGTTTCGAATACGGAAGGAAATGTAATACTCCCGTTCGATTTTAATGATTGTTCGCTGATCAAATAATCCATCGTTTGCCCGAGCTGCCCCGGAATATGGTGATAGTAGATGGATGTAGCCCCGCTTGGGCCTTCCAGAGGAAAATCCGGTTCAAGTTGGCTAACGGCAAAGCCCTTATAGTAATAACCTGGATAGCTGGAATATCGACCAATAACCGAATTATGAGCGATATCCTGCAGCAGTTTATCACCTGTATAGAGCGACAATCGCAGCATGAATGGAGCTTCCTGAGCATTCATCCGATAATAGCTGGTTGTGCTTCCTGCTTCAAACGTCAATCCGCTCGGTGAAACAAGCCAACTATCCGCTTGTACGCCTCCTGCTACATCTTCTGGGAGCTTGCTCCTAGGATATTGGTATTTTCCGCTTTCCGGCCAATGGAACGACTCCGCGTAATTATACGTCTCGGGCTGTGGAATTGTAACGGTACCTTCAGGAACTGGTCGAGCAACGAACATGGTGGCATACCGTTTGGCTTCCTTATAAGCGGCATTTAAGTATTTGGGATCCTGTGTTTCCTCGTAAAGCTCCAAAATCTCCATCCACAGCTTGCTATAATAATAAATGAATTCATTTTTACTCACATTAACGGATTCAGGAGTATCGATATACTGCAGGATATAGCTGTCGGCTGCATCCTTGGCAGCCTGTAAATACTGCGCATCTCCCGTCATCCGATACATCATCAGGGGCTGAATGACAGGACCCCGGTCTTTCTGGTCAGGATCACGCACGAGGTATTCTTCCTTTGCCAACGCCCCAATTCCTGCTGAAGTGCCCATCATCTGATTGACAGCGGCTACGCTTGAAACATCGAACGGCAGGGTGGCCATTTTCCATAACGAAGGCACGCCATATACTTTCTTCTGCGTCGGCGACCAACCGATGCCATTTCGCGATACGCCATACTGGACGGACGGCAATGCTCTCGTATCGTAAAGCTGGTCATCCCCAGTCAAATAATAAGCCCCCAAAAGGACTGCATTCGAGCTTGTTCGAACGCTATCCTCGTTTTCGATATCAATAAAGCCCTTGGCACGGCTCCACCATCCGCTGGGTGACGGGACATACTGAACAGAGTCGTCCCCTTGCGGCTCAATCTTAAGCAGATCGATCATATTGAACATTGCGTCAGTAAGCGATTGATCTGATACATTTTCCCGGTATGCCGAATAACCGTACTCATTGCGAAGAATGTCCGCGTAGGACTCATAAAGATTGCTTTTTTGTGCGATTAGCCCCATATGAAATCGATAGGTGTTTTCTGCGCTCATTTGCGAATAAGTCCCTAACTGAGGAGCATATAGGATTGGCTGCACGCTGCCTTCGTTGTTGACAAGGCTCATGCCAAGCCGTTGTTTCGTAACGCCTCCCGTCGGTTCAAATTCAACCGGAAGCTCTTCCGAAGGTACAAATACCCCATACGTCAATGGATTCTCCGCACCGTCATTCTTCTCCACCAGACTCATCGGAGCGCTCAGCTCCCTAAGGCTTGTGGATTCCACCGTACCAACCATTTTTGCATGCGACCTAAATCCATTTAATACTTCATTGATGCCAGAGATTTGCTCTGTTGTGAAGGATTGATATCCAATTACATAATTACCATCACGGCGAGGCGTGAAGGCGAAGGAAACATCTGGTTTATCTCCTGACATGGACCAGTTCACTTCAAAATCGTAATCACTGCCATGCATAGAATCGGTTAATACCGCCGTCCGGCTGTCGGGAAAATGGATCTCGTCGAATGTAATCCAGCGTTTGTTCATCGTATCGTAGTAATTGGTTCGGCTCCCCGCATTCCCATCCAATAAAACCCACTGCTCCTCAAGCCTTTCCGACACATTGTTTATTGGCATCCAGTTCCCCGTGTCCGTGTTCTTGTAGAACATGTCACGAACGATGGATTTGCCTCCATCCCATGCTGCCTCATAAAAGGTCGCCTTATAATTTGCATTTTCGATGCTGCCTTTTTCTGTGTAACTGAGATTCGCTAATGTACGGCTCCGCAGCGCGGGCAACGGCGGAGCTTGCTGACGGATATTCCCTTCAAATTTGACTGCATCGGCCCGAGTAATAATCGTGCCCGTCGTAGGTTGCATTCGAGTCAGCCTGACAAATTCGGTATCATCACCACTAAAATAATACTCCCCCAAATCCACCCATCCGACCGATGGACCTGACGTAGGTCTAAGATCCATAAATAAAACATCCGTAATCCCGTTGTGAACAATCTCAATCTTTACATTACTGTCTGCTTTATCCGCCCAATCAAGCTTATAGAACGATATTCTCGCCGTCCCTGCCTCCAAGCGTGGATTCCAAGTGATGCTTCTACCTACCGCGTCCGTATACTTGGAACTGGAATTATTGTATCCTCTCACTCCCGCACTTGTGGTCCAATAAGGAGCGGAGAACCCGTTACTCGCGTTACCTACATCTACGGTGACGATATTATCAATCGTGAGGCTTCCATCATCAAGAATGATCGTCTTATGCGGCTCTTTCTGCTGAATATTCCCTTCGAACTTGACCGCATCTGCTCGCGTAAGTATCGTGCTCGTGGTGCTGGTAGACCGTGTCATTTTAACGAATTCCTCACCAACCCCGGAAAAATAGTATTCTCCCAAATCAACCCATCCCACAGGAGGGCCAGATGAGGGTCTCAGATCCAGAAAGAGTACATCCGTCGTTCCATTATGAACGATTTCGATTTTTACATTGCTATCAGCCTTATCCTCCCAGTTAAGCTTGTATAACGATATTTTCGCAGTTCCTGCTTCCAAGCGCGGATTCCATGTTATCGATCTGCCTGCTGTACTCGTATATTTGGAGCTGGAATGATCATACCCTTTCACCCCTGTGCTAGTGGTCCAATTTGGAGCCGAATATCCATTGTTCTCGTTACCCGCATCAGGTGTCACAACATCATCGATCGTGATGCTTCCGTCATCGATGATAATCGTCTGATAAGGTAAGTTCTCCGCATAAGCGGTCGTTATTCCGACCAGGCTGAAAGGAACTACTATCGTCAACATGAAAACGATGAAGAAAAACAGCTTCCTTTTGACCAAACCACTCACAGCCTCTCCTTTAAATGATAACGCTTCCAAAATAATAATGCCCCCTTTGCTTGAATGATCGTAAAAAAGCAATTAGCCTAATCCATCAGCTAATCCAGCTCCTTCGTTTTTATCATAGCATGTCACATCACCATGAAATTTCTTTCATTTTAACAATTTCTTATAAGATTTTAAGCGATAAGAAAAGGGTATCCGTTTCTCATAGAAATTGAAGAATACTTTATCGTGTGAAACATATAAAATCTTCTATCAAAAATTCGTATATCTAAAAAAGAAACCTACATCCTAATTGACCGCTCAATTGCAGTCAGATAGAATGTAGGTTTTCCAAGTGGACAAATCTATTATAATGGCGGCTGCACCACTAGTA
The DNA here is from genome assembly GCF_037976325.1 of Paenibacillus sp. FSL K6-3182. NCBI lineage: Bacteria > Bacillati > Bacillota > Bacilli > Caryophanales > Paenibacillaceae > Paenibacillus > Paenibacillus sp. FSL K6-3182. Next base: position 3,598,627 of record NZ_CP150265.1, read on the forward strand.
GCTTCCCAAGCTGAATGACCGTTTGATCATACCAAGCTGGATGCTGCCGAACATGGTTCATACTTTTTGCATTGCCGCTTGCCTCAAACACGGCTGCTTTGTCTGTCTTCTCGTGATCGACTTCGAAGCGAACCGTATGTTTCCCATTCGGTAGCTCCGGCAAGAAAACATATTGATTTCGATTATGATCGTTATAGGGTGTGAATCGGTCGATAAGGAAGGGTTCACCTCCATCAACTGACACCTTTAATCGGCCAGAATCAGGCCCCCCGATATCGAATAACCCGAGATGGGTCCCCTCGAATTGCACAGTTATAGCCTCTCCAGGATCGACAGCTCGCCATAGGCCAGGGAACAACCAATTGTACTCACGCACTAACGCAAAATCATCGGGGGTCATGTAAGACCATCCTTCCGAAAAAAGAGTAAGATTATCCAGCGGCAGCATGGATGCATACTCCCAAGGGTTAGCCGGGACCAATGGATTCCGAGGCAAGTGATATTCGAGTCTTCCCTGATGATCGCGAAGCTCGCTTATTTTCTCAAATGACCGGGTAATTGTATCCGTATAAATCTGATGCCCTTCGGGAATTGTCGGATGGACCGAATCATGCGTAAAAATAACGGCTCCCTGGTTAGACTGCTCTGCCATTGAGGTGAAAATGAGCTTTCCATCGGATACCAATTGACTGACCGCTACGCCCAGATGAATGGAAGGAATACCGTAATAATCGGCCACTTCCTCCTGCATAATAGCCCCCTTCTGGTATTCGCCGGCTTGAAATAAGGGCACATCTCGCTCCTTCAGCGTATAAACGAACAAAATGTCGGTAAACGGGCTTCGCTTGCGGATCTGTCGGACAATTCCTTCGATCCGCGCCTTGGATTCGGGGACTCCGCCATCGTTACCAACAAATTCGACAAACACGAGATCAGGCTGATGACGCAGTACATCCATCTCCAAGCGGGCACAGCCGAGGTCTGATCCTGTCCCATCAATGCCTGCGTTCACAGAGCGGATTTCCGAATTGGGATATTTATCTCGAAGCCAATCTCCCGTCATGACCCTATATCCTTGAGAACGCGTATTGCTGCCGCCAAAATAGACAATTGTCACGGTTTCCCCATTTTCCAACTTCGAAATAACATTAGGCAGCCCTCTTCGAGGGAATAGTTCCTTCATCGCGACTTCACCTGCCCTCACTTATTAATTTCGGAGCAAAGCATTTTACAGCAAACACTTCATAGTAAGGAGAACCGTAGGTTGCGCAGAAATGAATCCGGATTCGGGTTACGCGTTTCGCATCCACCTTATGTTTATTCAGTGTCAGATAATTACCGCGGATAATGATTTCACTCTCGGTTCCGTCTTCTAAGGTCAAGGTCACATCATAATCTTGGATAAGGAGCTCGATCGGATCGTCAAAATGCTCCAAATCCAGCCGTGAATTGAACACAAGATGGATTTCCTCCACATTTTTGGGGCTTGCAAAGCAGAATTCCAGCCATTCCTGTCCTTTCGTACGTTCAGATATCCAACCGTTCGGCAGACCATAAGGTCTGGAGAAGCCATTGACGACATTCTCTGGGCTATACATATTTTGGGAGGGCACCAGGTCTTTGAAGCAAATGCTCTTGTTAAGCTTCTTCAGCTTAGACGGAACCTCTGGCCTATAATGGAAGCTGACCGCTCCTGTCAACTTCTCTTCATTGCCATAAACAGCAAGGCTCGCCGCACCTTCCAGTACGATGTAGATTTTGTCGTCAGCCGGCTTCTTGCAGCTGAGGTCCAGCGTAATCCAGTCATCGTGACCTGCTGCTATAACTAATTGGTAATCTTTCAGCTCGCTGGCGGGAATATAGTTTTCCTTCCGCTCCCCGCCAAACAGCTTCACTTGCAAAGTTTCCGAATGCTCGGACCTATTTTTAATTTTGATCCGTACGCTTTCAGCCGTGGATGTCTGAATCGGCAAGACCAAACATAACGCGTTCTCCAAGGAAATCTCTTCAGTTGAATGAAGATTATCATAGCTTCGCTGAGACGAGGCATGAATCGTTAATCCGTCAGCGAAATAAGGATCCAACTCCTCTTGAAGCCCTACAATCGTTTGCCCGTCTCGAAGCAGCTGCGCTTGAAGCTCACCCATATGGGCTGTGACTATTTCCGCGGGGTCTGCCTCGTATTTTAAGCATAACGCAGCAGCCGTTCCTACCGCCTGCCCCATACAACCGCAGGTTGCCATAACCCTTGTAGACCCGAAAGCGACATGAGTAGCACTTATATTGCGGCCAGCGAACATGAGATTAGGAATATTGCGTGAAAATAAGCTGCGGAAAGGGATATTATACAATCCCGGCACGAAATTCCACGCTGTAGCCGGACCCTCATCGTAGATGCCTTTATTCGCATGCAGATCCATATACCAGCCTCCAACGGATACTGCATCCTCGAAATGAGGCTTTGCTGTAAGATCGTTCTGAGACAGCATGTGCTCCCCTATGAATCGCCTCGACTCCCGCTTTCCCGGAATCGGGCATACGTAATCCAGGATGAGATTGTCCACATCATCAAACTCGCCGCTATTTTTGATATAATCCCAAATCCCGTATACCAATTTCCGCAGTTCCAATGCGATGTCTTCATTATTCTTGATAATATCCATATGACCGCCGTATTCGAGCCACCACAATCCGCCAAGCCCGTTGATTTTCCTTGGAAAAGAGCGATGGTTTAAGCCTTTTCTAATACTATCGAAAAATGGCAACTTCGTAATATCGTACGCAAAGCCAGGTCTTTTGTAAGGAACGGAATAGTCTACGTTACGGGCTTGAAACAGAATCGTATCGCCCATAGTGTAATGATCCGCCACTTCGGGAGCCAAATCCTCCTTATATTCATGCTTCGCCTCTCTTCCCCATCGGAAGTGAGCACCTGCTTGATATCCAACAATGCCATCGCCGGAGCAATCGATATAGGTTCGGCTTTCAAAACGAAATTTTCTTTCAGAAGCGAGTTGAAGGCCTTCTACCCATTTAATTCTGTCGTTTTCCATCCCCGTCTCATGCACGCATGTATTGAGGAATAGAGAAATATTAGGCTCAGCATAAACCATGTCGAGCAAGACCGTATCCGAAAGCGAAAGCATAAGCTTCTTGTTGTATAACGGATTATAATGAAAGATCTTCAGCTTGAGTTCTTCTACCAACCCGCCTTCACGAGCATAATAGGATGGACTGTTTCCGAGATATGCCGACCCGTTGATATGAACCCGGACCTCGCTGCTCGCATTTCCCCCAAGAACCGGCCTATCATTAATTAGTGAAACCTGCAGCCCTTGGCGTGCGGCAGCTATAGCAGCACAAATTCCAGCAATACCTCCGCCTACGACGGTTACATCTGCTTTTATAAGCTCCATTTTGATAACCTCCATGATTAGATCCTTCTATCATGGTAATTGTTTTGGTCCTTTTTTTTTTACATGATTTCGCGAAAAAATCATACATTTTTTGCAACCTTATTTGGATTCGTACCGTGTCATTTTTATCCGGTATTGCTTAGGAGTCTCACCCGTATATTCTTTAAATAGTTTGCAAAAGTAACCTTCATTGACGATTCCTACTTCCTCGCACAATTCCAATAAAGAATAATCCTGAACATTTAACAGCTCGAGAGCTAATTGAATTTTTTTACGGTTGATGTAGCTGATCACGCCTTCGTTCATTGTTTTTTTGAATAAGCTGCTAAAATACGACGGAGCCAAATTCACATCCTCGGCAATAGCCTCCAGCGTTAAACGCTGTTTCAGATTTTTCTCTATAAACTGCATAGCACTCATGATTTCTGCACGATGTAATAGTTGTCCAGCATGTACATATTCGAATGTGAAGTCGCCAATATAGGCAAGCTGCTCTTGAAATGCCATAAATTCCATGGGGAATTCAGCTACTTCCGTGGCCAGCTTGTTCCCTGATTTAAACTTCAAAGTAATGTCTCTATATAAGTCTCGAAGCATGGGTGCCATGATAGACTTTTGGATTTTATGGTCCGAAACAAATTGGTTCAAATCAGCAAGTTCACTCTCCAGCTCTTCCTTGGAAATCTTCCTTTTCACCCATATAAGAAAATCAGCCAGTTTCTGCTGAAAGTCTGATTTTTTGTCATTATGGTATTGGAACCGATGCATGGGTGTTTTTACTACTTTCTCAGTATGATAATAGAAATCCTCACTCACATTTTTAGCTTCCGAGTATGCTTGTTTAATCGATTCCCAGCCTCGGTGCGGACCTCCAAAAGCGACGGATACCCTTTGATTCAAATATTGCTGCAAATGAGAGACGATCTGTCCTCCTAATGATTGGCAAGCATATTCCGTTTCCATATCACTGCGGTTATTTTCCCAGGAAAGAAAACCAATAAAACGATTATCGGACAGATCCGCAGCTACGCCGCTTCCGCCATTCATCACCGTTTCCTCGATTACATTCGTCATCGCATATTTCAAGATGTTTTGATCAGCGGCTGAGTATTCGTTCCGGAAACTTTCATAAGTATTCATTTCTACAATGAAGCAGCAATAGTTGGCTTGAAAGAAATGGAACTGCATGCGATTGGCAAAATCCGATGCCCGATGGGAAGGAATTTCGCCTCGGATAAGCTCGTTAAAAAATTGCTTTCGGACTCTATATTTATTTTCAAGCACGGATACGTTTAACGATTGAAATTCCGCTTCTTTTTTCTTCACTTCATTTAAAATCCCAGCCGCCTTAGATAAGGCCCGATTCAAATCCGCTTCCCTCAGCGGAACTTTAACAATGTACTCTAATACGTTGGCATGAATAGCTCGCTGGGCGTATTCAAAGGATGAATAGGCGGTCAAAAGGATGTATTGGGTATGGGGGAGCTCCGGCTTTAGCTGCTCAATCATGGAGATTCCATCCATTCTTGGCATAACGATATCGGATATTACGATATCCGGCTTAAGCTTTATAATTTCCTCGATCCCATTCAGCCCATTGTTCGCTTTTCCCACTAGAACAAATCGCTTATCCCTATGGGAGAGCTCATTAAAAAACAATTCCAATCTTTGAATGATTAGGTCTTCATCGTCAACAATGAAGCAGGTATATTCTCTCACCATTATGTTTCTCCTTTTAGCAAGTCTGCTGGGAATATGGCGCGTACATGGGTTATTTCCTTAGGTATGCTCACGATTTGGAGCCCGTATTGTTCCCCGTAGTGAAGTCTAATTCGGCCATGAATATTATTTAACCCGATTCTTTTCCTTTTCACTTCCACATCACTCGGTTCTGAAACTAAAATACGCTTTATTTTATCAGCTGGAATTCCCTCGCCTTGATCAACGACTTCTATGATGACGATGCTTCCCTCCCTGTACGCATGAATCGTTATCGGGCCTTCGATCCCTCCTCCGTTATAGCCATGGAAGATACTATTCTCCACAAGGGGCTGCAGCAGCATTCTAAAAACTGGGAAATCTATTAACCCTGCTTCGATATCTTCAATCAATTGGAAGTTTCTGTTATACCGGATGCTCTGGATCTCGATATAGTCCGCTACATTTCGTAATTCCTGATGTAGGGAAACCTTCTCTGAAGCGTCATCAATCCCGTATTCCAATAATGAAATGAGCGATCCGATCACCACATCTACTTTCTCTATTTGTCCGAGACGAATAACATTGCTGATTGAACCAAGCGTGTTATACAGAAAATGAGGGTTTATTTGAGACTGCAGCACTTGAATCTCCAGCTTCCTCTCAAGCTCATTATGATGCTCTGCTCGCCGAATCAATTCCACAATTTGCTGCAGCATACGGTCGAAGGCTCGGGAGAGATCTCCGAACTCATCGTTTCGGTTAATCGTTATTGTCGTTGTAAGGATGCCTTGTTCCACCCGTTTCATTTTTGATTTGAGCGCATAGAGCGGATTCCTTATATACTTGGCAATAAAAAAAGAAACGAACAAACTTAAGAGAAGACCAGCAGCTAGAAGCTCGATATAATAGGTTTCCAATCTGGATAAAGCGGCTTTCAAGCGTGATTCATCATTGATCGAAATAATGGTCCAATTGAATTTCTCCGTCGGTTTTTTCAGTAAGGAGACCGGCATGCCGTCCTTGGTATGCAGTTGAAGGGTTGTTTCTGCCCTATCCAGAATTTGTTCTGCTGACGTTTCACCGATTGAAAAAGTATGATCTTGAACATTTAGCGGTCCTCTATTTTCCGAAAATCCGGCAATGATCTTACCCGATGCGGTGATCAGAGCCAAATTCATTTGTTCCTGCTTATTAATCTTGAACAAGGTTTCTTCAATAGCATTTAGATCCAAATCTACGGCAATGGCCATCGGAAATGGAGCGCCATTCAGATATCGAACCATCGTAACTGTCCAGCCGGAATACTTGGATTTGTAAGGATCACTGACGAAGGTCGTCCTTCTGTTCTTGTCGGCCGCATGAAATAAAGGCTCTCTTTCCGCTAAAGGTTCATCGAAAATACGGGTAGGCGTGCTTCCGCCTACAATGGATAAATCGCTTTTAATCAAATAAATATTACTGACGTAATTACTGTTGAGTTCATATAGCTCTCTTAATTGCTTTTTGATTACTTCCGTATTGTCAATGTTGGCTTTCACCGATGTTTCGACCGAGAACAGGATCGTCTGGAAGGAGGAAAAATTAACGGTGAAATACTGATCGACCTTGTCAAGTATTTGGTTGGTGTAGAAGATGTCATTGGTTCTTATTTCCTTTTGGACATAGCGATAGGACAATTGGCTTATCAAGATTATGCAGCCTAATACAAACGCAAACACGATAAAAAATAATTTTAAAGGTAAGCTGATTCTTCTTCGCATTGCGCATCTTCCTTTTTTGAGTCCGTATTAAAATGACAATAAAGAGAGGGGCTACGAATAGCCACTCTCTTCGTTCATTTACTTGATTAAGCCTGCTTCTTTAAATTGCTTGATTGCTGTTTCCTTATATTTCTTCATGTCAAACTTGGTATCCAACGTTTGGAGGAAATTGTCCCAATTGGATAGAGGGTCTTTGCCCGTCATAAATTTGACTAAGCTTTCATTAATGAAACGCGAGCGGTCAGTTGCCAAGGTATCGCTAGGGTCTGCGGTCAATAAGTTTCCAGGCAACGTTGGTCCCACATATTGCTGATTGTTCACGAAAGCTTCTGCCGTCTTAGGATTCTGGAAGCTGAAGTACTCGGCATCGTCACCACGGCGCGGCATTCTGTAATGATCGACCCATAGGTACTTTTCTTTCATTTCCTTCGATAATTCGGACGTTTTATTTTTGATCTTGCCGTCCACTACATCCCAATGAATTCCTTTGATTCCGTATGCAAAATTCGGATAGGCTTCTTCGTCCGTAAAGAGATAATTCAGCATGGACAAGATCCGAATGATTTTGTCCTTATCCGCTTTCTTGGAGATGGCCCATGAATTGCCTTGGAACGATTTTCTCTCTACGATTTGATCGCCGTAAGGACCTATCATTGGAGGAATCACGATCCATTCCGGCACCTCTCCGCTGATTTCTTTCATTTTCTGCTGATAATCCGGCTCCAGCCTGCGCGCATCCCTGATCATGAAGCCGACTTTCCCTTTAAATAGCTTTTGGTCCAACAAATCAGGCGAGGTCATCGTCACCCAATCGGGGTCTACCACATTGGCTGCCATCATTTTATTAATGTAAGCAAGCGCTTCTTTCATTTTGGGATCGATAAATAGAAATACCGGTTCATTATCTTTCACTTCAATGGCTGATGGAGGATTGACGCCAAACATCCACATCAAGCTATCGAAGCCGTAGGTTTGCAGACTGCCCTCTTTATTCATGCCGCCGATGAATCCGTACGTATCGTTTTTGCCGTTTCCGTCCGGGTCTTTCTCTGTAAAGGCTTTCATGACTTCAAATAGCTCGTCAGGTGTCGTTGGCACTTCCATATTCAGCTTTTTCAACCAATCATTACGGATGAAGAAGCTTCGGCTGATACCGTTTACATTATCATAACCTGGAACTCCAATGGTTTTCCCTTGATAGGACATCGCCTCCCAGGAGTCGCTGCTAAAACGTTTCTGAAGTTCAGGGAATTGATCCAGATACGGTGTCAAATCCGCAAGAACGCCTTGATCATAATATTGCGCGAGATCGGACCGACTCTTCAAGAATAGCAAATCCGGGATATCCCCGCCTGCAATAAGCGTATTTAGTTTGGTTGTTGATTGCCCAGCCTGAGGAATCGTCATATCCAAGTCGATGTTCATTGCCTTCTCCAGCATTTGCCGTTGAATGTCTTCATCGCGTGGAGGAATCGGAGCGGCAGCGTTGAACGTGCCTTGGTTAAACATCGTGATTTTCATTTTTTTCGCAAACGGGTTATCCGTGGATGGTGAACTGCTCGAAGCTGTAGGCTTAACCTCCTCTTCTTGATCCCCACATCCCGACAATACCGTTCCCAGCCCTACAATAGCAGCCAGAATGGCAAATGATATCTTAGTTCTTTGCATATTGACCTCTCCTTTGCTTGTATATTATCACGGTTTCCCGTAACAACCTAGATAAGATTTGCTTTTTAACCTTTAATCGATCCCATGAGCATACCCTTGGTAAAATGCTTTTGCATAAATGGATATACGATCAAAATGGGGACCGTAGTCACGACAACAGCAGCCATTTGAACAGCGAACTGGCTAACCGTTCCGGTATTGGCCATCGACTCAGCACTTTGATTTGCAATGTTAAGCAGGATGTTGCGCAAGACAACTTGAAGTGGCATTAAATTCGCATCATTGATATACACAATCGCATCGAAATAACTGTTCCAATGCCCTACTGCATAAAATAGGGAAATCGTGGCGAGGACAGGCATGGAAAGCGGTAAAATGATTTTCCATAACGACTGAAGTTCACTTGCGCCGTCAACTCTCGCCGATTCCTCAATTTCAGCAGGCAATTGCTCGAAAAAGCCTTTAATGATCACCAGATTAAATGCACTAATGAGATGCGGAACAATTAAAACCCATGGACTATTTAACATCCCCAAAGAGCGGATTAACAAATAAGTCGGAATTAATCCCCCGCTAAACATCATGGTAAACACAATGAATAATAAAAACGGACTACGTCCCGGCAAATATTTTTTGGATAACGGGTACGCCGCGATTACCGTAAAAAACACATTTAACGCAGTGCCTACAATCGTTCGGAACAGCGTAATTTTATACGCCTGCCCTATACCATTAGAAATGAATACTTCCTTATAGGCTGCAAAGGTAAAGGATTCTGGTATTATCACAATCCCTCTTCTTAACACTTCCGATTCCGGTGTTACCGAAACAGCGACCACATATAAAAAGGGAAGCAAGCAAAGCAGCGATAACATAATAAGAATAAAATAAACGGCTGATTGCCATACCTTTTCCCCGATCGTCAGCTTAATCATATCTCATACCACCTCACCAAATTTGCCCATCGAATTTTTTGGCAAGCTTGTTTGCAGCCAATACTAAAATAAATCCGATGACAGCTTTAAACAATCCCACAGCAGTTGCGAGGCCAATCTTAAGACGCTCCAGCCCCTCGCGGTATACCCATGTGTCAATAATATCGATTTTCTCCTGGTTAAAAGTATTGGCAAACATGAAGATTTGGTCAAAACCAGCGTCCAGAATATGGCTCAATTTAAGAATGAGCATCAGAATAATGACTCCTCGAATGCCGGGCAAGGTTACATGCCAGAGCTGTCTTGATTTGGAAGCGCCATCCATTCGAGCTGCTTCATATAAGCTTGGGTCAATCCCTGATAATGCGGCAAGGTATAGTATCGCTCCCCAACCGATGTCCTTCCATATTTCAGACGAGATAACCAGCAGTCTTCCCCAAGCAGGCTCCGTTAGGAAGGAGATGGGATCAAAACCGTTTTCCTTCAAAATCATATTGAAAAGGCCATCACCCGGAGCCAATAATGCAACCATCAATCCATAAACAATGACCCAAGACAGAAAATGCGGTAAATAAGTAATGGTTTGTACGATTTTCTTAAACCATTGGGTATGAACTTCATTAAGAAGCAAAGCAAGTGCGATGGGAGCGGAGAAACCGAACAATAGCTTATACAGCGATATAATTATCGTGTTTCTCATGATGTCCCAGAAATAAACGCCGTTAATAAAATCTGTAAAGTTTTTAAATCCGACCCACGGGCTATCCCATAACCCCAAAGCCAGATTGTAGTTTTTAAAAGCAATAATGATTCCGGCCAATGGGATGTATTTGAATACGGCAAAATAAACCAATGCCGGAATTAATAGAAGGTACATCACTTTATACTTTTGTATGGTCCTTAACCACGAATTCCGCTTTTTGGAGAGGGGAATAGCTTCCGCTGCCAATTTCGATTGCATGTCATCACCTCGTCTTTATTTATATTTGTATAATAGCACCCCCCTCTCAGATAAATTTCTGTCATTTCAAGAATTTCTTATAAGATATTAAGTAAGTGAGCCTTCGATAGTTCTAAGTAAAAGATTTCTTCTGAGATCTGCTCCATAAAGTAATTCTCTACTGTGCTCTACAATGAAGGTGAAGGCACCAATCGATTGTTTATCCTTTGAAAATAAAAAAAACCGCCTTATAGGCGGCAAAACTTCTATTTGCTATATTCATCTGTTCGTATCAGATCAGAGGTTTTCTTAAAGTGAGCTTTATTGGATTTAAGACTCTATCCTTGTTTTCGTCATGTCCTTTGGGCTTGCCAATTATGAAGCAGTTTTCGGCCTCTTCGTCGACCATAAGCTCGGCTTCACACCGAAGGATATTGCTTTCATTTTCACCTTTGCGTCCATTGTAGGCGCAGTCATTCAGTTATCCATTTTCGGCTGGCTCATCAACCGTTTCGGCGAAAAGCGGGTCATTACACTTTGTCTGCTCGCTTCAGGGGTGTTCGTCCTGCTGACGTTGTTCGTTCATCAATATTGGCTGATTTTTGCAGTTACTTTTGTTATATTTTTGTCCATTGATATTATACGCCCCGATATTAGCACGCAAATGTCCATGGTTGCGCATGAACAGCAGGGATATGTGGCAGGACTTAACTCTGCCTTTACCAGCATGGGCAATATTATCGGACCGATAGCAGCCGGAATCCTGTTCGATGTAAATGTAAACTTTCCATATGTGGTTGCCGGATTCGTCCTCATACTAAGCTTCGGGCTTACTCTGTTAACAGGAAACAAGCGTGTACAGCGTACGAGTAATTTAAGAAAAGAGCGGAATGCGGGGCTATATTTACAATAAAAAATGGACATATCCGCTCTTCTAAAACGGATATCCATAAATGGTGTATAACACAATATGAAGTTACAGTCATTCTAATGGTCTATGCTGCAGTCACGATTATTGGCTGATCCTTTGTTATGATTATGGTATGCTCATGTTGTGCTGCAAAGCTATTGTCGATTGTAGTAATTAGGATGGCTTTTGATGCGATTACCAATCTTCCCATTCTTCACACGGAGTATTAAACATATAAGTAAATAAATATTGCTCAAAGAGGCTGCCGTTTAATATCAGCAGCCTCGTCTTGTTGATTCTTACGCTATAGTATTGTTCGATTGTAGAACCAATGATTACCTAAGCCTATACGACTTTTATTGGTGTTGAATATGCAATCAAGCTCCTGTTAAAGTAAAGTTATGTCGTCAGAACCAGTGGCAAACGATTGACCCCGAACATCATCCAGCTGTCCAGCCGCTCTAGCGTGTGCGAACGATCTCTTGCGTAGTCAGGAAACCTGCTAAGAAGTGTTTGAATGGCGATCTTGCTCTCCAAGCGGGCAAGCTGAGAGCCCAAGCAGAAGTGTATGCCGTGTCCCAATGCCAGATGCGGATTCGGGTTGCGATGGATATCGAATTTTTCCGGATTATTAAATTGCTCTCCGTCATGATTGGCCGACCCGATCCAGAGGTTGACCATTTGTCCGGGCGAAAGCGTATGGTCGCGCAGAACAGTCGTCTTTTTAACGATTCGATTCATCGTTTGAACGGGAGAGCAATAGCGAAGCACCTCTTCGATGGCTTGCGGAATCATGGAAGGTTCCTCGATGAGACTTTTCCTAGCCTCTCTGTCACTATCTAGGCACAGTAAGGCTGACGTTATAAGATTGGTCGTCGTTTCATTCCCCGCCACCAGCAGCAGAATGCAGAATCCGATGATCTCCAAGTCACTTAATTGCTTGCCTTCGACCTTTGCATGAACGAGATTGCTGATGAGATCATCCTGCGGGTCAAGCCGTCTTCGATTCATGATGTCGGAGAAATAGTCGCTCATTTCCTTCTGGCATTGAAAATAACGTTCGCCGTCATTCCCAACTAGCGAATCCGACCATTCCTTGAACCGGTCGCGATCCACAGACGGAATGCCCAGCATTTCGACGATGACGATGATCGGCAGAGGGCTCGCATAATCGAGAAGGGCATCCATCTCCCCCGTCTCTTCTGCTTGATCGCACAATTGCTGCGCAATCGATTCAATTTTCGGTGCGAGCGCTTCGATAGCCCGAGGCGTGAAAGCTTGCGAAACGAGCATACGCAGCTGTCGGTGTTTAGGTGGATCTTGCCTAAGAATGCTTGAGTTGATCGGCTCCATGGCGCTTTCCGTCCCTTTTGAAGAATAATGCTCATGATCGGCAAATATCTTCTTGACATCTTCGTACTTGAACACGTCCCAAGTATTTTTCTCCGAATTGAACACGACAGGGGAAGAGTTTCGCATTTCTTTAAACCAAGACAAAGGTATCAGTTCGCTGTCAGTTTTCCAATTCATACGTCGCATCGCCGCTTTCCGCTTAGAATGAAATCAGTTCAACATACCATCTGGCTTGCCGCTGGGGGTCAAAAACAACCCGGTCGTAATAATCTGATAAAGAAAATGTTCAAGATCGTCGCGGTTCATACTACTGCCATAGGTTAGAAAGTAATCGCAGGAACTGTTGAGCAATCCGACAATTCCCGCAGCAGCCAAGCTGCAATTGACATTGATCATTACCCCCTCTTCCCGGCTTCCTTCCAGCACCTCTGCTATAAAACGAATATAACCGAGCTTCAGTTCATTCAATTCCTCTAGTACTTCCTGATCGATTCCGTTCGACAATTCGTTGAACACGATATGTGCGAATCCGCTGGAATCCAGAAACAAGTCGAGATTGTGCCGGATGATTCGCCTGATTTGTTCTTCCAACGAAAGATCAGTTTGCAGCTCATTCCGTATTCGATCGGTAATTACCTGCAGTCCATCCATTACGATCGTCTTAAACAGCTGTGCTTTTCCTGGAAAATGATAATACAGCGTCCCTTTGGCAACCTTTGCTCTAAGTGCGATATCGTCCATACTAGCTCGGTGGTATCCATTTTCCGAGAAAACGTCTATCGCTGCTGACATAATTTTCGTTTTGCTCAATGCGAAATGTCTCTCCTTTCCGCAATAAACTGACTAGTCAGTACAATTAATATGCTTATGGTAACACTCGGTAAAATGATTGTCAATCATGATCGCCTTTTTCGTTATTCGGTACAAATTCTTGACATAGCACATTGCTAAGTATATGTACCGAAAAAACAAAAAAACCACGATATACGTGGTTTTTAATAGCTTGTCTCCTATTTAAGCATGCTCAAGAGCTTCGTTCAGATTTCTATTTTTTCAAGCTTTTCAAAAACACCATCAACCCATTCTTGGTCATCCCATAGTTTTGAATCATGTAGTTTTCTAACAGCGGGATGTCCAGTTACAATCGTGTCTACACCGTCTTTGTTTCCAAAGTACAAATCAACGATTTTTAATATTTTATTTTCTGTTTGAACTAACATCTTAAAGCTCATACCAGATCCTTGGTTCGAAAAAGGTAAATTTACGTAGTAGAGATTTTCATCAAGTTGCTTGAATTCTGCTTCCGCAAATTTTTTTTCCAGACCGAAAACAACACTAAACTCTCCCTTTAATTCTTTTCTTTGTTCTAGCTCAAGCATTTTATTTGTAAATTTAAATCCCACCTACAAATGAATCGACCACTTCTATCCCACTATTTATCTGCGGACTTTGCTGAAGCATGCTATCTTGAGGAATTGGATTACTATCCCCATTCCTTGGCAACAGACTAAATACACTTTCAAATATTTGATTCTAAGAGGAGGACTCTCCGTTTGTCAAGGTGGGCCGTAATTCAAACTAGGAATAGCTTCTCCTATTATTTCTTGTGCTTCAGCTTTCTTTTAATGTGAACACCGATCAAACCGATAATTATAAAGCATCCTCCCGTCACTATCATGCCGAGAAAATTAGTCGAAATTAAATCAGGATCGGGACCATTTCCTACTGGACCAATTTTAGGTTTATAAGCATCAAAATAATAAAAAACAGCTATTATTGTCATTAGGGTACCTACTGATATATTAAATACTGATATCCATAGTTTATATTTATCTGGTTGTGTTATGAGTAAATAAATATTTTGGATGATTACGAAAGCCAAAAATATCCCTTTGTAGATCACCTTTATATCACCTATCCTCAAAATGTAATCGTACCTAATAAAACCTTTTATCAGTCACTATTGTTCGACTGTCCTGCCTGTTAGCTTAACGGGCTGCCGTAAAATTGTATATAAACCTCAATGAATCCGCCCATTCGATATCCAGATGAGGGTGTTTTACATACTATACTACCTATCCTGATCCTTTATCACCTGCTCAATCCCCTTCAGAATCAGCTTCATGCCGAATTCAAACGCTCCGTCGGTCCCTATCAGATTGAATAGCCCATTTTTGTACATCCCTCGAAACACTCCCGCATCTGTCTCGCTCATGGAGTCCAGAAGACTGGTTATCTCTCCATCACGAAGCTCTCCCTGCTCCTCAAGCATAGTGGATAATATGCGCTGATACTGATAATTGTCCAGAACGAAGTAGAAGACATAGTTCACCAGGGTAAGAACGGCTTGTAATTTTTGCTCTTGCTCAAGTGGCGTCGATTCCATGCAGAGCAGCATTCGGTTGGTGAACCGGATCATGTCTGGTTCGTGGGGCAGCGTCAACATCATGAGCTGCGTGGAGCAGGGATATCGGCTGAGCACACTCCGTACGGTTACCGCAAATTCCGCTAGTTGCTCCCTCCAATCCCCCTCAGAGTGAAACTCCTCCAAAATGATCTTCGATAAATGGTTGGCCAGGCGCTGGTAGAGATTCTGCTTGCTCTTGAAATACCAGTACAGAGAGGGAGCCTGAATGCCCATACGATCGGCCAATCGCCTCATGCTGAATTTCTCAATGCCTTCCTCTCCAAGAAGCTCCCACGAGGTTTCCAAAATTTTATTCTCCGAAATCTGAGGTTGCTTTTTTTTCATCGGTATCCGTTCTTTTATCTAACAGTGTAAGTTTTCGGTCCAGCAAAAAGTTAAAAGAACATCATCATAAAAAAGAATAAACCCAGCACTGATACAGTACTGGGTCGCATTTCTTCATTTAAAACCGTTTTCTATAAACCCTCATCGCAAAGAAGTAGGCTACAAACAAGATCCCTACGCACCAAGCAAGCGCAATCCATAATTCATTGCCCACCGGTTGGTTTGAAAGCAACGCGCGAATGGCTTCAACGATCGAGGTTACCGGCTGGTTTTCAGCAAAGGCACGAACGACCGAAGGCATCGATTCAGTCGGCACAAATGCCGAGCTAATAAACGGAAGGAAGATGATCGGGTAGGAAAAAGCGCTTGCCCCATCCACCGATTTTGCCAATAATCCTGCAATGGCAGCGACCCAGGTTAATGCCAGCGTAAACAGCATGAGTATGCCAGCTACTGCAAGCCAGTCTAGTATCCCAGCCGAAGAACGAAAACCCATAATCAGTGCTACGAGAATGATAACGACAACCGAGATAGCATTGGATACTAGTGAAGTCAGCACATGCCCCCATAGTAAGGTAGAACGCGAAATTGGCATGGAATGAAACCTCTCGAAAATACCTCGCTGTACATCGGTAAACAGACGAAATGCCGTGTAGGATATCCCGCTAGCAATCGCAATGAGCAGTATTCCGGGCAATAGATAATTAACATAGTTATCCGTACCGGTTTGAATTGCACCGCCAAACACATAGACGAACAATAGCATCATCGCAATCGGAGTGATACAGACCGTGACGATGGTGTCCATACTACGGGAAATATGGCGCATGGAACGTCCGAGCATAACACCCAAATCGTTAAAAAAATGTTTTTTTACCGTCTCCATTTATGCTCCCTCCTTCTTGCCAATAATGGAGAGGAATATCTCTTCCAATGTCGGCTGCTTTTCAATATACTCCACTTTCGTTGATGGAAACATCTTTTTTAGCTCCAAAAGCGTACCACTGGCGATGATTTTACCCTTGTGCAGAATAGCTATTCGGTCAGCGAGCTGTTCCGCCTCTTCCAAATACTGCGTAGTTAGGAATACCGTAGTGCCGCTGTCTGCAAGCTCCTTCACGATCTTCCAAACCTCGATGCGTGCCTCGGGATCAAGGCCAGTGGTCGGCTCGTCGAGGAAAATAACCTGCGGTTTCCCTACAAAGCTCAATGCGATGTCGAGCCTGCGGCGCATCCCACCCGAATAAGTAGATACCCTGCGGTTGGCGGCGTCTGTCAGGCCAAAGCGTTTAAGCAAGTCGTCCGCAACTTGCCGCGGATTACTCAGGTATCGCAGTTTGGCAATCATGATTAGATTTTCCCGTCCGGTCATTAGTTCGTCTACAGCGGCAAATTGTCCGGTTAAACTAATTGCCTGCCTCACATGATCAGGTTTGGACGCTACATCGAATCCCTCAACGACGGCGGTTCCACTGTCTTGTTTGAGCAGCGTAGTGAGGATTTTGACAACCGTCGTTTTACCTGCCCCATTTGAACCGAGCAGTGCAAAAATACTGCCCTTTTCCACCTCGAAATCTACTCCCTTAAGGACGGCAAGCTCTTTGTAAGACTTTTGCAGACCTATAACTTGAATTGATTTGTTTTTCATGTTTTTCCCCTCCTTATCGAACTGTAACCTTAGACAATTCGGCTCCCATGCCTTTAAGCGCAGCATAGGTCAGCTTATCCATGACTGCGTCGTCAAAGCAGATGGTTTTGATGGAGCGGTAATACTTATTAGTCAAGGAAAAAAATGCTTGAAAAGAAACATTCTTGAGTGTAGCACCCTTAAACGAAACTTCATTTATAGCAGACTTGTCAAACTTAACGCCGATAAAGGTTTGCCCGTCAAGACACAGCCCACTCAGGTCACAATATTTGAAGTCCACGCCGTCAAAGATACAACCTTCAAAAATTGTTTTTTTAAGGTCGATCTTGTTTAGCGTGACGTCGGTCAGTTTTACGCCTGTGAATTTTGCTCCTTCCATCCCTGAAATGCTGAAGTTGGTGCGTACAAGGATCGATTTATTGAAGCTCGCATTGGAAAGATCATTGACAGATAGGGTACAGTCGGTCAGATTTGCGCCGTTAAAATTGGCTTCACGTATGTCGCTGCTCTTAAAGGTGCTTCCGGTCAAGTCTGCTCCTGCAAAGTCAGAGCCGTGTAATGCACTCGATGTGAAATTTCCTTTATGCGCAATAACACCTGCAAAGTCACTCTTTGGCAAATTGCTCGCGCTAAAGTTTGTCAGTACTTGCCTCTCCAGCGAGCGGGAGAGATTGGCGACTTCCAGTATCGTTTCCTCGATGTCGCCAATGCTCTCAATGGTCTTATTAAACGCTGTTTCATCGTCTTTGCCCTCGGCTTTAAGTTCACGGTACCTCTCCTGTAAATCGGAGAGCAGGTCGGCTTTTAATTCGGTGACGCTTTTCACCCCATCGTATGGCGTAAAAACGTCGTTCAAATAATTCGTCAATTTCTGATTCATCACATCAAACCTCCTATAGTAAGTTTTCAAGCACGCGTTTTGCATACTCCCAGTTGCTATTGTTGCGGGCATATGTTTCCTTGCCCTTCTCGGTAATTCTAAAATATTTGCGCCGTCCACCCTGTGATTCATCGCCCCAGTACCACTCGATATCACCGTCTGTCTCAAGACGTCTAACACTGGAATACATGGTCGCTTCTTTTAGTTCATACTCACCGCCCGAGCGCTCCGCGATCAATTTGACAATTTCGTATCCATAGCGATCATCTTCGGATAATAGTCGCAATATCATCGTATCGGTATGTCCGCGCAGCAGGTCGGATGTAATTTTGTTCTCACTCATTTAATCACCCCGCAACTGTATAATACGACATACTACTGTGACTGTCAAGGTACTATTTTAATCAAAATACTGTTTCTGTGATTTCCGAAGCCTAACCCTATCGATTTTAGTTGTAAAATGCAAAATGAACCCAAGGATCCCCTTGGGTTCACGCGATTAGTGACCTTGTGTGTCTTTGCTGCTTGGCATGTGACATGATATCCCCCACAACTTAACTGTGAGAAAGTACCTTATTTCAATTCATTCTCATTCAAGCCGGTGGAATACTTTGAGGATTGTTGAACACATTATTTGGATCATACTTAGCTTTTACTCTACGTAGCCTAGGAAAGTTTTTACCATAATAAACAGGACCAGAACATTTGATACCTTGGTCTGGTACATTGATATAGGAGCCTACGATATATGGCTGCAGCTTATGCCTTGTGTTCCGTGCTAAGGCAATATTTTTAGCGGCATGAGATGGCTTAACCCATGAGCTGTTCCATTCGACATAAAATTTGGCTTTACGCCAGTAGAATGCTGTGGCTTTAGGTGCGATTCGGCTTATGGCACCACCCCAGTTAAGGAAGAAGAAGCCGGCCGGAGTCCCTCCCTCAGCGTTTTCTAGAAACTCGCGCATAACTTTATAGGCTTTATCTGGAAAAGGACGTCTGCCGAAGCCGCTTGAAAACTGGTTGCTGAACTTTTGTGTCAGCACTGGATCAGGAGCTAACAAAAACTTTGTAGCTTCAAGATATGGTAACAATCGGATGGTTTTTTTTGTAGGCGTCCCCACGCTTAGAATAGGCTCTAATTGACGCAGGGCTTCCGTTTTAGATCCAAGAAACAGACCGAGCATGCTAACATTTCCACCCTTTTTGGGCCCAACATTTAATTCGCTGCCCAATCTGGTGCTGGCATTAGGAGCCCAGACTTGCCATTTCTTTACGACTTTTTCGAACTGCTCCCATGGCCACGTTACGCTGAAGACGGTAGCTTTGGCTGGAGCACGCAGAACTTTGAATTTGTATTTTGTGTATACGCCAAAGTTACCGCCTCCTCCACCGCGGGAAGCCCATAGGAGATCGGAATTGCGTTTTTTATTTGCCCGGATTACTCTTCCCTTAGCGTCAACCATTTCTAGTCCGATGAGATTGTCGCTAATGAGGCCAGTCGTTCTTTGGAGCGGACCAATCCCTCCGCCAAGTGTAATTCCACCGATTCCAACCGAAGGACTATCACCAAACGGTGCGATAAAACCTTGTCTTGCCAATTTGTCTACGACTCTTCCTACCCGATTGCCTGACTCAACCACAACAGTTCTGCACTTTTTATTCAACTTGATTTTCTTCATTTCGCTAACATCGATGACAATGCCTCCGTTAACTTGAGAAAGGTTGGTCTCCAAGGCGTGCCGTCCACTTCTCGGGCGAATAGGAACATTATTTTTGCGAGCTCATCTTATAGCGTTTGCAACATCCTGTGTTCTTTGGGCAAAAACAAAAACTTTTGGAAATCTGTCGGTATGAGGATCCCAATTCTTACGAGCCGCTTCATAACCAGGGTTTCCCTTGAAAATCACTCGCCCCGTAAGTTTCGTTATTGATTTCATCTATCCAACTCCTTTATCCATTTCTCCCGCAATTTAGACAGTTGCCATGTATCGTATGGTGTGTTTAACCGGTTGGTATAGACTGCTGCTGATAAAGTTTATATAAATCAGAACTCGAAAGATCATGGTTTTCATTATTTGTCTTTACAAGTGCATGAATGTTGAACTGATATTTGTATTCCAAACTAAAAACAGTGACAGTCATGAACAAATAAATAATGTCCTAGACTGTCACTGTTTCAATGCACTAATGACTACTTTTTCGTACTCGGTGCAGTTCTATTTCCTTTAAGTTATGTTTTAGATAGTGTTGAAAAATATATGATTATGTTTACGATGTTTTCTTGCACTTTATAATTAAAAAATGGATTGGAGGTGCATTTTTCGTGTTCTTATTTGGCTCGTCAATTTCTGAAATCTTTACCAGTCCATATTTTTCAAAATCTTGTTTTATGGAATCATCATCATAAAAATACATTTTTACGCCTTCCATTATCTCGAAATAGTCTTTAGCCAATTGTTTGCCCTTTCCGAACATTGGGGCTTTTTGTGAAACCGTTGTAAAAACCAAATATCCATTTGGCTTTAACTGATCATAACAATCTTGAATAAACTTTTCTCTCTCGCGATTATCCAATAAGTGAATAAGCGCATGACTGAATATACCATCATAGAGCTTGTTATCAAAGGGCATATCCGTTACTGAACCATGAAAAATACTTATATCAAGCCCGTTATCCTTCGCCAAATCAATCGCTGTATTTGAAATTTCTATACCTGTTACATTTATTCCATTGTCAATAAAAACCTTTGCATTTCTGCCATAACCAATACCTGGAATCAGAATGTCCTTAACATTCTTTTCAAGGAAAAAGTCCTTTGTTGCGATTGCGGAGTCTGTAGGTTCAAATCCCCACATCGTTTGTTTTTCTATAAAACTTGATTCCCAAAATTCCGTCATATCTCTATCTCCTTTATGACTTAAATTAAATGTTATCTTGCTAGCCATTACAATATTTCGATATACCCTTCAGTTCCATGTACACGTATTCGTTGTCCATCTTTTATTAATGTGGTAGCATTCTCCACCCCAACTACTGCTGGTAAGCCATACTCACGCGCGATAACTGCCCCATGAGTCATCAGCCCACCAACTTCGGTAACTAGACCTTTAATGGATACAAACAATGGTGTCCAGCCTGGGTCAGTAAAGGAAGTGACTAAAATATCTCCATCTTCTAAATCAGCATCCTCCATACTTAAGACAACACGTGCTCGTCCCTCGATTACTCCAGAAGAAACAGGCAGACCTGCAATAGCATCGGTTGGGAGATTTTCTCGTTCATATTTCCCCGAAATGATTTCACCATCAGATGTAATAACACGTGGGGGAGTCAATTTTTCATATCGTTTGTATTCGGTTTTTCGATTGTTGATAATCTGGTAATCCAATATATTTGAGGCTACGATATCTCGAAGTTCTTCAAAAGAAAGATAGTATACATCTTCTTTTTCTTGAATAATGCCAGCTTGTACGAGCTGTTCGGCTTCTTTCAATAAAGCTTGCTTATATACGAAGTAGCGACTAATCATGCCGTACTTTGGATATTCACGATACCCGCTGAAATTTTGGATTAAGCTGATCATTTGTTTGGTCTCTGCGGCTTTGTGATTACCATCCGGCAATTGTTTTAATCGGTCTAATAACTCTTGTTCTTTTTCCAAAGCTTCCTGTCGCCCTTGCTCGAATTTTCGCTTGCCGGCATTAGGCTCAAAGTTTTTGATGTTACCTAGAATCATCGGGACAAGTGTAATTGGTTTTTCACTCCAACGAGTTTTTGTCATATCGATTTCACCGGCACATCGCATCCCATATTTGTCGAGATAAGCATAAATAGCGTCTTGGGTTGCCTTTCCACCATTAAGCTTAACCAGATCATCCAAAAAGTTATCTTCTCTTACATGTTGTAAATAATCAATTACTTCTGGATAAGGACGAATCACATCAGCGACATCCAAGAGTGCCAGACCCATTGTCGAAGTAATATTGTTTGGTACAGATTGCGAAAGCGTATCTGCTGCGTTTTTTTCACCTAACCACTTGTTCATTTTTTCATTAATCCATGATGAAGCATCCATGGCAGTCATAATTACAGCCGAACTTTGTGGGTTAAATAGAGTTTTCTTTAAATGCTGGATATCTTCTAAAATATAATCAAATAAATCTGATCCTGATTTCATTTGGATGTTTTGTTTTAACTCTTCTATCGATGTTTGACTACTCTTAATTAAATCAGTAACGATTGTTGGGTTATTTTCGATTTGTGCTTGAATATCAGAAAACGTCTTACCTTTACTGCTCTTAATGGGACTAGGTAATTGTTTAACATCAGGTGTTGATTTTATAAAATCCTCTCGCTCTACGATAGTCATAAGCGCGTCTTTTATGAGGGGATCGGATTTTCCCAAGGCATCTATTACTATACTGCTACTGACAGGGGAAGCCAGGCTATGTGTGATATCAACAAACAACCTTCCACCAGCTGTTCGCATGGTTGCTGGGGTCGTTAACAGGTAGAAAGACAGTCCCAATGGTTTTATGGGGTCGGTCATCATTTGTTGATGACCAACAGAAACATAGACGTGATTTTCTTTATCATTCGCTTCAGGGATCGGGTATAAGGTTGTAATTGGACGACTCTGTACAATATAAAAAGCATCATCTACCAAACACCATTCGATATCTTGTGGACAACCAAAATAAGCTTCGATCTGTCTTCCGATGAGTGCCAATCGTAAAATTTGTTGTTCAGTAAGTGTTTGTGTATTCTGTAGTTCAGGATCGATTTGCTTTGTCTCAGTTCCTCCTTCTTTTAATCCATAGATAGCCACTTTTTTGGTTGCTATCCTTTTGTTGACGATTTCTCCTCCTTGTACGATATAACAATCGGCAGATACTAGGCCAGAAACCAACGCTTCTCCAAGTCCAAAGCTGGCATCGATGGAGAGCAGCTTTCGGTTAGAGCTGATCGGATCGGCGGTAAATAAAATGCCCGAAGCCTGTGGGAAAACCATCCTTTGAACGATAACGGATAAATAAACTTGACTGTGGTCAAATCCATTTTGCATACGGTATATTACCGCGCGATCCGTAAATAGAGATGCCCAACATTTACTGATATGCTGAATGATTGCTTCTTTGCCGATGATATTTAAATAGGTGTCATGCTGACCAGCAAAAGAAGCATGTGGTAAATCTTCAGCAGTCGCACTAGAACGTACGGCATAAGCATGTTCATCACCAAATTGTGAGAGATAGTGTGTAATTGCTTTCACAGCTTCAGAAGGAATTTCTACCTCCATAATGATTTGTCGAATCTTTCTGCTGATTTCACCAATCTGGTCTCGATCTACTGCTTTTAACGTTGTAAGTTGATCCAACAATGCATGATACGTTTCGTTATGTTCGAAGGCTCTTTGATAAACCTCAGTTGTAACGCAAAATCCTGCTGGTACTTGAATTTCTTCGATTTTTGATAATTCCCCTAAATTCAACCCTTTTCCTCCAACGAGTGAAAATTGCTTTTTTTCCATTTGCTGAAAACCGAGAACTAAAGTACTCATTCAATATCTCCCCTATCCAATAAACTGAGTAAAAGATTTGACAAGAGCTTAGCAGCATGATACAATGAAATTGTAAGATGTAACATTTATGTTTAAATCTATTTTTGAAGACGTGCAATGATTATATCATCGTGTTTGTTTATATGCAAATCTTTAGAACCTGATAATATCATCCAGGTTCTTTTTTGATTCCCCTCTAACATTATCGCATTAAAAAGCAGAGCTCGTGCCGAGCTCCGTCACTTCATATCACCTTCGGGTCCTAATAGGATAGGATTTGCTCTCTTCCACTCTATCGCCGCAATAATAAAAAAGTTACTGAAAAATTACCGATGATAGCTCTCTTAAAGTTAAACTCCGTTAACAGGAGTCTACAAACAACCAAGTGTATTGCTTCCTACGAGGGGATCAAAATCGTTCTATGTTATGGAAAAAGCCTACCATCTCAGAAAAGGCCTTCTGTGCGGATTGTTCATTGTATTTGTGAGAATACGGGTCACTGAAGCCGTGTTGTCCGCTAAATTTATGGATTTCATTCGCATCGTTTTTGCTTAAAATCGAAATTAAATCATCTACATGAAACGACAATTCTTCTTGCGGAAAAAATAGTATTGTTGGACATTTAGGCAGTAATTCCGTGTAGTTTCTAATGCGTGAACCATAGTATGCTGCTATCCCATCAACCTCTGGTTCCTCTGAACATAACCATGCAGCTGTTGCTCCTACGCTAAATCCGGCAAGAAAAACTTTTTTATAATTAGCCCTTTTGTCGAATACGAGCTGCTTAATTTGGTTCGATGCCTTAATAAAGCCTACATTTTCCATGAAATGACGATATGCAGTTTCCTCATTGGCATAGTCGAAAGGTACTTCTTGTACCAAAAGATTTGGACAAATAACATCAAAATCGTGATCCGCTAGTGATTGACAAATATGTTGCATATGACGGTTAATGCCATAAATTTCATGAATGACTATGATTAAAGTTTCAGAACCGTTAATTATGCTAATCATTATTTCAGCCGCCTTTGTTAAGTGTTTTTGTTTGGAGTGTCAACATGTTGTTGAAGCTTCGAATAGTCATAAATATCAACGATAGCACCATGTTCAAAATGCTCTGTAAACAAAAACGCTATTATTTGTTGTGCGGTTTCTTCTGGTGTCGTCAGCATGCCGGCATCTTTGGCCATTCCGAATAGCTGAGCAGATGGGAAAGCTGCTTGGTCTTGAGTTCTTGCTTCTTTTTGCAAATTCGTATCAATCATTCCTGGCCATATAGAAATAATACCGACTGGTGCTTGGGTGTGGCTTTGTTCAAGACCGACACATTGAGTGAATACGTCCAAACCTGCTTTGGAAGCCGAATATAGACTCATGCCAGGATGGTGATGTTTGGCTGAGGAGGATGATATATTTAAAATGCGCTTATTGCCTAAAAAGGTTTTCGTATGCTTCATAAATGTAGAAGTCAGTAAAATAGGTGCGAGCAGATTAACATGAATGTTTCCTGTGATTTCGTTAACAGCAGCCGAATCAATAAATGCAACAGGAGCGATCATAGAAGCATTGTTTATGAGATAAACCCCGTTGGCTCTAGACAGATCAATTTCTGAAAAAATTCGGTTCATTAACGCCTCGATTTGATCAATGTCGTGTAAATCAAATTCCAAATAGGTAATGTTCTTGCTTTTGTTTGTTAACGAATGATTTCTTTCGCGTGAAATACAAAATAAATAGTGCTCTGATGAGATAAGTTGCTCTGCAATAGCTTGTCCAATTCCTCTTGATGTGCCGGTTATTATAAAATAATTCATAATTACGCGCCTCCAATATTAAAGTTTTGAATTGGGAATTCAAAGATACTTTTTAATCAACTTCATCTAAATTAATATTTAATTCTATGGTCTTCCTTTCACTATTAATCGAAAATATGGTTTCAGTGTAAAGAATTTGATCTTCAGGTGTAATATTAATCATTTTGTCCTTATCGAAACTGTATACTTCATTTTTAGCTAATGACTTTGAGATACCAACAAAACTATAAATAATATCTGGGCGATTAGATCGCTCTCCGACGACTGCTCCAGTCAAAGGGTCGCCATGGATGATCCCAATGGAATTATCGCCTGTATTCACCAATTCGGTATGAATTTTAATTTTTGATGCTTCTTCTCTTTCCACTTTGACTCGAACTGTAATGGATTCGGACGAAACCTCCTTAATTATTGACTTGTTCTCTTTGCTTTGACATCCCATTACGAACAGAAGAAATATACATAATATGATAATAGGCTTCAAGTAGTTCAATCCTTTCTGCAAAAGCAAGAAATGAGACTCTAATTCCAACGCTCCATAATTGGGAAGAGAAAGCCGCTTAGGATTCCGGGTACGCAGTAGAAGTAATTCCATTCTAATTTGCCTACACAGAGGGAATAAATCATTGTGGAAATCATCAACCCGGTAAATGCGTGAGCAAGCATGGACGAAAATAATCTCCTTTTTTTAATTCTGAGTAACAGATCAATTAAATAAAAAGCAGGGCATAAGCACAAAAGAGTGAATATCCACAGAAATAATATCAAAAATGGCAGCAGATACACAAAGAACATCATATGGACCTCAATTAAGAAGCTCAGCGGATAAAAACACATAAGAATCAACGAAACGACCACTGCAACCCAGAAACTATTTAATGCAGCGTCATGAACTCTCTCCAACGGTGCTACATCCCCTTCATTCCAATTGAAATTTTCAAAATGAAAAATTTACTTTATGTTATTAGTTAGCATTATGAATAAATTATTCTAATTCTTAAGGATATGGAGCGGGAATTGCTAAAAAGTGTTATTGTTTCCTTAATTATATCCCCATTCCCGTCGTAATGAATAGTTCTATCATTAATAGTACCCCGTCATCCTTCTTGCTCTACTACTTGTTAAGATAAAAAAATAAGCAGGCCGCCGAAGCGTCTGCTCATCCACAATTATCATTGTTCTTAGCTTTCCTTTAGTTCAATAAAAATCTATTTTAGAATCTCTGTCTTCATCTATGGTGTAACATAGAAAAAGCCAGGATAATCTCCTGACTTTATCATGGTCAATGTAAGTTCTAATCAAGTATCTATTCTTCCTCTTGATCAAGGAAGGACTGGAGATCGTCAAGCTTGCTGGACCAGAAATGACGATATGACTCCAGCCACTTATCGACTTCTTGAAGCGGCTCTGGGCGTAAGGAATAGATGTTTTTTTGGGATACAGATCGTACCTCAACCAATCCAGCTTCTCGCAATACTCTTAGATGCTTGGAAACGCCCGGTTGACTCAATTGACACTTATCTACAAGTTCCCCAACTGAACGCTCGCGAATGCGCAATAGATCCAGCATAGACCGTCTGTGTGGTTCCGACAAAACTTCAAATATATTATTACTCATCACTTGGTCCTCTCCACTCGAATGCGCAACCGACAATGGATTTTAATTTGATGTGCTAATCGCTCCAAGAGCATCAGCATTGTCTTCCTTTACAACTCAATTCATTATCGAATCATATTTCTTGCGCAAGTCTTTAAAACGATCCGAAGGGAAGTCGACCTGCTTTTCATGAAGAATCATATCAATCATGTCTAGATGCACATGCCAGCCTGCCAGAAAATCAGCAACTTCAGCGGACTCGTAAAACGTATGAGTCAGGTGAAGATGGCATCCTTTATCATCGTCATGCAGCTCCCATCGAACCACTGATTCTCCTGAAGACTTCTCTATCCAAGTGTACTCGAGCTCATTTGGGGGATTGACCATAGTGAACTTTCCATGTACCAGATCCCCATTCTCCCAAAGAAATGTAATCTTTCCGTTAACGATCAAATCAAATTCAGCATGCGCAGTTAACCAATTGACAATCTGAGTGGGACTAGTTAACGCCCTCCATACTTTTTCTATCGGATGATTTAGATAACGCTCGAACCGAACCACACTTCTTCCTTCATATTGTAGAAGTTTACCGTCCATTCAATCCCCTCCAAAGTTATAATTACCATATTATATTATATACATTACCATATGGTTATATAACTGTAAAGGAATTAACGTTTCTCCATAATGTAGTTTTTTAAGAAGTCGTTGCAAAACTTTCCTTGAGGGTCGTTCTGAAGTAGTAATTGCCGAAAGTCAGGCAACTTCTCATATAATGATTGAAGATGGGCAGGCGGCGTGGCAAACAGCTTTGCCCAATGTGGGCGAGCATGGAAAGGCGCAATTTGTTCCTCGATCATCGGAAGGATTTGTCGGACCGCCTCCCAATCCGCCTTCCATGTAAAGTGAAAAGCAACGGATTCCTGCTTATAACAAGGACTCATCCACAAATTGTCTTCTGCAATCGTACGAACTTCTGACACATAAAGATGTGGCGATATGAAATCACGTATCCGGTCAATCGCACATAGTGCTTGATAGGCATCTTTGCGCGGCACAAAATATTCACTCTGTAGTTCCTCTCCGGCACTTGGCGTGAAATCCATGCGGAAGTGCGGTAGCCTTTCATGCCATGGCCCCGGAATACCAAGCTGCTCACTGCAATTCTCTGCGGAATAACCTGGCACTGGATGTCGTGGTACACTTGCGAGCTTGGCGCCAAAAAATTCAGATTCCACTTCATCGTGTTCAAGATCTGGTAACTTACGCTTTTGCCAGACTTGATTGAATGTAGACGTTTTCCAATCCGTAAAAAGACTAACACTATAAGCGCTAGAGAATATTTCGTCAAAATGATCTTTAAGTTGAACTAAAGGCAAATGATCAAATACATATTGACTCATCTGGAATGTGGGGATTATATCTAGAGTGATTTTCGTAATCACCCCGAGCCCTCCAAGCCCCACTACCGCACCAGCAAAGTGCCCATCTTGTTGATCACGGGAGAATACGACCTTATTCCCATCTGCTTTGACAACTTCCATGGAATGAATCGCCGAAGCAAGATTAGCATTCTGGTCACCGGAACCATGTGTGGCCGTTTGGGATGCGCCTGCTATTGTAATATGGGGCAACGAAGCCAAGTTGTGCAAAGCATAACCGAATTCATACAGATATTGACACAGATCTCCGTATCTAATCCCTCCCTCGACTGTAACCTTATTGTGTTTAGTATCTAATGCAAGGATTCGGTTAAACTTTTGTAGAGAAATTAGGTTCTCGTTACAATCAGCGATTCCATTGAACGAATGACGAGTGCCAAGTGTCTTAATTCGATTGCTACGTGCTACTATTTCTTGTATTTGCTCCAATGTTTCCGGAACATGGAGTTCGGATGCGCTATACCTATAGTTACCTGCCCAATTTCGATTATTTTCCATAAACATATACCCCCACTACATCTGATGAAAGATTTGTCAAAAATATCGATATGTTATAAAAATATTCTATATATTTTGGAAGTATCCTGCACGGAGAATAGTTCTGGTGAACATTACATCAAATACCACTGCAATGACCCTTAGGTCTCTTATGCTATCTCTTATGCTTAATAGCAGCTATAGAAAAAACTAAAGGTACAGCTCCTCATATTTTTAGAGGTGCTGTACCTTTTCTCATAATAATTTGAGCTTTAAGCATTGGTGTACCGTTTGCAACATGAAGTATGCTAAATGCTAAAACCATAATTAATCAAGCCAATGTATCTTAACAATCGTAATTTCAAATTGTAGAGTTCCGTGTCTCTTTTCAGAAACCAATCATTTTAAGAATTAATGGCACCTGAATGTCATCGGCCTTATAACAATTTTCAAACTTTCCTTTTAACAATAGACTTCGACATGCTGCTCCAGATTCTTCATAAATATCGGACTTCACATTTAACTCTATATTCCTATGGTCATTATATTCCGGACTTTCATTCTTAATTTTAAGAACTTCTGCGGATTTCCAATTCATAGAAAAAACGTCTTTATGATTGCTTGAATAAATCGTTTTTTTCTTGCCCGTTTGGGTTTCTTCAACCTCGACAATATACAAAACGTCACCTGCTGCGCCACCATAAGGGATATAATATGCACTTGCATTATATTCACCATTCGGAGATTTGGTCGGACCACTGAATATGACAGCATTATTATTAAGAGCTTGAAAACTATAAAAGTATCTATTATACCCTATTAATAATAAAATACTGATTGCTATAAATAGCAAGAAAGCATATCTTTTTTTCATAAATCCTCCGATCTATGATTCCCGTGTAGGTTTGAAGCTTTTAAAGGTTGGCAGTGACATTATTTTTCACACTCGTACTTTGATACTTTGCAATCGCCCAGTCGATAAAAAAACCTGCGCTCATAAAGAAAAGAAACACATTCGGGTAACCATACCTATTGAATGCGACAAAGGGAATATAGATCACAGTAAAGTAAGCCAATGAAAGTAATAAAAACAAATAAGCAATCTCCTTTTGCCGGAAGGCTCGCTTAAGCGCAATCAGTAAACCTGCTGCTCCCAATAGCATAAATACGACATGGTAGATGCCCGCGATCCAAATATTTACACCAAATACCGTTTTCCAATAATAAGGAGCCGCATATAATCCAAGTACTTTATCAATCGTATACCATTTCAAGTATTTTAATGGTTGATTTTTAAAGCCGAAGCTTACAATTTTTTGTGCCGTTTCGGCTTGAGCAGCGTCTGAGCCTGCAAATAGATTTTCACTGATGCCCTCGTATTCTAGATGGGTGTCGAAGAAGGCCTTTGAAGGTGCCTCGTTGTTAATAAGAGCGCCTAATAACATCGGATTGCCTGCTGACTGTGTGAATGGAATGAATTTATCAAATGTGACGTAATTCCGTATCCACCATGGAGATAGCAAAAGAATCATCGTTAACGAAATAACTGCAGTATACTTCACTATAATTTTCCAAGATATCTTTTTCACAAGCCATAAAATGAACCAGACAACGGGAAAAAGCACCGCATGCGGTTTGAAATAACATGCTAGCCCAACAATAGCGGCCGAAATAATGTAATACCTTGTTTCTTGTCTCCTTAAAGCAAGAAGGCTAAAGCAAATAAGCAATATGAACAGCGTGCGGAACATTGTCTCCGACAAAATGGCGCCTGAAGAAAAATAATCGGGCAAATAAAGCGCTGTTGCGATGCTGGCTATTATAGCTGCTCTACTATTAAACAGCTGATTAGCCGCTATAAAAATCAAATAAATCGAGAACGCCTGCAGGGCTGCCATTAGAACTCGGAATGCCACAACCCCTCCATCTCCTTGTCCGAAGATGAGCATGAGACCTGCCAGTACAACTGGCATTCCTGGCATGATGAAAGCTGACGGCTCATCGCCGCTGTTATAAGTAATCGTGTGCTTATTCAATAAAATTTTAGCGCTATTTACATATTTAACGTCGTCATTATTTTGTTTATCATATGACCCAATGAGAAAGTGATCGCCATACAACAGAACAGATGCGGTGCTAATCGAAAAAACGAGAATGATAATAATGAATAAAGTAGTGCGCATAGGACGAGAGACATGATTAAGCTTAAACAGGATTTACACACCTTTCTCTTACAAATACGAGGGGTACAGACTATCTCTATCATATATCACTATGACCAAGTATTGGAGCCATACGATCCTTTGTATTAATAAATAATAAAGAGCAGCTGCCATGGCAAACTGCTCCAGAACTAAAGTATAACTATCGTTTACCCTTAATTCAAACAGTAACTATTGATATTTCTATCTCACAAAATTAATATAATCAATGTTGACGGGTTCAAAACCATTTGCTCGAATTCGTAAATTAATTTGTCCTCGATGATACTGACCATGTAGTGCTACATGAGTTAAAATATCTCGTGTGGAAGTTACAAACTCTTTACCTTTACTGTTTGAATATGATACTAAGTTATCTAAGTCAGCGTATGTGAGTTCAGTGAGAATATTTTTGAAGCTTTCTTCATTTTGTTTAATAAGTTTTGCACAGGATTCTAGATCACCATCTGACCAGATAGGCATTTGTGAACTGTCCATCCCTCTTATTCTTGCAATCCAAACTTGTTCGGCATTTAGAATATGAGAAAATAACCGCACCAGTTGATCCTCGTTTTCTACATTTTGCAAAGTTTCTAGAATACGTTGATTTGCCCAGTTTAGATGTTCATACATCTTTTGAATTGTTTTCATTGATTCCATCCTTTCATTAACTTCACTTTATCAAAGAGTAAATGTTTGTATCATAGGCAACACCATTTTGATACATATAGTTTTTCAAGATTCCCTCTTTTTCAAAACCTAGTTTTTTTAATAATTGATTGGATTTTTTATTTTCAATAAAAACAATCGCGCCAATACGAGTTAACCCAAGTTCGCTAAAACCATATGTTATAACTTTTGAAATGGCTTCTGTTGCATATCCATTTCCCCAATAATCAGGATGAAGCTCATAGCCTATCTCAGCTCTCTTATGTTTTAAAGACAAAACATTAAAACCGATGGTCCCGATCATTTCTTTTTTACCTTTTATTTCAATGCCCCATCGAATGCCTCGATTTTCTTGGTAGCTTTGAGCGAAAAACGCAATGAACGGTTCTGCTTGTTCGATATTTGTTAACGTATCTTGTCCATAATATCGTGTCACATCATGATTGGAAAAGCAACGAAAGATGCTATGAGCATCTTCTTTAACGATTTCTCTCAATTGCAATCTTTCTGTCTCTAGAATCGGAAACACTTAATCACTCCATTTTTATAATTTTAATATGTATTCCTATTAGATGGTTAACGCAACAGTGATTGCTCATGCTTCGGATAATATTCAAAAAACAAATACTTCCAATCACTCATGAAGTAATTTTGATAAATTCTATTGTAGAAGCAAATCTGTTCATTCCAGAAATCTACAGCGTTGCATTTGTATTTACCTAAAATGAATGATGGATAATTATACATCTTCTCAAAAATGATAATCACCTGATTAGTAGGAAATCAATAATTTCGAGTCCTTTGAGAACGGCCGGTACTTCACAAAATGAGCCTATCCAGACCAATTGCACTAATTAAAAGCCGCTCTTTCCTGCTGCCTAACATATTTTGTGTCCAATCTACAAAACCGCCATCGCCAATAAAATACTCCGTTTCGCCGATTACTGTCTTTAATGTGAATTGTATTCCTTTGTAATACTGGTTTTCCATATTCGGCTCTCCTGAACTTACCGACACATTCAATGACAATTCATTTCCATGTTTTATAATCCTTGAGACTAAGCCAGTCGAATCTTTGTAACCACTTCGTTCACTTATAATGATCTCGATGTCAGATCCAAACAGCGTTTTAAATATACTTTGGTACACTTTAATATGCTCCCATAATGATTGTTTTTCGAAGCTATAGGAACCTTCATCTAATCCAGACGTCACCATACAAAATAAATGGAAATGAGGCAGCATCCCTGGAGCATCTCCAAAGAATTGCGCTCGGACATGCCTATGGGTTGTACAGAAGCGAATAAAATTATCTCTCTTATCATTGGAATCATTTGATTTAAGTAATTTACTGATATGCAGGGCTAAGAGATTGGTTGCATCTGATACAACTTCCGTTCCTCTTAAAGCGGAAATTGCTTTGTTTTGATCAACCGTTCCTAGCACTGAGGAACAGCCTAATGGTGCTACGGGAGATAATTGAATTGGTGAAAAAGAATGTTTTGAAGCAATATCTAATACATCCAGCTCCAACCTCTTAAGCAATAACACATCGACGTCAGCTGGGTGTACAAAGCGGTTATTCTTGTATCTTTTAAGTAGATCATTTGGAGAAGATGTTTTTGTTTTCTCGCTGAATACTTTCAAGAGAAGTGAATTCAAGTCACTGGAGGATATCCGATCCACTAAAAGATTAATTAAATCAGCTTGATCAAGTTTTCGCAGTATTCTTTCAAGATCGGCTGTAAGGGTAGGATTCATTAACTTCACTCTCCTTGACCTTATTCTATTGGTTATTAATGGATAATTATATGGGGTGACATTACTTTAGGTCAAGAACTAAACCAATATTATAATCGATCAATCTTTTAGCTTGAAAAATGACGTAAAGTTTTCTTCTGTATTTCAAACAGGGCTACTCACAAAAATCCCGACGGAGAAGATCCCGCCGGGATTTAGTGGAACATACGATTTGAATTTAAATCAATAACTAAATCGTATCCTTTACTGGTTCGAGTTATTTACTGAATTTCCAAATAATCAATGTAAACATCCCATGTCCCGTTATCGGAGGTGCAAACGAGCTCAATTTCTTGATTACCGGTTCCATGGCTGACATTGCTTATGGTATAGACTGCGGGACTACTGCCTCCGAAGTAGAAGGTCCCTTTCGTCACCCCGCCTATTTTCAAGTCAACTCTGGCCATATTGGAATTATTTGAAGCACCACGGAGTGAGAAACTATGAGTTCCGCTCGTGAAATTCTGTGTGTATTTGACCAAATCATTGTTGGCGTATAAAGCAACACCAGAGAACGGCGAGCTAATATTTCCGGTGTACTGACCAGCTTTGGTCATGCTTTCGGCTTCCTTCTTTGTACTTGTGCTTGGAGGAGTAGTTGTACCGCCACCGTCAGGCGCAACCGCCCGGCCGGTGCTTGTTGAAATCATACCAGGGCAAAGTCCCCGGCTCTTAAGGTTCTGAGCAATCTGGGGAATCGCTTGGAGCGAAGTCTGGTATTGATCATGCATCAGGATGACATCGCCGTTCTGCAGTCTGCCCACAGCGGCTACGATCTGTGCAGTGGTAGCGCCATTCCAGTCCTGTGAGTCAACGTTCCACAGCACCTCGGTTAGACCATTTTGACTCTCGATTGACTTCAAAGTTGCGTTAGTCTCGCCGTACGGCGGGCGGAACAATTTTGGTGCAGCTCCGGTAGCTGACTGGATCGCTTGCTGTGTCCGCGTAATTTCCGATGACATCTGCGAGCTGCTCAATGTGGTCATGTGAGGATGTGTATAAGAGTGGTTTCCAACCCACATGCCCGCATTCATTTGGTCCCGCACGAGTGACGGGTTATTTTGGGGCGTTTTGCCCAAGGTTGAACATCGTTGCACGCAAACCGGCCTGCTTCAGAGCATTGAGCAGTGATGTAGTGTTACTGGCATTTGGGCCATCGTCGTATGTCAGACCTACATATCCATTCGGGCAGTTGGCATCGGCTGCACTGGCAATAGGCATTATAGGGGTGGAGAACAACGAACTGAAGAGTGCTAGGGCCGCTGCCCCTATTATTAGTTTTGCTTTGAACATGGTAGTACCTACTCGTATTAAAATACGAGTATGGTTGTTCGCGCCATTCCGTACCGCTTAACTCTCTCTATTAGATTCGGGGTTTTTACTGAATGTCTAAATAGTCTAGGTAAGCGTCCCATGTCCCGTCATTGGAGTTTACAATTATTTCATCTGTATACCTCCTCTTTTTTAAAATTGCATTTAGTCGCACATGATGCTGTACAGCCTGCAATAGGCTACTCGAGCCTCACTTCCTTCCATATATTAACTTGAGAGCGATTACAGTAATTATCTTAACAAAACGTTTATTAATCGTTTACCTGTAAGAATTTATTTCCTACTGTAAAAAACTTAGTTTTTTTGATCGGTCTTTTTTTGATTTATGATCGTCTATTTTATATAATGCTAGCAAAAAACCGCATCCATAGGAGGATGCGGTTAGTATGCTAACAGCTGCTAAATCAAAAATTATTGAAAATGACGTCGGCTGTTACCTTTCCACTCGTGACGTCTTCCGAGGTGAAGCCAGATACCGTGTTGCCCACTTTAAATTCCTTGCTTACCAGCTGCTCTGAAATATCAGGAGCTGTTGGGCCTGTTATGCCGTAAGTCGTTTTTTCCGTAACTGTCACCCACAATTCGCCAATTCGAAAGCTTTGGCCGTCGGTACTTACCTCATCAATTACACCATCAATGTTTACCCTGTGTTTTGCTGAGGTCGCCGGTCCAGGACCATTATTCTCAATGGTGTCGCTTGGATTTTTCGTGACCGCACCAGGAGAAGTACTGCCTGCGTCTTGGTTTACTGCATAAATGCTCAGAGTCAATACCGCACAAGCCGCAATGCTGGTTGCCCAGATCATCACTTTGTTTTTCTTTACTTTAGAATGAACTGTTTTCATAGGAATCTCTCCATTTCGTATGTTGTTATTATTGTTGTCGATTTGTTTGTGCTTCTCCAGGCTTAAGCGTTCAAGTGTACGTTCTTGAAAGTCTTCACTTATTTTCACTTTGGACATGGCCGATTTATAACTTGTTTTTTTCATTCTCACAAATCACCGCCTATAACTTCTTTAAGCTGTTTACGCCCTCGAGCGAGCCAAGTACCTACCGTCGCAGGTTTGGCATGAAGTATATCCGCTATTTCATCCAAGGAATAACCTTCGTAATAATGCAAATGGATCGGGACCCGATATTTTTTATCCAATGATAATACTGCCTGCATGACCATGTATTCATCCTTCGGTAGGTTAGACAGGTTGTCCGGTATGGGGTTTCGACTCTTAAACCACCCCGTCTTGAGCAAGTTTTTACATTTATTGATCGTTGTACGGATTAACCAGGCTTTCTCATGTTCATCACTATCAAAGACGGGGGATTTTTGGAGATAGGCTAGAAATACTTCTTGCGCTACTTCCTCCGCGTCAGCAATATTTTTGAGATAAGCAAAAGCTATCTTGACCAGGCTGTCGGAATAGTTGACCACGGCTTTGCGGACGGATTCATTGAGCTCATATGAATCGTTCACTTGATGTCCCCCTTTCACTAGTAATACAATCGAGCAGCCCGTTATTTTTCACGCTGTAAAAAAAAATTGGGACAATTGCTTTAAAAGGGAGCAAAAAGTTTTTTATTAGTATGTCCTCTCACCAAAAACGGTAACATGCAAGCAATATTAACTGAAGCACCTGTAAATTCAATAAAAAAAGAACCTTCAATCTATAACTAGATCAAAGGTTCAATATTTATTTTAATGATATTAAATAATTCACGCCATGCTTTCAATTACGTAATATTTCACTACATCCATTTGTTTTTACATCAGAAAAACTAACTAAAAGCCAGCTCTTTTTCACTCAGGCCTAGTGAGTCAGCTGTAGAAGTATGAATTTCGTGCAGAAGCTCTGGATTTTCCATTAATGAAACGCCATAAGAAGGAATCATTTCTTTAATTTTTGGTTCCCACTCTTTGATGTGTTGAGGGAAACATTTTTTAAATACTTCAAGCATAACGTGAACAGCAGTAGAAGCACCTGGCGAAGCGCCTAGTAATGCTGCAATCGAACCATCAGCAGCCGTTATAACTTCCGTACCAAATTGAAGTGTTCCTCTGCCGCCAGCTTCAGTATCTTTGATTACTTGCACACGCTGACCAGCTGCTACTAAATCCCAGTCTTCCGTTTTGGCGTTAGGGATAAACTCGCGCAACTCATCCATGCGCTTTTCTTTGGATAGCATAACTTGCTCAATCAGATATTTTGTCAATGACATATTTTTTGCACCTGCGGATAACATTGTGATGAGATTATCCGGTTTTACGGAAGTGACCAAATCAAACATTGAACCGGTTTTCAAAAACTTAGGTGAGAATCCGGCAAATGGACCAAACAGCAAAGATTTTTTATTGTCGATAAATCTTGTATCCAAATGTGGAACCGACATTGGAGGAGCTCCAACTTTGGCTTTGCCGTAAACTTTTGCATGATGCTGTGCCACAACATTCGGATTATTACAAACCATAAATATTCCGCTTACTGGGAATCCGCCAATATGTTTACCTTCAGGAATACCGGATTTTTGCAATAAATGCAGGCTTCCGCCTCCGCCTCCGATAAAGACAAATTTTGCAGTATGCCGTTCGACGTTGCCGCTGCCATTACGTACTTTCAATTCCCACGAGCTGTCGCTAGCACGTTTAATATTATCAACGCTATGTTTGTATTTGAGATCAACGTTTTTACTTTTTAAGTGATCAAACAGAATGCGCGTTAAAGCACCAAAGTTGACATCCGTACCAGAGTCAATTTTGGTTGCTGCTATAGCTTCATTTGATTTACGATCTTTTATAATAAGTGGGATCCATTCCATCAATTTTGTAGGGTTATCGGAAAATTCCATCCCTTTAAACAATGGATTAGTAGACATGGCTTCAAAACGTTTCTTTAGAAACGTTACATTTTGTTCTCCTTGGACCATACTCATATGAGGTATTGGCATAATAAAGTCTTGCGGATTACGAATTAGCTTACTATTTACAAGGTAAGACCAAAACTGCATGGAAAGCTGGAACTGTTCATTAATTTGAATCGCTTTGCTAATATCTACAGATCCGTCTGGCTTATTTACTGTGTAGTTAAGCTCGCACAGTGCTGCATGCCCTGTTCCTGCATTATTCCACTCGTTAGAGCTTTCTTCTCCAGCACTTTCGAGCTTCTCAAACACGGTAATTTTCCATTCCGGTACCAATTCTTTCAGAAGTGTCCCTAAAGTCGCACTCATGATTCCGGCACCAATCAAGATGACGTCTGTTTTATTTTCTCCGTTGCTCATTTTTACCATCCTTATATCCTAAAATTTGCATAAAGCATGTAGGCGCTTCTGTATAGGCGTTACACTAAGCCAATGCTCGACCCAGTCACACACCTTTTCTGTTTCAATTAAAACCATATCATATTGTTTTGTAATTGATTATAGATTAAATGATCTGTGATTATCAGATAATTATAAGCTATTTGAAAGCTGGTGAAAAGTGAAAAGTCCGTTTACAAGGCTCTAGGAACACACAAAGCAAAGGCAATAACAAAGCTTAATGCATCGATTGAAGCTTTTGTTTGCCGCTATGTGTTACTAGCATCATTACATTTTTTCCGATACTTGCGGTATGGTTCACTGTATTTGATGTTAAACTAAACTTCTATTAGTTTCAATCTAAACGTTGCTACTTCTCTGCTTCTGAGATTTTCAAGTATACAAATTGTGAATAATCTGCAACGTTTATATGAAGGAGTAGATATATTTCACAAAGTTGTTCAGCTTCCCCATTAAATTCCTTTAGAATTTCAACAATTTATATTCATATCTTATTGAGGCTGGAGCCTTTTTGACAACAGTTAAGGTAATTTTCTGTTTGTTTTGCCTGTCTGCCGTATTCTGTATGTATTGTATATGTATTTAAGAAGAAAACATCTCTTGTTTCAGTTTTTGTAATCTTGAAAACAAGCGAAAGACCCGTAAGACAGCCGCTTCATTTGCGAAGCGTGGGCTCTTACGGGTCTTCTTTAATATTTAAGGACTATTTTTTGGAACGTTTTTTGGAAGATATTTTAGCACGTTTTCTGCGTTTTAAGCCTGAAACCATGACATTTTTCTCAGATTGCGTGTAATAATGCTGATAGACAGGACAACAATGATGCTTCTTCACCGTTTCAATATTTTGAATAACATTTACAAGCTGCGGATGGTAGATGTCCTCATATTGCGTAATTGGAGGATCATAAATCGTTTGTGTTGGACAATCTGGACAAAAGTTAGCCGAATTCGCACCTTCTACCATACCCATGTTACTGCCCATATTACTACCCATGTTCATGTTATTACTCATGTTATTATAATCGTTACGGTTCACAGAATTATCTCCTTCCTGTTTTGGAATACAACATATTGTATTCTCAAGAAGACAAAACGACCTGTACGATTGACATGGAAGACGATAGCCTACGCTGTTCCTGCAGGATGTAGAGCATGATATTTACCTTGTACTGATAATGTTTGAAAAAAGTGTTTCATTATGAATGAGAAGTTAATGGAAACAAAATATGTTCTGCTCTATCTTCAAATGAAGGACGAACAAACAATGTGTCCTCACTCTGTGCTAATAACTCGACATGAATGTTTTCATTATCGTAATCGGGTATAAAGTGAAAATGAATAATCTCCGTATCGGCAGTAACAAGGCTGTTCAAAATAACATCATAATCAACTTTTTGAACACTGATGACATCATAAAGATGAAGTTGTTTATCCTCATGCTTAAAAATAACAATGGCATCAACTTCCTCGACATAATAAATCGCATCATTGAATGCTAAGATAAAATAAAACAGCAATAGATGTTCATTGTTTTTCACACCTATTATAGGGGATACAGGTATTCTTTCCTTAGCAAACTGCTCCATCAACCGATAATCATTGGCGTTATTCGTATGTAGCTTGCGGTAGGAACGGATTGCTTCTGGTTTTAATTCTAAACCTAAAATGTTTAAAGTAAAACTACTTTCTTGCGTTTTTCTAAACCCAAATCTAGGATAATAGTCTAGAACCGAGTCATTAGCGAACAAGTAGATAAAGTCATATTCTTGTTCATATTTCTCGATAATATGGTTCATCAGTTTGCCTGATAATCCTTGATTTCGAAAGTCGGGATGCGTCATAACGGTACCGATTTGAATGGCTTTATACTCTTCACTGTTACATATAACCGTCATTTTGCTTGCTGAGGCATTGGCAATGACTTTACCTTTATCGAGAAAGGAATAACATATATAATTTTCGTTCCAGCCCTCTTTTTCATACCATTTTTCGAAATCAAGCCCAAATACCATTTTAGCCAATTCATTAAAGCTTTCTTTGTAGGTTGAAATGTCTTTATAGTCACTTATGAATTGGTAATTAGTCATATTAACCTCGCTCACTTTACTTCTCCCCTTCATTCTCATCAACTTTTGCTGACTGCTTCAAACACCATTAAAAAGTAACAGCAGTCCAACAGTGACCCTATGTCACCGATGGACTGCTGTTAGCTTATTCAAATTATTGCACTATCTAACATGATTGCTCGAATCTTCTTCAAGACGTACGAATGTAATTTAATAATCCCTGCTTATAATATAATTCAGCAGTTGC
The DNA here is from genome assembly GCF_037976325.1 of Paenibacillus sp. FSL K6-3182. NCBI lineage: Bacteria > Bacillati > Bacillota > Bacilli > Caryophanales > Paenibacillaceae > Paenibacillus > Paenibacillus sp. FSL K6-3182. The sequence continues at coordinate 3,639,108 of NZ_CP150265.1, forward strand.
TTCAGAAAAGCTGGATTACGTGGCATCTCCTTCAATGCTTCCATTGCAAGGCAGAAGTGTTCCCACATCTCTTTTCTAGCTCCATCTAGACCAAGGATGGTTACAAAAGTCGAGTTGTTGTTCTCCACATCCTGGCCAATAGGTTTACCGAGTAAATTTAAATCTCCTTCCGAATCAAGCAAATCATCTTTAATTTGAAAGGCTATGCCCGCATGATAGGCGTATTTTTTCAAAATCGCAATTTCTGACGACTTTACCTGAGCGAGAATAGCAGGCATTACAAGTGAAGCTTCAAATGCAATTCCGGTTTTGTAAAAGCACATCATATCTAGCTGCTCCAATGTTAATGCTTTTCCTTTGGAATGCAAATCCATCGCCTGCCCCATGCACATATCTCCAGCTCTTTGGGACGAATATTGCATTAAAGCAAGCACGGTTTTAGGGTCAAACTGTTCAAGGGATGATTGCTCTTCAATCGCCTTCTGGGTAAGAAATAGGCCGGTTAATTCCGCGGTGGCACTATTATGCACCTGGTGCAGCGTAGGTCGCCCTCTGCGAGTAGAGGCATTATCCTGCGTTGGGAGATCATCGAAGATTAAAGACGCGGTATGCATATACTCTAATGATTTTAGAAGCGGCACGATCGCGGAAGCATGCAGTCCATACTCATTTATACCCATGACCCAAGCCAATATTGGCCGTAATCGTTTGCCATCTCCCTCAAGACTGTAGTTTGCAGCATCAATAAGCAGCTCTCTCATTGGAGGTATTTCATTACTTTTGTGAATCGGCAATAGATTGTTGATTTGCTCGCGAGCAGTTTTGACAGTTGAAAGGAATTGTTCCTTTTCACTGCGATTGCTTTTTAAAACCGTTACCATCTGATCCCGGAGCAGTTTATCGAAGAAATCCACATCATCTGCTTTTTGAACCACATGTTGGATAAGACGATTAAAATGTGGATCTCCTGAAGCAAACACCGCCATAATTTCGTTGTATTTCTCAGTACCTATACGTTCTTTCAACCTTTTTAGACCATTGAAGGCACGATCAAGAATCACTTCTCGGGTTTTGGCATCGGAGTCGTATACGTTGTGAATTAAATAAGAGATGACGGACCAGTATAACTCAAAGGGATTGATTAGATCTGAGCGCTGCTCATGGTATTTGAAATAATAGGTATAGGGTGTTACCGCCCCGTCTTTCATATCATCAAACATATCTGCTAAATCATCTGCCAGCTGGTTATAAATGCCATAATAAAATGTTCGATTATCAAAGCCTTCGTCCAAAGGAGCACTAATGACAGAACGGACGATAAGCCTTGAAGATGAGGATTTTAAAATGATAGGCAGGTAAAGCTCTTTGTTAGAGTAATATACATTCGATAGGTCCTTGACACGGTCCAAATCCTGAGAATGAAAAAACACGTAGGATTGCTCGAAAAAGGTTTGTTGTGTTTCAGGTCGCTGATATTTTTTAATATACTCAAAAGCGTCACTAAGCTCCGCGTGTACGTATTGGACAAATTTAAAGTTATTGCCGGACCATTCACCTAATTGTGGAACAGATCCGCTTAGAAGCGAAGTACGGATCATATTGGAATATTGTTCTTTCTCCTCTGCCTTTAGGACACCAGAATCAAGCAGATCGTCAATAAAAGGATAGGTTAGCCCATAGGAGTAACCAAGTCTGATGGCTTCGTCTAGTCTCCGGGCACGTTCAGCAGGCAATACTTGATCATCCATTTCTTCAATTACATGCAGCATTACGCCAATAATAATTTTGATCAGCTTGCGCACCGCATGCTCGGAATTCATTTCCTTTGGGATATTAGAGGAAACGGATTTCAGTTTATTTATTACCCAAATTATGCCGTTTTCTATGCCTTCCTTCTGAGCCCACCGATACAGCCCCGCCAAGGTCATAAAATCAGGCTGCTCTCCCCCGTTTGTTGTTGAGGGTTGAATAAAGTGGCTTTTGACGTCAGCAATCACTCGTTGAATTCTCATTTGTGTCTCTGGAGCATCTAAAGCTTTTCCTAAATCCCTCATATAAATATAGGAAACGCTTCGATCCAAATAATCATCAAGTTTTCCTGAATAATTCAGCCACCATATATATCTATGATAATCCCGAGAATCCGGTTTTTTCTTTCCTCTCGAAAAAAAGGATAACAATGAATAATGTTGGATATGGTTCTTTTTCCACAATTGAATATCTTCGGTTAGTGTGGTTACATAAGTTTTATTCTTCACTTGTTCGTTCAATGTTTCAAAATACTGGGCTGCCTTTTGCTCTGCAAGCTGGTACCAAGTATCTGCTTGAGCTGTATACTTATCATTCATACGACGCATAACCTCGACTTATAGTTAAAATAAAATGACTGGGAAATGTAATAAAATAACTGATTTGAAGCCCTAGTATAGTTTCCTGAAGTACATAAGACTAAAATATTATGTTTACTCACTTCCTCCGAGGAATTTGGAACGATATGCGTCGAGCAAATAAGTTATATTTTACACGATTGTTGGTGGTTCAACAATTTTTTGGTAAAAATATGTAGCGAGAATATCAAGTTGGACATGAAGTGCAAAGTACTGAGATACATTACGCAAAAAGGCTCGCCCCCGTTCCATTTGAGCCCTTCTAACAAAAAAACAACAAAGGTTAGGTTGATCATCAACAATGTGAGATCAAACTAACCTTTGTCGTTAAGAGTTTTTTTGTATCACTTTAACTAGTTGGTTTATACCATTAATAAGTAATCTGCCAGTTGATTAAACGTCACTTCATATCCTTCGCGAACCATATCTTGTGATGCTTCAAGCGTTTTGGCTTCCTCTTCAGTTGGAGATACTGCTTCCCCTTCCATAGTAAGAATGGTTTTGTCTCCATCTTCACTGAAAATAATAGTGACTGAAAATTCAAGAGGCCAATTAGCGTCAAAGGGTGCACGCACGGTGTTACCTTTCTCATCAGAAAAGGAATTGGTATATACAATTTTCTCAGGTGAATTAACTTCATGATAGATAAACTTGACCCACATCTCGGTTCCGTCTGGTGCGGTCTGTTTGTAATGAAATAAACCACCTGGGCGGAGATCGAATTTTTTAATATCAAAAGCCCATCCTTTTGGTCCCCACCAATTCAATAAATGTTCTGATTCTGAAAAAGCCTTAAAAACAAGGTCACGAGGAGCATTAAACGTATGAGTCATTTTAATTTTTGTAGTCATCTGAATCCTCCATTGCGAAACGAATGTTTTTCTTATATTTGCACACCTTGCCTCTATTTATTATTTACTGTGAGTCCTTTCGTATTGTGACTGCATTTATGTTTCGTTAAATGAAGTCTTCCTCTGCCAGCTCCAAGTTTACGCTCATCGCTATTCGACTGCCGTCTGCCGCTGCAAAAACCAATTGGGATGGCATGAAGTAGGAAGCATCACCAGCGATATAAAGACCGGGTATTGAGGTTTTCCCCTTTCCATCCGTTTGAATTCCTCCCAACTCCGTTTTATCACAGCCCAATTGTTCTCCGAACCGCGTGCTTGAAATAAACTTAGGAGTAACGAAACCACCAGCTCTTTCGATGGTAGTTCCATCTGAGAAACGAACATGCTCAAGCTTCCCATTTTGTCCGACGAATGCTGCAATGGGCTGCTCCATGATGACGATCCCGTTTCGTTGAAGCTGTTTTTTTTGTTCGTTAGACAGGGTTTCATTCCCGTTTGTACAGACAACTAAATCCTTGCTCCAATTGAGAAGCAGCTTCGCTGTATGAAAAACAGTCGGATATTCCGAAACAACGACAAGCGGCTGATCACGCAGCTCCCAGCCGTCGCAATATGGGCAATTAAACAAGCTTTTTCCATAAAGCGGGTAAAAGCCTTCGATCTCGGGAAATATTTCTTTTACTCCTGTTGCCAAGATCAATTTACGTGTATGAATGCGAAATCCAGATGAATCAATAAGCTCAAATCCGGCTTCAATTTTGCTGACAGAAATCACCTCAGCTTGCCTATGATCGACTGTTGGATAACTCAGCACCTCTTCATAAGCAATGCGGCGAAACTCAGCAGGTGTAACGCCATCCCTTGTTATAAAGCCATGCGATGAATGAGTAACAGCATTTCTTGGACGATTGTTGTCGATCAAAGCAACGCTTCTCCTTGCCCTGCCAAGCATAAGTGCGGCATTTAACCCTGCTGGTCCTCCGCCAATAACGGCACAATCATAATTCATGCAGCTCATCTCCTACTAATGGGATATTAAAGACTCTTTATATCTATAATAATGCGAAAAAACGCATATTATCATGTTTAAATACGATATTAAAGATTCGTTATGTCTACAATTGTATAAAAAAAGGATTTTATACGAAATGAATTGTACTTCTCCTTTTTCTGAAATAATGTTCTTAACCTTCAAGTTTGGTTTGTTTTTTTGCAATGTCAGCTAATTTCGTTTGTTTCAGATGTTGTTCCATCTTCTCTTCCGCTTCTTTCATTGCAGCTTGAATCAAGCATTCTTCACCATGAACAAAATCACATTCAAATAATGATGTTGTTCCTTCAATAGCGTGGATAATATCCAAAAACGTAATGTCGTCCTTTTTGCGTGATAGCCGGTAACCTCCGTTTGCCCCAGAAACGGATTCAATCATCCCTGCTTTGACGAGTCTCGTTAAAATTTTGGAAAGATAAGTAGGTGAAACGTTTTGGGATTCCGCCAGCTGCTTGACACCTATGGGCTTCAAATTAGAAGCTTCAACAAGCATGAGCATGGTGTGAAGTGCATAATTGGTTGCTTTGGAAAATTTCATGTTCTCACCTCAATTACAGACTTATTGTGTCTATAATACCTACGAAGTCGCTAATATGTCAAGTTGTGAAATATTATTATGTAATTAAGTAGGCTCTTGGTTATTACACATTATGACTATCATTTTTAGATGTATTTGAAAATAATGCTTCAAAAAATGCTGCTAATTCTTATAAAATAACGAATGAGCTTGACGCAAGCGTCATTAGAGATTTATTTGGAAAAGTTTAATGTACATAAGAAAAACCTCGCTACGAATAGCGAGGTTTATTTTTTAATGAGATGCTGAATATTCTTCTAGCTCGGAAGCTGGATCAAACTTCTCCTTGCTCATAGCAAAGGCAGCTAAAAGAGCAATGACGGATGGAATGATGGCCCAAGCAAAAGTATGAACGAGTGACGAGGACAGTGCTTCAGTTATTTTATCAAGAATCTGAGAAGGAATGCTCTCCCTTGTCTCAGGTGTCAAAATTTTACTTGGATCACTTAGATCAATGAACTCCGACGTTTGACCGCCGCTGCCGAACGATGAAGAAAGCTTATTTGCAAATAAGTGACTTTGAATAATGCCAAATACCGTAATTCCAAGCGTCATTCCCAGTTCCCGAGTGAAGCTAAGTGTAGAGCTTGCAGAGCCTCGCTGCCTAGCAGTAAATCCATGTATTGCGGAATTGCTTAGAACAGAAAACGATGAGCCGATGCCAAGACCAACTAAAATCATAAAGATTGTAACCGTAAATCGGGATGAATCGGGTGTTAAAGTAGTCAGTAGAGCCATGCCGCCCACTAGCAGAAACAATGTCGAAATCATAATGGAGCGATAACTAAACTTGGAGAGCAGAATACCGCCGCCAGCAGCAGTGACAACAGATCCGACCATCATAGGAAGCAACACGAGCCCCGAGTTTGTAGCTGAGCCTCCAAGTACCCCTTGAACGTAGATTGGGATGTAGACGGAAGCTGTTATAAATGCTGCGCCGCTAAAAATAGCCATTAAATTGCTCGTTGAATAAAGCCGATTTTTGAACATGCTGAAGGTGATAATCGGTTCTTCTGCGCGGCGTTCAATAAAGATAAACGTGACCAATAATACGACAAAAGCTAAAAACAAACCTATTATCGTAAAGGAGTCCCAATCGTATTTTTTACCTCCTAGCTCCAGCGCAAACATGAGACAAAGAATTGAGGTTACGAGCGTAATAGCGCCCATGTAGTCGATTTTTTGTTTAGAATGCTCAACAGACTCTTTGTAAAAATAAGCAATCATTACAAATGCAATAATTCCTATTGGTAAATTGATGTAGAAAATCCAGGACCAATGAACATAATCTGCAATATAAGCGCCAATTAGAGGTCCGAAAATGCTGGAAATACCATACGCAGCACCAAATAATCCGCCTATCTTCCCACGTTTCTCAGGTGCTACCACATCAAACATAATTGTGAATGCAATGGGTACAAGTGCTCCGCCGCCAATACCCTGTATCGCGCGATAAATACTTAGCTGTACAATAGATTCCGCTGTACCGCATAAAGCAGAACCGATCATGAATACGATAATTCCGAAAACAAAGAAACGCTTGCGGCCATACATATCAGATAACTTACCAAATATCGGCATGCCAGCCATCTCTGCGATCATATAAGCAGAGGTCACCCACATTAATTTGTCAAACCCGCCAAGATCCCCTACGATTGTCCCCATCGCTGTTGCTAATATGGTGTTATCCATTGATGCCATCAGTGTAGCCAGCAGAAGTGCTGCAATGATTACACCTACTTTATTTCCTTTTGCCATTTCCATTGTTTCTCGTTCCCTCCACTTTGTTCAATTGACAATGTAATTGCCACTCTTTTTGTTTATCTCGACGACAGATTGTCTTGATTAAATATAATTATAGTTATAAGTATCTTGATAATCGAGATAATATTATAGTAAGAGGAGCTTCATTTTTTGTCAAGCTATCAATAACTACCGTCAGTTGAATTTTATTGGATGGGAGATATCAGATTGGATTGGAGGGTCACAAGGTTTGAGGGGCACTGTACGATTGTTGTAATCACGATTAGAAAGGATGACAACATATGATTTCCTTCTTAACTTTATGTGCATGCTTCGTTGGCGGCATTATTTATATCTTATACGCAGGAGTAGGTATCATTAGAGATGATGAAATTCAGCAAGACCAAATAATTAGCAATTTTAAATGATAAAGAAGCAAGCCCTGAGGGCTTGCTTCTTTTGTAGTATAGTTATAAATGGCACAAAAACAGTTCCTAAATCCTCGAATATATTCGTAAGTACATAACTATTTCTGTTTATTACTTCCCTTCCTTCACAAACAACTCAATACGATTTTTTATCGAATCGCGGACCTCTGCGAATGTAGTATTGATTTCTTCTTCTGTACCTGTCGCTTTTGCGGGGTCGTCGAAGCCCCAATGCCATCTTTGCGCTTTGTCGTTACTTACAACCGGACAGTTATCGTTAGCATGACCGCAAAGCGTGATGATGTAATCTGCTTGTTTCAAAATTTCAGGATCAATGACATCCGAAGTGTGATTGGAGATATCGATGCCTGCTTCTTTCATGGTTTGAACCGCACGGGGATTCAAGCCATGAGCTTCTAGACCAGCACTCTTCACTTCATATTTGCCGCTGCCCATTGCCTTTAAAAATCCATCGGCGATTTGGCTTCTGCAAGAGTTTCCAGTACACAAAAAATAAACGAGTGGTTTGTTGTTCATTATTATCGTCCTCCTATATTCTCGAATTAACTTTTACTATCTCTTCTTGAAATTTCGTTTTGCCCATTTTCGAGCTAATCCAAGCATTTATCCATATGGCGATTAGAACCAATATTGCGGTAATTACAGCAATTAACACCCATACATTAATGCTTGTTGTATGGATGAAATGCAGCCACAAATACAACCCTGTTAATGTGATAAAGAGCGTTGGGATCGTGAGAATGATACCCGTTTTAAAATAATTTCCCCATGTGATTTTTACACCCTTACGTGATAATACGTGCAGCCACAAAAGTGTCGCGAGCGATCCGATGGGTGTCATCTTAGGTCCCAAATTACTGCCGATAACGTTGGCATACACCAAAGATTCACGAATGACGCCTTGCGTTGCTGTTCCTTTTATGGCTAGTGCATCGATCATCACGGTTGGCATATTGTTCATGACCGAAGACAATATCGCAGCAAGGAATCCCATACCGATAGTGGAGATGAATAGTCCCTTGTCGGCGATGGCTTGAATGACTTTTCCTAGTTCATCTGTCAGTCCCACATTACGAAGTCCGTAAACAACCACGTACATGCCAATGGAGAAGATGACAACTGCCCAAGGAGCGCCCTTGACCAGCTTCCAAGTTTGAATAGCCGGGCTGCGGCGAGCAGCTAAAATAAACAAGATTGCAGCGACGCCTGCTATGACGGAAATTGGAACATGAATGTATTGAATTACTAGGTATGAGAGAAGTAACATAGCTAAGATTACCCACGAAATTTGGAACAGCTTCTTATCTTTTATGGCTTCAGACGGCTTCTTGAGCTGTTTTAAATCGTAGTGACCAGGGATGCTTTTACGGAAGAACAAAAACAAGACCAGAAGGCTTGCCAGCAGCGAAAAAAAGTTCGGAATAATCATCCGGCTAGCATACTCGATAAAGCCGATTCCAAAAAAATCAACGGAAACGATATTTACGAGGTTGCTGATTACAAAAGGGAGCGAAGTCGTATCTGCGATAAAACCGCTGGCCATAATGAAAGGCAAAATCATTTTCTGATCAAATTTGAGTGCACGCACCATCGCAAGCACAATAGGTGTTAATATAAGCGCGGCGCCGTCATTGGCAAAGAATGCCGATACTGCTGCACCAAGAAGAACAACATAAACAAACATAAGCTTTCCATTGCCTTGTGCGAGCCGCGCCATGTGAAGCGCCGCCCATTCAAAAAAGCCGATTTCATCTAAAAGAAGCGATATTACGATAATGGCTACAAAGGCAAGCGTAGCATTCCAAACAATACCCGTAACCGTACTAACATCAGCAAAGCTTACGACGCCAAACAAGAGAGCCAGAATAGCACCGGCAGCTGCCGACCAACCAATACTTAGTCCTTTTGGTTGCCAGATTACAAACGTGAGCGTAAGTAAAAAGATTAAAATGGCAATAAGTGTCATGCTTCCCCCTGTGTATCACAGCTGTTATTTTTTAAGCCTGCTATTTTTTCTTTCATGGAAGGCAGATATGGATACACGCACTGAACATAGGCTTCCGCATCCGGATTAAGGGAGTAATATACCCACTGCCCTTTTTTCTTTTCATTTAGAAGTCCGGCTGATTTTAGTTTTCGTAGATGCTGGCTGGCATTTGGCTGAGACATCCCGATAATGTCAGTGATATCACATACACATAGTTCCTTTTCTTTGAGCAGTGCTACGATGGTTAACCGCGTTTTATCGGCTAATAATTTATAAGCCTCGGCCATTTCCTGTATCTTTTGCTCCATATGAAGTACCTCCCTCTGTTTTATCCCGTTGGCTTCTTTTCATTTCATAATTATATAACTAATTACTTATATAATCAATGGCGAATATGATGAGATGTGAAAATTTCGAGTGTTTATAACCATTCATAGTCGCCCCTTCTTCCTAAATAAACAAAACAAAGGGCATTAGATTGAATAAATGCCCTTTGTTTTAGGTTGTTTGAAGTAGAACGTTGCTCATACTCTTGCTGAAATATCGTATATTATTTTTCCACTTGAACTGGTCCACAGCAACTGTCTCCGCCGCCGACACCAATGCTACAAACACCTGTCTCCGGCAATTCCAGCTCTACTTTACGAGCAGACTCCATATCCCCCACTAAAGCGGCTACAATCGATCTAACTTGCTCATAGCCGGTTGTCATTAAGAAGGTCGGTGCTCTTCCATAGCTTTTGGCACCGACAATGTAAAAATCTTTCTCAGGTTGACGTAATTCGAGTTCACCATGAGGTCTAACTGTACCGCAGCTATGAACGTTTGGATCGATTAGTGGCGCTAACTCATATGCACTTTCAAGATTCGGGTCCGTCATCACTCTTACCTCACGGACAAATGATAAATCAGGACGTGAGCCCGTGTTGCATACGATCTCGTCAACACCGTCAATATAAGCTTTCTCTGATCCAACCGTACCGATAACATGAATTTTCCCGTTACTCTGTTTTAATTCACCAATATAAAACGAGGTCATCACTTTCAAAATTCCCGATTCAACTAATTTTTGAATTCGATTTCCGAGTTCTCCCCTTGCCGGTAATCCATCTAACTCACGTCCGCCATAAACATCCACAAGATGATGTTTTCGTATTGCCCATACAATTTCAGTCTCGTTTGTTTGCTTTTGAAGCTCGCCAAGTTCCAAAAGTGTATTAATGGCGGAATGACCACTTCCAACGACAAGGACTTTTTTTCCGCGGTAACGTTCTTCATCCTTTCCGAGCAAATCTGGGATGCCATAATATATTTGATTGCTAAGCGCTTTTTCTTCTAATAAGAACACACCATCCGAACGAAGCGGGTTTGGATTTGACCATGTACCTGTTGCATCAATAACCGCTCTTGCTTCAAAAAGATGTTGGCTGCCATTTTGGGTGGCGTGAATGGCAAAAGGCAGATCATCACGACCGTTCGTTTTGACTTTATTTAAACCCTTACGGCTAATGGCAGTCACCTTCGTATTCAAATGAATAGACGGACTTATTTCAGAGAGCTCTGACAGAGGCTTTAAATATTGTTCTACGAGTTCTTTCCCTGTTGGAATATCCGTATTTTTTGGTGCGATCCAGTTGGTCAAAAGCAACAATTGTTTAGCTGCTTTATCGATGTTATATTCCCATGGGGAAAAGAGTCTTACATGCTCCCATTTTTTAATATTTGCTCCGATATCGCAACCAGCTTCTAAAAGTAAAAATGACTCTCCTTTTAAACTTAAATGTGCAGCTGCCGCAAGACCTACCGGTCCAGCTCCTATAATTGCAATTGGCAAATTGCTTTTTTCGTTGTCATGTACCTCACAGCAGCTAATTTGGTTAACAGGAATACTTTTCATCATTTTATTTCCTCCTCGATATTATTTGCAAATTGCAAGTATTAATGATTTTTAAAGGGATAAATAATTATCCCAGTGTTGTACAACATACTTTCGATTTTGCCATGCTGTCGTTAAGCAATTTTATCGAGTTTATGACCATGTCTTGTTCAAATTCAGACATATGCGAAAAGACCTCTTTTAAATAGTCATTCATTTGGCCATCAATGACTGTTGAAATGTACTTGCCTTCAGTCGTTAACGTTAAAATATTGATTCTCCGGTCTTCAGGAAGTTGTGTTTTCTTCACCAATCCTAACTTCACAAGGCTTTGAACTTGGCGGCTAAACGTCGTGATGTCTATGGATAGTGAATCCGCCACCTGCTGAATAGATGGATTATGTTTTCGATCGATCTCATAAATAATATGGCTTTGAATTAATGAGATACCCACTCCGCCCGCTGTGCAACAATTTTTATCCAGAAGCCCAAACCGGCGAGTCATTATTTGAAACATCTCTCTTGTGTTCTCCACTTGTTTCACCTCTTGATCTATTTATAGCGCAATTATTTGCAAAATGCAAGTAATGATTGATTATATACCCTTTCACTTTTTATCTTAAGAAAATACGCAGATGAACGCAAAAAAACCAGTAACAACAAAGCTTTTGTCGTTACTGATTTCCATTTCCTGAGCTATTTGTTGTTGTAACTCACACTCTTTTTTGTTTAATTATTTAGGTTGCTGTCATCATGATCTTCCCAACGTCTTGAATACGCTTTGTTCGTGATCCAGAATGTAATCCATGAAAGAATGGCTACGATTATAAAAGATACGATCCATACGCCGATAGGTACTTGCATATGATTTCCCCCTATATGTTAGCAGTATATTTTTGATCCCTAATACGTGCAGTTCATTGAAATGTGAATTAACGTTTATCATAAAATAAAAAGCGAAAAAACGAACCATCCAAATCGGATGAATTACTACCATCCAATTCGATTGGTTTTCATTTAACTGTCATAGTTAGGTTGAAAACATCCTCTTTCAGTTTGAAAATCAGTGGTATGATAATCATGACTATAATGTTTTATTTACAAGCAAGGGATGTGAACCTGATGTGGGAACTTGAGAGGAAAAGTAAAATTCCTATATATAAACAAATTACCGATCATCTAGAAAGACGGATTTCCTACGGTGAATTCCCTCCTGGCAGCTTGCTTCCATCGGAGAGAAAATTGGCTGAACAACTGGGCGTCAACCGCAGTACAGTCATTTTGGCTTTTGCCGAGCTTCGATCGATGGGGATTATTGAAAGTCAGACAGGCAGTGGAACGCGTGTATCCAAAACAAAATGGGGAGCCACTCCGAGGCACACGCCAAATTGGAGTCGGTACGCTGAAGGCGGCAGCTTTCTACCTAACTTACCCTTTATGCGAAGAATTCGTGAAGCGCTCAATCAAAACCCCTCTCTCATCGATTTTGCTAGCGGCGAGCTGTCGGCTGATTTGGCTCCTAATGATGAAATTACAACGTTGATGAGTGAGAATAAATACACTTCATATTTGGGTTATGATAATCCTCAAGGGTATATTCCGCTTAGACAAGCGTTGGTATCCTATCTTGATCAACATCGAGGTATTAAGACAACGGAATCATCGATTTTGATCACATCGGGATCTCAGCAATCGTTATATTTAATAACCCAGTGTTTGTTGTCGCCTGGCGACGCAGTTGCGATTGAAGATCCTTCCTACTGCTATTCTCTGCCTATGTTTCAATCAGCGGGGCTTAGATTGTTCCGTCTTCCTGTTGACAGTCAAGGGGTATGTCCAGAGGACATTCGAGCCTTATACAAAAAACATCGGATCAAAATGGTGTTCATGAACCCGAACTATCAGAACCCAACAGGTACAGTGTTCGGTGCTGAACGTCGCAAACAGCTGCTTGACGTTGCAAGCGAGTTGGCGCTGCCTATTGTCGAGGATGATCCATTTAGCTTAACGGACTATGAAGGTTCACCGCCTTCACCGCTGAAATCAATGGATTCAATTGGGTCTGTCCTCTATATCGGTTCTTTTTCCAAAATAGCTGCATCTGGCATGCGAATTGGTTGGATGGTTGCCCCTAACTCCATTGTGGAAAGGCTTGCTGACGCAAGGCAGCAAATGGATTTTGGACTTAGCGTTATACCGCAGCAGGTAGCGGCACAATTTTTGAAGTCCAATTATTTTGAACCTCATCTTGACCGCTTGCGAATGCAGCTCCAATATAAACGAGATTTACTTATTGAAGCATTGCAGAAGGAACTTCCAGGATTGGTTACGTTCACTGCCCCACAAGGTGGTCTTCATCTATGGTGTAAGCTAGTTCCGGATGTTCACGATGGAAAGCTGCTGGAGGAATCCATAAAAAGAGGGATTGTTTTTGTTCCTGGAAGTGTGTACGGATCGGATTCTGGTTTCGTAAGATTTACTTTTGCTCGAGCAAAAGAAGCTGAAATTGGTTTAGGAATCTCCAAATTTGCAGATGCGCTGCGTGAGCTTATGAATTGCAAATAGCTTAATAGGAATTAGAAATAACCGCGGAGGTATACCTCCGCGGTTATTATCAACTCGTTAACATGATTTGGCAAGGCGAAACCCAAGGTCGTCAATACAAAATGACGGATGACTGCGACGACGACAAGTGGCTCCGCAGCCTCTCGCTTCTTCAGCCCAGCTGCCGCCCCGAAAAATGCGATATGAGCCATATACCTGCTCATCATATAAATCCCAGCACCATTCCCATACGTTTCCTAACATATCATATAAGCCCCATGCGTTGGGTTCTTTTTTACCTACTTCGTGAATGCTGTCTCCCGAATTTCCATTGTACCAAGCGATTTTATCGATCTCTCCGTATTGATAGCCAGCTGTTCCTGCTTTACACGCATATTGCCATTCCGCCTCTGTCGGAAGGCGATAGCCATTAGATTCCCAATCACATTCAACATGATCTCCATCCTGACTGAATGAATAACACTCCGTTAATCCTGCATTCAGGGACAATAAATTACAAAAATAGATGGCTTCATTCCAAGAGATATTGACCACTGGTTTTTGATCACTACTCAAAGAAAGAGGAGATTTTTTGGTTACAGCTAAATACAATTCCATCGTTACGGGATAAGGTGAAAGATAAAAGGGTTTAATTTCAGACTTCCATTTTCGCTTCGTCCGGTCATCTCTTAATTCAATTTCTCCAGCTGGAATGCTTGCCATTGGATATTCATTATGTTTATTTAGAGCATTAGAAACGGCGATCTCCTCCTTTGTTTACATGTTGCACTACTGTAATTTACCATAAATTAGTGATTCGTTATAAAAGAAATTGAATTTTCCTCTCCATTTGGAATACTTGACAAAAAAGGTACTGCCAGTATGACAGTACCTGCACTACGTATTGATTTAGCGATAGATTGGCAAGCTATAATTACTGCCTTTTAGCCAACATTTCCTTTAAGAACATACCCGTATAGGACTCTGCTACTTCCGCTACACGTTCAGGAGTGCCTTCTGCTACTAATGTGCCGCCGGCTGCGCCCCCTTCTGGGCCGATATCGATAACCCAATCGGATTCTCGTATCAGTTCCAGACTATGCTCAACAACGATGACCGTATTGCCTGTATCAACCAGCTTACTGAGTAAAGTATGGAGCTGCTTAATGTCAGATGGATGGAGGCCTGTCGTCGGTTCATCCAGCAGGTAGAGCGTATGGTTTTTGGAAGGCTTGCTCAGCTCTTTCGCCAGTCTGATCCGCTGTCCTTCGCCGCCAGATAACGTTTTGACCGATTGACCCCATTTCAAGTAGCCTAGTCCGACTTCACAAAGCATCTCGATTATACCTGTTATTTTAGTTTCTTTTTTGAGAATAGCTAGGCTTTCCTGTACAGACATATTCAGCAAATCCGATATAGAGCATCCTTCATACTGAACCTGCAAAACCTCATCCGTAAATCGTTTTCCTTTGCAGTCAGGACATTTTACCTCCAGATCAGGCAGGAAGTTCATATCAACGGAAAGCACGCCTAACCCCTGACATGTCTCACATCGGCCACCAGAAGTGTTAAATGAGAAATGTTTGGTTGTCAGTTTTCTTTTTTTAGCTTCTGGCAAACTAGCGAACAACTGGCGCAGCTGCGTAAACACATCTGTATATGTTGCTACGTTGGAGCGCTGCACTCTTCCCATGGGTGTCTGGTCAAATATAACGACATTGCCGACATGCTCTAAGCCCGTAATTTCCTTGCACCCTATTCGCTCCAACTCCTTCTGACTTCCTTGTGCAAGGATATCAAAAACTAGCGTGGATTTGCCGGAGCCAGATACACCAGTAACGGAAACGAGACAGCCAAGCGGGAAGGCTACAGTTGGAATTTCAACATTACGGAGTTTAGCCTGCTCGATTGTAATAAATTGACCGTTGCCTGTCCTGCGAACGCGTACAGGAGTTGAGCCATTCTCTTCTCTCAAATAAGCGCCTGTAACCGAAAGCGTACTCGACATTAGATCCTCCAGACTTCCTTCGCCTACGACGGTTCCACCGTGCAACCCAGCGCCAGGACCTATATCGATGATATGGTCTGCTGCACGCATCATTTCAACATCGTGCTCGATTACGAGTACTGTATTGCCTAAATCACGAAGCTGCTGAAGTACTCGTATGAGACCGGATGTATCACGGGGATGGAGACCCGTGGTCGGTTCATCCAAAATATAAAGTACTCCGGTGAGGCCAGAACCGAGCAGCGATGCGAGCCGCAGCCGCTGTGCTTCGCCGCCGGATAGCGAAACGGTTTGCCGATTCAGGGAAAGATAACCTAGGCCAACATCAATGATTCGTTTTAGCCTAGTAGGCATATCGTGCAGAATGGGTTCGAGCAGATAATGACCTTCAGGCGGAAGCGTCTCTTGTAATTCCTCGGTCCACTTAAATACATCACTGAGCGACCATTCCGATACGTCTGAGATGGTTGAGCCAGCTACTTGAACGAGACGAACCTCTTTCTTAAGGCGTGCGCCTAGGCATTCCGGGCAAAGCTGTTCATGAAAAAAACTTCCCTCTTTTTCCGCAGTGCCTGTTTCTCCTTCTTTTTCTTTGTAACGCCGCCATAAACCAGGGATGACCCCTTCGAATTTTGTACCTTGGACAGGCTTCACATTTGGATAATGCCGCTTGAAGGCTTCACTCTCGACACCATAATATAACAAATCGCGCTGTATCTCTCCGAAATCCTTTAAAGGCTGATCCGGATCAAATGCAAAGCCGTAATGCTTTCCTGCCGCCATCAAAATACGAATTTGAATATCGCGATGAACCCCGTTCAAAGAAGCCACTCCCCCATCGCGCAAACTGAGCTCCGAATTGAAAACGGCTGCTTCATTAATGCTTGCCACATGTCCAAGTCCACTGCAAGCTCCGCAGGCTCCTTCTGGCTTGTTGAAGGAAAAGTGCGACATTCCTAGCTGCTCAAGCGCTGCTCCGCAGTGAGGACATCCTATCATTTGATGATCCATTTCCTCATCTTCATCAGCCATTGCACCTTTGGGCTCAAATGAAGGAGCAATGTGACCGCTGCAAGCTAGGCAAATCCTCTCCCCTAGTCGCGAGAAGATAAACCTTACAAACGTATAGATATCGGTTACTGTTCCGACTGTTGAGCGTGGATTTCGATTGGTAACATGCTGTCCAACGCTGATGGAAGGTGACAATCCTTCGATAGACTCAACCTTCGGCTTCCCTATCGAATCCGAGGTCATGCCCATGGAATCCAAATACTGCCTTTGGCACTCTCTTTGAAGTGTATCCATAGCCAAAGTTGATTTGCCAGATCCTGATGGACCTGTAAGAACGACCAGCTTGTACTTGGGAATTGAAAGGGAAACATTTTTCAGGTTGTTTTCACGTGCACCTTTAATAAAAATGGTATCTTTCATAAAAATCCTCCTCATAATAAATAATTATTCTATGTCTTAAAGCATTTCGATCTCAAATATGGGTTAAAATTGTTTAGCCATCATGACTAAAGTTTTTGCAAAGTACGAATGATTTCGATAGAATGAACTTGATTATATTCATTTCATCTAATATCTTTATAACAAAGTATCTCGATAACTGAGATACCCATATCTTAAAAGGAGGTTTGTCCTTTGTCAAGCGAGCAACAAGTGCAAGCGACCGATAAGCAGGAACAATTCGTCGCACGTATGCGCGGACTAGGAAGCCGAACAGTTTTGTACCAACAAAATGTAGCTGGTGCTCTCGGCTTATATAATAATGATTTTTTATCTGTGGATATTTTGCGTGAAAAAGGTCCGATCACAGCCGGTGAGTTGTCCAAACTAACTGGCCTTGCTACAGGAAGTGTGACAGCATTAATTGACCGCCTTGAAAAATTCGGTTACGTACGCAGGCAAAACGATCCCAATGACCGTCGCAAAGTGATTATTGTTCCCCTCTATGAAGAAAAAGAAGACGTCAGCAATACGTATATTCCACTTCATAACGAGATGGTGAAGCTGGCTTCTTCCTATACAGATGCAGAGCTGGAACTAATTACACAGTTTTTAGAAAAAGCCAGCAAAGTACTCGATAATCAAATTGATCGCCTCAGCTCTGCAAAAAGCACTAAATCTTCATCTTAAATATAGGGTACATCAATTGAAAAGGACGATATCCAGAAGTCTAATGACCTCAGGATACCGTCCTTTATTGTAATTCATATGATTATCCGTCTCTTACTTGTGACATGAGCTGCCTTTAATCGAAGTAGATCGTTTTGCCGGTTTCGGCTGATAAGTATACCGCTTCCAGAATTGCCGATACCACCATCGCCTCTTCAGGCTTAACGAGCGGATCGGTATCGTTAACAATACTGCTGATCCACTGCTTGGCTTCATACTCGAAATCAGTCAGGTTTTCTCCACGGAATTGCTCTCTCTCGGTTGCTTTGACGTCGATGACGTTTAGAAATAAGCTGCCGTCCCTCTCACCGTTAATGCGCAGACCATCGTGAAAATCAGCGCCGCCCTTCGTACCGCACAAATATGATCCTTCAGATTTGGCGATATTAAGTGCCCAGCTGGTTTCAATTGAAACGACAGCACCGTTTTTGAATTTTACATAACCAAAAGCGGAATCTTCTACTTCAAACTGCTCTGGGTCCCATGATCCCCATTCATTAGCTGCATTTTCAGTATCCTTCAGCTTCTGGAACACACTGCCTACTACACTGTGAGGTTCATAATTGTTCATCAGCCAGAGGATGAGATCCAGTGAATGGGTGCCAATATCGATCAAAGGTCCGCCGCCTTGCTTCTCTTTATCCAGAAATACTCCCCATGTAGGAACGCCTCTACGCCTTGTTGCAACCGCTTTGGCATAATAGATCTCGCCAAGCTCATCATTCTCGATCATTTTTTTTAACAGCAACGACTGAGCTTTGCTGCGGTTCTGGTAGCCAACGGTCAGCTTTTTACCGGTTCTAACATGAGCTTCGTACATCGCTTTCGCTTCGGCACTGGTCTTGGCCATCGGCTTCTCACACATAACGTGTTTGCCTGCTTCCATGGCATCGATTGAAATGACAGCATGCGAAATATTTGGCGTCAATACATGAATGACTTCAATATCCTCCATGGCTAATAACTGCTTATATTCGGTAAAAACCTTTGCGCCGGGAACTCCATACTGCTCAGCTGCTTCGCGTGCTCTTTCTTCGATCAGATCGCAGAATGCGACCATCTCTACATTACCCACCTTGGCTAAGCTTGGCATATGTTTGCCGCCAGCAATCATACCGCATCCGATAATACCTACCTTTACTGTTCGCATCTCATTAATTTCCTCCTTGCCGTTTAAAATCTACGGTTCTTCTCTCGCGATGTGCGATATATGCCGTTTCAAGAAGTTCCGTCAGCTTTGTTCCGTCCTCGAGTCCAAATGGCATCGGCTTGTCGTTCAGAATGCCATCCACCCATTGTGTTAGTGGAAGCGGCTGCTCCTTTGGAAGCTGTCGAGGTGAAATCCAGCCTTGGAGCGGTGAATCGGTATGTTTGGAAGCAAATTTAACATCTTCCCCGGAAATGATCAGTGTCCCTTCAGTACCGTATAGTTCAAACGCAGAAGGCGTCGAGTAAGTAACGAGGCTAGTTTCCAGCAGCGCAACCGCGTTGTTAGCAAACTCAATCGAGCATTGTGCATTATCTTCAACAGCCCGGCCCGTAAAATAATTAAACATGGATGTAATTCGTCTCGGCTCACCAAGCAGCCAGCTTGCCAAATACATCGGATGGCAACCAAGATCCATCATAGCTCCGCCGCCTGCCTGTTTCTCATCGTACCAGTATTCAGGCAGCCAATTGTTTAATGCTCCGTCGTGACCATTTCGGATTCGCAGCAGCGTAATGGCACCAAGCAGCCCATCATCCAGAAGCTGTTTAGCGAATATATGGTGAGGCCTTGTTCGAGCGGGAAAAGAGATACAAAACTTCACGCCGGATTTTTGTACAGCAGCCGTAATTTTGTCGCATTCGGCTACCGTAAGCGCCATCGATTTCTCTGTGAAAATATGTTTTCCAGCTTGCGCAGCAGCAACCATGACTTCCGCGTGCATGCTGGTAGGGGCATCGATGACAACAGCATCTACATCTGCCCTTTGAAGCAGCGTATCTAAATCAGATTCAAAAGCAGCTCCGAGCTCCGCTGCCCACGTTCGCCCTCTCTCCGTTATTTCATCCCAAACTGCTGTTATGTTTACGTTTCCAAGTGATTGCAGGTGTTTGGCATACCCATCAGCATGAACATGCCATTTGCTAATCATCGCTACATTTAACATTCGAAAATCCCTCCATTATTCAAATATTTGCTTAAGCTACGCATTACTAATCTTTAAATGCCGTTGCGGGGTACCCGGCGCCAAATGGCGCGTCTGGCCGCTCATATTCCCCTGCTAAATAACGGCGCATAGGCGTTGTACGCTCCAAATAGTCCTTGTTGTTTGCAAAGCGATCGGAGAATCGAACCCAAGGCGGACTATAAATATAATGTGCGGTATAACGGTCGTAATCTCCGTCATGATAATATGTACGATGCCAAACCGCGTTATGGAAGAGCAATACAGATCCGGCAGGTGCGCAAATGACATGTCCTACTGGCAAATCACCTTTATCGCGGCGGATGTCTGCCGGGAGTGGAACTTGGGCTCTATGGCTGCCTGGAATCATCTCCATGTTGCCCATCCTAGGCAGCGATTGGTCAGTAAGCAAATAGGAAGCGCGCAGCTGCAGCAGAGGAATGGGATAAGCTAGTTGATTAAAATCGTAAGCTCCTGAGCCATCCTGATGCCAGCCGCCTGCTCCTCCAAATGCCGGCTGCTTCGTGCACCAAGCGGATTGAAGAATAAAACGATCGCCATATAATGCTCTCACTTTTGGGAGTACCGCAGGGTGATCAATCAACTGGTCCAGCGTAGGTTCACTTTCAAATCCTCGGCCAACCTGAGCCCATCCGGTTGTCCCTTCTCTCTCATGCAGGCGAATAGATGCCTCCAGGCATTGCTGTGCTTGGTCAGCGGTTAATACATTAGGAATGATCAAATAACCCCAAGACTCGAACATGAAACGGTCAAGCTCTGTGAATTCACCAGGTTGCGAAATGGCATTAAGTCCTTGACTGTGCTCGGCATTCATGCGATAACCTCCTGCTTTCTGGAGTGAATTGCTTCTTTTATATATAAAATATGAACGGTAATTCATTTAATGCATAGAATGCTTGGATTATTCCGATTATTTTTATTTAAATCATGAACATTTTGGTTAACTATTCGCTTTGTGTTATCTAAATAACGACGTTATCAACTAATTGCTCATATAATTGTTTGTTTTTCACATTCATTTTCTAAAATCGTATATATTTAATATGTATTTTTAGATTCCTCATTTTCGTTGTATAGCTTTGATAAACATAAAAAAAGTGGAAGAGTTCCGAAGAACTCCCCCACACAGCCATTTCTTATTGTTACTGAATGATCCATCTGTTACTGAATGATCAAACCAAATCCATTCTGAATGTAATTCGTGTTGGGATGAGCGATATTGCTAGTCGTCAGGTTGTTGAACGTTGCTGATCCATTCCCCGTATAGGTGTAAATTGCCGCACCTGGATGCGGTGATGTGAACCGCGATGTAAGGATTCCATCACGTCCTGTACCATTAATATTGATATTGTTGAACACGATATTTTCAAAGCCGCCGCCATATCCAAACTGGATAGCACTGCGCTGGGTATTGATAATATCAATGTTGGTAAACGTCACGTTTTTGATGGAATCGTTAGATGCCTCCAAATCGATAGCTCCGCGTTCACCATTGTAGAGGTCTTTACTAGTTCCGCTGTTTATAATTGTTGTATCCGAGAACAAAATGCCGGTATTGTTCTGGAAATGGTAGCCTGGGAATACAGTGTTCATTCGAATACCAGATCCGCCGACAGTGTCGATGATCAAGTTGTTAGTAGCCTTATGTCCTCCCCCGCCGAAAAATGCAATAGCAGCCGCACGCCAGTTATTCTCAATCGTATTAAACGAGAAAGTATTGTTGACACCCGCGCGAGCACCATTTACATTACTCGTCCATACGGCAAGACCATCATCACCGTTATTTCGGACGCTGCTGTTGCGAACAGTCGAATTACTTGTGCCTTGAGCGAAGTTGACACCATCAGCAAGATTATTTCGGATACGGCTATTTTCGATCACCAGCCCATCCGCATAAATTGCTGGTGTATGTGCATAATCCCCTACCCAAAAACCGCATTCAAAGTGCTCAACCCATACATTGTGTACCTTTGAATTTTTTCCGAAATTGTCCATAAAGCCCTTGTAAATAGCACCCTCGTGATAGCGTGACCGCAGCTTGGAATTCATATAGATATTGCTAAAATCAAGCTTGCCTTCGACACGGAATGAAATGCCGCCCGATGCTACATTAGGGTTGGTAAACTGGATGTTTGTATGCCAGATGCCTGCACCCATGATCGTAATATCATTAATCATGCTACTGACAGAACCGACCTTCCACATGTTTCCGAGATGGAATGTTCCTTCCGGTATATACATGATTTTCCCAGTAGAAACCGCTGATGTTACAGCAGCTTCGAAAGCTGCAAGATCATCGAGGCCATCGTTTGCAACAGCGCCAAAATCCGTTACAGAAACCGAGTTGGCTGGGCGGGCAATCGCAGCAGGAACCTGCTCGATTTCAAGGAAGTCTACACCATATTCGAGATTGTCTGCATTGCTTTTTTGGATACGTATGGTATCGCCAGGTTGAAGGGCTGTGTCTAGTTTCCAATGCACCTCATCAAATCGGAAGAGCGGACGTCCTCCGGATGGAGTGTCAGCTGGTTGATCACTCGCGAAATACTGCCAGTTGTAGTAAGATGTGAGCGAGATGGTCTTGGCTTTGACACCATTGACGTAAACATCAAGTGATCCGCTGAGCCCCATGCCATCTGACGAGTCAGGCATCGTAAATCTCATCGTAACGCCTGCTCCGCCCTCCCCTTGCCTTACGTTCCACTGAAGATATGAGCCATTCGATGGAAGTGACACGTAGCTCTG
The DNA here is from genome assembly GCF_037976325.1 of Paenibacillus sp. FSL K6-3182. NCBI lineage: Bacteria > Bacillati > Bacillota > Bacilli > Caryophanales > Paenibacillaceae > Paenibacillus > Paenibacillus sp. FSL K6-3182. The sequence goes on from NZ_CP150265.1 coordinate 3,661,696, forward strand.
ACCAGATGCCTCGGATGCAATCAGCGCCTGATCGAATGTCGGTGCAGATTGTAAAGTTGCCCCTCCACCACGAGTCGCATCCTGCGTATCGTACCTGTTGTAAGGCACGCTAGCACCTCGAGCAGAATAAACGACTAGACTTGTTGAACTCGTGTTATTTGCTTGCTTAATTCCTAATTCATTTGCATCAACAGCAACGATTGTTGATACGGTATAGTTGCCTGTTACTGCTGTCCATGTTCCAGGAATACTGACATTTGCAGATGCGCCAGCTGCTAAAGTACCGCTATATGACCCGTTGTAGGTCTGAATGGTAGAGCCGGCTGAATTTTTAAGAATAACGGTTACGCCATGGGTGCCGCTTGCTGAAGAAATGTTTCCTTGATTTTTAAGGATAACGTTGAAAGCGACTGTATTGCTGGCAACTGGATTACTAGGTGTCCAGGATACAGTTCCAATTAAATCGGAACTGGCTACAGGAGTGACAATGAGTGATGATGGATTCGTATAGCTGTTGTTGGCATCATTTTGCTCAATAATTGCATTGTTCTCATCTACCTTCGAGCTTACTGAGTACGTAGCTGCTGTTTTGGCGCCAACATTAAGTGACACTGTTGCTGAAGCACCGGCCGCTAGTGCGGCTACTGGAGCAGAGCCGGCAAGCGTATTGTTAAGGTAGAAGTTGACTGTAGTCGCCGGGGCACTGGCGTTGCCGATATTCTTAACTGTTGCGTTCAGTGTAATTTCGTTAGTCTCTATTGGTGAGACCGGTGCCCATGACATGCCTGTAATCGTCAAATCAGGGTTTGGAGCAGGCGTTCCGTAGACTTGAAACTCAGCGATTTGACCGGCAGGTGCGCCGGAGTTCGTCGTAATATTCAACTGCAGACGTTTAACCGTCGAGGTAATCGGAATCGTTACCGTATTGCCCGAAGCTGGATTAAACGTATAAGCTTGTGCCGACACTAAGCTGCTGAAGGTTGTTGTACTTTGGTTATGGCCTAGTACTTGAATCGTTTGTGTACGAGTGCCCCATTCTGTAGAAGGATTCAGCTTAAGCACGATGGATGTAATGTCATGATTCGCCCCAAGATCGAGAGTTAAGGTGCTCGAAGCGCTGCCGCCTTCCCAATAAGTGGCGGTGTTATTGTCGTTTGCATTCGCTGCGATAAACGTTTGTGTACTGGATGATGCGCTAATAGCTTTGCCAATAGCGATGTTTCCACCTGGAGGAGTCGTAGGCGTTGCTGTTGGAGTTGGTGTCACTGTTGGCGTAGGAGTTGGCGTCACCGCTGGCGTAGGAGTAGCTATTGGAGTAGGAGTTGCCGTTGCTGTAGGAGAAGGTGTAGGTGTAATGATCGTTGAATCAACCGTGATTTGGTCAAGATTGACATTGCCGGAATCACCTGCATCGTATTTATAAGCAATCGTATTGGAGCCTGCATTTAAAGGGAGAGCTTCTGCTTTCGTTCCCCACGTATCCCAGTTCGCAAGGTTTGGAAGTGAGGTTTGGCGGATTTTTGTTCCGTTAACGTAGATGCTTATTGTTTTTGTGCTTCCGCTCGCATTGGCGTACTTGAGTGTCACGTTGCGGCTGCCTGCCGCGGCTGCATTGACCGTAAACGTTGTTGTCGCACCTTGTGCTAAGTAGCCGTCAACAAATCCAGTGCCGGCATAGCCGGTATGATCCGTATTTACACTCGCTCCGCCGGACAGTGCAGCAGACTCAGCCTGATAGATGCCCGTAGGCGTTGACGTAGGAGTTGGTGACGGTGTAAGCGCAGTGCCATAAATTTCGAATTCGGATAACTGTGCCGCTGGCCAGCCTGTATTGCCTGTAAAATTCAAGCGAACATAACGTGTGTTCGTTGAAGTGAAGTTAATTGTGACCGAATTGCTTGCAACCGCCGGATTAAATACATAACCGTTAGAAGCTGCAATATTCGTAAACGTTGTTCCATTAACACTGCCTTGAACCGCAAGCGTTTGCGTCCTTGTTTCCCAGCCAGCAGGCAGCTTTAATACGATCTGGTCGATGCTAGTACTTGAGCCGAGATCGACTTGAATCCATTGTGGAAATGCGTTATTTGCACTTTCCCAATACGTTCCTTGGTTGCTGTCTTTCACATTGCTTGGACTGTAGGTTTGAGATTGGCCGCTTGCTGTAACGTCTTTGCCGATTGACAGATTTGATCCACCTGCAGCAGAAACGGGAGTAAACGGTCCAGTAGATAGGAGCAAGGTCGAGAATAGCATGGTAACGATAAGCGACCATGCAACATACTTATTGCGCATTATATTCCTCCTCAATAATGTGGGGGTGCGAGAAAATGTGCGATCTACCGAGAAACGTACGAATGGCAGCGTTTACAAAAAAGATTGTTTCACTTTTATGCGATTTCCGTATAGCCTTCCGTTCACTTTCCTAGTTCATTTTAGAATGATAGACATCCCTCCTCACGTTGTCACACCCTTACATTATAAAGACATATTTGACCGAGCTATAAGATGTAATATTACGGAAATCGTATGCGATTCAATGATAATAAAACTAATCTAAGCTTCTTTCCTCTAAAACAAAAAACCAGTTCAACACATGGGATGTGTTGAACTGGTTATGTTCATTTTCTTATTTTGAAACTTATTTGATGCTCATTTTAATGTCTAATTAGGATTAGACGCCATTATTTGTAAAAAAGTTTCGTTTTCCTGTACAAAAAAACGACGATTCTCTCTAATATTAAGTAAGAATCGTCGTTTGTTCAGAAACGGTTGATCACTTCGGTGAAAGCTCGCTTTCCGTTACCCATTTATGGTTTTTCATTTTTTCTCCCCCAGTGGTTGGAACGTAATCAAACATATAAACCGTCGTTTGCTCTGTGGTATCAATTGTTGCGGTTGCGCCGTTCATACCCGCCATATGGTCTGCTTGAAGGATAACTTCTGTACCTGGCTCATAGGGTTTGTCGCCTGCATCTTTAATTTCTTCTTGAATAACCCACTTATGATTGGTCACTTTTTCGCCGCCCGTTGTTGGGGTATAAGATACGGCGTATACAGTAGTCGTATAGGCGCCCACAATTGTTGCTGTAGCTCCATTCATTCCTGCCATGTGGTCTGCTTTTATAATCGCTTCACTTCCCACCTTGTAGGTCGGATTCGTTGCTTCTTTTAACCCTTTAGGAAGCTGGCTGCTATTGGAGTGATTCATTTGTGAGTGGTCTTCACCTTGATTGCTGGTCATAGCGTTCTCAGCACTTTCGTTTTTACCGCATCCACTTAAAGCGATTACCGCAGCAACACTAATTAAAAGCAATTGTTTTTTCATTTTATATAACACTCCTCTGTTTTTTCGTTCAGTATGTTATTCGCATTATACCCCCAATGGGTATTTCGGAAACGTTTTTTCATTTCTTTTTTTAAAAAATTTGTTCTTGTGTCCTCCTATCCACTATTCCTTATCCTCATTGTAACTTACACTTTTGAAGAACTTGTGTAGACTGCAATCAGATATACTGGAGGAAGCAAATCACCATGAAAAAAAGAAGCATCAGAATTTCTGATGCTTCTTTTCATTTTATGATTCATGTTTTCCGATGAAGTTGCTGAAGAATTTCTCTAAAACGGTGACATCGGTTATATTTGCGTTGCAGGCTTCGCTGTTTACGCACATATAATTTCCAATCGCCTTGTAGTAATCCGGTGAAGCATTAGCAGGCCTTGATTTCGTAATCGCCGTGAATAACGCAACTTCTTCATGTCTATTGCACAAAAAACAGTTGCTTTTCTTATTTGTTGGCGTAAACTTTCCTTCAATGCCGATAAGCTGTCCGTCTTGACGGTAAATAAGAAACAGCCTATTAGATGCGATATCGGTCCAACCCAAATACGTGACATAACGGTAGTCAATATCAGCTAAATCGGGTACCTTTAGCTTTTTTACTTTTGGAAACAGCTTTTTTATTTGAGCTGCCGTTACTTGAGTGAATTCCGACATCAAAAGCTGCAGCGATTGCAAATAGGATTGAATTTCTTCCGTCCTATTTAACGTTGCAAGCTTCTCTAACTCATGCTTTTGAAGATCAGTTGCGTCTTGGAACGCTTCGGTAATTTTTGTTTGTGTACTATACCTAACCGCTTCAACTACTTTCGGATCGGATACCGTGTTGCATGCAGTTTGAAGCAGATGTGCTTGTTTCTTAATTAAATTATATTGATGGTTTCTAATAAATGGTTTATTCATAGCTGTTCAGCCCCTTATTTTTAATGAAAAAATATAAGGTGCAAAGCTTTTATTAGAAACGATATGAGCTCCATTGGGCGAAAATATTTCAGTCCGGCCCCACGCAAAGTATCGCCCTAATATTAGGCTTTGCATGAGCAGTTACTTTTCCCGGCAATTTGATTTGCCATTCCTATCACCTCCCTGCCTCTTTACATTATAAAATGAATTCAGATGTTGTTACAACGTGTGAATTCCTCTAAATTTACATTTTGATTAAGTATGCCACTTTTTCCGGATTTCCTCCACAGTGGCCAAAGCAATGGTATCTTGCAAAATATCGCCAGGCTTGTTGCCTCTCCCAAGGATGTAACCTGCAAAATTTGTGCCCGTATAGTCGAAAATATATTGAAATTGCTGAACAAGCGGAATTCCTTTCAGATGGGGCTCGTCATCGCCTATACCGATGACCCAGGCTGTTTTTGACGCAAAACTAGATAGAAACTCGGCCTTATTCTCTCTTAATGATTGGGACCATCTGTCAATGAATGTCTTCGTAAGGCCTGATGCGCCATACCAGTAGATAGGTGTCGCGAACACTAATACATCTTGTGCCTTTACGCGTTCGATCAGATGATGGTAATCATCATTTGGGTAAGGCTCTTTCTCACAATGCCGATAATCGACTATAGGCTTGATGTTATAGTCAGATAAGTGAATTTTATCTGCTTCAAATCCTTCAACTAATAAATTCGCTAGTTGGTCCGAGTTTCCATTTTTGCGGGAGCTTCCATAAATCACTGCAATTCCCATAGTGAATAATCACCTCCACATTTAAATTGGTAAGCCTTTATTTTGAAAAGTCCTGACCAAGCCAATCCGTGCTAAGCTTTGCGAGGGCTCCATCCGCTTTCATTTCTTTTATCGTTTGATCCACAGCGTCGGCAAGTTTCTTTGACTCGGGGTCGTCTTTACGGAGTACATACTGGATATGCCCCTCATTAAGCGCATCTCCTACTGCTTTGAGCTTACCTTGCGGATCTTTGATCGGAAGAAGGAAGTCTGCGCTTATTGTTGCGTCAACCCGTCCGTTAGTGATTTGAAGAACTTCATCGTTAGCATCGTTTTGCTGGTACACGATTTTTATTGCGCCATCATGCTCCTTATTGTAATTTTCAAGGATTTGAGCTTGAGCGCTGGTCGGGCCAATCAGCACTTTTTTTCCTTTCAAATCATCTAAGGACTTGATCGATTCATTGTTTACTGCTGCAATAATAATTTTGTTCCGCCAATAAGCGTAAGGTTCTTCGTTAAAATAAAACTTTTGTTCACGCTCAGGGTTTTTCTCGAATAGATGAGCGGCTATATCGATCTTTTTCGTTTCTAGACTTAATAGAATGTTGGAAAATTCCATCGTTTGAAACTCAAATTCATACTCTTTTAGACGTTTGTCTATCTCTCTGATAACCTCAACGTCGTAGCCTGTTAACTTTCCGTTATCATCGAGAAAAGCTACTTGTTCGAAATCATTGCCAGTGCCGACAATAACTTTTTTAACCCCAGCGGTTGATTCTCCTTTATTGCTGCTGCCATTATTGGCGCATGCTGTAATAACAAATAAGAAAACAAGGGCAAACGCAAATCCATTAAACTTTTTCAAAATCGTTTCCTCCAATTTGGTATGTATTAAACTCATAATCCCTACGGGTTAAGTGAGGATTAAAGGCTGAGATAACTGTAGCATTCACACCTGCTTACGGTCAATCGATTACATAATAGATAAATTTTATATAAGAAACCAAAAATGTTATATAAATATAAATATTGTAAAAAATCAAAGACCCTCGCCAATTGAATGGGAAGGGTCTTTGAACATTAATCATTTGTTTTAGTTTTGGTTGTCTTCCCCAATGACAATGACTTCTGTTTCTAAATCTATGCCAAAGTTTTGTTTTACCGTCGACTTAATAACTTCGATCAAATCAATGTAATCTTGGGAAGTAGCATGATCCACATTTACAATGAAACCTGCATGTTTCGTGGATACCTCTGCTCCTCCGATTCGTTTCCCTTGCAAACCGCTGTCTTGTATCAGTTTTCCAGCAAAATATCCGGGCGGGCGTTTGAATACACTGCCGCATGAAGGATATTCCAATGGCTGTTTACTTTCTCGCGCAAAAGTGAACTCATCCATTTTTTCTTTAATATCGGCATATTCAGCTTGTTTAAGATTAAATACAGCTTCGAGAACGACATATTTATTTGCAGAAATATTACTCTTCCGATAACTTAATGACAGATCCTCACTTGATAATGTGAGAAGCTCGCCTGCTTCGTTCATGACTAAAGCTTTGACTAATACATCCGAAATTTGTCCGCCATAGGCACCTGCATTCATATACAATGCACCACCGACCGTACCTGGAATGCCGCATGCAAACTCAAGTCCAGACAGATGCTGTTCTAATGCTTGCTTAGACACATCTATAATCGAAGCTCCAGCCTGCGCAATAATTGTACAATTTTCGGTACGAACTTCATTCAAGTTTTTTAGATGCATCGTAATCCCGCGAAGGCCGCCATCCTTCACGATAAGATTGGAGCCATGTCCCAAGAGGGTAACTGGAACATTTTCTTCTTTCGCAATTTTATAGACAGTGCTTATTTCATCATATTTATTTGGAGTAATGAATACATCTGCATTCCCCCCTAATTTTGTATATGCGTGATTTTTAACGGGTTCAGCAAGCTTAATATTCAAGTCGGGCAGTTTATTTAAGATACGTTTATAAAGGTTCAATTCATTATTCATAAAAGTTGTTCCCATTCGTTCATTATCATTCGTTTCACCTTTTCTTGTTGTTGTTAAAGCTTTGAAATTTCAACTTTAAATTATAGCACATTTTTCCGATTAATATTACCTTTTAATCAAAAGTTGTTATTTATAAATGTAATCAATCCTATTTCCCACATATCATTAAATTATCGTTTCTCCTTATTAAATATGCAACAAAAAAGAGCAGGTTACGATCCTGCTCGCTTTTTTAATGGCTTAATTTGAAGCAACCATAGCATGTCATCTCACTAGCCTTAATGACTTATCATTTATTTCTTTATTTCAATGACAATATCATCTAATTTAATTTGTTCTCTACCTCTACCTGATTTTTTAGGCAATACAATTTCTTTTGAACCTTCTTCTCTCGTTATTTCTAATGATCCATGATTTTCGGCAGTGTGTTCATACAAGTTTATTTGAGATGTCAGTATAAGCTTGGTAGCATTTGGGTCTAATTTTTCGAAGGTTTTACTCCAGTTCATGTTATAGCCGCTTCGCTCACCTGCTCCTCCATTGCCTTTACCTACATAATGATTGCCTAAGTCGTCTTTAATTTCGATATCCACATCTACAGCATCCCATTCATTTCTTGTCTCATCCGAAATCACTTGATTGTAATAAACGATAAAGCTCATGGGGGTGTAGGATATATGGTTTATGTTCACTTTTACTCCCTCATGTTCAATACTTTGATTTATGATCTGTGTTTGATTCGCCGTTGCGTCTAAAGAAAGAGCAAAGTTCCATTTACCTTGTATTTTCTCTTCGTTATTTTGATCTGTTATATTTTCAATAGTCCAATTTAAATTTACGTGATCCAATTCCTTTTGATTACGAAAATCGATATTGCTTTGCACTAAACCTACATAACTATTCTCATCCACTTTTGTAATTTCAGAGCTTTGACTACCACCGAGTGCTCCTTTTGCAAATAATAAACCATGTAACTTTGGTTCGTCACCCAAGTCTTGTTTACTTTCTAATGCATAGGTTAAGGTAACCGATTTCCCATCAAAAATCGCATCTTCTATCGTCACTTTTATGCCGCTGCTCTCCTTTGACATGTTAATTTCGCTGGAATATTTCTTATAGTCATCATAAAATCCGACCCTTCCGGTATCCAATAACCTGAATATATTTCTTATAACGGGGATTTCACTAGCATAAGCAGGGAACGTAATGCCAAAGGTAGCAGTCGTTAAACCGATTAGAATGACTGCAGCAGCAGCATTCTTTTTCCAACGCTGTGTTTTTTTATTTTCAGCTAAGGACTGCTTTAATGCTTTCATGACCTTGGTCTTTTCAAATTCAGTTACTTCCATTTCCACAAACTGCTTGTCGTCTAGATCTATATCGTTTAATAATTCATATATATCCTTCATCATACACTACCTTTCCAATTCAGCTGCATCGCTTTGGTGTAAAGTGTCTTTTTCCCTCTATAAATTCGATTATCGATGGAAGATTTCGTTAAATCGAGTTTCGCTGATATATCCTCTGTTTTTAATCCAAGAAAAAATTTCATTATAAAAATATCCCGATCCACAGGCTCTAATAAATGGATTAATTGAATTAATTCCGTTTTATCCTCCAGCATAATCAACTCTTCTTCTGCCGATTTTTCGGAGCTCAATTCCATTTCATTAGTGGTGAACTCAACTCTTTTACTATTTTTTCTGTAATAATCAATAGACTTAAACTTGGCTATAGCACAAATCCATTTCCTGAAATCAGTCGAATCGCCATGGAATTTATTCGAATTGTTCCATATGGATAACAAAATATCGTTCATACATTCTTCAATAACTCCCTCGTTCTCAAGCGGGGACAGCACTTTATAAGTTACCCCTTTTATTAAGGGCAAATAGGTATCAACGATATATTCTAAAGCATCTTCTTTCTGGCGCTTTAAGCGTTGGATGAAATTTTTATCATTAGACTTCATTAGCGATTCTCCTTATTTTTTTGTAAAAGCTTTTACACTATATACAACGAAGTTGAAAATTTTTATTCTCATGTTTAGATTAATTATATTTTTAGGCCATTTATAATAAAAAAAGTCGATTCCTTAATCGTACAGGAAATCGACTTTTTATGATTGATTTTTTATGAGTCTGCTTTCGAAAATATGGCAATCGGCTTCTTATCCGTAGCTTCTACTACACGCTGCTCAAATGTAGGGCCTGCTTCTGAATAGGAATCATATTCAATAATGCCTACATTCAGCATTCTGAACTTCTTTCTCATCACCTGATAGAAGGTCGAATCATGTGTTGAGATAATAAATTGTTTATGATTTTGCAATTTGGAATCAGCTAAATTACGTATAAGATCAATTAATGCAGCTACATTCAAGTCATCCATGCTTTGTACAGGGTCATCCATTGCGACAAAGGACAGTGGGGACCAAGATTGCGTAAGCGCCATGGCCAAAAAGAATGAAATCGCAGTGGCATTCACCTGGGCTGCGCTAAATATGTACGAGGGATTTGCTTCTTGGTGGCCAAGGGCCGCGTCTTCTCTCGTCATCACTTTGAGAAATAAGCGATTGCTGTTGAATTTTTTCCCCGTATCATAATCGATCTCGGTAAATACGGGATGAGAGTTGATTCTGACAAAGATGGAACGCATAGTATCGAACATTTGATCCATGACTCGTTCATTCAAGCCGCGAATGGCATCTGGCACGGCCTGCTCGGCATCCTTTAGAGCGGCAACCATGTCTTCGATGGTTCGAAGACCTTCTTCCACTCGTTCTATGACCTTATGCTTGGCAGTTTTTTGTTGCTGTAATTGTTCGAGCAGTGCGAGATCTGTGTTTGCTCGGAAAGCATCTAATAATTGTGTTGCTGCTCCGTGCTTACGAGTATTTTCAAGCAATGACTCATCAATCAAACTAGCCTTTGCGTCTAACTGATCTGCAACTGCGCTCCAATCCGTTGTTTGAGCACTGGCACCAATAATTCCTTCTGCCGTTAGTTTACCTAGCCAAACAACGACATCATCTTGTAGATGCTTAAGTTCTCTCTCTTTGCTCTTCCTTGTCAGGGATGAAAACGATGTAGCAATCGTAATAAGCTGCTTGCGTAAATGATCTACTTTTTTATTGCCTTCATCCAGCTTAGTCAGCAACAGCTCTTTCAGAGCTGGCGTATGAATAGGGATATCCAACTCATCAGCCAATGCTTTGAAATCATTGTAGCTCTTGTCCATTAACTGCATTTTTTTGTGCAAATCGTAGTGCTTTGCTTGTAAATCTGCCACTTGATCGAGCAATTGAGTATGCTGATCACTCCATTCCTGCATGGTGGCTTGAAGTATGGTTAGACTTTCTTTAACATTTGCTTTTGCTTCAAACAGCTGGTCATTATAGATTTGTCGTTGTAATTCAAGCTCGAGGCTCTTTTTTTCTGCACGAGCTAGATCAGGATGAATGGCATCCATCTGGGTGCTGACATAGTTTTGCAGGCGTAATGAATCAACATCTTCTATTCCACAGGCAGGGCAGCATTCTAGCTCTGGCTGTTCAATAGCAACCTGTAGAACATGCTTTAGAAAAGCTTTATGTTTCTTTTCATGAAGCACAAGCTGCTGTACAAATTCCAACTGCTGCTTGTGTAAACGATCAGCCTCCATAAAGGAGATTTCCAAATCTGTTTGTTCACGAAACCGCAGCTCTAACTCTCGTAATGAATGATAGAGTGCGAGTCGAGGAGACTCCTCTAAGCGTGGATAAGCCATGGCAAAGTTACCGCTCATCCCATCAAATTTTTTACGGTTTTTTGCCTGAAGCAATAATTTTTTCACTTCATTTAGCGCTTCAAATAAGTGATCGGCTCTATGCTGAATTGCCGTTGTTTGCTGCTGTAAATCCTCATACAGCTGTTCGTTTTGGAGCTTGATCTGTTCGTTTTGCAAAAAACTATCTGCTTCTTCATTGAGCCTTAGCAATTTTTGAATTGTATTTAAGTGTTCATCTAGCGTTTGAGTAAGATGATTTTCTCGTTCCCATTGCATCAGAAGCGGAAGCTTTTCCTGTAATGAGGTCATAGCATCTTTTGCTAGATCTAGCCGTCTGATTGTATCATTTTCCAAAAGATTTCGTTCCTGAACTAGAGCTTCTATTTGCTCCTCGGCTTCTTTGATCAATGAAATAACCTGATCTTCATCTTCTGAAACCGCTGCTTTTTGGAAGACAGCTTCATAGTTATGAAGTGCTGTTGACCATTGATTATTTCGTGATGCAGGCGAGAATTCTGAGATTTCTAGCTTAATGCCTTGAATACGGTGCTCCAGCGTTTCTTCCTCCGCAATCAGCTGCCCACGCTTTTGGCTAAATGCTAGTCTTCTTTCTTCCAGCTCCATCCTTGCTTTATGTACGAGTTCTCCATAGCTCGAAAATTGCTCTGTGCCGAAAATTCGGGAAACCGAATTGTAGCGTTCCTTCTCCTTCATGCCTCTTAGGATGCCATTCATCCGTTCTTGACATAGAAGATGAGTAAGAAACAAGCTGTTGTTTAAATCCACTTTATCGAGCCATTCCGCGTGGACGAGCTTCTCTTTTAAAACGGCTTCTGCCTCCTTGGCAGGTACCTTCTCACCATTAATCTCAACTTCAAGCAAATGGGCTCCGCTATCTGTCCTTACATTCGTATTGGCGATCCCCGTACGTGTTACTGTGATTTGTATGTCTGAATTTCCTAGCTCAATGATTACTTTTGGAGCTCTATCCCCGGCAAAATGATTCCCAATGTATCGATATAATTTTCGTTCGGGGTCTTGCTCATAACGATAAATGCTACCGGTTAATCCCCATTCGATCGCGTCAAAAAAAGAGGTTTTTCCGTAACCATTTGGGCCATGTAAAATGACAATGCTTGTATTGGGAAATTCAAATCTTCGCTTCTCATTAAACCCGCGGAATGCTTCTATTGTGATTGCATTAATCCTCATGGCTGAGCACCTCAGCTAACACTGGAATATTTAAAGATGACAATAGCTTGTCCACAGACTGCTCATCAGCTTTAAACAAAGCTTTATTTAACTGGTCTTTCGTCGATTGTTGAACACAGGATTGCCATTGCTGGAGAAAATGCCGATCATGAAACCAAAGGCGCTCGAGCTGGTGCTCGGGCAGCTTAGTTTGAAAGTCTAAAGGCAGTTTTTCAGCTAAACGATTTAAATCAGAGCTCGTGATGATTATCTTGCGAAAGAAAAAGCGGTTTGACTCGATGCGTTTTTTCAAAACATTGCTTAGCTCTTGCGCGTCTACAAAGAGGACTAAATACATGTCCCAACGCAAATCATCTAGTTCGCTGGGCAGCTGATTCTGTACCCGGTAAGCAAATTGATAAGCTGCTCGCTCCCAGTGATTCTCGAGTGATGATGGAGAGTCATAGGAAACGACAGCAAAAATTTGCTTCGCAGAAAAGTAAAGGGCATCTATATGCCTAATCGATACATTTGTTAGCTTCTCAAGGTCAGATTGTTGGTCAAAAAAGTCAAATATCTGTTGCACCATTTTCAAATCACACTCCTTAGTCGCGTGCAAATTTCTTCATAACTCACTTCATGTCTAACTTGACGCAAGCAAGAGGAACAACTGATACTGACCGTTCCGGATAAGCGATTAGATTCTAAACCTTCGAAGATGGTTAACTTTGTGTCTTGAGCAAATTGTAGTAATATTTTGGAAAAGTCAGCTTTACGGCCATTGTTGCAATGCTCGCATAGGTTTTCTGGGTTGCCTTTTGCGAGTGATTCCGTATTAATATTTTCGAGCAGCAAGCGATATGGGAATAAATCCGAATGGTCTCTGGACTTCATATAAGATTGAAAAGAATTGGTATAAAGTTTAGTCATAAATCCGATGACGACCTCAGGCATCGTTTCTTTAGCCTGTGAGTAGAGCATACGCACCCAGCGATCGGAATCCAGCTGAAGATTGGACAAATGAACCCACTCCTCAGGATCGATAAAGTTCCAATCGGGATATACCAAATTGACGAGAGCCAGCAGCTCCCACAGCTCGCGCAGGCCGGGTTCTCCTTCAGGAAGACGAATGTTTGCAAATTGGTACAGCTTTAGAAACAGCTGTAATCTGCTTTCTTCCATCTCCTTCAGCTTTCGAAGAACATCATTCATAGAAGCAATAAGCTTTGTTCTTATTTCGTCATCATTTTTGAAACGTCGTATGAAGATGGTATCCAGCGCGTGTCGGTGAATCTCAAATTGATCGTTTAATCGAGCCTGCATCTTAGATACATTAGCTGATCCTGCTGGCTTGTCCGACAGGTCTAAGGAAGTTGTAATCTCTGGGGGGTTATCTTGTACACCTAATGGTGAAGGATTAAAAGGGCCAAGTACGTCTAGTAAAAGTCCTTTTAGAATATCGTAGTTCGTTGAGAGATGCCCTTGCAGCAGATCTAGAATGGTGCCATGATCACCGGGCAGAGACCTGGCAAGCGCGTACTTGGTTGAATGTCCCATCGTAGGAACAGCACTTCCCTCCTCGACTACGGTGTCCTTGTCTCCGAAGCAGTAAATGGACGTGAAGAAGCTCTTAAGCTCTTCTTGAGCATCAAAAAAGCTGCGGTTCATATCATCCAAAAAAGCGTTGTTTGAACGCAGCTGATCGATTTGCTTATGATTCTGAAAGCGCTTTATTAAATGGTGGAATTCAGCGAATTTAGAGCCGTTATAAGGTGTTGCATAGCTAATAAAGCCACCGATCCGTTCTAATCCTTTTTTGCGATGCAAATATTCGTTGAGTAGGAATCGTTTACCGATTAATCCTCCCATACTGTGGCCGACGATAACGATTTTCTCATATTTTCTATAGGTATACCCATCCAAAATAGCCTTTAATTGAATAGCAAGCTGGTCTATGGACAGAGGACTTTTTTTACTGACACTAATTTTTTGACCTAAAACTTCAAACTCTCCTTCGATTCCAAAGATGCTGCTGATGAGCTTAGAGGTGTCATATGTAACGATACCAATATCCGTATCCGTGATGTCCGGATCTGATGCGATGAGCTCCGCCCAGTCTCTGCCTGGCTTTACCCACGTTTCAGGAGCGCCCAAACCATGAATCAGCAAGACTAGCATCTTGCCATTGCTTCCCGGTTTTCTCGGTTTCAGTTCGATCTGCATCGACATGTTCAGCTTCCCCTTTCTCCTAATGCTTTCCTATTATTTTATATCAAGCATATATGGTTTCCAAGGGTTGTACTACATGTTCTGGAAGATCTTTTTTTGTTATTTTCCATTTTATGAGTATTGTAATTGATTCGGATATGTGTATAATACAAGGTAATTGAATAAACGAAATGTTTTCTAGGGTTCCGCAGCGTAACCGTTGGTCTGGTCCGAGAGAAAACTCACAGCGATGCTGTGTCACGGAAGGATAAAAGCCTGGGAGAAACTGTTAAACAGTTTACTCTTGGGCTTTTTTTTTATGTTTTTTGGCAACAATAAAATTGGAGGTGTATTTTGGTGAATTCGAATTGGATTAAAGTATTTATTGCCGCTTTTTTCGAGGTTTTTTGGGTGATTGGCTTAAAACACGCGGATGATTTCTGGACGTGGGCAGGAACTGTTATTTCTATTATTATCAGCTTCTATTTAATGATCGCTGCAGGCAAAAAACTGCCCGTCGGAACGGTATATGCTGTTTTTGTAGGAATGGGTACGGCAGGAACTGTTTTTTCCGAAATCATATTTTTTGGAGAACCATTTAAATGGACCAAAATGTTGTTGATTTTACTTTTATTAGCGGGAGTCATGGGCTTGAAATTGGTTACGAAGGATAAAGATCAGAAAGGAGCTGTATCCTAATGGCTTGGATTTCTCTCATATTTGCAGGATTGTTTGAAATGTTTGGTGTTGCGATGATAAATAAATTGCATAAGGATCGCAATTGGCAATCCGTTGTATTATTAACGATCGGATTTTTAGCAAGCTTCCTATTTCTTGCTTATTCCATGAAAACACTGCCTATGGGAACAACGTACGCCATTTGGACGGGGATTGGAGCGTCAGGCGGAGCTATATTGGGAATGCTTTTATATGGAGAATCGAAAGACTGGAAAAGGGTTGTTTTTATAACGATGGTATTAGGTTCAGCCGTAGGGTTGAAGCTTGTCTCTTAAAGGCTTTCATTTGATATGATTAATCGTGGAATTATTTCTACATTCTATTTATGGAAGGAACAGGCTCATTAAGAGCCTGTTCCCTGCTTATTCAGACTCAATTCTTTTCTTGCGTCTACCCCGCTGCACTCACTGTTTCATGCTGGTGATACACGACCGTTAACGTTTCTTTAAGGGCAAGGGCTAGTTCTTTTGCTTCTTGAGGGGTGTTGCCAACTGTAATGAAATAACCCAATCGATCATCCGAGCTTTTTGCTTCTGAGACCAAATCTCCTTCAGCTGCCGTTAGCTGTGCTCGGATAACATTTGTATGTTGTTCTAAATCGGCAAAACCTTCAATTCCATCGAAAATACCCTCTCGATCGGCGGTCACATAAGCAATTGAAGCTGCGCGGTTAAACCTTTTCTGAATATTGATCGGGTGGTTTAAATAATAGTTAACGGTTGCTTCAAATATATCGACACCGAACGCTTGCACTAATAAATCAGAAGAAATGTTGTCGCCTCCTGGCCTGCCGTTCACCTCGATAATTCGTGGCCCCGTACTTGTAAGCTTCACTTCTACGTGACTTGGTCCATTCACTATCCCAATAGCTCTCAAAGCATCAACAGCCGTACGAACGATGTGATCCTCATGCTCTACATGCACTGAAGTAGGTAATGTATGAAGGATCTCAACAAAATAAGGAAGCGGCGAGGTCAATTTTTCAGTAACGGCCGAGAAAATGGGCTCCCCATCTTTTACGAACAATTCGACACTGAATTCTGGACCATCCAAGTACTCTTCAATTAAATACTCGTCGCGGACTTTAAAGTCCATATAAGTTACTTTAAACGCTGAGATCGCATCTATTGCATGCTTCAGTTCAATTGTATTGTTGATGAAATAAACATTTTGACTGCTTGCGCAATTCGTCGGTTTTAATACGATAGGAAATCCGATCTCTTCCGCAGCTGCTAAAGCATCTTCGTAAGTTCTCACTTTTTTGAATTTTGCACTCGGAACTTGATGTTCAGCATAAGCTTCTCTAGCCAAATCTTTGTTTCTCGACTTTAAAGCTGCTTCGTAGGGTACTCCTCTAAGTCCAATCCGCTCCGCAACCTTCGCAGTTACGTGAGAGGCGTAATCCGTAGCAGGAATTAACGCATCCAGTTGATTCGCATAGGGGGAGCTAACAATCGCTTGATAGAGTGACTCTTCATCTCGAATATCTGCGACAATCAAATCATGGTAGATCACTTCATATCCATACTTTTGCGGATTTTCCGTTGAAGAAACGATGGAAATAACTTTATGTCCCTGTTCAAAAGCGACTCTCGCAAAACTAACGCCATAGAAACTTGGTTCAACAAAAGCTACCGTTTTAATTGCTGTCATCTTTTTATCCTCCTTTAATGGTTATGAAAGAAGTGGTTCGCAATGCAAATTTCAGGCTTCCAGAGTACTTTTTAGTGTCGCTTTACTATTCATCACAAAGTACACAACAAATCCGATGAACATTAAGCCGCTCATACAGATAAAACCCGCACCTGGAGAGAAATGATCAATGACAAGGCCAAGCCCTGTGGCGGACAAGGTCTGCAAGAGCAAGGAAATCGCCATCCAGACCGAAGTCGCTCGACCCATGTAGGATTTGGATACCGATTCCATCAGCGTCGTTGTCATCAAAATACGTAACGAAGAGTTCGTTAATCCGATCAACACACTGCCAAAATACAAAAGCAGAATCAAATGGTTAAACGCTACAGCGAGCAAGCTCAGCACGGATATCATAAAAAATAATAGTATGGTTCCATGTTGTGATATTTTTTTTGCCAAGGGTGCTGCAATAAATCCAGACAATAATCCCCCAATGCCATAAAACATATCTGACAAACCGAATACAACGGAATCACCTTGCACCGTATTGCTCACATAACCAGGAAGAACGACATTGTAAATCATAGTGGAAACAAGTGGAATAATCGATACAATACCAAGCAAGAAAATAAATGGACGTTCCGCCAGATATTTTAGGCCATTCTTAAACGTTGCAAAAAAGGTCTCTTTATCATTTTCAAAAGGGATAGGTGTGTATTGAATTCGACTAAGTAAGAAGCTGCTCACGATAAAGGCGAGCGCATTTAGAAGAAGAATGATCTCAAAACCAACGAATTTGTACAACACTCCTGAAAGTGCACCAGCCATAAACATCCCTACTTGCAAGCTGATTTCAATTAAGGAGTTGCCATGAATGAGATCCTTCTCCGTTAGAATTTCCTGAACCAGGCTTCGAGAAGCCGTCATGTACACGGTCCAGCCCATCCCGTTAATAATGGCAAAGGCATAAAGATATTCAATTCGGAATCCCGTCCATACAAAAGCTCCTGTAATGATTAACAAGGCGATCGCCCGAATGCCATTGGCCCATAAGATAATCGTTTTTCGATTCCATTTATCGATTAAGGTGCCTACGAATGCGGAGATGAGAAAACCTGAAATAACATTTAAGGAAAGCATGAACCCTATGGCGGTAATCGAATTTGTCTGATCCATGAGATACCAGTTCGCACCAATCGTACTCATGCCTACGCCGAACCCGGAAATAATATCAGCGAAGGAATAATGGCGGAAGTTTCTTTGTTTAAGTACGCTAAAAACCATCCTTACCTCCTAGAATATTATGGATTTGTTGTTGCAGTGGTTCAAACCCAAATCCTAAATAGTCTAGAACCTCAGCATGTGTACCGCCGTAGATTGGCCATTTCTCACCGCAATGATGTGAGTGAACTTGATGCTTTGGCAATAATAAGGCTAGATAGGACGCCGTACTGCCGGTTGCTCGATGCTCCTCAACGACCAGAAATTGGTCAGCTAAACCGCTTAATGGTTGAATATAAGGTTTCAAGCTTTGAATGTCGACGTAACATAAATGCGCATGTACGATATCGTCGTCTTCTTGAACGATCCGCTTGCAAAGTTCTGTTGCTTGTTCACCCACGGAAATCAAGCATAGTTTGGATCGGGCAGTACGTGCGCCTCCTTCAACAATTAAGTTTCTGCAGCTCTCGTCCTCTGCTCGATCCAAGCTGTCAAAAGCATCATTTCTAGAAAGGCGAATATAATACGGCTCCTCTGATGCTGCTGCTTCACGTATTACTCTTCGTGTTTCCTGCTCACCATGAGGGCAGGCGATCCGTATGTTCTGAAACGATTGGAGGACTGCGATGTCCTCCAGTGCATGATGTGTCGTTCCAAACCAACCACCAGATACCCCTCCATACGCAGCTACAACCTTCACATTTTTTCCCATATACCCCATCGTCAGCTTGATGCTTTCCGCTGCTCGCAATGCTGCAAAGGAAGCAAAGGTTGAGAAGAATGGCACATAACCTGCTTCAGCAAGACCGGCTGCCATATCAATGCCAGCTAATTCCGCGATGCCTAGATTAAAAAAACGCTGGGGATGCTGCTGTCCAAAAGGATGATTTTTGCCTCCTAGATCTGCTTCAATACATACAATTTGGTCGTTGCTGGAAGCAAGTGTAGTCAACTCATCTTTATAGGCATCTCTACCTGACTTCTTGGTCATGATAAATTCACCTTCCATTTATGGGCGAGCTTCTCCGGGATTTTAACATAATGCGCTTCGGGGTTTCCTTCAATCGCTGCAACACCTTTTCCTTTTATCGTATTGGCTAGGACGGCTACCGGTCTATCTGGATCTGGTTCAATCGCGGCAAGGATTTCTTCGAAATGATGGCCGTTGATTTCCTTGACAGCAAAGCCAAACGCTTCAAATCTTTGCCGGAGATTGCGAAGCGGTGATATGTCATGCACATAACCATCGTTTTGGCCTCCGTTGCAATCTACGATATATACAAAATTAGTGATCGACTGGGCTTGGACAATCTGTGCGGTTTCCCAGCATAACCCTTCCTGCAGCTCCCCATCTCCACCGATCACAATCCCTAGTCCATTCGTTTGTTTCATCTTTTGCGCCAGTGCCCAGCCTGCTGCGTAAGGAATGCCATGACCCAAACTGCCTGTAGCGAAGGGGATTCCTGATAGTTTATGATTAGGATGACCTGTGAACAAAGAGCCTGCTTTTCCATAGCTATCCGCTGGGTTATCCTTGATAATCCCGTATACATGGAGCGCGGCATATAATGCTGCTGCAGCATGCCCTTTGCTAAGAATGATGAGCGTATTGGGATCTTCAACATATTTCGAATACGCACCAATCAATAAGTCAATCGCAGAAAGACTTCCGCCGATATGGCATCCTGTAGGTGATGCAGCCATGTCAATAATCAATTTCCTCGCTTCTTTCGCTTTATCAACCAGCAGGGAAATTTCTTCCCTTTGAATATCGATTGCCAGCTCCATTTATTCCTCCAATCTCAGCCGAAACCATTCGTTTACGGCTTCCTTCAAAATTGTTCTGGTCTGCTCTACCTCACCGTAATGTAAATATTCATCATTCGTATGATCCAAGCTGGAATCCCCTGGACCATAAGCTACCATCGGGACGGAATCCCAAGTTGTGGCCAGCGTATTCATGTCGCTCGTTCCACGTTTTTTGATATAGTGAATCGATTTTCCCTGCTTTGCGAAACTGCGAACAAAAGCTTTGACTAATGAGCCTGTGCGAGAGTTCGAAAAACCTGGTGTTGCACGCAGGATTTCAACAGTCACATTTTCACCAAATGACAAATCAATTTTTTTCCAATAATCGTTGCCTGCCGCAGGTGATATTCTAAAGTTTAACGTCCCTTTTACCGTCAAAAAGCCCCGTTCATTCTGATGCTCGATATCAATTAATGAGGATAGGGATTGCGGATCGATATCACGTACGAGAACACGAATATCTGATACGACACTGTACAATTCGTCGATAACACTCTGGCTATCTTTGGCTGCGGTATGCTCCTGAGCTCGATGAATAGTAATTTCCAGCTTAAAGAGACCGTAATAACCAAGGGTTAAGCTCTCTACCCCGCTCGGCTCCCCAATAATAACCGCATCCGCTTTGTAATGATCTCGAATGAAATGAGCTCCTTTTGATGATGATATTTCTTCTTCGACGGCTCCAATTACAAGTAAAGATCCCTGCTCTGGCACATCAACTTCTTGCAGCAAATGAATGAAATTTACAAAGCAGCCTTTAGCATCCACGATTCCCCTGCCCGTAATGCCTTTGGAGTCGGATCGAACAGGCCAAACATGCGGAACCGTATCTATATGCCCTAACAAGAGCAGCGTATGGGGACCATTCCCTTTGCGGAAAACGATGTTCCCAGCGTGGTCAATTTCCCCCGAAACCGGAGGTTGCTTTATCGTCTCTAATAAGTAGTGTGAAAGCACATGCTCATCTTGAGAGACCGAAGGAATGCGCGCGACTTTATTCAATAAATCGAATGCGCCGAGTTCCCGATCCATGTTCCAGAACCACGTTTTGCCGGGTGCTTCCAAGGTATGAGGACCGGATATATTCACATCACAGACGCCCTGTCGGATTGCTAATTGGGCTGCGCGTACTTTTTGCTTCATGCGCCCTTTTACAAAGCTTAATTCATCATTCGTATAGACACTTTGTATCGTTGAATGTTTATCTTCAATATCTTCCAGTAAACCTGCAGTTCCAGTAACAAAGCGCAGGTGATGCGCTTCTAAGTCCACTGCTAAGTGAGCAGCAAGCACGTCTGCATCAATGTTTATGTACACATCCAGTTCTGGATCTAATATTGGTGGAGAAACACATACAACATCAAAGGCCTGTAAAGCAGATTTGAGAAATGCCACATGACTGCCCACAAAATGACCGAACATCGAATCACGGACAATAATTGATTTTTGATTCTTAATCACTTTAAGGGGTTTCGCTTTCTCACCATAGACGAGACCTTGATCTCCACCAAGCTGTGAGAAAACAGAAAGACCGTATGCCTTCAGCTGTGTATGTATAGTGGGCAAAATAATCTCATGATAGGCTGCACGGATAATCGGCATCTCTTCGGGTGAACAGTACCGCACTTCATCCCCTGACGGCAATGTAAGAAAAGGCATCGCACGAGGAATGGATTCATATTTTTGCTTAATGGCTTCGGCACCGCCTGCCACAAGCAGCACTTGATTTCCTCGCTTTACGATACGGCTAATTTCTTCGAAAATGTGAGGATGGTTTACAATCGTACTGCTCCCGAGTTTAATTACAAATAAGCTGCCGCTGCTCATCAGGGCCACGCTCCCTCAAATTCAAATGTCAATCCCGCCTCCTCAGAGTATCCAAAATAATTGTTTGCTGCCTGTATGGCTTGCCCCGCAGCTCCTTTAATTAAATTATCGATGGTTACGATGGAAACACAATTTCGTCCATCCACATAAGCACCGATTTCTGCATAGTTTGTTCCTACCACTGTTTTGATCATAGGTGAACCATTGCCCGAGTTAAAATAATGAAGAAAGGGTTTGGATGAATACGTGCTGTAGAATGCTTTTTTTACATCTACCTCTGTTACATGCTCTTTGAGCAAGGAATACGAGGTTGTCATAATTCCTCGGGGAAGATCAAGACTATAGACCGAAAATTGCAAATTTACCGTTTGATTCAAATGATAGGATAATGCATACACGACTTCGGGCTGATGACGATGACCATGAACTTTATATGCTCTGAAGTTATGGGAGCGCTCCGCATGATGTTCTGTTGTCGATTTTCCGCCGCCGCTGGAGCCCGTCTTGGCATCAGTGACTATACGTCCTTCAATTAAGCCATGCGCCACAAGCGGATAAAGTGTATACAGCGTCGCCACCGCCATACAGCCCGGAAGATTGACTACCTTTGCTTCAGTATTGATTTTGCTGAACTCTGGAATATAGTAGTGCCATCCGCCTTCATATGCATGTTTTAATGTTTCTGGATAATGTTGATGCAATATATCGGGGTCGGATATACGATAATCCCCGCTTAGATTAAAGATATAGTCTGTATGCTCTGCAATATGCTGGATGATCTTAGGCAAGGAGCCTGTAGGCAAACAGGAGAAGACCGCATCGTAATGACCGTCTAATTCGGATATTTTTTTAAACTTTAACGAGCTGAGCTTTTTCTTATGAATAGAACCAATATAGAACTTATCCACCGGGTATCCCGCCTTGGATTCGGAGGACACAAACTGAACTTCAAAATGAGGATGCTTATTTAGCAGCCTGTATAACTCAGCGCCAGTGAACCCGCTGCCGCCTAAAATGGCTACTCGTTTCGTTTGTTGTTCTGCTGTACTCATCCTAATCTAGCGTCTCTTTCGTACAGCACTTTAAGATCGCTGCCTCGCTCTACCAGTTCTCGAATTATATGCGGGTTCGCATCAATTTTTTTGAAAGCTAAGGCGTAAGCTTGAATTCGCTCATATTCTATAGGCGTTCTTAATTCTCTGCATATCGTTAAGCTGTTTCTAAGCATCTTCAATGTTTCAGGGAAATGGTTCAAATCGTAACCAAAATCTTGACGGTCCGATAACGTAAACGGATAACCATTTCCAAAGCCTTTCCGATTTTTGAATGGCAGATGCCCTGGTATCGGTACATTTTGCCACTCTCTAGCAAATACCCCTTCAGAATTAATGAGCTGCTGAACGGCATCTTTTATAAGATAATCCTCCAAATCCTCAAGCCCAAGTCGCTCGGGTGAGAGTTTAACGCGATACATATTATAACTGTGCTTATACCCATCCGGTACGAATGGTCCGCTAAACAGCTTAGTCTCTGAAAGCGCATTGGTTAGATAGGCTGCATTCCGTGCACGAATGGCATCATAATAAGGAAGTCGGGAAAGCTGGCTCAAACCGAAAGCAGCTGCGATCCACGACATGCGGTAATCAATACCTGATGAATCAAGGAACGCGAGTGCGCGCTCATAATCCTCTTTTTCTTTGAAAAAGGCGATGCCTCCTTCCCCGCCTACAGGAAAGTTTTTGTCGGCCATTAAGCTTTGTCCTGCACTGTCTCCGATCGAACCGGCGAGTTGTTGATGGATCGATGCGGAATGCGCATGGGAGGCATCCTCCACTAGACGAAGGGAATACTTGTCAGTCAGATGTCTCAATGCAGGTAAATCAGCAGGCAGGCCATGTACATGCACAGGCATGATTGCCTTTGTCTTGTTCGTTATGGCTTGCTCTGCTTTTAGTGGATCCAAGCAATAGGTTATAGGGTCAATGTCCACAAAAATGGGGATCGCTTTCGCTGCAACAACGGCTTGAGCGGTTGCTATGAATGTGAATGCAGGAACGATCACCTCATCCCCGGGCTGTACACCTGCCCCAACTAATGCGAGGTGCAGGCTGGATGTACCGCTCGCTGTAGCAATCGCATAATTCGCCCCTACATAATTGCGGTACGTTTCTTTGAACTCATCGACAACTTGCTCTCCATCCTGCTGGATGGAGATAAGCATTTGGATGACATCTTCCTTCGTAATGATTGGGAAATTCGTCTTCCTTACATCCTCTGGAATAATCGATGGTCCTCCCAGAAAGGCTAATGGCGCTTGAACCCAATCGTCTGATGGCAGCGCTAACGGCTTGCGAATAAAATCCGACTTCATCATGATTGGTTCCTCCTTAAGAGTGTTAACTTCACGCATGCTGCCACGAGCGGGCTAAGCCTATAGTTGAACTGTAAGGCTGGCTGCAGGTCAGGTTCACTTTCTTCCTGTGTCCACATTGTTTGTAGATCAAATGCACCAAAAATCTTCAAGCGCTCTGCTTTTTTCCAAATGTTCTCATCATTTGCTGCGATGGCAGCTACCGGACCAAAGCCTAATCCCGTAAAATCCAAAACGAGAACGGGAGCGCGGTCGCTGACTTTAAAAATGATCTGGTCCAACTGCTGAAGATTATCCCAATTAACTTCAACGGTCACATAAGCCTGCTTTATGTGTTGATCTGAAATGAGTGTGATTCCTAACCAATGAATAAACTTTTTTTCCTGCTCACTCGGATGATCCAGTCGTGCAGATGTATGGTAGCCTAAGTCCTGTCCCCACAGCGCACCATGAATCGCACCCGTGTAACTATTAAATAAGGAGACATATTTCTTGTTGGTCAGCTTGGCTATCCCTTTCTCCAATCCTTTTAATTCAAGATCATTTTTTTCAATACTCATAATGACGCCTGAATTTAGTACTCTCGATAATACAAAAGACA
Source organism: Paenibacillus sp. FSL K6-3182 (assembly GCF_037976325.1). Classification (NCBI taxonomy): domain Bacteria; kingdom Bacillati; phylum Bacillota; class Bacilli; order Caryophanales; family Paenibacillaceae; genus Paenibacillus; species Paenibacillus sp. FSL K6-3182. The sequence goes on from NZ_CP150265.1 coordinate 3,686,099, forward strand.
ATGAAAAATAGTTTTCTTTTTGGATGACAGCTTCTGGTTTCGTTAATGTTTCTCCCATTTCCAATTTAACCTCCCTATTTACCGCGATATAACAGTTAAGTTGGCCTTATTTTTTCGTTCAATCGCAGCTTTTACATATTGTGCAATATGGTAGGCCACATCGACACCATGAATTTTCCAAGACTTTGCGAATTCCGGGTTTTGATTCACTTCACAAACGACATACCGTTGCTGCTTGTAATCAAAAAACAAGTCTGCACCATAAATGCCTTCGCCCAAAACCTCAATTATTTGTTTGCAAATGGATGCCATTTCTTCATTAATTTCTAGAGGATCGATCTCCGCGCCTAGATGCGTATTCGTCTTCCAGTTGTCTGCTGAAACTCGGCGGAACGCAGCAATCGGTTTGCTGCCTACGATGACAACACGGATATCAAAATCGCCTTTTTCCACATATTCTTGCACTAATACAGGGAACGATTGATGCCCAGGATCTACAGATTCCCTTGCAGCTATCCACCCATCTAAGCATTCTTTGCCGGTGATTCTAGCTATTCCTCTTCCCCAAGATGAGGTTGCCGGCTTAATGACACATAAATCTCCAAATGTCTGCAAAGCTTGGAAGAGCTTCTCAGGTGTAAAAGCTACTTTATATTGGGGCTGGGGAATGCCATGTTTTTGAAACACAATCGCTTGATGTATTTTATTTGTACAAATAGTAATTGCTTTGACCGAATTCAACGTTTCAAGACCGGCTAATTCAAGCAGATGGGCTCGATTCAACGCGTTTTTCTGTGAGAGACAACGAATGAGAGCAAGTCCGAAGGAATGGACATCAGGCTCGCCTAATGGTAACTCCATGGAATCCAAGTTCACCTGCACTTGTACGCCTAAAGCTCGAAGATGATCGATAATTCGTTGTTCTTCTTCCCGCAACTTTGTAACACATAATAAAATCACACGATTCTGCTCCATGTTCGGTTCCTACTCTCCCCAAGTTTCTTCTATTTCTGGAGCTAAAGCGATGCTGACGAGATTAGATTCGACCTGCACTTCATGCTCTTGACCGCATGAACCGCATTCCAAAATTTCACCCGTCGTTACACTCTCTTCCACCTCGATATCCGACTTGCATACAAGACAATTCAAATCTGCCATTTTCCTTGCACCTCCTATAAGTTTTAAAAATATATATAAATGGAATAAATTCCGTAAAACCGAGTAATAACTTCAAGGCATGCAGCTTTATTAAAACCGTGTGCTGCTATTTCGTTTCTATATCCCACTGGTTTACATTATTGAACGTACCTAGATTAAGCGGTTTTCCAACCAGAACGTTTTTTGATACGACCTGCAAACGTTTCTCGGAATAAACAGCTAAAGTGGCAACCTCATCATGCAGTACCTCTTGCAGTTGGTTATAAATCTCGTGACGTTTTTCCTCTATAATTTCTTGTTCGCCCTTTTTAATCAGCTCATCGACTAATGGATTCTTAAATCGAATCACACTCTCGGGATCATCACTTTTATAGGTTGTAAAATAGAGGCTCGGTTCGATATAGTAATCTCTTGTGAATATGGTAATGTCATGCTCGCCCTTCTCCACTTTATCGATTAACGTTGGGAAATCGAATTTCTGAACGTCTACTTTAATCCCAACAGATTCTAAGTTTTGTACGAGAATATCAGCAGCCTGCTCACGAACCTTATTCCCAACTGGAATAATAAATGTAATGGTACGTTTGGGATCCCAGTTCGCTTCTTTTAAAAGCTCTTTTGCTTTTTCAGGATTGTAATCATAATTGGCAATATTTTTATTAAAATAAGGATGCGAGCTTGGGATGCCTCCATCAATAATTTCGGCCTGCCCTTTGAGCAGTTGCTCCACAATGAGTGGACGGTTCAACGCATAGGCGATCGCTTGGCGCACTTTTTTATCTGGCAGCTTCTCCGTATTGAAGAAAATTTCGGCCGGCTCAGAAGCTGGAGCAGAGGTTACATTTACATTCTCAAAGCCCTTGACCTTATCATAATCCGTAATCGGTACAAGCCCGACCGGCAAAGAATTCATTTGAATTTCTCCCGTCTGCAGCTGTGCTACAAGATTTGCCGCGGGATGCACCTTTATGAATATCGTGTCAATCTTAGGTACATCGAGGTAGTACTTTTCATTTTTTGTCACCTCGACAAATTGCCCCTGCTCATAATTCGCAAACTTATAGGGACCAATGGTGACTAATGGTTTTTGAAAATATTCGTTCGTTGAAAGCTGCTCTGGATTGGCATCTTTCAGAATATGCTCGGGCAAGAAATTAACCTTAACACCGAAACGTTCATTAAATACGAGCGGATCGATCGGTGTTTTTGTTTTGATCTCGAAGGTCGTTGGATCGATGATTTTTAATCCGGATAGCTCTGTCTTCCCTTCATCCAGTTTCCCAATGTCATTTAAACCTTCGATAAAATCCAGCTTGAAGGATGATTCTACTTTGGCATGGAGGGCAAGCTTTAAGGTGAAAGCCACATCTGCCGTTGTAAAAGGGTTGCCATCGTTCCATTTGGCATTCGCTTTGAGTTTGATACGGTAAGTTTGCTTATCCTGCGTCTCGATAGATTCCGCCAGCTTCGGAATAAATTGTGCGGTATCCGTTACATCGAGCAAAGAATCGTTAAGTAAATTAATGGGCGCCAGCGACGCCGAGCTTCCTTGCGTATTGATTTGATTTAAAGTAACAGGAGCATTAACGATGCCAATGTATAAGGTTTTTTTTGCTTTGGCATCGTTGGTTGTTGCCTTAACATAAAACTCCTCCTTGGCTGGTTCTGCTGTTGCTTCGACATTCACCTGCTTCGTTTCACTGCAAGCCGATAGGAAAATCAAGAAGATGGTTAATACTATGAAACCTTGTACTCGAAACCTTGTTTTCATTTGTTTCTCTCCTTTTGTTTTATTGCTTTTTCTATTTAAATAATTAAATAGCAGCTTCATGTACTTAGGCTCTTGCATCAAACGCATCTCGAAGGCCGTCACCTACAAAGTTAATCGCAAGAACGGTAATGAGAATAACGATGCCAGCGGGTACCCATAACCATTGCTGCTCCGTTAAAACCGTTAGCGATTGTGCATCATGCAGCATATTGCCAAGGCTCGCCTGAGGGGATTTGACCCCCATCCCAAGGAAACTAAGTCCAGCTTCACTAAGAATTGTGCTGGCAACGCCAAACGTTGCATTCACAATGATTGGCCCCAATACATTTGGAAAAATATGCTTCAATAGTATTCGCGGGGTGTTGTATCCAAGCGCAACGCCGGCGCGGACAAAATCCATTTGTTTCATGGATAATACGCTTCCCCTGACAAGCATTGCTATTGTTGGCCATTTGAATAGTGCGAGAACAAGGATGATCGTGGTTGCACTTGCACCAAGCACGCTCACGATGACCAACACAACCATCATGTAAGGAAAACTTAAGAAAATATCAGTCAAACGCATAAGTGCCATATCCAGCCATTTTCCATAGTAACCAGCAATTAGTCCAATGAATGTTCCGAAGGTTACGTACAAAGCAACTGTAAAAAAACCAATCATTAAAGATACCCGTGTTCCATAAATCAACCGGCTTAATACATCCCGCCCTACTTGATCAGTGCCTAACCAGTGTGTAAGCGAGGGATGGGCTGAGAACACATCTGTAATTTCATTAGGCTGACTCGGAGCAAGCCACGGAGCAAAAAGCGCGATACTAAGCAGCAGCAAGGTAGTTACAAGTCCCCATACCGCCAGCTTGTGCTTAATAAACTTACGCCTCACTAATTGGGCATGACTCTCCATTACATCCAAGGACAGTTCGTCTTCATCGCCATGATCTGAAGAAAATGTATCTTTCCTCATCCATGGCATTTCACTAACGGACATTCGCTATCCCCTCCAATCAGCTGTATTTAATGCGTGGATCAACTATTGAATAAACGATGTCGGTGAACAAATTCGTGAGGAGTATAACGCATGCAGCAATCAAATTAATGCCCATTAAAGTCGGATAGTCGCGTGAGAGAATGGCTTCCATCGTTAATTGCCCGATACCCGGCCATTGAAATACTTGCTCAATAATAATGCTGCCGCCTAATACCAAAGGAATTTCTGCACCGATGATCGTTATGATTGGGATTAAGGCATTGCGAAGCGCATGCTTATTCGTAACCAGAAATTCACTAAGGCCTTTCGCCCTTGCTGTACGCAGATAATCCTGATGGAGTACATCGAGCATACTGGCGCGAACATAACGAACCTTTTTACCTGCAATCGTAATACCAAGCACTATGACAGGAAGAATCATATGCATGAGGATATCTCCGAAACTTCCAGAGCCACCTAACGTTGACATTCCCCCTGTTGGAAGCCACTTCAGCTTAATTCCAACCAAATAGATGAATCCAAGGCCTAGGAAAAAGGGAGGAATCGAGGTGCCTAGGAAGGATAACCCTGTCATGACATAGTCTAATTTTGAATTCTGTTTGACAGCACTGATTACCCCTACGGGTACGGCAATCAATATCCCAACCAGCATCGATGCTGCAGCCAGCAGCAAGGTAGGTCCGATTCTGGCGCCAATCAGCTGTGATACGGGGGCGAAGCTGCTAAATGAATAGCCGAGTTCTCCTCTAAAAAAACCGCCCAGCCATTTTACATACTGTATATACAATGGGTCATTCAGACCAAGCAGCTCTTTTTTAATCTCTAGCAGCTCTTTCGGGATATTAGGATTGATTAACATATCCACGGGATTCCCTGGAGCCATATTCATGATAAGAAAATTAAGCAATGTGATTCCAAGAAATACTGGTATGGAAATCAGCAGCCTTCGAACGATATAATGGCCCATCGATGCCTTCTCCTTTCCTAGCCTTTGTGCTATGCAAGCGGATAGTGGCATGCAACAGAGTGATGCTCTTCCGTAATCACCGGTTCTGCTGTTCGGCACAGCTCTTGCACATAAGGACAACGAGTATGAAATCGACAACCAGATGGGGGCTCAGCTGGACTAGGCACATCTCCTTGAATGATGTGACTCTTCGTTGCTCGAAGCGTTGGGTCCGGCGGAGGATACGCATTTAATAGAAGCTGCGTATACGGGTGCTTCGGCTTGCGGAATAGCTCCTCTGTAGGTGCCAATTCTACGATTTTTCCCAAGTACATGACGGCGATTCTCGTACTGATCTGTTTAACCGCTCCAATGCCATGGGCGATAAATAAATACGTCAGCTTCAACTCATTTTGCAAATCCTGCAATAGATTTAAAATTTGAGCTTGGATGGAGACATCAAGCGCTGATACTGGCTCATCGCATACGATCAATTTGGGTTTGAATGAAATGGCTCTAGCGATTCCGATCCTCTGGCGCTGCCCCCCGGAAAATTCATGAGGATATCGATTGGCAACGGAACGCGGCAATCCAACTAATTGAAGCAGGTTATCAACCTCATGCTGCACCTCACTGCGCTTCACCAGCTTGTGAACAATTAAAGGCTCAGCAAGCGTATCGTATATTCGAAGCCTTGGGTTTAAGGAAGCATACGGGTCCTGAAAAATCATCTGCATTCGTGTCCGCAGCGGTTTTAACTGTCTCTGAGAGGAAAATATAATATTCTGATTTTCAAAAAGAATACGTCCAGCTTGCGGATTCTCAAGTCGAATGATTGAACGACCAATCGTCGACTTGCCGCATCCCGATTCGCCAACTAAACCGACGGTTTCCCCTTCATACATCGTTAGGCTCACATCATCAACCGCCTTGATATGGCTGACTTGATTCGAAAATACGCCACTACGAATGGGGTAATACATTTTTAACCGTTCAATTTGTATTAGTGTGTTGAGGCTCATAATCTAACCGCCTGAGTATGTTCTTCATTCGATACGTTTGGAAGGTCCATCAGCCAGCAGCGTACATGATGTCCCTGTCCATTCGTCGTAAGATCAGGCTGTTCTTGCTGGCATCGTGCGATTGTATGTGGACAGCGTGGGTGAAAGCGACATCCTGCAGGCATCTTCTGGAAAGATGGAACTGAACCTGGAATCGTCTGCAGCCGCTCCCTGTTGACTTGATCGAGTCGGAGGGTTGATTTCATTAAGCCTTGCGTATACGGATGCTTTGGTGCTCGAAAGAGAGTGAAAACGTCAGCTGATTCGACGACTTGCCCCGCATACATGACGACCACCTTATCAGCCATTTCAGCTACAACTCCTAAATCATGCGTAACTAGCAAGATAGCAGCACCGCTTTCTGCTTGCAGCTGCTTCATTAATGCAAGGATTTGTGCTTGAATCGTAACATCGAGTGCCGTCGTTGGCTCATCGGCAATGAGCAACTCAGGCTGGCATGCCAGCGCCATTGCTATCATTACCCGTTGTCTCATGCCTCCTGAAAGTGCGTGAGGGTATTCCTTTATAATCGATTCAGCTCTAGGAATACCTACTTTCCTTAACAAATCTACGGCTAGGAGCTTCACTTCCTTGCGAGACAGGTTCAAGTGCTGACGAATCGTTTCTTCAATCTGTTCTCCGATCGAGAAGACTGGATTTAGAGAGGTCATCGGCTCCTGAAAAATCATCGCGATTTCGCTGCCTCGAAGCTTACGAAGCTGAGCTTGCGAGCAGTTGATTAAGGATGAGCTGTTGAACTTGATGTCTCCGTGACGAACTGAACCATTAGCACCGAGCAATCCCATGATGGAAAGGGATGTTACACTCTTTCCGCAACCGGATTCGCCAACAATAGCGATGGTTTCCCCATGTTCAAGTGTGAAGCTCACATCATCTACAGCGATCACTTCTCCTTGATCCATCCGAAATGCCACCTGTAATCGATCAACTTCTAATAGCTGTCCTATTGCATTCACCAACTTTTTATCATTTGGTATACATACTTTACAAGTAATCCATATAATTCCTATGTGTTTTATGAACTTTGATTATCCCTAGCATACAGAATTTTGAAAAGTTTGAATAATAGAATAATTCTATATATAAATAGAAAATTGTTCCAATCCATACATAAATAGCTACGGAAGCTCGTTATGACTAGCTATTTAGCGGGGTTATTAGGATGATCTGGAACATAAAAAAGTGCCGCAATAAATCGTCGCGGCACTTTTTATAAGTTAAATGATGAAATTGATTTTAATTGCAATTTAGTTTTTAGCGGTATGTTTCTTAATTGCGGGCATAATTTCAGTAGCGATAAATTCTATATTTTTTGCAATTCTTTCAAACGGAACACCGCCAAAATCAATTTGAGTGCCCGTATGCGGGTTAGGCAAATGATCCCCAATGGAATACAATCCGAGTTCTAATCCTTTTTTTTTATCGATTCGATATTTTTCCATGCGTACTCTCCCCTTTTGCGTATTAATTCAGCGGTATTAATTTTGCTTCAATATCCGCCCGTCTGGCTTCTAAAAATGGCGGTAAATCCAGTGCTTTGCCCAGCTCTGCGACGGATGAATCTTTCGTAAACCCAGGCCCATCCGTCGCTATTTCAAACAAAATGCCATTTGATTCTCGGAAATATAAGCTTTGAAAATAATAACGATCCACAATGCCGGAGGAGTGGAAGCCGCGTTTTTTAACGACCTCATCCCAATAACGCAGTTCTTCTTCATTTTTAACACGGATCGCTAAATGATGAATGCTTCCTCTTCCAGGCTTCTCGATTGCTCCATCTGCTTGTTTGACCAAAATTTCTCCATAGGAACGGCCGGCAACGGATTGATAAACGGCTTCATTATCCGTACGTGACACTTCGCTATAACCTAACATGCTCGTCAATGTAGCGGCTAAACGATCTAAAGATCGAACAGTAATTTCGACAGTTCCCATGCCAAGAATGCGATGATTTTGCAAGGCGATTGATTCCTCCCATGCTGCCCATTTCTCAGGGACTTCCTCACCGTTATTGTTTAGTAGAACCATTCGCAAACCTTCTGTATCTTCAAAATGGAGCGCATCTCGTCCTGCATATTTTGTGATTTCGCCGTGTTCTACCTTTAATAATTCAAAACGTTTTTTCCAATAGGCTAAACTTTCTAAAGAAGGCACGAGTAAGCCAATTTGAGTAATCGCATTAGTACCGCGCACAGTTCTTCCTGCATTTGTCATTTCAAAGAAGGATAGCTCCGTTCCCGCACTGCCCGTTAAATCACCGTAAAATAAATGATACATGGATGGATCGTCTTGATTGACCGTCTTCTTCACTCTGCGTAGTCCTAGTACTTCTTGATAAAAATGATTATTAATTTTTGCGTTTTTTGTAATCATCGAAATATGATGATGTCCAGGGATGGTATACATAATTGTTCCTCCTCTTTTTAACTTGACTAGTCAATTGATATTGCAAAAAAATTACTCTGACGGCAATTTCTTTTTCTGGCTATGTTTATGGATGCGAGTCATCAATGCGTATAGTGTTTTTTGTTCGTCCTCATTTAATACATCTTCAAAAAATGAAGTTTGAAAAGCAAGCTGGCTCGGCATTGCGTTATCCAATATGGCTTCGGCTTTTTCTGTTAAACTAATCGTTTTGGTTTTCCAGTCTTGCTTGCGCACAATATAACCTTCGTTCTCAAGTCGTACGAGCATGCGAGATATACCGCCTTGCGTAACCGTTACTTTCTCGGCTAAAACCATTTGGGTTAGAGGCTGATAGACACGAATCTGCATGAGTACATCAAATTGAGCAGTCGTTAAATCAAATTGTTTTAAAAATTCATTTGACATCTGGTTGCTCTGATTCGTAAAACGCATCAGCCGAAGCCAAATTAACGAACCTAACGTATTATTCTGCATTTCGTTCCCCCTCTCAATGACTATGCCATCACTTTACTACTCAATTGATAAAATGGCAAGTGTGAATGTTTAAGTTTGAAAAGCTACAATTAATGGAAAGATTAATGCACTTAATTAATTATAGTTACTTGACAAAGAAAATTATATTCGCTATTATTATCTCATATTAAAGATACTCAACGTAAAGGAAGTTGGCGTATTTTTATTATCCATCTTTTTAAGAATAACCCTTCCTTGTTTAAGAAATACTGATCATTAACTATTTGTTATTCTAAGGACGGTTCTTGTTCTAAAGCTTTACAACATGATTTGGCAGTGTCTGCAAAAGGTTTTCTAGACAAATGATTTGGTAGAACAACTATTGAGGAGGAAAAAACAGTGTCAAAATTAAATATCGGTATTATTTTAGGAAGTACTCGTCAAGGTCGTCTTAGCCCGCAAGTTGGTGAATGGGTGAAGAAAATCGCTGATCAACGCGGAGATGCTAATTATGAAATCGTTGATATCGCGGATTTCAAGCTCCCGCTCTTGGGAGAAAGCGATGCTACTGAGCAAGCAACAGCTTGGAATACTAAGCTTGCTAGTTTGGATGGATTCGTATTTATCGTACAAGAATACAACCACAGTATTTCAGCATCACTGAAAAATGCGCTTGATTATGCACGTGACGCATGGAACGATAAAGCAGCAGGTATCGTAAGTTACGGTTCTGTAGGAGGTGCTCGTGCAGCTGAGCATTTACGTGGAATTTTGGGTGAATTGTCTGTAGCTGACGTTCGTGTACATCCTGCATTGTCACTCTTCACTGATTTTGAGAACGGTTCTGTTTTCAAACCAGCTGATCTTCATCTTACTAATTTGAACGGTATGTTAGATCAAGTACTCGCTTGGAGCGGTGCATTGAAAACATTGCGTTAATCGTCACTACCAACAACCACCTCTTTATGAAGAGGTGGTTTTTCTTTGTGTCATTTAATGGAGCAGATCATTGCCAGGTGAAAAGGGATATAAATTTCCTTCCAAGCTGAAGGAAGCTTGTCCGGTTTCTTCTGATACGATGATAACAAGTGCATCACTTAATTCTGATAAACCAAGACCGGCACGATGTCTAGTTCCAAGCTTCTTCTGCTCGCTGTCTCTTTGCGTTAACGGGAGGACATTGCCAGCAGATATAATTTTATCATTTTGGATTAAAACTGCGCCGTCGTGGAGCGGACCGCCAGGCGTGAAAATAGATTCTATTAACGAATGCGTCAGCATGGCAGAAATTAATACGCCATGAGTAATATACCTATCGATTGAATCTGATCTTTGCACGACGAGAAGCGCCCCATGGCGCCGTTTCGATAAATGGGATATTGCATGGGACAACTCGTCATATTTAGCGGTATAAGGTGCAAGATAACATTTTAAATAAAAGGTTGTTGCAATCGATTCCGTCTCAAAAACTTGTTCTTTCATAGAATGGAACTCGTTTAGCAAGCAATTGCCAGCATCATGATCCAAATCCTTTATCAAAGATTCAAGGGATTCACGCAAATGTAGAAGCTTGCCTTTCACTTCAACTTTCATTGGAGAGAAATCACATTTTATATCATCCATACGTCCACCCCACTCAAGTGACTACCGCAAATTGAAGTTGAATACTTCCTTTATTTTGCTTAGCCCCTCTTTTTTTATACATAATGGCTGATGGCAACAAAAAGACTAGCCCTATAATAGGAACCAGTCTTCTTAAAGTTCTTGTCAGTATATCTGCGATTGCAGCTTACTGATTGTTTTCAGGAATGCTTATTTTTTTGGACCATGTTTTGCCGCCATCAGTTGTTCTGTACACAGCAGCATTAGCTAGGCTTGTATCTGCCATCCAGCCTAGCTCCTTGCTTGTAAACGAAATAATGCTTTCTCCCCCTGCGATCGGTGTAAGATTATTCCACGTTTTCCCCGAATCAACCGAACGACCAACGCCAATGACTCCAGCGGCTGGAGAGTAACCTCCGAGAATCGCTGCTCCATCAACAAGCTCCATATTACTAGGGTGTCCGCCAGGCGCAGCCGGTCCTTCCTTAACAAGTCCTGCAGCACCGCCTGGTGCTGGTCCACCGCCTGCTGTTTCCTGACTAATTACTTTCCTCCAGCTTGAACCACTATCTGCAGAGGCATAAAGGGAATAAGATTGCTGGGACATCCCTACTCCACCGTAAAATTGTGCCCATATTTGATTTCCCTTTGTGTAAAGCTTTCCGTCTATGCTCTCCTCAGATTTAACCGTTAGTTTCGTGGACCAATTCATACCACCATCTGTGGTTTTTGATAGTCGATAGCCAAATCCAGGTACTACGATAAGTGACCATCCATGCTTCACATCTGTAAACTCTGCATAGCGGTTATTGGGAGGAGTAGAGATTTTGGTCCATGTTTTCCCGCCATTTGATGTTTTATAGGCAAAAGCCTTCGTATAGCCGAAGCCATTTGAAGCATCCACAAAATGAATACGTTCAAGCGCGAGCGGACTGGTTACTATTTTGGTGAACGTTTTTCCGCCATCCTTGGTGTGAATAAGGGCATTCGTTCCGGAAGCAGAAGATTTCGCCAATGCCCATCCGGTTGTGTTGGAAATAAAATCAAGCTGTGTAAATTGCCAAGTACCCTTATAGATCGGTTGCCATGTTGAGCCGGCATCAGAAGTACCAATGAGAAATCCATTGCCAGCAGCGCGTCCGGTTTTACCGTTCAAAAATTGAATATCACTGAAATGGTATGCGGTATCCCCTGCTGGTGTTCCGCTGAAAAGATCCTTTGCTGTTGTGCTGACTGCTGCTTGCGTTAACGGTGTGATTACTGTAAGGCCAATCATCAGTGCTGCTGCTACAAGACCGTACTTAAGTTTAGCTTTGATCATGTTTTTCCTCCTCCTGCTGCTAAGTTAGTATTAGAGCCTTTATAGAAGAAAATACCCTGCTTTGATCAAATTGAATCTTAAACGTTATTGGTCGTTATGCTGTAACTTTCTTACGAGCACCGCTTATTTTAAATACAATGATACCACAGACGATTACAAGGACACCTAACCCTTTATTCGTTGTGAACGCTACTTTTTCGATACCTAGCCACCCTTGCGAGTCCCACAATAAAGCAGTTCCCAGCTGTGCGGTTAGAACGATAGAGATGGCATACGTCGGGCCAAGCCGCCTAATGCCTTGTACCAGACAAGTAACGACGCCTACGCCGATTAGACCGCTGAACCAGTACCATGGCTTCATATTTTGTAATACAAATAACTGTTCGCCTTCGAATACGAATCCGATAACAAATGAGGCAAGGAAGCCCATGCCTAATACTAAGGCAGTAGTTGTCCATGTATTTATTCGTTCATTGACTTTGCTATTGAATATATTTTGCAAACTGACCAAACAACCAGTGAGAACTGCGAATATAAGCCCGATCATCATGTTTTCTACTCTCCCATTGGCTTATTGTTTTGAAATAGCTCATGATATTGTATTACTCATAAATATTTTGGCTGGCGAGTGCGCGTAGTCCATCCTTGTTTTTAACAAGAATGCCTCCATTCTTCCGCTCAATTAAACCTTTTGCACAAAATTGCTGGACAACCCGATTGAGATGTCTATAGCTCGTTCCAATCAAGTTAGTCGTATCCTTTAAGCTGATTGTTTTTCGCTGCCCTTTAATTAGATATTCTGAATCATCATAGGAGACGGACAATAGATAGCTCGCCAATCGAACCTCTACAGGGTGCAAAATATTGAAGCTTAATGCATTCGAATTTTTTAAAAATTTCCGAGCTATAATTTTCAATAAAAATTGCAGCAGCGGTGAATGATCTTTGCCGTATTTATTCAACCACTGATGATGAATTCCAATCATGTATACAGTCGACACGGCTTCAACCGTATTAATAATGTCAATGTCTTGCACATATTCAATATCCCCCACTACATCAAGGGAGGTTTTGAAAGTAAGAATAAGTGTTTTCCCATCTTTTGAGGTTGTGTAGATCTTTATCTTTCCTTGAACGAGAAAATAGAGATATTTTGAAGATTGACCTTGGGAACAAATAAGCTCCTCATGATCAAAGCAGAATAGTGACAAATGGGGTAATAGTTGTTCCCCGAATGTTGCTTCCAATTGATGCGCTTGTAAAAAATGGTGGAGCTGCTCGCGATCTTTAATTTCTTGCATCTGTACGAATCACCTCCAGTGGAATACGATCAAGGGCTTGGTATATTTTAACTATTATAACCGCAATATGACCACCCCAGCTATCATCATCCCAATACCGATGAATTGAGGCAGCCTCATCTTCTGCTTTGCAACCCCGAACCATCCTTGACTATCGACGATAAAAGCCAGGCTTAACTGGGCAATCAGCATGGCAGATATGCTAAGTGTAACGCCAATTTGTTGAATTGCAGTGACATTGCTGAAGATGATAATAGCTGCAAAGGAACCGCCGATTAGATATAAGGGTTTTACTTGTTTAAAACCGGACCACTGTTTATCCCTGACGAATAACAGAATAATCAAGGCTGCTATGAAGCCGGTGAACTGGGTAATCGTTGCGGTTTGCCAAGTGCCGATATCTTGACTAATTCTTGAATTAGCAACACCTTGCAGTGTAATTAAGACCCCGCCTAAAAATGCAAAAATGCTCCCTTTCATATCATTGCTCTCCTCCATATCAATCTTTCCATCATTAAACGATACATTTCAAGGTTTAGGAAAGGACATATGTCCTAAATCAATGTAAAGCAGTTTTTTGCATAAAAAAAGAACGAACGCTCGATCACTGTTCGTTCAATTTATTCGTTTGGGATCGCCACCTATTCGCTCCAACGTATCTTATTGCGGAACCCCAGTTCTTTGGAGATGAGATCCGCATACTTTTTTGCTTGCTGACCGTAGCTCTCGATTTTACTTGGCGTAAAGCGTATCGCGGGACCAGCTACATTCAGTGATCCAATAACGGTATTATCATAAGAAAAGATGGGAGCCCCGATGCCAGTTGTTCCATCCGTTGCTTCTCCTGATGTGATGGCATAACCTCGGGAGCGAATGATCTCTAGAGCAGTCTGAATCATTTCTTTGGATAATGGAATCAGCGACGGTATTGTTGTCCAATCCACACCTTGCAATATAGCTTCTTGCATCGTGGATGGCAAATGAGCAAGAATAGCGCGATTAGATGCTCCTATATAGAGTGGCAGCCTAAGTCCGATAGGTTCGGAAATTTTCAACATTTGCGGTGAATCGATGGAATCAATATAGACGCCTTCTTGGTTCTCTCTTGTAGCCAAATAAATCGTTTCTTTCGTTTTTTGCGATAGTTCGACCATGAATGGTCTAGCCAGTGACCTGAACATTAGACTGTCCCACATCAAAAAACCGTATTTCATAATGGAAAGTCCTAATTTATATTTTTTCGATTTTTTATCTTGAGCAACAAATCCATGTTCGGATAAAGAATGAAGAATCCGATGCGCGCTTTGTACGGGCATGTCGAGTTCCCTGCTGATTTCTGTTGCACTCATTTCTTTCTCGCTGCCATGCGGTACAAGCAGATCCAATATGTGAATAGCTTTGGAAATGACCCCGGACATTTGCTGCACCTCCGATTAGGAATTGATGTTATATTGCTTAACATGATTTTAGCATATAGATCCTAGCAACGGATATATGTCAATCTTGGTTGGCATTATGGGTCCTGCTGTAACAGCGATCGTCAATTGCCATAATATTCAAGCTTGCTATGCCGATTACGAAGATCTTTTTCAGCAATGTCTATCTTCAATAAATAACACGTACCTCCGATCGGAAAAGCATCAACGGTACGTGTTTGTTATGCTATTCATTTATAAACAATCTCACTCGGTTCAGTATCAGATTAGTAACAGCCTTTGCAGTTTATTGTCTTGTGAAGTAAGCCTTGGCTTGAATTGTTTGACTCCAATAGCAGTATGATGTTTTCATTCATATACAAATAGACTCTTTATTTAGTTATTCTTTACTGTATTCGGTAAATACACATGAAATAAAGTCCCTTCATCACTTTCAGCCCAAATTTGTCCTCCGTGACGTTCGACAAGCGTTTTCGTAATAGCCAGTCCTAAGCCCCCGCCTCCCGATTTCCGGTTCCGTGATTTTTCCACACGATAGAAACGTTCGAATACATGCGCGAGCTGCTCTGTTGGTATTCCGATTCCAGTATCCTTGACGGTTATTTGAACACCTTGTTGAACCAATTTCCCATATACCGATACCTTTCCACCATTAGAAGTAAACTTTAGAGCATTCGATAATAAATTTGTCCATATTTGAATGAGTCGGTATTTATCAGCATGGATAGTCATTTCAGGGATGAAACCTCTTTCCAATATAATTCCTTTGTCTGAAAAGGAGGGCTTCATAAGATCTATAACTTGTTCTATAGATTTTGTTAGAGGAGCATCTTTTAAGGTTAACGGCTGTGCTGTAGAAGTAAGTGTTTGCAGTTCTTCCAAATCATTAACCATTTGGACTAAACGGTGAATTTCTTCTCTGCATGATTGAATGCGTTCAGGAGTAGCTTCCCAAATCCCATCTTGAATCGCTGATAAATAACTATTTAATGTCGTTAAAGGTGTTCGAAGCTCATGAGCAATATTTTCGGTCATCGTCACCCGTAATTGTTCTTGCTGTTCAAGCTGTTCAGCTAAATGATTGATAGAGGCAGCCAGTTGATCGACTTCATCTTTTGGAGTTCCTTTTATAGGTAGTCGAACATCTCGTTTTCCTCTTGCCATAACGAGTGTTATGTTCTTCATTTTAACTAAAGGAGAGGAAATTTTTTTAGCGATGTAAATGCTCATAATAAGCGTAATAATGAGTGCTCCGCCTACTGTCAGTCCAATGGATTGAAGAACGGCTTGCTCTAAATGTGAATTTAATGACTCTGTCTTATCGTGGCTACCTTGCGCTATCTCTTCACCATAAAGCTGGAAATGATGATGAGTGGCTGTAGCTAAAGCAATGGAAGCAATGATTAAGATGGCTGTGGTATAAAAGATAAGAAGAATACTAATCCGATAGGATAGTGTTTTTTTCATTTGCCTCCTCCATGAAAGCGATAGCCGGCACCAAAAACCGTCTGAATGAACATTGGATTTTTAGCATCCTCCTCTATTTTTTGCCGTAAATTTTTGACATGCTGATCAATTGTACGAGCATCCCCTTCAAAATCGATTCCCATCACCATATCAATTAATTGTTCGCGGGAAAGTGTTCTTTCAGCATTTCTAGCCATAGCAACAAGCAGTTTATATTCATTGGGTGTTAAATTTATGGGTTCTTGATTGATGTAAACCTGTTTAGCTTGGCTATCCAAACTTAATCGTCCATTACCGTATTCCAAACGATCAGCGAGAAGCTCTTGATGATTAGTACGCCGCAGGACAGAACGAACTCTAGCCAATAATTCATGGGGATCAAATGGTTTCACGATATAATCGTCAGCTCCAGCAGATAACCCTTGGATGCGATGATTTAGAGAAGCTTTAGCCGTTAGCATGATGATGGGTACCGGATTAGTTCCTCGTATTTGTCTGCACAGCAGCTCTCCATTAATGTCAGGGAGCATCAAGTCAAGAATGATTAAATCAAAGGGCTGCTTATCGATTTCATGCAACGCACTTTGGCCATCACTAGCTTCACATGCACTATAACCAGCCTTGTTTAGATAAGCGATTATAACCTCTCTAATTTTATCTTCATCCTCTACAACTAAAATTTTACTCATGGTTGCTCATTCCATTTCAAAGTTTTTAATTCGTCTAGTGAAATACGATTAATAAATTTGCTGAATTTTTCCTTTCCTTTAGCATGTTCTTTATAATAGTTAACGAGATTAATTATTGATGGTATTAACTTCTCTTCCGATAACCCTGAAATTAAAAGCTGGGCAAAGGAAGTTTTTATTCCCTTGGGCTCTCCGCCGACATAAACGTCAAACACATTCCGCATTTTTACGACCCCAATATCTTTTAATAAAGGTTCACTTGTACCTAATGCGCAACCAGCATAACCGACTTTCATTGGAGTTGGTGTTCCGATTCCCGCAATTGCTTCGTTTAATTTAATGGCAATATCTAAGCCTGCATCCTGGGCTCCTTTGCAAAAGTTGCATGCAATCAAGCTTTTTGTCGTAAAGCCTGAAGGATTAACCTCGAGGCCGACTGCTCGTAATTGTTCGGTTATTTCATTTTGTTGATCTAACGGTATTTCCACATAAAGCTGCTTAAAAGGTGTCATCTCTATATTTGCTTCTGTGTCAATAAGTGAACCTATGGTTACCAGTTGATGAGGTGTGAACAGGCTGCCTCCAACCTGAATGGCTGGTGAGACTGCGATTTTTATTTTATCATTCATTTGGCATCTCTCCTTTACATCATAACCATTATAATATACCCCCTAAGGGTATGTAGGTCAAGAGTTTTTACTATACCCGGGTTAAGTATCTTGATTAGTTTTAATGATGTCATTGCATCAGTTTAATTGTCTGCACAAAAAAAAGAGCGAGGCGAATAGTCGACTCACTCTATATAAATATCACTAATGGCTGCATTCAAGTTTTATGCTTATTCTAAACCAAACTTGACCATATAATTTGTTTGGTACCAAGTACCGATTCAGGTATCCATGAGTAAATGGAAGGTACCATGAATATAACAACGAGCTTCTCAACCGGGTCCACAAAAAATCCGGTTCTTCCTGAACCCTCCAGCTGGTAGGTGCCTACTGATTCATATGAAAGATGATGAATAGCTAAATCTAAACCAAGAGCATGACCTTTATCTTTGATTTTACCTCCCCAATGATAGGCGGGAACGTTAAACAGATGTCGGCGAGTCATCAGATCTACCGACTTTCTGCCAAGGATACGCTGACCTTCAAAGGTTCCGCCATTCAACAGCATTTGTCCGAATTTCCACATATCAAATAGTGTTGAATAAAGTCCACTATCCGAACGAGGCGGCATAGGGGAACCGTCATTTTCTCTGCTTAACCTTTCGATATCCATCTGATCTACACTGCATACTTCAGAGTGCAGATGCTCAGGAACATCAAAAAAAGTACGTGTCATTTGGAGTGGTTCGATAATGTTCTCCGTAATGTAGTCCTCATACTGCTTACCAGATACTCTTGAGATGATCTCGCCCAGCAGAGCGAAGCCCACCGTAGAATAATTATAGGCATCCCCAGGTTGGCAAACGAGCGGGCCTTGCAACACTTTTCGAATCCAATTATCCATGCCGCTAGCCCCCCACCATTCTCTAGGATAGGGCTCATTGTAATATCCGGTGACTGGTAAAATACCAGACGTATGCGTTAATAAGTGGAACAAGGTGATATCTTTATGTACAGGATTATTGAATTCTTCCAAAATGCTGGACACAGTCAGATCGATATAAAGCTTACCGTCCTCTATGAGCTTCATGATTGCAACACTTGTGAATGCTTTCGTTATGGATGACATTTTACGCAAGGAATCCGGCTGCAGTTCACCTTGGTCTGTGGATCCATGAAGTCGACCCATTGATTTCCATGCGGCGATCTTTCCTTCTCGTGCAACGAGAAAACTGGCTGCTTGAATTTTTTTCTGTGCGATCAGATTCAGAAAGTGATTATCCAGCTTATTTAATTGATGTGAGCTGAGCCCAACCTCTTCGGGCACAACATCCAAGTGGCCCTCTGTTATTTTCCACTCGCTTAGCAATTCATTCATCTGTCTCGATCCCCTTCCATTAATTAGGAACAATGAATCTATACTACACGAGCCGCTCTAATTTCGTCCATATGGATGTAAAGACTGCCGTTAAAATTATAAAAAATTGTTCGTTTGTATCAAGTTCAGAGCTGCTTTCCATTCATATAGTTTCTCATCAATGAACCTTTGTTTTCGTGAGCTTTACCCTTTTTAATATTTCATTTATAAAATCCGTTTTACCTGCTGTATAACCGGACCGATCTTGAGCTTGCAATGCCAATTCCTTTTTTAACTGTTCATACGCAATGACAGCTTCGGGATGCTCCCTAAGATAATCGCGGAATGCCAAATGTCTTGCTAATTCTTCGCTATCACGATTGCACACGTACAAGTGATGCTCCATCCATTTTTCACGCTGTTTATGCCAAGGAACCGACATATCTTTTCTGCCAAAGGCCTCTCTTCCTTCAAAACTCCAATCTTGTTGATGGAAATAACCAATCTTCTCAAGCCCTTGGATGATCAGAGGCAGCATACTATAATCTTCAATGACGATATCTATATCCAAGATGGGCTTTGCACCAAGTCCTTTAACAGAGGTGCTTCCTACATGTTCAACTGACCTAATGAATTGCCCAACTTCAGCTTCGATAGTAGATCGTATTTCACAAAATTCGTGCTCCCAAAGAGGATTATAGTTTTCAATCTCAACTATTGTACTCATCATACTGATTCCTTTCTCTGCGCGGCAAAACCCATTCTGCACATCGACCAATTAAAGCTTGTGGTTGCAATTTTATCATTCAAATCCCACAAATTATCGATCATGCGAACCTCGACATTTCTGCGTATGAGTTCTCCAAACAAATCATGAACAATTATTTTATTGATGGGGATCTGTGTTTTTTCGCTCACATAGTAACCAGCACTTTTATCTGTGCCATAGAAATCAACCGTATCGAATTCATATAAATACAATGTGGTTTCCCTCATGATTTCAAACCATTTATGCTCAATCGCAACAACATGATCCAACGAATTTGAGCTTAAATAAAGTTTTTTATGCTCATCTGTGGTCGTTTCATGACTATGATAAGTTACTCTAGGACAATTGCGAGGTGTTAGGAAATTCGGCAAGCATTGTTCATTTATTGCCCATACCAACCCTTTGCTTTGATCCATATCCACTCGAGAAGGTATTCTAGGTTCAAAAAGTGTAATATCACTTTCTTCGCTCACATGAAATAATCTCAAATGATCCCTGCTTTCTGATATAAAATGGTTGTGCACGAACAGCATTATTTTCAACATACGAGGAAATTGTACCATAATCTGGTTTAGAGTGGACGCAAAAAAACCGCGATATACGCGGTTCATCAGTCACTTGAAAAGTTATCTATGCACATTGTTGGTTTCGTACAGTAAACAGCTGGCTGAAACCATGTTTTTCAAGGATTTTCGCAGCCTTTTTACTTTTATAGAAACTGTCCGACAAAATTAAGACGGAGTCATTTGGTGCAAGCTCTTTGTTCCACAAATAAGGGAGCCGACCAATTGATATATTAATCGAACCATCCACATGACATTTCTCATAATCAGTTGAATCGCGGACATCGAGTATTTTGCTGCTGTCAGGTATAACGCCTTTTTCATTTAGCGCTTTTTCGTCGACATAAGTTAAATTTTTTAGGGGCGAGAATCTTCTATAAATGAACCACATCGAGAATAAACCAGTTAGAGCAAGTAAAATCAACATATCCTAACCTCCCCAATCCGTTTAATAAGGTACGCATATTCTATTGCAATATGGATGACCACACTTTAATCGCTGTGAAAATGAGTAATACAACAAGCCCATATCGCAAATATTTCACGTTTATTTTAGAGCTGATTCTAGATCCAATTGGTGCACCGATTAAGCTGCCCAATACAACAAATACAGTTGGCCATATCGGAATGGAACCAGCGGATAGCTTGCCGATGACACCACCAATCGCCGATACAAATACGATCGCTAATGATGAGGCAATGGTTGTCCTTGTCGGAATTTTTAAGACCGTCAACATGATTGGGATTAGAATAAAAGCACCACCTGCTCCAACAACTCCTGACACAATGCCAACAATGAAAGCAGACGTTACCGCAATGAGCTTATTAAAAGTGATTTCATTTATATTTAATTGTTGTTTTCCCCGGTTTGGAACGAGCATTAAAACAACAGCAATAACCGATAATGTTCCGTATATAATATTAATGGCATCTTCATTAAGAAAACGAGATCCGAATCCGCCAATTAAACTGCCCATTAAAATACTGCTGCCCATATAAATAACAAGACCTTTATGAATGACTGCTGTTTGATTGCTTTTTTGACGGAAAGCGATAATCCCAGCTAACGAAGCGAAGAAAACTTGAAACATGCTGATGGATGCCACTTCTTTTGCCGTAAACTGCGCTAAGCCAAGACTGGATGGAACATATAATAAAAGGGGAAAATTTATTATGGCCCCGCCTATGCCAAGTAATCCCGAAAAAAAGGAACCGACAAAACCGAGCAGCGTCATGATGATGTAAAGGATAATGTCCATAAAAACTCTCCTTGTTGGAATGCAATAAGTAAGGTATAATTAAAACCAAGTAACTTCATGTGAAATGAGGTATTTAAAAAATGAAAAGTATTTTCAAAAAAATATTTGAAGATAAATGCCCGACCTGCAATGAACCCTTGCTGTCAATCAATGAAAGCTTGTCCAGCACCAAGTATTGTGAGCATGGACATTACAAAGAAGAAAATTACAGCTCCCTAGGTGTAAGAATTATATATGACGTCTTAGAATAAGCGAACACGCTCTACCGTGTTCGCTTATTTTTTGTTATCGGTCAGTTACAAAAAAATCTCCATAAGGCCTATTACAATGAGTATCATACCGCCGATGAGCGTAGAATATTTACCTAACCATGTTCTTGCAATCTCATGTCCAATCCGCAATCCGATAGCAACGGTTATTAGTGAAAATGTACCAACTGAAATTGCAGTCATTATCGGTGACGCACCACTAACACCTGCTACAAATCCTGTAGCGATACAATTTAATGATAAAGCAAAACCTAATGAGATCGTTTCCTGCCAAGTAATAGATCTTTCCGAATCACTTGTCTCACGTAATGGACTTGTTGCAACCCTTGTCCTCTGTTTAGGCAATATGCTCCAAAGACCTAGAAGTATGATGACAGAACCACCAATTAAATCTGCATGCTTTTGACTCATAAAACCAGATATAAGGTGACCCATTGTTATGGCTAAATATGCTGCAGCCATGGCCAATATGGCAATAAACAAGTTTGAGACAATTGGAATTTTTGTTAATCGCGTGCCAAAGGATACACCAATTCCTAAATTATCAATATTAGAAGCCAGTCCAATGAGAATGATTGAAATTAAATACATAACTATTCCTCCTCTACCAACCATTCTACTAAGTAGAGTATGCTAGAGAAGGTTATTAAGCTTGTGTTCTTTTACCGACTTTTCACAAGTAGCTCAATCGCTTCTTTAACCAGCTTATTCGTATCGCCACCAGTTGACTGTTCTTCAATAATACATTGATGAAGGTTTTCCGCAACAATTTGGGCCATTGCTTTATCTGCTGCATTGCGTACTGCTGACAGCTGGCTCACTACGTCCTTGCAGGATTGCTGTTCATCCATCAATCTCAATACGCCTCGAACCTGACCCTCTATTCTTCTTAGACGTGTTTTCATTTCATCAGTATAAACATATGCCATGTTCTTAACCTCCCATTCGATAACGTGTACATGTATGGGTATATTATAAACCAAAAAAGAGTATCATTTCATTAATTATATAAATAAATTCACTTTTGCATCGGTGGCGTCGCCTAAGTAACCGGCTACACCGGCAAGTTGAATGTCATCGATCAGCTCTTCACGCTGCAAACCAAGAAGATCCATTGTCATTGTACATGCAACAAGCTTAACCCCTTGCTCCTGCGCAAGTTCAATGAGCTGCGGCAGTGATAACGCATTATGTTTCTTCATAACATGCTTAATCATTTTAGGTCCCATGCCGCCAAAATTCATTTTGGATAAGCCTAGTTTTTGCGGTCCTCTTGGCATCATCCAGCCAAAGGCTTTTTCAAGAAGCCCTTTTTTGGTATGGATTGCTTCATCCTTGCGCAGAGCATTTAGTCCCCAAAAGGTGAAAAATATAGTTACCTCGTGATCATAAGCAGCTGCTCCATTTGCAATAATAAAAGCAGCTATCGCTTTATCAAGTTCCCCGCTGAAGAGGACTATCGTTGTTTTTTCAGTTACAGCTTCCATTTATGTTCTCCTCTCCATAATAAAATTCAGTTAAATTTTTTTCACTAGAAATGTGAACACGCCGTTTTCTTCCGTATGCTGCACGAGTTCATGATTTGTTTTTCTAATCCAAGCCGTAAAATCATTTAAAGAACCTTTATCGGTTGATAATACCTCCATAAATTGTCCAGGTTTCAATCCATCCAGCGCTTTTTTTGCTTTTACGATTGGCATCGGGCAAGCCAGCCCTTTGGTATCAACGATTAGATCAGCTTTCATTATTCATTTCCTCCTTTAATTATCGTGAACGGCACAACGATTTGGACCGATTTCCATTTCGCGTTGCTCTTCTTCGTTAGGTGTGATTTTACCCATATTCGTTAGGCGTATTTCTTGGTAAGCGTTCGGATGCTGCGGCAGATTGTTGGTAACCATGCTGCGAAACTCAGCTTCATCCGATATTTGCAAGCCTGTATTGTTTTTATATACATCGGATAAAACAGCGGCTACCCGCCCATCTTCTCCAAGCTCCGAGAACTTGCCGAAGTGTCCTGGAAGTACAATTAAATCCTGAGACAACTCCGGATAACGACTATATAACGTTTGGCGAAGATCACCAACCCAATCTTCAGCTAGTCCAGCCAAATCAGGTCGTCCAATGGATTCAATAAATAAAATGTCACCAGTTAGCAAATACTGATCATCTACTATAAACGATGTACTGCCGATCGTATGACCAGGTGAATAAATGGGTTGTATTTTTAAAGTGGTATTGCCTACCTCAATATCGTGACCGTTCTCAAGCTTCGCGTATTCAAATGTGACTTCTGCAGCATCTTTTGGAGGAAGCCAGTACGTTGCAGATTGTTGTTCTGCAAGCTTACGGCCGCCCGAGATATGATCCGCATGAAGATGGGTATCTATCGTATGCATAATGCGATACCCATTGTCCTTCGCAAATTGCTCCAACACATTCGTCATTCTAGGGGCATCTATGACAGCAGCTTCACCGTCTGATACGATCATGTAGGACAAGCAGCCTTTACCCATTCGTACAAACTGAAAAATAGTACCGCCTTGGCGCAAATCGCCAATTTTTACGGGCTCCAAATGCTCGCTCCACGACTTCATCCCGCCCTGCAAGTAATAAATATTAGACCTGCCTGCTGCGACGAGCAACTCTCCAACAAATATAGAAGAACCTTCTTTGGCGCATACAACCAGCACTTTTTTGTCTATTGGAATTTGTTCGATTATCTCCTCTACTCCCTCTAGCAGTTCAAAGTAAGGAATATTGAGAACCTCTATTCGACTTCCTTCGATTTTCCAATTCGCAAAGTCGCTTTCACTACGTACATCAAGGATGAAGAGGTCTTCTTTTTTGCTTAAAATAAGTTTTGCTAGCTGCCTGGCACTCATTTCATTTAACTGGTTTGATGAAATCACGGTGTATTCCTCCTACTATGATGAGTGAATGGTATTACTGTACATCATTCTCTAGTGGTCCTTCCCATTCGGACATACCTGGCAAGACATTGTACACGAGTTTGAACCCTTTATCAGCTAATAGCTGGCAAGCGATATCGCTGCGGGTGCCAGTGCGGCAAACGATATAAAGCTCCTGATCAAGATCGAGTTCACTCGTTCGAATATCAAGCTCTCCTAACGGAATTGATTTGGCTCCAGGGATGTGGTTAAAAACATACTCTGCAGACTCACGTACATCTAAAATCATCATGTTCTCATTTGAAATAAGCTTCTTCATCAAATCTCCGTTGTTCATTGTCTTCAAATATTTGATTTCTTCTTTTATTTCATTCGGGTCGGATTTTCTAAGGTAATGCTTCAATACCTCGCCCTCCGTAAGCGTACCTAAGTATTGATGCCCCGCATTTCTGCTCCACCCTTGGATGTCTGCCAAAGATCCTTTGTCCGTGGCAACCACTTCAATGACTTGTCCAGAAAGAAGCTCATTCATTGCTTTTTTCGTCTTGATGATGGGCATAGGACAAGCCAAGCCTTTGCAATCTATTGTTTTGTCTGCTTGAATGTGATTCATCATTTCTTGAACCTCCTTTGCGTTTATTAATAAATCATTTGAACAACATACCCATTAGGGTATCGAAAAAGGCGAAAAAATGACGCCGTACACATACCCCTATGGGTATAAGGCGTTGATAAAAATATACATGTTTTAAATGCAGATGTCAACGTGGCATCACAAAAAAAAAGACCGTCATTCAGCGGTCTCTTAGTAATCTCTTTCTTTATCCCTTTTTCTTCTTTCCTGATCTCTCTTCAAAGCACGCCTCAATTCATCTTTGTTTCGATTTCTTCTAGGCAGCTTTCCATTTATTTCAAATAATAAAATAACAATCATCGTTAGCAGTAAAACGATTATAAACTCCATCTCTTTCCTCCTAGGATAAAGCTATACTGGGCATCGCTCTGAAAATTAAAAGGTGAAATAAACAATGAAAGATCTACTCTTTTTAGCAACGGACTCAGATCGCATAATGAAAGCATAAGCATTGATTGGTAAGAGGAGGAATGGATTATGTTGTTTCATAACTATGTAGCAGAAAGTTTATGGAGGGATCAGCAGCAAGCTTTGGATAAGCGAATTCGTCGAGGGGATTTTATTGATTATGATATCAAAGCAGCTTCACCCGATAAATCAATGATTAAAAAATGGCTATTGACTCGTAAAAAAAAAGGGGTTAATCCTCAAGTATGAAGATTAACCTTATTGGCAATTAGGATGAATGTTTAATCATCCAGCAAGGATTTCACAAAACGTAGGGCGAACAAAATGATATTAACCAAATCAAGATAAATATTAACGATCATCAGTGGAATATCTTTGTCTTCAAAACCTTCCTTGGACATACGGCTAAAGTCATAAAGTGTATAACCGATGAAAATGAGCAGTCCAAAGCCGGCATAAATGGTTTCCATCATCCCTCCGAAAGGGAAAATAAATTGCATAAGACCGATAAGGATGAGCCCAATTAATGATGCGAACAAAAACCCACCAAGAAAGCGAAAATCCTCTTTGGAGTATGTAGCGTAAATCGCAAGGCCTGCATAAACGAGTACAGCAACGGCAACGGTTTGAATGACGACCGATGTACCCATGGAGGCGATATAATAGCTTAAAGAAAACTGCAAGGTTGCACCAGATACAATCATAAACACGTACATCAGTGAGTAGCCAATTGCTGTTGATTTACGCAAAAACATGATGGCAATGATTAATCCAATCTCGACAATAAACAGTGGGATTCGTGCGGCGCTGGGAAGCATTGTTCCTATGTACATGCCGCCTACTGAAACAATTAAGGCAAAGAAAAAGGTTAGCATTAATTTTTGCATCGGTTTACCATAACCGCTTGACTGCGTATAGCTCATATTATTTTTCTCCTGTCATCCATATTTATGGATCAATAATAGCATGAAAAGCATGAATACAAAATGTTCTTTTTATTTTTTCATAATGGATCTCGTCCATGCGATATGTAATCCGGCTCTTTCCATATTATGTTGACTGCTTGATCCGAAGCTAGCCTGTGCTACGACGAGCTCACAGCCTGCAAGATGCGCTTCATGTAGACGCTTGTTTAATAGTGCTGTTTGCAGACCTTGTTTTCTAAATGTAGGGGCAGTAGCCGCAAGAGCACATGATGCGATTCCATCCTCATTCATATGCATGACACCTACACCTGCAGGTATGTCATTTAAATACGCTAGATAGATTTTCCACCCTTTTCGATTCAGTAAACCAATATTGTTATTAACAAAATGGTGTTTATCGGACAATGACATGCCTGATCCTAGGCAATGGATTTCAGCATAATGATCGAAATCCTCCTCTGTAACGACTTCTGAAATCGTGATATGAGGAGGCAAAACAGGTTTATCTTCACTTGGCAGTCCATAAAGAACAGAATGAAAGCCATTCTGTCGAAAACCGAGCTCTGCCAATTTTCCAAACAGAGCAGCTGTACATTTTATAGGATCCAAATCAATTTGAAAGCTTCTGTCTCTTGCTTCATAAAACTTGATAATCTCCTCCAGCTTGTCGCTGTCCTCATCGCCCAAACCTTTTACCGAATTAAAAATGCCCCAAGGCATTGTTTTTATATAGTAAGCTACAGCTTGGCCATAATGATTAATTTCGACTCCTTCAGGATTGCCTAGTCTCTCCCCTATGGAACTAATTCTTGATGTAAGATATTCCATTTCTGATTGCTGTATTCGTTTAATTAACACTTCATTCAAAATGGGAAGTTTCATCTCAACCATCCTTGCGTATTATAATGGGATTCATCTGAAAAGTGACATCTGCATTAACATTCATAAAGAACATTTCCTGTCTGTGATAAGTCATAGCCGGAAATAGCTGCAAGCTCCTGTTGAAATGAAGCGGATTTCAAAATTTCGATAATTAAGTTAATGAGGTCGACATTCCCCGGATTTTTCATAATGACAAGATCATAACGTTCACTAACTAAAGGAATAAAGTCCACTCCAGTTACGATCGCTGCTGCTTTTTCTATCCCAACTCCAACATCGGCCTCGCCACCCGCCACTTTGGCTGCAACGCCTAAATGATTTGTCAGTTCGTCCTCATAACCAAGAAGTTCGCGTGCCGAAATACGATGCAATCGAAGCTGTTCATCCAATAATACACGAGCCCCGGAGCCTTTTTCTCTATTAATAATACGTAAGTCTGGCTGAACAAGATCGCTCCATCCTTTTAGGTTTCGCGGATTCCCTTTTTGGACAAATAGCCCAGCTTTCCTAGATAGCAGATTAATAACAACGTATGACGAGCTGACGAGCAGCTTGCGTATGTACGGAATATTGTATTCGCCCGTATCGCCGTCTAACAGATGGGTGCTTACGACATCGGATTGCCCATTGTACATGGAGATCAAACTATCTAGACTGCCAGCATTGGACCGTAGTGGGCGCAGTGCGTGTGTATATTTCTCTATATGCCTTCCGAGTATGTCGAGGCTGATGTCTTGTCCTGTGATGACAACGGAGCGAGCTCCAAGGTTATGGCGTGCTTTGCTTGCAGCATCTGGTTGAACATTTAAAGCGTCACGCAAGCTTTGCTGGTTACCCTTTGAGCGCTGCTTATAGGCTTCTAAATCAGAAGCGTCCACTCTCATTTGTTTACCTACTCGGTATGAGGCCAAATCCCCTTTTTTAATGAGATCATAAACGGTTAATTTGGATATTTTGAGCAGCTTAGAGATTTCCTCTGTCGTATAGGAAATATTTTCAGATATGTTAATCACCTCTTAAGGATTGTATGCAGTAATCATTATTGTAGCATAAACAACGGAAATACTGTGGTGATTCGCTTTACAAATCTATTTCCTTCATCTTATAATCGGAAAATGGACTATATCTATTTATATCTAAACATAACGAAAGTGGGTATTGAATGATTAATTTACTTAAAAAAAGCTATGTTTTATTGTATTTGGTTATGATTATGGTCGTTGTAACGGCCTGTGGATCGAATCAAACGAATCAACCAAGCTCCACCAATCAACCAGAAGCAACAGCAATTAGCACGGAAACACCTGCTGAAAATGTTGATTTAACGATTTCGGCAGCTGCAAGTTTAACGGATGCGTTAAAGGAAATTGAAACACAATTTAAGGTAATTCACCCTAATGTAAAACTGAATTTTAACTTTGGCGCTTCAGGCGCTCTTCAGAAGCAGATTGAAAATGGTGCGCCTGCGGATCTTTTCCTCTCAGCTGCTTCCAAAAACATGAAGTCACTAGTTGATGCGAAGCTGATTGCTGAGGATAGCCAAACAAATCTCCTCTCTAATGGACTCGTGCTCGTCACTTCAAAAACGTCAAAAACGCAGCTTGCAACGGTTAATGATCTGTTGAACGCTGATGTCAAAACGATTGCAATTGGCATCCCAGAGAGCGTACCGGCTGGAAGCTATACGAAAGAAGCCTTGGAACAAGCAAAGCTATGGGATAGCTTGCAACCGAAGGTTGTTCAAGCGAAGGATGTCCGTCAGGTTCTTCAGTACGTTGAAACAGGCAATGCAGACGCGGGTTTTGTTTATAAGACTGACGCTTTAACATCAGATAAAGTCAATATTGTCCTTACCGTTGATCCTGCAACATACACGCCGATCACCTATCCGATTGGTATCGTTACAGCAACAAAGCATCTTCCAGAATCGAAGCAATTTTATGATTATCTTCAAACGGCAGAGGCAATGGCTGTGTTTGAAAAATTCGGTTTTTCGAAGCCATAATGCATGTAAGAAAAAGCAGTACTTAAAAAAACCTCTATTCTTCCACTGGGAAGAACGGAGGTTTTTTACTTATGTCTGCTATTTTATTAGGGGTTCAAAATAAGCTTAAGTCCTTCAATTTTGAGCTGATCCATACGAATAACCCAGTTTTTAATGGATTCACAAGTTTCTTCGTCTAGATTAAGAAGCTCTTTCATATCCTTTGTTAACTCTTTTTCATCGTCATTGTAGTCGCCGTCAGCGAATATGAGAAGCAGAATTTCTGCGAAAAAGATTTTTTTTACATGATCATCATTAATATTTCCTAGTATATCTGCTAACTGCTTTTCGGATGAAAAGCTTATTACGGCTTGCTGCATATCCATCTCTTGCATATACGATTGAAGAAATCCTTGTTCTTTCTTGTGAATGAACCCATCAGCATTTGCTGCAAGATGTGCTAATTCGAGAAATGCTTCTTTTTGCTCCTTGGTTTGTAGAAAATGTAAAAACATAAGGTCCACTCCCTTCATTCGAAAATATTTACTCATACTCTTATTCGACATGATTTGACTATTTCCTACTTACAGCTTATCTTTTCTATTTCAAAAAATGTTTTGTGCCCTTCTATTTTGTTTAGTTTTATATCAAAAGGATGGTGGTCTTGATGAAACAAAAATTCAACACGATGCAATTTATAAAATGCTTATACAGCCGTTTTCGTGAGGATGATGTGCCTGCGCTTGGCGCACAGCTAACGTATTATTTGATCTTATCGTTTTTCCCCTTTCTTATTTTTATGGTCAGTTTGCTTAGCTTTATCGAAATGTCTGGTGATAGCGTGATCGCAGAGTTTATTCGCCTTCTACCTGCAGAAGCAAGTGATACGATTAGCGGAATTCTTGCTGAAGTTGTAGATAACAGCAGCGGAACACTGCTGTCAATCGGTATGATTGCGACCATTTGGTCTGCCTCAAACGGTATTAATGCGATTTTGAAAGGATTGAACAAAGCGTACGATGTTGAGGAAAAGCGGCCGTTTTGGAAGGTACGCGGTATTTCACTGCTATCAACAATTTTTTTAGTCGTCGTTATTGTTTTGGTCATGGTTATGCTTATTTTCGGTAAAGCTATTGGCGAATACTTATTTAAGTGGCTTGATTATCCAAATGGTTTCGAATGGATTTGGAATGTCTTGAAGTATGTCATACCAATTTCGGCAATGATAGGCGCCTTTTCCTTGCTTTATTGGATAGTTCCTAACAGAAGGCTGAGCTTAAAAGAAGCTGTGCCAGGTGCTTTATTTGCAACTTTTGGTTGGATTGCGACTTCACTTGTTTTTCAATTCTATATGAACAATTTTGGGAACTATTCGAAAACATACGGCAGTCTCGGAGGAGTAATCATCCTGTTGATCTGGCTCTACATTAGCTCTATCCTCATCATGCTTGGCGGTGAAATTAATGCTACGCTCGCATCAGCAAAAAGCAATATTCCACCCAATAACTCAGCTAGACATCGCTTTCGCATTCCGCTTAATCAGAATAAGGATATTAAAACGATAACATAAGTGGAAAATTTGCAGCCTTGTACAGATACTAGGCGATTATTAACCTTAAATGGATTATAGGCATATGCTGAATAATCTGATTTTGAGGAGTAATGCTGTATGTATCAAATTGAACAAAACACGATTAACTACGCTTATCCATACTCGGATGTTTTCGCAACCAGTGTAAGATTGATGCAGAGCGAACAGCCTCTCACTTTTGTTCTCGTTCATGGCTCCTGGGCGGATGCGAGCTTTTGGAACGGCATCGGTTATGAATTAACCAAAATGGGCCATACCGTATTCGCGCCTGAATATCCTGGGCATGGTGCAGACCCTAATAAAAACGTCACTCATGAAATGATAAGTCATTCTGTAGCCGCTTCTATTGTGTCAAGAAATCTTCAGCAAATCATACTTGTGGGTCACAGCTTCGGAGGCTCCGTTATCCAAAAGGTTGCAGAGCTTATTCCAGAGCGTATTAGGAGGCTCGTATTTTTGGATGCTTTTGTATTAAACGACGGTGAAATGGTCGCCGATGAATTTCCATCCCCTGTAAAAGCTAGTTTCCAGCAGCTTAGGGAAAGCTCGAAGGATGATACGATCATGCTGCCATTTTCGCTGTTTCGTGAAACATTTGTTAATTTGGCAAGCCTCGGCTTAGCGGAGAAAATGTACAGTATGGTAAGTCCAGAACCAGCAAAACCTTTTTATGAAAAACTCGATCTTAAAGTATTTTTTAGTTTGAATATGCCTAAAAGTTATATTTTCTTAACGGAAGATAATGTTCTTCCACAGTACAACAGCGAATATGGATGGCATCCGCATATGTCCAATCGACTGGGCTTGTTCCGATATATCCAAGGTCATGGCGATCATATGTCAACTGCAAAGACACATCCTGAGATGCTTGCTCATCGTATCTATGAAGCTGGACGGGATTAAACGGATAAATCAGAATGAAGAAACGTTATTTCAAAAGCATCAAGTTAAACATTAAAAAGCGCGTGCCGATTAAATATCGGCACGCGCTTGTTGTGTTGCTTTCTCTCATAAATGTAAAAGTTATTTAAGGAACGAATTGCTGGACGATGCGTACGATTTCCCCGTTCTTGATCGTCATATGATAAGGAAAGCTCTTCATATCGAAGTCGTCTTCCGTATTGATGAGTTCAATAAACTTTTTAACTGAAATCGGTTCATTCCAAACTATATCTGCTTCATTAATATTGCCTGTTCGATTATAGATTTGCATTAGCACCTCAGCGTTATCGGCTATCGGTAAGTCACGCAATGTTTCATCATCATTCTCAATGTAATAACCATCTGGCGGGGCATCTAGCCCAGAATCCTTTTCACGCTCAAGGAAAATCTTTGTAGCTGCATCACCCTCGTACCAATCGATTTGGTCGATCGATAATGTGTAATGATGATTTTCCCCTTTTGTCATTGCAACGTAGCCAGTTATCATATCCGGTGTTTGTTCTACCGGTGTATATTCACGGCCTCCCGCCGGCGCAAAGCTAAAGGCCGTGAGACAAGCTATCGCAACAGTTGCGATCAATACATATTTTTTCATAGCGCAGACGCTCCTTCTATATGGTATATATTCTTATTCGGCTTACTTATACAATATAACGAAATGGGGGTGCAGAAAGTTACAGAAAAGCTACAAAAAAAAATAGATTTTAAAAAGAAAAACCTGCGCTGTACGCAGGCATTCACCTAAATAACAAATAGTTCCATAAACTGCTGTACGGGCGTGTTCTCTAATACGTTTTGGTCTTGGCAGAGGTCTAATATCGCTTGTGTTTGCTTGGATGGAAACCTGCTCTTCAAACTGGTATCAAACTTCGCAAACAGAAGCGGTATGGCTTCCTGACGTCTGCGCCGATGACCTACTGGGTAAGCAATCTCGATCTTCTCAGTGGATGTTCCGTCTTGGAAAAACACTTGAATGGCATTGGCAATCGAGCGTTTATTAGCGTCCAAATAATCATATGAGTAAGTGATATCTTCAGTCGTAATCATTTTCTTGCGAAGCTCATCGATACGACTGTCACTCGCATAATCATCCTCATAATGATCGGCAGTTAAATGTCCATGAATCAGACCAATTGCAACCATATATTGAATGCAATGGTCACGATCCGCCGGATTATTGAGCGGTCCTGTTTTGTCGATGATTCGTAGTGCGGACTTATGTGTAGAAATGATTATTTTATCAATTTCATGCCATCTGTCCTTTACACTCGGGTGCAGCAAGATAGCAGCCTCCACCGCTGTTTGGCCATGGAATTCAGCGGGGAAAGATATTTTAAACAATACATTTTCCATGACATAAGCTTCAAAATCCCGTTTAATGGACAAAGGATTCCCTTTAAACAGCACATCATAAAATCCCCATTCCGGTGTAGATAGTGCAGCGGGATAACCCATCTCTCCTTTTAACGCCATCAATGAAAGCCTAAGCGCGCGAGCTGAGGCATCGCCGGCTGCCCATGACTTTCTCGAACCTGTATTTGGCGAATGACGATAAGTACGAAGCGGATGACCATCAATCCAGGCATTGGATAAAGCATCAATAATTTCATCTGTCGTCCCGCCTAGCAGCGCAGTCACTACAGCAGTTGAGGCAACCTTCACGAGAATAACATGATCGAGCCCTACGCGGTTAAAGCTGTTTTCAAGTGCAAGAATGCCTTGAATTTCATGAGCCTTGATCATAGCCGTAAGCACATCTCTCATGACAAACGGCGGTTTGCCCTCGGCTATGTTTTTCCTGCTTTCATAGTCCGCAGCAGCTAGTATAGCTCCAAGATTATCTGAAGGATGGCCCCACTCCGCTGCAAGCCAAGTATCATTGTAATCGAGCCAGCGGTTCATACATCCAATGTTAAATGCAGCAGTGATCGGATCAAGCTGAAACGAAGTTCCAGGAACACGAGCTCCATTCGGAACGAGAGTTCCGGGTACTGTAGGGCCTAGCAGCTTCGTGCACTCGGGATACCTAAGCGCTAACAACCCGCAGCCAAGCGTATCGATGAGACAATAGCGAGCGGTATTATAAGCTTCTTTGCTAGTTATCGTATAATTTGCAGCATATTGTGCAATATCAACCAACACTTGATCCGGCTTTGGCCTCTCATTACTCATTAAAGTGGACATTCGTTTCGCATCCTCCTCCTCATTTAGGATCGTTGCTCGATAGGCAGCCAAGGCAGCAAATCATAGCCAATATAATCAGCATTTGGACGAATGATTCGATTGTTTGCACGTTGTTCAATGATATGGGAAGCCCAGCCGCTGGTACGAGAAATAACGAAGATCGGTGTAAAAAGTGAGGTTGGAATGCCCATAAATCGATAGGCTGACGCGCTGTAAAAATCCAAATTAGCAAATAGTTTTTTCTCTTGCAGCATTATTTTCTCTATAGTTTCGGAAATTGGATAAATGATTGAATTCTCAGTCCCTGCAGAGAGTCTATTTGACCAGTATTTAATAATATCGGATCGTGGGTCAGATACAGAATAAACACGATGTCCAAAGCCCATAATTAATTTTTTGTCCTTCAGCATTTGCCTAATCCCGATTTCGGCTTCGCGCACGCTGCCGAATTGTTCAATCAGCTCCATCGCGGCTTCGTTGGCACCGCCGTGAAGAGGTCCACGGAGTGTGCCGATGCCAGTCGTAATGGCGGAATACATATCTGATAAAGTAGATGCAGTAACACGTGCTGCAAATGTAGAAGCGTTGAATTCATGCTCCGCATACAGGACAAGTGAAACGTCAAAAGCTTTCTCATGAAGCTCGTTCGGGCGTTGATCATGAAGCAGCTGCAGAAAATGTCCAGCAACACTTTGTTGATCTGTCTCTGTATCAATCCTTCTCCCACTCTTCTGATAATGATACCAATATAATAAAATAGAGGCGCTGCAGGCTATTAATCTATCAGCGATGTGGGAAGCGTCACGCTCCTCATTTTCTGGTTCGAACGCAGCTAACGCCGAAACCCCCGTTCGAAGCACATCCATTGGATGTGTGCTGCTCGGCAGCTGCTCCAATATGTTCAATACACCTGCTGGCAGTTGTCTAAGTGACGCAAGCTTCTTCGTGTAATCTTTTAACTGGACATCGTTTGGCAGTGCTCCATATAACAATAAAAAAGCAGTTTCTTCAAAGCTGCCATGAAGGGCGAGATCATCAATCGAATAACCTCGATAGGTTAAGCCCTTTCCTGCTTTTCCGACTGTCGAAATCGAAGTCTGTCCCGCTATAACGTCGGCGAGACCGCCTTGTTTTTTAGTTGTCATGACGGTTCTCCTCCTCTTTGACTCCATAAAGCTGATCCAGCTTCTCTTCGTAGCTCAAATAATCGAGGAAATCATAAAGCTCTGCTCTAGTTTGCATAACATTTATGACATTTTTCTGTGTTCCTTCTTGTTTTATCGTTTCATAGACATGAAGAGCTGCTGCTGACATTGCGCGAAAGGCAGATAACGGATAAAGAGCTAAGCTGACACCTGCATGCTCAAGCTCTTTTATCGTATACAACGGAGTTTGCCCGAACTCCGTAATGTTTGCGAGTATAGGAACCTTCACCGCATCAGCAAAGGCTTGATAATCCTCAAGTTTTGTTATTGCCTCAGGGAAAATCATATCTGCCCCGGCTTCCACACAGGCGCATGCCCGTTCAATCGCTGCTTCTAATCCCTCAACCGCAAGCGCATCCGTGCGAGCCATAATGACAAATTGATCATCTTCTCTTGCGTCTGCAGCAGCTTTAATCCGATCAACCATTTCCTCCTTGCTTACGATTGCTTTGTTAGGGCGATGCCCGCAGCGTTTAGCCATAATTTGATCTTCAATATGAACGCCGGCGGCTCCCGCACGGTTCATTTGCTTAATCGTTCGCGCAATTTGGAAAGCTCCTCCAAAGCCCGTATCCACATCTACGAGCAGCGGCAGCTCTGTAACACTCGTTATTCTTCTTACATCCTCAAGACAATCCTGCAGCGTTGTAATCCCAAGATCAGGAAGACCGAACGACGCATTAGCAACACCTGCACCAGATAAATACAAAGCGCGAAACCCTGCTCTTTCCGCCATTATTGCCGAAAAGGCATTAATAGCGCCTGCGATCTGCAAAGGCTTCTCGACTTGAAGCGCCTCGCGAAATCGCGCTCCTGGAGTATGACCCATCTCGCCACCGCCTTATTAGAAATCATAATGATTTGAGTATTTTGCCGCTAATTACGATTCGGTGAATTTCGTTTGTTCCTTCGTAAATTTGAGTGGCTTTCGCATCTCGGAACAGTCGTTCTATCGTTGATCCTTGCAGGCAGCTGTCTGATCCGAGCATTTGCATAGCCTGGCTAGTCACTGCAACTGCTGTATCAGATGCGAACATTTTGGCCATGGATGCTTCCTTCGTACAAGGCAAACCTTCTTGATGCAAATACGCCGCGCGATAAACGAGCAATCTCGCTGCCTCTACTTTAGCTGTTATGCCAGCGAGTTTAACTTGCTGATGCATTGCCTTCTGATCTGGCTTTAACAACAATGCAGCCTTCAGTTGGAAGCGGTCATTTAGAATGTTTAGTGCAGCTTGCGCAATTCCAAGCGCTTGGGCGCTGATTCCGATACGTCCGCCATCAAGTGAGCCTTTGGCTATGGCAAAGCCTTTGCCTTCTTCGCCAAGTCTCTGGGAAACGGGTATCCTTAATTGATCAAATATAAGCTCACAAGTATTCGATCCGTGCAATCCTAATTTTTTTTCTTTTCTTCCGATCGTTAGCCCTTTTGTTTCACTTTCAATAATAAAAGCAGTAATGCCGTATGCCCCTTTGCTTGCATCAGTCACTGCAAATGCAACATAAACATTGGCCGCCCCGGCATTCGTGATAAATACCTTTGATCCGTTCAAAACATAATATTCTCCGTCTAATACTGCTGTTGTTCTTATAGAGGAAGCGTCCGAACCCGCGTGAGGCTCTGTTAACGCGAAAGCGCCTAAGCGCTCACCCGAAGCAAGCTTGGGAACATAGCTTGATATTTGAGCTGGCGTACCATAATGCAGGATTGGCAAAGTGCAAACCGAAGTATGAACGGATAAGATGACGCCAAGCGCTGCGCTTATCTTTGATATTTCGTTAACCGCAGCAATATAGGAAATGAAATCGCAGCCTGCTCCTCCCCATTGCTTAGGAATTGGAATGCCCATAAAGCCTGCTTGTGATAGTTTATCAATGAGAAGGCTGGGAAATTGATCGTGTAGCTCCATGATCGGCACAGCGCTGGCTACTTGTGTCTTTGCAAAAAGTCGTACCGCTTGTTGCAGCTCTAATTGTTCCTTTGAAAGTCGGAGTTCCATCGCCCGTCTCCCTTCGGATGTGCCTATTCCTTCTCATTCGAGTACACATAAAAGCCGCGTCCAGCTTTCCTGCCTAGCCAGCCAGCCTGCACATATTTGCGCAGCAGCGGGCATGGTCTATACTTTGAATCGCCGAATCCGGCTTGCAGCGTCTCCATGATGGCTAAGCAAGTATCGAGTCCAATAAAGTCGGCAAGCGTAAGCGGACCCATCGGATGGTTCATGCCAAGCCTCATCACTTGGTCTACAGCTTCCGGCTCAGCGACCCCCTCATACACCGTGTAAATCGCTTCATTTATCATAGGCATCAGAATTCGATTGGAGACAAAGCCGGGGAAATCTTGAACTTCAATTGGCGTTTTTTTGATTGTGAGCGTCAATGCTTTTATTTTTTCAAATGTATCGCTCGAAGTCTCAAGCCCTTTAATAATTTCGACTAATGGCATAATAGGTACGGGATTCATGAAATGCATGCCGATTACACGCGATGCTCTTTTTGTTGCTGAAGCTATTTCTGTAATCGATAACGAGGACGTATTGGTAGCCAAAATGGCATTTGGTTGACAAATTTGATCTAGCTTTTCAAAAAGCGCTTTTTTCATCGTCATATTCTCTGGCGCAGCTTCGATCATTAGATCAGAGCGATTGGCGCACATTAAGTCTGTCGATGGTATGATGGATTTTATGGTCTGAGTTCGATCAGCCTCGCTAATATTTCCTTTGGCGGCAAGTCGAGCCAGCGAAGTATTAATTGTGGCAATCCCCCTTGCCACGGCAGCTTGCTCAATATCGTAAAGAGTTACCTGCAAGCCATTTTGCGCTAACGTCTGTGCAATTCCGCTGCCCATTTGTCCAGCTCCAATTACGGTAACGGTTTGGATAATCATGAGCACCCCCTTTGCCTTAGCCCTCCACCTGAATGAGCATGGCATCACCCTGGGCTCCGCCGCTGCAGATGGCAGCAATGCCTAAACCGCCGCCGCGGCGCTTCAATTCATAAATTAAAGTGAGTAAAATTCTTGCGCCGCTTGCACCGATTGGATGTCCAAGCGCGATCGCACCGCCATTCACATTGACCTTCTCCTCATCCCAGCCTACTATTTTCCCGCAGCTTAGGATGACGGAGGCAAATGCTTCGTTCACCTCAAATAAATCAATGTTTTTTAAAGGAATGCCCGTTTTTCGCAATAGCTTTTGGATTGCAAGCGCTGGAGCAGCAGCTAAATTAGGAGCACTCGCACCAATGGTGCTATGTCCGATAATTTTGGCAAGCGGCTTGTGTCCGCCTCGTATCGCTTCTTCCTCCGACATGAGGAGCATAGCGGCAGCGCCGTCATTCACACTCGGAGCATTCCCAGCCGTAATCGTACCGCTTGGACCATGAATTGGTTTTAGCAGCGCAAGCTTCGACAAATCCGTATTAAAACGTGGTCCTTCGTCGATGGCCAAAATAGCGTTTGCAGAAGTGTAGTAAGGCTCAACTTCATCCTCAAATAATCGCAGATTTGCAGCAGAGCTCGCCCGGTCATGGCTTCTTAATGCCCATTCATCTTGTTCCATTCGGCTAATATGATGATCTGTTGCAATTTTGTTGCCATAAACAGCCATCAGTACATCTTCGAAAGGACAAAGAAGACCATCATGAATCAATAAATCCGTCAGTTCGGCATTTCCCAGCTTGTTTCCCCATCTAGCCGTTCGAACAGCAAATGGCGCTTGACTCATGCTCTCCATTCCGCCAGCTAATATTATGTTTGCATCTCCGGCACGTATGACCTGATCTGCCATAGAAATGGCTCGCAAGCCCGAAGCACAAACCTTGTTAATCGTTTCCGCTGGAACGCTCCAATCGATCCCTGCAAGAATGGCAGCTTGTCGCGCTGGATTTTGACCGCAGCCTGCTTGAAGCACCATTCCCATCATGACGGCATCAGCTTGACTTGCGTGTATGCCTGCTTGCTGCAGGGCTCCTTTAATGACGGAAGCGCCCAGATCAACTGCTTTCTCATTTTTGAACATGCCCCCGAGCTTTCCGAAAGCTGTTCGT
The DNA here is from genome assembly GCF_037976325.1 of Paenibacillus sp. FSL K6-3182. Lineage (NCBI taxonomy): Bacteria > Bacillati > Bacillota > Bacilli > Caryophanales > Paenibacillaceae > Paenibacillus > Paenibacillus sp. FSL K6-3182. The sequence continues at coordinate 3,725,280 of NZ_CP150265.1, forward strand.
TTCCCTCCTATAATAACGGTCTGGCGCATGATGATATACCCCCTACTCCTTCAGCATCCGATGGATGCAATCCACTTCCATCCCTCCTGTTCCAAGCTCCGTTTCCACACATTTTGCATCCCTTAAAAACCGTTCCATCCGATATTCTTGCATATAGCCATAACCGCCAAATATTTGTACAGCCTCAATCGCAACGGCAACAGCCGTTTCTGCCGCGAACTTACGCGCGATGGCGGCTTCCTTTGCAAAGCTTAAGCCTTCATCCTTGCGCCACGCCGCTTGATAAGCTAGAAGCCTGGCTGCTTCCAGCTGAGTTGCCATATCTGCAAGCTTGAAAGAGATGCCTTGCTGCTTTCCAATTAAATGACCGAATTGCTTGCGCTCCTTGGCATAGGCAGCTGCAGCTTCAAAAGCTCCTTGTGCAATGCCAATGGATTGCGCAGCTGCACTCAAATGCCCGATATCGATGGAATTCAAAATGATTTCAAACCCTTGACCATCTTTTCCGATTTTGTTTGTCTCCGATAACTCACATTTATCCAGCTTCACATTTGAAATGTGGAAAGAACGCAATCCCATTGTTCGTACTCGCTGCCCTATTTGCCATCCAGCTTTACTCGTTTCTATTAAAAAAGCTGTACATAACGATTTCTTTCGTTTTAACTCCGTCTTTGCAATAACAATGCAATAATCCGCAATATCTCCATGAATGACACATGTATGCTTACCGCTTAGCTCCCAGTGATCTCCTCGTCGACGTGCTGAAATGCTGCTGCTCAATCCCTCGTTCCCCACTACTGTCAATGGTAGAGCGCATCCACCTAGCTTTACACCTTTTGCGAGGTCATTAAGATACAATGCTTTTAAAGCGTCGTCGCCAAAAGTGAAAATCGGCATAGCAGCATAAACCGTATGGGCGGCAAGCAGAGCGGCTGTAGAAGCGCAGACACGAGCCAGTTCTTCTATTACAATAATGAAAGTCATCCAATCGCTGCCGGCACCGCCATTTAAGTCATCAATAGGTATGCCTGTTATGCCAAGCTTAGCCAGCTGGTCAAATAACGATTGATCAAACTGCTCCTTCTCATCACGTTCGATTGCTCTAGTTGCAACCTCGCTTTCTGCAAATTCCCTTAACACTGCGCGAGTCATTTCCAGCTCATCGGATATAGAAAATTGCATCTCACTCCACTCCTTCTTATACGAGGCATGGTTAGTGGACAATGTTCGACGGTATCCGCACATATCGTAGTATATGAAGACAGACCGCTGAAAAATGACTTCGATCTCCCGCCATATATGCAGCTTATCTTTATTATTTAAGCTCGGATAAACAAAAAAAAGCCAACCCCATTAGGTTGGCTTATACTATGTTTTGCTGTGAGCTATACACTTTGTTGAGTAATTACTCCTCCAGGTTCGAAGGTCAGCAGCTTTGTAGCGATTTTATCAATGAAGAAACGATCATGGCTTACGGTGAGTACTGCTCCAGGGAAATGAATTAACGCCTGCTCCATCACCTGTATGCTGGTCAAATCCAAATGATTGGTAGGCTCATCCAAAATGATTAGTTCGGCGCCGGACAGCAAACATTTTGCGAGTGCCACACGTGCCTGTTGACCGCCGGATAAGCTTCCGATCACTTTTTGAAGGTCTGCTTCCGAGAACTGCAGCATAGAAAGAAATTTATTCACTTTCTTGCGAGGGGCATTAAGTCCAAGGCCATAGATGTTCACTGCATGGCTTACCGTATCCTTCTGATCGAGCTCGTCCCACATGCGATTGAAATAGGCGTAGCTTACGCCTTTACTAAACTGCACGGCACCTGAATCAGCCGGTTCTTGTCCTGTTAGCACTTTAATTAAAGTGGATTTTCCGCTGCCATTTGAACCGATAATAGCAATCCGGTCTTCTTTTTGGATATCAAAACTGACATCTTGAAAGATAACACGCTCAGCATAGTTTTTGCTTATTGCATCGACAGTGCATAAGTTGTCTGGAAAACGCAAATTTTCATAAATATCAGTAATCAGAACGTTTACAGGATGCGGCTCTACTCTTTTCTTCATATCAGCCAGCTTCCGCGACAGACGATCTTTGGATGATTTCCTGTTCGAACGGTTGTCGATTTCCTCGGCTTCCATTAGCAGAAGCTCCTCTTCCCATTCGAACTGCCGATCAAGTTCTTTCTTGCGAAGCTTCTTCTTCCGAATATAATCGGTATAATTGCCTTCATATTCTTGAAAATGATAATTTTCAATCTCAATAGTACGAGTTACTACCCGGTCAATAAACTGCCGATCATGAGATACCAAAATCATTGTGCCGCTAAAGCGATTTAACCATTGCTCCAGCCAAGCAAGACCTTCGAGGTCTAGAAAGTTCGTCGGCTCATCAAGAAGTACGACGTCTGGCAGCTCAATTAACATTTTGGCAAGTGCGGCGCGGTTGCGCCAGCCGCCTGACAATTGATCGATAGGCTGTTGACGCGATTGCTCATCAAATCCAAGCTTTGTGAGTACGGTATCGATCTCTACAGCAGCATTCCAGCCATTATGATGCTCCATCTGCTCGAAGAGAGCTGCTTGACGATTCAGCAGCTGATCCATTTCATCAGCATCAACGGTAATACCAAGCTTTTCTCCGATTTCCCCAAGCTCGCGTTCGATGCTCCAAATATGCTCATAACAAAGCTCCAGCTCTTGTTTGACGGAACGATTGCCGCTCAGCTCTGAGAACTGTGAGAAGTAGCTCACCTTGACCTTCGGATCAACCTCTACCTTTCCTGCCGTAGGCTCTTCTCTGCCTAAAATAAGTTTAAATACGGTCGATTTTCCTGCGCCGTTACGGCCTATAAGACCGATTCGTTCCCCTTTGCTTATACGAAAATAAATATCTCGAAAAATAAGTGTATCTCCATACTTTTTCGTTACGTTCTCCAACCGAATGACGCTCATGTCGCTCACCTCTGTATATGGTTGTAAACCACTTTCGGGTGATGTGTCAAGCTAAGTGCAGCATACATCTATTAGAAAGCTTTACAATAGCTTCACTGTACCATTGGCATAACCTACGATGACCTTAGTTGCCATACCGATAAACAAACCGTTATCGACGACACCAGGGATGAGATTCAATGTATGTTCCAGCTGTTCTGCTTGCGAAATGGTACCAAACTGACAATCTACAATATAGTTGCCATTATCCGTTACAAACATTTGATTTTCTTTCGTTCTCACTGTCGTCTCAGCGCCGAGATTACGCAGTTTTTTTATTGTCATTTCGTAACCAAACGGAACGATTTCTACCGGGAGCGGGAAACGTCCCAATTGCGCGACATGCTTGCTTTCATCTACGATGATAATCAGCTGTTTACTGGCGGCAGCTACGATTTTCTCTCGGAGCAGCGCGCCTCCTCCGCCTTTGATTAAGTTCCATTCGTTATTTACTTCATCTGCGCCGTCAATTGTCACATCAATTTGCTCAATCTCTGCGAATGGAAGCATCGTAATGCCAAGCTCTATCGCAAGCTCTTCAGAAGCTCTCGACGTAGCAATCGCCTTAATCGATAGGCCTTCCTTTACTTTTTGACCGATTTTTTGAATCGCCCAATAAGCTGTTGATCCTGTTCCTAATCCCACGACCATTCCGTCCTTAAGAAACTCGACAGCTTTTTCGGCGGCTAATTTTTTTGAGTCCATTTATACAGCTCCTTCACTTAATCAATCGTATTTTGTAAAAAAATATTGTACTCACTATATTTATGGAGAGTCATCTCAAATGAACGCTATTTATGTCGTTAATTATTAATTTTCACATGCATCAACCGACAAACATCACATCACGAATCTGGTAGACTAGCAATTAGGTTGTCCCACCACAGAATAGGAGCGCTGATTATGCACACAATTTCGAATGAACATTTTACGAATGAAACGATTGCTTTTGACGGATTTAGCTTTATCGGGTGTACCTTCTCGAACTGCGTCATCATTATCACTACGCTGGACTTTAATTTTGAACGATGCTCTTTTTATGATTCTTCCCTGCACGTCAACCCGAAACTTCCCATATTCGCGATCTCTCACAAGCTTTCACAGTCTACTTATGATTCAGACACGAACTGTTATCAGAACGATTATAAGTATCCCCAAACCGTTGTAGAATTACCGGAAGCCGTACATCGCTGATTCGGTTTAATTTTTCTAAACATACTATTCCCTAATAGGGAATGCAAGTCTGTAATCATAGGATGCCCTATAAAAAAAATCGCGCTTCTTATCGAAGCGCGATTTTTTGTGCTATTCCTTAATCTAGTTAACGATTCGACTAGCCAATCGTTCGATTCGCAGAACAAGCTCCTGCATATGAAATGGCTTAACGACGTAATCATCTGCACCAATTTGAAGTGCATTGACGATATCAGAAGTATTATTGCGGGCGGTCAGCATGACGATCAACAGCTGTTGTTCAGGATAATTGAGGCGGAGCTCCTTTAATACCTCTAATCCGTCCAAATCAGGCATAGAGCCATCGAGCAGTATAATATACTTTTCACTCTCTTTGTACCAGTTGGAGGATAAGAACGTTCTTCCGTCTGCATATCCTTCTGCTTTTACCTTCGTATGATTCGTCGGTTTCCAGTTAAAAAATCGATTGATGATAATCTCTCGGATTAATGGATCATCATCAACGACAATGATGTTTAATATCGATTCGTTTTTGGAATGGTTTAATGCCTTGGAATAAACAACCGTTTGGTTTCTTCCCCCGCGTTTCCCACTGTATAAAGCTTGATCCGCCTCATCTACCAGTGTAGCAGAATGGCTATTAAGTTCCGTTATTTCCGTGATTCCTGATGAAAATGTGACTTGAAAGTGTGAATCACTCGTTTGAAATTTAATGGCATTAAATTTAGTTCGCAGACGCTCCATAAGATAAGCCGCTTGAACGGCATCCGTATTCGGTAAAATGAGCGCGAATTCTTCCCCACCATATCGGCATAAAATGTCTCTTGGCCTGATCGCATGTTGTGTAGTTGCCACAAAGGCTTGAAGCACCTCATCCCCTTGAAGATGACCATAGGTATCATTTACAAGTTTGAAGTAATCCAAATCAATCATAACGAGTGAGAAAATATCGTTTGAGCGTTTAAAGCTGTCGATATGCTGCCGCATCATTTGATTGAAATGCTTGCGATTGTAAGCGCCTGTTAACTCATCAATAATGATCGAGCGTTCCCAGTCCATCTTCATCGCAAATCGATTGTCGATGAGAGCCTTAAGCAGCTCAACATCAAACGGCTTGGCAAGAAAGTCCATCGCACCGGATCGATAGGCGTTAACTTGATTTTCGACGGATACATTCCCGCTGACCATAATAATCGGAATATGCTGCTGCTTCGCCTTATCAACGATTTGATTAAGAACATACATGCCGCTTCGATCGGGCAACACGATATCAAGAAGGATGAGATTAGGCTTCCATTCGTAGAACAGCTTTAAACCGCGCTCCGCATTCAGAGCTATGCTTACTGGATAATCATTTTTCTCTAAAACTTCTTTGACATAGGTTACAAATTCAACATCATCATCAATGACAAGTACACGATTGTGATGCTTTGAATGATCATCAAGGGAATCAGCCTGACCCTCATTTGCATTGTCGAGTCCGTCTAGCAGCTGCAGTACTTGAGGAAACATGGCCGTTAGTGGCAGCAAATGCTCTGACCACTCCTCGCGTATGTACGTTTTTTTGCTTTTTTCAGAAAAAAATTGTTCTTTGGATTCCGAAAACTTTTCAACCTCACGTAGCCCAATCGTACCGCTTGTCCCTTTAAGATTATGGAAAAATCGATGAATATCTTGTTCCTCAACTGCTGTTTGATTGGACCAATCATCGATCGTCTGTGTAATTCGCTGTTGAATCAGTTGTTTATATTTTTCCGTCTTCATGAAAATGGGCTCCCCCAATTATCGCAGCAAACGAGAGATTGCTGCACTTAGTCTGCCAGGTAAATAGGGTTTCACAAGGAATTCATTAATTCCCCATTGTGCAGCTTTTTCTTTCTCTTCGAAGGCGCTCGAAATGATGATTGGCGTATTTAGCAATACATCGGATTTCTTGATTTTGCTAATAATATCCCAGCCGGTAATTCCTGATTCCAGCATCAGATCGATGACCACGATATCCGGTTTGAGCTGTTCAATTGCATTAATAGCCAATCCACCTTCTGTGAACAGGTGAACATGAAATCCACTAGACCTCAATTCATCACGGAGTAAAGTTGACAAATTAAGGTCGTTTTCAATCAGCATCACTTGAATGGACGTCTCAGAAGAAGTATTTTCCTTCAACTCATCGTTTTGTATTCGTTCTTGCTGCTTAGCCAGTGGAAGCGTCACGATAAAGGTACTTCCATGTCCGAACTCGGAAAAAACTTCTATTTTTCCATCATGTCTTGTAACAATCTCTTTTACGATTGCTAAGCCTAAGCCAGTCCCGCCAATTTCTCTTCTATCTGAATTATCGACACGATAAAACTTGTTGAAGAGATTAGGCAGTGCATCCTTTGGTATGCCAAGTCCCTCATCTTCTAAGCGAATGACGATCATATCTTTGTTAATGCTGCTAAACAAAGTGATTTGTCCGCCATTTGGCGAGTATTTAATTGCGTTGCTCAATAAATTAATGAATACCTGAAGCATTTTATCTTTATCTGCAATTACAATTGCTTCTTGTGCATCATTTTGCCACGTTATTTGATGGATACTAGCAGACATTTGCTGCATGTCGATGGCTTCTTTAATTAATGGCGTTAACGATGTGCTTTTCATTTCATAGGTTTGTTTACCTGATTCCATTCGTTGCAAATCTAAAAAGTCATTAATTAACGTCGTTAATCTTCTTGCTTCTTGATAAATCGTCGATACATATTTCCGCTGGCGCTCCGGCTTCAGTTCCCGGTGAAGCAGCAGTTCTGCGAATCCAAGTACACTTGCAAGCGGCGTCCGCAGCTCATGACTAACTGTACTTACAAACTCAGATTTCATCCGGTCAACCTCGTACTCCTTCGTGATGTCACGGTGAACGAGCAATAACCCGAATTGTTGACCATTGCGGTACAAGGGCTCGCAATAAATTTGAATGAATTTTCTTTCTGGTTCTGTAATTTCATAGTTCATGCTGCGCAAGCCATTATAATGTCCATTTGAGATAAGCCCAGTCATAAAGTGAATTAACTGTTCAGATTCAACAACAGAGGATTGGACAAAACCTTTGAATTGCTCAAAAGGCATATTGATTGTCCCTTTTTCATCATTGAAAAACCCGAATATCTCAGCCATTTTGTGATTAATTTGAAGCGTGCTGCCATCTAGATCCAGCAATTGTATGCCTTCTTGAATGGTGTTCAGTATATCTCCAGTCATCAATCGCTGCTTCTCCGACAGCTCGTACAAATGCAGTTTATCGAAGGCTAATGATACTTGAGTCATCATGCCAACGATCTCTTCTTCCTCTTGCTTTGTAATCGTACGATTGACCTTCGTAATAACTAGGCAGGCAACCATTTCTTCTGATGCATTCAGAATTGGCAAGATTAAATCGGTAGCTTTCATAGCAGAATCGTGATATCCCTGTTCACCAAGTGAACATTCACGAATCATGCTGTATGCTTGTTTGGTCTGTGAGGCACGCAATACGATGCCATCTTCCATTTGCTCAATAAACTGTTTGGCTGAAGCATTGGAAATCCCTACGGATGCGCAATCATGCTCTCTATTCATCATCACAATTAAGCCTTTATCGGAATCGGTAATAGCGACAATATTAGAAATGATGCTTTGCAGCAGCTCTTTTTTATCGAGGGTATTAGAGAGGGATTGTACAAGCTGGTTGCGCTTCTCCAAATATTTCTCATTTTGCTCCATTACGCCTACGGCAATCTGCAGTTCCTCTTGCTGCGCCTGGAGCTCATCCTGCTGCGCAATAAGTTCTTCGTTTTGAGCGAGAAGCTCCTCTTCTTTACTTTGGATTTGCGTCATCATTTTCTTAAAGGTTCTTGCCAGCTCTCCAAGCTCATCTTCTCTTGTGAGATCCTCCGGCTCCGAATATTCACCATTCGCAAACTCACGAGCGTGGTTCGTCAGTCTCATGAGCGGCACGCCAATATCTCTAGCCACTTTTCTCGTAATAAATGAAGCTATAATTAAGATAATAATGATGTAGCCTATTAATATAACGGCTTGAAGCGTTAGGCTGCGAAATAATTCATCGTTTTTTTGCTCAGCAAGCAGCTGTACTTGTTTCTCAAAATCACGCGAATAGCTAATTAGTTTATTTACAGGGTTATCCTCACCTGCGGATACGAGGACGCGAAGCGCTTCATAATTTTGAGCTTTTGAATATTCAATCGCTTTCGGCAAAATGTTTTCAAAGTAATCGACGAAAAAGGACTCAATATTATTCATCACTTCTTGTTCCGTTGCATTAATCGGATAGGTTTTGATTTTTGCTAGAGATTGATCCAGCAGCTTCTTCTCCGAAAAAATCTGCTTATATTCGAAATCTGTTAAATAGACATAGTAACCGCGGGCTCTCAAAATAATATCATTGGAATGATCGGCAATTTGCGCGACAAGCTCTTGCTTCTCTCTCATTTGAACTGTTTCGGACTCATAATTTTTTAATATAATAACCGAGCTTGTCAGCACGGCAACAGCACCAATAAGAATAAGCGATAAAGCGAGCACCATCATCGCTACGAACTGTCGTGTAATTCTTTTCTTATAGAAGAGACGCAGCTTACCCACGTAACATCTCCTCTACCTTATCGATTAGCTCAAGCGGACTGAAGGGCTTAGACATAAAGCCATCGGCGCCGGCGAGCAGCACTTTCTCTTGTTCGGCTTGCTGGCTCTTCGCTGACAGCATAAGAATGCATGAATGCTTGCGATCCTCCAGCAGCCTTGTTTTCTCTATGACTTCAATACCTGTCATCTTAGGCATCATGTAGTCTAGAATAATTAAATCAAAGTTAGTTTCCACAATTTTTTGTAACGCTTCTTCCCCATCTGCCGCTTCTTCGAGCGCATAACCTTCATCTTCGAGCGTATCCATAATAAGCATGCGCAGAACCGGCTCATCTTCTGCAATTAATAATGTTTTCATTTTCTTAATCCTCCACTGCCATTTGTTCTAGTGTTCATTCGACATCTATCGTCAAAAATACATCCATTAATATTTCGACGTTCGACAAAAAATCCCTTTTAAAGGTTTGTCTTAGTTGTGTCAATCCTACTTTTTACTCAATAATGAAACAAAAAAAGCAGATGCTCGCGGCAATCTGCTTTTTTTCAATATTTTTTCATTATCGTGATTTAACAATGATCTTACGAATGCTTTCGCACGATAAATGATATTTCCGCTCTAGATCAGCAACAGTCCAACCATTCGAATAATACAGGTAAATTTCTTTGTTTCGTTCGGCAAGCAGTTTCCGTGTGCCGCTTACCTCACCCCAATGCGCGCGTTTCTCCGCAAGCTTAGGCACATAGATCAAATCACCTTGAATGTATTTTTGAAGCTCTTGCAATAGACTAGGGGGAAGCACGTCTCTCCCATTTTTGTAGTTCACAATAAATGTCCTCCTCGAACAAGCTAATCTTTTTAGAATTGTTTGCAGCAGTAGTGTTAATCAACATTTTTTGCTTCCTCCTTTCGATTTTTGGTAACGCTGAGTTTTTGTTGCAAGCAATAAAAGCCATGGATGTTATTCCCTCCACTTGAACTTCTTTCTTGTTGCACTTTCTTATTATATTGTAAGCATTTTCAGATGACAAGAAATGTTTAACAATAATTCCATTAATAATGGTTAGAACGTTTTTAAAAGTAAAAAGGAGACCTTGCGGTCTCCTTCTAATGAGCGATCTCCGTTAAACGGAGATCACCTCCAAGTTGTTAATCAAATCGATCAGCTCCTTTCCTCAAGATTCGTCGGCCCGACTTCATCAGTATATATCCTGTATCCAGCTTGGCGATAGAGTAAAAACACTTATAAATGAACTTTACCAAATGGACAGCTGTCAAGTGAGAAAAAGTGAGTATTTTATCATCACTTTTTAATAAAGTTGTTTTTATTCAGCAGCAGCAAGGGTTTGCTTCCTCATAGGTAATTAGTGGGCATTTAATCTATGTTATGGTATTTCTAGCTCAACACACAGACTACCTAATTTCAAGGAGGAACATCATGAATAACACAAAGAACAAAAAGATTAGTAGACTTATCGCAGGTATTGGAATCAGCTTATCTATTGCCATTGCCAGCGTGCCTGTCATAGCGCCTCAAGAAGCAAATGCAGCAACGGTATCAAGTAAGTCCAAAGCAAACAGTGTCATTGCAACTGGAAAAAAATATTTGGGCGTGCCTTATAAATTTGGTGCAAAATCTGGTATTACTAGCGCGTTTGACTGCTCGTCTTTCACGCAGTACGTATTTAAGAAAAATGGCATTAGTCTGCCAAGGTCTTCTAAACAGCAAGCGAAATCAGGCACTTATGTTTCGAAAAGCAATCTTAAACCAGGCGATCTTGTTTTCTCTGACACGAATCGTGATGGCATCATCAATCACGTAAGCATATATATCGGTAATGATAAACTCCTTCACACTTACAGAGTAGGTGTAGGCGTAACCATTTCCAAATTCAAAGGCAGCACATGGGACAAGCGTTATGTAACTGCTAGACGCGTAATTAAATAGTACGATAATAGGCAGATCTCTATTAAAGAGATCTGCCTATTTTTATTTTTCGCATCAGTAGCTTGCTTCCGTTATTCTTTTAATAAACCGAGCATGCGCAGGCCATACATAATGCCGTCCTCCGTTACATCCTTAGTGACATAACGAGCGGCTTGCTTCACTTCATCGGATGCATTGCCCATCGCAATGCTGTGATAGACATATTGCATCATTTCCAGATCGTTTAAACCGTCGCCAAATGCATAAATATTTTCACGTTCGAAACCGGATCGTTCTACAAGAGCATGAATTCCTTTTGCCTTTGAGCCGCCAGGCGGTAAAATGTCACTGCCAAACAAATGCCAACGAATGAAGCCGAGCTCAGAAAAATTTTCCTTGTAGCAGCCCTCATCCTCTTGCTTGCAATAAAGCAGGCACTGATAAATATCTTTTCCTACATAATAATCAGGCTCCATAGGCGGCAGCTTCTTTTTTAACGGTTCGTGGGCATCCTCTAAATAAGCGGTTTCATGTGTACTGGATCGCATACCTTCCGGTGTCATATAGACTAAAGGATGATTATTATTTAGAGTAATTTGCGTAAGCTCTGCAAGTCGGTCAGGATTAATCGAATGGCTGTAAACAACTTCTCCATTGTAAACCACGTAAGAGCCATTAAAGCTAACATAGGATTCTATGTTTAATTGTTCGCTAATGGGCTTCAGCATAAAGGGCCCTCTTCCCGTCGCAATAACGAGTTCATGGCCAGCTGCTTTCAATTGCTCAATCGCTTGCTGCGTAGATGGCGGTATTTTCTTCTCGTGATCAACCAAGGTACCGTCAATATCAAAAAAAATAAGCTTGCGAGTCATCATTGTTTGCCTCAATCCTTCATATTCTATTCCTCTATTATAGCTTATTTCATAAAATTCTGCGTGGAGCTGCACACAGCAAATAAACCGACGCCTGCTGGCATCGGTTTATTTTGTTATTGCTTATGCTGCCATTTGCACATTCACTGGGTTAGCAGCAAACACATGTGCTCCACTTCTTGAGGCTTTGCGCTTATTGTTTTGTGCGATACCTACAAGGATTGGCACTTCAGAAATATCTCGTTGTGCAAGCTCAACTAAAAGGGCCACATCCCCCGTCTGATAAGCAATCGCCATCGCTCTTAAGAAGCTTCGCAAATACTCATCATCAGGTAGAATAACAGCCTCTGCCTTCAGCTCCCGCTTGACTGCTTGCAAGGCTTCACGCGCACGGTAATGGGCAGCCTTGATTGCACCAGTCGTCGTATTGAGCCGCTCGGCGGTTTCTTCGATTGAAAAATGAAGCACATCGCGCAAAAGAAACACGGTTCGTTGTAAAGGTGACAGATGTTGCATGAGCGCGTACATCGCTTCTTCGTGGTCAAGACTGCTTGAATAAGCTGCTATATCCAATGGCTTCGCTTGCTGGATGAGAAGTTGATATTGATTTTTTCTTCTTCGCTGATCAATCCAAGTATTTTTGGCGATGCGCAGCAACAAAGCTTCTGGATTATTGTGATTTGAATCAACAGCTGCCCGCAGCCCTTTTAGCCATGTATCCTGCACTAAATCCTCTGCATCCCATTTTGATTTGGTTAAAAACAAACAATATCGCTCAAGTGTTTTTTGAAGCCGATCAAGGTCAGCCTCTGTACTTTTTACTACTGTATGGGGTAAAGATTTCAGTTCATTCATTATTATACCTCCTCGGCATTTACCTCTCTTCATCTCGTCAAAAAGGAAAACATCCTTACTGAAGTAAACGAATGAGGTGAGAAAAAAGATACGTTTTTCTCAAAAATTTTTCCCGTATCTTTTTTTAATTGTGATTCGTTTACTAATCGAAACCAAACAACATCCATTTGGAGGTAAAATACGATGAGTAATTATGTACCTTATGTAGTCGAGCAATCCAGCCGCGGTGAAAGATCTTACGATATTTATTCGCGATTGCTGAAGGATCGCATCATTTTTTTGGGCTCTGCAATAGATGATGTAGTCGCTAACAGCATCGTTGCTCAATTATTATTTCTTACCGCGGAGGATTCTGAGAAAGAAATTTCGATGTACATTAACAGCCCAGGCGGCTCTACTTCTGCCGGATTCGCCATTCTTGACACGATGCAATTTGTGAAAGCTCCAGTACACACGATCTGCACGGGATTCGCTGCTTCTTTTGCAGCTATACTTCTGCTTGCTGGCGAGAAGGGTCATCGTGCTGCGCTGCCTAATAGCGAGATTATGATTCATCAGCCCCATGGCGGTGTCCAAGGGCAAGCCAGTGATATTGCGATAAGTGCAAATCGGATTTTGAATATACGCTCTAAATTGAACCGGATTAGTGCAGAAAGAACAGGGCAGCCTATAGAGAAAATCGAAAAGGATATGGATCGTGATTATTTTATGTCATCGGAAGAGGCATTGGAATATGGAATTATCGACAAGGTCATTACCTCTATGTAGATAATAAGCTCTTATGAATCCATATTGCCGCTTGGCTGCCATCCCCCATTGCTATGGTCAACATTTCAGAATGCGCAGTTACGTCTCCAGCGGCCCAAATGTCTTCGACACTTGTAAGCTTTGTACGCGGGTCAACGACAATATGATTGTTCTCCATAACCTCTACTCCAAGCTGCTTGGCAATGGAGGAACAAACATCATTACCGCCAAAAGCAACAAAACAGCGCTGACGATAAATAGATGATCCATCCGCAAGGATTACCCCTATAAATTGTTCACGCTCAATCAGAACGGTTTGAATAGTCTGTTCAATATAGGGGATTCTTTTTTGGTCTAGCTTGAGGCGTAACTCTTCATTAATTGGTGTGAGCTCATGATTAACATAAATGAGCTCCTCCGTCCAATGCGTAAGTGTTAGTGCCATTTGCGCTCCAGCATTTCCAGCACCGAGTACAAGCGTCGGCTGATCTCGTACTTCGTATCCATCGCAGTCTGGGCATACGTATACGCTCGTTCCCAAACATGGAATAAGCATCTCCAAATTCGGAAGCCGATCTTTCACACCTGTCGCAATAAGCAGCTTCTTACCATTATAACTGTTCATATCCGAAGTTTTTAGAAAAAAAGCCTCATTTATTCTTTCCGCCTCTACAACTTCAGCGTGTATGAAAGTGACTCCAAGCTGCTCTGCTTGCTTTCTCCCTGCAAGGCGAAGCTCCGCCCCGCTAATGCCATCAGGAAAACCGATCAAATTATGATAGCTTCTGCATACCGAAGATCTTCCATTACCGGAATCGATAACAGCAACGTGATGACGATATCTTCCTAATTGTATGGCAGCCTGTAATCCTGCAATGCCGCCGCCTACAATTACACAATCATAGATCATCAAATGCCTCCCAGTAATAGGATTAGTGTACACAACATCAGTTGATTATTTATTATTTATAATTGGCTCTCCACTTATACAAAGGAATAAGGATACGGTTAGGAATAGTCTCTATTTCAAAAAAGAAGCCAGCTGCTCTAATTCAGGGCAGTTGGCTTCTTTTTCATATATGTGATTATTGCACGCTCAATCTTCTTCGCTTCATTTTGATGACTTCTGGAAGCGCAATACCTATGAGTACGACGATGACACCAGCCCATTGCAAGGCGCTGACATGTTCATTCAGAACGAAGGATGAAAGCAAAACAGCGACAGGAAGTTCCGACGCACCCAAAATCCCTGCCATTCCTTCTCCGACATGCGGCACACCGATTGCAAATAGCACTGGTGGAATAAACGCACCGAACATACCAAGCAAGAAGCCGTAAAGCATCAAATCTCCAAAAATGAGTCCATTAAACAAAAAGGTTGGAGGGAATAAAATAAATACAAGTACCATGCCTCCGGTAATCATCCATGCGCTTCGATATGCAGGATGTACAGAAGGAACTGCTTTTCCGCTAAATAGAATAAATAGTGAATAACTGACTGCAGATAACAGGCCGAGTATAACTCCCATTATATTGAACTGTCCTGTGCCCTGCTCAATGATGCCTGCTGCAAGCAAAGTACCGCCGAATAAGATAGCAATTGTAAAAAACATAATGCCGTTTGGACGTTTCCGCTGTCCTACTGCTTGAATTAATACACCAATCCATGTGAACTGAAAGAGCAATATAATCGCAAGCGATGCTGGGATGTAGCGAAGAGATTGGTAATACAATAAACCTGTAATAGCGGTTGGAGTTCCAGCGGCCATTAGAATGAAACGTTGTTTCCATGTCATGCTGCTCGTGCGAATAGATGTATTAGCCTTACTTTGATTAGTTGAGCTCTGGCTGAGCTTCTCACGCCATTTCATAATGAAAGTGAGTATCCAAGCGAGCAAAAAACCTGTTAACAATTGACTGCCTACAACTTCACCAAGCTCATAGCCGCGGCCATAAGCAAGCACAACAATAGTGGATAAAATGCCATAGCTTGCAGCACCTAGAAAAACCGAAAAAATATACTTCATCTGTGTGAATCCCCCTCATGAAAATTTGAAAATTTGCGCATAAAAAAATCCCAACTGCGAATATAGGATCAATGATGATTGATCTCATATTCGTAGTTGGGAAGTAAGGCTTCCCGTAGAAACCCTCACCCTGTTCAAGCTGTAACTCCGTGAGGTTATACGAATTATTTAGTTGTGGAATACGTCTTAAGCACATTGAATATTACATGACAAGTAAAGTGCTGTCAATAGATAATAAACTGGAAGTTCGGAAAATAGGCGATTTTCACATCACTTTTTTGCATCTTGCTCCCTATGCTGCATGCGATTATGCTATGATAATACGACGTGAATATGGCTGTTATATGGAGTGAGATAGATATGAGCAAATCAGTAATAAATGGTACTGTAAAATCGGTTTGCCCTTTTGATTGCCCGGATACTTGTGGTCTGAGCGTCACCTTCGAGGAAGGCAAAATAACGAAAGTAACAGGTGATGCAGAGCACCCGGTAACCCGCGGAGCAATTTGCAATAAGGTAAGACAATTAAATGATCGCGTGTATCATCCTGATAGACTGCTCTACCCTCTTCGCCGCGTAGGTCCCAAAGGCGAGCATTCATTCGAACGCATATCTTGGGAAGAAGCCTATGAGGAAATTACCTCACGGATGAAAGGGATTATTTCCGAGCATGGAGCGAGTGCCATATTGCCTTATAGTTTTTATGGCAATATGGGTGTTTTGAATGCAGAAGGAATGGATCGACGGTTCTTTCATCGACTCGGCGCTAGTCAATTGGACCGCGCAATATGCAACGCTGCTGGATCAACAGGTTATGCTTATACGATGGGCGCTTCCAGAGGCATTGATCCCGAAGAAACGATACATACGAAGCTGTTTCTTATATGGGGCTGCAATCTCGTATCAACAAATATGCACCAAACGATGTTGGCAACGGAAGCACGGAAAAACGGAGCAAAGGTTATTCATATTGATGTGCATCGCAATCGTACCTCTACTTGGGCGGATCAGTTCATTCATTTGCGTCCGGGAACGGATGCAGCACTCGCTCTCGGCATGATGCATGTCATCATCCGTGATGGGCTGACTGATCAAGCTTTTCTCGAGCAGTTCACGCTCGGTTACGAGGATCTCGCGAAGCAAGCAGCTGAATATACGCCTAAACGAGTGGAAGTTATTACGGGCGTACCGGCAGCGGAGGTCGAGGAGCTTAGCAGGCTGTATGGAACGACCACTCCCTCTTTTATCCGCATTGGCAACGGACTTCAGCACCATGATAATGGCGGAATGATCGTGCGAACTATCTCCTGCTTGCCTGCATTGACTGGGCAATGGGATGTTCTCGGTGGCGGTGCAATGAAAGGCAACAGCTGGTATTCGCGGCTCAATGGTGAGAAAATTGAGCGCCCCGATTTAATGCCTGATCCGGATGTCCGCACGATCAGCATGAATCAGCTCGGCGATGCTCTTCTAGATGCCGCTCCTCCAGTAAAGATGCTGTTTGTCTATAACAGCAATCCAGCAGTCGTAGCGCCTGACCAGAACCGAGTGCGCGAGGGATTGGCTCGTGAAGACTTATTTACGGTTACACATGATTTGTTCTTAACAGACACCTGCAAATATTCGGACATTGTATTGCCTGCAACTTCTCATTTTGAAAACTTGGATTTATATACTTCCTACTGGCATCTGTATTTGCAGCTTCACCAGCCGATTATGGAACCGATGGGTGAATGCAAATCAAACTTTACGCTCTTTAAGGAGCTTGCGCTTAAACTTGACTTTGAGCCTCATCTATTTGACATTTCTGAGCAGCAAATGATAAGTGAAGCACTTGATAGCGAAAATAATCCACTTCTTAAAGGCATTACTTTTGAGGCGCTGCAAGCTAATACGTGGATGAAGGCTGGCGGTAATGAGCTTCCTTCCTATATCTCGATGATTCCGACTCCTTCTGGTAAAATCGAGCTTTATTCGGAGAAAATGCTTATGAACGGCTTGCCTCCAATACCCAATCATACGCCGCTTAGAGAGCCGGAAACATATCCTTTTTGGCTGACGACTGGCCCGAATCACAACTTCATTAACTCGACCTTCGCCAACCAAGAAAAGCTCCAAAAGCTTGAGAAGGAGCCTCTCCTTCATATGCATGCGGAGGACGCAGAAGCACTCGGGCTCCTTAGCGGGGAACGTGTAAAGATACGTAATGACCGTGGTGAACTGGAGATGACGCTGCGTGTTGGTCAAGACGTACTGCCAGGAGTTCTCGTCACGCAAGGCTTATGGTGGGAAGACAAGAAAAAAGGTCATCAAGCCGTGAATACACTGACGCCGCAGCGGCTCGCAGATATGGGCGGCGGTGCTACATTTTTCTCAAATCGCGTTGAGGTTTTGAAAGCTGATACAGCTCTGTAATAGAAAACCAAAAACACCTGAGTCCCTATGAAAAGTAGGAACTCAGGTGTTTTTACCTTTTTGCCTATGAATTAGTAGCTAATACCAACACGTTCTCGCACATAAGCACCGTTAAAATATTCCGAAACAGCGAATTCAGCCGTATCTGCAAAAGAAATCGATGCACCTCCAGAGGGCAGGATCTCCTTTCGCACACGATAACCGCCTCGCAGCTCCTCTTGAACGAGTCTTGTGGGACAGACGATGGTCCAGTCCAAATCAGTGTTAGCGAGTGCCCTATAAACCTGCTCATGCTCTTTGGCTGCATCATGGTTTAAACGTCTGTTTTCACTGGACTGGTATCTAAGCAGCTCTGGCTGCAGCTCACTCTGCAAGATGCCCGCTGTACCAACCGTAACGATTCTTTTCACTCGGTAATGATGCATTGCGGCAATCAAATTTGTGATGCCGCTGACAAGCGTTCCGTTGCCTTCTGTATTTAACGCACAAATGACTCCGCTCGCATCAATCATGGCTTCAAAAACCTCATGCTGATTACGTACATCTCCGAGGTAACTCTCATCGATCATTTGCTCAGGCAGTCTTACAAATCGCTTGAATGGAACGTTCCTATCTTCAAGATAACTCGCAATAAATTGTCCGGTCTTGCCTGTTGCTCCGAGAAGTAATAACTTTGAAGCTGTCATGATATGTACCCCTCTTATTAACAACGTTTATTCTGTTAAAGCAGCTCGTCAACGACATTTGGGGGGACTTGTCCCGTTAACGCGTTTACTAGGTTTTGAGCCGCAAGCATAGCCATATCAAACCTTGTATCCGAAGTAGCAGAGCCGATATGAGGCAAGGTTAATACATTAGCCATCGTCAGAAAAGGATGATCCGCTTCAATCGGTTCTTTTTCGAATACATCAAGGCCCGCAGCTGAAATCGTACCCTGCTCGAGAGCTTCAATCAAAGCTTGCTCATCCACCGTTTGCCCTCTCGATATATTAATAAAAATCGCTGATGGCTTCATTAATTTAAACTCAGTTGCTCCAATTAGCTTAACCGTCTCTGGTGTCAGAGGTGCTAATAATAAAACAAAATCTGAATAAGCAAGCAGATCATTTAATTCAAAATAACGAACGCCTAGCTGTTCTTCCGCTTCTGGCTTGCGGCTGCGATTATAATAAACGACATCCATGTCAAACCCGAACCTAGCGCGACGGGCAACCGCCTCACCAATTCTCCCCATTCCAATGATGCCAAGCTTAGCATGGTGGACATCTTTACCGAACAGCTTGACGCCATCGCCTGTCTTCCACTTGCCATCCTTTACGTAACGATCCAGCTCCGCAACACGCCTCGCTGTTCCCAGAATGAGTGCGAGTGCAAGATCCGCTACAGTGTCATTCAGGACATGCGGCGTGTTCGTACCAATTATCCCTCTTGTACGCATTGCTTCAAGATCAAAATGATTATAGCCGACGCTTATGCTGCTTACGACTTTCAAATGCGGTGCATGTTCGATTAATTCAGCATCAATTTTGGCTCCTGCCGTTAATAAACCATTTGCACTCGCCATCTTCAGAAGCAGCTGCTGTCGGGTCATGGGCGTTTTCTCATCCCATTTGTCTATTATACAGTGCTCTGCTATAAACGCCTCTACTTCAGCGGGGATCTGTCGATCAATGAAAACAGTTGG
Organism: Paenibacillus sp. FSL K6-3182; assembly: GCF_037976325.1. Taxonomy (NCBI): domain Bacteria; kingdom Bacillati; phylum Bacillota; class Bacilli; order Caryophanales; family Paenibacillaceae; genus Paenibacillus; species Paenibacillus sp. FSL K6-3182. The sequence continues at coordinate 3,744,618 of NZ_CP150265.1, forward strand.
TTTCATTAGCAATCTCCTTTCAGCATTTGTCATTTATAAGCATAGCACAGTTTATCCATTCATTGCTGCTTGGCGCTTGATTAGATCTTCAATAACGATACATGCCATCGCTTCTACAACGGGAATAATACGAGGACAGATGCACGGGTCATGTCTGCCAATGGTCTCGATCATCTTCTCTTGACCGTGGATATCAATTGTATGCTGCGGCAAAGAAATGGATGATGTGGGCTTAACCGCTATACGAAAAACAATTTCTTCACCCGTGCTGATGCCGCCGACAATTCCGCCCGCGTTATTGCTTAAAAACCCGTTTTTGCTCATGGCATCATTATGCTCGCTGCCGAGCATCTCTGCTGCTGCAAAACCTGCCCCAAACTCAATGCCTTTAACAGCCCCGATGGATAGCATTGCTTTTGCAAGCTCAGCGTCCAGCTTATCAAATACTGGCTCGCCTATCCCAGGTAAAACGCCTCTTACTCTGCATTCCACGATACCGCCGCAGCTGTCTCCAATAGCCGCTAAATGCTCGATCTTCTCGATCATACGAACCGCTGCTTCTGGATCACATGCTCTTACCGCATTTTTTTCAATTTCATCCTCTACGTACGTTTCGCATTTAATACCGCCTATTTCCTTGGTATAAGCAACAACACTTATTCCTCGGTTCTCTAACAGCTTGCGGGCAACCGCTCCGCCAGCAACACGGCCTGCTGTTTCTCTTCCCGACGCCCTCCCGCTTCCGCGGTGATCACGCAAGCCGTATTTTTTCAAATACGTATAATCGGCATGTCCTGGACGAAAGGAATTTTGTATATCGTTATATGCTTCAGGCTTCATATCTGTATTATGCAGCATAATGAAAAGTGGCGTTCCCGTTGTTTTCCCTTCAAACATGCCAGACATAATACGAATGACATCATATTCTTTGCGTGGGGTAGTTACAGAGGATTGACCGGGCTTTCTTCGATCCATTTGCGTTTGGATATATTTCTCATCCAGCTCAACCCCAGGTGTCACGCCATCTACAATGACGCCAACGGCTTCCCCGTGTGATTCTCCGAATGTCGTAATCTTAAAGCTTTCCCCATATGTGCTTCCTGCCATTATGTTTACCTCCCGATGGAATGCTTTGACGCATTCGTTATTTGTCTATTATAATTTTGAATATGAAATAAATGAAATCGAAATTTTCGAATCTTGTCATAGAGAGGAACTATATCATGATAATGAATATGGAATGGTATCGCATTTTTCTCCATACCGCTAAATTAGGTAATTTGACAAAAGCAGCACAAGAGCTGCATATTACACAGCCTTCTGTCAGCTATGCAATTAAGCAATTGGAAGCGCAGCTTGAAGTGAAGCTGTTTGATCGATTGTCCAAAGGAGTAAAGCTTACTCCGGAAGGATTGGAGGTTCTCGCTTATGTAGAGAAATCGTTTACGATACTGCAAGCAGGTGAAATCCAATTACAAGCGCTTAAAAACCTTACGGCAGGCGAGCTGCGCATTGGGGCTAGCGGACCTGTCATCAAGCATTTGCTGCTGCCGCTGCTTGATACGTTTCATGCGGAGCATCCGGATGTACGCATTCGGCTTTCTCAAGGAAAAACATCGGATATACGGGATCGATTGTTAGATGGCCAAATTGATATTGGTCTTGTTCACCTGCCCCTCTCTGATCATGAACTTGTCGTTTCACATCTAAAAGAGATTCAAGACTGCTTTGTTGTAGGAGAAGCGTATCGTCATTTAGTCGATACCTCCTTTTCGGCTCAAGCCTTAGCACAATTGCCGCTCTTGCTGCTCTCTGAAGCGAGCAGTACAAGATTGTTTATTGAGCAGTGGTTTAAATCACAAGGCATAACGCCAGATGCGGATATGGAGCTGTCCAGCATGGATATGCTGATAGAAATGGCTATTCGCGGCTATGGAGCAGCATTTGTTACTCAATCTTTTATCGATCAGGAACTTGAGAATAAGAAACTATTTCGACTTCAGACAATTGAACCCATTCCATTACGTTCTGTAGGTTTTGCCACTAGGCGCAATTCTTCTCTTCCCATCATCGCAAACCGATTTATTGCATTGCTTGAATAACAAGAAGAGCCTCTCGGCGTCCAAGAGGCTCTTCTTATTATTGGCATGATAATGATCAGTATGCTCTTTCATATTGCTTTGCTGGCAATGCCTCACCTTTTATAGCCTGAATTGCATGTAATGACCAATAAGGATCACGAAGCATCCCGCGAGCAACAGCTACTAGATCTGCATCTTCACTCGCAATTGTCGCTTCAGCCAGCTGTGGATCCTCCAGCTTGCCTACGGCAATTACAGGTACCTGCAGCGCTTCTTTCAGAGCACGTGCCAAAGGCACCTGATAACCAGGATAGTTGCCCGGACGCCTTACTCCTACTGGTCCTTCCCCGCCGCTGGATACATGAAACACATCAACTCCAGCATCTCTGTAGCGTTTGCTGAACTCAATGCTATGGTTCAAATCATAACCACCATCCATATATTCAATGGCAGAGATTCGCATGATGAGCGGCATGTCTGCCGGCATTACGCTTTTCACCGCTTGTACGACCTCTACACCAAATTTAGCCAAATCCTGACCGTACTCATCCTCACGGGTATTAATGCCAGGAGACTGGAATTGATGCACCAAATAACCATGAGCACCATGTATTTCAATTGTGTCTACACCCGCTTCTACTGCTCTTCTAGCTGCCTCTTTAAATTGATTCACAATAACTTTTATTTCTTCGACAGAAAGTGGTTTAGGTGTTTTATAGTTAGGACCTGCTGGGATGGCAGATGGACCAACGGGCTGCTCAGCGTCCTCTGCTTTGCGCCCAGCATGCGCGATTTGAATGCCTATTTTGGATCCATGTTTGTGCACTTCTGAAATAATGCGTCTGAAAGCTGGAATATGCTCATCTGACCAAAGCCCTAAATCATGATCTGTAATGCGACCATCTGGATCAACATCGGTCATCTCCATGAGGATAAGACCCGTACCGCCTATCGCACGTGAAACATAATGAACATAATGCCACTCATTAGGTATCCCGTCCTTCGCGTCTACAGAGTATTGACACATAGGTGCCATTACAATTCTGTTCTTAAGCTTAAGACTTTTGAGTTCAAATGGTGTATCCAAATGTTTAAACGTCATGATCTATGCACCTCTTCGTTAATTAGTGTGGGTAGTTATTAATCTATTTTTACCACAGTAAGTATAAATGCGAAAGTAGTGAACTTTTTTTCATATAGTTTCCCTAAAGTTACTTTTGTACTATACTTGGAGAAATGGAGTTAAATTAATTGAGGTGATCTGATGGATGAACGTGAACTACTCGTTCTAGAGCGAGGTACTTATGGTATTCCTTGCGTTATAGGTAAAGTACTAGACATTATCGGTACGAAGTGGACCTTTCTCATTATTCGTGACCTGCTGGTCGAAGAAACGATGCGCTTTAGTGAATTGTTGAAATCACTCGAAGGCATCAGTCCGAAGACACTTTCCCTTCGCTTGAAGGAGCTTGAAGACCAAGGCATCGTTAGTCGAACCATTTATGCTGAGGTCCCCCCAAGAGTAGAATACACCATTACTGAAAAAGGTAAAACTTTGGAACCCATCTTTATTGAGCTCAAGCGATTTGGACTCACTTTATAATGATCATACAGCAAAAAGGATCGTCTCCAGCCGTCGCTTAAGAGACAATCCTTTTTGCATTTAGAAAAATTAAATCCATTCAGAACCATCCCTTAATTAACGGTGATGACAAATGGCACCGTCAGCACCTCGCCTTTAAATTGAAATTGCCCCCATAACTTGTAGATGCCTTTCTCAGGAAATACCGTGTGAAACATGACGTTTGCACCACCACTCATCGCTTCCATTGCATGTGCATGTACGAATTGGTCAACTGTGCTGTTCAAAATAACACAATGGCCGGAAGTGCCGAGAAATGGCTCTATCTGCTTTATCGGCTTTCCCGTCTCTTTATCAATGAATCGAAATAATAACATAACCATCTGTCCCGCTTCTATTTCACCAATCCCGGGACTTGCCGATAATGAAACTTCTAAGCCGCTTACACTTTTTATCCATGTGGTGTCAGGAACTATTGTTTCGTTAGATAATGGCTCGCCAGCAACCTGTATCCACTGCTTATTAATGACAACATTTTGTTTATGAGGCTTGAATTCAGTCGTTACATAAAACGAGCCTGCAAATGGTAAATTAAGCTTTGTCCGAAAAACATTGTCTTTCACATAATCGGGATGCACATGCTGAAACGATGATAAATCTTTACTAACGACGATCAGATGCATGAGCTTGGTCATATCTTCTGTAAATTTCGTTACAGGCTGCCCCTCCGCGGTGGTGACTTCCAATTGTAATTCCATTTCTCCTACTTCTACTGGATTGCCATTTATTTCGCTTACTTTAACGTGATAACCTGAAGCTTCTGGTGATGGCATTTGTTCATTCTGAAGAGCAGCCAGCAATCCGCGCTTAGGCGGTTCTATATCGACGTTCGTGAGTTTCGTAAAGGTATCCGAAGCACAGCCAGTTGCAGCTAACAGGATAATGAACAAAGTTATAAGTAACAAACTAATGGACCTTAATCGTACGCTCATAGACTTACACGCTCAGGCGATTGGGCTAAAAGGCTAAGGCCCAGCGACAGCAGCGAAGCTTGTACTATTGAGCCTATCCACAGCTCGGGCTCCCAGCCAATACCGCTCGTCGCAGCCATCCAGCCGAAGTAACTGCCCCAAAGCACAATAGGCATAATGATGGCAATCAGCCTACTGCTTCGCCTGCGATTCAGATCAGAGCGTCTAAAATGCAGCAATATGTCACCGCTGAGTCCTGCCACAAACGATACGATCAAACTATGTATTTGGGTAAAACCATCGATTACACCCATTAGTGCGCTAATGAGTAAGAATACAAAAGTAATCGCACCAAAAGGAGGCTGCCAGCGCTTTAGCATCAATAAAATGGGAAACATAAATACGATCGTATTTAGTAGGATAAACGTTAATCCTCTTACCTCGGCATCATCTGCCATTCGGTGCGCAAATAAAGTGCTGGAATTGTTCATATACCAAGCAACTACTTTTGGCGCAGGCAAATTATACCGAAACATCCACACATACATGAGAAAGAAACAGACAGTACCTGCTGACAATGCTAAGGATAATAAGTATGGGAAAAAGCTTCTCCAACCTATCTGGTCGCCACTCAGCTCCCTCCAGCCTGCTCGAAGTGGACTTGATAAGATGAGAATGGCACCAAGCATTAAAGCTAAATGAGAAGGACTAAGCAGCGCTTCAAGATTCACTTCAATTCCAAAAATAATATGCCAAGCCATATCAGCTAAGCCGCCTGCAAGAAAGATGATGACGCCAAGCAAGCCAAGCTCATATCCACTAGGAATGGCTTGCTTCCACGAGCAGCCCATTCTTTTTTTCACATATACAATCATTCCAAGTATCCATGCTGCGCATGCAAGAAACCCACTATACAAAATCGCATGCCAAGGGGTGAAAAACGTTTCGACAACATCATGGTTATGGGCATAACCGTCTATGAATATACCGAGCACCAGCCATGTGCCAAGCAGCATCGTTACGAAGTGGCTTTTCGTAGAAATAGCATATGTTTGCATTGAACACTCTCCCCAGTTATCAATGAATAAACTGCTCGGCTATGCTGGTTAATTCTGATTTGGTCATGTCTAGATCAGGACTGCCTATCGTGTATAGTATCGTTTCATCCGCTAGTGAATCCATCCAAAAGACGGATTGATACTGATCCGAATCACTGTACAGAAACGGCTGGGCAAGAGCATACGTAGCAGATTGTTGACCAATAACGATTTGCTCTTGCGCCTTTAGATTTGAACGTAATTGCACATTGCTTTTATCCGTGAATACCTCCATCGTGATATGAATAATGTCAGCGGATTCGTTCTCATAAGTCGTCGTATAGACAGGATGATCCACGCTCTCTACTACAGGTCTGGGCAGAGGCAGCCAGGTCTCCTTCGGTTTCTCTTTCTTCACACGTTTCTCAAGCTCATGAAGCGGCTCCATGTCGGCAGCGGATAATGAACCGCCAAACGGCTGCTCCTTCTGACCTCCAATAAACGTCAATGTTTCAGTTAAGGAATCAGGTAATTGAAGATCTGGATTTGCTTCCGTCAATTGCATCTCCCAATCTTTTTCTTCCTTCCACACGAATGGATTGCTGACGATTACAATAGGTATAGAACCTGTTTTCGGCAGAAGGCTTTTTAATTTTTGCGAATAAAATATCGCCTTCCCCTCGGTAGGAAGTGTTTGTTTAACCTCTTCGAGCGACTTTCGCATTTGCTGAGCCAACATCGTATCATACGTTCCTAATTGACCATTGTGCAGCATGTAATCAATAATCTCGTCTTTAAAATGAAAAATATAGGGTGTAGAGAAACCCATGGAAGTAAGGAGCAATCCCGCTACGATGATTCTGAGCGTCCATGATTTTTTTACCGCGTGCAGCTTGGTCTGCTTTTGGAAGCTCTGCGTACGGTACAGCTGTTCGATTCGAGCATCAAGCTCCTCAGGGCGTTTGATTCTCGTTGCGGATTGTTTGTAGGCTTGTGTTAGCTCTTGTTCAATCGACATGATTAAACACCTCCTTGAAAAATTGAGAATGTGACGTTCGATTTCGCAGTTTTTTCAAAGCCTCATGATGTCTGGATTTGGCTGTGCCAAGCGGGATTTGGAGCGTGCTGGCAATCTCTTCAAAGGAGCAATCCTGATAATAGCGAAGGACGATTATTTGTTTATGCTTGACAGACAAGCTGTTTACGAGCTGAAGTACTTGGTGTTTTTCTTCCTCTTCAACCGCTAATTCATCTGGCCTCTTCCATGGCTGTACGCCATACAATTGCTTATTGCGATTAACTAATCGTAAAAAACGCCAACCTTTTCGATTGTAATGATTAACCTGATTAATGATTAAGCCATTAAGCCAAGCTCGAAATGGTCTATTGTAGTCGTAGGCAGGCAAAGAAGAGAGCATAGCGATGTAAATCTCACTAACGATATCATTGACTTCGTTTTTGTTCGTGACCAAATAATAGACGGTACGATAGATATGATCAGCCGTTTTCTCATATACCAAGCGGAAAGCTTCCGGATCTTCATCCAGAAGCGAAGCTAACAAGGGTTGTATGTCCGAATCCTTCAATACGGAAACCTCCTCACGCCACACGAGTACTCATGTGCCAATTTCAATTATTATTTCGTTTCAAAAAGGGATAATTCACTCATCATAATACCGGTTACCTTTTCTTGATCTATCATTAACTCGAGTACCCATTCCTTCTCTTTATCGATATAACCTAGTAGTTTTAAATCATCGTGTTCTCTATTATAATAGGCATCCCCATACATTTCCTTCACAGATTGTATAGAATTTCCCAGTTTAGCCCCTTTATGGGTAGCTTCATCTAGAAGTAGATTATAGCTTGTGACCTTGCTGTCAGTTATCGTATATGTAGCGTTAAAATACTCCCATGACTGAACAGGCACATCATAATCATCAGCTTTTTTCATTTTAATATCGTATTTCCCTTTGGGCTCACCACGTTTATCCGTAAGTAATTGTACCGAATCACCAGGCGATATCCCGCCAGTATGTTCCTTGCTTAAATCCGTACTTTCGATATTTGTAATAAAATCCTGAGGCATGCTTGGCTGCTCGTTGGAACACGCGGCAAGCACCAAACATATCAATATGACTATTATCCCTTTTTTCATATAGCCCCTCCTCTATTTGCTTTCGCTATACATTGGTTTCGTATATGAAAAAAGTTCAAAAAAGGTTTTAAGTTGAAATTATTTAAAATGTCAACTATAATATAGAATGCTTTTATTTGTTTACCGGAAAGGAAAGACTACGATGAGTGAAGCTAATCATTTTCGAGTTTTATTGTATTATAAATTTGTAGCTGTACCGGATGCTGAGCAGTTTGCTGCTGAACATCTTGCATATTGCAAGGAATTAAACGTAAAAGGCCGTATCTTAATTGCTGATGAAGGAATTAACGGAACGCTCTCAGGAACCATCGAGCAAACTGAACAATATATGGCACATATGCGTGCGAATCCTTTATTTTCGGATATGGTTTTCAAAATCGATGAAACAGATAAACATGCTTTCAAAAAGATTTTTGTACGATACAAGAAAGAGCTAGTGACGCTTCGTTATGATAAGCCTTTAGATCCGAATACATTAAGCGGTACTCGTCTATCACCTAAAGAATTTCATGAGTATTTGCAAAGAGAAGATGTTATCGTACTAGATGGCAGAAGCGATTATGAATACGATCTTGGTCATTTCCGCAACGCGATCAGACCCGATCTTGAAACATTCAAGGAGTTTCCTGAATGGCTTCGCGAGAATATGGCGGAATTCAAAGACAAGCCGATCATTACCTATTGCACAGGCGGCATTCGCTGCGAGAAGCTTACTGGCGTTATGCTTAGTGAAGGCTTTAACGACGTCTATCAGCTTGAGGGCGGTATTGTAACCTACGGCAAGGACGAGGAAGTACAAGGCAAACTGTTTGACGGCAAATGTTATGTATTCGATGAGAGAACATCCGTTGTCATTAATCAAACAGACGAAGCGGTTGTTGTAGGCAAATGCCACCACTGCCAGCAGCCTGCTGATACCTATATCAATTGTGCAGATGACTCCTGTCATTTGCAGCATATCGTATGTAAGGAATGTGAAGAAACGAAGCACGGCTTCTGCTCTACAGCATGCGAAGAGCATGTTGTTAGCGTAAAATAATGAGCAAGCAGCTATAGATTTTGGTTATTTTGCTGGAACATGGTTAACCTAAGCTAGCCTCGGAGTTTTAGGCAATCAAGCTAGTGGAGGTTATTGTGGATGGCTCACAACAAAAACAAGTCGATACCAAGCAAAAATCAAGCGTTTGAAGACAGCTCCAAGGAAGCGGAAAATAATTCAGCTTCGGCCAGAGCAGAGAATATCAATCAAAAAGGCCATGTTCCGAATAGCCCATCAACCGGCTAGACGAATAAACGTTTTGCAACAGAAAGAAGAGCTGCCCATGAGTTTTACTCACGGACAGCTCTTTTCTTATGTATTCCAAGGTTTATTTGGTGACAATGGCTTCCCAGCGATGCTGATATTGTAAGAGCCGTGGATGCAGCTGTGCAGGCTCTTCCGTTAACAAAAGCCTGATTTTCACGATCCATTCCTCAAATGATGAGAACGAAGCGAACATATTCGCCATTTCAGCCGTCATGAGTACAAATAGCGGTTTCGGATAGGTTTCGGCCAAATGTCTTAAAGCAAAATCGATAGGCGTATACTTCTTGCGTTTAATTTCAAAACGCTCAACAACGATGTTCGTCTCCGCTCGGTCCCGCTTCCATTCATGCAGCCGATCTTCCCGCTTATAAAATGGGCTGACGTTCTCTTTCGACATCCTCTTAATGCTGAGCTCATGCAGTGGATAGAGAACAAGCTTGCGAAAGGAACGCGCCTTCACCCAATCAGCGGCTAGATCAAGCTCGCGTTCCGTTGTATGCTCAAATGTATCATAGTATACAATCGTTCCTTTCAGCTCATCTACAGGCGGCTCGTAGCCGAATGGCATTTTCTGAACGTTATCCACCATTTATTTGCAGCCTCCTATTATCCAAGTCATCAAATGCTTAGGAGCCTAAAATAACATACTTGGTGGGAAATTGCCATGTCAGAGCTTCCTGTAGTCACTTTTCATTATATTCTTCACTAAACTTGACCATTTGGAGTTGGCGGGACAATATTTTCGGGCAACCTTCTCAATGGTAGTCAGTCCCTTGCCCACATAGTTTTTGGATAAGAGCTGTCCAAACTTTCGTACGCTGTCCCCTTTGGTTTCAAAGCTGAACGCCTTATTGTATTTATCGCCATCTATCGCATTGAGGCCAAATAAGTTATTTTTGCTCTTGGCCAGCCTGCTTTTGCCATTTCCACTCTCCAGCTTCATCACGGCTATTGTAAAATAAGCATTTATGCCGTATTCATCCTCCACTTCAAGGATAGCTTGTTCCAAATCATGCCCGGATAGTGCTGTTCCTTCGAATATTTTCTCAATATGCTCGATGGTAAGGCCCGAATCAGACTCTACAGCAGATGTTGGCTTCATAAGTTCTTCCTCCACTGCTTCTTTTAAAATTTCTATCTTATCTATGCGCTGCTCCTCGGTTTTTGCCTTAAGCGCAATTGCAGGCTGACGATTAACATCAGAAGCAAGGGATAACACGGAAACTTCACTTTTCACCTTTTTGGCATATCCGCCATGTACGTATCCACCATTTTGCAGCTTAAGCCAACCATTGTCTGTTTCTTCTGTAATTTCAAGCTTTGCTCCCTTTTCTACAACCTTTATAATATCCGAAGTGGCGCTCGGTTTTGTTCGAATGTTAAGGTAATACGCGGTAACCTCATATGTATTCGTTAGTTTTTCAGCGATGGCTGGCGGTTGTTCAACTTCAAGAGTCGTTTCAAGCGCGATGGTTGGAGGTTGATTAGATGCGTTAACTGTAGCTGCGCTAATCTTGTTGAATGTTACAGGTATAGGTGCTGGAGTGGGTGAAGCGATGACTTTTTCATTGTTCTCTAAGCTGTCAACAACAAGCGGCGTTAGGGTAGTTAAGGAAAATGTTTCTGCTGCAGACGTTTCTAAAGCTTGTGAATTCGGTTCGTTATTTAAAGGTTGGACGTACATGCCTAAAGTAATGACTAACGATAAAATGAGCAAGTAAACAAATAAATGTTGATTCAACTTTTTTCGCATGATTATACCTCTCCCTTAAGTTAATGAAGTATACCTGTTACGATATAAGTTAGATGGCGAGAATAAGCAGGCATCAATAAAAAGTGGACGGTCTGTGAAGATTATATGTCGCTCATTCCTTCAAAAGACGAGTTTTTATGCTTCTTGTAAATTATGAGAAATTTTTTAGCATCTAGGAATCGAGGTTTAAAACACAAAAAAAGCGCTTCATCCCTAGAGGATAAGCACTTTTTTTGCACCTATAAAAATCGCTAAAAAAATTTTTTTATTGCTCTAAATGTACAGCTTAAAATTTATATTTTCGTCATTTGCTTACGCATTATTTTTTAAATCCGGCTGCATGGGCAGCGATAATCGTATCCATCTGCTCGTTCCAAGCATCATCTTCGGTGCATCGCTCAGGGTGAGCCTCAAACCAAGCAACCGTCCGTTTAATACCTTCCTCAAAGGAAAGATCCGCTGAAAAATCGGGAACTAATCTTTTAATTTTGCGGTTATCAAATACGCTCGTGACAGATTTATCGCCAAGCAAGCCGCCCTCGAGATCAGGGTCATGCGAAATAAGAAACTCGGAAGAAATATGGACAAGCTTCGGCTCTACGCCAGCTGCTGAACCAATCGCTTCATAGATTTGATTCCACGTAAGGACTTCGTCTGAAGTAATATGATACGCCTCTCCGATCGCCTCAGCACGTCCAAGCAAGCCGATAAAACCTTTGGCAAAATCAGTATTATGTGTCATCGTCCACAATGATGACCCATCACCATGCACGATAACTGGCTGCCCCGCACGCATTCTTGCGATCAGTGACCATGGATGCTGCCAGCTGTTTAAGGCAGCGGGTATCATCGTATCGCCATAGGTAAATGACGGTCTTACGATAGTAACTGGAAAACCTGATGACGCCTGCTCATCGAGCAGCAGCTGTTCACAAGCAATCTTGTCACGCGAGTATTGCCAATACTGATTTTCGAGCGGTGTTGCATCCTCTGTGATGATATAGTGCTTAGGCGGCTTCTGATAAGCAGAGGCTGAGCTTATAAATATGTATTGATTCGTGCGTCCACGGAACAACGCAATGTCCGTGCTGACATGCTCCGGCGTGAAAGCAATCCAATCGACTACCACATCAAACTGATAGCCTTCAAGTGCAGCAGCAGCCTGCTCGGCGTCGCGTATATCACCCTTGATGACCTTGGCCCCTTCTGGTACAAACTCATCTCGCTTCCCTCTGTTAAAAAGATAAAGTTCAATTCCGCGTTCTAACGCAAGCTTAGAAACAGCTTCACTTATTAATCCTGTTCCACCAATAAACAATACCTTCATCGACAATCGCTCCTTTTTTGTATCTTGGCATTTGTTACGATTAAACGGGAGAGCTTACGGCTTAAACGATCTAAATCGTCAATTAATAGTACCATATGCGTTACTCTTTTAATATTTGAAAATGCTATAATAAAACCAATTAATAGAAACAAGGAGCTGCTATACTTGAAACGATTAGCCCAAACCACACTCTATTCGGTTCTGCTCTCTTCGATGCTGCTCAGCGCATGCAGCAGCCAAACAAATTCAGCTGGATCAGCAACGAACGCACATGAAGCAAATGGCGGCAATCATGGTGATCATCAAACAGCATCTGGCGATTTGCAAGAGACGACAGCATCGCTTGATATTTTACCAACTTTTCTAGATGGCGCCTCTGACAACCTTCGTATCGCCTATCAAACCGCTGCAACGGTTACGGATGTATTGCCCTATATCCCTTGTTACTGCGGGTGTGGCGAAAGCGCGGGACACCAAAGCAATCTCAATTGCTTTATCGCCGAAATAAAGGAAGACGGCTCTGTTGTCTGGGACGATCATGGCACTCGCTGCGGCGTATGCATCGAAATTGCTGTAACAACCGCAGCAATGAAGTCTTCAGGGATCGAAGTAGATCGGATTCGCCAAATTATCGACGAAACGTATAAAGAGGGTTATGCCAAGCCAACGAAGACTAAGCTCCCTCCTGCTTCCTAGTTTGTTCATCAATGATTTAAACAAATGACAGTCCAGAACAGGAGTAATCGTTCTAGACTGTCATTTTTTTCTAGATGCTCCCTAGTCTATCAATCTATCTACTCTTCTAATACATTATAAACCGTAGCAAATGATTGTTCTGTTTTCATAATGGTATAGCGGGAATGCTCGCGATCAATCATGCTGCTGCTAACCGTGAAGTCAGCTATGGCTCTGTCTAGAGTAGTATCAAACACCACTTTATTCCCTTTCACAAAAACCAGTTTATGTACCGACTCATCCAGCAAAGGATATTGTCCGCTTATCTTTCTATCTATCCAATATCCGGCGTAGGAGGCTTCATTGGTCCACTCTTGTCCGACTGTTCTTTCCATCTCTTCTCTTGAGCGATAAGCTTCAAAAACAAACATTTTATCCCAATCAAATGGCGCGACTTCCTTCATATCAAATGTGGTTCCCTTATGTACAGCTGTCTTAAGCTGCTCGGTGAATAAGGCTTCATAATCGTTATTAACTCTAGTCATTCGATAGTTCGAGTAGCTCAAAATAAACGGAACAAAAATAATCATTAGAAGCGTGATGAAAATGAATTTTTTTATTTTGCGCATGGCTTTCCCTTCCATTTGGATTCCTATTCTCCCTTAATAACGAATGCAGTCATAGGCTTGTTGCAGTATTGGCGGATTATGCAAGAAATCAAACAAAATCATAAATTTACAGCATCGCTATGCTTGAACCAAAGTAACTAAAATAAAGCTATATCCATCATTTTATGTCTGTTCCTTGGAGGGGATCTATGCGATTGCCAAATAAGGTTGTATTTATTACGGATTCAGACAGTGACAGCGGAAAAGCGATCATTCGACGATTAAAGGAAAGCGGAGCGCATTTTATTTTGAATAGTCATTCAGGAGGCTCTGCGATTGGGTCAGAATTAAAGCTAGTTCAGGACGCAGGCTTGCAGGCGGTCGTAGTTACCATTGACCTTTGTAAAACGGCTGAAGTCACGGATATGCTTCTATTCACGAAGCAGCAGCTTGGTACGGTTGATATTCTCGTTCACAACAATAATGAGATTTCTCCAAGCACAATTGAAGATGGTGATGAAGCGCTTTTTCAGCAAAGCATCGCAGTAAACGCCAAATCGGCATTTATTTGTACGCAGGCTGTCGGCAAACAAATGATGATGAAGCAAGCTGGGAAAATCATCTATGTCTCTTCCATTCATGCCGAGAAGCCGACTGGTTCAGCGTTTACCTACAGTATTGCAAAAGGTGCAGTCAAAATGCTGTCCAAAGAAGCAGCACTTGTGTTAGGGCGATATGGGATCAGTGTCAATACCATTGAAGTGGGTTCTGTTGCTGGCGATGATGAGTTGTTTCACAGTCATCTATCCACCTTGTACAACGATTACGAATATAAGGTGCCTAATGCTGTTTTGTGCAGCAATGAAGATATCGCCGAGCTTGTGAATTTTCTCTCTTCCGATGAGGCGAGACTCATTAATGGTGCAGATATAAGGTTGGATGGCGGTTTTTTGCTTCATTATATGAATTTCAAAATGAAAAAACCGTAATCGCCGGTATGGAGGTGAATAATGAGTATCGTTGGCAAAATCGCTTTAGTTACCGGCGCTGGAACAGGAATTGGCAAGGGCGTTGCAATCGAGCTTGCACGGCGCGGGGTTATGGTTGCCATTCATTATAATCAGAGCGATGCCGGTGCGCTTCATACCAAACAGATGATCGATGATTTCGGTGGCAACGCGATGATCGTACAAGCGAATATTTCGCAAAAAGATGAAATTGAACGGATGGTCTCCACCACTGCTGGGCATTATGGCGGCATTGACATTTTGGTTAACAATGCCGCATTGCAGCTGAATTATGGATTTTTTGAGCATGATGAAGTCTCTTTCGATCGCATGATGAACATTAATTTAAAAGGCTACTGGCAATGCATACAAGCCGTCGTTCCCTATATGAAGGAAAAACAGTCAGGACGCATCATTAATATGTCTTCTGTTCATAGCAAGCGCCCCACCGACTTCGATGCCGTATATTCCATGACCAAGGGCGGTATTCGCATGTTAGGCAGAGAAAGCGCAATTGAGCTTGCAACGTATGGGATTACCGTTAATACGATTGAGCCAGGAGCCGTGGATGTCGGCAAGCAAAGTGCACGAGAATCGAAGCCAATCATGTCCGCCGAGGACGTCGCGAAGCATAAAAAAACGACTCGCTCTATACATGATAAATTCCCGCTTGGCCGTGTTGGCCGTCCACTCGACGTAGCTCAGCTCGTATGCTTCATTGCATCCGATGAAAGCGAATTCATGACCGGTTCAGCCATTCGACTCGATGGCGGCAGCATGCTGCTCTAGCTAAGCTAGATGCATGAATGAGTGAGTGCAACCCCTTTCAATACCTAACTTATAAACAAGGAGTGACCTTTCGTGTCCAACAATCCTTCTTATGAAGAAACGTTAGCCCATGTGAGCAAACATGCAAGCCCTTCCGCACTTCGGATTACGGATATTCGCTTCACCGATATTGTAGGCGGGCCGTTTCATAGCAGCTTGATTAAAGTGTATACGAATCAAGGCCTAATCGGATTTGGTGAAGTGCGTGACGGAGCTGATAAAGTATATGCGCAAATGCTGAAAGGCCGGTTGTTAGGCGAAAATCCATGCAATATCGATAAGCTGTTTCGCCGCATTAAGCAGTTTGGCGGTCATGCCCGTCAAGGAGGTGGTGTGAGCGGGCTTGAAATCGCTTTATGGGATTTGGCAGGCAAAGCATATGGCGTACCGATCTATCAAATGCTCGGCGGCAAGTTCCGTGACAAAATTCGAATGTACTGCGATACCGAGGTCGTCGGCAAGGATACCGGCACCGCCATGGGACTTGCGCTTCAGAAGCGTATGGAGGAAGGCTTCACTTTCCTAAAGATGGATCTTGGCATCGGTCAAATTATTAATGAGCCTGGTACTTTAAGTGCTCCGATAGGCTTCATTGATGAAATGCGAAATGCTTCCAAAAACCGTTACAGTGCAAACCAAGACACCTTAACCGAAGAAGAAATTCGTGATATCCGAAATCAACATTATGATATTCACAACATCCCCCATCCTTTTACAGCGATTCATGTAACGGATAAAGGGCTTGATATGCTGGAGCAATATGTGGCGGATGTACGCGCTGTAATTGGTTATGAGGTTCCGCTTGCCGTAGATCACTTTGGTCATATTGGTCTTGAAGATTGCATTAAGCTTGGCCGCCGCGTCGATAAATTCAATTTGGCTTGGATGGAGGATATGCTTCCATGGCAGTATACCGAGCAGTATGCGAAGCTCGCGCGTGCTGTTGCAACGCCGATATGTACAGGCGAGGATATCTATTTGAAAGAAAACTTCAGGCCGCTGCTTCAAGCTGGCGGGGTGTCGGTCATTCATCCAGACGTTCTGACGACTGGCGGCATTTTGGAAACGAAAAAAATTGGTGATATGGCACAGGAATACGGTGTGGCCATGGCGATCCATATGGCTGAGAGCCCTATCGCCTGTCTCGCAGCAGCGCATGTAGCAGCAGCGACAGAGAACTTTATGGCGCTAGAGTATCATTCCTGTGAGGTGCCATGGTGGGATGATATTATCATTAGCAGCAAGCTTCCGAACAAGCTTGTTCAGAATGGCTTCATTCATATGACAGATGCGCCTGGTCTGGGCATTGACGACTTGAACGATGAGGTACTAGCACAGCATCTGCATCCAAAAATCCCAGGGCTGTGGGAGCATACGGACAATTGGAATCATTACCATTCCAATGATCGGCTTTGGAGCTGATACGTTGCGACAGTTATTATGACGGATAGGATAAATACGGGACGCATAATTGCGTTCCGTTTTTTCATGTTTTGAAGTAACGATAGCGCTTTGAGCAAATATGAGCATTATAAAAAGCACCTCCAGTTCCACACGATATGTGGAGTTGAAGGTGCTTGCTTTATGAACGTATGGAGGTTATCCCGAAATGTTAACACTCGTCTTAGCTTCATTTAATAATCGCGCAGCAGCAGCTGCCTCCATTAAACCTCGGATATAACCGATACCGTATAAGCGTCCCAACAGCTCATATCCGGGATTCGCATTATCCTCGCCTTCCATCGTCGGCACATGATCTGGCCTTGCTGGTCCGTTAAAGCCTACTTCATAGTACGTATGCATGGCCTCGAGCATATCGGTTTGCCCATCATCGTGGAACGTTTCCTCAAACTTTTCCGGCGTTCCTTTCACATCACGGAAATGGACGAAAAACATTTTATCCTGTTTTGCAAAATGGCGGATGACGCTCGGAATATGTTCTCCAGCCGTTGCGAGTGTTCCTTGGCATAAGGTAATGCCGTTATAGGCGCTTGGAACTAAATCAATCGCTTGCTGCAGGGCAGCTGCACTTGTCAAAATACGCGATATCCCCCTAATAGGTGTGATCGGAGGATCATCGGGATGTAGCGCAAGCTTCACTTTTGCTTTCTCTGCAACAGGGACGATTCGCTCCATAAAGTATTGAAGGTTTTCCCAAAGCTGATCTTCACTAATAAGGCCAGCCTCAGTGAGCGGCGCATCCTTCATGAGGCTGTGATCGTAGCTGGACACGAGTGCTCCGCCCCGCGTCCGAGTGGTGGTCGATGTTCGAAACCAATTGAACTGAGCCATAAAATTATAGCAAAGGACAGGAATACCGGCTGCACCCATATTCGTAATAAATTGCTGGAACACTTCGATCTCGGCGTCTCTTCCTGCCGTTCCAAGCTTAATCTCATTGCTCGGAGGCATAGATTCGATCACGTTAAGCGTAAGACCAGAATCTGCAAACCGCTGTTTCATACGAATAAGCGGCATTAAATCCCATGGTTTCTCCTGCTTTTCTTCCCATGGAAGTCCTCCAACTGCGTATTCAATGCCAAGCTGCTTTGCCAAAAGCCATAATCTTGCTGGCTGCGATGAGAAAAACTCTGCTAGCTGCATCCAGATACCACCTCCATAGTTTATTAACCAGCCACTTTCGCAGCCAATTCCTTGCCCATCTTGTCTATTTTCTTGTAGGCATCTTCAATCGATTGCTGGCCGAATGTTACAGCCTCCATCTCCTTCTTATACGTATCAACCCATTCGGAGAAGCCTGCTGCCGGCGGATAGAACGGCAAAGCCTTGTCTAGTGAAAGGTCATATATTTCTTTGCCGAGCTTATCTTTAGCCTCAAGAGTTGGCTCCAGCTCTTTATAAATGTCAGGGTTGATCGGAATGCCGCGTGTGAGACCAAGCGCTTTGCCTGCATCCTTATCGGTAACGAACCATCTCAGAAATTTTTTCGCTTCATCTTTGTTTTTGGAATTCGCGCTTACACTTAAGAAGATGGTTGATTGCGCCCAGCCGCCACCCGCAGGACCAACAGGAAGATTCACTACGCCTACCTTTCCTGGCATAAGCTGCTCTAAAGCGCTGACAGAGCCGGTTGTTGCACCTCTTGTCATTACGACGCCGGATGCCATTGGATCAGCTTGCGGGTCATTTTCCAGAAATGAAGCGGCTTTTTCTGCAGGAGGTACGATTTTCGTTTTGCGGAACTCTTCATACGTTTGGTAGAAGGTCATAAACAAATCCTTATCAAGCGTAAATGTTTTGCCGCCATCGGACATAACGGGCGGTTTGCCCATCGACGTCTGGTAATAGTTGAAGCTATCCCAAGTGGTTGTATCACCGATCGGATATTTCCCATCAGGCAGCTTCGCCCGAGCGTCTCTTGCCCACTGGAAAAATTCATCATAAGTCCAATCCTTATGCGGAAGCGTAATCCCGTATTGCTCCAGCTCCGCTTTGTTGTAGGCTAAGCCTTGTGCATTCTGACTTAGTGGAATACCGTACAATTTTCCATCTATTTGCAAATTAGAAATTACGGATGGATCAACAATGCCGCTTAGGTCAATGTCAGAGAGATCCTCTAGCTGACCGCGCGATACATATTCTTGAATGTAGGCAGCATCCATTTGCAGTACATCTGTTATTGACTTCGAAGCAGCAAGTGTCGGAAGCTTTTGCCAGAATGCATCCCATGCCATAAACTCCGGCTTAAAAGATACGTTCGTGTTTTGCTGGGAGTAAATGTCTAGTGCTTTTTTTGTTGCCTCGTGCCGGGCATCCGGCCCCCACCACATAATGCTGAGTGTTGTTTTGGCGCCAGCTTCTTTGCCGCCTGCATCGTCCGGCTTTGCTGTGCTCTTCGTTCCTTCATTCGTTTGCTTCCCTCCATTGTTGCTTCCGCCTCCGCTGCAAGCGGTCAATACGAGCAGTAATGCCAGCATCAACAGCCCCAAGCTTCTTGACCCGTTTTTGTTCATCGTCTTACATCCCCTTTTCCTTTGTGAAATGAAATGACTTACCCTTTTAATCCTGTAGTAGCTATTCCTTCGACAAAATGCTTCTGTGCAAAGAAAAAGATGATTACCGAAGGAAAGATCGACAGCAAGGACATGGCTAGCAATTGCCCCCACTGAATGTCGAATTGATCGATGAACATGCGCAGTGCCAGCCCAACAGTAAATTTGTCAACGGAGCTTAAATAAAGCACTTGTGCAAAAAAGTCGTCCCAGCTCCATATAAAGGTGAATATAGCTACGGTAACAAGTGCGGGCTTCAGCAGAGGCAGGATCACTCTCCAAAAGATTCCGTAAACGCTTGCTCCGTCAATTGTTGCGGCCTCATCCAAATCTTTCGGAATACCGCGAATAAATTGCACAAGCAAGAAAATGAAAAATGCGCCGCCTCCGAAAAAATGCGGAAGCACGAGCGGTACATAGCTGTCCACAAATCCTAGCTTATTGAACAAAATGTACTGCGGGACAACGGTTACCTGCCCTGGAAGCATCATGGTCAGCAGTAAAATGGAAAACCAGAAGCCGCGCAGCTTGAAGTTTAGCCTTCCGAAGCCATAAGCTACAATCGCAGCCGTGGCAACGCCGCCAATGACATTGCCCAGCTCCATAAGCAGTGTGTTTCCAAAAAAATGAGCAAATGTATATTCCGATGAGAAGTGCCAGCCATCCCAGTAATTGCTCCACATGGGTGTCTTCGGCCAGATCGTCGGCAAGCTGAGCTCCTCTGTCTTTTTTAAAGAGGCTCCTGCCCACCAGATGACGGGATACAGCATCAGAATAGAGAACAGGGATAGGTACAAATGGCTCGTCAGCTTCGAACGCAGCGAATTCATTTGGTTTTCCCCCCATCTGATTCGTAGAACACCCAATATTTCGAGGCTGCGAAATTAATAAGCGTGAGAAGCGCAACAATGGTGAGCAATATCCAAGCAAGTGCTGACGCATAACCCATCTGATAATGCTTGAACGCTTTCTCGTACAGGAACATGGCGTACATATAGGTTGAATTAATAGGGCCGCCCTTTGTGATAATGAACGCTGAGGTAAACGTTTGAAACGATCCGATAATGCCCAGCACGAGATTAAAGAACATAACCGGCGAGAGCATCGGCAGCGTAATGCTTATAAACTTCCTTACCTTGCCGGCACCGTCTACAGATGCTGATTCATAAAGCTCTTGCGGCACTTGCTTAAGTCCTGCTAGAAAAATAACCATGGTTGATCCGAATTGCCACGTATTGAGTAAAATCAATGTGCCAAGCGAGGTGTCCGGATTGGATATCCAGCCTACCCCTTCAATCCCAAACCAAGCGAGCACTTGATTGATATAACCGTCTATCCCGAACATATTGCGCCAAAGCGCTGCTACCGCAATGCTTCCTCCGATTAAGGATGGAAAATAAATTGCCGTCCGATAAATATTCATGCCTCGAATGTTCTTATTAAGTGCCAATGCGACCATAAGGGAGAAAAATAGCTTTAATGGAACGGAGAATAATACAAACATAAACGTCACGCTGAGCGATTTCGTGAAAGTGGAATCACCAGTAAATATTTTGGTGTAGTTGTCCGTGCCGGTCCATATTGGGTCCTCCAGCAAAGAATATTCGGTAAAAGACAAATAAAACGATTGTGCAATGGGCCAAAGCGTCAACAGCAAAAAACCGATTAGCCAAGGGGATATAAATATGTATCCGGCTAAATGAGCAGCTCCTTGTTGTTTGCGTTTTGTTTTTATCTGCTTTTGTTTGGGTAAAACAGTCTCTGTCTTCACTCTTATCATCTCGTCCCCTTTCCTAGATAATGTTCCTTTACTTTATACGAAAGCGGTTACATGAATGAAGGTGAAGAAATTATGAAATCGTTTGATTTTATATAGTGTGAAAAATTCATAGATTACCTCATAAATACCTTAAGAAAGTCGCATCGACAAATATGTGAATGTCCCTAACAATAGACTTAGAAAGCAAATAACAGCAGCCTTCAAACACACTATTGCGAAAGAGGTGCTCAGATGAAATTTGACAATCCGGAAGATATGATCCAGCTTACGCCGCTTTGGGAGGGTGAACGCTTTTCGAATGGACGTCCTAAAGTATCCGAAGATGTTCTAAAGCGCATGCGCAAAATTACTTTGGAGGAGGCTTGGGGCCCTCTCTGGAACAGAGGTTATGCCTTTCAGTTCGAAGGTGATTTCAAAATCGTTCACCCGAATAAAATAATGGTTGGACGCGCTGTTACAGCTGTAATGGTGCCTAAACGACCTGATCTGCATGAAGCGTTGCTTAATTATGGGCATGAGCAAGAAAACCGAAAAGGCTTTTTCAACCAATGGGTTATTGATTCGCTTGTAGAAGATGACGTCGCAGTAGTGGATATGTTTGATAAAGTGCATCTCGGCACTTACGTAGGCGGGAATTTATCTACAGCTATTTCCACACGCACGAAGCGCGGCGGTGCTGTCATTTGGGGCGGTATTCGCGATAATCAACAAATCGTAGAAATCGATAATATCAATGTGTATTATCGCGGCAGTGATCCTACTGCGATTGCGGACGTTACAATGGTAGGCATGAACGTACCAACACGCATTGGCAAGGCTATATGTATGCCAGGAGATGTGGTACTCGGCACTCCATCTGGTGTTATTTTTATTCCGCCTCATTTAGCTGAGCTAACGGTCGTACAAGCGGAAAAATCCCAAGTACGTGATGTGTTTGGTTTCGTAAGACTGCGTGAGAGCGTATATTCTACAGCACAAATTGATGCCGGATGGGACGTTGCGCTTTGGACAGATTTCTTGAACTGGTTCGAAAATGATGCCGCAGCCGAGGAATATCGTCATCTAAACTGGGATGCTGAGCTTGAGGAAGCACAAATGAGAGATCGAAACGGACCGCAAAGCGATGTTCGGCTCTAGGCAATTCGTTCGAAACTAGCAATTGTGGTTTAAATATGAGAAAAAGGACTTTAGCTGGATCACGCCGCCGCTAGAGCCCTTTTTCTATGAAATTCTTTTATTTACCAATCGTTTCCCGGTATTCACTAGGCGAGAGTCCGACCTTTTTCTTAAAGATTTGACTGAAATACCGTGGATCTTGGTAGCCGACCTTCTCTGCTACCTCATAATTTTTGTAATGGGTGCTCTTTAGCATATCCTTCGCCTTATCCATCCGAATGTCTGTCAAATGCTCGATGAACGTTTTTCCTGTATTCATTTTGAATAGCAGGCTTAAGTAGGTTGGTGTCATATACACTTTCTGTGCCACACTTTGCAAGGATACATATTGCCATTCCTGCTCCATATGATGAATCGTTTTTTTGATAATGCTGCGGTGGCTCTCCTTCTGATTGTACGAGAACACCTCTTTCAGTCCAATTAAAAAATGAATGACATACTGTTTAATTTCATCCAAAGTCGTAAGCTTCACGATCGACATCACGTCAAACCGCTCATACATGCTAACATGCTCTGTCTCTGATAATACACGTTTTTCTATTCCGACGAGAAGCCTAACGGTCACATCATATACGCTCTGTGTATCAATCGGTCCATCATGAAGCAGCTCATCATAAAATAGATGAACACTTTCTTCAATCTCTGCGGTTGTCTCTGCGGCTTTGTAAACATCAAAAAGCTGCTTCTCCTTATCTGACGGGTATTGCTGCAGCGATTCCGAGCGTCCCAGCTCGCTGAAATAATTAATTTTGCCCGTTCCACTATAAAACTTATACTGCAACGCTCGCGCAGCCTGCCGATAGGAATGAACAATATCATATAATTGACTGCATGGTTTGCCCACCCCGACATTAAAGGAATGAAGAAAATGCTCTTTAAGCATAGTCTGCATCTTCTCGATAGATTCCTTCGATACCCATGAGAAGAGCATGCCAATTCTGCCCTCCTCATCCACAAATACGACGCTGCCTTCGGTCATTTTTTTTTGCATGTAATCCCGAATTTGCTCCAAATAAATGATTTTCTCATGCTCATCTTCAAATGGGATCGTCGGTTCTACCAAAGCCATAACTGGAAAAGTGTAATAGGGATTAAGCTGAAGCCTGGATAAGCTTTCTTTTAAATCCGACTTCATTGCACGGGCATTAGACACCAGGTTTCGCAAGAAACGCTCCCTCATCCACGTAAGAATGACATCTTCTTTAAATAATAACCCCTCGCTTAACATTCTCCATTTCCCCCTCTTGTAAGGTCGATTTGTGAAATGAATGACTTTAATTGAGATGAATCATTTTGTAAGAGTGCATATGCAAAGTAAAGGCTTCTTCTGCTAGTGCAGCGTCGCCAGTGCGCAGAACGTCTACGAGCCGAAGATGCCAATCCGCCAGCTCTTCTGTGGAGTAATGACGATTGGAAATAGCCATGAACCGCATCACTTTGATTCGCATCCGATTCCAAAGATCGAGAATCATATGGTTATCGCAGCGTCTATAAAAAAAACCATGAAACTCCATATCAAGCTCTAATATGTTCAAAATATCGTTTTGCTCATGAGCAACATCCATTTGACGAATCAGATCTTCTAAATAGTTGAAATCATTTTCGTTTAGCTGCTTCATCGATTGCCGTACCGCAAAACCTTCTATGATCTCTCTCAGCTCGAAAATATCTTTTATTTCCTTGTCGGTAATGTATGAAACAATTGAGCCTTTGTTGGGGATGCTCGTACTAAATCCTGCTGATTTCAGTCGTTCCAGCGCTTCACGAACCGGTGCTTGGCTGATGTTGAATTTCTTTGCAATCTCAAGAACTAGCAGCCTAGCTCCCGGCTGCAGCTCACCTGCTAGAATTTCCTTCTTTAATGCTGTGTAAACCTGATCGCTAATGGAGCTAACCGAAGGAATTGACATGTTCTCAAACATAACATTCACTTCTCCGTTTCCGATTATCGATTATCGATAATCTGCTTTGTAACAAGATTATAGAACTTATTCCCAGCTATGACAACCGATTATTTTGTCGAAAACTGACAAATATACTGCGGCTTGGTTGTGAATAAGCATCTGATCAAAACGAATGGTACATAAGATTAAAATGACTTATAAAATATTTTAAGACTTTGTCTAGTCATGCAAATTCCTAGAGCATATAATAGAGATTGATTAATATCCGATATAATTACTTGGACAAATGGAGATTCAAATATGAATGTAAAAGTACCTACAATAAAAAAACAAGTTTTTGATCTCATCATTCGCGATGGACTCGTTTCCAAAGCTGCTTTAATGGCGCGATTAACGATAACATCCACCAGCTTGTCGAGATTGCTGGAGGAACTGCTAACGGATGGTCTAATTCTTGCTTCAGAGCTGGGACGATCTACAGGCGGGCGAAAACCTATATTGTATCGCGTCAATCCAGATCATCGTGCAGTGTTTGGGCTAGAAATATCCCGCTTCACCTCCTCTATCGGTTTATATGATTTGAATTTAAAACCGCTCGCGTTTGAACGATGGAAGATGGATGAAAGAATGACGCCAGAAACGCTTGTGGGCAAAATTACTCAAATTGCTGAGCGTATGATGAGTGACTTTCACATTGATCGCAACAAAGTAATTGGAATTGGGATTGGTGCCGTTGGCCCTTTGAGCCGTGAAGATGGCGTTATGCTAAAACCCCGTTATTTTCCTGCGCGAGGCTGGATTGATGTTCCCATCTGTGACTGGTTGGAACAGCGGCTTGGCATGCCTGCCCTGCTCGATAATGGAGCGAACACAGCTATTATTGGCGAACATTGGGCGCTGCGCAATGAAGAGGTTGAACATATGCTTTATGTTCATGCGGGAGTTGGTCTGCGAACCTCTATGATGTCGGGTGGACAAATCGTTAGAGGCGCAGTAGATATGGAAGGCTCGTTCGGTCAAATGATCATTCAGACCGATGGTCCAAGGCTAGGCGACGAAGGAAATTATGGCGCGCTTGAAGCGCTTGTTTCCATTCCCGCGTTGGAGAAGAAAATACGCTCTCAACTGAAGCTTGGCCGATCAAGCACGTTAATGGGTATTCCGCCAGAGGAAGTTCAATTTGACGCTTTGCGGAAAGCGTATTTGCAAAAAGATGCATTCATTACGGAGCAATTTCTACAAACGGCTACCTATCTCGGCATTGGTATCGCCAATCTCATTAATATTTTGCATCCCGAGGCTGTCATTTTAGGTGGCCCGCTCGTCAATGTCGATAAAACGATTTATGAAACGGTCATTCAAGTTGCGCGGAGCAACATTTATTATTCACCGCAATATGAACCGAAATTTTCGCAAGGACAGCTGACTGAGGATGCCGTTACCGCCGGGGCAGCCATTATGCTGCTGCAGGATTGGGAACTTAATTAGAAACAAAAAACGATGCTGGCTGTCGCCTGCATCGTTCTTGTTTCTAAGCTATGATGATAACAGTTTTTTATAGTAGTTGCAGCAGCTCGTTTAAATGATGAATTTCATACGTTGGAATAATGCTTGTACGATTTGGCTTTCGCTTCGGATTGTACCAGCATGTATCGATGCCATAATTGAGGCCGCCCTGGATATCAGATGTTAATGAATCACCGACCATAAGCACATTAGACTTATTGATCAGATTCAGTTTCTTGAATGCAAAATCAAAAATTCCCGTTTGCGGCTTCGAAAAACCAGTGTCCTCAGAAACGATAATATGCTCGAACGAATGAGCTAAAGCAGACCTGCCAATTCGATTATGCTGTGTCTGTTTAATCCCATTTGTGATGATTGCAATGCGATGCCCATTATGAAGAACCTGTTGAATAAGAACATCCGAGCCCTCGATTAAGAAAGAGCCCTCTCCCAAGTAATGAACGTAGCGCGCGCTAAAATGCACAGCATCAAGCTCGACTTTAACTTCTGCAAACAGTTTTCTAAATCGCTCATGCCGCAAAAAATCAAGAGTAATCTCACCCTTTTCAAAATCATTCCACAGCTGCTGATTAACTGAGCGATAGAGTTCAATATGTGATTGTAGAAGGTCAATTTGAAACTCCAAGAAAACACTTTTAAGGGCGTGCGCCTCTGCTAAAGAATAATCAAATAAGGTATCGTCAGCATCAAACAAAATAATTTCGTATTTCACTAGAAAATCCTCCTGTTAACCTTTTAAGCATGAATGGATCAAAACGTTCCTTCAAGCTAAATTCTTTGAATGTTTCCATTGAAGCTGAATTTGAAATTGCATCAATTGTGTCGTCTTAATATCGTAGGGTCATATATTTCAACGAAACCGCATTGCATGCAAGAAACAAATAAATAATGTTGATATTGAATGTTTAGAAGCTTGCTTAATCCCGCACCTGTCATAGCCAATTCATTAATATCGCACTCATTATGATTACATTTAGTGCATGTGAATGAATTCGCAATGCTGTTGTTTATATCATACTCATAAAGTTCGAGATCTGATTTTTCAAGCTCATTCTCTTGATCATCAACAAAGGGATCTAAATGCTCGTCAAGAACCTCTTGTTTACATTCCGGACAACAATTATGCTCGAGTATAACGCTGCTGCCGCACCAAGGACATTCAATCATGGCGTTGCTCCTTCCTATCTATTACGTTCTCAAAACGTAAGCTAAAGGGAACGATTCATATTTTCTCAACATGTAAACATATTCGTTGCTGCGCTGTCTTTCCCCTCCTTACATACAAACACGAAAAAAAGACAAAACACCACTTTCGATGTTTTGCCTTCTAACCTTACGAATCTTTGGATCGGTTAGCCATATCGATGATCATTACGATAAGCACGAGTAGTTGAATGAGCAGTTCGTTACTCATTGCAATCCCTCCCAGCTGCAGGTAATGCTCCTTCGCTGCGGCTTCTCCTCTCGTTCATTTGCTTAACGAACATCTCCCATTATCATATCTATGGTCGAAACTTAAATTTTATGACGGATATTCGTACGGCGAGTGCTGCCATAACGATTGATGCAAGACATACAGCGACAAAATGAATGAGGCTATTTGTGATGAATAAAGCTTCCAGCTTCACGAACTCAGCTGCTCCTCGAACGAGAACGATAGCAATAGGATGCAATATATAAATCCATACTCTCCACTCCCTAAATGCTTTTCCAGATCGGCCTCTCCAGGATAACGCCCAGTGGAACAAGAAGTAGGTTGCTGGCCATGCAAATACGTACATACTGTCATGCCGCGGAAATTGTAGAGCTTTCAGAAAGGAAGCTTCGGCTATCATTAGTGCTAAGGAAATCAGAAACAAACACGCGTAGTTTATCGGCGTTCTAGCAGGCTGTGGACGTTTTGCTGCCCAGATGCCTAATATGAGGTAAATCGGTGCATAGAATAAACCATTGCGTGTGTAATCAAAAAAATGAAACAGCCATTCATAGAAATGTTTTAGAACAGCTATGTTTTCCGAAATTCCATAATAACTATCACCGAAAAGTCCTATTACATAGAACAAAAAACCAACAACGAGCAGCATGGAAAGCGACATTTTCTGATGCAAATAATACGTAAGAACAAGTCCAATGATTAGCGCAGGCAGATACCATAGATGATAAAACGTACCGTCAAAAACAATGTCCCTTATAAAGGAACCAAAGGTAAAATGAGTAGAAAAATCACCTTTGTACATATTCAAAGGAATGTACAACAAGACAGCAATCAAATATAAGATTCCGATTTTCTTTAAATAAATGAACAGCGCTTTTTGATCTTTAACTTTATCTCCTGTCAGCTTTCGGAAGAAAAAGAAGCCCGTTGACATAAAAAATATAGGCACCGCTAATCGCGAGATGATTCCGCTGAATAGAAAGTCAAAATATTCGTTATACGAGAGCAATGGACTGGTGTGATTAGCAATAACGAATAGGGCCGCTATAAATTTAAGCCAGTCGAGCCCGCTATAATTGGGTTTAGAGACCATGTGATCTTTGCCCTTTTCCAGTAAAAGCCGTAACGATAAAACCATCCCTATTATTTCCTGATATTCGATATAGATCACCATTTAGGATAGGAACAGTCGTGGAAGGTCCATCCTCTGCCGGAACATAATAAATTTGCACGAGCATGCTATCTGTTTCTACGGTGAGATAATTCCCGCCATAAGTAAATTTTCTTACAAAATCGATGTACTCCTCCAAGCAAAAATCATGCTGCTCCATAATTTCGGCATGAGGATAACCGACATAACGAAAATGCCATGGCTCACAAGAGATGTTTGTTATAGCCTCTTTTCCTACTTTGTACCGCTGAATAAAGCCATTTTTTGCAGCAAGCTGCTTGAATGCCATATAGATGCCGCTATCTGGGAAAGATGGCGCAATAAAGTCGACATGTTCATCTATTTTCCCAACATCGATGGCAAGTCCCGTTTGGTGCTCGCTATGTCCTGGCAAAGCCACATAACAAGCGGTATACTCGTCACCATTTTCCACTAGAGAGGTTTCATAGATTTTCTCCTGCTCCTCTCTCGAGCGATAAGCGCTAACTGCAATAATATCATTCATGGCTTGAGATTCATTTAGAAGTATATTGAAATGCTGCAAGCATGTTTTCTCTAGTAACAAACCTTCCTCCAGCAATTTTATGTCAGGATTAGTATGAAGCGGGATCAGCTTGTCCAATGAAATGAACTGTTTTATTGGGTTGGCTTGATTAACCAATACCAGATGTCCTTCATACATTTCTGCACGACTAACTTGAACAGCTGTATGCTTTACATAACCGCTTTCTTGAATGGTTTCAGTTTGGTTCGGTTGCCCCATTTCGTCCAAGCCTCCTCTACGTCCTTGTATTTCCTTGTTACTCTAGCTGATAGCGATGTTGATATTTCCTGTGCTACGCTACCAATATGGGCGGCTAGCTCTGCAAATGTGATCTCTTCTGCTCCCTGACGTCCGATTAAAGTCACCTGTGTTCCTTCCGCATAAGGTCCTGGCAGCTTGACCATGAGCTGATCCATACATATTTTGCCGACGACTTTTGCCCGTTGTCCGTTGACCAGCACCTCGGAATTTTGCATGCTTTGTGACCAACCGTCTGCATATCCAATCGGAACTGTGCCAATCCATTGCTCTTCTTCTGCCTGATAGGAATTGTCGTATCCTAGGTACTCATCTTTGCGCAGCTTCTTTACTTGTATGAGCTTGCTGTGCAAGCTCAAAACAGGCTTGAGCTTCACAGATTGCACAAGCTTTTCTGGATAAAAGCCGTACATCGCCGCCCCTATGCGTACCATATCCATTGCAAGATTAGGAAATCGGAGTGCTGCTGCACTTCCCGCACAATGATAATGACGAATATGGAGACCGGACTTTTTGCTCCATTCCATCATCTCTATAAAGCGGCTTGTTTGCAGCTCAAGAAATGTCGTATCTGCTTTGCCTGCGGTCGCAAAATGAGTGTAAAATCCATCCACTTCGATATCTGGAGCTTTTAGCCATGGCACAAGCTTGTCCCACTCATCTATTGACTGAATACCAATTCTTCCGAGTCCCGTATCCACTTTCACATGGATAAGAAGCTTCTTGGCAGATGTAGTCGATTTGTATTTTCTCATTTCCTTAAACCATGTGGCATTTGTAATGGTTAACATCAAATCATTCTCGATGGCTAAGTGCACATATTCAGCGTCGATTGGTGTCAAAATAAGGATAGGCAGCTTCATGCCATAGGATCTAAGGCGGAGCGCTTCTTCTAAATAAGCAACAGCCAGAACATCAGCGCCTGCTTGTTCAGCCATATGCGCAGATTCAAGATCACCATGTCCGTAGCCATTTGCTTTCACAACAGCCATCAGCTTGACATGGTTTGGCAGCGTTTCGCGAATCTGTATAAGATTGTCTTGAATATGATTCAAATGAATGTCAGCCCAAGTATCTCTAAGCATATCGATCACCTCGTGTACTGAATCGATTGTTTTTCAGCATGACGCATGATAGCATAATCAATTAATTTCTCGACAAGCTCCGAATATCGAGTTCCATTCGTCCGCTCCCACATGACCGGATACATGCTGTAATTCGTAAAGCCAGGCAGTGCATTGATTTCATTCAAATACAACTGTCCCTTGCCATCTAAGAAAAAGTCTACCCGTGCAAGACCCGAGCAGTTATGAGTATGGTAAGCTTTGATGGCTAGTTGCCTAATTTGCGACGTGATTTCTTCGGATAGATGCGCTGGAATCGACATCTTTAGCTGCTTATCCATGTATTTGGACTCGAAATCAAAGAAGACATGGTCATGGATGAATTCGCCTGGCAGTGATGCAAGCGGCTTCTCATTGCCCATAACAGCCACTTGAATTTCTCTGCCTATCACTTCACGCTCAAGCACAATTTTGTTGTCATACTTAAATGCTTCGGTAATGCCGGCAACCAGCTCTTGTTTGTCGTGGCATCTGCTGATGCCGATGCTTGATCCCAGTGAGGCAGGCTTAACATAACAAGGATAACCAATGGTATCTTCTGCCTTTTGAAGTACCTTTGAATGATCTTCCAGCCATTGATCATATCGATATACACGGTAGTCGACCTGATGAATGCCAGCTTGCGCTAATAGCTGCTTTGAGATGGCTTTGTCCAGTGTAAGTGCAGAGGACAATACGCCATTCCCAACATAAGGAACATTAAGCAATTCCAACATCCCTTGTACGGTTCCATCCTCTCCATATGAGCCATGCAGCAGCGGCAAGACAACTTTTTTTCCTGGCAATGCGAATTGACTCATTAAAACCTGTCCGATGGACTCGGCTTCACTCCTATGCTTGGGCAAAGCTATAAGATCGTTTAATTGAAGTCCTTCTTGATTTAACTTGTCAGGCGAACACCATAGTCCTTCTCGCGTAATGTAAATGGGGAATACTTCAAATTTAGAATTATCTATGGATTGAATAACGGTGTATGCTGTTTTTAATGAAACCTCATGCTCGACGGATTTGCCGCCGTATAGGACATAGAGTTTTGTTTGCATAAAAAAAACCTCCCAAAATCGACTTGTTATCTATTACTAAAGATAACAATCAATCGTTAAGAGGCTTGTAAGTAAAGTTTAATTAAAGCTTAAGATTCCATAAATTGTTTATAAGGTTTATTTGCCCGCTGGATCAATTGCGCTAGCAAGCTCCTGTAAATCTCGCCCTTGCAGTGCACCTGCAATCAACTCTGGAAGCCGGTCCGGCGTACAGCCGAAGCATGGAATGCCAAATGTGGAGAGCTTCTTTGCAAGCGCAGCGTCATAAGAAGGAACTCCGCTATCCGACAAGGCTAACAAGCAAATTACGCTAACGCCGGATTGCCGCATATTTTCCATCCTTCTGATAAGTGATGCTTGGTTGCCGCCTTCATAGAGATCTGAAATGAGAATAAACAATGTCTTCTTTGGGTCACTAATAAACTGCTCGCAATATTGAACCGATTTGTTAATGTCTGTGCCGCCGCCGAGCTGAATGCCAAACAACATATCGACTGGATCATTGGCGCATTGCTCACTTAAATCAGCAACCTCAGTATCGAAAGCGACAACATGTGTATCCAAGGCAGGCAAGCTCGCAAAAATAGAACCAATAATAGAAGCATAAATGACCGAATCCGCCATGGAACCACTCTGATCGATATCGAGAATAACGGTCCATTCCTTACTGCGCCGAGCGCGTTCAAAAAAATAAAAACGTTCTGGAATAAGCTTTTGGCTATCCAAATCATAATGCTTTAAATTTCTGCGGATTGTCGTTTTCCAATCCAGCCCTGTCATCGAAGGCAGCGGTGAATGCTTTCTTCGGTTCAAAGCGCCTGTAACGGCTCGCCGAATTTCATGCTCCAAGCGAGCTAAAATTTCATCGATGACCTCGCGAACGAGTAATCTTGCTGTTTCTTTTGTTTTCTCAGGGATACGGCCTTTTAACGCAATGAGTGTCGCAACCATCCTAATATCAGGCTTCACCTGACTTAGCGTCTCCGGCTCGAACAACAGCTGTGTCAAGCCCTTCCGCTCGATGGCATCCGCTTGAATGACCGATACAATATCAGATGGAAAGAAACTGCGAACATCACCTAGCCATTTGGTTAATTTGGGCGATGATGCGCCAAGACTAGCTGAACGACCACCGCTTTTTTGGGGTTTGTCCGTCATAATCTCAGTTGTTTCATCATAAATGGCTGCAAGAGCTTGATCCATCAAGCTCAGCTCACTATCGAGCAATTCCTGACCATTCGCCATGTCAGATAGCTTGTCGTTTGCAGAATGTCCCAAAATGAGGCGCCAACGCTTTAATTGTTCGAAATGCTCATTATCGCTCATGTTATAAGTCTCCAAAGTCGAACTCATTGAGCTCATCTATTTTTTGTTGCTCCTCACTGCTCAGTGGCCGCTGCAATACATCGGCCGCCTCTATGGATCCAAATCCCCATACATCACCTAATAATTGCGCAATCGCGTTTTTTTCTCTAGCTTCGAAGGATGAAAAAGCTCTTCTAAGAAAAACAAGCGATCGTCTGAACTGCTCATCATCAAGCGATCTTGTATAAAGGTCGAGCTGTTCCCATAACTGCCTCCGAGACAGCAGCACGTAACGATTGCGGAGTGACATGCCTTCAAACCAGCCAGCTCCAATATCAGCAGGTATCCCCGGGGATAATCGTCTCGACACCTCTCGTGCTAACCGTTCATGATCGATTAGGTTTCGCTCAAGCAGCAAAGCGAATGCTAGACCTGACAGTTTAGCATTCCGATCATCGCGATAAGCAAGCTCCTCTAGTTGCTGTACCCATCGCTCGTCATCCACCACCTCAAAGTGCTGCTGTGATACAGTATGCATATCGATGATCGCTGAAGCCATATTTGCCGCGGCATCGTCACTGCAAATCGACGAATCAACAAGGAGCAGCGTACCTCTTAAGAAAAGCTGTTGAAGAAGAGGTACTAACACATCCGTATTCATTTTTCGAACATCGCCAAATTGTACGAGAATAGATAATTCACGAAGTGTCCCTGCGATTTGAGTATAGTCACCAGATTCAACTGCCAGCTCTTGCAGTGTGCGACGCGCATCTTCCATAGATGCGGGCAGCCCGCATTGCCATGCTGCCTTAACGAGCGCCGCAGCGTTTAATATGTTAGTGCTCTGCGCTAAAGACTCCTTAATGGAGAAAGCAGCTGCGAGTTCGATCGTCTCCCCTTTCATGATGGACTCAACGATCTCAATCTCGGCTTCTGGCGTCCAGCAGAGCACCCAGTGTTCTGCCCATGTTGCGCCGTCCTGCTTGACTGCGCGTTTCTTAGCAAAGCTAATCGATAGGAGCTGAAGACGCTCAAGAAAAAAAGATCTTCTTAAATCAAGAAAAGCAGCATCCTCGGATTTCACTCTTCTGTTCTCTCGTAGATCCAGCTCAAGGTCAGTTGCTACCGTCGTTTTATATTTTTCCAGTTTTAACGATTTCAAGTTTCGATTAAGATCCTCTTGAATAGGAGTTTGGCTGATTCCGTCGGGCAAAGCACCAATAGCAGTACCAATATTCGTTCTTGCAAGCGCATCTGCTACAATCGAAAGCTCGCCATATCCAAGACAAGTAATGGCGGCATCTTGAAGATCACGCAGCGTCGGCAATCTTCCTCCGTGCAGGGATGCCAGTGATTCAGCTAGTCTTACTGCTTCGATAACGGAAGCTGCGGAACGGAAATTCCCGCTCTGCCGCATATAACCTGCAATCGTTGCTAGATAAGCGGAAGACAACTTTCCAAGGTCACC
Organism: Paenibacillus sp. FSL K6-3182; assembly: GCF_037976325.1. Classification (NCBI taxonomy): domain Bacteria; kingdom Bacillati; phylum Bacillota; class Bacilli; order Caryophanales; family Paenibacillaceae; genus Paenibacillus; species Paenibacillus sp. FSL K6-3182. The sequence continues at coordinate 3,778,699 of NZ_CP150265.1, forward strand.
ACTGACTAAACATTGCCAAGCAAGCTCAAAATAGGACGGTGCCGCGTTACCCGCTCCATAGCCTGAATGACTGGATAACTTATAATACGAATAGGGCATAAGCGTCAGCTTGGTCTGAATCTTAGGCAATGCTGCTGCTTCTTGCTCAGTCATGCCATCCAATTCCGCTTCGAGTGCTGATACATGATACGCTCCGGTAACAACTACAATTCGCTCTGCTGGAATGCCTCCTTCTATCGCCTCAGCAATTCGTGCACGCATGTAAGCTTCGCGAATTTCATTATGAGCGGCCTCTAGCGGTGTATATATCCGTTCATCCGTCTCAGATAGCTGCCTCATCTCACTTGAAAAGGCATGAATAGCATGGCGGTAGGTATTAGGCTCGCTGCTATGTTCAAACGAACGTTCCCAATAGGTTTCGTAATCGGATTCTCCCGCTGATATAGCCACTTGCTCATAACGATCATTGATTTGTTCACGATGCGAGCGGGCACCTTCGGCATAATCTTCTTTTTCACTAGCAGCACTTAATTTCAAGTGAAGGCTAACCGATATATCAGACGGCAAATCGATAAATCTGGCTTCAACCCCATTTCTAGCTGCCCATACGAATGCTTGATACTCAGGGGAATACTCCGCTAACGGAAAAACAAGCGTACGGATTGGCAATTGATCGGTATATGCTAATATGGCAATGGGCGGCTTTACACCCTTTAATGTGATTTGACTAATGAGCTCCGTTGCATCCGATGGCCCTTCTACGAGTACCAGCAGCGGCTTAACTTCTTTAAGAAAAGTTTGCAGATGAAATGCCCCGGTCGGTGAGAGATGCCGTACGCCGAACAAATGAACGCCGTAATTGGATACGGCAGCCGTACTCACGAACTCAGCTCACGGCAAGCACGATATAGCCCTCGCCACTCGGCTCCCCGTTTTTTCATCACATTTTCCAAATATTCCTTCCACACCGCATCATCTTTTGATTCATCCTTAACGACAGCTCCAAGCAGACCGGCAGCAAGGTCCTCCTCAGCAACCTGCCCATCCCCAAAGCTGCTTGCCAGCGCCATACTATTAATAAGCAAGGATATTGCTTCCGCAGTTGAGATTGCACCACTTGGCTGCTTCAGCTTCTCTTTGCCATCTAGTGTCATCCCGCTGCGCAGCTCGCGGAAAATGGTCACAACCTTACGTACAGCTTCCTCCTCAGGAACAGCCTCACCGAGCCGATAATTGGAAGCAATCTCGCTTACCCGTTTGCGCACAATGGCTACTTCCGTATCCAAATCTGATGGTGCCGGCAGCACAACGATGTTGAAACGCCGCTTCAAAGCGGCGGACATATCGTTGACACCGCGGTCACGCGTATTTGCGGTTGCAATAATGGAGAAACCTCTTGCAGCTGGAATATCTCTTCCTAGCTCAGGTACAGAAATCGTCTTCTCCGATAAAATGGAAATCAAAGCATCCTGTACCTCTGAAGCGCAGCGTGATATTTCTTCAAACCGTGAAATGCCTCCTGCCTCCATTGCACGATAGATCGGACTTTTGACAAGCGCTTCCTCGGACGGACCATTAGCAAGAAGCATTGCATAATTCCATGAGTATCGTACCTGTTCTTCACTTGTACCAGCGGTTCCTTGAATAACCTTAGATGAATCGCCATGAATGGCCGCCGTCAAATTTTCCGAGAGCCATGACTTTGCTGTTCCCGGCTCACCTATAAGCAATAAGGCTCGGTCAGTAAGCAGTGTCGCAATCGCAATTTCAACGAGTCTTGTGTGACCAATGTATTTTGGCGTAATATCTACCTTGCCAGCTCGGCCACCTGTAATAAAAGTTAATACAGCCCGTGGTGACAGCTGCCAGCCTGCCGGTTTCTCCCCAGTGTCATGTTTCTTCAGTGCTTCGAGTTCATGTGCATATAACTGCTCTGCAGGCAGCCTTAAGATAGTTTGTTTTTGATCCATGCTAGAATTCCCGCTCCTTCTGGTTTCGATTCAAGTTCCGCTGGCTTAGCGGCAATGTGTCCGGCTAGCTGCTTTAATTGGTCACGAGAGTACTCGCTTGACATTTTATCCGCGATTAGCTGAAGCCTATCCGCAAATTCCCCCGGAAGCAAAGCAATTAATAGCTGCAAATCTCGGTCCATATAATAAAAAGATTTTTGCGTAGAAAGCTCCAGTGATGACATTAGCATCTCTGGCGTATCAGTATGTCCAAGCCGGAATAACGTGTACAAAATATGAATTGAACGCTGCTTCATCAGTTGTGGCGCTACTTTTGCTTTGTCGACTAAATAGTGGATTGCCCTCTCATTAGGGCGTTCCACTAATCGGCATACAAGCTCTTCCTCATTTAATGTGATAAAGCGATCTGCCCATCTCGCATCCCAGCTCCATTGATTTTGATGCTGCGTAAATGCGGCTTGCACAACCGTATGAGGAGTAAGTTCATATATGGCTTGTATTAGCTCGCGTGCAGCTTTACTCTTTTTCTCTTCTACATAGCCTTCATACCTGTCAAAAACATCTGCAGGGCTTAATACTTGTCGTGCGGCTTTGAACGAATACGCGATCAAATAGGCGCGGCGATTGCGAAGCTCATGAAGAAACACTAATGCCTCATCATTTTTGGAATCTAATAATATTTGAGCTGCTTGACTCATCAATGGTTCCATTTCTTTGAAAGAAAGGAGATCATTATCTAGCATATGCATCAGAAATTCTCTAACGGTTTGAACATCTGCTTTGGATTGAAAGCAAGTGATGACGCTGCTGAACTTTTCTTGGAAGCCCGTATCTTGTTTAGCTGAAACGACATGTTCAGCCAGCTCTAAACCATAAGCCAACATTTGCTCGGTTAATGCTGGAAGCTCACACGCTTGAATGGGAGCTATGGCAATGTCTGTATCTTTTTTCTTTAGTGATTCCATCAAACGGTCAACGACTTGTGTAGAAGCGAAGCGGGACAATGCCATTAAAGCTGCGCTGCGAATCTCTTTTTTTCGGTCATGCGACAGATCGAGCAAATGTTCCTCGAAGCTAGGCAAACCAGCCGTAAGCGATATCGCAGCTATACGTACCGGCAATCCTCCATCCTTCTGCGCTGCCAGCAGAGTTGGCCATAGTTCCTTCTCGTCCTTCGCCAGCTTATAAAGGCATACGAGCATTCTCGCGTCGCCGCTGCCTCCCTGCATATCGAATTCCGAATGCAGAATTGGCAAGGCAGCTGAACCAAGAAGTGGGATGACATGATCTGCGACATATTCAGCAATTTCAGAATAGCTGTCTCTCAATGCGTTGACTGCTGGTGCGAATGTTCTTACATCGTTGAACAGTCCTGCCTCAACCCCTTGTTTAATGGCTTCGAGCCGATTGGGGCCGCGAAGCGTCAGCGAATCAATGAGCGGCTTAAGCTTTCGATAAGGGATCGTCGTGATCGTTTTGTTATTTGCTGCTTCTATTCCAACGGGCAGCAGCTCACCTGGCGCTTCAATAGAGCTTTGTGTATGCAAGACCGCTTGCAGCAATACCGTTAAATCCAGCAGCTTGTCAGCCGCATTCTCTTGCTGAGCCCTCGTAACATTATCGACTTCTTCTGCAATTCGTTTGAAAATGGGTGCCTTTTCACCAAATTGCTGCAGCTGTGGGAGCGATCGTCTCAAACGCGTATCATCTGCCGCCATGCCCGCACCTGCTATGACTAAACGGCGTACGTCTTCATACAAATCTCGCAATAATGGAATACTCATATTTTGCTCCTTCGTCAACCATTAATAGAATAAGCGGATCATTTCTTGTTCGGTAATTAGAGCCAGAGGCTGTGCCAGCAGCCTTCCTTCTGCGAGACGATCCTCGAACATGACAAGTACCGCCACATTTGCAAGCAGCTCTTTATCTAAATTACGGAGTAAAGGCAATGTAGGATGATTCAGCCTTGAGATGGCATCAAGTGGAAGCCTAGCTCCTTGCTCATCAACTAGAACATATCCGCCTTCCGAATTTGCCACCTGAGCAGCATGAAGCAGCATGACCGGGTTGCGGTCTGCTAATGGATTTTTGAGCTGATTTTTCACCGTTTTTACTGCCGCTGAATAGGATCGCTCTGCATATGAATGAATAACAACACGATCACTTGGTATCAATTCACGCATGGTCATCTCTTCCCAGCGAACCCGTTTATTCAAATCGCCTGGATAAGCGAATAACTCCTTCGTTTGGACGACCATAAAGCAGCTATCCTCTTCCTTCATATGTTTGGCTGCACGGAAAGGCCGATAGCTGCGTGTGATAACGATTTCTCCATCTTGAAGCTGCAGCCAATATCCTTCATCCACATGCTCACCGCGTGCTTCGTCGGAATAGGAGCGAAAAGAAAGCTGTACAAGCTCAGCTGCTTCACGGAGAAGTCCATGCTCACGCAGCTCAGCTAACTGCCATGCATGGCCAATTTTTTCTTCAAGTGGGCTTGAGATATCCATTGGGATGCTCGAATCTTCCATTCGCGCCTTCAAATAATCCCGGCTGCGCTTAATTAAAGCATGCATAGCAGCTAGCTGTTCACAAACCTCCGAATAAATCGTCTCCGGATTCTCACTTGAGCCTACTAAAACCAATATCTCTCGAAATGCTGCTTGGAGCCCGGGTATGTAGTGATTGCCAAGCTGTTTTGCTTGCTCCTCATGCATATGAAGAGAGCGTTTATCCAACGAAGCTAAACCACTTTGCACGATTTGCTGCACAAGCTTGTGAACGAGCTCGACCCCTTCAAGCTGTGAAGCGAGTTTCTTGATAAGAGCGTTTTTGTTAACCTTGCGTTTAGTCTCTGTACCTGCTGGAATCGCGGCAGCTTCCTTCTTTTTCTCTTCACGCTTGTCCGCTTTCTCGCGCTTATCTGCAATATCCGCAGGTATCTCTTCCGTTGAAAAAGCCTTTCCTCCAGCATATGCATACAAAAGTCCTAATATATGTTTGCATGGAAATTGACGGCTTGGACAGGAGCAGCGAAATACAGGTTGTTCGGCTTTTACGAAGTCAACGGAGCAGCTATAGGGCTCTTTGCCGCTTCCCTTACATTCCCCAAATAGCAACAACCCGTCTTCCGTACGGCATAACTTCTGAAAGCTGTTTTTGCGTACGAGATCGTTACCGTTTTTGATTGCTCCCGCATTGGGTGCCATTGCATCGATGAAAGCTTCAGTAAGATGGGTCATAGTTTCCCTCACTCGTTTATGTTTGATTTCATTCGTTTATTTCCACAAAACACGTATCATTTCCTGCTTTTGGGTTCATTTACAACGTTTAAAACAAAGAAAAACCCAGGCGCATGCGCCTGGGCTGAGTATTACCATGGAATATCTCCAATATTGTGCATAATAGCGTCGATCTGGGCTAATTCTTCAGTAGACAGCGAAGCACTTTCCAGTGCCTTTACATTCTCTTCAATCTGGCTTACACGGCTGACACCAATTAATGCTGAGGTAACTCCACCTTCACGCAAAGCCCATGTTAATGCCAATTGGGATAAGGTTTGTCCCCTTCTTGCCGCTAGCTGCTCTAGGCTGCGGAATTTTTGAACCCGCTCTGCCGTGATCGCTTCTGGTTTCATCGCGCTGGAAGCTGCACTCGATTCCGCTTCGATTTTATCGACATATTTATTCGTCAGCTGTCCTCTTCCAAGCGGGCAATAAGCGATCGAGCCTATGCCATTCTCAGAAAGTACATCCTGCAAACCGTCTTCAATCCAACGGTTCAGCATTGAGTAATTAGGCTGATGAATCAGGCAAGGCGTCCCTAGCTGTTTCAAAATTTTCACAGCAGCGCTTGTCTGCTCTGCACTGTAGTTGGATAAACCAACATACAAAGCTTTACCCTGTCTTACTGCATGATCTAACGCGCCCATTGTTTCCTCAAGCGGAGTTTCTGGATCAGGACGATGGGAATAAAATATATCGACATAATCAAGTCCCATTCTCGTTAAGCTGCGATCCAAGCTGGACAGCAAATTTTTACGTGAGCCCCATTCGCCGTAGGGACCTTCCCACATGTAATAGCCCGCTTTTGTAGAAATTAGAAGCTCATCGCGATAGGGAGCCAAATCCTTCTTATATACAGCTCCGAACGTTTCTTCAGCAGAACCGGCAGGCGGTCCATAGTTGTTTGCTAGGTCAAAATGATTAATGCCGAGATCGAACGCTTTTAAAAGCATCGCACGTGAGTTTTCAAGCGGTTGATTGCCGCCGAAATTTTGCCATAGACCAAGGGATATCGCAGGCAGCTTAATTCCACTTTTGCCTGCGCGTTTATATAACATATCGGAATAACGTGATGAATCAGCAGCATAAGGCATTTATCATATTCCCCTTTGTTTTTAGAATAATTTCTTTGTTTGAAACATGCTATAATGAATACTTGCTTACGTCATTTCTTTTAAAGTATAGCTTAACGCTGCTGCAATAAGGAATGTCCACATGCAAGTCATATATGTCATAATGTAATATGTTAGAGACCTTCAATCAAGGAAGTGACAATGAATGTGCGAGCATTATGATCTGGTCTATTATTATCACGGGAAGCAGTTCTGCGAAGCTGGCTATAGCTGGGGACCCGGCGTTAAGGATCATTACAAAATTTTATTTATTCATGAAGGCAAAGGCACCTATCAGATTAACGGAAAAACATATGCCTTAAAAAAAGGACAAGGCTTTATGGTATTTCCAAATACGATATGCCATATGAAGGCGGATCTTCAAGATCCGTGGGTCTATTCGTGGATTGCTTTTCAAGGAACATGTGTTGACGGTTTACTTGAACAGGTCCACTTAAGCAAAACGGCCCCTTCTTTCTCGTACGCTCCAGCAAATTGGTTTGAGCCTTGGTTAGAACAGTTTAATGATGCTGGGGAGCTTGAGAAAAACAGCGGTCTTGTCGTGCATAGCCTGCTCTATCGCCTTATTTCGGATTGGATCGATATGTTGACTGCGCCTAATCAAATTGGTTATTTGCCTAAAGCAAAGGATGTTTATGTTCGCAAAGCGATCGATTATATCAAAATGAATTACTACACCAAAGTAAGCATTACTGAGCTGGCCAAGCTCATTGGCATAGACCGCATATACTTATCCGCCTTATTTAAGGAAGTTGTAAATCAATCGCCGCAAACCTACTTATTGCATTATCGAATGGCTAAAGCTTGTGATCTCATGAACAATCAACAGCTTTCGGTATCTGATATTTCCCACTCCGTCGGCTATAGCGACCCTCTTCTCTTCTCGAAAATGTTCAAAAAAGTGAAAGGGATATCTCCCAGTCATTATCGCAAAGAAATTGTCTAATTTCTTCAAAAAAAGAGAGCCTGCAGGAGAAGGCTCTCTTCATTCTTGTTATTTAATGTGATAAATCTTTAACCATCTTAACATGCGGGATATTCTCTTCCATAAAGATGGTGGATGCTACTTCATAACCTTGCTTCTCATAAAAAGCTGCTGCTTGAACTTGTCCATGCAGCTTCGCTTTCTTAAGCCCCTTTTCACGCGCGATCAACTCAAGCTCGTCCATAATTGCTTTGCCTAGTTTATGCATGCGGTGTGAAGCCAAAACGCAAATCCGCTCTATTTTTGCCATATCATCGACGATCCGCACTCTGCCCGTTCCAACAGGTACATTCTCGTAATATACAAGAACATGATCAGCGATTGCATCGTATTCATCAAGCTCTACTTCCTCCGCAACACCTTGCTCTTTGACGAAGACTGTTTTTCGAATCAGGTACGCCTCTTCCAATTGCTCATCTGTCGTAATCCGTTTTGTTTCCATCTTTCTCTTTCCTTCCATAAAGAAATCTCTATAAAACTGCGACTATTCAGTCTCTAAGTATTATTATAATGCTAATTTGCTAATTAGCCAAAACTTATCGGCATCTCAATCCAAAAAATATAATAGCCGTTGTCATGAACAACACCGATTTCTCCTCCGTGCATCTCTACTATTTGTTTGGCAATGGTAAGTCCAAGACCTGTACCAGCTGGCATAGAGCTGCGAATATCATGCGACTCCCGCTTAAAAAAACGATCAAACAATTGTGCTTCCTCATGAGGATTAATCGGTGCTCCTTCATTTTCAATGGTTAGCCTAAATATATCGTTCAATGCGGTTGCTTTTACCGTAATCACACTCGGTTTGATCGAATATTTGAGCGCATTGATTAAAAGATTGTCAATTGCTCTGACTATTTTCTGCGTATCACTCTCGACGCAGACCGGTCTTGCACAAAAGCTTTTCACCACAATGATTCCCTGCTCGGCAGCAACAGGCTCAAATTCAATAATAAGCTGCTCTACTAGTTTGTTGATATCTACGGATTGCTTAATGAAATCTTGATCTCCGCCAGTCAGACGTGTATATTCAAACAAATCATCGATCAATTTCTTAAGCTGCTGCGTCTTGTGGAAAGCATTGTCTATAAATCGCTCTTGTTCACTTGGATTTTGAAAAGCATGCGATTTCAATAAGTCCAAATAACCGATAATGCTTGTAAGCGGAGTCCGCAAATCATGCGAAACATGTGTGATAAGCTCCATCTTCGACTGTTCCAGCTTTCGTTCACGCTCTAGCTGCGTTTGCAGCTGCTGTGCCATGTGATTAATATTTTGAGCAACGCTGCCCAATTGATCCTGCCTATTTAGCGGAACACGGTATTCTAGATCTCCGCTGGCTATTTTATTTAAACCATATGTTATTTCTTTGAAATAATTGACAACACCGCGTGTAAATACAAAGAAGATAAAAATAAATATACCGAAAAATAAAGGCAGCGATAAGAAATTATCAAGTATAAACCCAAACTGTGTGCGAGTAAAATGATCCAATCCTACGATAAAGAGCACGGCGAGGGAAAAGCTAAGGACTGGCACCCACAGCATAAGTCCACGTATGCTGCGCAGTCCATTTAACAGAGTGTTAACATTATTTTTCAATCTTATATCCTACTCCCCATACCGTTTTTATATATCTCGGTTCTCTAGGGTTTTCTTCGATTTTCTCTCTAATATTGCGGATATGAACCATGACCGTATTTTCGGAGTAAAAGGCGGATTGATCCTTCCATACGTTCTGATAAATTTTATCGATATTAAAAACTTGCCCCCTGTGCGATGCGAGCAGCAGCAATATTGCAAATTCGATAGGTGTTAGCGCTATTTCTTGGCCTTTTACTGTAACCAAATGCTGATCCTTATTGATGACAAGCGCATCTATCGTAATTTCGTTTGAAGCACTCGCCGCCTGGACCGTCAAGGTTTGCCTTCGCAGCTGTGCTTTGACTCGCGCCAGCAGCTCCAATGGATTAAACGGTTTTGTAACATAATCATCTGCCCCTGTGGATAGGCCTGTAATTTTATCGATATCTTCGCCCTTTGCAGAAAGCATAATAATGGGGACATCGTGTTCCTCTCTAATTTTGAGACAAGCTTTAATCCCATCCCATTTGGGCATCATAACGTCCAGAATAATCAAATGAACGGCTTCGCGGTTGATAACCTCAACTGCATGCTGTCCATCGACAGCTTCCACTACACGATATCCTTCATTCCTTAAATAGATGTGAAGAATGTCACGAATTTCCGGATCATCGTCAACAACCAAAATCGTCATGCTCACTTGTTTACCTCCTTTAATGAAGTTCTGCGATATGCTTATAAAGGCTATTTTTTTCTACAGACGTAGACGAAAGCAGGCGGAACATTAATAGGTACAAAAATGATCTTTTCAATATGAAAATGTATGCTTAATTGCTTCTTCATTTGCTGTGAATACTGAAAGGCAACAAACCATCCATCATCCTTTAAGGAGTTTACAATTTGCGCGATCAGCATATCCCTCAGTGTCTGATGGAAATTGAAAAAAGGCAAGCCGCTAATGACACAGTCCAATTGCTTAATTCCTTCCTGCTTTAAGGCTGCTTGCAAGTTTGTCGTGTTCTCATAACATGCAAAATTAGGGTAATTTTCTTCCAATGTTTTTAACATATACGGATCTGTCTCAAAAAGCAAAACTTTAGTTTGCTGGTGAGCAGCTGCCTGAATATGCTTTGTAATCGCACCGGTGCCAGCACCAAGCTCCGCTGCCGCTAGTACCTCATGCCATGGTACGCTCTCGACCATCTTTTGGGCCAAATACTTGGAGCTTGGCATGACACTGCCGATTTCCTTAGGCTTATATAAAAACTTATACAGAAACAAACCTTTTTCCTTTAACGATTGTTTTATTCCCATGATTGTTGGTCACTCCCTCGCTTCTTTTCCTCATGCTAACAAGAAATTGTGCGGATAAAGTGAGGATAAATATGAATTTATTCTGAATACATTCTTTAACTTCAATATCCCACAAAAATGACCAACTAGAGGAGTAATATGCCAAAAGCGAAGCTTTTTTTCGGCTTGCTGCGTGCTATGCTAGCCTTAGGATTAAATAATATAGTAAAGGCGGGATATATAGTGTCATATCTATCAATCAGCACATGGAGCTTACATCGCAATCTTGGACCTCTTCACTGGACGGTATGGGATACCGAAACGAATACTCATCAAACGCGTGTACAAGAACAACCGCAGCTTACGACTTTGCTAGACCTTCCAGCTGAAGCAGCTGCTAGAGGTTATCAAGCGCTTGAAGTTTGCCATTTTCATTTCCCTTCAACAGAACCGGCTTATCTTGAGCAGCTTCGCCTCTCTTTCGAAAATGCTGCGATTAAGTTTGATACCTTGCTGCTCGACTATGGCGACATAACAACAGTTGATGCGGCTAAAAGAACAGCAGATCTTAGTTTCATTCAGAATTGGATTGATATTGCTTCACAAAGTGGAGCTAAACAAATTCGTGTCATTGCTGGTGAAGCTTCACCTAGTGATGATGCTGCCATTGAATTGACCGCTTCCTCCTTGTCCGAGCTAGCTGAATATGCTGCTTCTAGAAATGTTCATGTTATAACAGAAAATTTCAAATCGCTTACGTCGACATCGCAAAGCAGTCTTAAGCTGCTTGCGCATGCGGGTAAAGCAGTAGGCTTTATAACCGACTTCGGTAACTATCATAGCGCGGACAAAATCAGTGAAATCGGCGATACGGCACCACTAAGCGTCTCAGTTCATGTTAAGCCTACCTATGACGATGCCGGTGTCCCTGATAAGGACGAGCTAGTCTCCTATCTTACTGAGGTTGAACGAGTTGGGTTTAAGGGTGCTTATGTTCTTATATACGATGGCCCAGGAGATATGTGGGAAGGGCTTAACCGAGTTAAAGCAATTGTAGAGCCATTAATATTGACAGTCCGCTAGCCCCCTCCTATACTTATAGAGTGGAATAATGATAATCATTATCGAGTAAACCTACTCTATAGGTATATTTTGAGAAACCGAAATGGGGCACAAATAAATGGCACATGACATGGACTTTACACTTGTAGAAACATATTTTCACATTTCTCCGAAAGGTGCCGCTCATCCCTTGCTTGAGCTGCCAGCGACCAGCTTTTACGACAAAGAAACTGCTCATGCAACTCTTATAAAAGCCGGAGAAATGGTGCAAGCAACGGGCATGCAACTAGCTGCTTCCTTTGTAGGCATGTCCTTCTTTAATCTGTGCATAACGAATCTATTTTTTGCTGCCCAATACAACCGTTATTTGGATTTATCGCTACATAATTTAACTTATCAGCTTGAGAAACACGATGATCATGCTCATCTTGGCTTCAAAATTAATGCGCTTCGCTGGACAGATGTGCCAACCGAAGAACAAGAAAGAAAGCAGTTTTTAGAGAATGCCTTCCGAACTAGCTTTAAGGATGAGATTAACGATATTGTCGAAGCTGTAGCCATAAGCGCTGATGTGAAATCCGCCATGATCTGGAACCAGGTCGGTGGACAACTGCAGGGTGTAATTGATTTTCTGAAAAATAATATGAATGATCAGTCACTGTTGACAGTTGTTCAGCGCGATCTTGAGGTCATTCTCGGTCTGCCTGCTGAGGTATTTAATCGAAAACGGAACCCTTTTGTTCACAAGCCTCGGTATATCGATGATCCGTGGTCACCTGGAGGTCCACAAATCGTTCTTCGCTCTTCATGCTGTATGTATGATTGTCGTGTTGATGGTGTGAAATGTTATACATGCCCTCGCATGCTGCCAGAAGAACGTGAAGAAAGACGCAAGCTGGTTGCAGCTGGCGTCCACTAATATAAAAAGCTGATGTCAGATACTACATGTACCTGACATCAGCTTTTTTTGCTGCATTATTTTATAATTTCGATATTTGTTTACATAATTATTATTATGTAACCTTATTTTGAAATTTCATTGGGATTTTGCTGGAAATGTTGTTCATCGCATTTCGAAGCTGTTTATTATCAATATGCGTGTAAATTTGTGTTGTTTCAATACTCGCGTGCCCAAGCAGCTCTTGCAAGGTTCGTATGTCTGTACCGCTGCGAATTTGCATCGTTGCAAATGAATGCCGCAGCTTATGGCTCGATAGCCTTTTATCCGCAAGCGCAGGCATCGTCTCCTTTAGCAGCTTGATCGTTTCATCAGCGACGGTCTGTATCATTCGTATAGATAGTCTTCGTCCAAACTGCGATACAAAAAACGGCTGCTCCTTACCCTGCCTGGATTCCTTGCGCTCAGCAAGCGCCTCATTCAATACATGCTGCAGCGCATCCGGCAATGGGATAACGCGCCATTTACGCCCTTTCCCGAGAATATGAATTGATCCATCCTGCCTAAAATCCTGTACATTCATCCGGTGTACCTCACCGACGCGAAGACCTGCATAGGACATTAATAAAACAATTGCGACATTGCGAATATAATATTTCCCCTGTATGGCTTGCAGAAGCGCTTCGAGTTCATTTTCTTCCAAGTAAACCGGAATACGATTTTTCTCCTGCTTGGACTTTGCGATAAGCGCAGCAGGATTGCCTTCCAAATGCTCCATCTCGATCAACGCTTTAAAAAATGAACGCAAAGAAGAAAGCTTGCGATTGCGCGCCTCATCCCCTGCCCCCTTCTCACGGCAAACGGCCATGTAGCGCATAATATCCATTTTCGTAATATTTTTTGTTTCTGTTGGATGTACCGTCTGTAGAAAAAAACGAACATCATTTATGTAGGCTTGATGTGTGGATTTTGTCATCCCTTTATTTTTCATCCAAATCGAAAATAAGTCCATTTCCAAGCCGTAGCTATCCGTCACCTCATGTTGTCCCATTTGCAAGCAAATCCTCCATAAAAAAACTATTTTTACCCTCTATTTAAGTGACCAATTACTCTATTATGATAGCTTAAAAGTTGATATAAAAGCAAACTGCGTGAAATATGTATTTCACGCAGTTTTTATCCGCAGAAATGATGATTTTTTCGGCAAAATTAGCGATCAATGCTTACGTTTTGCTCCTGTATCCGTAATAGCCAGTTTAATGCTATACGTAATCGGAATGCGACTGAATTCTTCATCCCAATCCTCTTTAACCTTTTGCCATACTTTTGGATGCGATATGCTTAGTTTAGTACCGAACCCCATAACGTCTGTCATGTATTCCTTTTGAATTTTATGTAAGGCTCTATTCACGAGTCGGCTTACTTCCTTCTCTGATGAATGTACAGCCTTGGTTACAAATTTGTGATCTAGAGGCACGTTGTCAATTAACCACTCTTCAATTAGTCGACCATCCGATTCTATATTAACGTGAAAACTAATTTTTCCATTCTTGACCTGTGAAATTATTTTACTTTTAAGCGTTTTGATCTCATAAGCAATGACCTGCTTCGTTTCAGGATCATAGCTTTTTACTAAACCGCCTTTGCCTTCGCCAGTCAACCACATTATGCCTAACAATTCTTCCTCCGATAGCAGTCCTTTGAATTTTTGGGTTTTCCCCTTAATAACGGCTGCACCTGAAAATTCAATCTCGCCTTCAGCAGCTACGATATTTTGAAGTAAATAGCTGGACTTTGCATGCATCTTACCCTCTACTGCAATAAGCGACATCGGAGGTATGATCTTCAATGTACGATAACGATTGCCGATCATCTCAATTACACGGAACGAAGGTATAATGTTAGTACCTTTTGATTCAAATACATCTCTAGCCATGCCGCTGCTCATGACAATTAAGCTATTCGGCCGAATATTATTATCCCTCAACATAAAGCTAAGGAGATTATTCATGCTGTATTTTCGAGACAACATCTCATTTATAACGATCACCTTCAAATGATGACCGATTACAGGCCGCTCCATTCGTGCAGAAAATCCTCTAACCATTTCAAAAAGCGAATCTCCTGTCTCCGAAACATTTATATAAGGTTTAGCTGTTACAACACCTGAAGATTCACCGTCTTTCCCCTCTGATTGTTTATCTATAATTTGCAGCGTGTAGGTGATCAGATCCTTTTTCCGATTTGAGGTACTCAGCTTATCCATTTTTTTCTCAATTTCCGTTTTGCTGGCAACATCAAGCGCTATTCCGACATATAGCCCAAGATCCTCAATCTCATCCTTGCTCCAACAACCCGTTTGGACAAGCAGCGTTAGCGTGCATAGGCATGCTAGTAAAAATCGTCCCCGACTGTTGCTGTGGATCTTCATCATTTTACACTCCTTTTTTTCCACTTCGTCATACCAAACAATATGATAGTCATAGAGAGAAACAAATAAAGAGCGGTATTGCCTAGCAAGCTGCCGTATACAAACAGAGCGCTCGTATTTTTGGGAAGCGTGGAAACTAGAAATACAATGGGCAGTAAGAAATATAAGCATTTCATCATTTTTGCTTTGAATACTTGTGACAATCCCAAGGCTGCAGCATAATACGTAATGACAAAAGAAGAATAGATTTGCATAATCCAAATGACAAGAAAAAACGATTCAAATCTTTCAAATATTTGTCCAGAAAGCTCAAAGCTGCGTACAAGATCGAGTGTTGGCCACGTCCGTGTAATGACTACATCTATCGATAGCCCGCCAACTACAATAATTACGGTCAGCAAATAAATAAAGAACGGAATCGCTGTGCCATAGACGACTGCTTTTACCGATTTTTTCGGATTATCCATAAATGCAGTTAAAATCAATATAATTTCTACGCCTAAAAAGGACAGTGAGGTGGTTTGGACCCCCCTGAGAGGAGGCATGATTCCTTGCCCTAATACAGGCCGCAAATGATCGATTTCGAATATCCGTAAAGACATTAACATGACTAATACGTAAATAACGATTGTTATCGGCAAAATGACCTCAAATAACCTCGCAATCGGATTAATGCCGCTGGTCATCAAATAGAAGCTAACCCAAATAAAAACCATGACAATGACCCATGGAGGCGTTCCTTCCAGCAGAAAAAATTCCGTAACCTCAGATAAAACACGCACCTGATAAGCAGCTGTCATGAAAAAATAAATAACAAACGCTATGCCAATTATGCCTCCAACCCATTTTCCGAGAAGCTTCTGAGTAAACTGGTACACCGTTTGATTGATATGTAATTTTGCCAATGCAGCCATAAACACGCCTACTAATAAGGCAACCGTTCCCCCGATCAGTACCGATATCCATACATCTGGTGTCCCTACTTTTTCAACAGAAGCTCTAGGCAACGTAAGAATTCCTGAACCCAGCATAAAGTTTGAAATGATCACAGCAGTTTGAACGGTTGTAATACGATCATTGGACATTTTTTTCATATAAAGCCTTCTTCCAACTCCATATTTATTCAATTCTTCGTGCGTGTATTGTCTTTTGGCCGCAGCATCTCAGGTCGTTTTTTCATCATAAATATAGGCATGCGAACAATAAAATCTTTCCAATCTTTAACACGGTAAGGAACTGCCGGGCTCGCATAGGGAACGCCAAAGCTCTTAAGCTTGACGACATGTGCGCATAACAATAAGGAAAACAATATTACGCCATACAAGCCGAATGCTGCAGCGCAGAACATAGCAGCAAAACGCAGCATTCTAAGCGCTATCCCAGCATTGTATTGTGGTATTGCAAACGATGATATCGCAGTTAATGCAACGACAATAACCAAAATTGGACTCACGATTCCCGCTCGAACAGCCGCTTCACCAATAATCAAACCTCCTACGATTCCCATGGCCGGCCCAATTGGTTTAGGCAGTCGAAGCCCCGCCTCTCGCAATATTTCAATCGCTACCTCCATAATTAGCGCTTCAACTAGTGATGAGAAAGGTACCCCTTCTCTAGCGCCAACGATAGAAATAGCCAATTTAGTTGGGATTAGGCCAGGATGAAACGATATAAAGGAAATGTACATCGCTGGTGTCAATAACGCGATCAAAGCGGCAAGAAAACGCAGCATTCTGAGCAATGTGCCAACCATCCAACGCTCATAATAATCCTCCGGTGATTGCAGAAGCATGCTAAATGTAACAGGTGCAATCAACGCAAAAGGGGTACCGTCGAGCAGAATAGCAACCCTGCCTTCCATCAATGCGCCAATGACCCGATCAGGCCTTTCCGTACTTTGCACCTGTGGAAACGGACTTAAAAAATTATCTTCGATGAGCTGCTCAACGTATCCTGATTCAGGTAAATTATCAATATCGATCTTGCTTACCCTACGCCTGACCTTTTCAACTAATTCAGGATCAGCAATATCTTTAATATAAGCAATGATGAGCTGCTTCTTAGCACGTGTGCCAACATACATGCTCATGAATGATAGGCTGGCATTTTCACCATGTCTTCTTAGAATCGCAGTATTGTCGGATAAGTTCTCATTAAAGCCAGCTCTCGGCCCTCTAACTAATGCTTCAGAAATTGGTTCCTCAATATTTCGGGATTTGCTCCTTGCAGTGCCAATGATAATAATTTCATCTATTCCATCAACGAGCACTGCTGTTGCACCCATTAACACTTTTGGCAGCATTTCTTCTAAAGAATGGACTTCACTTAATTGACTAACAGTTAATATCTGATTGGTTAAAAACGATTTTGAGACGGTTTTGCCTTCTCCTTGAACAGACATTAACGCTCTCAAAATATGCTGATCAATCAAATCACAATCTGCTAATCCATTTACAAAAACGATAGCTGCGTTTATACCCGTATCCCCAATTGAGCACTCACGCACCAAAACATCGGAATGAAACTCCATTTGTTCATGAATGGCTTTCAGCCGCACTTGAATATTTCCGCTCATCGGATTACTCATCATCAGCTTGGCGAGACCGATTAAAGATAGATGAGATAAGAAGAGGAATCACGAGGGTGACAACAGCTTGTACGCATACCGTCCAATTAGGAATGTTTATCTGATCGTGTAAAGGCATAGTACATACACTCCTTGTTGTTTTTTGTCGAATTATTCCTATTTTTGCCGTAATGGGTAGGTTATAAACTTCTGTTCGTTCAAAGTGCAGGAATAAAAAAAAGAGAAGGGTTTCCCCTTCTCCTTATTTGAACCTTATTCTCTTTTTAGGAGTAACTTAATGCTACACCTTTCGGAAGCACACCTTCCACTTGTTCACGCACATAGCTATCATTCATTTTTTGGCCGAAAATAACGATTTTCCCGCTGTCTTCACGTGTTCTAATCAAACGTCCAATGCCTTGTCGTAAACGAAGCAGCATATACGGCATATCCACTTGTTCAAACGGTGATTCAGAGTCATTTCGTCTCGCTGCGAACAATGGATCATTTGGAGGAAACGGAAGTTCCCACACAATAACCTGGGAAAGAGATGGACCAGGTATATCTAAACCTTCCCATAATGTCACTGCACATAAAATGCTGGCTTCATCCTGTTGAAACTGTTCGATCAAATAGCTGATTTCGCTTGTGCCCTCATAAAAGAAAGTATAAGCCGCACTATCCGCATGCTTGTCCGATTCTGCCTTGAATTGCTCTAGCTGCTCCATCGATGGGAACAAAATAAGCGACCTTCCGCCTGATTGTTTAAGCAAACGATACGTTTCATTTACCTTATCGTTAAGCGCCGTAAACTGTTCAGCTTTTGGAATCTCCACAGTCATTTGCTGCTCATAGTCATATGGTGATGGAACCGAGAAAGATAGTGAGTTATCCATACCCAATATGTCCATCATATAATCAAATGAGCCGTTAACCGAGAGCGTTGCTGAGGAAAATACGATTGGCATTTTACGAGAGAAAACTTGCTCCTTCAACACTTCCTTCACCACTTTTGGCATGATGACGAGTGACGTTCCTTCTTTATCCTGCGAAACCCAGCTAATTGGCTTGTCCGCTTGCTTGAATAAGGAAAGCGCAAATTGAATCATTTCCAAATGCTCTTCAACGATTTTTAGCTGATACGTATCAATTGTGTATAAGCCGCTTTCGAATACGAGCTCTTCTTCTATAACCGATAGCGTATCCTGCAAACGATTAATTTCACGAATAAGCTCCGCACTCCAAATGATTTCCTTGCGATCCGAAGCAGGAACCTTCTGGCTGTGCTTATTCAACATTTTAAATAAGTATTCACTTTGGGCAATCGCATCCTCAACAGCTACAGCAAGAGTTTCACGAATCTCTTCTTGCAGCAGTCTTATGACGATTCCTTCAAAAACAGCATGATTCAGCTTGTAAGTCAGCGCTTGCTGTGCAGCTGTTTCAAGCAGATGGCCCTCATCAAATACTACAGAGCTGTACTCTGGCAGCAATGGAAGCTGGCCTTCACGTTTTCTTGCGTCATATGTCCATATATGCTCCATATAGAAATCATGCGAGCAAATAATGACATCTGCAGATTTGCGATAATGGTCGCGTGAGAGTGTTTGACCACAACGATGTCTAACGTCACACACTAAGCAATCCTGAAATACATCCCAGCCCAGCTCGTTCCACTGGTCATCATTTAAGCTAGGATAGTCCTTGCGATTTCCATATGGATGGAAGCTTTGCATAGAATCCTGCTTATGGACGAAGCTTGGAAGTTCTCGATATATATTGTCATATAGCTCCGCGTTATCTTGTCCAGCTCTCGCATTATCCAGCTTTTTCAAGCAAATATATTGATCTGCTGATTTGCCTAATCTAGCATCAATCGTTAGATCCAAATATTTTCCTAGCTTTGCAATATCGCCTTC
Source organism: Paenibacillus sp. FSL K6-3182 (assembly GCF_037976325.1). Taxonomy (NCBI): domain Bacteria; kingdom Bacillati; phylum Bacillota; class Bacilli; order Caryophanales; family Paenibacillaceae; genus Paenibacillus; species Paenibacillus sp. FSL K6-3182. The sequence goes on from NZ_CP150265.1 coordinate 3,797,827, forward strand.
AGGCTTTACAAGCTGCTCAATTAAGGATTCATCGGCACAAGCAATAACTGCTGGTTTTCTTGTGTAACGAGCATAGGTGATCGCATACAGCAAGTAAACGAATGTTTTGCCCGTTCCTACTCCAGCTTCAGCAAATATCGTTTGTTTATCTGCAAAAGCACGTTCCAATTGAAAAGCCATATAGATTTGTTCATCTCTAATTTCAAAACCAGCTTCAGGCAGCTTATCATAAAAAACATCAGCGATCCAATCGCTAGCCTGTTGTATAAAAGGTTGTTTCGGGTCAAACTCAAATGGATATTTATTCAAGGTTGCTTGCCTCCATATAGTAGGCACAACCGGCTGTATGCGGACATACAGCCGATTGTGAAATCTCCTGCACTAATCGTACACTCAAATATATCACTAGAGTGTATGCTTAGTCAAAGGTTATGATTTATTTGCTTTATTCTCTATCCATTTCACCAGATTCGGCTTCTCATCCAAAATGGATTCATATTGCTCCTTCCAGCCATAAATCGCATCAGGATCAAGCTGCTTGTAGCGGTCATATTTATGCAAACGATCCTGCTCCCGCGCCCAGCCGAAATGTTTTACTCGCAGGTTTGACGTCTTATTAGCAAGTGAATAAATGTTTTCAGGAAATCTCCCGCAGTGCTGAGGAGTTTGCTTCCACACATAAGAAAATCCCTCTACATATTTCAATAAAAATGGGCGGTACACACTATGGGCATTCCAGTATACATCCTCGCGATAATGATCTTCCGACCAAAAATCAAATAATCGAAACAAATAAGTGAAGGTTTCCGTATCGTTTAGGAGCACTGGCAGCTCTTCCTTAAATTTTTGCTCAAAATATTCATCCGCATCCATATTCAGAATCCACTGCGGCCGAATGCGGATCGTTTCCTCCCATTGCTGTGTTCTTAGCTTTACTTCATTATGAAATTGCGAGCTTTCGTTTTTAATATAGGTCAAAGGAATGCCGGCAAGGCATTCATGAACGATTTCCCCGGTATGATCCGTGCTTCCATCGTCAATAATGACCGCATGATCTATATATTCCCTATGATGCTCAAGCACTTCTTTTAAAAAGCGCTCACCCTCATTTTTTACGATCATAGATAACGTAAGCTTAGGACCTGCTGTGGGCACAATGATCGTAGGTCCTTGTGCTGGCAACATATTCGAATTTGTATATGCTTTGTCCTGAGTTGATTCCATAAACAAAATAGCGCGCTCAATATCCGATTCTCGGTAGATATGAAAGGCTGGGTATCTGGTGTCCACGTACAAATCGATGCCAAGAGCAACTGCTCGAATGCAGAAATGACGATCTTCGCCCCAAAATGATATATTCGAGATCGTCCGAAATGATATCGGCTTCTCTAGTGCTGAGCGAGCGATATATGTGCACGCACCAAGGCCGCCAACCTGATAAACACCAGGGACTCTAAGCTTCATTAGAAACATGACAGCCGCTTCCGCACCGTCACCGGCTTTTACTGTTCCATCTGACTGAAACGGCCAATACGTATCCTTCAGCCAAACCTGCGGCATTTCCATCGTATTAGGCTGCCACTGTGTCCAGAAAATAGTGGAAATGATCTCTTTCTCAGAAGAAATCAAAGATTCAATTGCTTCCGGGTGAATCAGCAAATCCGAATCAATGAGGAATAATCCATCAAATTGCTGCTCTCTCGCTGTTTGGATCATATGATCCTTCCAGCTTGCGATTTTATCAATTAAATCATTGCTCCAGTAATGAGTAAACTCATCCCTGGCATATGGTGTTATCGAATCGCCTTTTATTAAGATGGTTTCACTTTCATTGTTCTCTTTTTGCTTCGATATAAAATCGCTCAGCAATTGCGAGGACTCCTCGTTATCATTGTCATCAATAAAGAAATAATCTACTTTAAAAGAGCGTGCTTCGATTCGCGCAAGCGAGGCTAAAAAGTGACGCAATATGGTCGGTCTTTGGCGAATGGGACTTCCAATCAATATTCGCTTCAACGTTAGGCCTCCTTTATTCCACAGAAATTCCTTAGGAATGATAATCCTTATGAGGCATATGCATCTATTATGCAAAACCCAGATCATTTTTTCAGAATGGAGGCTTAAATGCCATTACTGCTCTCAAAGAATGGGACTTAAAACCGCTGCTGTTCGGATTGCTGTTTCTTTGCTTTGCCGACGCTTTATTTACAGATATAGGATTGCGCCTATCATTAATCGAGGAGCTCAACCCACTCGTACAAAAACTTTATGACTGGAATATTGTTAGCTACTACGGGATGAAGCTGCTGCTCCCACTGCTGCTAATCCTAATTTATTATCGTATGAAAAATCGGTATTGGATCAACCCATGTATTCTTATTACGGTATTGATCTACTTTCTCGTCAATATTTATCACTTGGTTTGGATTTCTTACGGTGTCCATGACGGCTGGTTTTCACTTGATTCGCTGATATGAATTTCTTTACCTCTTCTAGGAGTGTTGTATAATAGCTAATAGAAACAATACAACATATTCCTTCTCTCAGGGAGCCAACGAAGGAGTTCACATGAATGATTGATATATGGCATTTCGCACCGCTCACACTTGCCAAATATATGTTGAAATGGCTGTTCATTGCTGGAGTAATCGGCATCTTATCTGGTTCTGCTTCCGCATTATTTCTAGCCAGTCTTGAATTCGTAACCGAAACGAGTGTACAACATTTGTGGTTATTGTGGCTTCTGCCACTCGGCGGTGCCTTCGTAAGTTATCTTTATCTCAAGTTTGGGAAAGAAGCAGGTAGAGGAAATAATCTAATTATAGAGCAAATACATACCGGTAATGGCTCCATCCCATTAAGAATGGCACCACTTGTTCTGATTGGAACTTTAATCACCCATTTATTTGGCGGATCTGCTGGTCGAGAAGGTACTGCAGTACAAATGGGCGGCAGCTTAGCGGAATGGTTTGGCAAGCTAATTAAACGAGGCCCGCTTGATCGCAAAATCATTTTGATGTGTGGCATTAGCAGCGGCTTTGGTGCTGTCTTTGGCACACCTCTAGCCGGTACAATCTTTGGACTAGAAGTACTTGCAATCGGCGTCATCAGTTATGAAGCGCTGCTCCCTTGCTTCATCGCGAGTTATGTTGGCCATTTGGTTGCTACCGCGTGGGGAATTCAACATATTTCCTATTCAATGGGCGATGTCCCTCCGCTCGATTGGCTGCTCTTTGTCAAAGTTGTCATTGCATCTGTGCTTTTTGGTCTAGCCGCATTATTATTCACTCAGCTGGTACGAGGATTCAAACGTTTATTTAGTAAATGGTTTAAAAGTCCTGTTCTCAAAAGCTTTTTGGGCGGACTATTCATTGTTGCTCTCGTCTATGCGATCGGAACACGTGATTATTTGGGACTAGGCATCCCTCTCCTAGAGCAGTCCTTTCAAGAGGCGGTTTCGCCGTTTGTTTTTTTATTGAAAACACTATTTACTGCTATAACGCTTGGGACAGGCTTTCAAGGCGGGGAGGTAACTCCACTCTTTGTCATCGGCTCAACGCTAGGAAGCGCACTTGCAGGTTTGCTCCATGTCTCCGTCCCCCTACTCGCTGCCATTGGTTTCATATCCGTATTCAGCGGCGCTGCCAAGACGCCAATCGCTTGCTTCATCATGGGCCTTGAATTATTTGGGGCTGAAGGTGCAATTTATATGTTTATCGGCTGCGTAATCGCATTTATATGTTCAGGTCGAATCGGCATCTATGAAGCTCAAAAACCAATTGAGTTACGCCCATAAATCGAAAAAAAGCCTGCTCCTTATCATAAGGGAGCAGGCTTTTTCTTTTGGTTAAAAATAAACAATATAGATTACAGCAGCAAGCACGATGCGGTATATCGCAAATGGTACAAGCTTGATTTTGTTAATAAGCTTCAAGAAGAAACGAATCGAAAGAAGTGCAAAAACGAATGCGCTTATGAAACCTGCGATAAAAAACGGCAATGACTCTAACGTGAAGTATTCCCAGTTTTTCGCCAAGGACAACAAGCTCGCACCAGCCATGATCGGCACAGCCATGATGAAAGTGAAATCAGCAGCAGCGCGATGACTCATGCCTAGCAGCACCCCTCCGGAAATTGTGGAACCGGAACGAGAGAAGCCTGGCCAGAGGGATAAACATTGGATAAGCCCTACGGAGAAGGCTTGCTTATAAGTGATCTGGTCAACTGACTCGATCTTAGGTTTCTTAGGCCCAAAACGATCGGCAACAATCATAAGAATAGCTCCGATAACTAGACCAATTAGCACTGTGCGTATCGAGAATAAATGCTCATCAATGTAATCGTCAAACAATAGACCAAGTACACCAGCTGGGATGAGACCAACGATAACATGTGTTAGCTTTAGCTTTTTCTTCGGTTGAGAAGAAGCTTGTGCCGCGTCCTTGCTGCCTCTGTTCAAGCCCAGCAAGTCAATAAAACGATTTCGGAAAATAATGACTACTGCTAAAATGGAGCCGAGCTGAATAACAATTTTGAATGTGTTCGCAACGTACTTCGTCAAGTACTGTTCCGTTTGAAGCCACATATCGTCAACAATGACCATATGTCCTGTCGAGGATACAGGTGCAAATTCCGTTAATCCTTCAACAATACCTAAAATAATCGCTTTTAAAATCGTAATAAAATCCATGTGTAGTTGAATCTCCTAACTCTCTGATTGATAGAAAGACGACAAAGAACAGCACGGAATAAATCATAACACAAAACGACCCCACTCAACAATTCCAACGCAATACCTATAATTCACATAACATAACTCATTAATAACCGTTACTATAGTTATTTTGTCATTACAAATTGCCTTGTTGACCTACTAGCATAATCCTAGTAATCAAATCACCCAAAACGTTGGCGATAGCCGCATTTCCTGCACAGCTCCTCGACAGCTTCCCGTCTTGAGAAACCATCATAGAGATTAGTTGATCGCTCATTCTCAATAATTTCCGAGAAATGAGTATCATGAATGTTTCCTAAATTAATGACGCCCTCTCCGTCCAAGCAGCAAGGGATGACTGTTCCGTCGATGAGAATGCCAGCTTGATTCCTTAAGGCATGGCAGAAGCCTTTCCCATTATACTCCGGCTCTTTTAAATCCGGCCATTTGAACTCAGGATCTTGATTTAGGTAAATGCGCTCCGCTATTTTGACACCCGAGCCGGGTATGAATTTTTCTTCAATTTTATAATCGAGATTAAATGCCTTCTCTATCATGCCCAGGAGCTCTCGGTTTTTGTTTTTCTGCTGATTCGTTTCATTGTCCATATCTAAGTTCCATAGTCGAAACGAAATAATAATATTGCTGCTTGCGACGGCTTCCTTTACGAAGGATAAGATTTCAGCAAGGTAACCTTCTTTATTCGTGGAACCGGCATGGCCGTCAAAGCTGTGCAGCGAGAAGTTAATTTGACGCAAGGCTGGCTTGTTAAGTAGCTTTTCCTTGTTTTTCGTAATAAGTGTTCCATTGGACGTAATATTTACTTTGAAGCCCTTCTCATGGCTAATATCAAGCAGCTCGTCCATCTTAGGATGCAGCATTGGCTCGCCTTTTACATGAAAATAAATATAATCCGTATGCGGCTTGATCTGATCCAGTGTTTTTTTGAAATCCTCCACTTTAATGAAACCTTTCGCTCGCAATGTGGGCGGACAGAAGCTGCAGGATAAGTTGCAAATACTTGTCGTCTCTATATAAAACTTTTTAAATTTTTTCATTAGTCAGATACTCCGTTTCCCATGGGTCCAGCTTCATTTACCTCGTTAGCTTGGACCTGCTTATCGTGTCAGCTTCTATTATACAACGCCAAACACGAAAGTGACAAAAAGGAATAAACAGCAGTAGCCGTTTATTCCCTCTTCTCTTCACGCAATGGCCGAATTCCAATCGGAATCGCCTCATGCCCGCTATTCACGAATGAAGCTTGGAAAGAGCCTTCATAACGGAAAATTTGCCCAAGGATAGGGTTCCGAACGTCCACTGATATTTTGTAGCAGCGCTCCTCATCGTCATACCACTCATTCACTTCTGCTCTACCTGTAAACAAACGAGGAAATCGGAATTGAAGCCACCCTTCATAGAAACGCTGCTCACCCGAAATAATTCGAATTCCGCCCTTTGTGGAAACTGCAACATCCAAATCGACTGCTAAATGCTGCTTATTGCCTAAATAATCAACGATAATCTCTCTTTCTCCGCTATACACCATCGTTGCGTCAAAATGGCGGATCGCCCTTTGAAACTTGAATTTGCGAATCCACGTGACTGTTTCACGTCCGAATGCATCTACATATGCATAGTTTTCAATTGAAAACGGGATGTTTACGCCGCCTTGGGGGAACATGATGTGGCGGAGCGTTCCAATAAACAATGGCAGTGCAGCAAGTTTGTTGTACCATATAAGCTGCATGACTCCATGTCCGATAGACGCAGTACGATCTTGACTGCAAAAGCCAAAACGCTGCTGTATGCGAGGATGGAGCTTTTGAAAATCAGCTCCTAACGCTTGTTCATATATAGAACGCATCGTGATTTCCCCTTTTCTAATCTGTTTATTTAAATTGTCTTTTACAGCGGCTCGCTTGCGGCAAGTGACGTCTGCTTAAATAGGCTGTTAAGCCTAAACCAATCATTGGCAACGTAAGCGTAATTGGATTAAAAGGCGACTTCAGCAATTCTGAATAGAATAGAAGCGCTGGCATTGTCAATGAAATAAGTGCCAATACATGAATAATATAAATCCATTTTCTCCTATGGAAACAAGCGATTAGCACACCAAGTCCCATTTCTCCAATACCGATTAATTGAACCATTTGCAGCTCCATTCCATTAAACCAACCCACCTGCCTCATCATCGTCAACTCTCCCGTTTCTGGGAACAAGAGCTTAGGCACAAGGCCTTCATAACACCAGAGCAGAACGATGAAGCAGACGCTCAAATAATGAAGCAAAGCTCTCTCTGCAACAACAGAAGGAGGAATACGTTCCTCAAGCCATATTCGCAATCGATCGAAGCTCCAAGCGGTAGCCCAGCCAAATAGGGGTCGGAATAAAAAGCGATCCATAATTCGTCCTGCAATACCGAAACGAGTCTGATAATTAAATAGTGTTATAAAGGACTGTTTGTCTCCAAGATCCTTGTACTTCCAATAACCGCCTCCGATTCGTATTAGCGAGATTGGCTGCTCCGAAGCAAAAGTTAGCGTCGATACTCTTTCGTTTCCATCTTTGAAAATTGTGCTGCTCGTTTCTCCTGTGCCTCTAATGTTTAGACCAAAGCCAATTCTCGTTTCATACTGGAATTTCTGGATGTCGGATTCACTGTTTTTTGGAAAATATTGAATTTTCGAGAATCGGAGATCCCATTGCTCATGCAGCTGTGGGATTTGAGTATGCGCCCACAGCTCATCCTGTGTTGCACGAATTTCAAGCTCGACGTAAATCGATTTTCTATTCATTCATGCTCCTCCTATTCCATCCTCCAAAAATCTTTCTAATAACTCTGGTGTCGGGATGATGCACATTTCATGTTTCTCAAACCAACGATAGCGATTTCGCGCAATAATATGATATACATAGTTTCTCCAAGCAAGCGGTACGAAGCGAAACCAATACAACAACCTCCACCAGCCGTCAAGCTTGCGAAATACTCGAAGCGCCGCTTCGGATTTGGTATAGTACTGATTCGACTGCACCATTACAAACGTATCAAGATCATCTATAGGCAAATTTCCATTCTTAAGCAACTGCTGACCAACAGGCGACTGAAGCGCAGCAAATCGAAAATATTTCTTTTTATCTCTCTTCACGACAAAGTGAGTAATTTTATTACATAACATGCATTTTCCATCAATGAGCAGTACAGCAGCTTCGTCGTTGTGTGAGGTTATTGCTTCCATGTTAAATCGCTCCCTCTCTCGTTTTATTTTAAACGCAAGCCGTATAGTATCGGCAGTTCCATCTTTCATAGAACGACAAACAAAGGGGTACTACGTTATGTAGTACCCCTTTGCCTTCTAGCTATGTAAAATAGGTTATTCCTTCTCATCACGCTGGAAAATTCCTCTTCGCTTCACTTTTTCCACAGCTTCTTTGCTGCTGCGCACGCCAAGCTTCTTGAGCATTTTATTGACCTGATTTTTGAGCGTGCTCTCTGCCTTGTAAAGCTTCTTTTCAATTTGCGATTGCGTGTAGCCGGCTTCAATAAGCTCGAATACTTCACGTTCTGCGCCAGTTAATTCCTTAAGCTGCTCCTCGCGCTTTAGCCGAGTCAGTTCGTTAAGTAAAGCCTCCATAGGAGCAGAATGATGATATGCGTTACGAATCGTTTGTGGCAGCTCCTGGAAGCGTGTCTTCTCCAAATACTGTACAGCACCGGCTGTAAAGGCCTGAGTCATCGTCTGCTCATCATTTAATGACGTTAACATAATAATCTTGGCGGGAGAATGCTCATGCATAAGAATTGCTGTATGAATGCCGTCAAGCCTGCTGCCCTCAAGCTGAATATCCATTAGTACAACATCAAACGTAAGCGTTTGTGCAAGATTTATCGCATCGGTAGAATTAGTTGCCGTACCTACGACAAGCAAATCAGACTCTTTATTCAAAAAAGTAGTGAGCGCTTTAATCCAATCCGTGTCATCCTCAACGATAAACACTTTGATATGACTCAAGGTTTCTTCCTCCTTCTCTACTCATTTTAAAATCTTTTTTAGCGGCCATATTAAGGCTGCACGTGTTCCTACGCCTTCTTGGCTTGTCAGAATAACCTTAGCACCGCTCTTTTGCATAACATTATAAACATAAGATAAGCCGAGTCCGAAATTCCGTCCACTCTTCCCACTGCTATAGAAGGGATCAAACACCTGGCTTAACTTCTCCTCCGAGATGCCCATGCCACTATCCTGCACAGAAAGCGCCGCACCATTCTTATACGCTGCAAGCCTCACTTCAATAGCTCCCCCATTTGGCATTGCATCACTTGCATTCATGAGCAGGTTACCAAAAGCCTCGCTTATATGAATGGGATCACATTGGATGACAGGACGCAGCTCATACTTCGCGGTTAACGAAATTCCTTTATTTTGCATCAGACCCTCATGCTGAAAAAGAACTTTTTCGATGAGCTGATCGAGCTGAACCGGCTGCTCTTTCAGGGTAATGTCCTTTATTTGACTATGAATACGGCTGATCATCTCAAGCATATGATTGGATGCATTCGTTATGATCTGCATATGCTGCATAGATTGCTCATTCGATTCAGGCAGCAGATTTCTTAAATTTTCCGTACTGATGGCTATTTTTCCTATTTCATTTTTTATCGTATGATTAAGCATCGTAGTTCCAGTGCTAACTGCTCGCATCGTACTTTCCATTGGATCATGCTCAAAGCGGAGTTTAACACCAAGAACACCATACATGAAGGTACATAACAGCGCGACCGACAACGAATAAATCATAAAGACTGATATATAATTAAAAAATTCAAAATCCGGTGTAATCACCTTTGCCACATATATGAAGATTAGAACAGCCAGCAGTGTTGGAACCATTATGATTGTGGTGATAAAGCGGCTTCGCTTTATCCTTGCATCACGCTCTTTCCAAAAGGATGCGACTAATAAATAACAGGAAATTAAATAATAAGGCGCGCTCCATAGCAGCAAAAGGTTAAAAAACCATTGCACATCAGAAGAAATCATAACAAATAAAGCCATCAACAAAATCGGAATGGAAAGATAAAATTTCAGTTTTTTTCTCATTCGGTTATGGTCTAGAACAGACGCATAGAGTAGGCAGAATACAAAAACAGCATAAGGCGTGAATGTATAATTAAGAAATTGCAATAGATCAGTTATTATGAATAATCCATTGTCTATTAAGACTTCTGAGAGTCCGCCAATTGAAGCGCTGAACAAAAATAAAGCAGCCCAGCGATTCGATTCGCTCCTGCGATTATTTAAGATGACAATTACGGCTGCCGTAAATAATGCGACAAAATAAAACAGCATATAGGGTACCATCCTGTCATTGTTTGTATGTCTATCCTACCATATTTTTAGTCGAACGATTCCGCTGTGCAATAAAAAAATCCCGATCCAGCTCTAACGAGAGGATTGGGATTTTTTTGAATAAACATTTTAGTAGTCCGATTTCGGCTTACGTGGCTGAGGTTTCGGCTTATTCTGAACGGCTGGCAAATGCCTCATGCTTCTGAGCATTGGTCCTTTGCAGATCGGACAAGTTTGCTCCGTTGCAGCAAACTCATCTCTAACCCATGCCTTGCAGTCCGGATTTTTACATTTGAAAATTTTGGTCGCCTTTAATTTCGGTTTTTCTTCTTCGCTAGTTGCCACGCTTCTGTATTCCCCTTTTCTCTCTATGCTTACGTCATTAATTATTTACATCGTTAAATAAACAGGGATTACACAAACTGGCTTAGATAACGATACGCTATTCCCAGTGAAGACCAATTGTCCACTTGATTTATTAACTTTGAATGTAACGATATTGTTTGTGTCTCGGTTTGCAGCAAGTAAATAATTGCCGTTTGGCGTCAGTGCAAAATGACGCGGATGTCCGCCTTCAACCGAAATGTGCTGAACAAGCGACAAAGCACCCGTTTGTTCATCGATTGCGAAAACAACAATGCTGTCATGACCGCGATTGGAACCATATACATATTTGCCGTCTGAAGATACTGTAATTTCAGCACAAGAGTTTTCACCTTCAAAATCCGACGGAAGAGTGCTAACGGTTGCTAAAGTCGTCAACTGGCCGGTTTCTTTATCGTATGTAAACGATGTAATTGTTGAATCCACCTCATTAATGACATAGACGAACTTACCATTCGGATGGAACGACAGATGACGCGGCCCTGCTCCCGGATGCAAAGAAATTTCGGCATGGTGAATAAGCTTATGATCAGCATCATCCAAGCGATAAGTGACAATTCGATCCAGTCCCAAATCAGAAACGAACAGGTATCGACCGTCAGGGCTGTAGAACGAGGAATGCGGATGCGGACGATCCTGGCGTTCTGGATGCTGACTGCTTCCAACATGTTGTTTCACATCAAGCTCTTGACCGATAGCGCCCTCTTCTGTAATGCCAAATAGTCCAATCATGCCGCCATGATAGCTAGTAACCGTCAAATAACGGCTATTCGCATCACGCTGAATATGACAGGTCGTCGAAGCAACCGTCTCTTTACGGTTTATGAGCCGTAATGAGCCCTCCTTGGTATCAATGGCAAATGCCGCAGCCTCTCCAACCTTAAGACCTGATTGATTCACGGTTTCGGAGATCGTATACAATAGCTTGCGGTCTGCATCTACATTGAGAAACGTCGGATTTTTAAAATCAGCAACCGCGTCCGTCAACGTTAATGTACCCGATTGCTCATCGAATGCATACACGTACACGCCATTCTCCTCTGCTTCTGCATAAGAGCCTGCGAACACAAGCAGACGTTGTTGTTCATTTGTCACGTTTAAAACCCCCTAAGTATTTGCATGTCGTCGCTTCTTAACGAACGTCTGACTTTTATACCGTTATCTATTATAAGTTGTGAAAGCTAATCCGACAAATACGTTTTTTTATACGATCATTTTACGATTCCAGCTGCTGCCTGTCCAGACAACAAAGTCGCCGAGGCTAACATCCTCAGCGACTTTCGTTAATGGCACTTCGATACGTTTTTCATTTATTAAAATAAAAACAGACATCCGAGACAACTCGATGATTTCACCAATTCGCTCAATTTGACAGTTGCTCCTTAGAGTTGTTTCCTCCATGAAATGTCCGCCCTTCGTAAGCTGTTACGACTTTGATGGATCAGGAACACAATAACCATCCGTACATGTAACATCAGCGTCCCCTTCATTCACTTGAATAAAGGTTGGATGTTTTTCTTCCCACGCTTTATTTAATGTGTCCAAAAACACTTCAGGCGATTGTGCGCCGGAAACAGCATATTTACGATCAACTACATAAAAAGGAACACCTCGAATGCCTAGCTTGCTGCCTTCCTCTTCTTCTCCACGGACATTGTCAGCGAATTGGTTAGACTCAAGCATTGCAGCTGCTGCGGCAGTGTCAAGCCCAACTTCAGCAGCGATTTCAACAAGGCGCTCGCGATTGCCGATATTTACGCCATCTGTGAAGTAAGCTTTAAACAATCTCTCGGAAAGTTCCTTTTCCTTGCCCTGTTCAGCAGCAAAGTGAACGAGACGATGTGAGTCAAACGTATTTGTAGAAACTGTTCCTTCAAAATGAAAAGTGATTCCTACAGCTGCAGCTTGTTCTGCTACGTTAGCCGTTGTTTCCTTTGCTTTCTCCACGCTCATTCCATACTTCGTTGCAAGCATGCTGTATGTGCTTATATTTGAATTAGGATCAGCACTTGGATCTAGCTCAAAACTGCGGAATACGATTTCGATCTTGTCTTTATGCGCAAATTTTGCAAGCGCGAGCTCGAACTTCCTTTTTCCTATATAACAAAACGGACATACATAATCCGACCAAATTTCAACTTTCAATGTTGGCACCTCCAGAATGTTTAAAAAAAGTATGATACTATCTTTCTTATTGTAACATGTTTGCATAACTTTTTGAAAACATCTCGCTGGCAAATATGATAGATACAAAAAGATTCTTATCGCAAGTTACCTTGTCGATAAGAATCTTTTGTTTATACTGCAAATATATGACGTCCAATTTTTCCGGTTTGCTTACGTGACCAAATCCATTCAGAGGTAGCTGTTTCTGGATTAAAATAATAAAGAGCTCCACCTGTTGGATCATAACCTTTGACAGCTTCCTGTGCTGCTTGATAGGCAAGTTTGTTTGGAGTAAGATTATATTGTCCATCATCAACTGCCGTAAATGCTCGCGGCTGTTCAATAACGCCTCTAACTGTATCTGGGAAACTGGACGATGCCAATCGATTCATAACGACAGCTCCAACTGCAACCTGTCCTTTATAGGATTCACCACGTGCTTCTGCATAAATAATTCTTGCCAGCAAATCAAGCTCTCCTTGATTCACGGATACACTCTTAAGTGTTTTCCAGGTCTGTGCGCCTGCGACACCGTCGGAAGCCACACCATAATCCTTCTGAAAACGTTTGAGTGAATCTAATGTTGTTGTGCCAAAATAAGCCGTTACGTCTTTATTAAAATAACCTAGCGTTTTTAACCGATATTGCAAATCCGGAACATCGGGTCCTGAGCTTCCTACCTTTAATGTAGCAGGCGGAGCAGCATGAGCAGCTTCGAGCGGAACCGAAAATGCCAGCATAAATATAATAATAAGCGCCATACTATGTTGTATGAATTTAGTGTTCATCATTTAAAAATGAACCTCCTTTTTCTATAGCGTACATACAAATTGTCCGCAATTTGGAAGAAGATTGGCAACTCTTCTACAGACTCGTTTGAGTTTAGCACAGTTAAAATGGAATTGTAACCGAATTTGCAGAATTGCATATATTTACTAATTTACAACATCGCAAAAATCTGAATCATATAATGAAACAATCTTAACGGTTTAATGTGACGTGATATAGAGGAATTCGGAACATTTATAAGCTAATAAAAAGAAAAAACTGTTGAGTTTCCTCAACAGTTTTTTTCTGATTTATATTGAAAATAGATTAGTTGTTATTTGTAGCTACCTTACCGTCATTGGATTCCTCTTTGTCGCTCGATAGGAACCAACCTATAACCGCGATCAAGACAAGGACTACATAGAAGGTAATTTTCCAAGCTGCTGAATGGGAGAATGATTCTGGAATGATCCCCAGTTTAGGGTGAGACAATGTGACAACAGCCAGCTTGACGCCTACCCAACCTACGATAACGAATGCAGCAACTTCAAGTCCAGGCTTGCGCTCTAGCAACTTCACGAAAGCTGAAGCAGCGAAACGCATAATGATTAGACCGATGAAACCACCGATAAAGATGACTGCAAAGTGACCGCCATCCATTCCGCCTATTTTCGGCAAATTGGTCGTTGGCAGCGCCATTGCAAGCGCAACAGCTGCCAGGATGGAATCTACTGCAAATGCGATATCTGCAACTTCTACCTTTAATACGGTAAACCAGAAACCACTCGCTTTTTTGGTTTCTTTTTTGTCTTCTGTTGCATTATCGACATGCTTCTTGAAAATGACTTTTCGGAAAATATGGTTTAGCGCAATGAATAATAGGTACAACGCGCCAATTGCCTGTACTTGCCACACTCCAACCAGAAAGGAAATAGCGAATAACGAAGCAAATCTGAAAACAAATGCCCCTGCTAAGCCGTAAAACAATGCTTTCTTCCGTTCTTTCTCCGGCAGATGTTTGACCATGATAGCCAGCACAAGTGCATTGTCTGCTGCGAGCAAACCTTCAATTGCAATGAGGATGAGCAGAACCCATCCATATTCCATTAACAAACCAAAATCCATACAAGATTCCTCCCTTTCGACTCTGCTTAAGTAAATTTAACTTGTGCTTACACCCAAAAAATAGACCTTTGCCGACTAGTGGCAAAGGTCTCGCTAACAACGTTAAGTTGCCAATAAAGCCGGAGATCGTTAGATTCTCGTAATGACGACTTTACTGTAGCAGCTACTCCCCTTTGGAATGAAGCACGATGAAGTTATAAAAAGGTATACGGGCTGTTTATTAATGGGTTTCAAAAATAAAAAATAAAATAAATGAGATATTATTTTGTTTTTTTTAGAGTGACCATTATATAAATTCTTATACATCCAAACACCATAATCAACGTATGAGGGTCATAAGGAGAAGAAGTCTCTGAGTAGAGAATTCTTTTTTTGCCTATTACTCTTTTATGACGTTGTACCCCCTTACTCTAATTGTTACAATATAACTATTCATCTGGTTATTATTACAATTTGTTAACATAATTATTATTATGTTTATTAAACGCCATTAACTATTCGTACCATTAATTTTAGGAGTGACTCGCCATCAATATTATTAAACAAAAAGATCGTGAAGAGCTCGACAAGAAACTTCCTACGATGCCTTGGTATATTGAAAAATTTATTAATTACAAACTTCCGGATTTATCTCCTTCATCGCTCGTCGAATATATGAGAGACTATGAAACCTTTCTTAACTGGTTAATGGCAGAAGGTCTTTCTGAAGCAGCAAATATTAGAGACGTAGCTTTGCTTGAACTGGAAAAGCTGCATATGGACAGTATAGATGGCTTCCGTATGTATTTATCGACTCATAAAGTGGAGCGAAACAGTAAAACGACGATCTCACGCAAGCTTTCCTCCCTCCGCTCGTTATTTCATTATTTAAGTCAAATTGCAGAGGATGAGGAGTTTTATCCTCTCCTCAAACGGAATGTTATGGCAAAAGTTACGATTAAACGTACGCATAAGCCAAAGGATACAGCCGCAAAGCTTGAGGGCAAGCTGCTTCAAGAAGAGGAAATTTCCGAATTTATGGCTTATATTAAACAGCATTATGGGACGGATGTTGCCAAAAACAAGCAGGCACTTTACGCATACGAGCTTAATATGACAAGAGATGCATGTATCATTAGCTTTATTCTACATTCAGGTTTGCGTGTATCTGAACTCGTCAATTTGAACGTCGATGATATCGATCTCAAGAAGAAGCTTTCCTATGTATATCGCAAAGGTAAAAATGACGATACGTTTAAAGCTCCTGTATATTTTCGCCAAGAGGCGGTTGAGGATCTGCAAGCTTATTTGACTCTTAGGGAACTCCGTTACAAGGCGCCAAAAAGAGAAAAAGCTTTGTTTCTGGCTGTTGCTAATGGAAAAAACGAGGGTTCACGCATGACGAAGCGAGCAATTCAAGAAATGGTCCTGAAATATGCCAAACGCTTTGGAAAACCTTACTTATCCGTACATAAGCTCAGACATAGCTTCGCCACGGACTACTATCTGCGAAACGACATCTACAAAACTCAAGAGCAGCTTGGGCATGCTTCGCCGGAAACGACACAAATTTATGCGCATTTAACAGATAAAACGATGGCACAAGCAATCGATCGCACAAAAAAAGAGGACGAGTCAAGCTAGCGCATTTTTTGCGTAAGCCTGACTTGCCCTCTTTTTTTATTTCATGCCATTAAGAACTGGTTTGCAAAATAACAGATTCCTGCATAGACAGCTGTGTCAGAACAAGATTGGAGTAGATGCCGCCTTTCTTCATCAGCTCCGAATGCGACCCCTGCTCGGCTACTCTTCCGTTCTCAATGACGAGAATAAGATCAGCATCCTTAATGGTGGATAGTCTGTGCGCGATAATAAACGCCGTTCTTCCTGCTAGCAGCGTGTGCAAAGCCTCTTGAATATGCTGCTCGGTTTCCATGTCAACGCTGGAAGTAGCCTCGTCTAATATAAGTATGCCGGGATCTGATAGCAATACACGGCCGAAAGCGAGCAATTGCCTTTGGCCTACCGAGAGTTTTGAGCCTCTCTCCTCCAGCTGCGTTTGATACCCGTCTGACAGCTTGCTTACGACGCGGTCCAGCCTTACGCTCTCGGCTGCTCTAAGCAGCTCTTCCTCTGTTGCATGGTCGTTGCCATAACGCAAGTTCTCTTCTACCGTACCCGCAAAAATAAATGAGTCCTGAAGCACGATTCCCATTTGCTTACGTAGAGATTCGAGCGTTGCCTGCTTGACGTCCATCCCATCGATTCGCACGGTTCCGTCAGTAGCATCGTAGAAGCGCATTAAGAGATTAACAATCGTGCTTTTTCCAGCGCCGGTTGGCCCGACTAAAGCTACTCTTTGCCCGGGCTTAACGAGAAATGAAACGTTATGAAGCACATCTGGTTTATTTTCCTCATATCGAAACGAAACATTATCAAACTCAACCTCACCGCGAACCTGCGGCAGTTCTGAAGCATGCTTGCTATTTTTCACCTCTGGATCGGTATCCAGCACTTCAAAAATACGCTCAGCAGAAGCCATAGCTGACAACAGCTGGCTATAAACCTTGGATAAGGCGCTCAGCGGCCCCCAGAAGCGCCATAAATAATTAATGAACGCCATAATGAAGCCAAGCGTAAGCGCGCCTTCAATGACCTTCGTGGCTCCGAACCAAACTACGATACAGGTGCCCAGCATTCCGATCATTTCAACCAGTGGATATACGGTTGATTCCAACGTAATTGCTCGCATAAATGCGCCTTTGTTGCGGGTATTTATGCCTTCAAATCGCTCATTATTTGTACGCTGGCGTGAGAAGGCTTGAATGACACGAATGCCCTGTATCGTTTCGTTCACATTACCGTTAATCGATGACATCGTTGAGCGTGAACGCGACCATGAGCCTTCAATTTTTGGACGGAGCTTTGCAACGATGAAATAGAGCAGCGGCATCATAATAAATGAGAGCAAAGCAAGCTGCCAATCCATCCAGATCAAAATGATGACGATGCCAAGTAAATGTGTAACCTCCATCACCATCGTTATCAAACCGCCGTTGATTAGCTCGCCAATTGCATTTGTATCATTCGTAATTCTGGACATAATTTTACCAGCGGGACGTCCGTCAAAAAAACGAAAGGACAAGGTTTGCAAATGATTAAATAATTGCTGACGAAGATCAAACAAAATACGTTGTCCTGTAAAATTGATCCATCTGGTATGCATATAGCTAAACAACCAGCCTATTAGCTTAACGCCCAGCAGAATAGCACCCAATACATGGATAACCGAATAATCTTTTTGGTTTATCCCTTTATCGATGATGTACGCAAGAATAATTGGTTCGGATAAGCTTAATAACATATTAATAAGCACTATAATAATGACCCACGTCATTAATTTGCGATAAGGGATAAGATATTGAAGCATACGCCGCATGTATTTCCCATTAAACGGCTTCTCTTCTACATCAGAATCCATATCCCACTCCACTTGACTCATGTTTTCACCTCTCTTCTATTGATGTGCGATTTGCTTCTGTCTATCAAACAATTGACGGAAGAAGCCACTGCCTTCGTTTAGTTCCTTATGTGTGCCTTCTTCTGCCACGCGGCCATTTTCGAGTACAATAATACGGTCCGCATGCTGAATCGAGGAAAGCCGCTGCGCGATTATAAATGTCGTGCGACCCTTCATGACTTCTAATAAAGCTTCATGAATAGCTGATTCTGTTGCTGTATCTACACTTGCTGTCGCTTCATCCAGTACTAGAATTGGCGGATCCATTAAAATCGCACGAGCAAGCGCCACGCGTTGTCTTTGTCCGCCAGAGAGCCCGACACCCCGCTCACCGATTCGCGTATCGTAGCCGCTTGGCATGCTTTCGATGAAGGAATGGATTTGCGATTTGCGTGCTGCCTCCTCAATTTGCTCCTGCGTTGCATCCGGATGACCGTAGGCGATATTATCTCTAATCGATGCTGAGAACAAGAAGGTCTCTTGCGGTACAATACCTATGCTTCGCCGCAGACCATCAAGCTCATATTCCCGCACATCTACACCATCAATGAGTACACTGCCACCGGACACATCATAATAACGAGAAAGCAAGCCAATTAGACTGCTTTTGCCTGAACCGGTGGCACCGAGTACACCGATCACCTCACCTTGCTTCACTTGGAAAGAAACCTCATCCAATATCGGCTTATCCTTCGCTAAATCCTGATCGGAGAAGAAGAATGTTACGCGATCAAAAACGACGTTGCCGTGCATTCCGTCCGTATTTATCGCTTGTTCAGGGGTTTGAATATCAACCGGTGTGTCCAGCACTTCAAATACACGTGGAGCTGCTTTAATCGCTTGTTGAAAAATATTAATTTGCCAGCCTAGCATATTCAGCGGCCAAATAATGCCCCATGTGTACCATTGAAACGCCATGAAGGTACCAATCGACATCTCTTCCCGAGCAACAAAAATAGCACCGATCCAAATCATCAAAACAAACGTGAGTCCTCCGTAAAAGCCCATGAGCGGAAATGCTTTTGCCTCCAGCCTTGCCCGGTCCATATTTGTATCGAAATTTTGCTCATTTCGCTCAGCGAATTTCCGTTGTTCTACGGACTCTGTTGCAAAAGATTTGACAACTCGAATGCCTGAAATATTTTCTTGAAGCGTAGTTGTTAAGCGCCCCATTTGTTCACGAATATTGGACCAAGCTGGTCCTACTTTGTGGTTAAAGCGAAATAACACGAACAAAATAAAAGGAATTGTAATTAAGCTGATTAAAGTTACTTTCCATTGCATCGTCATCATGAAAATCGTCGTTCCGATAAATGTTAGCATGCCAGTAAATAAGTTCATCGCTCCAAACCCGACAAAGTTTTTTACCGCATCAATATCCCCAGTCATTCTGGACATGAGCTGACCAGTCTGCGCACGGTCATAATAAGAAAATGATAACCGCTGCAAATGCTCATAAAGCTCTTTCCGGAGTTTAAACACGACATTTTGACCGACCAGCTCTTGAGAATAACCTTGTATAAACATGCCTAAGCTCTTTAAAGCTTGAATGCCTGCCAAAGCAAGTGTTAATCCGATCACGACGGACATATTGCTTTTTCCGATTCCTTCGTCAAATATTTTGGCTAATACCCAAGGAGCTACCAAATCGAATATCGTCGCAAAAATCATAATGATAACCGCTGTAAATACCCATTTGGCACTCGGTCTTACATAAATCATCAAACGTAACAGCGTTTTCATTGGATTGCCCCTTCCCCTATAGGAAACAAAAAAAGACCTCAAGCCATCATCGGCTTGAGATCTTCGTATAATAGCGTGCAACGGTCAAAAAAGCTGCGTTGACACCAATGAACGAAGGCAGCCCGATCGGCATGTTTGAACAACAAGATGGAAATTCATGCTAAACTGCACGCCTTCGACATTCATTCCAATCTGATTGAAAAACATTCGTGAGCCCCCCTTTTCGTATCCATTTGATCATATTTTCCTAACCCATCCAAATCTTAACACCTGTTTCTGCCTTTGCGCAAGAGGTTTTTACAAAAAAAAGATTTAAAACCTGTCCGACTCATTCGGCAAATCAAAGTCACTTGAGGAGATGCCTTCCTCTACCGCAAACTCAAAATCTTCAATATCGTAAATTTGTACAGGGACCTCTGCTTCTATCAGCTTATCTTGAAACTCAAACTGATCCGACAGCAATGGGACTTGCAGCTTCAACCCTGTTAACAGCAATTCCGTTTCGATCGGATCGAACATCTCGCCATAATGGGCATTATCGACAGCATGCACGACTGTAAAATGAATCGTATCATTTAGAATGAGCGGAGAGCTTTCTCGCCAAGGCACTTGCATGGCCTTTTCAATTTTTTTGCGATTAAGAGCATCCTCAAAAAAAGCAATAAGTTCATTTATTTTGGTTTTTACATGTCCATCATCATCTGGATCATCCATGACAGGTTCAACACCGTCTCTCATTTCATACAGCTCAGCTATGGATGAATAAGGAACGACAAAATCAATTGGACGACTCGGTACAAGAAGATGTCCATACGTTGCCACCAGTACTGCCTCTATTACAAAACGTCGCCGCATGTGATCTCCTCCTATCATTTTGTGAAATAAAGCTAGTTTCATAGAACCGGTATACAAATAAGAATGGTTACACATTATTATACAATAATATATTGCATGTACACGAGAGCCATAAATCCAGATTTGCACAATATGTACGCCTCGCAGTAAAATGATCGTTATATTAGAATTTATATCGCTTCGTTATAGTATAGGAGGGTAATACGAATGCAAAAAGAAGAAGCCATCATCATTGGAGGCGGTCCGTGCGGCTTGGCAGCAGCGATTGAACTCGAACGGATTGGTCTCCAGCCACTTGTCATAGAGAAACGCAACATTGTACATTCAATCTCGCAATATCCCACTTATATGCAATTTTTCAGCAGTCCAGAAAATCTTGAAATCGGCGATATACCATTCACAACGGCTAACGATAAGCCTTCCAGACTGGAAGCACTTAATTATTATAGAACAGCCGCGCAGCGCAAAAACGTTCGTGTGCAAGCCTATGAAATGATAAATAAGATTACGCCTGAGAATGGACAGTTTATTTTGCATGGAGAAGATCGTTTTGGCGAGAAGCGCACATACCAAAGCAAGTATGTCATCATCGCTACAGGTTATTTCGATCATCCGAATGAGCTGGGCATTCCCGGTGAGCAGCTCGATAAGGTTAGTCATTTCTTCCGCGAATCGCATCCCTACGTTGGTATGAAAGTTGCCATTATTGGCGGCAGCAACTCCGCAATCGATGCGGCTTTAGAGCTTGAGAGGGTCGGTGCAGAGGTAACGGTCGTCTATCGCGGCAATGATTATTCTACCAGCATTAAGCCATGGGTTAAGCCAGGTTTCCAGAGCAAAGTAACGAAAGGCTCTATTCGCATGCTGTTTCAGTCAACTGTAACCTCTATCGAAAACAATGACATCACTGTACTAGGACCTGAAGGCGAGATCCGTTTGGAAAATGATTTTGTATTAGCTTTGACCGGCTTCCATCCCGATCGCAACTTCCTTAACACAAGCGGCGTTACGATTGAAGAAGAAGGGTATCCAACCTTCAACGAAGATACTATGGAAACGAATGTTCCAGGCATTTATCTCGCAGGTGTCGTAGCCTCCAGACATGAAGCAAATGAAATTTTCATCGAATCCGGACGTTATCATGGCCATAAGATTGCCGAACATATTTTAAGCCTCAAATGATTATATGGTTAAGCTTTGAATCATACACCAAAAAAAGGGAATCAGCTTGTTAAGCTTGATTCCCTTTTTTTTCGAACTGGTTTTTAAGAGCGTTGATTTGTTGGTCATCTGGCTGCTTATCGCCATACCTTGCTTCTTCGTACAACTCAATAAATCGAGGCATATTGTCGAGCTTGCCAGCCTGCCATGTATTCAGGTCTTCTGATGTTTCGCGCGGAGTCATATGTTCTTTGACCGTATACCCCTGTTCGGCGCTGCTTCTCAATAAGCGAGCATATAAAAACCTGATTTTTTCTGTATTTGTTCGCAGCTCATTCCATTCCTGAGCAAAGGAGCGCTTCTTAGGCAGCAGCTGCTTCAGTTTATTTCCCATTTGCTCCCGCCATTTAGTTAATGTCATTAAACTTTCAACTTCATCTGTAAAGCCAACCCCATTATTGCGGCTATCTGCTCCTCTTTCCTGCAATTTAGCAGCAAGCAGTTTCACCCATTGCATTACCTTTCTAGCAATAAAATAGAACAGAATGCAGAGGATGATGATGACTAACACGATGCCGATAATTTTCGCAATTTGCTCGAGTAGCAGCATCCAATCAGACGGCGGCTTCGTTTCCTCCAAAGGCATCTCAGGTGTTGAAGAATCAATAGGAGGTTCTTCGACCGGTGTCTGCTCCCTAGACTGGTTTAGCCAATTCATTATTCGTTCTATGATCGAATGAAAGAAGCTCTCAATCATCTTCTGAATTTGGCGGAAAAGAGCAAGAATGCTAATGATGCTGACGATTACAATAATTAATAGACGATTTTGGCGTTTGAAAGCAAGAGTAGCTGACGTTTTACCTGAATCTACTGTTTCACTGTTCAAATGCCGCTCATTTGCAAAAAAGAAAAATATAATGACGGCAGCAATTCCGCAAACGATTAAAACACCGTTGTACTCCATCAGTTTTTTTAACGCAATTATTTTTAACGGCTGCACAGCTACATAAAGGAGCACGCCAATCAGCATCTGTGTATTGGGAAATGAGTTGAACCATCCGCGCAATTGCGCCGACATGCCCTTCATTGCTGCTACAGCAGCAGCAAGTCCGCATACAACCATAGGGACGATATCCACATTACCTACCCATGCGATAATGAACAAACTGCTATGCAACGCCCCAATAGCAATAGCTAGAAGCAGCTTCACGCCGTATCGTAATCTTGGATATTTTCCGAGGATTAGCGATGCCGTCCAGTAACAGAGAGGAATCGTTGCTATCCATGGCCACAAAGCTCCAGCAGGCAGCAAGTAAACAGCTATCGCTATAAATACGGGCAAATAAAAGAGCAGTTCAATAACGCCTTGACCTAAGGTATTTAAAGAAAAAGATCGCTTTTGGGGCTCATTCACGCGATCACCTCTTCTCTGCCGCTACCTGATATCGCTTGTCCAACATCGCTAATCGTTGGCTTAGCTTTATCTGTCAGCATCCAAACTGCGACTGCATTGCCGTTGTAGCGAAGCTGTTCAGCTTGTTTTTCCAGTTCTTCGTTCCAATAAGCCGTAATCATTAGCACATCTCGTTCACTGAAGCCGCTTCTTGCTTCGCGTTCCAACAAATGATGAAACAACTCTGTGCGTTCAATATCGAGCTTCGCCATTTCCTCTAAAATAACGATTAAATGCTCATGCCCGCCTCTAGGTTCAATGTGAACGCTTTCCATCATGCCGGTCAAAGGCATATTAGATGCAAAACCAACTTCCATGCCCTGCTGAATGACAGCTTCAGCTGCCCCTGCTGCCCATTCAATGCCTAGCTCGATTAACGATAAATCAGTTACGCTTCGCCACATGCCCTCTACATCGTCCACATTCAAATAAATCATCAGTCTGCGGTCCGCGGTAAAATCATACTGATGGACTTGAAGGCTTCCTGTTTTTGCAGTAGCTTTCCAGTTGATTTGCTTATACGTATCGCCCGCTTGATAATCACGAACGCCTGCAATAATGAATGGATCGTTGATAATCCAGCGGCGAATCGATTGATCACCCTGCCAGCTATGATAAGGTAGCTCATGAATGGGCACCTCGGCAGGCTTTGGATAAACAAGCAGTTCCCCTTGAAGCGCAATTTGAGCGGACGAATGGGTTAAACCAAGCGGATCACCGCCCGTTAACGTGACGGTTTGAAGCTTGTACCAGCCTCGCTTTGCGCAGGTAATGCGGTGTGTGCGCGTAATTTTTGTATATGGCGATAGACTGAAGAAGCTCTTATGGTTCTGGTAAAGCTGCCCGCTGCTCACAGAAAAATTATCAAGCTGTTGAAAATGCAGATGAGTGGAGAGCTGTGATTCCACGCGCAGCCAAGGCACCGGCAGCCATTTGGCGTTGGCCATCTCTTCTATCATCTCAACCTGCTCGCCGCTATAGCATGTTTTGCTCGTAAAACGCCGTTCATATTGGATACGGCGCAATACGAGCTTTTGAAATATTTTGCCCTGTAGTGACAAAATGACGATTGCAGCCAATATAAACCAGAATAAAATCATCAGGCTGCCTAACGAGCCGTAACGCCTGCTTCAGCAGGCACGGCCGTCAAACGAATAATGTCATCAATAATGGATTCCGCCTGATTTGCTGTACGATGCATGCCGCGAATGGCTAGTCGGTGGGACAAGACCGGCTTCGCCATTGCCTTTATATCATCAGGCGTAACGAAATCACGTCCTCGCAAAATGGCATGTACCTGGGAAGCGCGGAGCAGCGCTTGACTGCCACGCGGACTGACACCAACAGAAACCTCCTCACGCCTTCGTGTTTGCTCCACGATTTGCAGCAAATACTGAAGGATGTCATCGTTCACTTTCACCGCTGAATAGGCTTGCTGTGCCTTCTGAATGACATCTATTCCTGCAACTGGCTCAAGCTCCGCAAGCGGATCATGATCTTTAAAACGTTTTAATAGCTGCAAACCTTCTTCAGTCGTCGGATAACCCATCTTAATTTTGAATAAAAAACGATCGAGCTGTGCTTCCGGAAGTGGAAAGGTTCCTTGATGCTCCACTGGATTTTGTGTAGCAATAACCATAAATGGACGCTCCAAATATTTGGTTTCACCGTCGATGCTGATTTGACGCTCTTCCATACATTCGAGCAAACTCGATTGGGTACGAGGCGTCGCACGATTAATCTCATCTGCTAACAGCAAATGAGTAAACAATGGACCAGCTCTGAATTCAAACTCGCTTATTTTTTGATTATAGAAATGAATGCCGCTTAGATCCGATGGAAGCAAATCGGGTGTAAATTGAATTCTCCTGAAAGATAAAGCCAATGATTTGGCCATAGATTTAGCGAGCAAGGTCTTTCCTGTTCCTGGCACATCCTCGAGCAGCACATGCCCTGATGTAAGGAGTCCGATGAGCATTAGTTCTACAACTTCCTCTTTGCCTACGATGACGCGTCCAATATTAGATTTCAATTGTTCGGCTAATTGTTTTATCGCTTCAATAGACATAAGTCAACTCCTTCGTTAGGTTGTAAAGCCTGTTCGAGCACGCTGTAGTTTTTGCAGTTCACTCCAGCGAATCATACGGATGTTTTCTTTTTGCAACGTATTCTTGATCTCAGCATCACGGAATAATTCAAACTCCATTCCCCGCTTTAGAGGCTGCATGTGAAAAGCATTCAGCTCATCGGTTACAAGAGACGGATGTATAATAATTTCAGAAACGCCTGGTTCCAGACCCTCAAGTACCTGCTGCATGCTTGCCTTTAGTGAATCAAATGTTTCACCCTCCTCCAAGTGGAACGGCAAGCCGATTAAATAATCAAGGATAACAACACCCTTCGAATCCGCCAGCATTCCGAGCTGTTTGGCTTGCTCTTCCAGCTCAGGAGAAGCCATTTGACCAATATTTTGCCTTAAATTACGCGGCAAACGGAAAGGCAGGCCATAGGAAGCGCATACATCCAGAACGATAGATAAGAAATTTCTGCCGGTTGCTAACCCATACAAGCTTCCCATGTGATTGTCCGCATGCGATGGTTTCATCCCCATAGCTAAAGCCATTTCAATTTGTGCGATAAGTTCTTCTTTTACTTGCTCTGGATCAGCTTTCAGCTCAAAGGTTTTACTGTCCTTCGGGAAATAATTTTCATGGGTGACAAGCGAACTTGTGCTTCCTTTGCGGTTGACTGGACCCCAGCGGTACATATCCCATTCGCTAGTAAATGTGAAATGGACACCCACATCAACTTGCGGGTGCCTTGCACTCCATAGCGCTGCTTCCCTCGCCCAGCCGCAAGGCATCATAATCGTCGCCGAGCTCACCGTTTGTTCTAGCAGCAGCTGCTGAATGCCGACATTTACCGAATGGCATACTCCGTAGTCATCTGCGTTAATAATGAGCAGTTTTTCGTTCTCGCCGTATCCCAGTGCTTTGGCTAAACTCATGAAAAATCATCCTCCCAATGTTCATTAATCCAGCGGCAGCCGAATGCTGACTGATCGATAATGCCGGAAAGTATTTCCTCATCATCTAAATTATCTCTTAAGCGTATGGCAAAATGCAATGCTACATCAAGCAATCTTAATTTCATTAATATCGGCAATATCTTAATTTCATGAAGAGTTAACGGATTCGTATCCTGATAACCCTGCAATAAACGCTTCACATTCTCTTTTATATTTAGGTCATCTGGTTTTATGATATCGACAATAATGACAGCAAGCTCCATCGCTCTAACATCGACAGTCGTAAATTCAAAATCCAGCACACCTACGATCGCATCGCCTTGACATACCGTATTATTAAAAACCAAATCACCATGGATCCATTGTTCCGGCAGCCCGACAAGTTGATTACAATCCTCTTTCAGCTTCAGACGCTCCTCGTGCAAGGCCATGAAGCTTGATTTTCTACCTTTAAGATCTACGGAAAGCTCTGCCATTGCAAAAAAAGCTTCCTCATCCATCAAAGCATATGTATTTTCCAACATGAAATAAGGGCTGTAAAGCGGCAAGCCTTTTGGGTTTATTCCGCTTAAAGCACTAGAAAGCTTCGCAGCTGTAACGCCTAGCGCATAAACATGCGCTGGGTTTGAAACCGTCGGTCGGTCACCATCAATAAACTGAAATAATGACGATAAGGTGCCATCTGTTGCAACGCTAATCGTTTCGCCTTGTTTATTCTGAACTGGAATCGGCACCTTAAAGGCTAGCTTCTGTTTATTCAAGTCGTTCAGTACCTCATGTTCAAGCCTTACAATATCAATATCCTTATGGTTATTGTAAATGCGCAGGACAAATTTTTTATTTCCCGACGAAATGATTCGGGTCGTATTATTCATTCCGCTCTCCCGGCTCTCAATATGACAAGGCTCGGCGAACGCATATGCATCTAAATAAGCTGTAAAATCTATGGTGTCGGTCAAAACAGACAAGCCTCCTTATTGATCAAGCTGCAATCTTGTCAAACGAGCCCCCAGCTGTTCCTGCCAGCTCGCAGCCAATTCTTTCACATCAAGCAGCTCTCTGATTCCCTTTATGTCATCTTTATCACGGTACATGACACGGTTAGCTTCCATAACCGTTTTACGGGCCGGATGTTTATATTTAATTTCAAACGTCATCCCTGCCTGTATATGGCCCTCTTGGAGTACGCGGAAATAAAGACCTGTGTAGCCTTCACGCTGAACATGTCCCGGCAATTCCGGCAGCTTATGCCGCAGCCCCAGCTTATAGCACGGCTGTCTTGGCTGACTTACTTGAAGGATCACATCATCTGCCTGGATAATATCGCCGATGCACAAATCCCCTTCTGTCCAGCTCGAGAGCGTAAAGTTTTCACCAAAAGCTCCGTAATCAAATGGCTCCTCGTATTTCTCACGCCAATAGGCGTATCGTTGCTCGAAATAGACGCATACCGCTTTGTCCGGTCCACCATGATGAATCGTATCGCCTTGTCCATCGCCCTCAAGTCCTATAGTGCTCAAAGCATGGGTTGCTTGTGAAGGCTGCTTATAAATTCCTGTTAATACTTCTTTACTGCCGTGTGTTATTGATTTCGGCATTCCTATATTTAGTGACACAAGTTTAGCCGTTTCTATATGATGTGTCATTCGCTTCGTTCCTCCTATAATGATCTCTCATTTGATTATTATAATCTTCTTAGGGAGATGTTGGCAAAGAGAGATAACTATATCAATAACTTTTGTGATTTTCAATTTACCAGCAACGCTTTCGACACATTCTACTTGCGTTAGCCACTGGCTGTCGAAAACCTCTATTTTCTGTTACTTATTGCGTTTCCCCGGGAAATGTTTTTTAAATAGTCCGACTATTTCCTAAATGAGTACATCATTATTTCCCACAGCATCGACATACAGATTAATTTAAAGGAAATTTTCTTTCCATAAAATAAAGCTCCTTGCGTGAACGATTAACTCTGCTCTGCAGGCTCATCCCATGTTTTTGCCGATACCTTAGCTCCATGAAAGAGATCAATGTAAGAAATACAAAAGCTGCAATTGAGCCTCGATAATCGATGAATATAGCAGCTAGTATCGTCGTTAACAGCAGCCAAGCTATGGAAACCAAATGGATTGGGATACTCCAGCTGCCCAAATGCCACGGTGATGCATGCAACCGCGCATGGATCTTCCCCTGTTTTATTTTCCAGGCAATCGGTATGGCATACGATAGATTTAAACATATTATCGCTGCAGTTAGAAGAAAAATGATTGTATCGTCTCTATAGCTGAAAAAAGCAATGAGAAGAATAGTTAATGAAATGACCGCACACAACCAGACGGCAGGAATCGGCGTCTGATGCCGCTCCGACACGTTAGACCATCGTTGGCTCAGCGGCAAGGCGCCATCACGTGCTAGGCTGTATACAATCCGCGAGCATACTGTCATCGTCTGCAGTCCGCTGCTCCATAATGATAGAATGACAAAAATAATGATCATACTGGTGCCGCCCCAGCCAGCAGCTGCCGTTTGTAGAAACGTTCCCAACCAGCTTGGTCCGTTAGACAATGGAATGGATATAAGCATAAAGCTCAGAAGTACAAAACCAATAACAAATGTGTAAGCAGTAGATAAAAAAATCGACCACGGTGCTCGTACACGAGGATCAATTGTTTCTTCCGATCCTTGGCTTGAGCCCTCCATGCCAATAAATAGCTTTAACAAAAGGAGCGTACCGCTGACGAATGATCCCGCCTGCACGGTACCATTCCACTGTGCATTTTGAAATTGATACATCAATACAGGAGAATAGCTGCCTGGCCATGCAAGCCAAGCTAGCCCAGCAATAATGAATAAAGCAATAAATACTTGCAGTATAACGCCGCCTGCTTGCAGCTTGCTTAACATCCGGTTTCCAAAGTGGTTCACAGCACCTTGGGAAGCAGTCAGCACTGCAACGACACACCAAAAAGTGAAATCCGATGTTTGATAACCTATTCGAGCGGACATAGAACCGTCCAGTAAAGCTGCACATGCGCAGTTTAGCAGAGCAAGCATAGCTAAATGTCCAGATGCTTGAAGCCAGCCTGCTCGCACTCCCCATGAGCGCCCGCCTAATGAGGATGCCGTATGATAAATTCCGCCTGCAGTTGGTGTCACAGATGAGAGTTCTGCGAGAGATGCACTTAAAATAAGTGCAAATAAAGCGATTATGGGCAAACCAAATCCAATAACCGACGGCCCCCCCTCTCCGATCGCTGGACCAAACAAAAAAGCTGCGCTTCCAATCAAACCGAGCGCATTAAACGATAAACCAAATGATGATAACCCGCCGAACCGCCGTCTAAGCTGCTGCGCTAAACCATAACGATGCAAATCATGTTTGTCCTGTAGCAGCTGCGCCTGCAAGCCATAAACAATTAGATTCTGATGCTTAGATAATGAAATGGACTGTTGCGCTTTGAACGCAATGGCAATAATAACGGCAATGACAATCGCAAATATTAATAATCCTGCTAGCAATAAAATCATCCAATCACCCTCCTACGTAACTGTATGAGTGGTTTGGATGTCACATGCAAAAGGAAGAATGATTAAAGCGCATAACAAACACTCGCATCCATCAAGATGCGAGTCGATTGATTTTTATTTTTTCACTCAGCTTGATTAGAACTTTGCTCCAGTATTCCATAAACGAGTGATTTGAGTTCTATGATATCAAAGGGCTTCGTAAAACAATGTGTAATGCCAAGCGCAAGCGCCTCTTCCATTATGTCTGGATCTGCATATGCCGTTATGAGAATGACAGGCACCTCTGGCGACAGCATTCTTATCCCGCGCAAAATTTCTATTCCATCCATTTCGGGCATTTTCAAATCAAGCAGTACACAATTCGGCTTCTGCTTCTCGTAAATGTCCAAGGCGATACTGCCGCTTTCAGCTTCATAAACATCGATACCCTGCGCAGCAAACAATTCAACAAGCATCATTCGAATAGCGGGTTGATCATCTACAACTAAAATCTTATAGAGCATATCTGCTGAATAAGGCATCGAGCTTATAGTTGCTTTTGCAGCTGCCTCAGCAAGGGGTTGATCTACTATTCGATTCGTAGATATTGACGTAACTGTCGCGGATGGTAAAACAGGCGTCCTTTCGATGGAGCGTTGCTGCTCCTTTTCCATTTTTCGTTGGTGAAAGAAGACAAACGACACCGCGACAATTAGAGCTGCTGCGAATAATATGAGAAAATATATCAATGCGTTGTCTCCTTATGTTCTTAGGCTGAATAACTGCTAAGAGAAAATGGTTTCATTCAGAATTAGTCATTAACCAGCATCGGTCCAAGTGGACCATCCTCATTAATGATATCTTGCAGTTCGTAGACGGATATCGGAAAATACAGAAATCCAAACACATAAGCTGCCAGCTCATATAGCTGGAAATAGACGACAAGTGAACGGTCCGCTACGTAATAGTCCTGGTCAGGTCTTATGGATTTGAAAGGCTCCAGCGTATCAATCTTTCTTGCCAAGATTTGTGCGCTTACGATAGCGCTTATCCGCCCAACATAGTCCGACCCAGGTTTAAACAGCTGGGCCAGCGTATAGGTTTGTCCTGTCGATTGCTTAAAAGTCAGCGATTGCTGAAGCGTCAAGCCGTGAGCTCCACCAGTAAAGGCATAATTGAACAAGGAAAGACTAAGATAATCCTTTTGATTATTTTTCTGTTCAAAATAACCTAGCATCTGCGCTCTCGGATCATCAAGCGAGCCTTGATTATGAACCATCTGCTGCACGGTATGATGAATCGTATGGTTGATCTTTTTATCTGCAGCTTCGCTTCTGCCTCCGCTCACATAAGGCAATGACAGCTCGGCTTTCGGAAAATCAGCTTTTGCCGTTTGGATAACGACTGGCGGTTGAAATGACATATGAAAGACACCTTCCTATTCGGTAAGATGCTCCATTGTATGCAATACACGTCTCATCTCATGCCAAACGATTCCGCCATGCGTAGAAGCGGACACCCCTCTACTCTCAAATTGCTCCGATTCGTAGAACGGAATCAAATGCTCTTCGCACATCAGTATAATGGTTTCAATATGTGATGAACTACATTGTTCGATCAGCTTCCTCAGCAACAAAGTGCCGATTCCACGCCCGCGATAATGCGCATCAACAGCGATAGTAAGGATGCAAAAGTTGTTCCCCTCAAAAAAATCAGCTTGATTCCCCTTCATTTCATCACCGCAATCAGTCTGTGAAGTACGGATGCCGTTTGTTATTCCAACTAATTGGTCGCAAAGCCAAGCTGACCAAAAAAATGAACGATAATGCTTATAGCGAAATTGAAACCCTGCCATGGTAGCAGCAGCTTCAGGAGAATAGCATTTTTGTTCTAGCTTAATAGCAGCGTCGAGCTCAGCTTCTGTTATGAGGCGTAGTACGATCTCGTTCACAGGAGTGCCTTCTCGCGTTCAGTCAATCTTCTGCCGCTTACGTTAAGAACAAGTTTACCGTCTTTCAAGCCGAGAATTTGATCAGCAAATCGCTCCGCCCAGTCCCCCTGATGCATAACAGCAATCACAATAACGCCTTGCTCCTTGCATAGCGCTTTCAAATCAGTTAGAACTTGATCCGCTGTATGGGGATCAAGACCTGAAACCGGCTCATCGGCTGCAATGACTTTAGCGCCATGAACGAGTGCTCTTGCAATAGCCATACGCTGCCGTTCGCCCCCGCTAAGAGTGCTCGCCTTCTGATGTGCTTTATCAAGCAGGCCGCGTTTTTCGATCATATCCATTGCACCCATATAATCATCATTACGTACCATCCCGGTCCATCTCCGCCAAGCAGGCGTTTGTGAAATTGAACCGATAATAACATTTTTTAATCCCGTCTTGTTCGGGAATAGAAAAGGTTTTTCTTCAACATAAGCAACCTCTCTCCGAACTTTAAGCTTGCCTTTGAATCCTTCTTTGAAAATATCTTTGCCATCAAATTGATAGGAGCCTTCACTCCACTTTTCTTGCAAGGCTAGGCACCGAAGAAGTGTGGACTTCCCGCTTCCGCTATCACCTTTAATGGCGATAAAGTCGCCAGGATAAGCCTCAAAGCTAATATCATCGAGCACCTTTGGCCCGCCGGGAATACGTCTGGATAAGTTCTTTACTTTGATCATTTTCCGCTCTCCTTCTGTTTGCAGCAACTGCTTCTATGAATCTAGTTTACGTTAAACAAAAAACAGTTTCCATACGAACAAATGTTTGGTATAATAAAAACAAGAACAAACGTTCTAATGATCGACGAATTCAACATTTTGAAGGAGGCCTGATCACCATGAATAACATCTGCGAAAATTTCCGATATGTAGAGAATGAACGTCCTGGACGCGACTTAACTTTTAAGTTTTACGCCGATGGACGGCTTATTATCATCGATAATGTTGCAGAGGAGGTGATCACTCCCAAAGATTTAAAGGGCGCCAGCAAGGACTTCTACGTTCGCAGACGTATCGCTTTCATTAAGAATCAATTAAAAGCTTCACAGCTTAAATATGCATAACATGGATTAGAAGGAGAGCTGAAGCTATTCAAGCTCTCCTTCTGTGTTTTTAAAAACTTGCTTCATTAAGGGAGCTGTTTGTTAATGCCGTTTAAGCTCGCAGGTCGCTTCGCGAATTTATCGGTTTTAAGCTTGCCTGACTGTCCACGCAAGGTAGAATGATTTTGACGAGATTCTCCATTGCCGTTTTTGTTGATAGCCATTGCAATCACCTCCACTATCATTATGCCGATATTATTGGATATGTATGTAAAAGCAGTTCCTCTCTTACACCCTACATTGACTCGACCCTGCCACTTGCGGTAGATTGATCATACAGTTTCAAGTTTTGCAAAGGAGATCGTATACATGAAGCAACAAATTATGTTTGACCTCGACGATACATTAATTCACTGCAATAAATACTTTTATTTGGTCATTGATCAATTTATTGATGCGATGACCACTTGGTTCGGCAGCTCTCCCCTCGTTTCAATACAAGCCATCCGAGACAAGCAAATGGAGATCGATATTGCCGGCGTAGCCGTATTCGGATTTAAAAGCGAGCATTTCCCACAATCGTTTGTTGATACTTACATTCACTTCTCTCATTTGACTGGTCGCAAGAGATCAACAAATGAAGAAAACTTTCTATGGAAGCTTGGCTTAAGTGTATATGAGCACGATACCGAGCCGTATCCAAATATGGAACAAACGTTGTTCTCACTAGCGGAGGCCGGCCATGAGCTTCATCTCTATACGGGGGGCGAGATGCCCATTCAACGTCGCAAGATTGAAAAATTAAACTTGGAGCGTTATTTCGATTCCCGCATTTACATTCGACGTGTCAAAAACAGCGACGCATTAGAAACCATTTTGTCCAATGGTGTCTTCGATCGCAACAGTACATGGATGGTTGGCAACTCCATTCGAACGGATGTTGTTCCTGCATTAACAGCAGGTATTCACGCTATTCATATGCGTGCGATAACCGAATGGGAATATAACATCATTCAGATTGAAGTGGAACCAAAAGGCGCTTTTTTAACCTTGGATCATCTAAAGGATGTCCCAGGCGCTATTCACGGGTACGTTAATCGATAATGGAATGACAAAAACAAATAAACCCGAATTCGTCCCTTGATGCTTCTGACGAATTCGGGTTTTTGCTATGCGAGAAAAATGGCCTCTACTGTTCGATTGCCAGTTCTCCAGTATCCACATTTTTAAGCACTATTTTTCCTTCTCCAGGCGTACCATCCGGAAGCTCAAGCTTCAGCTTAGTCGTCTTCCCCTTCTCGACTAAAGCTTTCACCTGAGTATCCGTCAAATTCCTGCCAAAGCTTTCTTTCCATATAACGAATTTACAGCCTTCCTTATAGTGAGAACAGCCATAGCCTTTGCGCCCCATAAAGATGGAACCGCCACAGCCTGGCCTTGGACAAGTGGCAATAACAGTAGGGCTGCCTGATACAGTAGACGCAGCCGATGCCGCTTTTTTTGCCGCTCCAGCCGTTTTAGTTGAGGCTGCACGGGTGCGAGTCGCTGTACCAGACTTCCCGCCAGTGCCTTTGACGGAAGCAGGAGCTTCACTCTCAAATGATGTTTTGGCCGCTCGTGATTGAACGCGAACCTTGTCCACGATCATCGTCGCGAATTTTTTTACATTTTCCATGAATTGTCCATCCGAAGCTGTTCCTCTGGATATCTCGTTCAATCGTCGCTCCCACAACCCCGTCATCTCAGGAGAGGTTAGCAAATCAATACCAGCACCACGAATCAGTTCAATAGCTGTTCGACCTTTTTGTGTAACTTGTATTTTTTTGCCCTGCATTTCCACATAACCAACGTTTTTCAGCCGCTCAATCGTAGCTGCGCGCGTAGCTGGTGTACCTAATCCTGAATCTTTCATTGCATCTCGGACATCCTCGTCCTCAATTTGTTTGCCTGCGCTCTCCATTGCTTTAAGCAGTGTGCCCTCTGTGTAATGCTTGGGAGGCTGTGTGTCCTTCTCTTTCACAATGGCATCCGAACAGATAATTCCTGCATCTGCTGATATGGAGAAAGGTTCATTTACTTCAATTTCTTCGTCCTCTGCTTCTTCCTTATCCTTGCTTTTGGCTGAAGGTTTTGCTTTCTCCTTCTTCTGGTCAGCATAGATGACTTTCCATCCTAAGCTTAGAAGCTCCTTAACCGTCGTTTTGAACATTTCGTTCTCTACCTCAGTCAAGACGATGTGAACCTTATATTCAGCAGCTGGATAAAATTGCGACAAAAACCTTCGCACGATCAAATCATACAGCTTTTGCTCATCAGGGCTGAGTCCATTTGCTTTACGATTCGTTGGCAAAATGGCATGGTGATCCTCAACCTTTGTCGGGTTGCAAATAAATTTATTCCCCTTATGCACAAGGCTCCGATTAGCCCCTTTGACGAGATCATCATAGGCGGAACCTTGAAGTGCATTCAACGTTTTGTGCATTTCAGGAATGTTCTGCTCAGTCACGTAATTTGAGTTTGTTCTTGGATAAGAAATAACTTTATGCTTCTCGTACAACGCCTGTGCTGTATCCAACGTTTTTTTCGCGGAAAAAGCATATTTGCCATTGGCTTCCCGCTGCAAAAGAGTAAGATCGTATAGCTTAAACGGATACTCCTTTGTATCCTTAACTTCATACGACGCAATTCGTCCAGCCTTGCCTTTAACCTTTGCCGCAACGGCCTCAACTTTTGCTTGATCTGTCATTCTCTCGGCCTGCCACATGCCGCGGTACGTCATTTCATCCTGTGTGAAATGTCCTTCCAGTTCAAAAAATTTCAAAGAGGAGAACGCTTCAATTTGCTTCTGCCGATCATATATAAGGGCGAGCACTGGCGTCTGAACTCTGCCAACCGATAGCAGCACATTATGCTTCGTTGTAAAAGCACGTGAACCATTCATTCCGATTAGCCAATCCGCCTCGCTTCTTGCTGTTGCCGCGCGGGTCAAATTCTCATATTCGGCGCCCTCTTTCAACTCCTCGAAACCCTTTCGAATCGTCTCAGGTGTTAGGTCTGAAATCCATAGCCGCTTAACGGGTTGATTTAACTTAAGATGGCGCTGGATGAGGGAAAAAATATATTGCCCTTCTCGCCCGGCATCACAAGAATTGACAAGTAGGTTGCTGCGTTTTGCCAGATCGCCGATAACCTTAAGCTGATCGATTGTTTTTTTGTTCGGTACGAGCTTGAACTGTGTCGGTATAATGGGAAGATCATTAATATTCCACTTTTTGTAACGATCATCATAGGCATCAGGCTCTGCAAGACCGATTAAATGACCGATCGCCCACGTAATAATATAATGCTCGCCTTCTATGTAGGAACGGTGATTTTTTGCTTTAGGATCGATTGC
This sequence comes from Paenibacillus sp. FSL K6-3182, assembly GCF_037976325.1. Classification (NCBI taxonomy): domain Bacteria; kingdom Bacillati; phylum Bacillota; class Bacilli; order Caryophanales; family Paenibacillaceae; genus Paenibacillus; species Paenibacillus sp. FSL K6-3182. The sequence continues at coordinate 3,834,010 of NZ_CP150265.1, forward strand.
GGCTGCTATATTTCGTCCCATATCAGGTTTTTCCGCAATGATTAGTGTCTTCAAAAGATTATCGCTCCTTCATTAAGCTTTTCGAAAGTCTAACGCCTATCGCTCTCCACAATTAGCAATAAACGTTTCGCACTGTACAGCCACTAGAACATTTTACAGATTTCCGCGCAAAAAAGAAATGTTTTTCCCCATATCAAGTTTGAAATTTCTCCATAGAAAAAAGCAAACCCAAGTGGGAGAGTTGTCCCAATTGGGTTCACGGAAGGTCTGTGTTAATAGCCGGCTTCTCCATATAGGCAATGATTTTGGCGAAAATCGAACGTACACCGTCCGACCACTTCGGGTCTTCCGCATACTTTCGATTAATCCATGTAAACGGATCTACTTCTGCCGGCCTATCCTTGCTTAAGTTAAATACGGTTCGTGCCGCAATTTCTGCCGATTGCTTAATATTGGTGTTAAAATCCTGCCAGCTATGAAAAACATTAAAAGGATTGTTGGCAATCTTTTTATGCTGCTTATTCGTTTTCGGTACAAACCCTTGCTCTTGTCCAGTTATAGCGAATAAGACGACCGGATGAATATCGAAGGCTTGCGCTGCCGTTATAATTGCTCCAAAATAAGGCTCCTCAGCTAGTATGGATGATTTCGTCTTTAAAAATGAGATCAACCGCGCTTGATCAATTTCTTGATAACGAAGCTCGATAGGCAGCCCGTCTACAGGGACAACAATAGGTTGAACTTGGTTCATAACAACGGGTGGCTGCAGCTTGTTGTCTGACGGTAAATTTAAAGACCAGCCATACAATAAAGTAGCTGCAATTAATAGAACGCTTAATGTGCTGTATATATAAGTTCTAGTACTAATCCTACGTGCTAACGTATTGCTCCATATCGTTGCAGGCAGTGAAATGACCTCTGCTTGTGTTGAAGTTTGCGTCATATTACGCGGTTCAGCACCTTCAGTAATAAGCAATCCTCTCAGCTGCGTCAGAAGGCCATTCTCAGCCTCATTTGAAGCTACACCCGATTGCTCCATGTTTAATACGAGCTCGTCCATTACACGCTGCATGAGAGGCTTCTTGCAGCTTATGAGCAGCTGCTCCTCCAACCAATCATGGAACGGATCATATATTTCTGCCGAAGTTCGATCTAGCTCTAAACAGGCTTGAAAAATGTCTTCCGCTCTAACCGGTCTTTGCCGTTCCAAAACAGCTGTTCTAATGAGCATTTCTGTGACGGAGCGTTTAACGCTGGTCTCAAAATTCGGTAATTGCTTATGTATTATGCGTTTGACCGCATCCGCTACAATTTCTGCTCGTTTTTCCCCAGGCAGCGCAGCGTATTTGTGTTGTACATAACTTCGAATATTTCGAACGTCTGTTGGTGACAAAACATATGCTTCATCGGCTGCCATGACGAATCGCCCCTTCGCGTCATCTCAATCCGATTTTACCACAAGTTTCCTTAGGACAGTGAGCTTAGTTTTTGAATTTCTTCTTGAATGTGCGGCTAAAGTTTAAATACTGTTATTTGTTCCTTCTCGCTAACCGTAAATTGATATTTACAATCACAGCCTTCATCATGCGGGACAGTATTGATCCCATACTCAGCAAGAAAAGCGCCCTAAGGCGCTTCTCATCCATCAAATTTATTATCTCTCGACCAATATTTAAGGAAGCATCGATGATCCCATCAAATATTTATCCACTTCACGAGCGGCCTCGCGACCTTCATTAATCGCCCAAACCACTAAGCTTTGACCACGGCGCATGTCGCCTGCAGCAAATACTTTATCCACATTAGTGTTGTATTTGCCATAAGTCGCTTTTACGTTTGTACGACGGTCTTGTGCAAGACCAAGCTGCTCAATCAGCGTCGTTTCAGGGCCTTCAAAACCTACTGCAATAAATACAAGATCTGCAGGCCATACTTTTTCTGTTCCTGGAATTTCACTATATATTTTACGTCCAGTCTCATCAACCGTACGTTCAATTTGAACAGTATGAAGCTCTTTAAGGTTTCCATTGCCATCGCCAACAAATTTCTTCGTTAGTACAGAAAACGCGCGAGGATCTTCACCAAATAGAGCTTTTGCTTCCTCATGTGCATAATCCAGCGTGTACACATTCGGGAATTGCGGCCATGGATTTTTATCGTTGTCTCGCACTAGCGGCGCTTTCGCATGTGTGCCGAATTGCGTAACCGACTTACAGCCGTGACGCAGTGCTGTAGCCACGCAGTCCGATCCAGTATCTCCGCCGCCAATAACGATAACGTCCTTGTCTTTCGCGGAAATATAGTTTCCATCTTCAAGATTCGAATCCAAATAGCTCTTAATTGTGCCATTCAAGTAATCCATTGCCATGTGAACACCGTTCAAATCGCGGCCTTCCATTTCAACGTCGCGAGCTCTTGTCGAGCCTCCGCAAAGAACGACTGCGTCAAAGTTATTAACTAGCTCAGAAGCTGTAATATCTTTGCCGATCTCTGTATTCGTTACAAACTCAACGCCTTCTGCTGCCATAATATCAACACGGCGCTGAACAACATGTTTCTCAAGCTTCATTGTAGGGATACCATAGGTTAGCAAGCCGCCGATGCGATCTGCGCGCTCATATACGGTTACGGTATGTCCTGCTCTATTCAGTTGTGCAGCAGTTGCCATTCCAGCAGGACCAGAGCCTACAACGGCAATCCGTTTGCCTGTGCGGACTTTTGGCGGTTGTGGAACAACCCAGCCCTCTTCAAACCCGCGATCAATGATTGCTTGTTCGATCGTTTTGATCGTTACAGCATCGCCTATTAAACCAACCGTACAAGATCCCTCACACGGTGCTGGACAAACGCGGCCAGTGAATTCAGGAAAATTATTTGTTTTATGCAGACGGTCTAGCGCTTCACGCCATAATCCGCGATAAATCAAATTATTCCATTCTGGAATGAGATTGTTTACGGGGCAACCTGAAACCGAACCTGCCAGCTCAATGCCTGTGTGGCAATATGGTGTACCACAGTCCATGCAGCGAGCGCCTTGTGTTTTTAACTGCTCATCCGAAAAATGCTTATGAAACTCTTGCCAGTCTTTGATACGCTCTAGCGGGTCGCGATCGGCCGGCAATTCGCGCTGAAATTCCATAAAACCAGTAGGTGTAGACATGATCGCATTTCCTCCATCCATATTTCCCGTTAACACTGCTTAGATTCTCTTTAAAACTATATCGGGAATTCTTAAAATATTCAATAACGAACTTTCTGCGAAAACGAATATTTTGTCTAAAGCACTCGTTTACTATTTTACAACATCCTAGCATTCAAGTACTTATGAAGGTAATGGATTATGCGTACAATCATTTGCACTTTCTGACATATCGTTCGTCAAACGTTCGGTTTTACCTTAAAAAGCTATACTTCCGACCGAATAAACGTTTGAAACGTGAAAGCATACTTGTTTTTTTCATCACTATCTCTGCTCTCGCTTTCCACAAGCTTCCACTGCAAATCAGAGAATGCAGGAAAAAATGCATCTCCGCCTTCAATATCTGCTTCCACTTTTGTAAGCAATATTTGATTAGCGAAGGGCAGAAACTGCTCGTAAATATCAGCACCGCCTATAACAACAAGCTCTTCAGCTGTATATAATTCTAGCGCTTCTTTAATCGAATGTACGATTTCACAGCCCTCAGGGTGGAAATCCGTTTGACGAGTCAATACGACATTTTTACGATCAACCAATGGCTTAGGCAGTGATTCAAACGTCTTACGGCCCATGAGTACCGTTTTACCAATCGTCATCTTCTTGAAAAAAGCCATTTCTGCTGGCAAACGCCATGGCAGCTTGTTTCCTATTCCTATAGTTCTATTGCGATCCATAGCGGCAATCAAAGTAATATTCATAATGGTTAACTCCTTTCTTCATTTTTAAAAATGAATATGAATTTACACAGCTACCGGCGCTTTAATCGTTGGATGCGGGTTATAATTCTCAATGGATAAATCCTCAACTGCAAAGTCGAAGATTGATTTTTTGTCTGTGTTTAATTTTAACTGAGGGAGCGGTCTAGACTCTCTGCTGAGCTGAAGCTCGATTTGCTCCAAATGATTCGTGTAAATGTGGGCATCTCCAAGCGTATGAATGAATTCTCCCACTTCAAGCCCGCATTCGTGTGCAATCATGTGGGTCAATAAGGCATAACTTGCGATGTTAAATGGTATGCCTAGGAAAATGTCAGCGCTTCGCTGATAAAGCTGGCATGAAAGCTTGCCGTTTGTTACATAGAATTGGAACATCGTATGGCAAGGAGGAAGTGCCATGCTGGGAACGTCTTCTGGATTCCAAGCGGAGACGATCAGTCTTCTCGAATCCGGGTTTTTCTTAATCGTCGCAATGACATCCTTAAGCTGATCAATCGCATCCCCTTGCGTCGTCTTCCACTCTCTCCACTGCTTGCCATACACGTTGCCGAGCTCCCCGAATTCAGCGGCAAACTGGTCATCCGTTAAGATGTGCTGCTTAAAGAGATCCATTTGCTCTTCATATACTTTAGAGAATTCAGCATCCGTTTGCGACCGAAGACCAAAATTCGTCATGTCAGGGCCCGTGTAGGATGCGCTCTCCACCCATCTTTTGAACGCCCATTCATTCCAAATATTATTATTATGCTGCAGCAGATAACGAATGTTCGTATCTCCTTGAATAAACCAAATCAACTCACTGGCAATTAATTTGAATGGCACACGTTTAGTTGTAAGCATCGGAAAACCTTCGCTAAGATCAAAACGCATTTGATAGCCAAAGGTAGAGATCGTTCCAGTCCCCGTTCGATCTTCTTTTTTTGTGCCATGTTCTAAAACATATTTCAACAAATTCAGGTAGGTTTGTTCGCTTTTGCTCATTTGGACATTGCTCCCTATCATGAAAAAAAATCAGAAAAATAACAATTAATTATATCATCAACTAGGATTTCTGTCCTGTTTTCGTTTCTTTCGCAGCGCATGCCTCTCAGGAGCGGAAAGATGCAGCTTTATCTCCTCTTCTGTCTCTGGGACGACAGTTGGAACAATAGCAGGTTTGCCATGATCATCAATTGCAACAAAAGTGAAAAAAGCAGTAACTGTCGTTTTGCGCTCCCCACTGAACAAATTTTCGGATTGAACGGACACGAACACTTCCATCGAGCTGCGATGTGTCCACGAAACAAAGGCTTCAACCTCAATAACTTCTCCGACTCGAATCGGCGCCAAAAAATCAAGACTGTCCGTTGATGCGGTTACAGCTTGCATCCGTGCATGTCTCATGGCTGAGATCGCAGCAACCTTATCCATGTACTCCATCAGCTTTCCACCAAACATCGTATCAAAATGATTCGTGTCCAAAGGAAAGATCAGCTGCGTCATAATTGTTCGTGATTCTCTAGCCAGTTTCGTTGATTGTTCCATGCTCGTGTACGCCTCCTATTTGTTGGATTAAAGCTCTTGAAGCGCAAAGAGGCCCCGCCGGCTGGAGAGCCGCGTGACCTCTGTTGTCGCAAAACGATAGCATTATTGCGATTTATTTAATGAAAGTGTGGATCGGGTGGCCAAGTGCAACCTCAGCTGCATCAAGCACGATTTCACCAAGTGTAGGATGTGCGTGAATTGTAAGTGCGATATCCTCAAGAGTTGCGCCCATTTCGATAGCCAAAGCAAGCTCAGCAATCATATTGGAAGCCTCAATACCGATGATTTGCGCACCAAGTACAAGACCGGAGTCTGCATCGGATACGAGTTTAACAAAGCCTTCATTTGCATTAAGCGACATTGCGCGTCCATTGATTGCGAACGGGAATTTGCCAACTTTTACATTATGACCTTTGTCTTTTGCTTCCTTCTCACTGAAACCAACGCTTGCGCATTCTGGATCAGAGAAGCAAACTGCTGGTACACATTTGTAATCAATAACACTGGATTGACCTGAAATGGCTTCAGCTGCGATACGGCCTTCGTACATTGCTTTGTGCGCAAGCGCAGGTCCAGCAATGATATCGCCAATCGCATAAATATGAGGAATGTTAGTGCGGCATTGCTCATCAACTTCAACTAGTCCACGATCGGACAGCTTCACGTTAATAAGGTCAAGACCTAGCTCACCATCCGTATTTGGACGACGTCCAACCGTTACGAGCAGGTAATCCGCAGTTACTTTCTCTTCTTTATCGCCAACTGTATACGTTACAGTAACGTCTTTATCTGTTTGCTCAGCACCTTTTGCTTGTGCGCCAGTAATGATATCCACATTCGTGCTTTTTAGTTTCTTAGCAACGATGTTGGACATATCTTTGTCAAAGCCCGGCAAAATCGCGTCGGAGCCTTCAATTACTGTAACCTTTGTGCCGAATTTGGAGTACATTTGACCAAGCTCGATACCGATATAGCCGCCGCCGATAACGACAAGGCTCTTCGGAATTTCTGGCAAGGACAATGCGCCTGTTGAAGATACGATACGGCCAGTGAAAGGGAAAGCTTTTAGTTCAATTGGACGTGATCCTGTAGCGATAATGCAGTTTTTGAAACGGTAGCGAGGCGCTTCTTGATCGTTGAATACACGCGCTTCGTTTTCATTAATAAACATAACTTCGCCTTGGAAATATTGGACTTTGTTTGCTTTCAGAAGAGAAGCAACGCCGCCTGTCAATTTTTTCACGATGCCGTTTTTGAACTCTTGCACTTTTGTAAAGTCAACCTTAGCTTCTCCAACTTCGATACCGAATGCGGAAGCGTGACTGATTGATTCATATTGATGTGATGCGGAAATAAGTGCTTTCGATGGAATACAGCCCACATTCAAGCATACGCCGCCTACATGTTCTTTATCCACGATGAGTACGTTTTGACCTAGTTGAGCAGCACGGATCGCTGCTACATAACCGCCTGGGCCCGCACCAATAATTAGAGTGTCAATATCTAGGGAAGCATCACCAACAACCATGTCTTATACCTCCATTATGAACAGTTCTGGTTGACCCAGAAGTGTTTTGATGTAATTCATAAAGTTTTGAGCTGTTGCGCCGTCGATAAGACGGTGATCGAAGCTAAGTGAAAGAGCCATTACAGGAGCAGCTACGATTTCACCATTGCGAACAATTGCTTTTTCAGTAATTCTGCCTGTTCCAAGAATTGCAACTTCTGGGAAGTTGATAACTGGAGTGAAGAACATACCGCCAGCGGAACCAATGTTGGAAATCGAGATTGTGCTGCCTTTAAGCTCGTTGGCAGCAAGTTTACCGTCACGGCCGCGAGCAGCTAGATCACGGATCGAGTCAGCAATTTTGAATAGGTTTTTACGATCTGCATCTTCAATAACCGGCACGATTAGGCCGTTATCTGTATCTGTAGCGATACCGATATTGTAGAATTTGCGAAGAACGATTTCTTGATTAGCCTCATCAAGCGTTGCGTTCAAGATAGGGAACTCGCGGCATGCTGCCACAAGAGCTTTCACGATGAACGGCAAGTACGTAAGCTTGGAGCCTTTTTTCTCAGCATAAGGTTTATATTTAGCACGAAGTGCTACTAGCTCCGTTACATCAACTTCATCCATGATCGTAACATGTGGAGCTGTATAAACCGATTTCGACATTGCGTTAGCAATGATTTTGCGAATACCTTTGAATGGTACGCGCTCTTCCGGACGGTACGGTGTTCCAGCCGATACTGCAGCAGGTTTAGCTTCGCCAGCACCTTTAGCTGCAACTTCTGCGTTGCTTGATTGTTCAGCTGCAGGAGCAGATGCATCTGTAGCTGCAACAGCAGGAGCGCCGCCAAAACCAGTTACGTCATCACGAGTGATACGTCCGTTTTTGCCAGTTCCGCCTACTTGTGTTAGGTCTACGCCTTGCTCGCGTGCAAATTTACGAACGCTAGGTGTTGCTAGTACAAGACCGCCAGTTGCTTTAGGAGCAGCTGCTGCTTGTGCTGCAGGAGCTTCAGCATTAGGTGCCTCAACTGCTGGTGCTGCCGCCGCTGCAGGAGCTTCTGCTTTAGGTGCTTCAGCTGCTGCTGGTTCAGCTTGCTCTGGCAATTCGCCTTCTGCATCAATGATTGCAACAACCTCGCCAATGTGGCAAACTTGTCCGTCTTTTACGAGTACTTCGAGTACTTTACCATTTACTGGGCAAGGCACTTCGACGATCGCTTTATCGTTTTGAACTTCCATAATAATGTCATCATCTGTAACCGTGTCTCCGACTTTGATATGCACTTTAATGATTTCGCCTTCGTGCAAACCTTCGCCGAGCTCTGGGAAACGATATTCGAATTTAGCCACCGCTTTAACCTCCTTTAAAAGTTCAGTACTTTGTTAACTGCTGCAGAAATACGTGCTACCGTAGGAAGCCACGCATCCTCAACTAGAGCAAACGGATATACAGTATCCGGACCAGCAACGCGTAGTACTGGAGCTTCTAAGTGCAGAATAGCTTTTTCATTGATTTGAGCAATGATTTCAGCTGCTGCGCCAGAAGTTTTTTGTGCTTCTTGAACGACAATAGCACGGTTTGTTTTCTTAATTGAAGCAACGATAGTATCGATATCAAGCGGAAGCAGTGTGCGAAGATCGATAACTTCTACACTCACGCCTGTTTTTTCAAGTTCTTCTGCTGCTTTGACTGCTGTGTGAACCATAAGACCATAAGAAATGATCGTTACGTCACTGCCTTCGCGAACAACATTTGCTTTGCCGATCTCAACTGTATATTCACCTTCAGGAACTTCAGCCTTGAACGCACGGTACAAGTTCAAGTGCTCCATGAAAAATACAGGATCATTCTCACGGATTGCAGAAATCATCAAGCCTTTTGCATCATAAGGGTTTGAAGGAATGACTACCTTGATACCCGGCGTTTGAATAGCAAGACCTTCAAGGGAATCCGTATGCAGCTCAGCCGCTTTAACGCCGCCGCCAAATGGTGTACGGAATACAATTGGTGAGTTGTAGCGACCGCCAGAGCGGTAACGCATACGAGCAGCTTGGACAAACATTTGGTCAAGCGCTTCATAAATAAAACCTACGAATTGAATTTCAGCGATTGGACGGAAGCCTTGCAACCCCATACCAACTGCCATACCTGCAAGAGCTGACTCAGCAAGAGGCGTATCAAATACGCGATCTTCACCAAACTCATCCTGTAAACCTTCTGTCACACGGAATACTCCGCCGACTTTACCTACGTCCTCACCAAAGATGACAACGTTCGAATCACGTTTAAGTTCTACGCGCATCGCATCGCGAATTGCTTCCAACATATTCATTTGAGCCATGATCGTCTGATCCTCCTCTTCTATTGAAAATCGTCCTTTTGCTCTTCCAAGTATTGCGGTGTTGTTTCGAACATGCTATCGATCAAGCCTGCTACAGTCATTTTTTCAACTGCTTCAGCTTTTTTGATGTGCTCAGTTACAGTTGCTTTTGCTTCATCTTTCACACGGTTTGTGTCTTCTTCAGTCCACAAGCCTTTTTTCTCTAGATATTTACCGAAACGAACAAGCGGATCTTTTAAAGCCCATTCTGCTTCTTCATCTTTTGTACGGTATTTAGTCGTATCATCCGCCAAGGAATGCGGACGGAAACGGTAAGTTAGAAGCTCAATCAATGTTGCGCCTTCGCCATTGCGACCGCGCTCTGCTGCTTCTTGAACAGCTTTGATAACAGCAAGTACGTCCATACCATCCACTTGAACACCCTTGATACCAGCAGCAACAGCTTTATGTGCAACAGACAAAGCGCCTGTTTGCTTGGAGTAAGGTGTAGTAATAGCATAACCGTTGTTTTGTACAACATAAATGACAGGCAGCTTATAAGCGCCTGCGAAGTTCATGCCTTCGTAGAAGTCGCCTTCTGACGAACCGCCGTCGCCTGTATAAGTGATAGCTACACGTTTTTCATTCTTTTTCTTAAATGCCATTGCTACGCCAGTTGCGTGCAATACTTGTGCGCCAATAATGATTTGCGGCATTAGAACATGTACATCCTCAGGAATTTGACCACCTTGTTGGTGTCCGCGAGAATATAGGAAAGCTTGATATAATGGCAAACCATGCCATACAAGCTGTGGCATATCACGGTATCCTGGGCAAATGAAATCATCTTTGTTTAGCGCGTATTCGCTGCCAACCATTGATGCTTCTTGACCTGATACTGGAGCGTAAAAGCCAAGTCTTCCTTGACGGCCTAAATTAACAGCACGCTCATCCCATGTACGAGTAAATACCATGCGGTACATAACTTCTTTTAATTGATCATCAGACAAAGCCGGCAATAAGTCCGGGTTAACAACTTCCCCGTCGAGTGACAAGACAGATAGCGGAGTTACCGGTTCCGTTTGAACTTCGTATGGCAATTTGCTCATTTTGATCGCTCACCTCAATCGAAATATTTGAAAATCGTTTACCTCTGTTATAGAATTATTATAAACCTGTTTAATGAAAATGGTCAAAGCAAAAAACACAAAAACCGTTGTTTTTTCGCTGATTCTCATCATTCTTTTAAGAAATTGTATATGCTACAGACTTTATTTATTAGTATAACAGCATAATACAACAAGACAGAAATAGATGTGATTCCTTTGATTGTCTTTCTATTGTTTACCCACAACAGATGTTTTCCATTCAATAAATTCAACCGATAGGAGAGAAAGAAATGACAGATGAGCGATATTTGAAGAGAACAATAGTAAAGGAAACCGTACCAAGCCGATATTTGGCTGAACAAAGCCGCAATTTACGTATCTTTTTGCCGCCAGGTTATAACGAGGTGCTTAGCTACCCGGTCGTCTATTGCCAGGATGGCGAAGATTTTTTCAACTTTGGGCGAATTGCTACTACAGCGACGCGATTGATTTTGGATGAGGGACTTGAGCCCTTCATTATTGTAGGTGTTGATGTCGACAAAAAGCAGCGCACGGAGGAATACACGCCAGATGGCAATCGGCACGAGGCATACATTCGGTTTTTCGCGGAAGAGCTCATTCCGTTTGTTGAGGAACGTTATGCGGTAAGACAAGAACCAGAGCATCGATTATTGGCAGGCGATTCACTCGGCGGCTCCGTTTCCTTGCATTTAGCTCTCTCCTACCCGCAGCTATTTACACGTGTCATGTCCTTATCAGGTGCTTTTTATGGCGTATCCCAAAACATCATTTCCGCAGCAGGAGACCTTAGCTGGCTCAATATTTATATGATTGTTGGTCTGCAAGAGGATGCATATGAAACGGACCGTGGCGTATTTGATTTTGTAGCTTTGAATCGCAACGCCAAGGCGCTGCTTGAACTTAATCAAGCTACTGTCTTCTATGAAGAAAAAGACGGCAAGCATCAATGGGGTTTTTGGCAAAAAGAGCTTGATAAAGCTCTCGCCTATTTCATTGAGGTTGAATAATCAAAAGCAAAGCTGTCCAGCAGGCTCCTTTCGGGAGTGCTGGACAGCTTTTTTAATGAATTTATTCATTTAATTGCAAATCTGCTTTTATCCGTTTAAGAAGCTCCTTGCATCCGCTGTCGACTAATTCATAAACAAACGGAAAATTATTTTCATAATAAGGATCAGGCACATCGGCTATTCCTTTCGCAGGCAGCAGCTCCATAAAAGTAAACAATCGTTTGGTTTCCTCTTCTGTAGCTTTACCTTCTCCAAAAAACAGCTTGCGTACATCTCGTAAATTGTTTGTGTCCATACATACGATATAATCAAACGTTTTGTAGTCATCAGGCGTAACTAACCGAGCTTTCATACCCTGATGTGAAATTTGGTGCTGATCCAGCTGATCTCTCGTGCCCTCATGCGGCGGATGACCCAAATGCCAGTCACCGGTTCCTGCGGAATCAACCATAATTTGATCTGTCAATTTTGCTTGCTCTACCTGATGGCGCATAACGGCTTCAGCCATTGGGGACCTGCATATGTTTCCGAGACAAACAAATAAAATACGAGCTTTCATGATGTTCCTCTTTTCTGCTGTTCATTAGAAGTATGAATATGTAACGTGCGTCTTGGCAGCTTCCACTTGAAATAGACAGATAGCATCCGGAAGCTAATAATAATAACGAATAAAACCAAGAGCTCCAAGGTTGATTTTATCCAACCAAGTCCAATCGCGAGACCTGCAAGCATGGCCCATACGGCATAAATTTCATCTTTTAGCACAAGCGGCTTGCGGCCAGCCAGCACATCGCGAATGATTCCGCCGCCAATTCCTGTCAGCATGGCTGCAACAAGGACTGCACTAAGCGGATGCTTCATTTGCGTTGCATACAGCGCTCCTTGAATAGCAAAGGCTGATAATCCAATCGCGTCAAAAAACGCCTCGCTCCGTCGCCAGCGCTGAATCCAGTCAACAGGCAATAGAAAAGCAATCGTCATGGCAATGATAGCTATTTTGAGCAGGTATCCTTGATTCCAAAGCGATGTAACTGGCATACCTATCAACAGATTACGCACGACACCGCCGCCAAATGCTGTGACAAGTCCAAGCACGAACACACCTAGTATATCGTATTCTTCCTCCATAGCGACAATCGCTCCGCTGACTGCAAAGGCAATTGTTCCGATAATGCTAAAAATACCAAAAATGTCCATACTCACAGCAAATGCTCCTCGCTTCCCGTACATGAACCGATCACTGCATCGGTACTTTCATTCATCATTTTAGCTGGGAGGATGTGGATTCGCAACGACAAATTTCGTGAATTTCATCCGTTTATCCATACAGTTATTCCACTCCTCTAGTTTTTATAGAACAAAAGGCATTATACTGGAGTGAATTACATTAGATTTCGCCAAAAAGAAAGGAAAATTCATCATGCAACTTCGCATCGTAATATGCACGGGCGGCCAGCTTGGCGCCTGGGCACTTGCACATATAAAGCCCGATGATCTCCTGATTGGAGCAGACAGCGGTGCTCGCTTCCTCATTAAGAACGGACGAAGACCAGATATTTCGATCGGAGACTTTGATTCCGTATCAGAAGAAGATTTGTTAGAAATTCGTGAAAATAGCGGTCAAACGATAGCTTGTGACCCCATCGACAAAAACTACACCGATACGGAAATGGCCATACGTCTCGCCTTGGACTTGCAGCCTACTGAAATCATTTTACTTGGAGCGCTGGGCACTAGATTTGATCACTCCCTAGCTAATGTCCACCTGCTCGCGCTTTCTTCCCAGCAACAGGTGAAAATGACGATCATTGATGACCATAATAAAATTTCTTTGATTAGCGAGCAATTAAACATTGAGCAGCAAGGATATCCGAACGTTTCATTGCTTCCGCTGTCTTTAAAAGTAGAAGGAATTACGCTTGATGGTTTTCAATATCCGCTGACTGACGCCGAGCTAACGATTGGTCAATCTCTCGGGATTAGCAATGTCCTTGTATCATCTACTGGAAACATCTCCATAAGAAAAGGCTTGTTGTTAGTCATCCAAAGTCGTGACTAACGATTTCAACAAAAGACCCAACCGAGGTAACTAATCCTCCTGTCGGGTCTTTGTTTTTTCAAGATTAATCCTTTAGATAAGCTCATCCTCTTTTGTAACAATTTCTAAGCCTTCTACATGCTTGCGATTCATCAGCTTGCGGGCTTTTCTATTCTCCTTTGATTCAAATACAATATCGAGATCATACTCCTCATTTTGACCCGGGTAAAGCTTCGTTTTGGCGATATACAGCTTTAACCGTTTATGATTGAACGTGAGCTTTTGCCCTTGAATTTGGACAATCACATTTCCTCGTTCATCTGCAGGCCGATATACTACACCCATTTTATTTAGAGGATAGATCCATACTGCATCACCTTTCTCAAAAGGTTTTTTTGCTTCTTTCGGGTTCTGTGCTTTCGTTTCATCAGCATTTTTTAAATTTTTGTTAATAAAATCTGCTGCTGCTGAAGATGAGGTTTTCTGAGCTTCCTTTTCATTTCTTGATTGCTCACTTGTGCGTGTTTCATGAGACGGATCTACTTTCCGCACAAGCAGATGTTCTGCACGCTGCATCACCTCTTCTGGCAGACCAAAGCGCCTTGCTATCGCGAATGCGTGACTCTCGCCTGCTTCCCCCATCTCTAAGCGATAAAGCGGCTTTAACGTTTCCGCATCAAATGCCATTTTCCCATTTTGACATCCAGGGGTGCGGGCAGCAAAAGCTTTAATTTCATTAAAATGAGTCGTTGCCCCTGCTAATGCTCCTTTTTTCAACAGTTGTTCTAATAGTGCAATAGAGAGCGCTATCCCTTCTGATGGATCGGTACCCGCTGCCAATTCATCAAGCAGAAGCAGTGCCCTCGGACCAGCCGCTTGAAGCATATCCTTAAGAACGGTGATATGAGATGAAAATGTACTCAGTGATTGTTCCAAACTTTGTCCATCTCCAACATCGGCAATAACGTGCTGGAATACGCCGATTTCACTCCCCTGCTCAGCTGGAACCAGCAGGCCCGATTGGATCATCAGTACGAATAATCCAATGGTTTTTAAAGTTACCGTTTTCCCACCTGTATTCGGCCCAGTAATAATTAACTGCTTCCATTTGTATCCGAGCTCCACATGAAGCGGTACGCTATGTTGTCCTAGCAGTGGATGGCGTGCACCGACGAGTCTTACAACTGGCTGATCGGATAACTCAATTTTTTTACCGTTATACGACCTAGACAGCTTCGCTCTTGCCGTAATAAAGTCAAATGAAGCCATGGCTTCTACATTACGAAATAGCTCAAAGGAGAACGACTCGGTATATTCAGACAATCGGGATAATATAATGGTGCGCTCCCGCTCCTCATCCGCCTTCCACTGCTGCAGCTCCACCTGAAGCTCTGATGCGTCTAATGGCTCAACGAACAAGGTCTGACCACTAGCAGATTCATCCCACACTGTCCCTGGCACCTGCTTGCGATGCTCTCGCTTTACTGCAATAACAAATCGATCATGGCGCTTGCTGATGACCGGCTCTTGCAGAGATGTACGATACTTATTAAGCGCATTTTCCATTTTTTTCTGGATTTTGTCCTCCGCTGCATAGATATGTCTGCGGATGTAGGCAAGATCAGGACTAGCTTGATCGGTTAGCTGGCCGTAACGAATACAACGTTTTAGTTCGTCCCTAAGTACGGGGCAATCGTACATAGATTCCGCATAAGCGGAAATCGTTGGCGCAATCTCACGTTTGCTGAACATGTACTTTTTCATTTGCACAACAGAGGTTAACCATACCGACAACTGCTCTAGTTCCTGCTCATTATAAATTCTACCTTTGCCGAGCAGTGACAGAAACGAATCAATTCCGTCCATTGCGGATAATGGAATGCTTGCTCCGCTTCCGAGAAGTTCAGCAGCCTCGTACGTTTCTTGCAGCCACGCTTCAACTTGCCGCTGCTTCGTGCTTGGTTCAAGCCTTTCAGCCAACAATCGTCCTGCAGGTGAAATCGTGTTGCTCACTACGCCTGCTTTTACCTTATCAAACTCTAATCTTCGCCAAGATGCTTCATTCATCTGTATGGCCTCCTCTATTTTGAGTAAAAAAAAAGACAGAAACAGAACGCGGGCGCGTTCCATTCCTGTCTTTGATCGACAAATGCTCCAATACCACTTCCACCGCTAACAAAATCGTTAACATGAAAATGGATATAAAAAAACCGTGCTGCGAGAGCACGGTGATTGGGCCGCTGTCGAATTGCTTCAGGCGGAAATCCTCATGTCCAGAACTCTTGGCGTCAGATCACGAAATAGAGCCTTGCATCTCAGTGAATTCACACTGGGAATCGTCGCAAGACCAACGTTCATCTGACTCTATCCAATTTATGAGTTATGGACACCAGCAAACATTAAAATTTCCCCTTTAAGCATCATGTTAAAAGATAATCCAAAATAGGATTCTTAATTAATGTACATAAAAGACAAGCAGCTTGTCAAGCAAGACTTAATCTACTGTTTAATGCTATAAAGAAATGGACATGCCCGTTCGTGCAAATTGAAGGTGATCGGGCAGCTTATAATCTCTCCGAAGATCAATATCATGCGACATATGTGTGAGAAAGGTTTGTTTGGGCTTCCACTTCTGGATAAGCTCGATAGCTTCAACAACATCATAGACCGAACGAGTTTCATAAGCAAAAGGCTCTTCGTAAAAGCTTGTTCCTAGTACAAGCAAATCAAGATCAGCCAAATGTTGCTGCTGCTCATCCGTCAGGCCGATCGAATCAGAGCAATATACCCATTTGCAATTTGTCTCCGAATGTTCGAAGCGAAATGCATAAGCATAGCCGTTTTTCCCATGATTGACTCGCCAGCTATATGCTCGCCATTTGCCGAGCATAATAAGAGTGTCAAATGAATGGAACTCAATCTGCCGATTTAGCCAAGGAAAACGATCTAATATTTCTTTAATGACTTCAGTGGGCGCGTAAGCTTGACCTCTTTTTTTCGTCCAGCGACAAGCGTCTGCCCACTCCACCAATCCACCGATATGGTCAAAATGAGCATGTGTAATGAGCAGTGTGTCGATCTCACGCAGTGAGGCCATCTCTAATTGTTTTGCGAAGTCCGACCCACAGTCAATCCACACCGTTCCAGCTTCTTGATCCTCCAGCTGCAGCGACGATCTATAACGACGGTTCTCCTGTGTGTCCCGTGCTTCCTCACAAACCTCGCATTCACAATAAATGCGAGGCACACTCATGGAATCTCCAGTTCCCCTAAAAATCAGCTTCGTCATAGCGGCAGCAGCTCAAACGACTCCGATGCACAGATTTGTTCCATCATTTGAAGCCATTGTTCCGGCTTGTTTGGCAATGCGGCATAATAGCCTTCTAAGAATGAGGCGATTAGAGCTGCATCAATCGTTGTTTGCTCTTCATTTTTCGGAAGGAAACATAAGTCTAGTTCAGCAACAGCTTGGCCTTCATGGTCCCAAGAAGGATGAACATAAGGAAAAGCGATTCGCTTATAGCCGATATGCGACAGCACTTCGCGACGCACAATCGGATTCATAGGTGAAACTCCGCCAAATGCATGCTCACCTGCGCGATAAGGGTCGTATACCTCAGCAAACATGCCAAGCGAGACAGTACCGGACTGATCAGCTAGCTTCTGCAAATCTTGTTCTCGATTGCGGAGTAGAAACCGACCGATGCCAAGTGATGGTTTTCCGATAATCGTAAAATCAGTCATAGCAACGCGCAGCTCTGGATAATAACGATATTCTGTTGAACCTACGACTTCCCCCTCATGCAATGCAACATATACATGAATGGTTGGGTCTTCAAGCGGCTCGCGCCAAAGCTCATAAGCAAGAACTTCCTCAGGAGGAAAAATCGTTTGAAGAAGCTTATGTAATGGTTCAAAATATTTGTCCTCAATGCTTACGATTCGATGATAGGTTAGCATATATGTACATCTCCTTATTTAAATGGATTGCGCCACTCCATGATTGCAGCGCAGTTACCCGATTGCTCATCATCCAAGTAGTCAAGAGCAACCCCAATCGGTATCCGTCCGCATCTAAGCAAAAAAGTAATGACAGGGTCTTTGTATTCTCCAGTTAGTACTTTTTCCAAATAAGCTTCTGGCGTCATCTCCTGGATTAGTGCCCCATAACCGGGCATGCGACCGCCCCCAAGCAATCTCAAAAGTCCCAGCTGAACAACCGTTTCATACATCGATTGCATGAGCCATTTGCCAATGCCTGATTTTCGGAACTCCGGTATGACACAAAGGTCTATTACATACAGAGTGTCTCCGTTTAAATTATGATTGCGAATATAACCACTGTCAGAAATCGTTTCCCAATTATGTGCATGGCCATAATCAATCATATCGATGGTTACTCCGGTCATGGAGCCAATAATCATTCCATCAACCTCTGCGCATAAGGCACCTTCAGGGAATCGGTTCACATGTTCAGTTAATTGTTCTTTGTTCCACCAAAGCTCCTGTGGGTAAGGTGGGGGAAAGCTTAGCCGCTGAACTTCAATCAATCCATCAAAATCTGCTGGTTTGTAATTACGAATGACTGCTTTTTGCGGTTTTCCATCGATGAACAAGAACAGCTCCTTACGCATCACTGTCTCCCCCTTTCTTCGCTAAACAAGATAAAAATCAAGTCCAATCGGTATACAAATCGGTGCGGCGGTCACGCCACGTCGTAACAGAACCCTTCAGCCTGACTTCCTCAAGCAAAGATAAATCAAGATCAGCCACGACGAGCATATCATCATTGATGATGCCTTCGCTTAATATACCGGCTGGCGGGAATGGAATATCGTTCGGAGCAATAATAGCAGCTTGACCAAAATTTGCACGCATCAGATCAACTTTACGAAGAGAGCCAACTGTACCCGTCGTTACAATGTATACCTGATTCTCAACAGCTCTAGCATGGCAGCAGTATCTTACGCGATAGAATCCATGACGATCATCTGTGCACGATGGACAGAAAATGACATCCGCACCTTTAGCGCGAGCCATTCGAACGATTTCAGGAAATTCAATATCGTAGCAAGTAAGCATCGCGATGGTACCATATGCGGTCTCGAATACCTCAAGACCTTCACCTGCCGACATATTCCAGCCTTCTACTTCTGGTGGCGTAATGTGGATTTTATGCTGAACGTCAATTTTCCCATCGGGATGAAAGAGATGCGCAGCATTGCGCAAACTTCCATCCGATTGTTTTATCACATGGGTGCCTCCAACAATATAAACCTCATATTCAGCAGCTAGTGAGCGAAAGAGAGCAAGATAATCCTCCGTGAATTCAGGAAGCCGGTCAATAGGAAGCGCAACGCCCTGCTCATCTCCAATGGACATCAATTGGGTTGTCAGAAACTCAGGAAACAAAATAAATTGTGACCCGTATTCCGAGGCATTGCGTACATAATGTGTTACTTGCTCTGCGAATTGCTCAAACGAGTTAATATCAGCAAGCTTATACTGAACGGCTGCCGTACGAAACTTCATTCGTTAAATCCTCCAATCGTATCGTTATTGTTTGCGCTGTTTAAATTGCAAAGTAATCGTCGTGCCTAAATCCGGCAGACTAAACACATCTACCTTTCCTTCATGCAAATCAATGATTCGTTTCGCAATGGACAAGCCGAGACCTACTCCGCCTGTTGTGCGGCTTCTGGCTCCATCCACACGGTAGAAGCGTTCGAATAGATGCGGAATTTCGTTTTCTGGAATGCCCATTCCTTTATCCTTAACCTCGATTTTCACGATATGTCTAACGAGTGTAATCGTAATATCGATCGGGTCCTTCGAGTATTTAATCGCGTTATCGAGCAAAATGACGAGCAGCTGCCTGATTTTGTCCTTGTCTCCAACCATACGAACCGCCTTGGACATTGCTTTCACTCGAATCGGTCTGCCGAACGTCGTTTGCAGCATCGTTGCTAGCTCATCAACCACTTGAACAACGTCAAACAGCTCCTGCTTCAGCCAATCCTCCTGCTCCGCCTCAGCAAGCATAAGCATGGATTTTGTTAAGTTTTGCAGACGATTTGCTTCTTTATCGATTGCTTCAATCGCTTCATTTCGTAAGCTCTCGTCATCACGTCCCCAACGCTTTAACATACCAGCATAGCTGCTGATAACAGTTAGAGGGGTTTTGAGCTCATGAGAAGCATCTGCTACGAATTGCTTCTGCTTAGCAAATGTGCGGTCAAGTCGTTCAATCATCTGATTAAATGCACGAACGAGCTGCAGAAGCTCAGCAGATTCCTCGCGGTTGCTAAGCTCAATTTGTCTAAGCTTCCCGCTTCGGTCAATTTCTCGCATCGTATTAACCATTTGCTGAATGGGCGCCGTTAGTCTTGAAGTAAACCAATAGGTTCCGAATATTGCAAACAAAATGGCACCGCCGCTCGTGACGCTTAACGCTGCGACCAGCACCTGCAAATAATTGTCCAATTCATCTAGTATTCGATTAATTTCAAGCATTGCAATAACTCGATTGCCGTCATATAGCGGAACTCGCATGAACAAAATTCGTTCTCCGCCCTTCGTGATCATCCCGGTATGGTGATGCACCTCAAAGGTCGCTGGCAGCTGCTGCAGCAGCTCATCCGTTCCTGTTATATTTACAACCCGGTTATTAGGCGCAATGATGCGAATCATTTCGTTTACGTTGTAATACTCATTGAGCAGCTCCGGATAGTTTAATCCTCGGCCGCTCTGAATTCGGGGATTCTCAAGCATGAGATTCACCTTATTCGCAATGACCTCTTCTTCACTTTCAGTCGTTATTTTGATCACATAGAAATACACAAAAATATTAAATAGAATCAAAATAAATATAAGCCAAAAAATGGTGAAAAGCGTAAACCGTTTGCGGAGTGTCATGCATCGGGCTCCTTTATCATATAACCTACTCCTCGAACCGTATGAATAAGCTTATGACGATAACCCTTGTCCAACTTCTGACGCAGATAACGGATATAAACATCTACTAAATTTGTTTCACCGATAAAATCATATCCCCAAACTTCGGATAAAATATCTTCACGCGATTTCTCATCATTTTTGTTTTCCACAAGATATACGAGCAGCTCGAATTCACGCGGCGTTAGCTCGATCAAAATATCTTTGCGATATACTTTACGCGTGCGCAGCTCGATCGTTAAGTCGCCAACCTTGATCATGTCGGATCCTTCCGCTTCCTTCGGATACTGCTGGAATATACGCAAAATATTGCGAACCCGCGCCAGCAGCTCCTCCATTGCGAACGGCTTAGTAATATAATCATTTGCTCCATGCTCGAATCCGCTTACTTTATCCGGTACGGTGTCGCGTGCAGTCAACAATATAATAGGTACAGGATTTCCTGCTTGTCGCAGTAATCGCAGAACTTCAATTCCGCTCATCTCAGGCAACATGACATCGAGCAATACAAGCTCCCATTCACCTGTCGAAGCCATTTCATATCCGGTTCTGCCATCAGCGGCAGTCCCTACGGTATACCCCTCATGCTCAAGCTCAAGTTGTAAAATTCGGGAAATACCCGCTTCATCTTCGACGACTAGAATACGTTCTTTCATTCTAGAGGTTCACCTGCTTCCAGTTGTAAATAATATTAATGCCGTTAATCAACCATATCTTCTTCTATAAATACGGTTAAATTTATCATAATGAAGACCTATCACAAATGCAAGCAAGCCGATCTACAAGAAGAGTAGACCGGCAATTGCCACGGAAGGTGTTTATCTTCACGAAGATTAAGGATATTAAGCTAAAACCACTCCTAGTTTTGCATCGACCAGGCTTCTACATCCCATGTTTTGGTAGCCATATCCTCGTAAAATTCCGGTTCATGAGATACAAGCACGACAGTTCCTTTATAAGCCTTAAGAGCACGCTTCAATTCCGCTTTAGCCACAACGTCCAAATGGTTCGTCGGCTCATCGAACAGAATCCAGTTGCTCTCGCGCATCATAAGCTTGCATAGACGAACCTTCGCTTGCTCGCCGCCGCTGAGCTGATTAAGCGAACGTGTAATATGTTCATTTTTCAAGCCACAGCGTGCAAGGGCACCCCGAACCTCTGATTGGGTCATGAAGGAGAACTCATCCCATACATCCTCAAGCGGCGTCATCGTCGGAGCTTTTGCTTCTTGCTCAAAGTAAGCAGGATTTAAATAATCGCCCAGATAGGTTTTGCCGTCAAGCGCTGGAATTACGCCTAAAATGGTTTTGAGTAGTGTAGATTTACCAACGCCGTTGCATCCTACGATAGCAATCTTATCACCACGTTCAATGACCATGTCCATTTTTGGCAGCAGAGGTTTATTGTAGCCAATGACCATGCCTTCTGCTTCAAATACAGTCTTGCCGCTCGTTCTCGATTCTTTAAAGTTAAACGTTGGTTTTGCCGCTTCTTCCGGTTTATCAATACGATCAATACGATCAAGCTGCTTCTCACGGCTTTTGGCACGTCCTGATGTTGAAGCGCGTGCTTTGTTTTTCTGAATAAAATCCTCTTGCTTCTTAATAAAATCCTTTTGTTTCTCGTATGCATCGATGTGCTGCGCCTTGTTCAGATCAGCCATTTCAAGAAATTTATCATAATTGGCCGAATAGCGTGTCAGCTTCGTAAATTCAAGATGGTAAATCACGTTGACCACTTGATTCATAAAGCTCGTTTCATGTGAAATAAGAACAAACGCATGCGGGTAGTTTTTTAAATAGTTAGTTAGCCAATTGATATGCTCTTCATCCAAATAGTTCGTAGGCTCATCGAGCAGTAGAACACCTGGTTTTTCAAGAAGCAGCTTCGCTAGCAGTACCTTTGTCCGCTGACCGCCGCTAAGTGCAGTAACATCACGATCAAGTCCAATCGCATTCAGACCTAGCCCGTTTGCCATCTCATCTACTTTTACATCAATTAAATAGAAATCGCCGATCTCCAGCTCTTCCTGAATCTCACCCATACGTGTAAGCAGCTCATCTAATTTATCTGAATCTGCATCGCCCATTTGAGCTGCAATGTTATTTAGCTCTTCTTCCAATAGCAGCAAAGGTAAAAAAGCATCCTTCAGTACATCACGGATCGTTTTACCTGCTTCAAGCTTCGTATGTTGATCCAAGTAGCCGTAACGAACACGCGGTGTCCATTCGACCTTTCCTTCATCCTTCAACAGTTTGCCTGTTAAAATATTCATCAGTGTTGACTTGCCTGTACCATTCGCACCGACTAGGCCAACATGCTCTCCATCCAACAAACGGAAGGCTACATTTTTAAAAAGCACACGATCTCCGAACGTATGTGATAATTGCTCAACTGTTAACAAACTCATTTGTCTTTATCTCCATTCATATATGAACCATAGTTATAGCTTGTGAAATGTGTCGTTTTGCCCGTATCATTGTACCACAAAAATGGTCATTTTGTGTTCATTTCCTTATAAAGGAGCTGTAAAATGGGCGAAAGCGCATGATTTAATCGTTTATTTAAGCGCGATTCATCCGTTGCCCAGAGCCCTTTCCATTGCAAAGAAAGCAGCGTCTCTTCCGGAAGTCGCGGCACGATGGCTAATGGCTTGTCGGGAAATAAGGAAAGCCATTCATTCCGACCATGGTAGTTCAGATCCTTGTTGGCGATATAAAATAATTTTCCGCCTGTGGCTTTCATTTTTTGCTTCAAGTCCATTAGCAGCTTTAATTCGCTCGCTTGCCACTTAACCACAGCAGGATCACCAATTACAAATAGGAAATGCGACTGCTTCAGCATGGATATAGCATTAGACTCCTTCCAACTGCCAGAGAAATCGAATAGCTGGTACATAGTTGGTGAAGTCCGAAGCATTTGTGCAAAAGCCATAGCATCATATTTAGCATCATCGGATCTTAGTTCAGAATGAAATGAAAACCAATTTACTGCTAAATCATTATGTTTATAGTGGATATAACGTTTATCCTGTGTTAGCTGACCGGACTGTTCATAATTACTGATGCTTTTATGCCCAGATAACCATGCGTGCCATTCAGGCCTAGTATCGTCGTATTCGACTGCTGCTATAGAAGCGCCTTGCCTCCCAAGCAGGACTGCAAGTGCATGCGTCAAAAAGGTAGACCCTGCACCTGAGGATAAAGATAATAAGCCGATCAGCTTCTGATTTAATTGTGTACAGGGTTTGCTTTTTAGTTGATTCCAGAACACCTTATTGTCGCTATCAGGCTCTACAAAAACCTCTAGCGCTTTCTCCGCTTCAGCTATAGTTGCATATCGATATTGGGGATCGGGTTGAAGTAAACGTTTTAGCACAAGCTTAAAGGCTTTCGGAACGTCTGGCTGCAAAGATGTAAATAAAGCAGAATCCGCTGTCCAGCCCGTTTTTTGATGATAAATACTTCCCTCACTAGCCATAAAATACAGCAGCGCACCGAGTCCATAAATGTCCGTTCGCTCATCGCTTTGCCCTGCTCCTGCTTGCTCCGGCGCTGCGAAGCCATACGTTCCAAGCTGAACGGTGTCTTTATCCTTGCCGGTAATATATTGGCGTGAAATACCAAAATCAATTAGCTTCACATTTCCTTTTTTGTCAATCATCACGTTTGAGGGCTTCAAATCACGATGAATAATTGGAGGCGTATGTTCATGCAAGTAACGAATCGCAGAGCATAGCTGTAATCCGATATCAATTATGTTTGTAAAGGTTAGCTGTGCTCCGTTTGAACGAAATAAATCTGTAATCGTGCAGCCTTCAATGTATTCCATTACCAGTGCTTCGAATTGCAGCTCATTCGGAGGGAAGTAGTCGACCATTAAAGGAAGCTGCGGATGCTCCAGCCTCATCATCATTTGTGCTTCTTCTGCATATTTCCGACCGCCTGGCAGCGGTGCAATGACTTTCATAGCTCTTCGTTTACTTGCGAGCTTCAAATCATCAGCGGCGTACACGACTCCCATCCCGCCTCGCCCAAGAATGCCGACAATCCGGTATCGATCCCCCACCACAGATCCCATTGCATATGGCGAAAATATCATTTCCGTACCTTCCATATCGATCCCTCCAGCATAAAATACGAACAAAAAAAGGCATCCCGACGCCGTTTGTAAGTTACAAACCGCATCAGGATGCCTTCCTGATAACCTATCTATTAGTGCTACTTTAACATAAATCTTAAACTTGAAACAAGATGCATTTCTTTAAAAAACACGTTTCTTGGAATTCAACAGCTCCGCCAAAAACGCAAGCACAAGTCCTTGCCCCCAGCCTTGTACACGTTTATGAGCCACTTCACGATAGCCCTGCAAATCATTCATAACTGCTGTTCCGGCTGATACATTCAGCACTGCGCCGTCCTCTGTAATTTGGCTCAAAACACCTTCGATCGAACGCTGAATGTATTTGTTGTATAAGGAACCAAATGCGAATAATCCAGTCGCAATTCCTGCTGAACCCGACGTTTCATGATAGGAGCTATCATCGTTTAAAACCGTGTGCCATAGCCCATTTTCGGATTGCATACGCACTAATGTACTAAGCTGATCTCGCATTGAGCCTTCAATTATCATAAATGAAGGATGCTGAACGGCTATATGCGGCAATGCCTTTGCCATTGTAAGAGCAGCCCAAGAGTTTCCACGTGCCCAGAAAATCGAGGACATATGATTTTTTGCAATATTGTCCCAGCCATGATAGTAAAGGTTCGAAACGGGATCTTGTAAAAAATGCTCATGACCGTGATACTGCTTCAGGCCATCTTCCAAATAATCGTTTCGCCCGAGCAAATGTCCCATACGCACGAGGAAATAACCCGCCATCATCATCGTATCCACCCACGCTTGCTCAGGAAAATTATACGTTTCTGAATTGACCGTGTGCTGGAAAATGCCATCTGCGAATCGTACCGCATCATTTTTTAAGTATTCGGCCATTTGAATGGCGACATCTAAATATTTTTGCTCGTCAGTTGCTTTGTACAATGAAATTAAAGCATGACCTATGGATACTCCATTGACAGATAGCTTCGGCAAGCCGTCTTCCAGCTTCTCATCAATCCATTCCTGCAAAAGCTGAATATAACGTTCATTACCAGTTGCCTCGTACGCTTCCGCAACCCCATAGAAAGCAACACCGCCCGGCCAATCCCAGCTAAAATCCATTCTGAATGTGCGATCTACAACACGATCTATAACGTCCTTAATATGATTTTCGTCAAATTGAAGCTGTGGCATTTCCATCTTCCTCTCCCCTATTTCATTTTGAATGTCTATTTCAAACCGCTGGTGCTGATACCTTCAACAATATACTTCTGGAATGCGAAGAAAATGGCGAGCACCGGTATAAGGCTGACGATTGACATCGCGAACATAGCGCCCCAGTTGGAGACGGTATCGCTGTCGAGAAACATTTTCAGACCCATCGACACTGGATACAAACTTGGACGATTTAAGTATAAAACCGGTCCGAGCAAGTCTTCCCAGCGCCAGTAAAACGAGAAAATTGAAGCGGTAGCCAGAGCTGGAACGACAAGCGGCAAAATAATTCGGAAAAACAAGCGGAACTTCCCGCAGCCATCGATCGTTGCTGCTTCGTCGAGCTCATTCGGAATGGTCCGGATGAACTGAATGAGTAAAAAGATAAAAAACGGAATGCCGAAATATTGCGGGATAACAATAGGTTTAATTGAGTTTAACCAATGGAGCTTCGCAAACAAAATATATTGCGGAACGAGTACAACATCATGGGGAAGCATGAGCGTAACCATCATGATTCCAAACCAAAACGTTTTCCCCACAAAATTAAGTCTTGCAAATCCAAAAGCGATAAATGCAGATGATAATACAGCTCCGATGGTAGAAATAACAACGATTTCTAGAGAATTCATAATAAAATTGCCGAATGACTGACCTGCTATGCCGACCCAGCCTATTTTATAATTTTCCCAAATCCAAGGCTGTGGTATAAGTGAATCAGCCGTTGCGAAGATGAGATTGCTTTGCTTAAATGAACTCATTAACAGCCATAACACCGGGTAAACCATGACTAACGCGAGCGCTGCGACAAATATGTGGTAGATCGGCCACTTCAGCTTTTTGAATGTCATGTTTAATGGCCACCTTTCGACTCGTAATGAACCCATTTTTTAGAGGTGTAGAACAAAATCCCTGTTAGGATAGCGATAATAATGAGCATTACCCACGCCATTGCTGAAGCAAATCCCATATCGAAATAAACGAATGCTTGACGGAACAAGTAAAGGGAATAAAGAAGTGTGCCGTCTAACGGGCCGCCCTCGCCTTTTGAAATAATGTAAGCTGGAACGAAGGTCATAAATGCTCCGATGGTTTGCATGATCGTATTAAACAAAATGATCGGGCTGAGCATTGGCAAAGTAATTTTGAAGAAGCGAACGACTGGACCCGCTCCATCCACATTGGAAGCTTCGTACAATTCTGGCGGTATATTTTTGAGACCTGCTAGAAAAATAAGCATCGACGATCCAAATTGCCAAACGGACAATGTAATGAGCATCCACAGCGCAGCTGCAGGTTCAGCAAACCATCTCACGCTATCTAAACCGAGTGCATTCAGAAAAATGTTTATAACCCCTTCGTCGCCGTAAAGGTTGCGCCACATAATCGATACGGCAACGCTTCCGCCAATAATCGAAGGAAGATAATAAACGGTCCGATATAACCCGATTGCTTTCGAGGCTGTATTCAAGATCATCGCAATAAATAATGCAAAGGCCAATCTAAGCGGTACACCGATAAATACGTATAAAAAAGTTACCTTTAGAGATGCCCAAAACTTCGAGTCATCAAAAAACATCGTCTGGTAATTCTCTAATCCGATAAAGGATGGTGTCGATAAGAGATCATAATCGGTAACCGAGAAATATAACGATGCGACAGCGGGTACTAAGGTGAACAATAAAAATCCGATAACAAATGGACCAATAAAGGTGTAGCCAACCAAGTTGTTTTTAAGTGATAGCGATTTCATCTTATCCAACTCCTATACGAAGTCTAGCGTGCCAAAGCATCTTTATTTATGAAAAAACGATGGTCGATCTAACGACCAACCATCGCTTCTACTCAAACAATATTACTTGTTTTTCTTAAGAATAGCGGTTGCTTCGTCTCTAAACTTCTTAGCTGCGTCTTCTGGTTTAATTTTGTTGTAGTTCATTTGCTCTGCAAGGCTTGTGAGCGATTTGAACACTTCTGCAGAACCGATTGGATCAGCTGGATCCATTGGTGAGCTGTTCGCTTCTGCCCAAGCAACATAGTCGTATACTTGGATTTGTGCTTCAGTAGAAACTGCTTTTAACGCTTCTTTCACTTTAGAGGAAACAGGTACGCCGCGATCGCCTAAAATCAATTTGTTAGCTTCGATATCATTTACGAAGAAGTTGATAAACTTAGCTGCTTCTTCTTTCACTTTTGAATTTTCCGATACGGAGAAGAACATACTTGGCTTAAGGAATAACCCTTTAGTCATGTTTGGACCAGCCATTGGAGCAATTGCTAGCGGACGGTTAGCCACTTGCTGCAATCCAACATATTGGTTCGACCATTGCCATACGCCAATGCCTTGGTTCAATACAAGGTGGCTGTCTTCTGCGCCTTTGATTTGAGCTAGAACGTCTGGTGACGGTACTGCGCCATCGATAACAAGTTTAGCTAGCATTCCGAAGAAATCGGTGAATAGTTGATCATCCTCGTAGCCTAGGCCGTTGCCTTCTGCGTTAAACAACGTTTTATCAAGTGTACGTAGGTAGTAGCCGAAGAACACTTCTGGACGCATACCGTTGTCGAAGAAAATTCCTGCTGCTTTTGCTTTTGCAGCCATTGCTACGTAATCATCCCAAGTGTAGTTTTCAGGAATGGAATCAATGCCTGCTTTTTTCAGTAGTGCTGGATCGTAGTTAAACCCAAGAGCATTTACACCAAGGTTCATACCGTATAGTCCATCGCCTAATTTACCGCCATCAATCGCGTTTTGGCTAATGTCACTTACGTCAATTTGATTGCCGATAAATGGAGTCAAATCAGCCAATTGTTTTCTGCCAGCGTATTGCGAATAGTTTTGCGTATCGATTTGGATGATATCAGGAAGCTCGTTTGCAGCTGCTTGAGGAGCAAGCTTTTTCCAGTAGTCATCATAGTTTGCATATTCCATTTCTATCGTTACATGCGGGTTTTTCGCTTTGTACATCTCAATGACTTTCATTGTGTAATCATGACGCGGCTGTCCGCCCCACCATGCGATACGAAGAGTGACCGGCTTTGCTTCTGCTGGCTCTTCTTTCACTTCGTTTGTTGATTTTGGTGCGTTGGTCGCATTTGTTGGTTTTTCATTGTTTGCGTTTCCGCCGCAAGCGCTTACGAGAACTAGTGCAAAAGCCATGAGCATCAAAAGCATTTTCTTTGGTGCTTTCATTGTGTTACGCCCCTTCCAGACTCTTTAATGTTGTTTACAAGCTTTATTATAGGGTGAATGTCGAATCGTCGGAATTAAAAAAACCGCTTTCTTTGTTAAAAAAACAGAGGTCGCCATTATGGCGACCTTTTGAATTCGGAAGGCGTGGACCCTGTATGTTTTTTAAAAACTTGACTAAAATATTGCGGATTATCGCCAAAACCAAATTTCTCAGCGAGTTCAAAAACCTTCACATCACCTGTTTTCTCGATCTCTTCCATCGCTCGCTCCATCCTTAACCGAACAACGTAATTTGAAAATTTCTCTCCCATTTCCTTCTTAAACAGCTTGCCTACATAATCTGCGTTCATGTATAAGATCTCACTTGCTACCCAGTTGAGCGATAGATCAGGATTGGAAATATGTGCTTCAATTACTTGAATCATCTTCTGAATAATGGCGGAATGCTTATTGGTGTGGGTATGAAAGTTGTTCAAGCATATTTGCTGCGCACATTCGGTGACGAATTGCTGCGTCGTTTTTAGTGTTGTAAATTGATCAAATCCGGCAATCTTAGTTAAATATTCATTGATTTCTTCAGGTTTGCCTTGTCTAACGATAGATATGTAAAGTGGTATGACATAAGATTTCGAGAGATGCATGTCCATGCGGCTGTCGGCAAGCATATCAAAATAGTTTTGCAGCTCATGCTGAACAAACGACCAGTCTCCTGATTTGACATGCATGCAAAGAGGCTCTTCATCATACATGAAAGGCTTAAGCGCCTGATCATCTCCTCTTTCGACATCCTTCTGCGTTATGATGCTTCCTTCGCCTAAATAAAATTGATAATTTAAGCATTCCAGCGTATCACGATACATTTTACGAGCATCGATAATTTGACCCGCATTGCTGACGGCCACCGTAGCATCCAATTTGTAATAGGAAGAAAACGTTTGCTTAATTTCATTCAATTGTGCAAATAAAATGTCTGTGTCGTTAATCTCTTTAATGAGCAACAACACATGTTTTCCTATCGTCGTACTGAGGAGTACCGTCGGTTTACCGAGAACATCCTGAGCGATGTTTTTGACAGCAAACAGATGCTCAAACTCAAAAACACCCTCAATTTGAAATAAAATCAACTGAACCTTTTCATTGTCTACTGTAATATGAAACAGGATGCCATAATCATCCCAATCACGCTGGCCATATGTCTTATTAGTTACAAGCTCCTTAAGAAATTGCTCCTTCGCGTGAGGAAGCACCTTTGAAAGCTCTTTCTGGATATCAAGCATAAAGCTCTCTTGCGTTTGCTGTTTCCTCAGCTCTGTTATCACCTCGGTTAGTGCATCCGTAATCGTATTTTCATTGCATGGCTTAAGCAAATAGTGTTTCACTCCAAATTGCATCGCCGTGCGAGCATAATCAAACTCACTAAAGCCGGAAAGAAGAATAAAAACGATATGCGGGTAGTTTTCGTACACTTTTTCCACCAGCTGCAGCCCGTTCATGCCTGGCATTTTGATATCTGAGATGACGATATCCGGCATATGGCTCTCGATAAAGGCCAAAGCTTCAAGTCCATTGCGCGCCGTTCCTGCCAGTTCTGCCTCATATGCATTCCAGTTTACTGTACGCGATATGCCTTCTACGATGATTCGTTCATCATCCACCAACAAAACCTTATACATGGAAATCCCTCATTTCATAAGGAAGCATCAGCTTCACTTTGGTACCGCCGTTTGGCTTGCTTTCTACCATTAGGCCATATGTTTCGCCATACAGCAGCTTGATGCGGTCTTCGATATTTTTCAAGCCTAAACCGGAGCCTTTCGTCTGCACTTGTCCGCTTAACAGCTTTGTGACAAACTCTTCTTCCATTCCCGGCCCATTATCCTCCACTGAAATAAACCACAGCTCATTTTCCACATAGGCATGTATTTGTATTTTACAGGTGTCAATCATTTGTTCAAGGCCATAATTGATTGCATTCTCAACGAGCGGTTGAAGCGAAAGCTTCGGAATACTGCAGTTAAGCAGCCTGTCCGGGACGTCGATATGGAAATCAAGCCGTTCTTCAAAACGGTATTTCTGAATCGTGACATAGTGATTAATGATGTCCAGTTCCTTGCTAAGCGGGATGAGCGGCTCCTTCAAATTGATGGACGTTCTGAGCAAGGAGCCGAGCGCTTCAACCATCTGAGAAATATGTGTTTGGTTGCTTAGCTTGGCGGACCAGTTGATCGACTCTAATGTGTTGTACAAAAAGTGTGGATTAATTTGAGCTTGCAGCGCTTTAAATTCCGTATCGCGAATCGTAAGCTGCTTCACGTAATTTTCATGAATGAGCTCATTGATTCGTTCAATCATTATTCGGAAGTTTCGATGCATTTGACCAGCTTCATCCATTGCAAGCGCTCTCTCATTCGGCTCCTCGATATATTCAAAATTACCAAGCTGTACTCTTTTCATTTTAGCATTCAAGCGTTCAATAGGCTCTGTAATACCATTTGCGAAGCCAACTGCAATGAGGAGAATGACGATAAATAATATAGCAAAAATAATAATAATCGTATTTTTGACCTTCACGACACGGTCAAAGATGTCATCAAATGGGATCAGCGTATAATAAGTCCAATCGGTATAAGTTGACGCTATATAAGTAACAAAATATTGCTTACCTTCATAACGTATAACTTTGTAGCCCTCATTGCCAGGCAGCGCAGATAAGGACTCCATGGAAAAAGCGGACGCTTCAGGATACACCGCTTCATTGTTTTTCATAATGACCAGCTTCGCGTCGTTGCTGTTCATGCCTTTAGCAAGGTCTCTAAACAGTTTGTTCATATCGATGCGAAGCGCTAAAGTGCCAAGATAGTCTAAGCTCAGCTGCTCAAACGAACGCACCTCTCGCGCAGCAATTAAGGACTTATCGTTGCTGTAGGGGGCAATCCACGTATTTCCTCCCTTTTTCACCGCTGTTGCATTTTTGAACGCATCCAGACGGTCCTGGTAAATCGTTATCGAATTTGCACCAACCGCATATTCATTATCATTTACGTCATACAGCTGGGCGGAAAGCACGTATTTATCAAGCCCGCCGATATTGACCATTCGCTCTTTTACCGTTAATTGCACAACGTAGTTATCATAATCGGACAAACCGCTCTTGATGGATCTCAAATAATGCTGGATCGTAGAATCCGTTGAAAGCATAAAGGTAAGCTTCTCCATCTTTTTCAGCTCATTCTCGATACTGAGAGACGACAAACTGAGCGCTTTGGAAGATTGCTTATATATTTCCTGATCATAAAAATCAAAAGCGTATTGCTGAATAATGATAGCAAGCATAGCAACAACCAGCATGATGACTGATATCAACACAAACATTTTGTGTTTGATACGCAAATTCATATAAAGCGCTTTCAAGCTCTGCATTGGCCAGGTCTCCTTTAAGAGATTACAGCTATTATCGAATTATTATTGGTTAGAAGACATACTCATTCTTTGCTAGGATTGTATGCTGGATTTGAAAAAAGAGCGCCCTCCTATCAACAAGGGGGGCGACTCCTGTTATTTTTTGATCAAATAAAGTGTGATTTCTTCTCTGTTATGGAACAGCTGCTTAGCTTTTTGAAGCTTAAATTCTGTTGAAAGTCTTGAAATCACGTCTCGAATCGTTTGAAGCGGTTTCCGGTGCATCAGCTTAACTGTAATTATGGCAGTTGCACCCTTCGTTAGTGCAGGCTCAAGATCGAGAACGAGCTTACACATCATCATCGGACTCCAGCTCATATCACAGACTAGAAGCTGGAATGAATCGGGATTAAATTTCACTTCAGATGCATTGCGCTTTAAGTACGTTAACGTAGGATACGCCATTAGCGATGGATGCAATTCAGCAGGATCGATGGCTGTAACCCGCAGGCCGCGTTCAAGTAAAAGTGATGTCCAGCCGCCTGGCGCTGCGCCAACATCAAGGGCATTTTGAAACTGTGCGTAATTTAGGTTGAATTCACGTTCTGCTTCAAGCAGCTTAAATTTGGCACGTGAGACTTGTCCTTCTTCGCGTTGAAAACGAACGGCTCCGCCCGGCCAATCCGAGAGCATCTCCGATGGCGATCCAAAACCGACATATAGCTGATTAATCGCAGCATAGATCGCAATAATAACGTCTGGCTGCTGTACAACAGGTTCCGCGTCAATCTCTTCGAGTACCGCATCTATCACCGCTTTTGTATCAGCAGCCGAATACACAAACTCCGATTTCGACGTACGTCTAATATGAACGGCTACCCGTTTATTTTCCAAAGTTAATACAGCATTTCGAACCATGCTAGACAATTGTTCTAAATCATTCGCATTTCCTGTAATTTCAATCGTCCGATCCACCGGCTGCACATGGCGCAAAAAGATCGGCTCCTGCTGATGAATCGCTTGCAGCGTCTCTTCCCGTGTTAGCGGGCTCGTCATTAAAAACACTTCGCCTGCTGCTAGCTGTGTGAAGGCAACGCCCTCAATCAGCCTCCGAAGCTCCTCCATCGCATATGGTGCATAAGTTTGATTAGCTGTTCCGATCCATTGACTCACGTATGTTAAACCTCTTTCGTGTTATATTACCCTAGATCCCTAGAGGGATTTTTTCACCCCTGCCCTCGAGGGTTTACTACCCTGAGCCCTAAACAATTACTACACCAACCCTACAAGCGTTTCGAACCCACCCAAACCCTCCCTTCCAAGGGAGGGCCCCAAGGGTTGCACCCTCTGGACACCCGCAACTCGACTAACGTTGGCGATAATCTGTGCTGGAATGTTTAGTTTACGGATGAGCGCTTTCGTCCCTACGGGATACGCTAGAAGTTTGTTGTCTGTAAATGTAAATCGTGTCTTGATGTGTGAAAGATTGAAGCCTTCGTAAATACAAACATTTACATAGATCAGAGATAAAAAAAAACATAGAAATGCCAGCAAATTAATTACGCAGCATTTTAGTTCTATTTATATTTTTAGTCTTTGTTTGCATTATAACCGAATATGTCACATTTCGTGAAATTATTCGAGTAATTAACTTAAATATTATTTTTGCTAGTTATTATTTGAGTATAGCCATATGAACCATTGTTTTAGCCCATAAATAATGATTAACGGACGATGTTAGTGAAATAGATATAGAAACTAGAACTATTTCAACTAAATGGGCTCAATAAAACTAAATAAGACTAGAATATAGTCTTAAATCAGAGAAAAATAAATTTTATTACTGCTTATTGTAAAATTGAGCACAAATAGAACTAAAAACTAGTCTTAATACCCTCAAACCAATCGAATTACACCAAATAAGTCTAAAAATTAGTCTTATATGTAATTGGCTTAACAATATGTAGTTGATATTATTTATAAAACTGCATCAAAAATAAAAACTGGTCATCTCACACAAAATCCTAGTTGATAATTTAACCTAATGAGACTGTTTATTAAGAAAAGGTGAAAGCCTCTTAGTGAAAGCATGTCCCAAAGGGACAAAAGCGTTAGATACTCTACCCTAACTCGAAAGCAACGATCAAGCTCCCACGTTAGTCCAGCTGCAGGTGTCCAATGAGCGTAACTTTCAAATTCCTTAAAAAATATAGAGTTTGGGTGTGTTCGAAAAGCCCTTGGGGTTCCCCCGCATTAGTGAAAGCGTGTCCCAAAGGGACGAAAGCGTTCGATGCTCTACCCTAACTCTCAAGTGCCGTTCAAGCTTCGACGTTAGTCCAGTTGCGGGTGTCCAGAGGGTGCAACCCTAAGGCCCTACCTTGGAAGAGAGGGTATGGGTGGGTTCGAACCCACCTTGGGGTTCCCCTTCATTAGTGAAAGCGTATCCCAAAGGGACGAAAGCGTTCGATACTCTACCCTAACTCATAAGCGACGGTCAAGCTCCCACGTTAATCCAGTTGCGGGTGTCCAGAGGGTGCAACCCTAGGGCCTTCTCTTGAAATGGAGGGTTTAGGTTGGTTCGAACCCACCTAGGGGTTCCCCATAATTAGTGAAAGCGTGTCCCAAAGGGACGAAAGCGTTCGATGCTCTACCCTAACTCATAAGCGCCGATCAAGCTCCCACGTTAGTCCAGTTGTGGGTGTCCAGAGGGTGCAACCCTTGGGGCCCTCCCTTGGAAGGGAGGGTTTGGGTGGGTTCGAAAAGCCTTTAGGGTCGGGAGTTTTAAAAATCCTCAAAGATTTCACTTTAAAAAACCCTTAAGGGTTTGGGTGTAGTAGACCTGAAGGGTCTGGGTCTAAAAGCCCTTATGGGTTTGGGTGTAAAAAATCCTTAAAGGGTCTGGGTGCATATTATTGCCCAGCTATATTATTAATGAGAGCCTCCGGCATAGGACCATTAAACAGCTTGGTCTCTGCCGGCGCATTCGTTGAAAGCATATGGTACATTTGCATGCGACCAGCGGCACTTGAGGTGTGTAAGTATATTTGGCTTGGATAACGACCCGTTTCAACAATGTGGCGCACGACTTCGTAGCCAGTCGGCTGTGACCAGCCTAGATCGTAATCAAGTGATAAAATATCAATTTCCTCAAGGTCAATCAGCTGCTTGCACTCTTCTGCATTGCTTGCCAATACAAAACCTTTTGGACAAGTGCGATAATCGTCTAAATAAACATGAATCATAAATGAATCCCCCGTTCAACCGATAGACTCAAAGCGCGATTAATCCCTCATCTTGTTGACAAGCAGGACAAGCATACGCTTTGCGGCCAGATACATCGATTTTCTCGATCACAGCACCACAGCGTGAACATGGTTGACCCTCACGCTCGAAGACTTGAAAGTGATTCCGATGTTTTCCAGTTAAGCTATCTCCTTCAAAGAACGGATGCTCTCCCGCTCCTCCTTGTGAAATCGCTTCCTTTAGTACATTATGCATCGCTGCGTATAGGCGTTCCCATGCTTCGTTTTCTAATACTGGAACTTTAGTGTCAGGGCGAATTGCTGCGGCAAAACAAATCTCATCCGCATATGCAGCACCAATTCCAGAAATCACGTTTTGGTCGCTAAGAGCGGTTCTGATTGCTACACGTTTTTTGGCAAATAGTGCAATGAAACGATCCACTGTCACTCTTTTGTCCAATGCATCTGGTCCTAGGCGTCCAAGTTTCCCTTCGACTTCCTTCACAGTCAACAGCTGCAAATCATCTGCACGCAAACCGACTCCATACAATACGGCTTCACCGAAATGCAGTTTCATCTGAACGTTGCGATCAGGTTTGTCAGACTCGCTTCCTCTATACAAATAAGCCCCTTGCCCCAAATGAAGCAATAGACGTTTTCCATTATCCAAGTGCAAAACTAAATGCAAACCTCTTCTTTCAACAAACCATACAACTTTACCAACCACGTCACGCTCAATTTGTTCTTCACTTGCTTGAAAAACTTTACCATTTGTTATCTCGATACCGGTAATTTGGGCGCCAGCGAATTGCTCCGCCAATAAAGCCCGATAATTTTCCAGTTCCGGCAATTCATGCATGAAAGCTCGCTTCCTTCCTATTTTCTTCGTTATAAGTCTTAACAATCTCTATGATCAGATATATAAGAACGAAGCTCTTCTAAATGATTGCAAATGACAGTTGGTTTGCACCCTGCCTGCTCCATATAATACTCGATATTTTGCGCTGTTGTAAGCCCGGTCAGTACAAGAATCGTACCGCATCCAGCAGCTGCTCCAAAAGCGATGTCTGTTGCCAAATTGTCGCCTACTACCCATGTTTCATCAGCGCTTAAGCCAATCGATCTTAATGAATAGCTCATAAGAATGGATGATGGTTTGCCAATGAGTACAGGTTCTTTGCCGCCCGCTGCCTTCAACATAGCTCCAATAGAGCCTGCTCCCGGAATGAGTCCATCACTGGATGGCAGCAGCAAATCAGGATTTGTCATAACGAATTCAGCCCCACTGTGAATATACCGAACGGCCTTCGTTAATCGCTCGTAAGTGAACGAACGGTCAATTCCTTGTAAAACAAAATCCGGTTGTTCCTCTGTGAGAATTAAACCTGCTTCTTGCACGGCCTGTTTTAGTCCAGCCTCACCAACGACAAATACGGATGCACCTGGCTTAATCGAAGCGATATGCTCAGAAGCCGCTTGCGCGGATGTGTATACCTCATCAGCAGCAGCTGGAATACCCATTTTCATTAGCCTTTCAGCAACCTCATCGGGTGTAGAAGAGGAGTTGTTTGTAACAAAGCGATATGGAAGCTTAATCTCTCTCAAATAAGTGATGAGTTCAGCTGCACCAGTAATTTGATGAGTACCGTGATATAACGTTCCGTCAAGATCAATTAATAAGCCGCGCATGGCAGGCAGTCCCGTTGTCATCGTTGTTTTCCTCCCAAGGGTAAACGGCAGTCGCCACTATAGTGGTCAAGCTTACGTTTTCCGTTGAAAGATAAGCTATATAGTTGAGCTGCAGCTGTCTGTTTACGCTTTTATCCCATTTTAAAAAGTAGCTTCTTAATGAACATGTTTGGTTGATTTGCGGCGCAGCCTTGCTATTCGATTACGCAAAGCATCGAGCTCCGCTCTTTTTTTGGCATCGTGCCGAATGAGCTGCGAATGATTCAGTGCATGTTCAAAAGCTGCATTCGCATATCCTAAAGCTGACTCAAAATCTTTGATCTTATGCTCATAATACATGGCAAGCTCAATGCTTGCTTCATGGGCAGCAGATCCAAAATGATTAGAAGAATGAATAATAGCCTTCTGCCACAATAACACAGCACGATCCCAATTTCCAGCCTTCTTGTCCCGCGCGGCAAGCATGACTAGTGTAGAAGGTTTTGAGTTTTCTTCCTTCATGGCCAGATCGAATAAATGATCAGGAAGCTCCATTTTTCCCATACGCTCTAGCCAAAGACCTGTGCGCACCATCTCCTCAGGCTCATCAGGCAACGGAATATACAACTTAATCGTTCCGTTTAACAAATGTCCAAATCGAATCGCTAGACAAGCTAGGGATAACATATCTATTTCGTTATGGCGAAAAACTCCCTCAAGCGGTGCTGGATCTCCATTCGCCAGAAATTGAAAATAAAGCTGAGGAGCGAGTGATCCTGGAACGTCATCCTCCCGGTGAATACCGAGCCGCTCTTCTTCAACATGGCTCAATTTACACGAAACGAGCGTATTACGCCATATCGATCTTGCAGGATGCAAGAAATCAAGATGCTGAGGTTCCCACATTTTTTGGCCAAGTCCATTCATAATAAAACGATTTTGAACAAGTGGCCAATCGAAGGTTTTTCCGTTGTAGGTGGACAAAAAAGTATAATCGTTCAGCTTCCCCATCAAATAATGAAGCATTGCCCGCTCTTCAGCAGGATGCCTGATTAACGCTTGCTCGATGACAAATTGGTCCTTTGACAAATAGCCTATGCCAACCATGAAAGGAACGTTCCCTGCTCCAACGCCTAAACCTGTCGTTTCCAAATCGAGAAACATGATTTGTTCCGCAGATGTTAAAGAATCAGGATGAAATGCTGATAAGGCAGGTGCAGCCTCGTGCAACT
Source organism: Paenibacillus sp. FSL K6-3182 (assembly GCF_037976325.1). NCBI lineage: Bacteria > Bacillati > Bacillota > Bacilli > Caryophanales > Paenibacillaceae > Paenibacillus > Paenibacillus sp. FSL K6-3182. Next base: position 3,872,465 of record NZ_CP150265.1, read on the forward strand.
CTACTAATGCATGATGACCATGGCGAAAATCTGACGGATAAATGATTTTTCGGAGCAAAAAGCTTCCAATTTCATTCGTAACCAGCTTGACATCGAAGGTCTCCCACACGGGTGAAAGCCATTCTTCATCATCTTCCGGCAGCTGTGCCACCTTCTCTTCAGTGGCAGGAACCACCGCCCCTGGCTGGTTCTCTTCCTCGCGGATGTTTCCCCGCAAACGATTCATTTTATCGCGTAATAAGCTCATCGATTGCCCTCCGCTTCATTAAGAAGATAACATGTTTGCTTTGACACACCAATCTCATGAAGCGGTCCTAGCGGAGCGAGATGAGCGAGCTGCATTTCGTACTTGGCAATATAACCCTTCATAATCATAATGACCTCAACAGATCTAAGCTTGTTTGTTTTGCATGAATTCCATATATTTCAGTGCCAATACAAGACGGACAACCATCTTCGCATGGACATTTTCGGATTAATTTTATTGCAGCTTCTTTTACTTCATCAAACCGTTTATATACGTCCTCGGCTAGTCCAATTCCCCCAGGGTAGTGGTCATATATGAAAATCGTAGGAAGCTGCGTATGCTCGGCTCTGATTTGTGAAACGACATGAATATCATTTCGGTCACACATTACATGAATAGGTACAATATGCCTAAGCACATTCGCTATTCCAAGAAGCAGCTGTTCTAGCGTTTTCGTTTCAATCGCTGGGTCAACCTCTTTCAATTCTATCCAAGTCGCGCTGGTATGCAATTCATCTTCCGGTAGATTCACTTGGCCGTATCCGATATTTTCAAAACTCGTCAATCGAATTTTCTTAAAAAGTGTTGCGAGAAAATTCACGACAACATCTCCATATATTATGGATGAAGATCGCTTGCTCTCTATCCTATCCTCTGCTAATACTTTAAGCTTTACCGCCAGATTGGCATCTGTATAATACTCTACATCGACTTTTCGAACATATGCCTTCTTATGCTCCCAATCCAGCTTTTCAACTTGGAATTGAACACCTTCATGTAAATAAATGGCTTCATCGTGCAAAAGAGTCATAGCGCTAAAACGGTCCATTTCCCCAATGATTCTCACGTTTGCAGTTTCTGACTGGTCGATGATAACTACATTTTCCTGTGCGGCAGAACGTAGACTTACTTCACTAGCTGGGAAAGCCAGATTAGCCCAATAAAACGTATCAGCTGCTTGAGTGAGTACTCGTTCTTCTACCAGATACTCCAATATGTCTACTATTTCTATTGAACCGAATTGTTCTCCCTTTTTAAAAGGCAGCTCATAGGCGGCACAACGAACGTGATCAACTAGAATGAGTAAGTTTTCCGGATTGATTCTAGCGGATTCCGGGGATCGATCAAAGAAGTATTCGGGGTTTTGGACAATATACTGGTCAATAGGCGTATTGCTGGCTACCATTAGTACAAGTGCTTCTCCATGTCGTCTTCCAGCTCGTCCAGCCTGCTGCCATGTACTTGCAACGCTCCCAGGATAACCTGTCATAATACAGACCTGCAGCTGTCCAATGTCTACACCTAGTTCTAAAGCATTTGTGCTGACCACGCCTAATATTTCGCCGTTTCTTAATCCTCTTTCAATTTCTCGTCTTTGATTTGGCAAGTAGCCGCCACGGTAGCCTCGTATGGATTTAGTGCCGATTTCATTTTTAACCAGTTCCTGTATATGGCTTAAAATAATTTCTACTCTTACCCGGCTGCGAGCAAAAACAATCGTCTGTATTTTGTTCGTCAAAAATTCCTTCGCTAACTGATTAACCTCTACAGTAGAGCTTTTTCGTATATTGAGCGGCTTATTTACAATGGGCGGGTTGTAAAAAACAAAATGTTTCCGTCCTCTTGGCGCGCCGTTATCATCAATTAACCGCATAGGATTCCCTGTCAATTGTTCTGCTAGCTCCTTAGGGTTGGCTATTGTGGCAGATGTACAAATAAACAGTGGATTGCTACCATAAAACTTGCATATGCGTTTGAGCCTTCGAATGACATTTGCTACATGACTTCCGAATACGCCTCTATACGTATGAAGCTCGTCAATAACGATATATTTAAGATTGCTAAATAAACTTACCCATTTTGTATGATGTGGAAGGATAGCGGAATGCAGCATATCCGGGTTCGTGATGACTATATGTCCTACATTTCTTACAATCGTTCGAATAGCAGGCGAAGTATCGCCGTCATAGGTAAAGCTTTTAATATCAATTCCCATTTCGTTTATCATTTCAGTTAATTCACTTTTCTGATCTTGTGCAAGAGCTTTCGTTGGGAATAAATATAAAGCTCGACTGCCGTCGTCTTCCGCTATCGCTTGTAACACTGGAAGGTTATAACAAAGCGTTTTTCCAGAAGCGGTCGGAGTTACAGCGACTATATTTTCACCTTTACGTATCGTTTCGTAGGCTGAGTGCTGGTGTGTATATAAATGCTCTATTCCTCTTTTTGCGAAAGCCGATTTAATTCTTGGATCAACGCTTTCTGGCAGAGGTTTTGTTTTTGCCTCTTGAGGCTCTATTTCAGTCCAATTTATAATATTTTCATTGGCTCGTAAATTTTGGATCATTTCTGAAAGTGATTTCTTTTTTATCATTTCTTAGCACCTCACTATACCCTATATATTAGCGAATATCTGTTCCCTTTACTAGTCTTTAGTTCTGGATATACAGTGCCAAAGAAAAACTGGTTGCTTGCCATAGGCTTGTTGACATCCACCTATCAAATTGACACACGAAACAAAAACCAATATAGTAAATTTATATTATAATTAGATGGTTGTTTAAATATCTAACGACTTCAAAAGTCAGCTGGAAAGGACAGCTTACATGTCAATCAATTTAGCCTTTAAGGCACTATCTGACCCTACTCGCAGAAAGATTTTAGAACTATTGCGAGAACGTGACTTAACTGCTGGAGAAATAGCCGACCATTTTCAAATGACTAAGCCCAGCATCTCTCATCATCTTAGCTTGTTAAAGCAAGCAGAGCTTGTATCCGATGAACGGCAAGGCCAGCATATTTATTATTCACTTAACACTGCTGTCTTCCACGACTTAATGGACTGGATGAATTCCTTTCAACAGAGCGAATCCGAAGGGATTGTAGAGAAATGAAAGCAAGTATCTTCTCTTGGATTATTGTTGCCATTGCATTAGTCGCGAGCATCGTAACCTATCCCGATTTACCCGAGCAAATGGCGATTTACTGGGATATGAATATTGAATTCGATGGATTGGCGCATAAAGCATTTACCTTGCTGCTTTTACCAGCATTTATGGTCATCTTAATTGTCATCCTTCCAAAAAAACATGCTTCCCAAAATCAAAAGCCTAATCTTCACACGGTTCAAAATGTAGTCTTGATCAGCTTGCTCGTGCTTCACGGTGTTACCATTGCATCTGGTTACGGACTCATTATTGATATTACCAAAGTCATCATTACTATCATTGGTATTATTTTCACAGTGGCAGGCTTGTATATGCCCCATTTTCAACCAAACAGCTATATTGGCATAAAGACCGTTAATACGCTTGGCAGTGAAGACGTTTGGAAAAAAACACATCGAGCAGCATCCAAATTTTATGTGGTTGGCGGATTGCTGATGATTGTCTCGTCTTTTATTCCAAACCCTTACCAAATGTTCATATTTTTCGGTATTGTTGTCATCATCGTATTAGCGTCTGTATTTCTATCGTTTCACTTTGGCAAAGATAACAAATAAAGCAAAAACGCGAGGAAATCCTCACGTTTTTGCTTTTTTTTATTCTATATGAGTCGCACGTTTTATTTCGATATGTAGAAAATCTGTTGCTGCTGTGACAGGTGAGAAGTGTACGCCAGCCTCTTCTTCAAGCTGTACAAGATCCTCATTGCTATAGCGTCCGCTAAAATGGGTCATCACCAGCCGCTTGGCGTTTGCTTTAACAGCTGTTTCTGCCGCCTCCGCCGTCGTACAATGTCCAAACTCATGTGCTTTCTCTTCCATACCTGCAGCGAAGGTCGCTTCGTGAACGAGCAGATCAGCATCTTTCGCTAAGGTTATAGCATTATCACATGGCTTCGTATCACCAAGCACTGTGATTACTCTCCCGATATAAGTAGGGCCAGTAACATCGTCAGTGTGAATGAGCAATCCGCTCGGAGATGTAACCGACTGCCCTCTTTTTAACGCCCCGTAAAGCGGACCTGCTTCAATTCCATACTCCTTCAGCTTGTGGACGAGCAGCTTGCCGGGCTGATCTTGTTCAGTAACGCGATAGCCGAAGCAAGTCACTCGATGCTCAAGCGGCGCTACCTCAACCTTAAATCGATTATCCTCAAAAACAACACCTTCATTTCCCGTTAATTCGTGGATAATGAGCTCATAATCGAGCTGCGTAGCACTAATCGCAAAGGTTGTCTCAATATAGCTCCTAATCCCAACAGGACCAAAAAGCTGTACAGGTGTGATTCCGCCATCGAAAGAGCGGCTGCTGAGCAAGCCAGGCAGCCCATAAATGTGATCACCGTGCAGATGTGTAATAAATATGTATTCAATCTTATTCAGTTTAAGTGATGTTCTCATAAGCTGATGCTGCGTTGCCTCTCCAGCATCGAATAACAGTAAACTGCACGTTGGCTCAGGAAGTTGAAGCGCCACGGCTGTTACATTGCGATACTTCGAAGGCCTTCCTGCGCCCGTTCCCAAAAACCACATATTCATATTATTATCCACCCCGCTCTTAGCCCTGCGGCCTCGACTTCTGGAATTGAAACGAAGAGCCCTCTTAAGCTCGTCATTACGAACGCTCAAGGGCTCTTTGTTATTATACGCTATAGTTTCTCAACATTAAAATATTGTGCTTCTGGATGAGCGAATACCATTGCAGATACGGATGCCTCTGGCTCCATCATGCAGCCTTCCGTCAATTCGACACCAATATCTTGGGGTCTCATCAAATCGAACAATGGCTCCTGATCCTCAAGGTTTGGACATGCCGGGTATCCGAACGATACACGAATGCCTTGATAACGAGCGCCATGACGCTGTTTCATTGTCATCTCCGCAGGATCTGGATAACCACAGATATCACGCATAATATGGTGGACACGCTCTGCCATTCCTTCTGCAACCTCAAGAGCTACGGACTGAAGTGCATGCGAGCGCAAATAATCGCCGTTATCCTTCCATTCATTCGCAATTTCACGAATGCCGTGTCCAGCGGTTACAACTAGGAAACCAACATAATCCATAACGCCGCTATCCACTGATTTCAAGAAGTCAGATAAGCATAGGTACGGCTCCACCTGTTGACGAGGGAACGTAAACCGCTTAATTTCCTGACGCGGGTCCACTGGGTTGTAAATAATTATATCATTGCCTGAAGACTGCGCAGGGAAGAAACGGTACATACCGTGGGTTTTTATAATGCCATCGGTTGTTCCTTTTTGCAATATTTCATCAACGGTCGCTTTAAGCTGCACTGCTTTTTCATTGCCATCCTTCAATAATTGATCAACATTGCCTTTTAGTCCAAGGTGATGACCAAGCAGCATCTGCATGTTGACATAAGGTATGACATGTGGAAGCGGTACATCACGTAGAATATGCCGATCCAAATCCGGCGGCGTAAATACAGGCGCATCCGGTGAAATTTTGGAACGAACAGCCCGCGTCAATTGTGGCAAAGGTTTCTTCTCTTCTTCGTATACCCCGCCAGACGCTTTAAAAGCGGCCATTTCATCTTCAAGCCGTGATCGATGCTCAGGGTCCATCAGCTTGTTGGCGATATCAAGACCGTCCATTGCATCCTTTGCGTATAGAACAAGTCCATCATATTCTGGACCAATTCTCGTTTTCGTAAATTTCCGTGTCAGCGCCGCACCGCCAACAAGAATCGGTGCATCAATGCCGGCTGTACGCAAATCCTGTGCCGTAATAACCATTTGCTGTGCGGATTTGACTAGCAAACCAGACAAACCGATAGCATCAGCCTTCTCATTGCGATAAGCCTCAATTAATTGCTCAGGCGGCACCTTGATGCCTAGATTTATTATTTTGTAACCGTTGTTTGATAAAATAATTTCGACTAAGTTTTTTCCGATATCATGAACATCGCCTTTGACGGTAGCCAAAATAATTTTACCTTTGACGGAGGATTCATTTTTTTCCATAAATGATTCAAGGTAAGTTACCGAAGCTTTCATCACCTCAGCGCTTTGAAGCACCTCTGCAACGATGAGCTCATTGCCATTGAACAAACGGCCAACTTCCTCCATCCCGCGCATTAGCGGCCCGTTGATGACTTCCATCGCTGTATATTTCTTCAACGCTTCATCCAGATCCGGGATAAGCCCCTCTTTTGTTCCTTCGACTACGTAGGAGCCTAAACGTTCCTCAAGCGATAGATTCGAAATCTTTTCTTTCTTCTCTACCTTCTTGTCACGGAATGCTGCAACGAACGCAGCAAGGGACTCGTCCGTCGTGTTGTAAATTAGCTCTTCAGCCAGTTGACGCTCTTCATCAGGGATCGATGCATAACGCTCCAGCTTCTCTGTATTAACAATGGCATAATCTAGCCCTGCTTTTGTCGCATGGTACAAGTACACCGAATTGAGTACTTCCCTACCTGCATCTGGCAAACCGAAGGAAATGTTGCTCAGACCCAAGATCGTTTTGGCACGCGGGAACTTCTCCTTGATCATCCGAATTCCTTCCAGCGTCTCAACAGCTGAACCGATATATTGCGGATCACCTGAACCAACTGGGAACATATTGGGATCAAAAATAATATCTTCCGGATTCATCTTGTATTTCTGAGTAAGAAGATTGTAGGAACGTTCCGCAACTTCCATCTTCGCTTCACGCGTTACCGCTTGGCCGCGTTCATCGATTAGAATCATAACAACTGCTGCTCCATAACGATGGATTAATGGCAAAATCTTCTCAAACTTGGATTCTCCATCCTCCAAGTTAATGGAGTTAATAATCGCTTTACCTTGCGAATATTTCAGACCCAGCTCAATGATATGATCATAAGTAGAATCCAGCATAAGCGGTGCCTTAATTTTCTTTACCACTTGCGGCAAAAATTGATGTACCGCATACGCTTCATCAATATCGGTATCCTGCAAGTTGATGTCGATGACATGGGCGCCACCCTTCACCTGTGCACGTGCAATTTCAGAAGCCTCATCAAACTTCTCTTCCTTGAGCAGACGTTTGAACTTCCGCGAACCGGATATGTTTGTTCGTTCCCCGATCATGATCGGGCGATTTTCCGGTTCAATAAATACCGTCTCAATACCTGAAACCGCATCTGGATGCTCGCCCATCTTCGTGCGCGGAGCATACTTCGCCATGGTTTCAGCCATCACTCGTATATGGTCAGGAGTTGTTCCACAGCAGCCGCCGGCAATATTCAACCAGCCCTGTTCAGCGAATGCTGACATCTTCTTAGCCAGCGACTCTGGAGATTCGTGATAATGCCCGTTCTCATCCGGCAAGCCTGCATTTGGATAGCAGCTAATTGCAGCGTTTGCGATTTCACTCAGTGTCCGCAGGTGATCCCGCATAAACTCAGGGCCTGTCGCACAGTTGAGTCCGATAGAGATCGGCTTCAAATGCTCTAACGAAATGTAGAAAGATTCGATGGTTTGACCAGCGAGCGTCGTTCCCATCGGCTCAATCGTACCTGAAATCATAATGGGCAGCTCTTTGCCAAGTTTGTCAAAGGCGTTGCGAATACCAATGCTGCCTGCTTTTACATTAAGCGTATCCTGTGAGGTTTCAAGCAATAATGCATCCACATCAGCTTCGATTAAAGCAAGCGCTTGCTCATAATAGCTCTCGACGAGCTCATCGAAAGTTACCCCTCCGGTTACGGATAAAGTTTTGGTCGTTGGACCAAGCGCGCCTGCAACGTAACGAGGCTTGTCTGGCGTGCTGTACTTATCACATGCATCACGCGCTAATTTTGCAGCTGCAAGATTAATCTCTCTCGCTTTTTCAGGAATATCATAATCATCGAGTACTACGCTTGTCGCACCAAATGTATTGGTTTCCAAAATATCTGCGCCAGCCTCAAGGTACTGCTCATGAATAGACTGTATAACGTCAGGACGTGTCAGAACGAGTATTTCATTACAACCGTCCAGCTCCGCTCCACCAAAATCATCTTCAGTTAATCCAGCTTGTTGAATCATCGTGCCCATTGCGCCGTCCAAAATAAGTATGCGCTCCTGAAGCATTTGTTGTATGGTCGGTTTTGACAAAATACTACACCCTTCCCAAAAATCATTAACACATAGTTTATCAGAATACCTGTGTGGTGAAAAGGTAATCCATCGACAATCCATTTGATTTGTTTTATAATCATTATATCATTTAATCTCTATAGGAAAAGAGGGAATGTTCATGGCTGAAATTAGAATTCGCAATACAGAGGAACGGATTCAAGGTGAAGAGGCTGTTCGTGCATTTCTAGAACAGCAAGAGGTGCTCTATGAGCATTGGAATCCAAGCAAGCTAGCAGAAGATTTACAGCAAAAATTCGTTCTCTCCGATGAAGAGAAGCAGCAAATTTTAGCGACATATGACGAAGAAATTAAAGATTTGGCACAGCGTCGTGGATATCAAACTTGGGATATTATCGCATTGTCCGATGCTACGCCTAACTTAGACGAGCTGCTCAAAAAGTTTGAAAATGTACACACGCATACAGAAGATGAAGTTCGTGCGATTACAGCAGGACGCGGCATCTTTATTATAAAAGGTACGGATGATGTTGGTTATTTCGACGTTGAGCTTGAAGCTGGCGATGTCATTTCCGTACCGGAATACAAACCGCACTTCTTTACGCTCATGGATAACCGCCAAATCGTAGCCGTTCGTCTCTTCATTGAAACAGAGGGCTGGATCGCTCATCCGTTTGCTGACGACAAGTTCGCTGCTAATCAGGCCTAATATTAAATCAAAAATAATGCAAGCCCCTCTTCAGCAGCACTAGCTGTCCGCGAGGGGCTTTTTTGTTGCAAAGTTTACACTTCAAGCAAAGGAAGAAGCTCTTCCAAATGTTTAATTTCATGTGATGGGACAATCTCGTCATTGCGAACAGCGCCGTGACGGTTAATCCAAACTGATGTCATGCCAATCGTATTTGCACCAAGAATATCCGTTGTCAGCTTATCTCCAACCATGATCCCATGATCCGTCTCTACGCCAAGACGCTCAAGAGCATGTTTAAATATCGATGCTGCCGGCTTTCCTTCACCAAATTCACCCGAGATTATAATATGATCAAAGTATGGCACAAGTTCCGGTACGCCAGCAAGCTTCTCACGCTGCAAATCAGGCGAGCCGTTCGTAAGCAAAAGCAGCTTGTATTTTCCTTTGAGTGCATCTAGAACGCGGAATGTTTCTTCATATACGATAGGACGCAAGCGGCGCTCAGCCGGGAATTGCTCAGCCAGCTTCGCACCTAGCTCCTCGTTATCAACGCCAAGTGCCTTTAAGCCTTGTGTCCAAGCTGCTTTTCGATACCCTGGAGCAAGAGACTGAAGCTTGCGGAATTCCTCCTGTTCCCCTTCAAGAAACGGTGCCCAGAGCCCTTCGAAAGGATTGATCCCGATCATCTTGGTAAACGAGAACGTTTCATAGGATTCGTAGAGAGCTCTTGCCTCACGGCGAACGGATTCTTCTAGCTCGCTCGGATCAACCCCGCATTCTGCTGCTGCCGCTTGGCATGTAGCTTCAAAAGCTTCCTTAACGCTGCGGTCGTCCCACAGCAATGTGTCATCCAGATCAAATAATACTGCTTGTTTAGCCATCGTTGTTCGAACTCTCCTGCCTATTTATTTTTGCTGAAAAGCAATTCCATTAGCATTTGCAAATAATTTCAGCTTCTCGCCAATTTCATCGGTTGGAAAACGGTTCGTCAATTTAGAGAACACCCAGTTTCCGCCTTTTTGCATCTCCACGACCACATAACCTTTTTGCACGCTGAAGCCTTTGATTGATGCTGCTGGAATACGCTTGTCTCCCGTTAGGCGACGTGATTGAATGTAGTCTTTGCCGATCGTGATATATGGTCTACGGAAAAAGAACAAAGCCGCAAGCAAAATGTAGCATCCTACCGTAATCCAAAACATCGTATCCATTTTAAATGTAGAGGAGCTGGACATCAAAATGACGTACATCCCGATAAACAAAATCAAAAGAATTGGCGCAATAAAATTGCGGCCAACGATTTTTTCTGATTTCTCTGCATTAAAAACGATTTGACCATTTCCTTGCTTCTTGCGCTGCTTATTTACGACATCCATATTTTTGCGCACTTTGCGCTCCCAGGAACGTGACAAACAAATTCTCCTCCTAATTAAATACCTTATTCAAACGGTCTGCGAAACTTTTCTATAAAACGTTTAGGGTAATCTTCCGGAAGCGCACTTATTTGCTCCAAACGGTTCCAAACCTCGCTTGGCATTTCCCAGCCGATTGCGCCAATATTATCTTCAAATTGCTCCAGCTTGCTGGCGCCAAAAATCGGCGAAGTAATGCCTTCTCGCTGAATCAGCCATCTTAAAGCTACCTGTGCAGGTGATTTATCCAGCTCTTTCGCTGCTTCCAGCAATGCGTCGAGAATTTCAAAGTTTTTATCATTAGACCGCAGATTCCACGAGCTCTCGCCTACTTTGGAAGTTAGACGCCCTTCCTTTGGCTCTTCCCTTGTATAGCGTCCAGTTAGAAAACCGCCGCCAATCGGGGCCCAAGGAATAATTCCGACTTTCTCCTCTAAACAAAGCGACAGCATTTCACGATCCATCTGTCTGCTCACTAAGCTGTATTGAGGCTGAATCGATACAAAACGCACATATCTGCTAGCATCGCTATACGCTAGTGATTTCATCAGCTGCCAAGCAAAAAAATTGGAACATCCTATGTAACGAACTTTACCGGAAGTAACGAGGTCATCCAGTGTGCGCAGCGTTTCCTCTATCGGAGTCGTATGATCCCATACATGCACTTGATACAGATCGATATAATCTGTCTGAAGCCGCTTAAGACTAGCTTCTACACCGTCCATAATATGTTTGCGGGATAAGCCTACACCGTTAATATTGCTGGATGTTGTCATTCGCACTTTTGTAGCAAGAACGATGTCAGATCGTTTGTTTTTGATCGCTTTGCCGACGATTTCCTCGGAACGACCGCTCACATAAACGTCGGCCGTATCGAGAAAATTGCCTCCACGATCAACAAAACGATCGATCATCTCGATCGAATCTTCCTCACTTGTCGTATTGCCGAATGTCATGGTGCCTAAACAAAGCTCTGAAACAGCTAGTCCACTTTTGCCTAATAGTTTGAAATTCATCTAATCACCCCATCTTGGATATTAAATGATTACACAGTACATTCATTAGTGCTTAACATTATCTTTGTCATCAACGATTTCGATCTTATCAAGTTGTTGACGGAAATTGCTTTTGAAAACAGTCAAGTACTGCTTGCGAAGCTCTTCTCTCTCAACCGTTTCCTCATCGGATAAACCTTCCGATTTATTTTTACGAGCCAGCTCGTTAATACGTTCTATAATTTTATCGAATTCCATTACTTGCTCTACTCCTCTCATGATGAAAAAAACTCTACTCTCTACTTTTACATTTCCACCAATCAGTTGTCAAGGCAACAGAGCTCATCTCGAATAAAGTAACGACAGACTGCAGCATTCGTTATTGCAAAACAACTTGATCGCCTGGCTTCAATCCTTCAAGCACTTCTGTTTGTTCTGGCGTTTCGAGCCCAATCTTTATTTCTTTACGCTCATATTGACCATTGCCTGTATCGAGCATCACGAAATGTTTATCTTTCTCGCGAATAATCGCAATGGATGGCACTGAAATTGCATTTTCTTTGCGTTCAGTTTCAATAGCACCGCTGAGGCTAAGGCCGGCAATCAAATACTCGTTAGGCTCAAGCACGATTACGACTTCAAATTGTGCGGCTTGATTTAAATTGTTTTGATCCGTTCCTGTTTTTGCAAATTTAGAAACTTTAAGCACTTTGCCTGAAAGATTCAGCTCTTTCATCGCATTCATCTTCACCTTGACCGGCATGCCCGCTTTAATTCGAAACACATCCTGTTCGCCAACTAAGGCGATAAATTGCAATTTGTTCAAGTCAACGACTTTGCCGACATACTCATTGACGGTCAATGCCTGTGGCCGTTTGTTAGGATTATCGAATAAAAAGATTCCCGTTGCTGGTGAACGAAAGCTGGATTCATTAAGCATTTTTTTCTTTTGCTGCAGCTCCTTGGCTTGAATGCTAGCTGTTACTTCATTAACATCCTTCGATAAACGTGCGATTTCTCTTTCAACTAGCACTTTTTTTCGTGCTTCTTCCGTCGACTCCATCGCGGCTGATTCGTCATTCAATTGATTTAGGTAATCGTTTAACTCAGCCTCAAGCTTGCCCTTTCGCAGTACTGCCTCCATTTGCAAAATATCGTTTTGCACGGCCGTCTGATCCAGGTTAAACAGTATATCACCCTTTTTCACCTGCTGCCCATCTTCTACCGCCCACTGTTTAACCTCGGAGCCATAAGGTGCATAGATGAGAGTTTCCTGCTCATACAATGACTTTCCCTTTACTTCAACCGTATTGGCTATCGTTTCGTTCGTCACTTGGAATGTAATTGGCTGAGAATCAGAAACGAATTCTGTTTGCCTTGGAGGATTGCCTATTTTGTATAGTCCAAAACTTATCCCAATAATTATAATACCGATTATTCCCCACTTTATTTTTCTTTTCATATGTAAGCTCCTTCTTCAACCATAAATTAATCGCGCCTAATCGCTGTTAAAGCATCCGTACGTGAAGCGCTTATTGCTGGATAAATACCCGATAGTATACCTGTAGCAAGCGCAAAAGCCATGCCTATTGGAATCGTTATAAATGGAATGAAAATAATGACAGAGTCCGTCTCGCCGGATAAGTTATAAATGAGGGCATTTATACCCCACACAATCCAATACGAGAAAAGTACACCTAACAATCCACCAAGCAATCCGAGCAGTGCTGCCTCGATGATGAACATGTTGCGGATTTGAGCCAAATTCGCACCAAGCACCTTCATTATCCCAATTTGTCTACGTCTTTGATAGGTAGACATCGTCATCGCTACTACGATTGATATCGAAGCTATGATCAGAATAAACACACCAATACCAAGTGCTGCAGCTTTAATGATTTTAAATTCATTTGCGAGCTGTTCCTTCTGCTGTAGATTTGTTCGCGTCGTAACGACTAGTTTCTGCAGCTGCTTCTCTACTTGTTCAATCTTTGCTTGGTTATCTACTTTTACAATAATAGAGTTATAAGCTTCCTGCTCATCACTTCCTAGCTTCAGCTCTTTCTTCAGGAGCTCCGCTGTCTCTAATGAGACATATCCTTTTTTGTCATACATCGACTGCTCATCACTGACTCCAGCAGGCTTCTTGAGTACACCTATTACCCGGAGGGGTCCGCTCAACACGACTTGGCCATCAGGTGAAGAGGAACGAAGCTGTATTTGCTTCTGATATAAGGCCCCTGGTACGCGATTTAACTTCTCAAATTGCTGATAAACCGTTTCATCATAGGGATTGGCATCAATTTGCTCTCGAATTTTACGTTTCGACTCTTCATCAATAAATCCCATTGTCGCTCCATAGTTAAGAATGATGGTACCTAATACATTCGTTGCTTCTCCTTGATTGATGTCATTTCCAAAAGCGGAAAGCATCTCAATATCTGTACCTATAATTTCGGTTTGAATTTGTGAAGTAAGCCCATCTAACGTCATCGTCTCCATATAGTTAAGCTGTTGATATGGTGATGCCGCTTTGACATGTTCGATTTGTCTCATGATGTCAAGCTTTTGCTTGGTTAACTTGCCTTTCTGCAAAGAATCTTCATCAGCCGTAGATGCTCCGCCGCCAGCGTATGCTCCTGTACTCGCTGTTACCGTTATTTCATCCATCTTCAAGTAACTATTCATTTGTTTCTCAATGTAAACTTGAGCAGATTCACCGATACTGAGTGCGATTATAATTGCTGCACATCCAATTGAAATACCCGCAGCGCATAATGCCGTTACAACCTTTCTACGCCTTACCTGATCCCATGATAATCTTGTAATATCACTAATTCTCAATTTGAATTCCCCCCGCAAGCATACTTTCTCGTGCGGCTTCCTGATCCGTTACGAGATAACCATCTCGCAGCGTGATAATTTTTTCCGTTTGTGCTGCTACCTCACGTTCATGGGTTACGATAATAAAGGTAGTATCCATCGTTTTATTCAACTGCTTCAAAATCATAATAATTTCTTCCTCTGTTTTGGTATCCAAATTACCGGTAGGCTCGTCCGCAAAAATAACCGATGGCTCTGTTATCAATGATCTTGCAATACTGACACGCTGTTGTTGTCCTCCCGAGAGCTGCGATGGGAATAATTCTGCTTTATCAGGAATTCCCACCTGCTCTAATAACGAAAGAGCTTTTTTCTTCCGTATTGAAGGATGCATCGATTGAAATACAAGCGGAAGCTCCACATTTTCCCTAACCGTCAAGTTGGCTATCAACTCATACGCTTGAAAAATAAATCCGATATGCTTCCGTCTAAACTCTGCCAAGCGGTTTTCATTCATCGTTACAATATTATGGTCCGCGATAAAGATTTGGCCTTCTGTAGGCTTCATTAAGCCAGCCATTAAGTTCAGTAAAGTAGATTTACCGGAACCGGAGCTCCCTAACAACGCAATCATTTCTCCCTTATGTACGTGAAAGCTTATTTTCTGCAGTACAGTGGTCGTTTCATGCCCATTCATAAATGAGTGGGATAACTCTTCAACTCGTAACAAAATAGCATCTCCTTTCAGTCCCCTTTAATAGACGGCTAAACCAAGGGTTAACCCTGCAGTAAACATAAAAAAACTTTCTAAAGAAGTAGATTGGCCTGCATCTACTTTAAAAGAAAGTAATTTTTTGTATGAACTATTGAATTGTAATGGAAAATCAAGCTAAATGCTAGGAATAATTAACTTCTGTCCTGGCTTTATAACTGTTGATTGCAGATCATTCCGATCTTTAATCAAATATACGATATATCTGATATCATGGCTGCCATCTGAAACTTGTTTTGCAATATTCCAGAGTGTATCGCCTGATTGCACCCTAATAATTTGTTCTTCCGCGGAAGCGGCTTCGGGAGTAATACTCGAAGCGTATGTTCCCATAAGTAGGAAGCTCGTAAATAATAAAAAAAACACAGCAGTGCAAACGACGAGCTTAACAGTATGACGCTTTATGAAATGCCTAATCAAGCGGTTGACCTTTGTTGCTTTGTTCGTATCTTGTTTATGAATGGTTCTATAAAAACTTGGACTGGTTATCATTTATCAACACCCCAAACGTTTGTTCTGTTTTTAGAATACACGAACAGACGTTTGGTGTCAACGAAAAAATACGAACCTCTGTACTTAAGAACTTATGTTTGTACGAACTCGAGTTCTATGTTATAATTTTTTGCAAACCTACTAATGGAGTGATTGCAGTGTCGAAGATTTCTAACCGACAACATTCAATTCTTGAATTTATTAAGAATGAAGTTCGGGAGAAAGGCTATCCACCCTCCGTTCGAGAAATCGGCGAAGCTGTTGGATTGTTGTCCAGTTCAACCGTTCACGGTCATTTGGACCGTCTAGAGAAAAAAGGTTTAATACGCCGAGATCCTACTAAACCGCGTGCTATTGAAATTTTGGATCAAGAAGGCTCTGATGGCATTATCCCGCTTTCCGTAGCTAGAGTACCTATTGTTGGTAAAGTTACCGCTGGTGTGCCGATTACTGCTACAGAAAATATTGAAGAATATTTCCCGCTTCCTTCCCATTTTGTTGGTGACAGCAGTGTTTTTATATTGAATGTCATGGGCGAGAGTATGATTGAAGCAGGTATTCATGACGGGGATTATGTTATTGTTCGTCAACAGCAAACGGCAAACAATGGTGAGATCGTAGTTGCAATGACTGAGGACGACGAAGCAACAGTCAAAACATTTTACAAAGAGAAAAATCATATTCGTTTGCAGCCGGAAAATTCCACAATGCAGCCTATATTACTTCAAAATGTAACGATTCTAGGTAAAGTCATTGGACTTTTCCGTGATATTCATTAATACCAATTAATATGTACATAAAGAAAAGGCTGAATCAACGATGTTGATTCAGCCTTTTCTTTGGCTATTATGTTAACGATCTTGCTTAAAGGTTTGGTAACGTCTGCCATTCTCATGCCTTTCATCAAAATTCTGATTTTAGAGCTCTCCAATGACATGGGTCCAAAATTGTTGTGCGGGAACATTACGTTCAAGCTGATACAGCTCCCACTCTCCGCTATGCTTTTGTATAACTAGCGTAGCTGCTTGTTTGCCAACACCAGATCTTCTATATTTTCGCATAATAAAAAAATGTGCAAGTAAATTATAGTGTCTGTCATATTCAGTTACTTTTTTGGTTAATGCAAAGCCAGCGATCTTATCGTTCACAGTTACGAAATCATGAATTCATCAGCTAATGACAAACACCCAATCACTATGAATTTATCACGCATAACATACTGTGTATTCAACTCGTAAGGAGGTGCATTGAAAAATGTCCGGTTACGTGGGTGGAGCTTTCTCAAGCTTAGGAATCATCTTAGTATTATTCATTCTACTGGTGATCATTGCTTGCAGTTGCGGCGGCTTTGGCTTCGGATATTAATTCGTATTTGAGCCATTCTTCATATTAACAAAAGAAGATCCATTTGATGGATCTTCTTTTTGCTTTTCATACTCCTTCCAACCATTAATTTGATTTTTAAATGGAGAGATGTTAAATTACACGTTTTCTTAACAGTACGGCTGTTGTTCTTATATTAGAAATTCGTATTAGCTTCTTGCGGTCAAGTTTCGGATAATCATAAAGTAATCCTTCATATACGATTTGCATTTGCTCATGTTTAAGAAAATCATGAGGTGTAACTTGCGCGGATGGTCGTTCCCACAAGTTTATACCACTGCTCCGCATGGCTTCAGCAACAAACTGGGAGCAAAAATATGAATCTGGTGGCTCGATATTAAGCTCAAGTAGTACTCCTAACAATCCGATTAAATTGTATCGGTAATTTTCTTTATTTTTTTCAAACTCACGAATGTATTGAAGCAATGCGGCATGTTGTTTTTCTGATAAAGCAATCTTTAGAAGAACACAGCGCGTATTTGGGAAATATCGAAAGGTTCCAGTATAGACGTTTTCTTTGACAAAGCCAGCGATTAACGGGTTGTTCGCACGTTTACGCCCAAAGCTGTATATATTCTTCAGATTTATATCCATTGCAAGTGAAGCGTGATTATAGGGTGCACCAGTAAATAATTTGATCAACCGAGTAAACCATGTGCCCGTGTCCGTAAGCAACACATAAATACTGCTATTGGTTTCTTCATCTATTCTAGTTTCTGTCAAGCTGCTCACCTCATTTATCGTTGATTATCCAAGTTATAGTTAGGTCGTTTTTGAGTTTAAAATATATGTCACGATTTCGTTTATTAGCTTGGGTTGATTAGCTATTATGAATATAACAACAATATAACCACCCGAATAGTACTAACTCTATGTGGTACTGGCTCTATTCAACCTAAATAAGACCAGCCACAAACACATTATCCATGTGTTGGACTGATCCTATAAAGGTTTATTTTACTAATGACGCATATATTTCATCGACATACAAGCACTAGACCGTAGCTCTTAGACCTGTATACTTTCCTTTAGGAGCGTATTGAGTCCATTGCTTTAAATATATTTGATCTTCTCTAAAACCGTAATCAGCGCATCATAGACGCTGCTGAGCGACTATATAGGCTACTTATCGACATGTGATTAACAAATGTCTGCGCCTTCACTTCATCAGGCTTTATTTCAGCTGTATAACTGAATGTAAAAAAAACCTCAACGCCAGCAGCGTTGAGGTTTTTGAATTTTAGTAAAGTGTCAAGTACTGATCGCGTTCCCATTGGTGAACTTGTGTGCGGTACATATCCCACTCGATTTCTTTAAGTTCGTAGAAATGAGCAAGAGCATGATCACCCAGCGCATCGCAGATGATGTCGCTTCTGAGCATTTCGTCCAGTGCTTCTTTCAAATCAAGCGGTAAGCTCGGGATGCCTGCATCCTGACGCTCTTCCTCTGTCATGATATAGATGTTCCGATCTGTTGGTGCTGGTAAAGGTAGCTTGTTTTGAATGCCGTCAAGACCAGCTCTGAGCATTACAGCAAGTGCCAAATACGGGTTAGCAGCCGGATCTGGATTCCGTACTTCTACACGTGTGCTAAGACCGCGCGAAGCAGGAATACGGATCATTGGCGAGCGGTTGCTTGCAGACCATGCTACATAACAAGGCGCTTCATAACCAGGCACTAGACGTTTATAGGAGTTAATTGTAGGATTCGTAATCGCAGCCATTGCACGCGCATGAAGCAGAATTCCTGCCATGTAATGACGAGCAGCAGTACTTAGGCCAAGTTTGTCCTTCTCATCGTAAAACACGTTTGTATCGCCTTTAAACAACGATTGGTGACAGTGCATACCCGAACCATTCACGCCAAACAACGGTTTAGGCATAAATGAAGCATGCAACCCATGCTCGCGAGCAACTGTTTTTACGACTAGCTTAAATGTTTGAATTTGGTCAGCCGCTTTAATCGCGTCGGCATATTTAAAGTCAATCTCGTGCTGGCCTGGTGCCACTTCATGATGGGATGCTTCAATTTCGAAGCCCATTTCTTCAAGTGTCAAAACGATTTCACGGCGACAGTTTTCACCCATATCCATAGGCGCTAAGTCGAAATAACCGCCTTGGTCATTAAGCTCAGTCGTAGGTTCGCCGCGCTCATCGGTTTTGAACAAGAAAAATTCCGGTTCTGGACCAACGTTCATTGCTGTGTATCCTAGATCTTCTGCTTCCTTCAGTGCACGTTTCAAAATACCGCGCGGATCTCCAGCGAATGGCGTTCCGTCTGGCATGTAAATATCACAGATCAAGCGAGCAACACGATCTTGAGTTACCCATGGAAATACAACCCATGTATCAAGATCAGGATACAGATACATATCTGATTCTTCAATACGTACATAACCTTCGATAGAAGAACCATCGAACATCATTTTGTTATCCAACGCTTTTTCAAGCTGGCTTACAGGAATTTCAACATTTTTAATTGTTCCGAGCAAATCCGTAAATTGCAAACGAATAAATCGAACATTTTGTTCCTGTGCTATACGTCTAATATCGTCTTTAGTGTAACTCACAGAATCATCTCCTTAGTTTGCGAAGCAATAGTTATCATGTTAAATTAGCGCTTATTTAAGAAACGAGTCAATTGTCCTTGAATTAGCGAAGCTTGTCCAGGTCTTTTCTCCAGCAATTGCTGTTTAAGCAGTCGGTGAAGCTGCTGATCGGATAGCTCACGGCGCTTCACTTCCGATTGCTCACTGACAATTGTCGCATCATCAGATTCCTTGGATACAGGATTCATTACTTGCTTAATGCCGGCGATATTAACGCCCTTCTCAATTAACGATTTAATTTCCAAAAGCCGTTCTACGTCATTAAATGAAAATAACCGCTGATTGCCTGCTGTTCTTGCAGGAACGATTAGTTCATGCTGCTCGTAATAACGGATTTGGCGGGCTGTTAAATCCGTCAGCTTCATAACGATGCCGATGGGAAATAAGGCCATATTTCTGCGAATATCATCAGCCATGTCGCATCAACCTTCCAGTCGCTCTTTTATATGTTCATTCTAACCGTTACAACGCAAATGTGTCAAGTTATGTAAGGTTTAATCACAATTAAACCACTGTCTACAAGGCGATATAATGCGGTTAAAACACCATATTTAGCGTGAGCATACGTCAGTCCACCCTGCATATATGCAATGTAAGGTTCGCGTATTGGAGCATCAGCTGATAGCTCTAAACTGCCTCCTTGAATGAACGTTCCTGCCGCCATAATGACAGCATTCTCATATCCAGGCATGTCCCAAGGCTCGGGAACCACATGCGAATCAACAGCAGCTGCCTGCTGTATCCCTTGAACAAAAGCGATTAAATGATCAGCTTGTCCAAAACGAACCGCTTGGATGAGATCTGTACGCGGCTCATTCCATCTCGGTTTTGTTTCGAACCCAAGCTCTTCAAATAAAGCAGCAGCAAGCACACTTCCTTTGATCGCTTGTCCGACTAAATGAGGGGCTAAAAATAAACCTTGGAACATGGAGCGAAGCGTGCCTAACATTGCGCCTACCTCGCCGCCGATGCCCGGAGCAGTCAAGCGGTAAGCAGCAGCTTCGACGGCAAAAGCTTTCCCGGCAATATAGCCCCCCGTTTCAGCTAAGCCCCCGCCTGGGTTTTTGATAAGCGAGCCTGCCATCAAATCTACTCCAACTTGAGTAGGCTCGAGCAGCTCTGTAAATTCACCATAACAATTGTCCACAAAAACAATCAGGTCCGGCTTTATTGCTTTTACCCTATTTACGATAGTTTCAATCTCCGAAACGGTAAATGAAGCTCTCCAATCGTAACCACGCGAGCGCTGAATACCGATGACCTTCGTTTTTTCCGAGATCGCTTGCTCAATTTGAGCCCAGTCCAATCCACCATCCTCAAGGAGCGCTACCTCAGAATATTTCACGCCCCAATCCTGCAAGGAGCCCATGCCGTCTCCAGGCTTCCCGATAACTTTATGCAGTGTATCGTAAGGTCTTCCCGTAACGTACAGGAGCTCATCCCCAGGGCGCAGCACTCCAAATAAGGCACAGCTGATTGTATGTGTTCCAGAAACGAAATGCGGCCTAACAATAGCCGCTTCCGCTCCCATTACCTCTGCGTAAACAAGATCAAGTATTTCACGTCCGCGATCATTATAGCCATATCCCGTTGAACCGGTAAAATGAAAATCGCTTACTTTGTGATGTTGAAACGCTTCTATGACCTTCCACTGATTCCGCTCAGCTATCTTGTCAATGCTGCGAAAAGCTTCTGAGGCAAGCACCTCGGACTGCTCTGCTAGCTGCTCTAGGTGCTCCCATAGTCTTTGGTTTACATGTTGCCTGTTCATTATGATATCTTCTCCTTAAATTTTGCGCAGCAAAATCACTTCGTAAGCATAAGCTAAAGTTTTGCGCAGCAAAACTACTTCGCAAGCAAACCCTACTCAATATATTGTTTCAAACGATGACCGTGCTGCTCGTATTCCTGCTTACTCACATGAACGGTTAGTCGTAAGCTTTCTTCATTCACTTCTTGATTGATAACCTCACCGCTTCGATAAGCAAGTGCGATCAAATCTCCTCGCTCTGCTGGTACGTTAAAGATTACTACGTCTCCGCTGAGCTTATCTTGCACGGTTTGCTTTAACAGCTCTAGATCCCCAGCATCATACGCGCTAATGACAAGATTATCGCCGCTAGTAATCGGCAAATCTGCTAAAGAACCGTTATTTACACACATATCCTTCTTATTGTAGACCATAATATAGGGTTTATCCGCAGCGCCAAGCTCACCTAAAATTTTGTTAACGACTGCAATTTGCTCATCCCGCATTGGAGAGCTGCTGTCGATGACATGAAGCACTAGATCAGCCTCGCATACCTCTTCTAACGTCGCCCGAAATGCTGCTACAAGATCTGTCGGCAAGTTTTGAATAAAACCTACCGTATCTGTAAGTATAATTTCTCGGCCATTTGGCAGCTCAAGTGTTCTTGAGGTGGGATCAAGCGTTGCGAACAATTGATTTTCTACATACACATCTGCATGAGTAAGCTCGCGAAGCAGTGTCGATTTCCCGGCATTCGTATAGCCAACAAGAGCTACTTGAATGGCGCCGGATTTTTTGCGACGCTCGCGATGCAGTTTACGGTGGCGGACAACCTCGTCAAGCACCGTCTTCAAGTCAAAAATCCGATCACGAATATGACGGCGATCCGTCTCGAGTTTCGTTTCACCTGGACCGCGGGTACCAATGCCTCCGCCAAGCCGTGACAAGTTTTTACTTTGTCCAGATAGACGTGGCAAAAGATAGCTGAGCTGCGCCAGCTCAACCTGAATAATACCTTCGCGCGTTTTGGCACGACCTGCGAAAATATCCAAAATCAACTGGGTACGGTCAACGATTTTCAAATCCAGTGATTCTTCCAAATTACGAACCTGAGCGCCGGACAGCTCTTGATCAAATATAGCCGTTGTAGCGCCCAGTTCATCAGCTAGAGCCTTAACCTCTTGCACTTTTCCTTTGCCGATAAACCATTTGGAATCGACGGTTTCTTTGTTTTGCGTAATAGTCGTCAGCACTTCAACCCCTGCTGTTTCCGTCAGCTGTACAAGCTCCTGTAGCGATAGCTCGGGGTCTCCGCCTTTCCGCTTGTCTTTTGACGTAACTAAGCTAATCAGAATCGCTTTTTCAATCATGTTCGTATTCGTATCGAATGTTATCTCGCTCATCTCATACTCCTTCTAAACTACGCAATCATATTGGTTTCGTGTCCCACTTTAAATCATCTGGTCTAATCGTCATTAATTCCTGCTTTGCGGGAACGGAACTGGCATACTGCGTAAGCAAACGAACGGCCTGAAACCTGATCGCTTTCTCTATCACATTTCGAACATACCTGGCATTGCTGAACGAGAACATAGTGTTTAGCTTTTCCTGCATTAAATGCTGTCTTAGTTTAAATATGGTCTGAGGCTGCAATATATAATCACGGTCCTTAGCCATGAGCTCACTAATCTGAATCAGTTGATCAACCGAATAATCTGGAAACTCAATTTGGATCGGAAAACGTGACGGCAATCCTGGATTTGTGAGCAAAAAATCGTCGATTTCGGCAGGATAACCCGCGAGTATGAGCACAAAATGATTTTTGTGATCCTCCATTGCTTTTACAAGCGTATCGATTGCTTCCTTGCCAAAATCTTTTTCCCCGCCCCGAGCTAGACTGTACGCTTCATCAACAAACAACACGCCGCCGATTGCTTTTCGAACGAGATCTCGCGTCTTCTGAGCGGTATGTCCAATATATTCGCCAACAAGATCAGCTCGCTCCACTTCAATCAAATGTCCTTTGGTGAGTACACCCATCTTTTGAAACAGCTTCGCGACGATGCGGGCGATTGTTGTTTTCCCTGTCCCTGGATTGCCTTTAAAAATCATATGATACACATGAGAGCCGCCAAATAATCCTGCTTCAGAACGCATTCGGCTAATATAAAGCAACGCATATATTTCGTACACAAGAGATTTCACATTGTCCATGCCAATCATCGGTTCAAGCTCTTTCTGAATGTCAGCATAATGATCGACGCCCGGCAGCGGCTTCACTGCAGGCAACGGTTCTGTCTCTAAAGCAGGAGCAGAGGCCCCAGTCTGAAATGTTTCTTGCGTTCTTAGGACCACATTGATTTGACGGGAAGGCCTTGCAGTGCCATTGCCGGATCCCGATTTGACGTGTCCACTCATCTGTGGCATCACCTATCCTTTGCTTCGAAAGCTGTAGCGGCTAACCGCACTACAAGTTTATTCTACTTTGCAGCAGCATATTAGCAGATTTACAGCTTCGAATCGGAAGAGTGAAATCCGAGACTAAGCAATAAAGAGTCGAGCTTCCACTTTGTAAAAGCTAGTACTTCACGCGACTCATTATAGACAGGATTTAGCACCTTTGATTTTGTACCAGCGACTTGAAACTGAACAAAATCAAGCTTTTTGGCTATCTCCGTTGATCTTGCAGCATGATAATCATGGGTGATGACAATTAGTGTTGACAGGCCTTGGTGCTCTGCGATCTTCTTGCTGAATTCAAGATTTTCGTACGTGCTGGTCGCCTTATTTTCTAGCAACAGCTTGTCAGCTGAAATACCTTTTGTTATGAGATAGTCTCTCATACCCTCGGCTTCTGTTTTCTTTGAACCGTTGCCATCCAATCCACCTGTCAAAATAAGCTTGTCTACCGTACCCGCCTTGTATAATTGCCAAGCAAGGTCAAGCCGTTCCTTCAGTGCTGGACTTGGCACATCATTCCACAAAGCAGCACCAAGAACGATGCCTGCATCCGATGGAACAAGTGGCTTATTCGTATCGAAACCATTAATTAACCACAGTAAATATCCACACCAGAACACGCCTGCACATATTAACCAGGCAACAACACGAAACAAGAGCAGCCACGGTCGCTTTTTCTTCGATCTTCTGCGCGGGCTGCTCCTTGAGACGGTTGCCTTCCTCATGATTCGCTTAATTCCCCGGTTTTTGCAAGCAAGCTCTTGCGATGCTTAAGGCTCAGCGTAAAATACCGGAACCGTCCGTTTCGTATGCTCGATAATAATTTCCCTGCTGTTTTGCGTGCAAGTGCAACATCCTTGCCATTAACATCACCTTGCCTTAAGGCATCCTCTAGCTCATCCTCGTCCATGAGAAATACCTCACCGCTAGGCAGCACAACCACATCCAAATATAAATCATCGAACCAAGGCACCTGCTGATCGGTTAAGCCTTGCGTTTTGCAAACATCGATATACCATTGCACGACGCGTCCCTTGTCATCAAACATCGTCGTGACGACAAAATGCTCGCCTCTTGGAAAATGCTGCATCCACAAGTATCCGCGATCTGCCAAACATAATCTACGTCCGTTATATTCCTTCCATAACGGCTCACGCAATTCATGAATCCGGTAAAACGTCACGAGACCTTTGAACTCTTCACCGTCCAGCGCTAGGCACGTATAGCTCTTACGCAAGATACGCCGCCAGTTAGCTCGGTCTGAAAATTTTCTCTTCATACGGAACGTACCCTTCCGTTCATTTGGGAAAAGCTCGCAAACAACCTGCACAGCTCTTCTTGGCTTTGTTTACACAACGAACATTTTGCGACCAACGACAGTTGAAATTTACCTATAAAAAAAGATTACCATAACTTAACGTCCATCTCCAGCCGACAGCCAAAATAAACCAAGCACTTTGCAATAAAATAAAAAGAATACCGCCCCGAAAGGCGGTATTCCTCTTATTGCTCAACGATTTCAATCGAATCAATGACGATATTTTCAGTTGGCAAGTTGTTTTTCAAAGGCGTCTTCGAAATGGCTTTTACAACATCCATGCCACTCTCCACCTTGCCGAAAATCGTATAATTAGGCTCGCGGTTTAAATTTGCAGCATCAGGTCCTGTGCAAATAAAAAATTGGCTGCCTCCCGAATTAGGCTTGCTTGCGTTTGCCATCGCGACAATTCCTTCTTCGTATTTCATTTCCGAACTTAGTTCATCTGGAATCGAATAACCTGGAGTACCGTATCCGTTTCCTTTTGGATCTCCGCCTTGAATCATGAAAGACTCAATAATACGGTGAAAAGTTAATCCATCATAAAAGCCTTCTCTAGCGAGAAAAACAAAATTGTTCACCGTTACCGGCGCGTCTTCCGTAAACAGCTTGACTGTAAAATCGCCTTTAGTCGTTTTAAACTTTGCTAAGTACGACTTGTCGAGATCAATCTGCATATCAGGCATCTTGTCCCAGTTCATCAACTTGGCTGAAGCTGAAGCACTATCCCTTCCTGAACCATCCTTGCCGCAGCCAGCTATAACCATAACTGCTGCGACAACAATGATTAAATACAAGAATGGTGCTCTCTTTCTATTCGCCATTGCTAACCACCCGTTTCTTACGTATTGCCGCCGGTTTCAGTATTTCCTAGAGCATTGTTGCTGTTGTTCGTATTTGTGCCAGTGCTTGGAGTTGGCGTCGGTGTTGGTTCACCCGTCCCATTTCCTGATCCTGGCGGTTCAGTTGTTCCTGGATCTGTACCATCAGTTGGAGGCAGCGTCGGTTCTCCATCA
Source organism: Paenibacillus sp. FSL K6-3182 (assembly GCF_037976325.1). NCBI lineage: Bacteria > Bacillati > Bacillota > Bacilli > Caryophanales > Paenibacillaceae > Paenibacillus > Paenibacillus sp. FSL K6-3182. The sequence continues at coordinate 3,898,448 of NZ_CP150265.1, forward strand.
CCGCCTTCTACTGGAGGTGTGGGCTCTCCTCCGTCTGGCTCATCTGGATTCGGCTCCATTGGCACATCCGGATTCACTTCTGTTTCCGGAATGCTGATCTTAACTTTTTGAGATGGAGCACTTTCCATATCCTGCTCAGCATCATAAGCCACAACATAATATTCATAGGTCATTCCCGGGAATGCACTCATATCATCTACCCCTGTGGAAGTGAGCGAGTCTACGAAGCGGATGAAGTCACTTTCTGAAGCTTCCTTGCGGTAAACCTGATAAGTGACCTTTCCATCCTGATACGGATCCCACGACAATTGAACCTTCATTTCTTCTGGAATAAATACTGCTTTAAAATTTGTTATCGTTGCCGGCGGTTTATTTTCTTTAATGCCTTGCGGTTTCTTAAAGCTTGACTTCGCTACATCCTTCATTGCAGGTTTCATAACCTTGGAGAACATGGAAGCCGCTTGACTGCTGCCCGTTTTAAGGATATGTTCCACATTTGTCTTATCGTATCCCATCCATACGGCTGCTGTCCACTCCGGCGTGTAGCCAACAAACCAGGCATCCCGGATACCCGAGCCTTTGTAGCCTGGAATACCATGCTGAGTAGTACCTGTTTTACCTGCCAATGGACGATCAATTGCTGCTCTTGTACCCGTACCGCCCTTTTGTACGACCGTCTGCATCATCTCGGTCAAATAATAGGCAGTGCTTTCAGACATGAGCTGCTTAGAAGGTGGAGCTTTATATTCGTATTTATAATTATTTTTGCCTTCAATCTTCGAAATCGCATGAGGATCAACAGATCTGCCGCCGTTCGCAAACACGCTATAAGCAGTTGCCATTTGCATAGGCGTTGCACCTTTGGACAAGCCCCCAAGAGCAGCTGTTAAATTACGATCATCTTTCTCAAGCTCGATGCCAAGCTTGCTTGAAAAAGCAAACCCTTGCTTCAAGCCTACTTGATTCAGCATCCAAACGGAGGCAAGGTTTCGAGAATCCTTAATCGCCTGCTGCATCGTAACTGCAGTTGCTCCCCATCTATCTGTTGGGCAATAGCTGCCGTAACATTTCTTGTCATTTGCAAGTACAGTCCATGGATAATACTTGCCCGTTTCAAGAGCAGGACCGTAAGAGATAATCGGTTTGAAAGCTGAACCTGGCTGGCGAGGAACCTCTACCCGGTTAAGTCCCTTTTTCACGTAATCTCTGCCGCCTGTTAAAGCTTGAATCGTGCCATCGCGGTGATCAATAATGATCATTGCGCCTTGCACCTGTTGGTCATCCTTGCTCTTCTCAAAGTTGTCATCATCGTTAAACTGTGTATCCATCGTATCCTGTGCTTGCGGGTTTAGCGACGTATAAATCCGGAAACCTCCGATCCGAAGCTCTTCCTCGGATTTCCCAGTCTTCTCCATCGCTTCTTCAACCACATAATCAATAAATGCTGGATACTTTTCGGTATTTCTTTCTTCATGATTTTTAGGGATTTCATACACGACCGCTTTCGCTTCTGCCATCTCTGCTGCCGTAATCAAGCCTTGATCGTACATAAGCTTAAGCACGACTGCTCTCCTGTTCATCGAATCCTCAGGATGATTTATTGGATTGTAGCGGTTCGGCGCTTTCGGCATAGCGGCAATAGTAGCAATCTGCCAAAGCTCCAGCTTATCAAGATCAGTGTCGAAATAATACTTGGCTGCTTCCTTAACGCCATGTACTCTCTTGCCAAAAAATATTCGATTCAAATACATCGTTAATATTTGTTCCTTGGACATTTTGTGCTCAAGCGCTACCGCAATAGAGGCTTCCGTTGCTTTACGGAAAAACGTCTTATCCGCGGTTAGAAATACGTTTTTGGCAAGCTGCTGGGTAATCGTACTTGCCCCCTCAACAGCGCTGCGAGCGATAACGTCCTTCACAACAGCACGTCCGATAGCAAAAAAATCGATTCCTGAATGCTCATAGAAACGTTGGTCCTCTGTTGCAACAATAGCATCAAGCAATTGCTTTGGAATTTCCGAAAATTCAGCAATCTCACGATTTTCATTGGGATCGGACAATCGTGAAATTTCATTGCCATTCACATCATAAATGATGGATGCTTCACCCATAGTCAGCTTGTTCGCATTTTCAGTCAGAACTCGTTCACCGTTCAACACGATAAGCAAGTATCCGATCAAGCCGCATACGATGGCGATTACAGCAGTGAAAAATAATCCATAAAACCATTTCTTTCCTGATATCTTCTTTTTCTTCTTTTGTTTAGAAGTTTTAGGTGCAGTTGTTTTGCTTGGTCGTTCAGCCATAGCCGACTCCCCTCCTGTTGTTCAATTGTCTGTCTAATCTAGTTTTACCACAAAATGAAAAGAGCAACCCAGCTTGGAGCGGGGTTGCTCTTGCCTGCCGCTATCTAGTTAAACGAGACACGTTATAAGAAAGTTTCACTAACTGATTAAGCCTATGAATCGGAGCCGTTATGATCCTGCTGCATAAGAGAAACATTCCGCTGCGGGGTGAACGTCGAAATAGCATGTTTGTATACCATTTGTTGACGACCTTCGCTGTCGATGATAATCGTGAAATTATCGAACGCTTTAATAACGCCCCGAATTTGGAAGCCATTCATTAAAAAAACCGTAACCGGTATGTTGTCTTTGCGAAGCTGATTCAGGAACGTATCTTGAATATTGATCGATTTGTTCATTGGACGTTACCCCCGTCTTAAAAAGATTGATTAGAAGTATATTCAAGATTAACTTGAAACTTTCCTGCTATTATATCATGAACAGATTGCAAATTGTTGTGAAAATTTTCCCCCATATCAATCCAATGAATGTCTTTCATATGACGGAACCAGGAAAGCTGGCGTTTTGCAAACCTTCTAGTATCTCTTTTCAGTAGCTCTACCGCTGCTTCCAATGAGCATTCTCCCTGTAAATATTGTGCAATCTCTTTGTAGCCAAGACCCTGCATAGCAACTGCTGCAGGCGGCAAATCTCTCTCAAGTAGGCGCCTCACCTCATCTACTAAACCTAGCTTCATCATCTCATCTATCCGCAGCTCTATTCTACGATACAACTCCGCACGGTCCATAGTCAAACCGATGATGCAAAGCTCGTATGGAGATACCTTAGTTTGACCGGCTTGCTGATCGGAGAAGGTTTGTCCAGTCATGTGATAAACTTCCAGCGCGCGGATGACGCGCCGCATATCATTTGGGTGCAATCTCTGCCCTGCTGGAGGGTCAATGGCAGCTAAACGCGCATGCAAAGCTTCTGCGCCAAATTCAGCCGCATAATGCTCTTGCTCTTGCCGGAATGCAGCGTCTGAACCAATTTCAGCAAACTGAAACTGATAACAAACGGACTCCACATATAAGCCAGTACCTCCAACGATAAACGGCAGCTTTTCTCGCTCCGATATTTCCGCGATCGCCTTCGTTGCTCCTGCTTGAAAATCTGCAGCAGAATACGCTTCGTCCGGCTCACAAATGTCAATAAGGTGATGAGGAATGCCTTCTCGCTCTTCAAGTCCGATTTTGGCAGTACCAATGTCCATGCCGCGATAAACCTGCATGGAATCGCCTGAGATGATCTCTGCATTCCAAGCTTTTGCAATATCTAAACTCATTCGTGTCTTGCCTACAGCTGTAGGACCAATGAGGACTAGCAAAGGCTGCTTGCGAATCGGATGCCCTTCTTGATCTAACTGCGTATTGTTTATTTCTTCATTCAAAGCTTTATCACTCCATATGCAATTTTCGAAGTATTCACATGCTTGCGTTCAAATCCGAGCCTTGCAAATTCACCGCTAGCTTGATGCTCCTTTAGAACTACGCTTTTCCTGGCAACACGCTTCGCTTGTTCAATCACTTCGTCCGACAAAGCGTCCATATTTGCAATGCCGCGGAGCGGCTCCATCGAGCTGGATTCGTTAATCGGTTTCCGAAACATAGGGTCAAAATAAACGATATCAACACTATTGTCAGGCAATTTTTTTAAGTAATCCAAATGATTCATGCACTTCATGTCAATACGTCTCATTGCCTCATTCACATCAGGAAGGCTTGTCTCATAACCTGCTAGACCCTCTCGAACGATAGCGCATAAGATGGGCTGGCTCTCAATCGCTGTAACAGCTCCTTTAGGTCCAGAGGCATATGAAAACACAAGTGAATCCGACGCAAGACCTGCTGTGCAATCAATGATTTGATCCCCTTCCAAACATCCCGAAAGTTGGATAAGAGGATCTGTTTCACCGCGCCGAATCCGTTTTACCCGCACATATGCCATGCTGGGGTGAAAATAAAGCGGCGTCTCTGATTGTCCGTCATAATAACGAACCTCTTCTTCGGTTACGACGATTAACTGACTGTCATCGCTTAACGATAATAGTTTGTTAACCGTTAAGTTTCCGCGTACTTTGAGCGAAGCGGCTAGCTCTTCAGAAAGCCGGCTTGCTTGCTCCAAAGCCCGTTCTGAAGGCTTAGCCGTTGTTGTAACAATCAAGACATCACCCGCTTGAACATTTTTTCGAGCTGATAGGTCGATAGATGCACGATGATTGGACGGCCATGCGGACAAGTATAGGGCTGTTTGCAGTTTGCAAGCCTTGTCAAGAGTGTCTCGCCTTCCTCACGGTTCATACGATCATTTGCTTTAATGGAGGCTTTGCATGCGCACATAATGGCCGCCTTTTCCCTAAGCTTTCCGATATCAATCGTTTTTCGCTCGGAGATGAGCAGTTCTGCCATTTCCTCAAGCAAGGATTGCTCCTCGCCTTGAGGCATCCATTCCGGGTAGGAACGAACGAGAAACGTTTGAGGACCGAAGGACTCCAGCTCCACGCCTGCTTGCGCGAACATAGGAATAAGGTCTTTTAATTGCATCGCTTCTCCTGCTGTAAATTCCAGTGTTAAAGGAACAAGCAATTGTTGGCTAGCCGCCTCAGGATTTCCGAATTTTTGAAAGAAATATTCGTAATTGATCCGTTCATGCGCAGCATGCTGATCGATTAAATAAAGACCATCCTCCGACTGCGCTACGATGTAGGTGCCGTGGTGCTGTCCAATCCAGTGGAGCTCAGGAAAGGAAGGTTGATCCTCTACTGTTTCTTCTTCTGTTGGCAGCTCGGCGATCATAGCTTGAACTACTGGCGCCTGCGCCTCATTAAAAAGGTTCTCTTGCGGTACATCCGTCTGGTAAGCTCGATCCTCAGCGAATTCAAGGGTCACAGCTGCTTCTTGAGCAGCGTTCTGTAACGAAGCAGTGTCTAAGGCTGTTTCAAGTGATTTTAGATTAGAATCCGAATCATTAGATGCTTGCTCCATATGCGCGGGAGCTTCACGGACGGTAAAGTTATCAATAGGAAACGTTGGAGGAGGAGCATAAAGCTTCTCTGCCGCATTCCTAGGAACATATTCCCGATCAATAACCGGTGGCTTGTAAGGCGTCGATGAAGTCTTATTTGTCGTTGTTGGTTGGTAAGGCTTAAACGATTCCGCCATGGGCTCAGGGCGATGGAAAGAAATCGCATCTTGAACGAACAATGGTTTTGAACGCTCCAATTTATTGCTTGATTCTGGGCCCGGAATATGCCGCTGGCGACCTAACACCGCTTTAATCGCATCCTCTATCATCGTACGAAGCTCCGGTTCTTTACTGAACCTGACCTCCATTTTGGATGGATGAACGTTTACGTCGAGCAAGCTTGGATGCATCCCTATTTCTAATATCGCAAGCGGAAAACGATTGATCGGCAGCAGCGTATGATAAGCCTGCAGCAAAGACTGATTAATCGTATGACTGCGAATGTAACGTCCATTAACGATTGCAGTAATTCCATTTCGATTCGCACGTGTGAGCTCCGGTTTCGAGATATAGCCACTCAGCTCGTAATCTGAAGTTTCTGCTTCGATCTTGAGCATCACCTTCGCTGTATTTGAGCCATAAACGGCCGCAATGACTTGAAGTCGATCGCCAGTTCCGAGCGTACGAAGCAGTACATTTCCATTATGCTTGAACGTAAATGCTATGCCCGGATGAGCAAGTGCGATGCGGTTAATATAGTCGGAAATATGTCCTAGCTCCGTCTGAATTGCCTTCATATATTTAAGGCGTGCAGGTGTATTATAAAATAAATCCCGCACGGTCATTTCTGTGCCCTGCGGCGCATTTGCTGGTTCATCAATGGTAACCTTGCCGCCCTCTATCACAATCCTGCGAGCAAGTCCTGTCGACGTTTCAGAAGACGTGCACTGCAGCCTCGAAACAGCTGCGATACTTGGCAGCGCTTCTCCGCGAAAGCCAAGGCTCGCAATACGGAACAAGTCGCTTGCTGTAGAGATTTTGCTCGTCGCATGCCGCTGAAATGCGGTTACGATATCGGCTGCCTCTATGCCGTAGCCATTGTCGATGACCTTTATAAGCGATAAGCCGCCTTCTTCAATCATAATATCGACCGTTGTACTGCCAGCGTCTACCGCATTTTCAACAAGCTCTTTGACGACTGAAGCAGGCCGCTCTACCACTTCTCCTGCGGCTATTTGGTTGGCTAACTGCTCGTCCAATATATTAATTTTTGCCATGACGTTGTTGTTCCCCCTTTCACGAAACTAGTCATTTAATTTCGATTTCATATCGTTAAGCCACTGCATAGCTTGCATTGGCGTCAAATTAAACAAATCGAGCTTGCGCAATTGATCAGCCAGCTGCTCCGCTTTAGGACTCGCTTTCTTCCGCACGGGCTCAGCTTCCACAGCAGCTGCTGGCTCATCAAATATCGAAAGCTGTACCATTGAACTAGTTTCCTTAACTCGCTCATTGCGAGTGCTGGTATTGGAAAAAACTGAAGAGTCCTCCGGTACTGGATAAGTGAAACGATTGCTAGAAACAGCACTTTCAATGCCAGCTGTTGCTTTCGGAGCTTCGTACGCTATTGTCTCATCAAGCAGCTCATACGCTCTTCCAATGATCGATTGAGGCAGTCCAGCAAGCTGTGCACAGTAAATTCCGTAACTAGTGCTTGCAGCACCTGGAATCAGCTTTCGCAGAAACGTTACATTATCGCCGCTTTCCTCAACCGCCATACGTGCGTTAGTCAAAGATGGCAAAGATTCCTCGAGATGCGCCAGCTCATGGAAATGCGTGGATACCAGTGCTTTGCATCCAATATGATGGTGGACGTACTCAATAACTGCTTGTGCGATTGCCATTCCTTCACCCGTTGAGGTGCCTCTGCCCAGCTCATCAATGATAACAAGGCTGTTCGCCGTTGCTTTCTCCGTCATTAGCTGGATATCCTTCATCTCAACCATGAAGGTGCTTTGCCCGCCGATAAGATCGTCAGCCGCACCGATTCTTGTAAAAATGCGATCGATTAACGGAATAACTGCTGACTTAGCAGGAACAAAACAACCCATTTGAGCCATGATGCAAATGAGTGCCACTTGGCGCATGTATGTGCTTTTACCAGCCATATTAGGCCCTGTGATCAGGAGCATCCACTGCTCGTCCTTATGGAGCGAGGTACCATTTGAAATAAATGGCGTACCATCCATCATCGCCTCTACGACTGGATGTTTTCCATCCTCTATATGCAAATCATAATTCTCAGTCACGCGCGGACGCGAAAAACGACGTTCAGCGCTGACCGTCGCCAGCGATTGGTAAACATCAAGCTCAGCAATTATGGCAGCGGCCTTTTGCAGCCGATGAAGGTGTTGCGACAAATGGTCACGCAGCTCGATGAACCGTTCATGCTCCAGATCGACCATTTTATCCTCTGCTTCGAGAATCAGCCGCTCTTTCTCTTTGAGCTCAGGAGTTACGAAACGCTCAGCGTTAGCCAATGTTTGCTTGCGCTCATATCTGCCTTCAGGCAAGCTTGATAAATTTGCTTTAGAAACTTCTAAGTAATAGCCAAAAATGCGGTTATAGCCGATTTTTAAATTTTTAATGCCTGTTGCCTCGCGCTCTTGACGCTCGAGCTCAGCCAGCCATTTTTTTCCGTTCGTGCTTGCCTCGCGCAGCTGATCCAAATAATCATCATAGCCAGCACGGATTAATCCGCCTTCTCTAATGGTAACTGGAGGATCGTCGACTAACACGGTTTCAATCAGATCAGCTAAATCGGAGCAATTGTCTGTTCCGTCCACTAGTGCTTTGAGGACCTCTGAGCCAGACTGTTCACACAAAGCAGTCAACTGCGGAATGCGGCGAAGCGAGCTGCGAAGTGCATTTAAATCGCGCCCATTTGCGCTGCCAAAAGCTACTCTGCCGACAAGCCGTTCAAGATCGTAAATAGGCTGAAGCTCTGAGCGTATGTCATCTCTCAAAATTAAATTAAGGTATAAGGTCTCCACTGCATCCAAACGAGCTTCAACGGCAGCGCTGTTTAATAACGGTTTGTCGATCCAGCGGCGCAGAAGCCGCGCTCCCATTGACGTTTGTGTGCGATCAAGCAGCCATAAAAGCGAGCCCTTCTTGTTACGATCGCGAACTGTCTCGGTTAACTCCAAATTTCTACGTGTATAGTGATCCAAAATCATATATTGATTAGGTTCATAGCTCGTTATCGAACGCACATGACCAAGTGAACGTTTTTGTGTTTCGTCCAAATAACCCGTAAGTACACTAACCGCCAGCAGCCGTGCTCCAGATATTTTGGCAAGCTCCTGCTCTCCGAACTGCTCAGTAAGCTTCTCCGCATCCATTGGCTCGCGGGCAGTTAGCAGCAGCTGCTTATTCCAGACGGCTGCAGCTTGAACACGGTCGAGCAGTTCTTTGTCTCCGACCAGCTCCGATGGCTGGTAAACATTAATCTCATCAATGAGTGCTTCGACATGCTCTTGGAATGAGGTTACATAGAGCTCACCTGTCGATAAATCACAAGCCGAAAGCCCGAACAAGCCATGGGAGCGAACGATCGCCGCAATAAAGTTGTTCGTATTTCCGTCAAGCGCCTTCGATTCCATAACGGTACCGGGTGTAATGATCCGAACAATTTCGCGGCGGACAACGCCTTTTGCCGCTGCCGGATCTTCGACCTGCTCGCAGATGGCTACTTTGTAGCCTTTGTCCACTAGTCTGCTAATATAATTTTCAGCGGAATGATAAGGTACACCGCACATCGGTATTTTTTGCTCGCCGCCGCCCTCTCGGCCTGTCAGCGTAATTTCCAACTCGCGCGAAGCGGCTATTGCATCATCAAAAAACATTTCATAAAAATCGCCTAATCGAAAAAATAAAAAAGCGTCTTTTGCCTCTTCTTTGATCGCTAGGTATTGCAAAATCATTGGAGTATATCCAGCCATTCCGATCCTCCTCAAAAACGTAGGCAGCATGCTGCTCCGTATATGTTCAAATAATTAATATCGTTAATTACATGCGTGCGATGATTTAATCCTTTTGCGCCCATGCAGTAAACAGTAGATATTCATTATAACAAGCGGAACAGATGTGCGCCATAAGTGAAACGGGTTGTGCGTGGTTTTGTTTGTTTTGTGTGAGGGGGTTTGGAGGGGGGTACGGGGTTTTTGGGGTTTTTGGGGTTTTTGGGGTTTTTGGGGTTTTTGGGGTTTTTGGGGTTTTTGGGGTTTTTGGGGTTTTTGGGGTTTTTGGGGTTTTTGGAGTTAACTCCTGGGAGCTAGTTAAACATGTGACTTCATGGGAGCTGTGTTTTCTGATGGTTACCAGTAGCATTGTTTTTGTTAGCTGGCTTCAGAGAGGAATGCTAAAAATTTGTGATTGCGTGGAGATGAGGTACCTTGTGAAATGGGAGAAAGACGAAGGTTTAACGGACACTAGATACGCTATTATGCTCATTTTGCCTGTTTATGCATTACTAACGGACATAGAATCCCTTATTTGGCTCCTCGAGCTAGTTTATAGCTCCCTTTTGCTCAAATAGCGGAATGTATGTCCGTTAGATTCAAATATGTGCCCGATTCTCTAAAATAGCGGATCGTATGTCCGTTAGAAGGTGTGCGGTGACTTTTGCGATGAGATAACGGACATCAGATACGTTATTATGCTCATTTTGCCTGTTTATGCATTACTAACGGACATAGAATCCCTTATTTGGCTTTTCGAGCTAGTTTTTAGCTCCCTTTTGCTCAAATAGCGGAATGTATGTCCGTTAGGTTCAAATATGCACCCGATTCTCCAAAATAGCGGATCGTATGTCCGTTAGGTAGTGTGCGGTAACTTTTGCGATGAGATAACGGACATCAGATACGTTATTATGCTCATTTGGGCTGTTTACACATTACTAACGGACATAGAATCCCTTATTTTGCTCCTCGAGCTAGTTTATAGCTCCCTTTTGCTCAAATAGCGGAATGTATGTCCGTTAGAATCAAATATGCGCCCGATCCTTGTAAATAGCGGATCATATGTCCGTTAGGAGGTGTGTGGTGACTTTTGCGATGAGGTAACGGACATCAGATACGTTATTATGCTCAGTTTGGCTATTTAAGCATTACTTACGGACATAGAATCCCTTTTTTGGCTCCAAGAGCTAGTTTTTAACTCTCTTTTGCGCAAATAGAGGAATGTATGTCCGTTAGGTTCAAATATGTGCTTGATTATAGAAATTAGCGGATCGTATGTCCATTAGGAGGTGTGCGGTGACATATGCGATGAGGTAACGGACATCAGATACGTTATTATGCTCATTTGGGCTGTTTACACATTACTAACGGACATAGAATCCCTTATTTGGCTCCTGGAGCTAGTTTTTAGCTCCCTTTTGCTCAAATAGCGGAATGTATGTCCGTTAGGTACAAATATGTGCACGATTCTCCAAAAAAGCGGATCGTATGTCCGTTATAAATATACCAATGTTATCGAAAACCGACACATTCGCTCCATACTCTGTTCAATATGGAGCTCAACTCCTATTTTGCACATCTTCTTGCAGCAACAGTAAATAAAACATAATAAAAGAGAAGTGCAGCGTGTACCGAGTTAATTAACACACTCAGAAGTAATAACTCAAACAATAGCGACTTACAGATGCCACTTCACAACGCTTATCTTCTTATTGGCAGTCTCCATTTGACGCGTATATCTGAGCTTTCATCCCAGGTCTTGCTTTTTCTTGCGGCATCAAACAATGGCTCGATGTATGGTGAGAGCTCAGAGTAGCTTGCTGTGGCCGAGAGTGCTGAAGCGAGGCCATCCAAGCAGATCGCTAGTTCTGCGCGGTCGCCGGAATAATATGCTGCTACATAACGCTCCTGTAGGGACGGCATGTAGGATAGATTTTGTTCTTCGCGGGCGCATATAAGCGCGAGCGCGAAAGAGGCTTTGGCTGCCGCAGGCGATACAAGCCAGCTCGGCAGCGTGCGGTATTCGAACCCGCCATGCGGCTGCAGACGGAAGTCTCCAAGGGTTCCATACCTTGGACGGCGGGCCCGCCCTGCGGGGTCTTCTACAAGGGCGAGCGGGAATGCCGCGTAGCTGTCCAGCAAGCGGAGCAAGCGACTCGTCAGCGGCGCTCCGCTAAGATGAATGTGCCCGCCGAGCGCAAGCCCCGGCACGGGCATAGCTCCAGCGGCCCAGCGCAGCGCCGGGTCGCTTATGCGATCGGCGGCGCGCAGCAGCAGCCGCCGCACATTCGCGGCGAGCGCGGCCGGGCTATCGGCCGGCTCTGGCCGCAGCTCGGCGACGGGATACAGCAGCCGTCGCCCTATGAGCAAGGCGTCGGCACCGGCTTCCCCCCCGACGCCAGCTCCAAAAAACCGTGACGCCGAAGCGATCTTCCCCGCTGGCGTCACAAGCACAAACTCCGGATCGGCGCCAATAAGCAGCTGCCGATCCACAGTCTCCGCTCTCGCCGCGGCATGCCACGCGGCGAATCGCCTAAGCGAAGCGGCCTCCAGCCTCGTGTCCCTCAGCTTCGGCCATGCATCGCGGACGGCTGTGCGCCCGTCCCCGCCAAGCCACACCTCGGCCTCGCCAATATCGAGGCCAAGCGCATATAGTGCCGCTACAGCGGTACGCGCCACTCTTCGCAGCGCTGGATCATCAGGCCAACCGCCGCTGATTGGCAGCAAAGACTTAATTTGCATCACTTTCCCCGATGCATCAATTCTCAGCATTTCGACGGGCTCCAAATGGACGACGCTGATACGGTACAATCGTTCACTCTGAATCGCAGGACCGCCGCACAAGCCAGCTCGGCGCCAAATGCGCTGTTTCTCCAAATCAAGCAAATTTGTGGCAATGTGACCGTTGACATTAAGTATCCACATCCCTGTGAAACGGCTGCTATCGATTGTGCGGGCGTCTGACCATGAGAGCACAGCATCCCCTGCTCTCACTGTTGACCAGTGCTCGGCATGCAGCGGCTGCCCATTGCGCTCGCCTGAGGTATGCTGCTCGTTGGCATCGTATGTAATTTTCTCCAGCCGATCGTAGCTGCCCCGCCATATCCACGTCGAAGCCATTGCTTTCCCGCCTTTAAACAAGGGATGTATACATAAATTTTCGCTTTTTTTATCATTTCAAAAAAAAAGAGGGCTTTCGCCCTCGAATTTGCCGCTCGCGCAGCATATGATACCTTGACAGCAAAGCTTCCCGGCTTGCTTACAACTCATCGTCCAGCAGATCTGGATCCAAATCCTCATAATCATTATCGCCGAGGCTGAATTCCAAATCCTTGCCGTCCAGGTCGTCGCAACCGCCTGGAAGAACCGCTACACAAACCTTAGTCTCGGCGACTAGCTCCACCGAAAACTCACGCTCTACACGAATCACGACGCCAGAACCGTTCGAAGAAATATTCGCTTCGATACAGTTTGGCTCCTGAACTACCTCGGCTGACACTTCCACCGTAGAAGGCCGATGTTTCGGGTCTACATAGGATAGATTGACATGCTCGACGTAATGCACGGATTCCTTAGCTACGTCTGTTTGCGAGTTTTTGCTGTACGAATACCAAATGTTGATATCGTAAGTACCAATTACCTCAATGCCGTCGCCCGAACGAACCGCTTCATACTGATGGTTGATGATCCATGCTCCCAGAATACTGGTTGGATTATGAGGCGGCGTTACGGTATGGGTTACAGTGGAAAACTTACGACCTTTGCCGCAGACAGCTTTCGTAATTATTTCTCTGTATTGTAGCTGTTTATCTGCAATAGTCATTGATTTAACCTCCTCCATACAATCATTCATTTAAAGTGTATGCAGGACATTCGTCTAGGGTGACTGTTTATTTTCTCGAAATATAAGATTATATAAGTTTTATACTTATAGCGATCCATATAGATCACTGCGGAACGGATGCTAGAGCCGCCTGATGTCGGAAATAGCCGTTACGCTTGAAATATAAGAATACATAAGTGCCACACTTATAACGATGCTTATATTTCTCAGCTAAACGTATGCTGTGCCGAAATGGCTAGCAGAACTGCTTGCGATTGATATGCATGCGATTATAGCTTTTATCTCTACAATCACGCTCGCATATGTGCGCAAAACGATAGTTAGGTTTGCCAATGTCGCCACAGCCGTTTACGCTTGAAATTCAAGCGGTTATAGATTAAAACCTATAAGCCACTCGTATTTCAACGTGATACGATAGCTATGTCTACGAATGCCGCCACAGCCGCATACGCCAGAAATCCATGCAATTACTTTATTACGCCATAATCACACTTGAATTTCTAGGCGGTACAATAGCTATGTCTACGAATGTCGCCACAGCTATTTACGCTTGCCTCGCAACGAATTTTTCCCTTTACATTCTATGGTCGAAGTTCGGACGTCATGACTTTTCTTTTTTTTAATCGCTTCGCGATGCCTAAATACCGTTCAAGCTCCCTTAAAAGCATGAGTAGCGAAGCGCGAACCTCGAACTCATCTCTTGTTTTTGGCAGCTCCATCGCTTGAAATAATCGAGACAGCTCTAGCAGCCGCTCTCCGACGCTGCCTTTATAAACATCTGATTTCACATCGCTAGACAGCTGATCAAACAAATCTGCGATCATAATCGCTTGAGGAAACTTTTCATATACGAAAGCAAGCTTAACCATCATTTGCTGGATGGATTCGAGCTGCTGACGTCTCATTTCAAAATAAGTGGACCAATATTGCTCTTGGCCCCAAAGCCGATTTTCGCGATTGCGAACGGAGCGCTGGGCTCCTTCCTCAATCGCGTTATAGGCTTCCAAAATTTCGCCGCCGTTCCATATATGCGATGGATCTCGCAGCGTCAGCGACATTTCTTGAAAGATGACGGCAAAGTTTTGCTCAATTGAAGAACGAAAGAAGCTAAGTTGATGCTCATCCTTAGGCATATAAATGATGTTCACGATGGTTGCCCATCCCAAACCTGCAAATAAGAGCATAATTTCGTTTCCAATAATATCGGTTGTCACCTCTGCCCGATTGAAAAGGTGGAATACGATAACCGAGCTTGTAACGATGCCATCCTTCAATTGGAAGCGCGACAATATTGGAAAAGTAATGAGAATGAATATAGCAACTGCCCAAATGTGAAAACCAAATACAGTAAAGATTAGCGAAGCAAAAAAAAGTCCGAGCACAGAAGCGATAAATCGCACAAATGCGCTCTTAATCCCCTTCATCCTCGTCACTTCAACGCCAAGTATGGCAAGAATGCCGGCGCCAAGCGGCGGCTCCAATCCGAGATAGACTGCGGTATAAATGGCTGCAATGGCGGCCAACGCCGTTTTGATAATACGAATGCCCATGAAATAACCTCGCGTTAAGTAGGATTTATTTCTACATCCTAACGCTCGCGCCAACCCTCAGTCAACTTTCTCTCCAGCATTGCAACTAACTGATACATAACCGTAGCGACAACAGCGATCACAATCAAGCTTGATAACACTAATGTGAAATTGAATACTTGGAAGCCATATATTATTAAATAACCTAAACCTAGCTTTGCGACGAGAAACTCACCAACGATGACGCCGATCCACGCTAGCCCGACATTAACTTTCAACGTTGAAATAATAACTGGAAAAGAACCCGGCAAAATTACTAGCTTAAACAATTGCAGTCTGGAAGCACCAAACAGCCTTACCACCTTAATATAACCGGTGTCAATCTCACGAAATCGATTATAAATGTTCAAAATCGTTATAATGACAGTTATCGATAGCGTAATAGCAACGATCGACATAAAGCCTGGTCCAAGTCCAACGATAAAAATAGGTCCAAGCGCCACTTTTGGCATACTATTGAGGACGACCAAATAAGGATCGAATACACGAGATAGAAATGGGAACCACCATAGCAAAGCGGCAATCGCAGTGCCTAAAATCGTACCAAGCAAGAAACCTACGACGGTTTCTGTCACGGTCATGCCAACATGGGGCCATATGGAGCCGTCCGCCATCGTCTTCCAAAGCTGTAGAAACATCTTGGAGGGATAGCTGAACAGCAAGGGATCAATCCAATTTTTGCGCCCAGCTGCTTCCCATAGACCGATAAACAGGAGCAGCAGCACAAACTGTGTTGTGATGACCGCAGCTGTAATACGCCGTTTGTGTTCCTTGAACCGAGTGTGCAGCTCGCCCATCCAAGTCAGGCGATCCTCTTGAATACCAGATACAGCAGCTTTACCTGTTTTGTCGTTATTCAATATATCCCGCCCGCTTCGTTCATCCACCATTTCCACCCCCTTCCATGTCGTCCTCATCAAGCTCCTCCCATAAGCGATCAAACAATTGTTGAAAGTCTGGGAGCTTGCGAGCCGCCATCGGGGTTGCTTGACGAATCTCTTCCGGTATTTCCACTTCACATCGAATATGTCCGGGGTTTCTGCCTAGCACGATAACACGGTCACTCATTGCAGCAGCTTCTGCCAAATCATGTGTGACGAGAACCGCTGTTTTGCCAAGTCTCTTCAATGTCTGATGAACCAAATCCTCAAGTTGAAGCTTGATATGCAAATCAAGTGCTGAGAAAGGCTCATCGAGCAGAAGCACTTCCGGCTCTGTAGCTAAAGTTCTTGCAAGTGCGACTCGCTGCCTCATTCCACCTGATAGTTCATGAGGGTATTTGCGCCCGGATTCCGGCAGCCCAAGCTCAACTAACAGCTCATCTACCGCTTGAAGCGCCTTTTCTGATTTGCGTCCGCTTATTTCAAGTCCAATTGCGGCATTTTCTTTGATAGAACGCCATGGAAATAAATAATCTTGCTGCAGCATGTAGCCTACCTTGGGCGAAGGTCCCACAACCCGCTCACCATTTAGCAGTACTTGCCCCTTAGTCGGTGGAAACAAGCCGGCTAACAGACTAAGCACCGTCGTCTTGCCGCAGCCGCTAGGACCAACCAAGCTGATAAACTCCCCGCGGTTAACCGTCAGCTCAATTTGTTCGACCGCGAGGGAGGCTCCTTTTTCATTCACATATACATGTGATAATTGCTGCAGCTCAAGCACGGGTACATCCATCATGCCTAAGCCTCCATTTCATGCCGGCAGTTATTTCACTGCTTCGATTGCTTTTTCGGCAAAGCTAGTATCTACAATTTCACTATGCTCGGTACGCTTCTGAAGTTCTCCCGCGCTCGTAATAACGTCAAGAAGGTTGTTCCATTCCCCTTCATCAATGATTGGATCTGTAGCGAACGAGCCTTGTTTTTTGTAACGGTCAATGGAGCTGATAAGAATATCGCGATCCACATTTTCAAAATATGGCAGCACAACATCGGCAATTGCTTCTGCATTGTTGTCTTTAACCCAGAGCTGCGCTTTATGAACAGCGTTCGTGAACGATTGAATAGCTTTTTTGTTTTTGTTGATATAGCTTTTCTTAGCCATAAACACCGTGTAAGGAAGGTGACCGCTTTCCTCACCAAATGATGCGACCACATGCCCCTTGCCTTCCTTCTCAAAAATCGAAGCTGTCGGTTCAAATAGCTGGACATAATCGCCAGTACCCGATGCGAAGGCTGCAGGTATGTTTGCAAAATCAACGTTTTGAATCAGCTCCAAATCCGCTTTCGGATCGATGCCAAGCTTCTTTAACGCAAACTCGCCGGCCATCTGCGGCATTCCGCCTTTTCTTTGGCCAAGGAATACTTTGCCTTTTAAATTGTTCCAATCGAAGTTTGCATCAGCCTCTCTAGCTACAAGGAAAGTACCATCGGTTTGAGTCAATTGGGCAAAATTAATGATCGGATCATCCGTCCCCTGCTGATACACATAAATGGACGTTTCCGATCCCACCAATGCAACGTCGATCGCATTCGAGAGCAATGCCGTCATCGTTTTGTCACCGCCCGGCGTAGTCGTTAATTCCACATCGAGCCCTTCCTCTTTAAAAAAGCCTTTTGCGACAGCTACGTATTCTGGTGCATAAAATAATGAGCGCGTTACTTCGCCGATACGAATCTTCACATTGCCTGAATCGCCTTTCCCGCATCCAGCCAGTACACTTATCATGACTAGCACTGCGGCGAGCAGCATCGTCAATACCATTCGTTTTTTCATTTTTGAGTCCCTTCTGCAACTATGCGTTTAATAAATGTACTTCAGCCTATGCGCTTTAGCGAAGGGCGGTGAATACATGCACAAAAAGAAGGCTGCCCATTATCGTCATTGGACGATTGGACAGCCTTCTCATCTTGTTAGTAAATTTAGCTATATATTACAGCTTGTAGATGTCTGTATATTTTTTCGTTAAATAAGCAACCAAATGCTGTGGATCAAGCGGTTTGCCAGTAACGCTCTGGATAAGCTCAGAAGGCGTTCTCAGCTTGCCGTATTTGTAAATTCTCTCGCTAAGCCATTGCTTAATCGGCAGTAAATTCCCTTTTTCTACACTGCCCCAGAAACCTTGCAGATCACGCTCCATCGTATCTGCGATTTGAGCCGCATACATATTGCCAAGTGAATAGGAAGGGAAATAACCAAAAGCTCCACCAGACCAGTGAACATCTTGAAGAACGCCTTCTGCATCATTTTGCGGAGTCACGCCTAAATACTCTTTGTATTTTTCATTCCAGATAGCTGGAAGATCAGCAGCTTTCGCGCCGCCATTAAATATAAGCTTCTCGATCTCATAGCGGATAATGATATGCAGATTATAAGTCAGCTCATCTGCTTCTATTCTAACTAGCGATGGCTGCACAACATTATTCCCACGATAAAATTGATCAACGCTCACATCTAGCTGGCCAGGAAAACGTTGTTGTAGCTCGCCGAAATAACGATTCCAGAAAGGTCTGCTCCGGCCAATGACATTTTCCCAGAAGCGGGATTGCGATTCGTGAATCCCCATGGAAGTTCCGGTGCAAAGTGTTGTGCCGATAAGCTCTTCCATAATATTTTGCTCATAAAGCGCATGACCGCCTTCATGAATTGTACCGAACAATGCACTTGTTACATCGTCCTCCAAATATCTTGTCGTAATTCGAACATCACCGGGATTAAGTCCTGTAGCGAATGGATGAGCGCTCTCATCGAGCCTGCCTGCTTCAAAGTTGTAGCCCATTTGCTCCAATATGTATAGACTAAATGCTTTTTGAGACGATTTATCATAGTTTTGCTTCAGAAATGATGTATCTGGCTGATGCGGCGAGTTAGCGATCGCTGCTGCTAGTGGTACGAGCTGCTCGCGTAAACCGCCAAACACTCGGTCAAGTTCAGCAACGGTCATGCCCGGTTCATATTGATCAAGAAGCGTATCATAACGAGTCTCTTTCGGTCCCCAAAGGTCAATAAATTGATTTGTATAGGAAATGACCTTCTCCAAATAGGGCTGGAAGCTTGCATAATCATTGTTTTCCTTCGCTTCTTCCCATTTGCTTTCGGATTGCGAGGATAACACCACATATTCTTGATATAGCTTTGGTGGTATTTTGATGCTGCGATCGTACTCCTTGCGAGTTTCCGCAACTAAACGCTGATCGATTTCACTGAGCTCTGAGTATACAGAACGATCCTCCAGTGTGGACAGATTTTCTCCTAGTTCAGGTGATGTAGCGAGCTTAAAATGATCGCCGGATAACACGCCAATGACTTCTGAGCGATTATCCATTCCTTTGCGCGGAGCGCCTGTGCGCAAATCCCAATATAGAACTCCGAGTGCTTCCTCATAGCTCGAAATTTTGCGAATGGTTTCTCTGAAATTTTGCAGAGCTTCCGTATGTTTTGTAGACATCATTGTTCCACCTTCCTGCTTCGTTTTTACATTGATTATGATTCATGGGATCTTTACTTGATCTTACTTATTCCAATCCTTATAATCATCTTAAACCTGCAAGACATCCAGTGCAAGAGATAGAAAGAGAGGAAACCATATGCATATCATTTTTTCCAAAGCAGCTACTGATCGGTTAACTCCTTATTTAAAAGAGGGGAAAAACCAATTAAAACTGCTTCATGATACAGAAGGATGCGGTTGTGTCGTTAGCGGCGTTCCTGCCCTTCAGTTGATTAGTGAGCCCACGGTGGACGACAAACTCGCACAAGGCGATCCTTTGCCCTTCTATTATGAACCTCGCCATGAAATATATTATGAACCCCAGCTGCGTGTTGATTACAATGAGGAACGAAGCAGCTTTAGCCTCAAGAGCGACAGCCAAATCTATACAGTAAACCTTCGTTTTCTAAGCGGAGGAGCAGCATGAACAAAATTGATGAAATTTTAAATTACAATAAAGAATTTGTTGAGAACCGGAAATACGAGAAATATTCCACGAGCAAATATCCAAACAAAAGAATGGTCATCGTTACTTGTATGGATACAAGGCTGACAGAAATGCTACCGAAAGCTATGAATCTCAAAAATGGCGATGCCAAAATCATTAAAAACGCTGGTGCTATCGTGACACAGCCTTTTGGCAATATTATGCGTAGTGTCCTTGTCGCATTATATGAGCTGCAAGCCGACGAAGTATTTGTCATCGGGCATAGCAATTGCGGAATGACTGGTCTCAACCCTGAACTCATCATTCAGCATATGGAAGAGCGTGGAGTTTCAAATGAGACGATTACAACCTTAAAGCATTCAGGCCTTAATCTGATGCGCTGGCTGACTGGCTTCGACAACGTCAGAGACAGTGTTCTAAACAGTGTAAGCATCATCCGCAATCACCCCCTGCTGCCTGCCAATATTTTAGTTCATGGATTGATTATTGATTCCGAAACTGGTGAACTAGAGCTTGTAGACGCTGCAACATCTCAATCGTAATCAAACAAAACGGGAACACAGCGGTTAATCTATCATACCGCTACGTTCCCGTTTTTTTGCTTCATAAGCTGCAAGCCTAGCTGCTATCACATCAGATCTGTCTCTTTTTGAATGCCTGTGAATGATTGCTTCATCATCTAATGGGCTCGTAGTTCCCCAAATCAATCCTCTTTGATCACACATCTGCTTGCACAATAAAACGACGTCTTCGTTTACAATTTGCAAATTAAAATCTGTATAGGGAGTTTCGTCCTCTGCCTGCAAATAAGCCAATCTTGCACTTAATTGCATCTGCAAGCTATTCTTACCTAAACCAAGCTCATTAAGCGGGGCTGCAGACAATCTGCGATCTGCTTGCGTTAGCATTTTGACTGCGCCGCGAACATTGCCTCTGCGCTCGTGATAGAGGCCAACAGCCAGCTGTATAAGTCCAACCCAAGTTTCTGCAAATCGATCACCGGGATTCTCTTTCCAGTACTCCTCCAGAAGCTCGTGACATTCGAAATAATCTCTGGATGCATGGAACTCCACTAAATAAGCAATATACGCTTTCGGAAAAGAAATCATAAAAACCTCCAAATGACTTGTTCCAATCGAATTCATCGTTTCATTAATAATAAAAATATTAGCATATGTCGCTTATACTTTCATACATTTAAACCAATCCTATAGAAATAAATGAAACCATCATGTCTATTAGCCGTATATTATCTATGTTTGTAAAGAATGTATTAAAGATATCAGGAGGAGAAAACACAGATGAAAAAGGGATTCATGGTCATGCTGGCACTCACACTATTCATCACACTAGGTTTCGGACAGTATGCCGATGCAAAACCACGAGGCGGAATGAAATCTCCGAAACAAAGCGTTACGCAAAACCCTAAGAAATCGGATAACGTTAATCAATCGAATCCAGGCAAGAAAGCTGGAGCAACTACTGGCGCTACAAAACCTGGATTTTTTAGCGGCGGCGGCTTGATGAAAGGCCTAATGATTGGCGGTTTGGCAGGCTTGATGTTCGGCGGTTTGTTCGCGGGCATGGGCGCATTCGGTAATATTCTTGGTCTAATGATTAATTTAATGGCTATTTTCGCCATCATCATGCTCATACGTGTAGCATTCGTATATCTGCGCAGCAAGCGTAACCCGCCAGATCAACGGAGACCCTACTAATCGTGCGCATCTATACAGATGAGATTATAAACGCTATCTGCCTTCATATGTCTGAACGACGGGGAGTTAACCCTACCGATGTGGAAGTGCAGCTCTCATGGGAAGAAGAGTATGGGTATACGGCCGAGGTTTGGGTGAAGGGCCGCAGCCAGTACATCATTGAAGCGAATATCCTCGAGGCTATCGAGCAATATATGTTCACACAATATAATCGGCGCGTTTTCCGCTCCAACATTACGTTGGATGCAGATGAAGAATTTTGGGCAGACATTTCCGATTAGCTTAAAAAAAGCATCCAATAGCTTGCATTATCTTACGGATAAGCAGCTAGCGGATGCTTTTTTTTGTGCCAAAAAATGCTCTACCAATAATTACTAGAGAAATATTAATAGATTTCCAGCAACATCCTCGTCCTCCCTGCGTCTAATCATTAGACTAGAGAGGAGTGTATATGACAAATCTATGAGAAAAAAAATGAGTACAGCGCTGCTTTTGCTTTTCTTTTGCCAAACAATCATGACAGCAACGGCAGGCATTGCAGATGCTGCAGCAAATCAAATGACAAAATTCCGTGTTTATCAAAATGACCAAGTGCTCCGTGAGTTCACTACGGAGGGCCAAGCGATTTCCTATGCTGGGAAATTCGGTTACAGTCATGTCGAGAAAATTGCCGATCGTGCTTGGGTATGGGATAACTTCCCTCGTTACAAGGTTTATCAGAACGGTCAAACTCTCCCGAAATGGGAGTTTAGCACTTACAATCAAGCATTATCTGTTGCTAAAAACCTAACTAACGTACATATCCGTGATCTTGAAAATATTGGCTGGAGTTATCAATCCTATTCCAAGTTCAAGCTTTATCAAGGCGACAACACTCGTGACAATTGGTCCTTCCTTACACTTGCTGCCGCTAAGCAGGAAGCCAAAAAATGGGGAAATGCCCATGTAATAGACTTAACAACGAACAAATGGGTTTGGGGAAACCAGACAGCTGCACAAACTAAAGCACAGCGCGCTGCTGCACCCGTCTATCAGATTACTGTGGATGGGGCACCTGTAGAAGAGTTACCGCTTTACTCCTACCTTCTCGATGCTATGAATGCCTCATACTCCATTTCTGGCAGTCAGGTATTAAATACAGCAACGAGTATGATCGTTCATTCGAATGTTCCTGCTTATTTAGTAAAACAAAATGGTGCCGTGGTCGGCTCTTCTATTAGCTTAGATGGGGCTGTACAGCTTGCGAAAAAAACACCAAATGCAGAAGTTACCTTTAATGAGAAAGTATACTGGTCCGGTATTCCTTATTTAGCCGTTTATCAAGGCTACAAGAAATTAAGAGCCTTTAATACAAAGACCGGTGCAATTGCGTATGCGAAGGGTTTTGCGAACAGTACCGTTCAAACGAGCGAAGGCCGTAAAATTTTCAGCAATACCAAAAGCCTAGTTTATATGGGATGGAATGGCAGTGCTACAAGTGCAACGATTATCAGCCATGTCGCTAATACGCAAGGATTGTCGATTGACTCCCCTACTTGGTTTGAGCTCTCCGCTGCGGATGGATCAATGATCGACACTTCAGATCAAGTAGTCGTAGACACTTTCAAAGAACAAGGAATTAAAGTAATGCCGCTCGTTCATAATCAATTTAACAAAAAAATGACGACGGAATTTTTAAAGAACAACACCGCCCAGCAAACATTCATTAAGGCGCTTGTAGCGAAGCTTACTCAGCTCGGTGTTGCAGGCATCAATCTTGATTTCGAAGAGGTCGCTGGAACGGATCGGGCTGCCTATACCGTCTTTGTTACAGCACTTTCTAAAGCCGTGCATGACAAAGGTATGCAAATATCTATCGATTTGCCACGCGGCAGCTTAAGCTGGAATGATAGAACCGCTTACGACCATACCGCTCTATCAGCAGTCGTCGATACGATTATCATTATGGCTTATGATGAGCATTGGAAAGGAAGCGAGGTGCCTGGTTCTGTTGCTGGCCTCAACTGGGTTGAAGAAGGCGTTAAGCAATTTTTGAGCTATGGCATTCCGCGTAACAAGCTTATGCTAGGCATTCCTTTTTACGTACGAGAATGGAAGCTTGACAGCACGAATAAGCTAGTCAGCAACCGCGCTATCTTCATGAAGGAAATTCCTAAGCTTATTGCAGATACGAACGCTCAAGGTGAGATGGACCCGGAATCTGGACAGATGAAATATAAGTATACCAAAGACGGCTTCACCTATTTATTCTGGGCTGAAACCGAAAACACGGTCAAAGCTCGTATCGATATAGCCAAAACTTACGATTTGGCTGGCGTTGCAGCTTGGCGCCTCGGTTATGAAAACTCTGATTTGTGGACAATGATGCTTCGCAATAAATAACATGAATAGCCCCATTCTCCTATGGAGAATGGGGCTATTCTTCATTTATAGACTTATTTCAATTGATCTACGGCAGGGAATTTCAGCAATACCTTCGTCCCCATTCCGAGCTCGCTATGAAAAGCAATTTTACCCTTTAATGCTTCGACTATCCGAAAGGTTACCAAAATGCCTAAGCCTGTCCCCGTTTCCTTTGTCGTAAAAAAAACGGTACCTAACTGCTCTAATTCCTCTCTGGATATACCCTTTCCAGTATCAATAATTTCTATACAAATTTCTTCTTTATAATAATAGGCATTGACAGTCACTTCGCCTTTATCTGGGATCGCTTCTACCCCATTTTTAATTAGATTTAATATCACTTGAGTCAGCTTCGGTTTGTCTGCCCTTATATAAAGATCCGTTTGATTACAGTTTAAGTGGATTTGCACATTTTGAATTAACCCATAAGAATTCATAATTTCCAATGTATGTACCAGAAATCCGGAAATCTCGATTACTTCCAGCTGATCTGCTTGCGGCTTAGCAAGATTCAAATAATCAGAAATAATATACTCTGCTCTATCCAATTCAGATAAAGCAATATTCAAGTAATCCTTTTTTTGTCATCTACAGATTCCTTCAACAACTGTAAAAATCCTTTCACTACCGTCAGAGGATTTCGCACCTCGTGAGCAACAGAAGCAGCAATTTGACTTACGATCTTCAATTTTTCACTACGCTCCAGCTCATTTTTCAAATATGCCGTTTCGATAAAATGCTCTTTCAGTAATATAGAGACACCCATTCCAATAAATGATGCTGCAGCTAAAATCGAAATGATAAAAATACAGTCTGAATGAATCTCGTTTGTGTAGGAGTTAATCTCGAGATAGACAAAAAAAGATAAAATGAACACAATAACGGAATAAATCGATAAGTTCATACAAATCAGCATGCGTCTGGCAGCTTGTTTTTTACGCAACGACTTTAAAAAAAAGAAACACGGCCCCACACTTAGCAACAATGTTGCTGTAGAAAGGAAGACATCATCTCCTCCCATACACAAGCAGTATATGATGGCAGCAGCTAGGGCAATAATGCCAGGTAAAATGTACTCGTAGCTATAAATGATCAGAACAATTAAAGGAATACTTCTTAAATCGCCATGAAAGTTGCCCATCACATAAACAGGATAAGCCATACAAAGGATAGAGGATGCTCCAAACACAAATCCATTTAGAACTTGATAAGAAATTCTATTAATTAATTTATTTCGAGAATAAAAAAATTGTTGGATAAAGATCGGAAAACATATGATAATTAGATGAATTAATAATTGATTTATCATATCTAGATATCAATTCCCTCTCCTTTTTGCTATATTTTCAACATTCTTTTAAACGATCTTGTCACCAGTATAATATCATAAAAAATAGAAAATAATCATGTAATTTTTGGAAGAAACCAACAAAATAAAAATCCCATGTCATTAGACATGAGCGAGTTTAAGATATTGGGAACCAAAGCTTAAGTTCTCTGCTTATTCGCTTTGTTTTTGCTGCCATAAATACGAACTCAGGCTTTAAATTATGTACGCCTTAGATTGTTCAATTTATTTTGAGGAGTAAGTAAATTTACGTAGGCTTCGTATCCAATAATAGCTACAATCAGTGAACCTATAAAGAAAAGAACAGATCCACCTAACGTAAACAATCTGCCAATAAGCGTTATTCTTGCCTCATCAATCTGTTCCTTAGTGTTCATTTATTTCACTCCTTGTGGACGTATACCCCATTAATTCCCTTTTGATAACATTTAGCGTTTCAATGTTCTCATAAGCCCATTTCCGACGATATCGTGGAATAAAAATGAATCCATGTTGAAATCAGCTCTTGAACGATCGTGAACAAGGTTCCCCCACCGACACTGACCTTCCTTTTCTCAATCCTAACATCCTACAAATTACTTTAACTTACTTATAACTTACTTCTAAATACTTAAATAATACTTTCATTTACTTAAAAAATACGATAAACTTACTTACAAGGAGGTGTTCATCATCTATCAAGAGCAGAGATTATTGAAAATACTCGAATATTTAAAAGAACATCAAACGATGAGTGTCATGGATATTTGCACCCATCTCGGTGTATCAAGGGATACAGCTCGAAGAGATATCGTTAAATTAGTGCAAGAAGGTGTAGTCAATCGAACACATGGTGGAGTAGCCTCTCCTCAATTACAGAAGGAGCTTGCTTCCTATCAGGAACGGCTAATTGATGAGACAGATAGCAAAATCAAAATTGGATTGGTGGCAGCAAAGCTCATTCATGATCATGAGACGGTCATATTAGACGTTTCTACAACTGTTCAGGCTGTGGCCGAACAAATCTCCGCGAAAAATATTACAGCTATTACTCAGTCCATAGACATCGTAAGAATTCTCTCTGATCGAGATGATTTGCAAGTTTATGTACTCGGAGGTTATTTACACGTAAAGAACCGCTTGCTGTATGGTCCCTCCGTAATTGAAAAGCTTCGTGAAATGAGAGCTGATAAAGTGTTTATTGGCGCCGCTGCGATTCAATCAGATGGGCTCTACTACCCGTTTGAAGAGGATGCTCATATCAAAAAAGAGATGGCACGCAGATCAGACCAGGTTATCGCTGTAGCTGATTTTACGAAGTTTAAAAACAAGTCGGTTTATCGTTTAGATTTTGACTATATTGATATTTTAATTACCGATCAAGAAGTGCCTAGTGAAATAGAAGAAATACTTGATCAGAAAAATATAACAGTTATTTGCTCTGAGATGAACAACAAACTCGAGGAGGAAAATAAAGATGAATAATAAAATAGTGCATAACGTTCAAATCGTTCAGCCTGATGCTATTTTGCCAGCTAGTACCGTCTGGATTAGAAATGGAATTATCGAAAAAATAGAAAATAATCATACTCCCCTTTCGCCTCTTCCAGAGGAGGAATATGAGCTTATAGATGGGAACGGGCAATGGTTAATCCCCGGCATGATCGATGTGCATATACATGGAGCTAACGGGTTCGATATGATGGATGGAAGCGAAGCGAGTATTCAAGAGGTTTCTCGGGCTTGTGCTGCAACCGGCTGCACCTCGTTTCTTGCTACATCAGTAAGCTCAACAATGGATGAATTATTAGCTATGGTTCGTAGTGTTAAACGAGTAGTTGGATTTGAGGTCGGCGCCAAAATTGCTGGACTTCATTTAGAGGGACCTTATCTGAATCCGAAGCGTAAAGGGATGCAAAATGAAAAGTATTTACGTCATCCGCATCTTGGTGAGATGAAGCAAATTTTCGAAGAAGCAGTTGGACTTATTAAAATGGTAACGATTGCCCCAGAATTACCCGGTGGAATGGAACTTCTCTCTTATTTGAAAGAAATGGAAGTTATCATTGCTGTCGCACATTCTGATGCAACGTATGAGGAAGCTAAGTTAGCATTTGATGCTGGAGCTAGCCATGTTACACATTGCTTTAATGGCATGCGGCCGATTCATCATCGAGATCCTGGGCTCGTCGCTGCTGCTTTTGAAGCAGATCATGTGAGTATTCAAGCCATAGTTGATGGAGTCCACCTCCATCCTGCTATAGTTCGTTTGATGCATCGCATTAAAGGACCCGAAAACATGGTACTGATCACAGATGCATTACAAGCCATGGGTTTAGGAGATGGCAGCTATCTCTTTGGCGGCCATCAAGTAACAGTAACCAATGGCTTTGCGCAGCTTGCGGATGGAACATTAGCCTCTAGTGTAGTTACAATGAATGAAGCACTCCGCTTCACGACCGAAACCGGTATTTCCATGCTCGACGCTATTCAAATGGCCTCAACGACTCCTGCTCGAATATTAGGTATGGATCATATGACAGGTACAATCAAAACAGGATTAGATGCCGATCTTGTTTTGATGAATGAACATTTCCAAGTAGAATGGACCATGATTAAAGGTAATGTTATTTGAATGTGCGGTGGTTGAGAAATCATCTTTTACAATAACAAGAAATGAAGAAAACACTCTCTTAATGTAATTACACTACTATAAAATAGTAAACTTACTTTAGGAGGGAATTTATGAAACTTGTTAAAAAGAACGGAATTAAGGCCGCGATTGTAGGTACAGCAGCTACTGCCCTTCTGATTACGAGCATGATCAGTACACAATCGCCTAATCAAGTTGAAGCAGCTACTACAAAAACGAAAAATGTCATTTTGTTTATTGGCGATGGGATGGGAACGGCTCAACGTGATGCTATCCGCCTTGCTACCGTCGGCTTAAAAGGCAACCTCGCTATGGATTCGATGCCTTACGTAGGTTTGCTGCACACGAGCTCTACTGTTCCTGTAACCGATTCAGCTGCATCAGCTACGGCATATGCCAGCGGTGTGAAAACGTACAATGGTGCAATTGGAATGGATGCCAATAAAGTAAAAATAAAAACGATCATGGAATACGCCAAGGAATCTGGAAAATCAACTGGAATTGTAACAACAAGTCAAGTAACAGACGCTACGGGAGCTGCTTTCGGCGCACATGTTGATGAACGTTCTAAACAAAGTGAGATCGCTTTGCAGCTATTGACACAAAGCAAAGTTGACGTCATTCTCGGTGGAGGCGAAGATTTCTGGTATCCAGCTGGAGAGCCTGGTAAATTCCCAGATGAGCCGATCGAAGATCCTTCTGAAAAAAGCAAAGGAACACAAGGTAATCTCGTAAATAAAGCAAAACAATTAGGGTACAATTATGTTACAAGCAAAACAGAAATGCAAAAAGTGAAAAAAGGCAAGCTGCTTGGTCTATTCGCTAATGAAGAAATGTTCCAACAAAAGCCTGAAGGCGAAGGCGATATTTATAACCCAGTTGTGTCTCTAGCAGAGATGACTAAAAAAGCGATAGATACGCTCGCTACAAATAATAAAGGCTTTTTCCTAATGGTTGAGGAAGAAGGAACGGATGAGTTTGCTCACCAAAACAATGCCAAAATGACGATCAAAGCCGGTCAAGAATTGGATAAATCCGTTCAAGTCGCCAAAGATTTTGCCAAGAAAAACCCGAATACACTTGTCCTCGTATTAGCCGATCATGAAACTGGCGGTTTCTCCATCGAAGAAGTGAATGCCGATGATGAGTCCGGCGATGGAATTTCCAAAGAAGATGGTCCTTTCGCCGTTGCTAACAGCAAATTTAATTTTGTTGTGGATTGGACAACATCAGGCCATACTGCCGTAGATATTCCGATTACAGCTATGGGTCCAAATGCTGAGCTGTTTACTGGAATCTACGAAAATACAGATGTATTTCATAAACTCATGCAAGCTTTAGGACTTAAAATTAAAAAATAACAACGAATTGGCTCACCATAACAATGGAATACAACACAAATCAGAAATGCCGCCAGATCACTGGCGGCATTTCTCACAATTGAATGACTTTAGTTTGAGCACCCGCAAAGCCACTGGGCGTTATGCCTACAGCGGCTTTAAATGAACGACTAAATAAATATATGCTGGAGTAACCAACATTTTCAGAAATTTCTGTCACGGTATACTTCCCTTCCATGATAAGTAATTTTGCATGCTCAATTCTAATATGCGTTACATATTTATGAATGGATATCCCAAGCTGCTGCTTAAACAAATGAGACAAATGATTCGTAGACACCCCGACATATTTACTTATAGAAACATTATTTAAATCATGATCTTGATAGCTGTCATGGATGTAATGGATTGCTCTTTCAATGAATGCCCAGCCTTTAGTCAATTTCCCTTCATTGCGATCCGTTTGGTTTTTTAAAAATAAATATAACAGCTCCAAGCAGATTGATTTAGTTAATAAAAAATATCCAACTCTTTTCTCCTGAAAATGTTTGTGAAGCTGCAAAAACTTCTTTTTCAGCTCTATTCTGTCTGCCAACTGTATGTGTGAAATGGGAATAATGGATGTTAACTACATTTCCTTATCCACAATGTAAGTATTATGAATTTTGGAAGCTGTTGTGAAATCCAATAAACTTCTTTCCTCATCATAATATAGATCAAAATGAAAAATATATTGAATTAATGGTTGATCAGAGATCGATCGAATAATGTGAGGCATAAAAGGATGCATCAACAGCACATCGCCTTCTTGAGCAACATATTTAACACCGCTCAAGAAAAACTCAGCTTCACCTTGTTCGATATAGGTAAACACATGATCGTGATCCATCCATTCACCGGCTAAGGATGAAGTCGTCATCATTCTCACCGCCCTTACGAAAGGCGATATGCTGTTCATCCAAGTCTCATCCATTACCTTCACCTCTGCTATCGTAACGCTTCTTTCCATCCTCCTCCCATTATAAATGAAGCATATTAAAATTACTCATAATTAAATCTGTTAATCCGCTAGAATAGATCATTCATCCGTTATCCGCTTAAGACCAGTCAAATAATACACCATTATACTGATCTTTATTGACTCTTAGTCCCTCGTACGCTTCTTGTGCTTGCTCCGGCTTAATCACATGACTAATTAATGGTTCGATCTGAAGCCTATTTTGTTTCATAAGCTCAAATACAATCTTTGAATTTCTAACTAAAGAGTGTTTAACAAATTCATTAGGTTCAACCGGATAACGCCACTCATGCGCGCCCTTAAACGTAATACAGCCTCGGCCATAAAGATGACAATAGTTTAAAATATCAGTAACATCTGTGTTGTACTCTCCGCGAGGACTACCCAAGAAAATAATTTCACCAAGCTTAGCAATCCACTTCAGACTGTCAACTCCGACAGCAGGTACGCCAGTTGCCTCAATATGTGTGGATACACCAGCACCCTTGGTTAACATTGATATCCGTTGCTTTGTATCTTCTACTCCACCATCAATCGTGTAATCCACGCTGCAAGCCTCGGCAGTCCGAATTCTTTCTTTTGATAAATCGACCCCAATAACCGTAGCTCCCTGAAGCCTAGCAAGCTGAGCAGCCAAATTACCGACTAATCCAAGCCCAGTCACACTTACAAAGTCACCAATTTCAATTTCAGATACACGTATCGATGTGAAGGCAACCGTAGCCATACGGGTAAATGGCACCCATTTTAAATCCAGATTTTCAGGAACTTGAATACATAGCTCATTCGTGTTAACAACTTGATATTTGCTATGCTGTCCATAATGAAACACGATATCTCCTGGCTTCAAATCTTTAACGCCCTCACCTGTCTCCATTACTTTGCTTACGCTTGCATATCCCGGACATAGCGGAAGCTTAGCCCATTCTTCTTTACCCGTTAACATTGCTAGTTCAGTTCCTGGGCTAATGAGGGAATATATCAATTGCACAAATATTTCTTTTTCATTCAATTTTTTTAGAGTGTAATTCTCTTTAACCGTCTCAACTTGTAAGGGGCTCACGAACATGACTTTTGGATTTTCCATCGAAATCACTCCTCTGTAAATGCTTTCACTATTAATATAAGACTTTGTGATGTCGATGTCTTTGCTCGCTTAAACGATTTTTTATCTAAAACACCGAAAATAATATGAGCTGCTATGGTTGTATTCTATAAGGCTATTATCATTCCAGTACAACCATCCAATCACTTCGCTCTATCAATACATAATTTATAGTGTAGTCAAAACACAGGGGGTGAATGTTTGATGGGAAATATCGGTTTTATTCTAGTTCTGTTCATTTTGTTGGTTATTATCGCTACTCACTGCCGTGACCGCGCTTAGAACAAAAACTGTCTAGATAACAAACCCTGTTCTGTCATATGAATAAAACCATAACAACACCTGCCACAGTGTATGCTCATTTAACCTATAACATCTCATAGTAAAAAGGAGAAAGTCCATGCCATGGGCTTTCTCTTTTCTTACAAACAGCTTATTGGGCAAATATCCTTACAGAACAAACGTCCAATCATACCGTACCATACGCACATAAACTACAGTGTACTTTAAACATTGGAGGTGAATGTTTGATGGGTGGATTTGTTGGTGGTGCTAATCACAATGTTGGTATTATCCTGGTTCTGTTCATTTTGTTGGTGATTATAGCTTGTAGTTGCGGCATCTTTGGCGGCGGCTGTGGCTACTAATCAGAATGCTTAATGCCTTCCATCTATTCAGACAGTGAATATTTTCTTAAATAGCATGAACACAAAAAGCCCATTGTATGGGCTTTTTGTGTTTTTCCCCTCATCGAAAGGGGAAATGTAGGATATGAGATTGTATAATAAGAATCATGTTTACTTAAAAATAATGGCATTAATGTTTAAATGAAATAACAACTTTCCCAAAGTATGACCCCTTCGTCAAGTACTGAAGCGCATCTACTGCATGTTCAAATGGATACACTGAATCAACTATGGGATGTAGCTCGCTATGTTCAATAGCAAAATTCATCGCTTCAAACATGACCCGGCTGCCTACGTTGATCGCTTGAAGACGCGCTTTTCTAACAATTGCAGGGATAATGTCAAATCCTTCTACACGAAACCCCGATAGACCGCCGATCATGCTGATATGTCCACCTACACGGAGTGCTGAGATCGATCTATTTAACGTAGCTGATCCGCCGAGATCAACGATATGGTCTGCTCCACGTCCCTCCGTCAGTGCAAGTACAGCCTTATCCCATTCGGGTGTTTGCTTATAGTTAATGCCAAAATCCGCCCCAATTTCCTTCGCTCTATTAAGCTTCTCGTCACTGCTTGATGTTACAATAACAGTTGCTCCATACAGTTTTGCGAATTGAAGTGCGAACAAGGAGACGCCACCTGTCCCCTGTACGACAACGGTATCACCCGCTTTAATCTTGCCTTCCTCAATGAGAGCATGCCATGCTGTCACGCCTGCACAAGGCAGGGTTGCCGCTTCTATATCCGTCAATCGATCAGGTACATGAACTAACCCTTCTTCTGGCAGCACAACAAATTCCGCGAGCAGTCCATTCAACGGACTGCCTAGTGTACTTACCCAGTTTTGTTGTGTCGGCTCACCAGTAATCCAGCTTTGAGTAAAAATTCCACTTACTCTATCCCCAATTTTGAATTTGTTTGAGTTTTCTCCCAGGGACACAACTTCACCTACACCATCAGATACTGGAATTAATGGCGTATTTAAATTGGGGTTATAAAACCCATTGATAACGCCCAAATCTCTAGCGTTTAAAGAAACCGCATGCATTTTGATAACAACTTCATTTGAACGGGGCACTGGTATTGGGCGGTCGGATGCCTTCAATCGATCAATTCCAAATTCACCGTTAATTTCGTATACTTTCATAATATTCTCTCCTTTATGGATAATATAGACATACAATAATATACAAACTAAAATAAAGTAAGAAGGCACTTTAAGGTTTCCAATGAACCAAAAAGTGCATAAGGAGGGCCATAAATGAAAACATCATCCTCACATAAAACCGTTCAACCCGACATTTCAATATCTGAATGCTCTTACAGCAAAGTACTTGAAATCATTGCAAACAAATGGTCAGCATTGGTCATTTATGCATTGGAAGACGGTATTATTCGATACGGAGAAATTAGCAGACGGATTGATGGAATTTCAAAAAAAATGCTAACGCAAACCTTGCGGCAATTGGAACGTGACGGTTTGGTTCAGCGAGATATGACTCCGGCTGTTCCACCAATCGTTGAGTATTCGCTCACCAAGTTGGGCGAGTCTTTGCTCGAGCCACTGAGTGCCTTGAAGCAGTGGACAAGAACAAATTATTCTCTTGTTGAATTGGCTAGATCATCATTTGATCAAGCTAACGAAAAGGAATAATACAAAACAAAAAAACACCAACTGAGCGTTAGTGTTCATGTATTTGCAAGACCATCGAATTACAAATTACAAATATCGTCACACACGGAAACACGGCAGCAATGAATGGAGTTATAAAACTTGAGAACGACAAAAGTTATGCTTTTTGTACTATGTATGTGTTTAGCAGCGCCTCCAAACAAGCAAAAATAAAAGAAATGACCTCATATGTAATTGAAGTATCATAAACTCTAAGAGAAACTTTCCAACGGCTTCACAAGTTTTCTCCAGTTCTCAGGTAATCCATTATCATGATCAGCATAAATGACTTGTATATATTGATTAAGATTAATAACTCGGTCTTTGAACAGCAACTCATGTATTTCAGAAGCTTTCACAGGAACAGTGTTATTCCGTTTTTTCTGGAATTCATCTAATGAAAGAAACATCTCTAAACTTTTCTTATACTTGCAGCTCTTTGGAAATCTTGGTGAACTCCCCGAATCGTATTTGGACAATTTAACGGCCGAATAATGATCCATCAATATTGGAAATGCTTCGAACTGTAAAATAACAAATGCTTCATCCGGTTCTCTTCCTTTGTATGTATCCAACATTTTGCGACAATCCTTTAATGTGGGCCAAAAGAACACATGTTGATCGAGATAAGCCCGAAATTGTTCATGTGTACAATTCGCATCCATCATACTCTCAACAATCCTTAGATGCGCATTAATGACAACCGTATGTTTGAAATATTTAACTTCTTTGACCTCTGATCGCCGCTCGCCGATATGGAATGGATAAAGATGTTTGCTCGACCAAAGTGCATTATGTTGTACGATCGCAGACAAGTTCCTTTCTCGCGTAAAATGGTAAAGGCTTTTCCTGCCTTTTGATTTTGTTATCGCTGAAACGATCACTTTCTTATCCACTATGCCCCCTCCTTCTGCCCATATGATTTCACGAATCCGATTGAATCATTCCCATCATTAGAGTAAAAACATAGATACAAAAAAAAGGTTGCCGATGGCGACCTTTTTTAAGAACCAATTTTATATTAAAGATCCATTGATTAATATCGAATTTTTAGCTAGTTATACTTTCATCCGCTGCAAACGAAGTGCATTTAGCACAACGGATACGGAGCTAAGTGCCATAGCCGCACCAGCGACCCATGGGGCTAACAATCCGATTGCTGCAATAGGAATACCCAACGAGTTGTAAGCCAGCGCCCAAAATAGATTTTGTCTAATATTGCCCATCGTTTTACGACTCATAAAGATGGCATCTGGGATGCTATTCAGATCACCGCGCATTAGTGTAATATCAGCAGCCTCCATCGCAACATCTGTACCTGTACCAATAGCCATTCCAATGTCCGCCATTGCTAAGGCCGGTGCATC
This sequence comes from Paenibacillus sp. FSL K6-3182, assembly GCF_037976325.1. Taxonomy (NCBI): domain Bacteria; kingdom Bacillati; phylum Bacillota; class Bacilli; order Caryophanales; family Paenibacillaceae; genus Paenibacillus; species Paenibacillus sp. FSL K6-3182. Next base: position 3,933,381 of record NZ_CP150265.1, read on the forward strand.
ATTTATCCCATCACCAACCATCGCTACTTTTTTGCCTTGTGCTTGCAATTTCTTCACTTCTTCAGCTTTACCTTCTGGAAGTACTTCTGCCAGCACATGATCAATGCCAACTTGCCGCGCGATAGCTTGGGCAGTACGTTCATTGTCACCAGTAATCATAACGACTTGAATCCCCATTTGCTTCAAACGAGAAACGGCTTCTTTCGAAGTCTCCTTAATGGTGTCAGCAACGGCTACCATGCCTGCATATTGGCCATCAATCGCGAACAGCATCGTTGTTTTTCCTGCTTGCTCTAGGATAGACATTTGTTCAAAAGCATGCTCCGCTTGAATACTATATTTCCCCATCAGCTTCCGAGTACCGGCTAATATCTCTTTGCCATCCACAATTGCCCGAATGCCATACCCAGGAATCGCTTCAAATTCATCAGCGTTTGGAAGCTCAATGTCTTTAGCCAATATGCCGGATACAATTGCTTCCGCAAGCGGATGCTCTGAGTTTTTCTCAGCAGCGCCGACGAGACGCAAGAAAGCATATTCATCCATCGTCTCCACAAATACATCCGTTAATTCGGGTTTGCCTTTGGTCACCGTTCCTGTTTTATCCAAAATAATTGCATCAATTTTATGCGTTGATTCGAGATGCTCGCCGCCTTTAAAGAGAACTCCGAGCTCTGCAGCACGACCAGAACCTGCCATAATCGACGTAGGTGTTGCAAGACCGAGAGCACACGGACAAGCGATGACAAGTATCGCGATCGCAATCTCTAATGCATTAGCGAAATCGCCAGGACTTATCCAGAAGTACCATACAACAAAAGCTGCAAGTGCGATTCCAACAACAATCGGTACAAAGATACCTGAGATAACATCAGCAACACGCTGAATTGGTGCTTTTGAACCCTGCGCTTCTTCTACAACTTTAATAATTTGTGCTAAAGCCGTTTCTTTGCCGACCTTTGTTGCTTTCACTTTCAACCGACCATTTTTGTTAATCGTCGCTCCGATTACATGGTCGCCAATTTTTTTATCCACTGGAATGCTTTCACCAGTCAGCATGGACTCATCCACCGCTGATGTACCTTCGATGACTTCACCATCCACCGGAACCTTCTCACCCGGTTTTACCAGCACAACGTCTCCAGTAAGCACTTCCTCGACAGGAATCGTTAGCTCTTGACCATCACGAACGACTAACGCCGTCTTGGCTTGTAATCCCATTAGTGTCTTGATTGCTTCAGAAGTACGCCCTTTCGCCAAACCTTCAAATAATTTACCGAGAATAACGAGTGTAATTAAAACTGCGCTTGTTTCATAATACATGGATGGACTGTGGTGCATATTTCCAGACATCGTTGCCCAATCTATTGTCAGATATAGGCTATAAAAGTAAGCAGCTGACGTACCTAGAGCTACCAGAACATCCATATTGGCACTTTTGTTGCGAAGTGCTTTGTAGGCTCCAACATAAAAATGTTTTCCGACATAAAATTGAACCGGAGTTGCAAGTGCAAGCTGAAACCAAGGATTCATAAAAATTTCAGGCATCCAAATCCATGATGTAAATGAAAAATGAGTCACCATGGACCAAAGCAGCGGCAGCGACAAGATGGCAGATATGAGAAGCTTGCGCTTTTGTTGTTTAATTTCTTTTTGACGATGCTCTGCCGGATCGCCAACCTCTTGTTTTGGCACTGCTTTGTACCCGAGTTTCTCGACTCGTTTTTGCATATCTGACAAAGTTACATCTGAAGGATTGAATTCTACATGAGCAGTTTCTATTGCGAAATTAACGGTAGCATTCGTGATACCAGGCAGTTTATTTAAAGCTTTCTCGATTTTAAGTGCACAAGCTGCGCAAGTCATCCCAACTAGCTGCAAATCAACGCTTTCCTTAGCCGTGCTGTACCCAAGCTTCTGTATGCTTTGTTCCATATTTGCAATGTTTGTTTTGCTTGGATCATAAATAACGGTAGCACGTTCCATTGCAAAATTTACATTCGCTTCCGAAACACCTTCAAGCTTATTTAATCCTTTCTCAATCCTATTCGCGCAAGCTGCACAAGTCATTCCAATAATTTGCAGGGAAGTTTGCTTCGTATCTGAGCTAGTCGCTTCCATGATGATCACCTCTTTTTTTCTCGATTAATGAACTTCATATCCTTGTTCTTCTATGGTTTCCTTGATCGTTTCAAGTGTTAGCTTACTTTCGTCGAACTCAACTTGAACCGATTCACTCGCCAGATCCACTTTTCCTTGTGCACCTATCGTGTTTAATGCTCCTTCAATGGAATTAACACAGTGATTGCAAGACATTCCTTCAACATGTAATGTTACATTTTTCATTGTTCATATCTCCTTTATGTGAATCATTTATTTTTATCTTCGTATTGAAAATACAATGTTTAAGAAGTTTACTGCTCTTTCTCATAAACGCACTATACCCCCCTACTGTATATTATGTCAATCATTTTATCTATTTTCATTCTATATTGTGTCATTGACCATTTGCTTACTCCATCTGAAACAGAGAAATTTGCACAAAATGCATATAGTTTATCCCTTTCGATTTCAGCTCGATTTTTCAAGTATTCTGTCAGATTAATTCTTTGTCATGGATAAAAAAGTTGGCTTCAGGAAACATTAATCGACGATAGTGATCAAAGATTTTTTACATGCAATTCATAAAGAAACAAACGAATTTAAAAACAATAGTTGGAGGTTCTTATGACTTACCTGTATAGCTTTGGGCTTTTATTTGGAGGATTGTTTGTAGTTAATTATATTTTTTCTTATCAAGGGAAACATATTGAACCCCAATTTTGGTCAACTTTAAAGTTTCAATTGCTAATGTTACCCTTCTTTTTAATGGCTAATTTATCTATTGGTTATGGTGTAAAGTATGGTCTCAAATCTTCCGGGAATCTTAGCTTTACTTTAGTAGCCGCTAAGTGTTTGGAAATATTAATTTCGTTAATTATGGGGTACTTGTTTCTAAAAGAATTCCCCAATTGGAAAAACTGGGTTGGCTTAGTGATTATCGTTATTGGGTTGTTCCTCGTTAAACAAAAGTAGCCACTTCCATAAAAAAGAAAAATTTATGACTTCCATAACAGGAAAATGGGGTTTTCTGTCGAATTGTAATGACGTCTATGGAAGAGGAGGAGATTTTCATCAAACAATTTATGATCGGGCAATACGGAGGATTTGATGACCGTAAATATGAAAAGGATTTTAGAGATAGTTTTTATGGGATTGAAGCATGTTTGTTCCATACCCATGAAGATTATTTAAAGCTTGTTGAAGAAGCAAAAAAAAGAGGGTTTCATATCGGAGTGCATTTTCCTATGCGAGCTAATGCGTCAAAACTAAGAGATGCATTAGTTTTATCATTAGATGATAAGATTAGAACTGATGCATTCAACAATATTGAAGAAGAGCTGAATTATTTAGCAACAGCCCCACTTGATTATATTTTGTTCCATTATCCTAAACCAGTCCTATTGGATGACAACGTCAACTGGGATACATGGAAATTTACGAATAGCACGGAATACATTTTAGAAAGCAATTATTGTTTTGAGCAATTTGTTGAAAAAAGCGAATACCTTTTCAACTGGCTTACGGAAAAAAGCGAGCAATATCATTTCACCCCATTACTGGAGTTTGATGCACTAAATAAGTATATCTATGATACGGATTTCTTGGAAAATTTGCTTTTAAAGTACCCGAAAATTAAGCTGTGCCTGGATACGGCAAGACTATTTCATCAAGAGAGTATAGATCCTTCGCTAGATGCAAGAAAAATATTTAGAAAGTATACGAAATATACTGCTTCGATTCATTTGTCAAACATGCAAATTACCGATACCATTCAAAATAGACATCATCCGGCACTCCCCGAACTCAGTCCCGATGAGGGATGGGCACCGATAGAAGATTATTTGAACATTATTAGAGAAGAAAATAATAAAGTAAGGATCATGTTCGAGCACAGGTCTGATCGTATTAGCGAACAACAATTAGAAAGCTGTTACTTATGGGTAGATAGCATTCTAAATAAATAAGATTCACCTATTAGCTGCCATACTAATTAGAGGCAGCTTTTTAATTGCCTTAAGGAATGACATATGTACGCAAATTGAAAACCTGACTAGAAGCCATCGTTATTTTCAGCATCTGCCGTGAAATTTCTTCCTCGGTTTGCCGCATCCCATTTTGCAGCCAGTATTTATATATTCCTATAGCCCCTCCAACAATCCAGTTCACAAGCAGGTCCGATTCAATCTCCGGATTCTGCTGCCCCATCCGGCGTATTAATTGAAGCAAAGATTCAAACATTTGATCATGAAGTCGATCCGAGAAGTTAAGAACGCCATTTCCAAGCAGCATGATGCTATAGAAATCAGAATGTTTTTTTATATGACCAACGGAAAGCCTGATCGTCTTCATATATTCAATGGACGGTCGCTTTGACGCTGGTAATTCTGTAACGCCTTCAATAATATCGGCGTATTCAGTTAGCACGTCTTCAATAAGCTCCATAAGGAGCTCATCTTTCGTTGAGAAATGATCATAGTAGGTTACGCGGTTTACACCCGCTATTTCTGTTACTTCTTTAATTTTTATTTGGTTATAGCTTTTGACAGCCATCAGTGATAACAGCGCTTCTTTGAGAAATGTGCGGGTGCGGACACCACGTACATCTAAGGTATTGTACACTTTTGTCATTTGCTCAGCCCCTCGTTCATTCACATGCTTGTTGAACTAATTTATACCTTAAACGACATTTTGACTCGAAATGTCATAGTAATAATCACTTAACTTGTTATCCTAAGTATATACGACAGGACGTCGTCAAATAAAGAAAGAACCAATCTGCCTAGTCGAGAGGATGATTTAAATGAAATTACAAGGAAAAACAGCCGTAATCACAGGCGCAGCGTCAGGTATGGGCAAGGAAATGGCTTTATTATTCGCACAAGAAGGTGCTCAAGTAGTTGTAGCCGATATTAATGAAGCGGCAGTAACTTCTGTTGTTGAGGAAATTAATTCATCTGGTGGACAAGCCAAAGGCGTAGTTACAAACGTTACAAAGGAAGAAGACGTTGCCCGAATGATTGACACTGCTGTAAATGATTTCGGCAAACTTGATATATTAGTAAACAATGCAGGTATTATGGATCAAATGCTGCCCGCAGAATCCGTTACCGATGAAATGTGGAACAGAGTAATGGACATTAACGTAACTGGTCCTATGAGAGCTATTCGCAAAGCTATTCCCCTCATGACAAAGCAAGGCCATGGCGTCATTATTAACACAGCTTCTGTCGGCGGTCTATTTGGTTCACGCGCAGGCATTGCTTACACAGCTTCCAAGCATGCTGTTGTTGGCATTACCAAAAATGTAGGATTCCAATATGGCAAGCTCGGCATTCGATGTAATGCTATCGCGCCTGGCGCTGTTGCTACAAACATTGGTGCAGGTATGACACAAGCTGATCCATTTGGTATCGAACAAGCTATGGCAGGTATGTCCTTACAACGCGGAGAAGCGGCAGACCCGAAACAAATTGCAAGCGTTGCTTTATTTCTAGCTTCAGATGATTCTAGCTTTATTAACGGCACTGTAGTTACCGCAGATGGCGGTTGGTCAGCATACTAAAACACTAATGAACAGCAAAGGAGCCATCACTTGTGATGGCTCCTTATTTTGTTATTAACAATAGATATGAAGATTACGAAATTATGTTTACTCTAGTACAGCTTAGTTAAACCCAGGAAAATCAGATAAATCGGATAGTCGGATAAAAAATAGTACAAATGATAAAACACCTACGAGGATGATCGGGAAAGTTTGTTTGAAAGAATCTTTTACACGTACATGAGTTAATGTGCCTCCGATAGCTGTAACGCCAAGCAATAACGCGCCAGCTGATGCCCAGCTGTGCTCCCAGTATCCAATAATTAAAGCAATGGCAGCGATTAATTCAACAACACCCGTTACAACTCGGAACCATTGCGGCAAGCCCCATTGTTTAAAGCCGTCAACATGCATCTTCGAACCCGATACTTTACCGAATCCCGCCATCAAAAACATCAAACCTAATAGTCCCTGCAATACCAACGCTAATATTTCCATTGTAGACTCTCCTTTTTTTCTCGGTTAATGCAACCTATGAAGGCACATTATAAAACAGACTATTCTTTTTAAATATTTAATGCTTACTGTTGTTATTTCCGATTTAGGTCATACCCCCATAATCTTCAAAGTTAAATGTGCTTGTCACAAGCACATATAATACAAAAATAAAAGTGCAGTGTTAACTGCAACTCATTTAAGCACATTATAATTCGTTTCAAAACGTTTGACTAGTACTTTGTTGAAAAAATTAAACGACAAAAAAATCTACACGCTCCATCACATCATTAATAGTATATTGTCGAAGGTAATCAATCGTTTTTTGCTCCGCTTCAAACAGAATTTTTTCCAGCTCTCCGTCCAGTTTATGGCCTGTTTCTCCACAATTGCCATCACCTACTGGTTCAGCTGTACATGTATTTACTGCCGCGTAAATGTCGCCTAATGTAATTTCATTCGCTGTTTTTCTTAAAATATATCCGCCTTCTCTACCGCCCTTTGACTCCACAATGCCGGCTGCCGCTAATGCTTGCATAACTCTTCTCATAAAAGTTGCATGCGAATTCACCTGATTTGCAATCATCGTACTTGATAAGATGCTGCCGCTCTGCGCTAACCAGACAATGGAATGAACCGCTATTTTAAATCTAGGAGGTCCGATATTAACTCCACGATTTGCAGTACTCATATCAATCACTCCTTCAGCCACTTATGTGGCTTAAACATCATATTATGAATTGTATTTCTATTAAGCACATTATAAAGTAATGCATTTTCATGTTCAAGTTTGTCACCCCCAAGACAGTCATACTTCTTTTTCGCTTCTGTCTAACTTATAACTAGGCTTATGACATGATTCATTTAGCTAGGTAACAAACACCCAATCAACAAATACCCATCCAGCATAAATTACACAGTACACAGAACGTAAGGAGGTGCATTGAAAAATGTCTGGTCACGTTGGTGGAGCTTTCTCGAGCTTAGGGATCATCTTAGTCCTCTTTATTCTCTTGGTGATTATCGCTTGCAGTTGCGGATTTGGCGGAGTTGGCGGATACGGTGGATATGGTGGAGTTAGCGGAGTTGGCGCTGGTCATGGTAAAGGATACTAAGAAGAAGGTCTAACCCGTATCGTTGCGAGTATATAGAGGTTTATATTATCCACAAGGACCATTTCGTGGGCCTTGTGGTCTTCCTTTTTCCATTACATAAATCAATATTAATAAGGAATTTATTCCATTTTATTCGTCTGCTGTAGCCATTTATCATGTACAATAAAAGAAATACCGATCAACTATTTTCAACTTTCTTAATTGCTTCATTTAATCGCGAATACACAAATAAGGGGCTGATCCTTGTGGTATTGTTTGCAATCCTCTTTGTCATCATTGCATTCCTTAATATTTTCTTTCCTAAGTTCGGTTGGTACATGAGATACGGCTGGATGGTTAAAGGAAATTCTGAACCTAGCGATGCTTACATACTAATGAGCCGGATAAGCAGTATCATCATTCTTATTGTTTTTCTATTTGTCATCCTGCCTAATCTTTTCTAAAATAACATCTTAATTTTTCATAAAAAATTTGATTCCAGACCATCTAATGATACAATTGGAATGAAAATATTGGAGCAATAATGAGCCAATAATCATGAAGGAGTGAATAAAATGGCAGTTGATGTTTATATGAATTTCAATGGGAATTGTCGTGAAGCGGTCGAATATTATGCGCAAGTGTTTGGGGCTGAAATTACAAATTTCACTACTTTCAGCGATATTCCACCAAACCCAGAATATCCCCTTCCTGAGGAAGCAAAAAACTTAGTCATGCACGCTCGCTTAAACATTTTAGGCAGCAATGTTATGTTTTCTGATGTATTCCCTGGAATGCCCTTTATTGAAGGAAACAATATAAGCCTTTCGATCGTCAGTAAAGATAAAGATGAAGTAACATTACTATTTCATAAGCTGAAGGAAAACGGTACGGTCCTAATGGAACTCCAAGAAACGTTCTGGAGCAAATGCTACGGCCAAGTAAAGGACAAGCTTGGCATCTTGTGGCAACTGAACGTTGAAGATGAGGCAGCTAACGGCTAACAAACATTAAGGTTAAAAAGGATCGGGGTCTCTTCTTTTTATAAGAATAGTGCCCGATCCTTTTTTTTTCGCTCAAACACTGTACTTATTTTAAAGCTTTTGCCATTGCATCAAGCTTCATAATTGTTTTCCAGTTTCGAGCTGTAGCTGGCAGTAAATTTTGAAATTTTTTGGGCAGCTTGGAATCAAGAATACTGTTTCGATAAAGCACATAAATTTCTTTGCCGCTTATGTAATATTCATCATTGCCTAGGTCTACATCAGGCAAATTATTAATTTGTTCTTGTGTAGGCGCCTCTTTTAATAAAGTGAGATGTATACTCTGACCTTCGGTCAACTCAGCCGCATTGAATGGTGATTTATCAATAATGCTTTCAAGTTCATCCGTCGTCCTCAGTATTACAGCGATATTAAATCCAAACACTTCACTAATCTGCTTCTCAATTGTCTCTTCTAGTTTGTTTGCATTCTCGTTTGATTCGAAAATGACATTCCCGCTGTTAATATACGTCTGCACACGTGCAAAGCCAAGCTCCTCAAACATTCGTTTAAGCTCAGCCATTTTTATCATATTATTGCCGCCAACATTAATTCCTCGTAAAAGCGCAAAATAAATGCTCATCTACAAACATCCTTTCTTTCAACTGCTGATGTTATTTGACATTTATAGTATAACTGATTTTGCCATATATCAAGTACGCCATTATTCGTCAAACAATCCTATAAATCGTTCCTACCGTTTGACATACTTTTCTGATAAAATCGTATATTCTTGTCTTGTTCTTATGCAAGCATACACGCTAATATGACAATTATTTTTATAAAGAAAGAGGAGATGAACCATGTTGATCAAAAAGAAAAATGATATTGCATTTATTTTAGAAAACTTCAAGCAACTAGCCCAGTGGGATGCAACCGGTCAAAAATTTTATTTTGTATTCGCAGATCGCAAACGTGGAGGACAGTGGACTCTAATGAATAACAGTGAGGATCGATTCAGCGTACATGGATTAGGTGAAGATTACATGGATGAGCAGGAGTATTTCTTTGACGAGTCTAGCCAAATTCACTCATTCTTATGGGAAAATCGAGCTGCTTTTAATGCCGCCTTAAAACCTGCCACGATGTGCAGCTAGACGAAGATTAACATAAATAACACAAAACACACCTTTTTAAGCGTGTGTTTTGTGTATTGATTCTATAGATTATTTCTTAAAACTCAGCCGCTGCTGAAGCAGCGCAGCAAGCTCCCCCGCATCATCCCATATCATTGGCCTAATGGACTCCGGCTGAACGCACAGCTCGTCCTCCTGTGTGCTATTCATTGTCCACACGACCTCAACATTTGCGCCAAGCGCATACCCAGCTGCAAAATAAACCTCCGGTGAATGGCTTGTAATATCCGCAATGATAAGCTTGCTTTCAGCTAGCTTCGTTATGGAATGATTTTCATTGCCGCCTGTATCTGATTGTTGAAACATAAACGGCAAATAACCAAACTGCTCTAATTTCGGAAATACATGCTCAAACCATTCCGCTCGCAATGGCTGATTGTCTGGAAGCAGCACACCGCAGGTTTTCAACTTCCTTCCCCCTGTTCTTGCTGCCGCTTCGTTCCATCCCTTTTCCGTAAGCTTGAAAGTAATCCCTTCTCTAACAATCAATTGAGCTTCCCTTAGTTTCTCCACAATGTACACGAGCTCTTGTAGGTTTGGGGAATAAGTTAAATTAAAATTTTGCGAAAGCGGCTGAATGACGATCGGTTGTCCAGGATCATCGGAATGACGATATAAATATTGAAGAAGCCGTGCTTCTTTATCTTCAATTGTAAGCGGAATATGTGGTGCTTTCTCAATCGTTTCCAAGTCATCAATTGTAAGAGTAATCTTTTCACCACAATCTAATTGTTCTCTAATGTACCCCGATATAATGGGAAAACGTTTATTTTTTATAGGATAGGACAATGAGTTAATAGCAAGGTAACTATCTCTTAATAAACTGTAATAACTTCCCGGTGCGCAGTTGCAGCCCAAATAGCGCTCATACTCACCTTTTTGTTCGATGGGTACGATCTCAGAACAGAACAAGCAGCGTTTCTTTTCCATGATCATATAACCTCCCTGTTTACATATCTTTCGCATATCTTATATGAATTCAGGGGCATAACGTCATTAATATTTATTAATATAGCTGGTAATATTTTCTGATCTTCCATTTCACTGCTTTGCCTATTCTAATCTTCATGCCTATTTCCGCACTTATTCTGCTTGCATGCAGCGCATCGTTCAGTACGATCCTCCGAGTAATTAGCTTGTTCACGATTTGGAATCATGCGGTACAATGCCTCAGTTTCCCCATTCCAACAATCAATTTCACGATAAATGTCCACAAGTGGTGGCGGGGATTCTTTTTCATATGACCACTCACTAAATATTTCGGTTTCTCGCCTGTCTATTCGATATTTATGATCACCTTGTGATAAAGAATACGAGTTGCCGCTAATTTTCACAATAACATGAAGAATTAACGCAGAAATAAGCATAACCATTCCGGATTTCAAATTATTCGTCAAGCATAGCACCAGAATGGAGAACAAAATTGCGGGAAAAATAAAAAGAAGCGAAAAAAGATGAACGATCAGCTTCAATAATAAAGTCCCTGCATTATGCATCGCATGCTCCTTTGAACGAATTTTTGCTCGTTATAGGATATGCGGTAACAGGTTATCCTTATTTTCAAAACAATTTACCACCTTGAATAAGAAAAACTGCTGTAATCAATTACAGCAGCTTAGTGAAACCAATTATACGTTTACCAGTCCGAACCCCAAGCCGATTCGTAACCTTTATTAATGGAATGCTGTGGGACTGATTTGGACTGCACTTCTTTAAAAGCATAATCTGTTCCCATGTAGTTGGCAAAATGCTTACTCTCTTGTCTTCGTATACGTCTTGCCTCTTTCCTATCTGGTGCAGTAGAGAACAATAGCCGCTCTTCATCTGATTCGGCTAATACGCCAGGGACTACTGTTGGTTTATCGTCATCGCCTAATGCAACAAACGTCAGGAATGAGGTAGCGCACACCTTGCGACCGCCTGTAAGCAAATCCTCCGTCACTACTCGGACAAACACCTCCATAGACGTTTTATGTGACCAAGTAACGAAAGCCGATAAGCTTACTGCATCGCCTTTTCTTACTGGATGAAGAAAATCGACGGAGTCCGTAGAAGCCGTAACGACGGGACGACGAGCATGCTTCGTTGCGGCTATCGTAGCCACATCATCTATATATGCCATAAGCTTTCCACCAAAAATCGTTCCGTGATGATTGGTATCTGGCGGAAGAACAATCGATTCCTTAATGGTTAGTGATGCTGATGCTGGTCTTGATGATAAAGGGACAGCTAATTTTTCTAATACGTTCATGGTAACACCTTTTTTCTTCATAAAATTTTTCGATAACGCTAAGTTTACACCCATCTTATATATAGGTAAAATACATATATCGCATAGTTTTCATTCCTTTTCACTATAGGTGCTCATAAAGCAGATTATCGATTGATTCCTGCTCTAAAGCTGAAGGAGCAATATAAATGGATCTTAAACATTTAAATTATTTTGTCGCGGTTGCTGAAGCGGGCAGCTTCACACAAGCCGCACGCAAGCTTCATGTAACCCAGCCCTCATTATCAAAAATGGTACGGTTACTTGAAGAGGATCTTGGTGCACAGCTAATAGATCGCTCTTCCAAGCAGATCGAATTGACGGATGCCGGCATATCGATTCTCCGTTCAGCGAAACAGATTATACAATCCTTTGAGGATATGTCGAGTGAACTTGAGGAAGTAGTAAAATTGAAAAAAGGAACGCTGCGCTTAGGCATTCCTCCCATGGTAGGCGGATATTTTTTACCGCTCATTATTGAGAAATTTTTGTCTCATTATCCTCAAATTCGATTGCATGTTATTGAACAGGGCGGGAAAAGCTTGGAGCAAGATATTCTTCATGGTGAACTGGATTTCAGTATGGTCATTCTTCCCGTTAAGGACGTGGAACGGTATCATGTCCTTCCCTGCATCAACGAGAATTTGCGCCTTGTTGTTCATGCAGAACACAAGCTTGCTGGTCAGAGCATGATTGAGATGAAGCAGCTAGAATCAGAGCCATTTATTATGTTTCGCAAAGATTTTACGATTCATCATTTAATTAAAGAACATTGTGAAGCAGCAGGCTTCGAGCCCAAAATCGTGTTTGAGAGCTCGCAATGGGATTTTATGACGGAAATGATTGCAGCTAAATACGGTGTAACGCTATTGCCTGAGGGCATATGCCGACAGCTGGACAAAAAACGTTTTGCTTCGGTTTCCGTTGTTCAGCCTGTAATCCCATGGCAATTGTCGATGATATGGCGCAAAGACAAGTACTTATCCTTCGCTTCGCGCGAATGGATTCGTTTTATAGAAGCAGAGCTTCAGAAGAAATAAGAAAAAAAGTTCGCAGTGAATACCCTGCGAACTTTTTTATGCTTTGTCTATTTGATTGCCTTTCCATGAGAACTGCCTTACTTCGGTTGGTGTCTTCCCCATCTGCTTTTTAACCATCCTTGCAAAATGGAATGTTGATTTGAAACCGCATCTTATTGCAATCTCAGTAATGGATAAACCAGTATGGGTTAAATATTCAACAGCCTTTAACACCCGATAATGCCAAAGGTACTTAATCGGGGTCGTTTTTTCGCTCATTCGAAACAATCGAACAAGATGTTCTAGCGAGACACCTGCATGCTCAGCGAGCATAGTCAAAGTTAGTTCCTCGTGGTAAGTACTATGAATCAGACATTTCGCCGTTAAAATAGACGGATGAATTTCCTCAAGTGCTCGAGTCCGCGACATTTCAGAGACATATAACAGGATCGCTGACATACCCAAGCTGCGAAGCAGATCACTTTCGGATGGATGAGCATCTTGCACAGATAGCATTAAATCAGTTAACCGATTCATCTCCTCCGAAATGCGCTGACATAGCGGAAGTTCCTCGAAGTAATCTTTTTCCGTCTTGGATATGTCCTCAATATGAATAGATATCCAGCGATGCCAGGTTTCACCCTTGCCCCAGAATGTAAACTGTTCATGGTGCCCAGGCTTTAGCAGCACGACAGACCCAGGCGTTATCTCATGAACTTCATCATCAATCTCAATGCTCATCTCGCCCGAATGCAGCAGTACGAGCTGTATATCCTCTTGTACACGAGGGCCATAACGACCGTTAGCCGGATAAATAACTGTGCCTGCGTAAGCCGATTTGATTCTGTTGAACGTTACAGTATTAGCCATTAAATCAACGCATATTTCTCGCGCAGATCCTCACGCAATGTGACTGCTGAATCCTCGCGAATGTAATGACAAACATAAGAACGACGCCAGCGGTCCGTGCTCCGATTACGGTTGGAGGAATGAATTAATAGCTCATGGAAAAAAAGAATATCTCCTTTTTCCATAATAACAGGAATCTGTTGATTTAAATCGATGCCCTCTGTCTCGTCCGTCCATTCTTCATGCTCATCGACATTTTTCACCTTGCCATGCGGCAGAAGCCCAAGCTTATGCGTGCCAGGAATAACCCATAAGCAGCCGTTTTGTACATCTACCTGCTCTTCCATCGCAATCCAAGCGGCAACCATGGTCATTGGATCGTTTTTGATATAGTAGTAGTCCTGATGCGCAGCTTGACCAGGCGAACCCGGCTCTTTATAGAAGAACATACTTTGCACGCAAACGGCCTCCTTCTCCATCAGCTGAGCTAGAGCCCCCCTAACGATCGGAAGCTTCATCACTTGTCGCGAGAAGCTGTCATGCTGGTGCGGGTTGAATAGCCGAGTAGAATAGCGTGCTTTCTCGGAGGTGCGTGCCCAATCCGGCGTTTCATCAAGTGGCGTAGAACGCAGTTCATAAATATGTCTATTAAAAGCATCGATTAAATCCGCGCTGCAGCCTTTTTTGATAATAACAAATCCGTCTTTATGATATTGCTCCAGTTGTTCGTTAGATAGCGGCTTTAAAAGTTCGCTTTGTGTTGTAAGCATAATGATAATCCCCTCTCCATTATTCGAGTGTGATTGACGCTGCTTGCAGATGTTTTGCTATACTTGTATATTACTGCGCCGATCCTTCTTCAACAATGGCTCTGATTATCATCTTTGTGTCTGAAATTGATATATCCGTCATTCTAAAAAAAGACTGCTAACCTCAGCATTACCTGCTCGGTCATCAGTCCTTGCTTATTCGATTACAATTTTATATGCGTCTGTTTCTATTCCAACCGCTTTCTTTCACTGAAATCTGAAAAAAGTCGTTTATATTTCAGCAACCGTTTCCACATTGTAAAAAGCCAGCATCGGCAAATAAGTCCCCGTATCAATCAGCATCTGAGATGCCGGATTCGTCTGATATGCACCATGAACACTAAGTTTGCCGCTTGGCTTTCTCGATAATTTAAGCAACACTTCATTGCTCGATATAATTTTCCAGCCATTCAATAGAATAGCACCCTCTTCGTCCTCTATACCAAACAAATCCGCATGTGGATTTATCGCAAATAGTCGTTCCGATACATGCTTAAAGCGCAGCTTAATGGCATGTGAATCCGATTCATGTTCCTGTATGTAAATAGCATGTTCCAAATTAGGTGGGTACGCCTGCCGCTGTAAACCGTAAACCGCTTGCAATGCTATATTCGCCGCACGGCTCCCAATTATTAAATTTCCTGCAGGACTGTTGTGAATATCGTCAGACATCGGACAATCAAGAGAAGGTATGACAGAAACCGAAGGTATGGATATAGCAGCTTGCCGCTGTGCTTCGCGTACCTTCCCCCATTGTTTATCGTGATGCTCTTTGTCTTCTTGAATATTGGTGAAGCGGTTAAGCTGGACCGTTATAAAGGGAAGCTCAGTTATGTTCAAATCCTTACGCCAATAATGAACAACCTTTGAAAAACGCTCCAAGTAAGTATCGGCGCTTTCAGAATTGCAGTCGGAACTGCCTTGGTTCCATACCACGCCAGCCACTTTGCCGCCGCAGCGCTGCACCGTTTCGATCATATTTCGATAAAGATGACCTTCTTCATCAGGATTCCATGCACGAAGCGCTGAACCGCCAAGAGCCGTTTGTACGAAACCAATAGGATAATGAAGCTCATTTTGCAACAACTTGCCAAAATGGAGCCACGGACTATGTGCTGGATTTACCCACTCCATATTCACCTCATGGATCGTTGCCGTGGAGTCGTTGAACGGATGCGTTGCGAGATCCCACAATCCGTTATTTCTTAGCAAATGAACCCCTAGCATCGGACTATCTTCCACCGTTCCTCTTCCATAACCTGCCGCATTGCTTTGACCGGCTATGATCCATAGATCTCCGACACCGATATGATGGATCATATCTCCGCGAATCGCTCCTGAACCAAGTAGCGCATTCTGATCATGCTGCAAGCAAGTTTCTAACCGGTATAAACCACCATTCGGAACATGTAAGGTAACTCGCCATCCATTCTCACCAACCATTTCACATGGTGTCCAGCTTAATACATCACTGCCGTTATTCTCATGAACCACTCTTGCAAACACTTGGAATGGACCAATGTGCACTGCCTGGTCCACTTCCCAAATGCCCGATAACGCAAGCTTACCTCTTCCGTCTACTTGCTGAATAATTTCCCAAGCCACAGGACCTTTCTCCAAAAAAACGCCAAATGACATGATCAACAAAACCTCCTTTCCTAATCCGTTCTCCTTACAATAATACTCTTCTTCTTGAATGACTTATATAATAAGTTGGCAATTATTTCTTCATTAGCTGTTTCTTTATGCGCGGCCAAAAGTTTCAAAAAAAAGTGAAACAAAAAATGGAAATTTATCGTTTAGAATGTAACATACATCATCGGCATCTATACATTAGGACCAATTAAATACCCATTCAAACAATTGTAATCGCCTAATTGCAAAAAAAGGAGTGCTAACCTTTGAAAAAACGTATTTTCACGAAAGTATGCCTTGCGGTTTTATTAGCATTATCACTAACGCCTCTCAGCCATTTAAAAGCTGCAGAAAGCAGTTCCAATTCGCTCGCAGGATTTACTCAGGTCGAAATGGCTGGTAACGTAGCATTAGCGTTAGACAATCAAGGAATGATATGGGCATGGGGCAATAACTTTGCTGGTCAACTGGGAGATGGAACAATTGGTTTCAAATCGGCTGCGGTACCTGTATTCAGTGACGTTGCTAAAGTTCAAGTAACAGGCTTTTACAGCCTCGCACTCAAAAAAGAAGGTACAGTGTGGTTCTGGGGCGGGAACGGTGATGGCGTAAGCGGTTTTGATACCTATGATACAAACGCACAAGCTATTGTAACAAAACCTAAAATGGTTAATGGTCTTACAGATGTCATCGATATTGCTGCAAAAGAAGACCATAATCTAGCATTAAAGTCAGATGGCACGGTATGGACATGGGGGAACGGTGGATTTGGTCAATTGGGTCGCATGGACATCAGCGCCTATAAGCCTGAAGATTATCGCAAACGCGTCAGTGAACAAAATATTCCAAAGCAAGTTGCTGGACTAAAAGATATTGTCTCCGTCCACGCAGGAAGCTTCCTTTCAGCAGCAATTAATGCAAAAGGTGAAACTTGGATTTGGGGTCATTACAATGGATGGGGCAGCGATACAGGAGATTTGATGAGTCCATTTAAGCTACCTGGCATTTATGCTAAAAAAGTTTCTGCGACATGGGAAAAATCGATTATACTCGATACGGATGGTACGGTTTGGGAAATAAACAAAGGTTTAAAACTCAATAAACTTCTAACATCGGCTTCTGATATAAGCTGTGGAACATTTAGCTGCGCAGCACTTCATTCCGATGGAACGTTATGGGGTTTATATAATAATTCCAAGGATTTAGTTGATCCATCACCCATTGCAGGCATTTCAAATGTGAAACAATTTGCGATCCATTCACTTAATCAAGATTTTTTTATTATTTTGAAGGCAGACGGAACTCTATGGTCTAAACAACCATTCGGATATGGAACAGGCAGTGAAACCATTATGGACTATTACAATCAAATGAATATTCCTTCAAGTGAAATGGTTTCAAAGCTGCGCCAAGTGAAGAAAGCCATCACAGTAAAGCTCGACGGAAAGACGATAACGCTCACTTCTAATCCCTATATTTACAAAGGCGTTACTTTCGTTCCGCTTCGCAGTACATTTAATGAACTAGGTGCAAAGGTGGAATACGTAAAAGGGAAAATGACCATATCGGATGCTAACCATACACTGAATCTCACCATTAGAGAGAAAGAAGCATTTATCGATGGCAAGCCGATAACATTAGACTATCCTCCGATGATTATTGATACAATGACCATGGTTCCCTTGCGTTTTGTCATTGAAGGCCTTGATCGTAAAATTGATTGGGATCCTGATAATCGAGTTATTTCCATAAGCAAATAAACAAAAGCCACCAGACCTATTGATCTGGTGGCTTTGATTTTCCATTGTCGTTACTGTGAATAAAAAATGCTAATTAATTTGGTCTAACAATCCTCTTCGCTTTCGCAGCTTCCAACCAGCTCGGAAATTCGTTTAATAGCTGATCATACAATAATTCATCAGAGACAGCTGCTATATCGTCCAAATGTATAAAGTTTGCGTTATCGACAATCCGGCCTTCCATGGTGTCTAGCTGCTTCAACACTTCAAAATCGGAATGACCAATGCCAACGAACTGCCAGAAAATCGGCTGTACCGCTGCGGCAGTAATGACCTTTTTAATCGGTTTTACGACACCGCCATCATTAATGAATATAATAAATACTGGCGTGGCCGCTTCCTCTTCCACCGTATATTTACGAATGACATCTTCCATAACTGGAGGTTCATTGTTGCGGCCAAACTTATGTATGTTGTTATTATCCACTATTTTTCGTTGGACGTATTGATCAAAATCTTTTTCTGAAACAGAAGGCAATCGGCTAAAATGAGTATCATAAACCCAAACATCGAGCATCCCGTTGTCATCAAATTTACTGGCAACTGCGAGAATTCGTTCCACTACTTCCTGCACGGTGCCATTTCTGTATAATGGCTGCATAGAACCTGAAATATCAAGTACAATACCTACTCTAGCCGCAACACTCGTTAATTTTTTCTTCTCCAACGTAATTTGAACGATCTTTTTCCGCAAATCAATGGATGATAAAGTCATTTCGGCTGCAGCAGCTGCTACTTCTGCTTCGTCCCTCTCAATCTCTAGACCAAAGCTTGTACATAACGCTTCAAGCCCTCCGTAAAAACCGCTCCCTATTGCATTAAACTTCCACTCACCGTTATATCTATACAATTCACCGACTACTACAGCCGTTTCCTTTGTAAACGCCAAACCATAATCAAATCGGAACAACTCTTCATCTGTACTTCCATTTACTAGTCGAATATACAAATGCGATGCGTTTTGCATAAAATGGCCAAGCCGTTCACCCTCATGGATCGTCACTGTAAAAGCTATTTTTTCCGTATTTTTGCTCAACCGCTTCAGGTGTATCGTGATTGCTTCCTTGTCACCGCTCTTCTCTGTCACATCATGCGAAATCGAACCATCGTGTGCTTGTGGATTACCATAAAAGATAAAATGTTCATCTCTCTCGCAGATATTTCGATCAGATAATAGAAAAGCAGCAGCATCGATGCTCATCGATGATTGTCTAGTCGTCCAACCAAATTGAACTCTCACAGATGTAAGTTCGCGTCCTCTAGTGATATCTACCTTTTGACCCTTCGACAATAACATGCATCCCGCTCCATTTCGATTTAACTCGTATTCTTCACTCTATTATCTACGAAACTATGGCTAAAGTCCTCCTCCAAACTATCCATTTTTTTCAAATTGTTCGTTTACAAAAAGATATAATTATTATAAAATTCTTTATAACGAACATTAAGTTCGCAATTAGAGCGGGGACAGGAGGTGTTGATGTCATGTCCAAATTCAAAAAAATCTTATCACTTACTTTGCTGATCACCATCTGTATGTATCCTGCTTCCGCATTTGCTGCATCCAGTAAAGAACCATACGATGAAAAGAAAGGTTTCTTATCAAGTATCTTGTCTGTGTTCTCCATTACGAAAAGTACAAACAACAGCAACAACAGCAATAATAATAAGCAAAACAACAACAAGAATAATAATAACAATAATCATTCAAACCAACCAAGCAAAAATAAGAACGACAAAGATTGGGACAAGAAAGGCTGGTTTGACTGGTTCGACAATGATGATTGGTTCGACAATGATGATTGGTGGGATGATATCTGTTGGTGGGATAAGCATAAGGACGATTCATTCAAAATTTGGGAGCGATATTATTGTTATTGATACCAGTTTGCCCGGTAACCGTTGGTTAAAACCAGCGGTTATTTTTTATTTATCCTCCATAAGGAAATTTATATGGCATTTATTGTCGAAATAGATTCGCTCAAATCGTATAAGCTTTCCGATAAGAGGACGGGTTCATGCCGAACGATTTCTTGAAGCTTTTGCTCAAATGATGCTCATCCGTAAACCCGCATTGCTCCGCTATTTGCGCAAGCGTTAATGAAGAATTGACTAGCATAAGCTTAACCTTATCCATTCTTAGATTAGCGGCGTACGAACTTGGTGTCGTTTGAAATTCCTGCTTAAACAGCCTGGTCAATTGCACTTGGCTGAGGCCAAGCTCCATCGCGATCGTCTTCAAGGAAACGCCCTCTTCCGCTTGCTGCTGAAGCATATGTACCACACGCTGCAAGACCTGGTTCTCGCTATATAAATAATTTATCTTACGATTCATGCTTTCAATCTGATAGACATACATCAAATCCCTTAACAGATGTTGCTTGTATTTCAGCGCCAGACTATCCTTCACATAACGAGCTTCGCGAAGCAACGAAAGTGTAGAACTCATTCTTTTTTTGTTGAGTAAAATAAGCTTTCCTGTAGGGGGCAAAGTGGTGTTGTCCTCCCCGGCAGCGCTATCTGCATTCCCCCACTGAAACCCGATGAGATGAAATGACAAGCCATCTGTTTTGCGGTAAAAGGTCATATGGGGCGGACAAAGCACCATCTCCCCTTTTACGGCTCTCTCGCTCCTCGATTTTCCCATTCTATACTCAAAGCCGCCCTCTTCAACAATGAATAAAGCCCAGTGATCGTAAGTATCCTCTGTCTTCTGAAAATGTGCAGCATCCTTCACAAACACATGGTAAATCAGCTCAGGCTCGCGAAACCAAGGCTTGTCCAATTCCATCATCCCTTTTATGAAATTATTTACAAGTAATTCGATTATTCTATACATTATACTACGAAAAATCGTCGCATATAATTAAATTAAATACAAGAAGGAGGAGAGGCTAATGAATACAGCTTCGCTAAATATTCCAGAATTAATGAGCCGTTTTCATGAACAAGGATACTTGGTTTTACCCGATATACTTTCACAGGAAAAGGTATCCCTCCTGAATGCAGCGATCGATGAGGTCCTTGCAGAGGAGGAAGATACGTTTGCTCATAATATTTATAACAGCGTCTCTCGGCACACTGAAATTGCCTCATTGATCGATCACGAAGAAATCCTTCCCTTAATCGTTAATTTGCTTGGACATAATATTCAGCTGCATATTTCTCATCTAACCGTGAGAAAACCTAATCCAAATGATATAAAGACGGCTTCCCACAGCTTTATCGATTGGCATCAAGACGGCCCTCATCCACAGTTTCCGGTTATTGCAGGCTTAACGGCTACTTATTATATAAAAGTCTGTTATATTTTGAGCGATATGACAAAGCCGAACCGCGGCAATACAAAGGTTATTCCGGGCAGCCACAGGCAGCCCTATAATCCGAACCATAAGGATGTGCGCCAGCAATTGGATGGCGAGGTACAAGTGTGCGGAAAGCCGGGTGATGTATTTATTTTCGCACAAAATTTATGGCATGCCGGATCGATCAATCAATCCGAATTTACAAGAAGGCAGCTCTTTCTCGGCTATAGCCCGATCTGGATGCGTCCAATTGACTATCATCAGGCAGACGAGCATCTATTAAAGGATGCCGATCCGATCCGCCGTCAACTGCTTGGACAAATCAGCGACAATAAATTCAAATTTTATGTCCCGGAAGAATCGATGGTACCGCTCAAAAAGATGGTTATCGACAGCGTCTGATAAAGCCGAAGCTGGGCACACATAAGGACCGTTTGCTCACCTCATCGTGATGCAAACGGTCCTTTAACAATCAGCTTGAGATGTCCGATAGCTCCGACAGCAGCATAAGTACGAGTCCCTGCCCATAAAGCGTTGGATAACAAGCGATCTCATTGTAAGCTTCGATTGAAGGCATGATAGGCGTCCCGCCTGACACGCCCATGACTTCCCCGCTCGGCTTTATTTTAAGAAGAATAGCTTCTGCCGCAAGGTAGGCAGCATTCAAATAATCCGCATCGAGCAAGCCTTGACGTACCGCTTTCACAATGCCGCAAGAAATGCCGGCGCTGCCCGACGTCTCCGAATAAAATTCAGGACGGTCAAGCACCGTTGCCCATAGGCCTTCCTCATGTTGAAAGCGAATAAGGCTGCGCATGAGCAATTGATAACGTTCGAGCGTTTCCTTCGGAACAACTGCTAAACCTTCCAGCTCTTCCACTATCATCGGCACCGCCACCGCTATCCACGCATTAGCTCTTGTCCAGCGGGCAGCCGAAAGATGGTTCCGTGCCTCCGAATTCCAGCCATGAAACAGCACACCCGTATCCTCATCCTGCAGCAGCGTTAAATGCAGCTCCACCTGACGTACGGCCTCTTTCGCATAATCCACATTCCCAGTGAGTTTCGCAAGTTTAGCCAAGAACAAAACCGCCATAAAAATAGTATCCACCCATACCTGCTCCGGGAATTTCACATTTTCCGTAACCGTATGCTCGAAGGCGCCTTCCCTTGTACGGGGCGCCTCCGTCATCATCCATTGTCCAATCCGCTCTGCTGTCTCCAAAAAAACAGGGTCATGCGTATGCTCATAAAGCGCTGGAAAAACCGTATATGGCGCCATCGCATTGATGACTCTGACCTTCTCCGCAAGGTGTAAATTATTTTGCGACCATTTTATTAACTCCGTCATCGTCTCTGATTCACCTGTAAGCTCATAATAAGACAGCATCGCAATGACGCCGACTCCCGGCACCCAGTCCCAATGGTTCAAATCCATGCCCCAACTACCGGAATGATCCTCAAGCATATAGTGATATACACGATCAGCCGCCTGCTTCACTATTTCCCGCGATAACTTCGTTTTCATGCCCGCTCCTCCACCTCCATAAAATGATGCAGCTTCACCGTTTTAAGCTGATGGTGATGCTGCAGGCTTCAATGCTAAGGATAGCTTAATAGGATCATCACTGGTTGCGGCAGCATTCTGTTTGCTTGCAAAAATAGCTGCTACAGCATTATCATAGGCCTCTACTATAATTTCCGGCTCTGCTTCACCAATTACTAGCGAAAAAAGAAAAGCTGCTTTGCCCATCTTCTCAAAATCAATTGTACTGTCCTCTACTGCATGTAAAATATGGTCGAAGCAAAAGCTGCTGCTGTTCCTCGCGAGCTCCCACTTCCAATTGTCTTTTTGTTTATCGTCATGCTCATCCGTCCCTGCACCAAATGCCGTAAACAAAATACGCAGAACAACTTTGCAGTCACCGATTCTAACCTCCGCTCTTTCCCCGCTCACTTCCGCGTCTACATTATCCAAGCAGCCGCCAAGCTCTACCCGAATTCGCAAATCAGATACAGCTATGCAGCCATTTATTCGATCAAGGCTCGGATGAGTATCTCCTCCATCAGTCAGAAAACGGATACCGAGCAGCAGTCTGCTCCCCTCTACTCTACTGTTCAGTACAGCTGAGCAATAATCATAACCGTCATGCAGGACACGCAGCTTCAAATAGGCCGCCTCTCCACCATTATCAAAGAAAACAAGCAGCGGCCTTGTTTGATTCCACATAATTTCCTCGCTGGACACACCAATCGCAAAGGAAGGGGTCATGTAGGTTGTTGCCCACTTTTCCTGCCCAGTCTGTTCATTTCTAGAATAGAGCTGCTGGAGCAGCCTTTCCTCAGACTGTGTGAAAAATGGATAATACTTGTGCGGACAACAAATCCCGCTCCCAAACCACTCCGCATCATACGGCTGTTCATTCTCAAATCTAAAAACAACCCTTTCGTTTGTTGCGATTTGCAAAAATGACTTCGTCATATCCGATAGCAGTGTACTGTAGCTACGGCTGTGCGGGCCGGACCACTGCTTCGTCGCTGGATGAAAATGCTCTGCTACCATGCGCCATGCGCTATCGAGCAAATCTTCCGCAAACGCTTTAGCCTGAGCGCTCGCCGTCATCGTATAAATTTTGGAAAGTTCGGTGATGGCGATAACCGTATAAGTCGGACTGTTAAACTCATGAAACGTCCCTAGCTGATTCGTAAATGCATGGAGCTTTTCCAGCCTTCGAATACCGTAATCGGCCAATTCTGGCTCAGCGTATGCTTCGCCCGCGATAAGCGTGACCAAAGCACCCATTAGTGCGATATTCGTATAATTTGGACCAACATCCCGCTTCATAATGGCATTGCATGCGCAGAAGACAGCTTGACGGATCAGCTCTCGCAGTTCCATAGGCAATCTATCTCCATGCCGCACTTCGATTTGAACGAGCTGTTTACCGCAAAAATCAGCCCAGTTCCAATCTGGCGGGGACATTTCCGTAAGCGGCTCCTCGTAAAACCATGACCATATGCCATACGTTAGGTGTTTAGGATTTTGGTCTTGCAGCGAAATCACTTTGCGTATGACTTCATAAGCTCGCGTGGTATAATCCGGCAAACCGCTGTCAAGCAAAGCCAGTGCATAAAGAAGAGAAGGATATGTAGGGTGAACAAGCGGGAACTCCTCAGCCGTAAGCGTCGTATGGTAGCCGGGACTATGAAAGGGCAGCTTAAGCATGTTGACTTCCGGGTCAAAAAACGACTCCCAGTGATGGATTTTTCCGAGCAGCAGCGGCTTATGATCCATTGGATTGTCCGTCTTATCCATATATCCCATCCTCTCAATTACGGTATCCTAGTTTGCGCCAATGAAGTGATAGAGAGCAGACCGCCATTAAGGCGAACTGCTCATCTCCTGCCTTTCAACCTGTATCTATTAAGCTCCGTTCTCTGGCGATTTAGTCAGTTGGCGCCGGAGTCACTGGATTCGAAGGTGCTTCAAGCTTTCCCGACTCTGGCGTTTCACTAGGTACTGGCACTTCCGTTTCACTAGGTTCTGGCGTTTCTGTTGACCCCGGCTCCACGATCTCAGTAGGCACAGATGTCTCCACCTCCGAGTCAACGACTGGAGCAGCTGTGACTGTAACGATGCAGCTGGCTGTAAATAAACCATCCATCGTCGTTACCGTTATCGTTGCCGTACCCACTCCGACAGGCGTAACTTCCCCTGCATTTACTGTCGCAACATTCGGATCGCTTGTTGTCCACGTTACCTCTTTACTCGCAGCATTCTCTGGCGTCACCGCTGCAAGAAGTGCAACTGCAGGGTCACCCGCATTCATCTCAAGTAGGCTTTTGTCAAGCGTCACACCGCTAACGCTTGCTGATCCAGCCTCGCCAATCAACATAGGCTTAAATAGTTTAGACTGTTTATTGGACCCAATGCCTCCGCCCCACTCCAGCCATCCTTTGCGTCCATTGCCGTCATTCTCATTCACAAGAGCGGACAAGCTTAAAATCCCGTCACTCGGAACAATCGGCGACAATTCCGTCCAAGGCAATGCGAGCCGATAGATCGTATCCTTGTTTGTTTCATCTCTCTTAATCTGGAGCTGGCGATTTGTAACCGGTCCGGTCAATACGCCACTCATCGCCATCCACCGATATAATTCCGGTCCGTCTGGCGTCAGCGCCATTCCGTATTCATACCATTCCGCCGCCTCTCCCGGCGTTCCCAAAGAAATAGCGAATTGAATGCTGTCTCCGCTCCAAATCGCATCTCCTGATTTGGTTTGCGAGAATAGATCGTCATGGATCTTTGCCGACAGATAGAGGTGGTCATTATCATACGTAACCCATAGTTTACCGCTCAAATCCTCAGGCCCATTATGCGGTACCACTCTTGAATGTCCTTCCTCAAACAGGTCGATGCCAGGGAGATCGGTTACATCGTCCAGCGCCCCATCCACCTGCACCGTGCGGTTAACGATGGGCGTCATACTTGCGACAGCGATATTGTTCAAGTTGCCTGAAGAAGACAGTACGGTGCCATCATCCAAATAGACGGTAAGCTGGTGAGGCGTTAAAGTTCCCTCTTGCAGTGCAGGTATTGGAAGATCAATTGTATAATCCGTAAAACCAGGCAGCACCGTATTATAAGCTTCTGATTCGGTGTTCGCACCCACCTGCCAATCGATCTGTGTCAACCGCCTATCGACCGGTTTTGTATTATCGATTCGAACTCTCAGGAAGTTGCTGCCCTCCTTCAGCACATGTTTGACAGAAAGCTCCTCTGATTGCTTGATCACCACTGTATTTTTTAACGCTCCGATTTTTTTGCCGCCAACGACAAGCTCCGCCGTCGCTGTGTAGCTGCCAGGTTGACCTATTCCTTGAAATACGACAGGATAGGTGCCGACCGAAGAAGCCTGTATATGTTCAAAGGATCCTTGCAATTGAATGCGAGCGCTTAGTGGATTCCAAGATGATGCTTTGTATACGGATAACGTTACGCTGATAGGATCACCGGTAAAGGAAGGCTCGCTCTTAAGCCTATATTTGCTTCCTTGAATGACTTTATCGATTTTCCCTTGGATGAATAGAGGTTCGCTTGAAGCCGTAATGTAAATTTCCCCGTCCTTCGGCGTATAGGTAGCTGAACGGCCCATCATGTCCGTTACGACCAGCGGTCCATTTGTTTTCAAAGTCAGATCGGTTTCGGTATCCGTCCCTGACCAAAGCACATGAATCGATTTCTGGCCCTTCTTAAATTTATAGCGATAGATGCCGTTCGTAATCTCCTGACCGGTTAAGCTTGCGCCAGTCAACTGCCGCGCTACTGTCGCTAACGCCACATAACCCGGTTTTGGCGTATACGCGCCGAGCGGATCACCGCCATTATGAATAATACCGAAGTTATGCTCGTTATATTTCTTATCCGTTCCGTCGTCCATCAGATCGTACCAGAAGATTTTCTCCACTCCTGCTGCCATGCCAAGTACATAGGTGCGAATCAAATAGGCAGCCTGTGTCCTCTCATCCACCCCGCGGGGGTCAAGCTGCGTCGGCCATCCAATTTCCGAGAACCAGATGGGTTTCGTCTGTCCGTCGTTATAGGTTTTCACCAGTTGATTTAACGAGGCTACCTCGTTAAGCAGTCCTTCCGGCTTGTCGGGATAACGGTAAGGATGTACGGATAAGGTGTCCATGTAGTTTAACCCTCCGAGCTGGAACAAATCTTCAAGCCACTCGGCTGGAATGCCTGCGGTCGCGCCTCCAAGCACATTCAGATCAGGGCGCACCGATTTGGCAGCCTCATAACCTGCTTTCATTAGATTGAAGTATACATCGGGCTGTGATGCAGCTGGCCCATTCCCTCCAAATCCGGGCAGGTTGAACTCGTTCCACATCTCGCCCCATTTGATTTGGCCTCCGAATCGGTTCAGTACGGATTTTGTATAATTCGCATAGGCGGCGTGAGCTTCTGCCGAATAAGGCGTTTGGAAATTATCATAAAATTGATTGGAAAAAGCGAAGGTCATCAGCGGATCGATGCTGTTCTCCAGTAGCCCCTCCATATAGAGTGTAAATTTCGGGTTATAGGTGTAGCTGCCTTTTTTTAGCTCGATCTCAGACCAAAACATCGCATCCCTCACGCTTTTGGCTCCTGCATACTTGACCAAAGGAAGCATCTCACGGTTCCAGCTATGTGCAAAATGCGTCTGTACGCCAAACGGTGATGCCGTCACTGCTGTCAAATCAAACGTTGGCACAGCCGCGAATGTCGTCTCTGTTGTTTTAAGCAAAGTTCCCGATTGATAAGCTGATAGTTTTAAACGATAATAGCCATCTGATTGTACCGGCACCTCAAGCCTGATCTTGCCTCCGGTAACCGGCGAACTTCCAGTTGAACCGGGCTCTCCCCAAGCATCATAAGTTTGCCATGTGACGGTATCTCCCGTCGTTAATACATCAAAAGTGCCTTTGTTTGCACCAGCAAATACGTTGCCAACCTGCGTTTGTGCGATGGCTAAATCAGGAACAGTCACCTTGATTCGGAGATCGTCGAACCATACCGAGCCGCTCTTAAGCCCCGTGCGCAGTCCCGCCCGTGCTACCTTGATCGTCATCTTCTTAAGTGATGGATGAAAGGCTCCGTCATTGGCGCCTCCCCAGTGCGTATATTCGCTGCCGGCATTAAAAGCATTCACGGTAACTTTCTGCCAATCCGTTGTCGGCTGAAGCACCAGCCTTTGCGAGTGGTTTTGGTTCGTTCCGTCCATTAGTACAATATAAATCGATGCAGCGTCCGCAGTTTTCACCCAAAAGGATAAGCTTACCGCATCCGCCGGAACTATTCGTTTCGTCAGATACCGCTCCAGTGCAACGTAAGAGCCGCCGCCATTAAAATCGCCAGCCACCTTGGCCGAGGATAGACCTGTTTTGAATACAGACTGATCTCTTGTAAAGCTTCCTTGCGCCCCGGGAAATTCGGCACCCAGCAGGAAGTCCCATACTTCGTCGGAGCTTTCATAATCGCCTGCTTGCAGCTCTGCGACCACCGCTTCTGCAGCTGCTGCATGTTCATTTTTGCCAAACGTACCAGTTGCCGTCATGATCAATGCAAAGACGAGGAATAATGAAAAAACTTTTTTCATGGTCATCATTTTCCATCCATCCTTTGCTACTCGGATCGGCGATTAACCCTTCCCGAAAAAGTAATGACCGCATTCGGGAAGGGCCTTCCCCTCTACTTCAGATGCTCTTTGTTCGTTTCATACCACTCCTGCACTAACTTCTCTACATTTTCACCGCCCAAACGCTTCCATTCCTTGCGAATATCCTCCATTCCACCCTGCGGCGTAAGCGCGCCTCCTCCAGTAACGATTTTGGCTTCAATTTGCTGCGCAATCGGAGCGAAGGTAGCAATCAGTTGGCTGACCTCAGGCAGATCAGGATTATAGGCAATGTCCCGTCTGTATTTATTTTTCATCGCAATCTCAAGACCTGCTGCTTTAAGCACGGCCTGCTCTTGTGAAATCGGATCCTGCGCCGCCATCACCGCATACCATTCCGGCTTCGGATCCCATTCGTTCAAGATCGCATACTCTCTTGCATAGAACACTTCCTTCTTGAACTTATCAGCGTCGGTCTTCTGCGGAACTTCTCCCACGAGCTTATAATGAACGTCCTTCTCACCGATTCTGAGCGGCTCCCAGCCCTTCTCCAGCATCCAGTCCAAAAATTTGACGCCTGCTTCGATTTTGTCCTCCTTCATATTCGTATTAAAAGCGATATACATATTGGCCGGCACTTCCTGATAAAGGCCATTTTTTCCATACTTCGAAGCAACAGGCTCCAAAGGCACCACTTTTGCATCCGGCATATTTTTCTTCAAATCTACAAACTCTGCGCCCATTGACCATGAGCCAAGATAAATACCCGACTTGCCTGTCGTCCAAAGCTGCAGCGAGCGTTGAAAATTCGTATCCGTAATGTATTCCTTATCGATTAATCCTTCGTCAAAAAGCTGCTTCTGCAAAGCAAGCGAATCGGCATATCGATCCAGTATCCGGCCGAACGTGAGCTTGCCATCTTCCAGATACCATTGGTTTTCGTTATTGAAGAAAAGGGCTCTTAAAATTTGCACTCCGTTGTAATTAAAGGTGATTGGAACCGTGTCCGCCGTGCCGTTGCCGTCCGGATCGCCCTCTTTGAACTTGCGTGCAACCTCAATTAATTCTTCAACTGTTGTCGGAGCTTTCAAACCCAGCTTATCCAACCAATCCTGACGAATCATAATGCCATGATTGGCTATCGTTTCTTGTCCGCGCGCATTTGCGACCGCATACATTTTTCCATTTATCGTTAGGAAGGGTTTAAGTTCTGGATGCTTAGCCAAATAAGCTTTGTACGTTGTGCTGTATTTTTCGATATATTCGTCGATTGGCTGAATCGCTCCCTGTGCAGCGAGCTGGCTAATATAGCTGCGGTCATATTCCCATATGAGATCCGGAGCCGTGCCCGATGCAATCAGCGTGTTTAATTTTTGCTGTACCTGCGTACGCGGCACGGGTACCCATTTGACCTTTGCAGGAGCATTCTCATTGATCCACTTCGTCCAGCGGTTGTTTTCGTAGCTGCCTTCCTCCGATGACACTTCGCCCCGGTCAAGGATAGATACGCTAATCTCTTTCTTTTGCTCTACCACTGGAGCTGGCGCATCCGATTTATTCGGTGCAGCAGAAGGTTTAGTCGGCTCGGATTTCCCCGTGCAGCCAACCAGCAGTACAACAATTAAGCTAGCCAGCATGATCAAGTTACCGATTTTGTTCCCTTTCATCAAATACATCATCCCCTTTTCCTTATTAACCTTTAACCGAACCGATCAAGACACCTTTTACAAAATGTTTCTGAAGGAACGGATATACGCATAGAATAGGCGTGACCGCAATGACGATGGCCGCAGCTTTGATGCCTTCGGGCGTTAACAAGATTTGCCCCGCACCCTCGCTTCCCCCAGTATTGTTAAGCAGGCTTGCATCCACTTGATTAATCATCTGATACAGCTTCACCATTAATGATTGTGACGTCGTTTTTGTTATATAAAGAAGAACGCTGAAATAGGAGTTCCACCAGCCAACGGCGTAGAACAGCGACAAGGAGGCGATGATCGGCTTGCATAGCGGAAGCATGATTTGCATTAAAACCCGCCAATCTCCAGCTCCGTCCATAGCAGCCGACTCTTCAATTTCATCCGGAAGGCCTTCCATGAACGTTTTCATCACAAACATGTTATACGTGCTGATCAGCCCAGGAAGCCATAATGCCCAGTAGGTGTCCATTAAGCCCAGCGTCTTGACGAGAATGAAGCTCGGAATGATCCCAGAAACGAATAACATCGTGAACGTAACGAACATTAGCAGCCCGCTGCGTCCCATCAAGCGGCGTCTTGAAAGCGGATAGGCAGCCAGTATCGTCATGATCATGTTCAACGCGGTACCAACAACCGTGATCAAGACCGTATTTCGCAAGCCGATCAAAATTTGTCCGTCATCAAAAAGCCGATCGTAAGCGTGCAGATTGAATTCAATTGGCCACAGCATCACTTCTCCCGCTGTAATTGCCCGGCTGCTGCTAAAGGATGCTGCCACCTCATACCATAGCGGGAACAGGGCGATTAAGGACGAGAGGCCAAGAAACGCATAAAGGATGATTTTGCTAATCGATGACAGTACAAAAGCTGCGGCAGCATTCCTTTTCACCGTTACCATAACCCCCTTTCGCCGAACTTTCGGATGATCCCGTTAACGCCCACGACTAGAATAAAACCAATCAAGGACTGGAATAACCCAAGCGCTGTCGTGTAGCTGTAATTCATATTTTGCAAACCGACCCGGTATACGTAGGTGCTGATGACATCCGCTACGTCCAGCACGGATTGGTTTTGAAGCACCAGCGTTTGCTCAAGGCCAACATCCATCATATGCCCCATCCGAAGAATCAATAAGATGGCTATCGTGCTGCGAATGCCGGGAAGTGTAATATGCCAAATTTGCCGCAGCTTGTTTGCACCGTCGATTTTGGCTGCTTCATAAAGCTGGGGATCAATCGAAGCCATCGCTGCTAAATAGAGAATCGTCCCCCAGCCCGCTTCGCGCCAAATACCGGATAACGTATACACAACAGGCCACCAAGTCGAATCCGCCATAAAATAAACGGGCTCGATGCCAAATTGTTTTAGAATCAGATTCACGACGCCTGTGCTCGGCGATAGGATCGCAATAACGATTCCGCCCAGCACAACCCAAGAAATGAAGTGAGGCAAATACAACAGGTTCTGAACCGTCCTTTTGTACCATTCTCTGCGCACCTCGTTAAGCAGCAAGGCAAGGAGGATAGGTACCGGAAAACCAAACACGAGACTATAGATGTTCAGCAGCAGCGTATTTCTAAGAATTCTCCAAAAATCCAAGCTTGCGAACAGCATTTGAAAATGATGAAAACCTGCCCATTCGCTTCCCCATATTCCATCAATAAACCTGTAATTTTTGAATGCGATAATTTCGCCCGCCATCGGTGCGTATTTAAAGATGACATAAAACAAGATGACAGGCAGAAGCATCAAATATAAGTGACGATCCCGCTTAAGCCGTATCCAAATCGTCCTCCCCCCCTTTATGTTCCGTCTACAATTCGATCGTACACAAAGCTCGGGAAGCTGAATATAGACATGTTCTGTGCCAGGTGTCTTTTATTGTGAAATGGGCCAGTCGCCTTTCTTGAACAGGTTCATTCTTTTGCTGTGACACGGAAGAAATCCCGCCATTACAAGTAAAAACCCCTACAACTTCTGGATGTTGAAGTAGCTTTGACGGAGAAATATAAGCCTTTTATAAGCTAACAAACTTATAGATACTCATAGTACAAGGAAAAAACCGGGGCAACGCCTCCGCTTAGGAAGTGTGCCACCGGTCTTACGTTCGCTCTGTGCCTTGCCCTGTTTGTTTGCTGATGGCATGCTCGCGGAACTCTGTCGGTGTCATCCCTGTAAATTTTTTAAACGTCCGCAAGAAGCTGCGGGTATTCATATATCCAATCGATTCGGCGATATCGTTCACCTTTTTATCCTTGTTAGCGAGCAGTGCTTTCGAGGCGTCAATTCGAATTTCGATTAGATAGTCGATAAAATTTCGCTCGGTGTATTCTTTAAACTGCTTGCTAATATAGGTTGGGCTCAAATGAAACTGTTCAGCGAGCCGATCGAGCGACAAATCATTTTCATGGTAATGGGCTTGAATGTAGGTAAGCATCCGCTCAATCGTGTCATTTTTCCCTCTCAGGCTTCGTTTGCTTGTAAGCTTAGCAGCTAGCTCCTCAAGAACAGCCAGGACGAGGGCCTCTGCTTGCTTCCAATCCTCACTATGCTCAATCTTCTCATAAATGCTGTCCAAGTTGCCCATCGACTCCTCGGGACCGATTCCGATTGCATCCGCAACCTGCAGCGCCTTCACGATTAAATCGAACGAAAACTGGCGGATGAGGTCAGGAGGCAAGCCTAGTTCCACCGCCTTCTCAAAGGCTTGGTGCACATCCTCCTTTATTTTATCTGTATCCGTCTGCTTGAGCGCCTCCATAATTCGAGTAGCCTTCCGATTCAAACGGTAATAGTCTTGACTGTCCGGCGGTTGCAAATCCTCGATTGAAATGACGGAATGGCTGCCAAAAAGCATCTTGTAGCGGAGCGCCTTGCGCGACTCGCCGTAGGAGCTTTGAATATCGCCGAGTTCCTTGACTCCTCTGCCTACACCCACCGTAGCGACTAATCCGAATTGCTTCTTAATCACCTCAAGTATCCATTCCAAAATTGCGAGCGCGCGCAAATGGTTTTGTTCCGCTTCGCCCTCTGCGAAACTAAAGACAAGCGCCGCTCGTCCGCCGCCTAAATCGATTGCGACTCCAGCATCCTCTTTGCCCATCATCTCCTCCGCCACGTTGCAAAACACATACGTATACAACGTTTCATCACGCGGGCTTAAGCAGTCTTCTGGTTTCGCAATTTCTGCCGTACATACAAGGTAGCGCTCTGAATAGAGCTTAATGCCTGTAAATTCAAAGTGATGCCGCAAAGCTTGGTAGTCCGTTCGGTAGCCGGTCAGCATATCCATAATCAGTCTCCATTTGAGTACGGATTTGGAATCCCGCACATGCTTCTCCAAGTGCTCCCGATTCTCCATCATTTGCTCAAACACCGTCTCCAAATAAGTGAATCCCGCCGTATCAAATCCGCGCTTCTTATCTGGCTGGTAGGTCCCTGAAAGCTTGCTAACCAGTCGATCAAGCGGCTTGAAGGTTAATCGATTGATGTAGAACAATACAATTAGCGCTAGAACGATCATTACGCCAGCCAATATGAACAGAAGATTGCGGGTAATCTGAAGCGGCTCGTAAATTTGTGATTCCGGCATGATGCTGACCATTTTCCACCCCGTATAGGCGGAAGTCCTGTAAAATACGGTTTGCGGGATCCCGTCCAGCTTGACTGATAGGGAGCCGCTGCCTTCTGCTGAGAGTACGTTTTTCATATAGGGCAATTGCTTTAAATTTTGGTAAAGGAGCGTTTTGTCATCGTGGCTGACAACTTTTCCATCTGCGTCGAATATAAACAGATGGCCAGCCGAGCTTTCCTCATAGACCGATTTAATCATATCGTAGAGAACAACCTCGTTAATGTTAACGGCAACGATGCCGTTACGATAACCGGGACTGCTGAGCGTCGGGTAGGAGCGCACCAGTGTCACAACGTCTTGAGTCGTCGTTCCATCCCACACCGGATGGGTCGTCATCCACTTGAAATAACCCGGCATGTCCATATAATCAGCCAGCCAGTTGTCTAACGATGAAATATCGTTCATATAAGCCTTTTCGGTTAAAATATCGCCGTTTACAGCAGAGTAAACAAAAATGGATGAGAATGTGGGATTCGCGTTAATAAAGTTTTTTAATTTTGTCGTAAGCCCATAATAGTTGCTGTATTTTTGGGCATCGTCATTGTAGCTATCCAGCATGAAGTAGACAAATTCGAGCTCTTCCATAAGCGCGAGCAAATCTTTCTCGGTTTGACGGAACGCCACTTCAATCTTTTGGTCTACTTGCTTGAGTAGAGCGAGATTCGTATTGGTCAGATCGGCCTCAAGCGGACCAACCGTACCCCGGTAGGACAACCAGAAGGTTAAGACAATAATCAGCAGAAATGTGCTTCCGTAAATGATCATCACTTTTCCCGAAATGCTGGATTTCATTCAAAACCTCCTCACGGGATGCAGCTTGTTCATTACTATATGCATCATATGAGTCTGGCATTATACATTCATAGCTTCCTCTATCAGCATTGAATACAAATTCTTCTGCTTCAATAAAAACCGTGGAAGGGTATCCTACTCGCCTTAAGCGATATGGAAACTTCCAAAATGCAAAAGCTAATTGATGCGTTCAGCAGTTAATTGCGTATTAGTTATGATTTCTTAAATACGAATCAATTTGTATCTATTGCACATGAGCTAGAGTGGCATATTAAGCCGTTTTAGGGAGGAACGCTGTGCAATCAAATAGAAAATTACAGCCACTTTATCGAAATATTGAATGCAGATGATGGGATCGGAATGGACGAAGAAGAATTGGGGCAACTGTTGGATGGGAAGTATAACGAACAACGAGGAATTGGTTTATTGAATACGGATCGCCGATTAAAACAGTTATATGGTCATGGACTTGTCATTACAAGCAAGCTTAATTTTGGAACCAAGGTATCATTCCAGATTCCCTAAAATGAATAAATAAAAAAAGCGACATTGCCCACCAAGGGTAAGTCGCTTTCTGTTTATTTGCCAAAAGTACCTGATTTGATTTTTTTTACATCATACATATTTACCGATGAATCAACGATATATGAAGGACGCTGCTCATCTTTTTTGTTCCGATGGCCAGCAATATGGACGGGATCTTTCTCCCAATTTTTCCAAGCTTCATCAGACTCCCAACGGATCATAATAACAACTTCTTCCGTTTCTTTTGCTTTTCTATTCACCATAATATTAATATCGATAAGACCTTCCTTGCCGTCAATATAGCCCTCTTGCCCAAAATTGTCGACAACTTGCTGTGAATTTCCCTTTTCCACTACAATTGATCTCAATTGAATGAACACAGAAATCCCTCCTATATCATTTTAAAAACTACCACTTAACTATATCGATAACGATTCTCATTGTCAAATGTACATTGTTAAAATGTTCCTATTCAGGTCGCATATTTTTCTTCTCTCCCCTTCTGATTTAAGGAAACGACTAAAATTTTATTAATCGTCAGCAAGTAACGACTAACATGTCAAAAAAATGATAAAATAGATGATGATAATACCAAAAAGGCGGAGATTACATGGGACATCCATTCATTATTGAACCGATATCGTACATTAGCTTCGAAAACGAAGCAGAGCAAATAGAAAAATGCAAGGAATGGGGTTTGCTTTCTGAGAAGGCTGCCAAAACAAAAGTATTTTTCTATAAAGGAAACGGCATGAATCTCGAATGCATTATTATTGGATATGTAGATAAAATGACTGCTGTCATTTCGTTTGAAAATGAACAAAAGCATTGTATCCACCCCTCCTACTTAAAGGAAATGCAAGCTTCTAGTTATGGCCAGAAGACTTCCAATGCAGTAGAAGAGATTGCACCTGCACAAGAGATTGAAGCTGATAAAAATGACGTTCTGCTAGAAACATCACAAAATAATGATGCAGCAGCGATTTCGGAGACGATACCAGCGCCTGATTCAGTAGAAAAAGTACATAAAGCAGCAGCAGCTCCAAAAGAAAAAACGAAAAAAGAAAAGGCGCCAAAACTGCAGCTCCCTGAAGATAAGATCAAGATGGTTGCAACAGTAAAAGAGTTTACGACTGTACCTAACAATTTTTCTGATACAGATGACGAGGTTGTTATTTACAATGCAGTAGCCATTCAAGATCCTGCTATGGAGATCGGCGATGCTTGGTCCAGCCATAGCGCTACCCTCAAAAAGCTTGAGCTGGAAATCGGCGATATCCTTCATTTTGAAGGAAAAATAGTCGCTAAAAAGCTTACTAAGCACCCTGTTCCTTACAAAATCAATAACCCTGCAAAAATTCAAAAAGAAAAATCAGAATAAACCCATTCATAGTTGAGGTATACTTTGAGCTTTGCTTCTAACCTACAGGAGTAAAGCTTTTTTCTGATCGAACTTTATAGTTTCAAACTATAAAATAGATAGGAATAATATATTTTACTTATATATAATCTTTGTGTGAGAATAGGTTTACCAATAGTTAGGGGATGATATTATGCCTTCCGGCCAATTTTGGAAAACCGAATTATATGACAACAAACTGGGTTTTGTATCTGAGTACGGGAAGGAAGTTGTAGAATTATTAAGTCCTGTCTCAGGCGAGAAAATATTAGATGTAGGGTGTGGCACCGGAGATTTGGCCTATGAAATATCGAAAACGGGAGCAACAGTTGTAGGCATGGATTTTTCTGCGGAAATGATTGAAAAAGCACAAGTGAAATATCCAACCATTCATTTTTTCACTGGAAATGGTGAGCAGTTTCAGTTAGATGAAACATTTGATGCTGTATTCTCTAATGCGGCATTGCATTGGATGAAAAATGCAAAACAAGTGGTTGAAAATGTGTGGAATGTGCTAAATAGCGGCGGCAGATTTGTTGCTGAGTTTGGAGGCAAAGGAAATGTTAATCGAATAGTAAAAGCAACAACAGCTGTGCTTGATGAGGATTATGCTATTGATGCAGAAAAGTTAAATCCTTGGTTCTTTCCGAGCATTTCAGAATATAGCGCTCTACTTGAACAACAAGGCTTTCGTGTAACTTATGCCATTCTTTTTGATCGGCCTACGAAGATGGAAGACGGTGAAGAAGGACTAAATCACTGGTTATCTGGTTTTGCAAATCATTTTTTCGCTAATGTATCGGAAGAAGATAAAAAGTTGCTATACGCTAAAATAGCCGCAAGAGTAAGAAATGATTTATTCCATGATGGTACATGGGATGTGGATTATGTGCGGATTAGAGTAAAAGCTATTAAGCCATAACTTTAAAGCCCCTATAAATAGAGAAAAAGACTGCTGCTTAACCTTGTACGGTTTTAAGCAGCAGTCTTCTCTATTAAGAAGCAATCAGATGATAGGATGATTAACGAATACGATAGCTGAGATCGTTCCAACGAAGCTCGTTGCGAACACTGCGTACCGTTGAATGCTTATCGATTACTACGGTTTCAATGCCAACTTGATCCGCCCAGTCTACAAGCTGCTCAGTCGTTACGACATATGAGAATACGGTGTGATGAGCGCCGCCAGCGTAAATCCAGCTCTCTGCTGCATCTCGAAGCGATGGTTCTGGTTTCCACAACACACGAGCTACTGGAAGCTTCGGCATTTCATGAGTAGGCTTCACTGCATCCACTTGGTTAATGATCAAGCGGAAACGATTGCCTAGATCGATGAGTGAAGCATTAAGCGCAGCACCAGAGCGTCCATCGAATACAATCCGTGCTGGATCCGCTTTGCCGCCGATGCCAAGCGGATGAACTTCGATTTTTGGACGGCTATCCGCTATTGTAGGACATACCTCAAGCATATGTGATCCAAGTACGAGCTCGTTGCCTTCTTCTAGATGATAAGTATAGTCCTCCATAAATGAAGTACCTTTGTTATTGGCAATCAGCTTCATCATGCGAGTAAGTGCAGATGTTTTCCAGTCGCCCTCGCCACCAAAGCCGTATCCTTGCTCCATCAAGCGCTGAACTGCAAGACCTGGAAGCTGCTTCATGCCATGCAAATCTTCAAATGACGTAGTAAATGCGGAGAAACCGCCCTCTTGTAAAAATGCTTTTAGGCCAAGCTCAATACGAGCCTGCTCGCCAATGGAAGCCCATGAAGCTGCATTGCCGCGTGTCTCGGACGAAATATCGTACTGCTCGTTGTATTCCTCAAGCAGCTGTTTTACTTCTGAATCTGAAACCTCATTCATACGAGCAACAAGATCACCAATGCCATAACCATTAATCGACCATCCGAATTTGATTTGCGCTTCAACTTTGTCGCCTTCCGTAACCGAAACTTGACGCATATTGTCTCCGAAGCGAGCAACCTTAAGATGACGGCCTTCATTAACTGCAATTGCCGTTCCCATCCAGCTGGCAATGCGGGAACGAGTAACGCCATCCTCCCAGTGACCCGTAACGACTTTGCGCTCAAGGCCTAGTCGGGCGAAAATATGGCCGTATTCTCGGTCGCCATGCGCGGATTGATTCGTATTCATAAAGTCCATATCAATCGTTTCCCAAGGAATATCACGGTTGAATTGAGTATGAAGGTGTAGTAATGGCTTACGCAGCTCAGACAACCCATGAATCCACATTTTTGCAGGTGAGAAGGTATGCATCCAAGTGATGATGCCTGCACAGTTCTCATCCGCTTTCGCTTCTAAGCAAAGCTTGTAAATTTCTTCTGGAGTTGTTACTACAGGTTTAAATACAATTTCGGATGAAATAACAGAATCATCATTCAACGCCGCAGCAATAATACGTGAATGCTGTGCAACCTCTTCTAATGTTTCTGGTCCGTACAAGTGCTGGCTTCCGGTAACAAACCAAAATTGATAGGGCTTAACTTGTAACATGGAATGGTTCCTCCTCAAGTTTTGCGAATGCAAAACAGCTTCGTAAGCATTCGCTTCAAGTTTTGCGAATGCAAAACAGCTTCGTAAGCATTCGCTTTAAGTTTTGCGAATGCAAAACAGCTATGTAAGCATTCACCGAGTATTAAACGTATTTTTAGAAATAACGCCTCTTCTCAACTTGTACGGACATTAGTGCTAGTTATCACTGGTATGACGATGCACTTGTACATACAACTTGACTCACGTTTATCATACTCCGAACCATTAATGTTTTCAATATGCAGCTCCTATAAAATTTCTTAAGTGATTCAAATTTGTTCCAGTCGGTATGTATAGCCGCAAAATGAACAACGAAATAATACGCTTTTATCGCCAACTTTGATAGTAAGCCTCTCATCGTCCTCTATTTCAATAAACTCTCTGCCCTGCTCGTCCCGATCTCCCGTAGCAAACATTACTGTTTTATTCCCGCACTCGCACTCAAAACTCATCATGATATTGTTGCTCCTCTATTATTGTAGATTTACTAAATTATGCTCTTTTTTACACTGATTTTTGCTCTGTCAGCAACAGCATTTACTTATTTGCTGTAATAAACAGCCATTTTCATAACTTACGAATAAATACCAGCCTCTAAATGCGTCGGTTTCATTGCTTCATTGTGTTAGCTTCGATATAATTATCGTTGACATTATTATATTACAAAAACAAGGTCAAGGAAGGGTTACGAATAACATGTACATAGCAGATAAATGGGTAGACTACGAGGTTATAGATACAGGAGACGGAGATAAGCTCGAACGTTGGGGCAATTATACACTCCGCCGTCCAGATCCACAAATTATTTGGCCGATCACAAATGAAACAGGTCTTTGGAAAAAAGCCGATGGCCATTACCATAGAAGCAATTCCGGTGGCGGTCAATGGTCGATGAGCGAATCATTGCCTGAACGCTGGACAATTTCTTATGGCGAACTAAACTTCCATATCAAGCCGACAAACTTCAAGCATACAGGATTATTTCCTGAGCAAGCCGTTAACTGGAGCTGGATGATGGACAAAATCCGTAATGCTGGACGTCCTATTCGTGTCTTGAATCTCTTTGCCTATTCGGGCGGTGCCACTGTTGCAGCCGCAGCAGCAGGTGCTGAAGTATGCCACGTTGACGCAGCTAAGGGTATGGTCCAATGGGCAAAAGATAACGCCCAGCTGTCTGGACTTGAGTCCGCTCCAATTCGCTATATTACGGATGACGTGTTCAAATTCGTTCAACGCGAGCAGCGCCGCGGCAAGCAGTATGATGCGATTATTATGGATCCACCTTCTTATGGACGTGGCACGAATGGTGAAACATGGAAGCTCGAAGAAAATTTGTTTCCATTCTTACAATCCTGTACATCGATTTTGTCTGACAATCCATTGTTCCTACTCATCAACTCCTATACAACTGGATTATCGCAATCTGTTCTGCACAACCTGCTGCATATGACAATGAATGCCAAATACGGTGGCGAAATCAATTGTGGAGAAATCGGATTGCCGATTACGAAGTCCGGCCTTAATTTGCCGTGCGGAATACTGGGACGTTGGGAGTCTAAGTAATGTCGATCAAGGTTCTGTTCGAGGACAATCATGTAATAGCTGTCGTTAAGCCGCCTGGCGTCCTCTCACAAGAGGATGACACCGGCGATGCTGATATGCTTACCCTGCTTAAGCAGGATATAAAGGAACGATATAACAAGCCGGGAAACGTCTTTCTCGGCCTCGTTCACCGTCTTG
The DNA here is from genome assembly GCF_037976325.1 of Paenibacillus sp. FSL K6-3182. Taxonomy (NCBI): domain Bacteria; kingdom Bacillati; phylum Bacillota; class Bacilli; order Caryophanales; family Paenibacillaceae; genus Paenibacillus; species Paenibacillus sp. FSL K6-3182. The sequence goes on from NZ_CP150265.1 coordinate 3,973,983, forward strand.
ACCGTATGGTTGGCGGCGTTATGATTTTTGCCAAAACCTCAAAAGCTGCGTCCAGATTATCCGAATCGGTTCGCAGTAGACATTTTGGCAAAACTTATGTTTGTGTTGTACAAGGTACGCCAAAACAATCTCAAGCGCGTTTAACTCATTTTATTGTTAAGAACAGTAAACAAAATCAAGTAACCGTCTATAACAAACCCACGAATGAGGCGAAAGAAGCGATTTTGGATTACGAGGTAGCAGCTGTATCTGGCCGTTATTCATTGATTGCGGTGAAGCTGCATACCGGAAGACCTCATCAAATCCGTGCACAGCTGGCTCATATCGGCTGTCCGCTCGTAGGCGACCTGAAATACGGCGCGAAACCAACAAGCGGCATATCCGAAATTGCGTTATGGTCAACCTCGGTTTCAGCCCCTCATCCTATAACAAAGGAATGGATGAGTTTTCGTTCCGTTCCAACAGGCTCTGATGTTTGGAATTGGTGGACTAGTTCGCAGCTTGAAGACGCCTCCAGTATGCTGAGCAATACGTAACAAGGAAGGACGAAATACTAATGCGCCGTAAAAGGCACCGAAAAACAAATTCAATACTATTATTACTAAGTTTACTTGGCTTACTGGTTATATTTTTAATGCCCTCCATTTACGAGAGGGCTTCTGCACCTGCCAGCTCGCTTCCTACAGCTTCAATTGACCCCACTCCTACTGAGCAAGCAGTCGTAACCCCATCACCATCTCCTGAACCGACAGCACCACCAGAGCCTGTTTTTGCCGATGCCGTATGGATGGCCGTAGGCGACATCATGATGCATACGCCCCAGCTGCCCGGAGCTTTTGACAAGAAAACGAATCGATATGACTTCAAGCCGTTTTTTGCAGAGGTTAAACCGATTTTGGAGCAAGGAGATTGGGTTATTGCCAACCTAGAAACACCAATTGCTGGTGTGGAATATGGCTATACTGGATATCCAACGTTTAATGCGCCAACCGAACTTGGAGAGGCGATCAAGGATGCTGGATTTAACTTAATAACAAATGCCAACAATCATTCACTTGATAAAGGTGAGTCAGGTGTGCTTCGCACTCTCGAGAACTTAAAGAAGCTTGGTCTTCCAAGCAAGGGAACAGCCGCATCGCAAGAAGAAGCAGACCAAGCTGTCCTATCCGAGAAAAATGGCATCGTTATGGGATTGTTAGCTTACACCTATGGAACAAATGGCATTCCAATTCCAGAAGGCAAACCTTACCTCGTTTCGCTTATTGATGAAGAGAAGATTAAAGCAGACATCATTCGGCTGCGTGAAGCAGGTGCTGACTTTATTACCGTTTCTCTGCATTTCGGAACTGAATATCAGATTATACCAAATGAAGAACAAAAACGTCTCGCTCGTTCGCTTGTCGCTGCGGGAGCTGATATTATTGCCGGTTCGCATCCCCATGTTGTCCAGCCCTATGAAGTGCTTGAAACAACCGATGAGAAAGGTCATGTAAAAAAGGGACTTATTATTTATTCTATGGGAAATTTTATTTCTAATCAGCGGGGCGAATCGAAGGATTACGGAGTTATTTTTAAAGTTAATGTTCGTAAAAATATGACAGACGGCACAGTTACTATAACTGATGTTGAATCCATTCCGACATGGGTGCATCGCTACAAGCCTGATCGTTCCTTTCGCTATCGCATCTTGCCAATCGAAGAAACATTAGCTGCTTCAAATGATACCTTGCTAACGCAAGCCGACTACGAGGTGCTCCAAAAAAATTACGATATGCTGCGCAATCGGCTCGATTCTATGAAATAAGCGTTGAATGGCGAAATCAGATTACAAATTTGCTACTTTACCCAACAAGTAAACCAGCAGCTGCTGGTTATGAGAGGAAATGCGGTCCAGCGATTGTTCGATCATTTGAGTCCGAATCGTTGTACCGCGCTCCGCCTCAGCTTTGCCCTTCTCCGATACAGAAACCCAAACAATTCTTCGATCATGATCATCTCTTGTACGTTCAATGAGCTCATTTCTTTCCATTCGATCCAACAGTGTTGTAATTGCAGCAGGTGTAGTCGCTAAATATTGGAGCAGATCAGATGGCTTCATCGGTTGGTGCTGAAGCATCAGCTCTAATACATTCAGCTGCCCTTCTGTCAAAGGAGCAAGCGATTGTTCCAAGTTGTTTTTCCATTCACGCGAAAGCTTCGTCCATAATCGAGTAAATTCTCCAGACACCATACTCCCACACTCGCTCTCTGTCAATTTCCATCTATTTGCTATTTATTATAGCAGTCTTTATTGTCGAATAAAAGATTAACCCAATTAATAATTTGCGCTATTAATCGATATATTGTTGAACATTATGACAGCGTTAGACATACAATAAGGCGAAAGCCCAGCGCTATGTCTATTCATGCTTAAATAGTAAGGAGCGTGCACCCAGTGGAAGAAAGAAAAGCTGTAATCATTCAAAAAATTAAAAATTATGGCATTATAAAAGACCCACAATGGCTGGACCGCCCGGATGAGCTGGTACCATTGTGGGTCATGCTTGAAGCTATTTTGGAAGTCATTGAACGGTTTGATCCGCCTAATCGACCTTTTGATTAGTGTCTGTTATGGAACGTGCAAGCGTGCTCGTAATAACGTCGGTTTTCTCTACTGGGAATATGAGTTTGCCTATCGATTTACGATCTTCAATTGGTGCTTTCTCCGATGTAGCAGAAAGCTTCGCTCCAGATGAGGTAATCGCTACGATCTCTTTGGCTGCCTTACAATAATAAGCCCCAATCAGTGACGAACCATTTGGACGCACTCGTTTGCCTTCTTTAAATTCGAACGTTTGTACACCCTTGCCGCCTCTGCCCTGAATTGGATAATCCAGCAGCAATGTACGTTTGGCGTAACCGATATCGGTAATGACGAGTAATTCGCCTTCATCCTCAGCAACCCATTCCGCGGTGACAAGCTCGTCTCCATCCTTAAGCTGAATACCTCTTACGCCTGTTGCAACTCTACCCATCGAATTAACTTCGGATTCTGTAAACCGAATGCTCATTCCCTGCTTAGTTATAAGCATGATTTGTTTCGAACCATCACTCAAAACAACCCGAATGACTTCGTCGCCCTCTGAAACCTTGCAGGCTGCAACCGCAGTGGATCTTGTAGTTGCGTATTCCTTAAGCTCCGTACGCTTGACTTGGCCACGTTTCGTTACGAAAACAAGTGATGCTGTAGATGCCAAAATATCTTTAATTGGAATGACGCTTACGATCGAATCATCCTTCGGAATAGGTACAACATTCACTATCGCTGTTCCGGTATCCTTCCATTTGAATTCTGGAATCTGATGGACCGGCAGCAAATAATATTGACCTTTGCGTGTAAAGAGCAGCAAATTGTCAATCGTATTGACTTCAAGCAACTCTCGTACGAAGTCACCTTCCTTGACACCTGCGTTTTGCAGCTCGCCTCCCGATCTCGTAAACGAGAGCATGCTTGTCCGTTTTACATAACCATCCTGGCTTAATGTAACTAGAACATCCTCCGGTGTAACAAGAACTTCGAGGTTAACTTTCAGCTCTTCGATTTCACCGCGCAGAACAGAACGGCGATCAATGCCATATTTGGTTTGAATCTCAAGCAGTTCATCCCTAATAACACCAATCAGCTTCTTCTCGCTAGCCAAGATCGATTTCAAGTAAGCAATCTTCTTCATCGCTTCCTTAAGCTCTTTCTCAAGTGTCGTAATTTCCAAGTTCGTTAAGCGATAAAGCTGCAAAGTAAGGATGGCATCTGCTTGACGAGCGGAGAAATCGAACTTCGCAACCAAGTTGTCTTGTGCATCCCCGCGATTTTTGGATGCTTTGATCGTCGCTATAACTTCGTCTAATATGTTGAGCGCTTTTACAAGCCCTTCTACAACATGAGCGCGATCTTCCGCCTTCTCAAGATCATATTTCGTGCGGAAAGTTACTACTTCCTTCTGGTGATCGATATACGCCGACAATATTTGTTTAAGACCAAGCTGCATCGGTGTTTTGTTCACGATTGCGACCATATTGAAGCTGTAAGCTACCTGCAGATCCGTTTTCTTGAACAAATAAGCCAAAATACCTTGTGCATCGGCATCCTTCTTAAACTCAATGACGATGCGCAGACCATTGCGTCCGCTCTCATCACGCACCTCCGCAATGCCTTCGACCTTCTTCTCTAGCCGAATGTTTTCCATTGCGGTAACCAACCGTGATTTAACGACCTGATATGGAATTTCAGTAATGACAAGCTGCTGCTTGCCTCCGCGCATATCCTCGATAGCCGTCTTAGCACGAATGTATATGCGGCCTTTACCTGTAGCATATGCGTCTCGAATGCCTTCTTCGCCCATAATAATGCCGCCAGTAGGGAAATCCGGACCTTTCACATAAGTCATAAGTTCTTCTTGCGTCAGCTCTGGGCTTCCCATAAGGGCGATACACGCATCAATAACCTCACGCAGGTTATGAGGCGGGATTTCCGTGGCAAAGCCGGCAGAGATGCCGCTGGTCCCGTTTACGAGCAAGTTGGGGTACCGCGACGGCAGCACAACCGGCTCCTTCGTTGTATTATCGAAATTATCCTTGAATTGTACCGTTCTTTTCTCTATGTCACGAAGCAGCTCCATCGCAATTGGCGATAGACGCGCTTCCGTATAACGCATAGCTGCTGCTGGATCATCATCCTGAGAACCCCAGTTTCCGTGTCCATCAACGAGCGGATGTCCCATTTTCCAAGGCTGTGCCATCCGAACCATACCCTCATAAATGGATGAGTCACCATGCGGATGGTAATTACCCATAACGTCACCGACAGTTTTGGCCGATTTGCGATATTGCTTGTCCGGTGTGTTTCCTGAATCATACATCGCATATAGAATACGACGCTGCACGGGCTTCAAACCATCGCGAACGTCAGGAATGGCACGGTCCTGAATTATATACTTTGAATAGCGTCCGAAGCGGTCGCCTACCACTTCCTCCAAAAACGCCGGTAAAAACTGTTCCAGCATACTCATGCAGAAATCCCCCTATTCCTCATATTCCATAAAATCGACATTCTCGACAATCCAACGTTTACGCGGATCTACCTTATCACCCATAAGCGTCGATACTCTGCGTTCTGCTTTGGCTGCATCCTCGATTTGAACCTGAAGAAGCGTTCTTTTCTCTGGATCCATCGTCGTTTCCCACAATTGATCAGGATTCATCTCACCAAGCCCTTTATAACGCTGAAGCTCATAATTTTTACCGTATTCCTTCAAATAGTTTTGAAGCTGCTCATCTGTCCACGCATATCGAATCGTTTCCAGCTTGCCAGATTTACGTGTAATTTTGTAAAGCGGCGGCTGAGCGATATAAACGCGTCCCAAATCGATTAACGGCTTCATATAGCGATAGAAAAAAGTAAGAAGCAGCACTTGAATATGAGCGCCGTCTGTATCCGCATCGGTCATAATAATAATTTTATTATAGTTGCATTCCTCAGCGACAAACTCAGAACCCACACCTGCCCCTATTGCAGAAATGATGGCCTTGTACTCGTCGTTTTTCAAAATATCGATGAGCTTGGCTTTCTCCGGATTCATTGGTTTTCCCTTAAGTGGCAGCAGCGCTTGATATTTCGAGTCACGGCCCTGCTTAGCTGAACCTCCTGCTGAATCCCCTTCCACAATAAACAATTCCGTGCGAGTAATATCTTTTGACTGCGCAGGAGTTAGTTTGCCATTTAGATTGGAGCTCTCGCTCCGCTTCTTGCCGCTGCGGATTTCCTCACGCGCTTTGCGCGCTGCTTCTCTCGCTTTCGAGGCTTGAAGTGATTTTTTTAACAGCATTTGTGCGATTTGAGGGTTTTCCTCAAGAAACACCTGCATCTTCTCCGAAACAATTGCGTCAACAGCGCTTCGCGCGGACGAGCTTCCGAGCTGGTCTTTTGTTTGTCCGACAAACTCAACCTCAGACATTTTGATATTAATAACGACCATCATGCCTTCGCGCAAATCGTTGCCTTCAAGGTTTTTGTCTTTCTCCTTAAGCATCGCTGCTTTACGGGCATAGTCGTTCATGACGCGAGTATAAGCGGTTTTAAAACCGGTTTCATGCGTACCGCCGCCGCGTGTTGGAATGGAATTGACGAAGGAAGCGATCGTCTCCGTGTATCCGTCATTATATTGGAGGGCTACCTCCACCTCAATATCATCGCGCTCACTAGCAAAGTGAATAACATCGTGCAGTACGGTCTTTTCTTCATTCAAAAACTGAACGAATTGACGAGCTCCGCCTTCATAATGAAACACATCCTGCTTGCCGCTGCGGTCGTCTTTAATTGTTACCTTTAATCCAGAGTTTAGAAAAGCAATCTCTTGCAAACGCTCTGCCAGCGTATCATAACTTAATGTTGTGCCATTCTGGAACACGCGGCCATCCGGCTTAAAAGTAACCTTAGTGCCTGTCCGATTCGTAGTGCCAATAATCTCAAGTCCGCGTACGGGCTCACCAACATGCTCACGTCCCGCTTCATCGATCCAATATTCAAAGCGTTGTCTGTGAATTTTGCCGTCTCGGTAAATATCAACCTCAAGCCATTCTGACAAAGCATTTGTAACAGATGCGCCAACGCCGTGCAGACCGCCGGATTTCTTATATCCGCCGCCGCCAAATTTACCGCCCGCATGCAAAATCGTAAATACGACCTGCGGTGTAGGAATACCGGTCTTATGCATGCCGGTAGGAATACCACGCCCGTTATCGTGTACCGTTACTGCTCCGTTCTTGTGCAGCGTCACTTCAATGGCCGAACAAAATTTAGCCAAATGCTCATCGACTGCATTATCGACAATTTCCCAAACGAGATGATGCAAACCCGAACTGCTTGTACTTCCTATGTACATGCCCGGTCTTTTACGAACTGCTGTTAACCCTTCAAGCACCTGTATATCATCGGCCTCATAATTTCGGTCTGCGGCCGCTGTATTTGCGAAGAGATCTGTTTGCTCAGACATGAGCGTCCCCCTATCTTTAATCACGTTTCCGTATCTTCAAGCTATTTTAATTCAATTTGTCATGTTTCGTAAAGTCTCCAAAAAAAAACGATTAGTGCAATTACACGATCTTCAAGCCTTATTTTGCTAATGGTCATAAGAGATACATATAAGGATAACACACTATCCTTGCTTAACAGAACCTTCCATCGATTAGTTTGGAGGGGTTCTATAGTTTCCTGTCTTGTTTCAACAGCAGCACTACTTATTCATAACCTACAGCTCAGCGTATGTAATAATCGGAATAAGCGCAAGCATAATTAACACAATAACAAAAAAACTTTTTTTGTTCCACAAATTCTACAACTCATTTTCAATAAAACGCTTAAAGTTATTCGTGTGTATCCACTGTTCGAGCGTTTCTACCAGCTTCGACCACTAAACATTGCGTTATACGCTTGTCGTACATGTAGAATTTACTGCAATGACATTAGCTAAATCCTTCGAAAATAAAATGGAATGCACACATCGCTTTAATAACTGTTGTTAGCATGTTTTGCAGAATCAATAGATTTATGTATGCGTGGTAACAATTTGTATTAAAAAAAGCGATTGTGAGGCTCAGCCTTGCCTAATTAATCGATTAGGATTGACTTTAATGCTCAACCTTCGTAATATGGTTTACGATTCAAATCTACACCCAAAATCATATTCGAGGTAGCAGAATGAATACGAATGAACGCATTGATTGTTTGAAATGCAAACATTATTTTATTACATGGGAGCCAAGTGCACCTAAAGGCTGCAGAGCTTTTGGATTTAAAACAAGCGTACTGCCGAGCATAATGGTTTTTCGCTCATCTGGCAAACCCTGCATGCATTTTGAAACAAAAGAAAATCATAAAAAATAAGATTATATCAAAAGTTTTGAAATTAGTGTATTAGGGATATCCCGAACAAAAAAAGCACCCTAAGGTGCTTTTTTGAGAACAATGCGAACTACGACTTTCTTCCTATTACTTATGCTTCGACCAGTTAGGGTCGCTATTCTCAAGCAAATAAGAAAAATCGTTTTCCAAACGCTTTTGCTCCTGCTTCTTCTTTTCTTCTTCCTGTTTGCGAAGTTCTTCTTTACGTGATGCTTCAGCCTGCTTCATATCATCCGCTTGTGCTTTTAGCTTGCCAAGCACCTCATTGCTTAATAAATCCTTGAGCGTCAAGCCGTTTTCCGACTCATTTTTTGGAGCATTTTTTGATGATGATCTAGGAGCTGAAGACGTTATTTTTTTCTGTTTTTTACCCATAGCTGCTGCACCTGCCTTAAAATAAACTTTCTATTCGTTAGTATACGATACGTAAAGAGCTTCTGCAGCTTTTCGAGCTAAATCTCGTGCTTGCTCTACATCAGGAGCAGTGCTCAGCGCAACGGCCATCCTTCGTCCAACCTTCGTTTCTGGTTTTCCAAAAACGCGAACCTGTGTATTAGGAACCGACAAAGCCTCTTCAATACCGCCAATGCGGAAATCGGAAGATTCACGGTCTGCTTTCAACGTATGTGATGCACCATGTGACAGCAACCGAATTGTTGGAATTGGAAATCCTAAAATAGCTCTTACATGCAGGGCAAACTCTGAAAGATCCTGAGTCGCCATCGTTACCATGCCTGTATCATGTGGACGCGGCGATACTTCACTAAACAAGACGCCATCCTTTGTAATGAATAGCTCCACTCCGTAAATACCAAAACCGCCCAGCTCATCGGTGATGCGTTGCGCTATGGACTCCGCTTGAGCAATTTGTGCCTCAGTCATATGATGCGGCTGCCAGGACTCGATATAATCGCCATCCTTCTGCACATGACCAATTGGCGGACAATAGCTTGTACCCGAAACTGATCGTACAGTAAGCAATGTAATTTCAGATTCAAATGTTACAAAGCCCTCCACGATAACACGCTGCTTCTTGGCACGTCCACCTTCCATCGCATAGCTCCAGCATGCTTCAAGCTCCGCTTCAGATCGGCAAACGCTTTGTCCTTTGCCTGAGGAGCTCATAATTGGTTTGATGACACATGGGAAACCAAGCGTTTCGGCCGCAAGAGCAAGCTCTTCAAACGTATCTGCAAATCGATATGGCGCGGTAGGCAGCTCCAATGTCTCAGCAGCTAAGCGGCGAATGCCTTCGCGGTCCATCGTCAGCCAAGCTGCGCGTGCTGTAGGAATAACGCGATGTCCTTCCTTCTCAAGTTCAAGCAGCGTTTCTGTAGCTATTGCTTCAATTTCCGGAACAATATAGTCAGGCTGCTCCTTCTCAATAATACGGCGAAGCTCAGCCCCATCCAGCATATCCGTTGTATAACTGCGATGTGCAACCTGCATAGCTGGTGCTTGATCATAGCGATCTACTGCAATGGTCTCGATGCCAAGCCGCTGAGCCTCCAATACAACCTCTTTACCAAGCTCACCAGAGCCTAGCAGGAGCAACTTGCGAGCATTCGTTGTTAAGGGTGATCCATACATAAAGAAAAAGAACCTCCTGGAAGCAAATCGAATCGTCAGCTCTGTCCTAAAGGCAGAGACTAGCGTTTCGGTTCGTTTTTTCTTCCATTGTGGAGGTTCTAAGCTTAAAAATCAACTATTTTATAAGCATTTGCTGAAATGAATGATGCTCACGTTTTAAAGAAAACGGTACTGTGCTTCGATCAAGCCGTTGTAAACGCCGCGCTTTGCAAGCAACGCTTCGTGATTGCCTTGTTCAACGATTTCACCGTGGTCTAGCACGATAATTTCATCCGCGTGACGAATCGTCGACAATCGGTGAGCAATCATAAAGGATGTACGTCCTGCTAGAAGAATTTTAAGAGCTTCTTGAATTTTCAGCTCCGTTTCAGTGTCAATGCTGGCTGTTGCTTCATCCAAAATTAGAATTTGCGGATCAGCTAGCAATGCTCTGGCGAACGATAGCAGCTGACGCTGACCCATGGAAAGTACATTGCCTCGCTCCTCAACCTGCGTATCATAGCCATCTGGCAGCCCCATAATGAAATCATGCGCGTTAACGGCTTGAGCTGCTGTTACGATCTCCGCATCGGTTGCATCCAAGCGTCCATAACGAATATTGTCACGAATCGTGCCTGCAAAAATAAACGTATCCTGGAGCACAATGCCAACCTGTGAGCGCAGGCTTTCAATCGTCACATCACGAATATCGATGCCGTCAATAAGGACACGGCCTTCAACCGGATCATAGAAACGGCATAATAGATTGATGATTGTACTTTTTCCTGAACCCGTATGCCCTACGAGCGCTATCGATTGGCCTGCTTTTACATCGATGGTGATGCCTTTGAGTGCTGGCCTTCCCTGCTCGTATTCGAACACGATATTGTCGAACTTTACGGCGCCAACAATTTTCGGAAGTGGCTTTGCAACCTTTAGTTCCGCTACCGTCGGTTCTTCATCAATAAATTCAAAAATCCGTTCTGATGAAGCCATCGCAATAAGCAGCTGGGAGTACATTTGTCCTAGTCGGTTGATCGGGTCCCAGAAGTTGCCGATATAGTTGGCATAACCAACAAGCAATCCAACGGTAATCGCACCTACTTGAATGAGGTGGGAGCCATACCAGAATAGAATAAAAGTACCGATTGCTGAAGTGATCTCGATCACAGGGCCGAACGTTTGGTTAAGCGATGACGCTCGGTTCCATGATTTATTGTTGATCGTATTCATATGATCGAAGAAGCTCATATTGTCTTTCTCTTGCACGTATGCTTGCGTTACCTTCATCCCTTGAATACTCTCATTTAAATGTGAGTTAATACGGGATTGCTTAATGCGCACATCCTGCCATGCAAAACGAATCTTTTTGCGCAGAGTCGTTGATACAATAAACATTAACGGTACGGTTATCATTACCGCAAGGCCAAGCTTAAAGTTCCATACGAGCAAAATAATGACGATACCGAACAATTGCACACAGTCCATCAATAAGTTGACGACACCGTTTGTAAACAAATCCTGCAGTGCATTTACGTCATTCGTGACACGAACGAGTACTGAGCCTGCTGGGCGCTTGTCGTAAAAACGGAAGCTTAGCTTTTGAATATGCTGGAATAAATGATTTCTGAGATCATAAATAACTTTTTGCCCAATGATATTCGTATATTTGATCCGGTACGTATTGGATGCCCATTGAATAACATATAAGACCAGCATGATGCTTGCGATTGTAATCAACTTCGGAACACTTGTTTCACCTTGCTCAGGAGCAATCGCTTCGTCAATTGCCAGAATGACGAGCGCCGGCACGCCTAGGCGTGTCAATGTACCAAGAATCATCATAACGATGACAGGCATTAATTGTTTTGTGTAAGGCTTCATATATCCGAATAGGCGGCGCAATTGGCCCCAGTTAAAGGGTTTTTCAATCAGCTCATCGTCTTGGTATATGAATCGTTCATTTTTATTGCTAGCTTTTGCTTTGGCACTCGTACTCATTATACGGTACTCCCTTTCCGCTCATTCGCTTGCGCAGCTATAGCAGCATCATCAAGCGGATAGTCAGCATATTGAATGTTGTAGGTGTCGCGGTATGGTCCTTGCTGCTTAATCAGCTCTGCGTGTTTACCACGCTGAACGACATGGCCCTTGTCTAACACGATGATTTCATCGGCATGTCTAAGCGAAGAAATCCGATGTGCAATAATAAAGGTCGTGCGGCCAGCCATCAGCTCCTTGAAGCCCGCTTGAATTTCATGCTCGGTTTCCATATCTACCGCGCTTGTTGCGTCATCCAAAATTAAAATTCTAGGATTTTTTATAAGTGCTCTAGCAATGGCAATCCGTTGTTTTTGTCCACCGGACAAGCCCATTCCTCTTTCGCCGACAATCGTATCGTAGCCTAGCGGCAGCTCCAAAATGAAGTCATGCGCTTTAGCCAGCTTAGCTGCGTGCTCGATTTGCTCTGGTGTTACATCCCGCACGCCATAAGCGATATTATCGCGAATCGATGCCGAGAATAAGAACGTTTCTTGAAACACGGGAGCTATTAATGAACGAAGGCTTGCGACATCCAAATTTTTAATATCGATGCCGTCTAACGTAATTGAACCTGTTTTTACATTATAGGCTCTCATTAACAATTGAATAATCGTTGATTTCCCTGAGCCTGTCGCACCAAGAAACCCAATGACAGAGCCTGCTGGCGCATCAATGACCAAATCGGTTACCGCCGGCGTTTTGTCAGGATAACTGAACGTAACATGATCGAAGCGTACATGACCTTTTACAGTATCGCTGCTAACCTCAATCGCGTGCTCAATATTTTTTACATGAACATGTTCATTCAGCAGTCCTAGTACACGCTCGCCTGAAGCTTTGAACTGCGTGTAGTTGTTAATATGGAACCCTAGGCCCCACATCGGACCGATAATGTACCAAATCAAGCTGAAAAATGCGACAAATTCACCGAGCTGCAGTGATCCGTTAATGACAAGAATACCGCCTGTTACAAGCAGGATTACTGCGCTTAAGTTCGCTACAAGCTCCATTACAGGGAAAAATTTCGCCCAAATCTTTGCTGCGCCAACCTGATTCGTTTGATAGGCTTCACTGCGTATGGAAAATTTAGATACCTCATGCGATTCACGTGCAAAAGATTTAACCGTGCGTACGCCCGTAATATTCTCTTGAACCGCTGTCGTTAAATTACTCATCGCTTGACGCATTTCGCGGAACGCTGGATGAATATTGCGTTCAAAACGAATGGCTGCGAAGCCTAGCAGCGGTATCGTTACTAATGTAATCAAAGTTAGCTGCCAATGAATAGAGAGCATCATTGCGCCGCCGAACAAGATCATCAACACCATATTCAAGATTTGTGCAAAGCCGAAACCGATAAAGTTGCGAATCGCCTCTAAATCAGCCGTTAAACGTGACATCAAATCGCCTGTTTTCGCTTTGTCATAATATTGAAATGACAGCGTCTGCAGCTTGTCGTACAGAGCATTCCGCATGTGGAACGCCACTTTGTTACCAAGTCGTGCACCAAAAAAACCATGTAAATACTGCATGCATCCTTTAATGATAATGACTCCGACTACTGTAAAAGCAAGCGTCGGCACTAACTCGAATTTTTTTGGCGTAATGACATCATCAATCAAGTATCTCAGTAAATTCGGATAGACAAGTCCGAGCGCCGTAGCGCACATTAAGCAAAATATCGAGGTGAACATAAACTTTCGTTCCGCCCAATAAAATGCTTTCAACTGCCTTAGTACGTCCAAGTAAATCCATCTCCCCGTATCTATTTTGTAAGCATGAATGAATATTATCAGCATCATCAAATGCGAGCAAACAGTATAAATATGCATATACCTGTTATAAACCGCTTATTGACTCGTTATCTAAATTGGAAACGGTTAATACTCCCAATTGGTCGCAAATCATGACAAATATGTGCCTATTACTCAATTTTTGCACAAAAACACACTAAATAAAAAAAAGCTTTTGCAAGCGTTTTACACGCTCGCAAAAGCATTCAGCTGTTAATGCGATAGAACAATCCGTATTCATTGACAATTAGATATGAATCAATTGATTATACAGCTGCTTCAGCTCAGCCGTGTCCGCACTGCCGGACAACGAGATTCGTTTGCCGCTTTCATAAGCAAGCATATCGTCTTGCAGCTGTTTACCAGCTTGATCAGCCGCTTTCTGCCAAATTTGCTCGTAAAGCGATGTCCACAAGAGCGTTTGCTCGGACATCCAACCATTTAATGAAGGAGCAAGTAGCGCATCAAGCTCTTTGCGAAGAATCGACTTGCCCTCGCCTTCAAAAAATTGACGCGGTGATTTGAAACGGCTCCAAAGCAGCTTCGCATCAACGTTATCCGCTTCCCAAGCGGCCGGCTCATCTGGCGTTGGCAAAGAAGCTGGCGCATAAGGAACAGCACTATATGCGGAAATTGAATTTTCTAAACGCTGCGCAGTATGAATATATTGCTTTTGCAGCTGAGTATGAATGCCTCGTTCCATTCGAAGCGAGGTTGCCAGCATCTCCTGTGACAGCTCCAGTTGGACGAGCCGCTGCAGCTCCAGCCAAGATGTCCAAATGGCTTTGCGCAAGTCACGTCCATCATCCTGCAAGGAGGCCGGATTAAAGGCTAAGTTATAAAACTCACCAAAACGGTATTGGATACGCTGAACGACATAATACAATAGCTCACTAAGCTCCTGCTTTAGCTGCTCAGGGATCGTTCCGGTTTGAAGTGCTGATATTTCGATCTTCGCTTCGTTCACCGCTTGCAGCAGTGCTATAAGCTCAGCTTCACGCCCAGCTGCGTCGCCCTCTGCACTTTGAAGCCAGCCTGCAACTGTCGCTGCCGCTCGTTTCAAGTCCTGCTCTGCGGCATCAATAGCTAGCCGTCCGAGATCGTTCTGAATAAAGGAAAGGAATGATTGCTCGAAAGCTTCAATGCCGGAGCGTTGCAGCAGCTCTGCATTTTCATCTAATTTACCATCCAGTGCCTGCAAGCTCGATACAGGAAATAAACGAGGCGAGCGAATCGCATGCTGCAGCAGATTCGTCTCAACATGCTTTAACACACCTGTAAGCTCCTCCTGATCTGCCGCCAAATCGGCAGCGTTAACAAGGAAAAACATTTTATCAAGCTCAAACTGATCCTTCACCCTACCAAGCTGCATCAGAAATTGACGATCAGCTTGCGAGAAGGCGTGGTTGTAATACGTGACAAACAAAACAGCATCAGCGTTTTTAATATAATTGAAGGCTACGCCCGTATGTCTAGCATTTACAGAATCCGCTCCTGGCGTGTCAACGAGCACGATACCCTGCGCCGTCAACGCGCAGTCATAATGCAGCTCGATTTCACTCACGAAACAGGAACGAGATTCCTCAGCGACGTACTTTTCATATTCCGCTTGATCGACCGACAGCTGTTGACCGAGCAGTGGTTCATGCTCTGCCCAGCCTGCGCGGGCTGCGCGCAGGAAGCTGAAATGCGGGCGTCCGCCAGCTCCGATGGAATCCGGAGATAGGCGATCGATCGCCCGCATGAGAGCAGCGTCATCAGACTGCTGCTCTTTTTCACCGAGGAGCGCTAGGGAATAGCGCACATCATCAATAATGGCAGCGCGCGTCTTCATGACAATGCGCGCTGTACCATGACCGTGCTCTGCCGTAGGGGGCACGAGTCGGTTGATCGCTGCCGTCGTCGGATTAGGAGAAACCGGCAGCACCGGTTCTCCGATCAGCGCGTTCGCAAGCGATGATTTGCCGGCGCTGAAGGCGCCGAATAATGCGATGGTGAAGCGGCTGTCCTGCAGCCGCTTCGCCTTATCGCTCATCGCTTGCGCAGCAGCCGCAAGCGCAGCATGCGGCGCCAGCAGCTCCGCGGCGCTGGCTAAGCGCGCTGCAGCGCTGTGCTGCTGCGCCAAAGCTGCTCCGCCAGCTAGGGCGCTTCGCCCCGCTGCCGCATGATGCTGCCCCTCTCGCGCGCTTCGCCCGCCCTCGCTCGCAAGCACGCCCCGCGCTTCAGCAGCGTCGCCGCCAGCTTGCGCGGAAGTGCCACCACCAGCCACAGCTATACGCGGTGCTGGCAATGCCGGCCTTGCCGGCGCCTCAGGCAGCGCTGTAGTTAGCCGCGCCTTATGCTCCTCGGCGCGCTTCGCCAGCGCCGTGAGCGCATGAAGTGCACCAGCCTGCGCGCGAAGCGCAGCAAGCTGTGACTCTGCCTCAGCGGCGGCGGCTTCGCCTACCGCCGCTGCATGGTCTGCCAGCGCATCGATGATCTCAAGCGCGCGCTGGCGATAAACGGCCTTCACATCCGCGGCTAGATCGCGGCTAAACGTCATCGTATATTCGTTGCTGATGACGGCGCCGGGTTTCACCCTCGCGATAAGCCACTCCGAATCCGGCAGCCAAGCCAAGTTCCGCGCGAGCTCCGATTCCAGCAGCTCGCCATCGTATGATATACGCTCTGCTTCCGTACGGAGCAAATGCTTCACATGCCAGTCGATCGAAGCGCTGATTAAACTGTTTAATTCCATGCTGAACGCCAGCAAGCGCCGTTCCTGCTCAGCAGCAGTCTTAGCTGCCGCAAAAAGCAGCCCCGCTTTAAAACCAGGCTTACGGCTCTCCAGAAACGTTTGAGCCAAATCACGCAGTCCCGCTGGCGTAATATTCGCATTATCCAGAAGCGTTTGCAGTTCTTTGCGAAGCTGCGCCCGGTAAACCTCTTTCTGCTCCGAAACTTGCCTGATCTTCTGTTTCAGCTGATCCATTTGTGTTGTGACAAGGGCAACAGCCTCAACGCCGCCTGCCTCAGCAAGAAGCCGTTCACGCTCAGGCTCCGCTTGCTGCTCACTCCATTTCAAATGTCCATCAGCTACATGGCGCAATGACGCATCTACACTGTACACACAAAGCGGCTTGCGGATCGTTTGTAGTTTATCTAGCAGCTCAAGCAGCTGCTCCCACTCTTGATGCGGGTGCTCTGGCTCGCGCAACGACAAATAAACGATCCCCGCCGGCTCCAAGTGCCAAGCGTGAAACGCATCCTCAACGCTTTGACGATAGCTTGCGAAAGAAAGCTCGCGATCACGATGCTTATCAATCTGATTCACAATAAAATATAAGGGCTTTCCCCAATCCTTCAATTGCTTCGCAAAAGAAAAATTGATTTCAGACTGCACATGATTATAATCCATAACATAAAAAACAACATCTGCAAGATGCAATGCGGATTCGGTTGCCATCCGGTGCGCATCATCAGTTGAATCAATGCCAGGCGTATCGAGGAGCACGGTATGATCTCCTAAAAGCTCGGACGGATACACGATCGATACAGAAGTAAATTGCTCGCCATCGACACAATAGCGGTCAAGCTGGTCGATCGGAACTTCCGCTTTGGAAGCAACACCATTCTTTACGGTTTCAACAGCTGCATAAGCCCGATCCCCGCCGCGAATAGACACAACGTTCGCGCTTGTTGGAATTGGACTTGATGGAAGCAGCTTAGTCCCGCATAAACGATTAATGAGAGTTGATTTGCCAGCTGAAAAATGTCCACAAAAAGCGACAGTAAGCCGACCATCGGTCAGCTTACTGTTTAGCTCCTGTGCTTGCTTGGCATGTAATGTATCTCCTGCAGCTGACATTAAACCAGCTGCTTCGGATATAGCTCCTGCTATGCTTTGCACGGTTGTTTCTGTCATTTGCTTCTCCTTAAACGGCTTGCTCTTCTTCAGACGGCAAACAAATTTCAAATACGTTGCCATGTTGCAAGATCATAATGTTGCGCTCTTTATCTCTCATCACAACTACCTCAGGTTTAATGCGCATACGCTCGATGTATTGATCAGGCACATCGCCTGAGCCGCTAACTGTAATGCCTTCTACAAGGATATCCTCGTGCTCCTCTGGCGGAGACTCAAGCACTTGCTCATAAATATCAGAAAAAAGCTCAAAATTGTTTGTGTACACGGAAATACAGTTCATGTTCATCATCCTTCACTGGCTATTTTAGGTTTTATACTCTTATTTTTGGTTTTAAAACCTGGCTTCATACGTTGTTTACCTTCTTTGCACAAATCAAGCAGCGGACAAATGGGACACTGCGGGCTTTGCGCTTTACAGTGATAGCGGCCGAAAAAGATGAGTCTGTGGTGGGTTAATGTCCACTCCTCGCGCGGAACGAGTTTCATCAGCTTCTTCTCTACCTCTAGGACACTGTCTTCGGCCTTAGCGAATCCCAGTCGCTTCGTTACACGATCCACATGCGTATCGACAGCGATGGCAGGCACACCAAATGCATTAGACATAACGACGTTAGCCGTCTTCCGCCCTACGCCTGGCAGCTCGGTCAGACCTTCATGACTTTCAGGCACTTTCCCGTCATATTTATCTATGACAATACGGCAAAGCTTTTGTATATTTGATGCTTTACTTCGAAACAAGCCGATGCGGCGAATGTCCTGCTCTAGTTCTTCCAGCGGTACGCTCAAATAATCCTCGGGGCACTTATACTTTTGAAATAAGTTTACCGTTACCTTATTGACCGTCTCATCCGTACATTGCGCAGACAGCAGTACTGCTATTGTAAGCTCAAACGGATTGCTGTGATTAAGCTCACAGTGTGCATCTGGAAACATGTCCGCAATAATGTCTAGCACATGACGCATTTTTTGTTTCGCAACCATCGTCCTCTCCCCTAATCAAACACTATCGTTCAAAGTGTAGCGAAATTTGTCACGCTTCGCAACCGTAAACAAGCATATTCTATAAAAAAACTGCCCCTAAGGGCAGTTTTTTCACAAAAAATGAATATCTCAGCCTATAATTGATGAAAATTTCGTTAAAAAGCTACTTGACGATTGCAATTGCATAGTTTCTAAAGCCATAGATTGTAATTGTGTCGCCTGACTTGAAAGCTGTAACTGAAACCGAATTTCCATTTAAAATGTATTTGGTCTGGCTGTTTACATTAAAATAATTCCGGTTATCCGCATCTGTTGTTTTTTCCGTCCACACTTGTGATGCAGTCGCATTGAAGTTCGTAAATACGCGGCTCTCGCCAACAGCTACAGTCAGTTGTGTTTTGTTGCCTTCCAGCTTCTGAACCTCAACATAGTCCCCCACAGTAAGCAGGCTCGTTGCTGTTCCTTGCGTGGCTCCTTTTACGATTACGAACCCAGCATCGCCATTATAAGCAACAGTTTGACCTACAAGGTCTACAATAGTGACACTATTTGCTGATATGGATTGTACCTTGCCATAAGTAACAGCTAAAGTACGGGCTCCCACTACTTGTCTACCTATATAACTTACGCTTATAAGGGAACCTGGTGTAATTTGATCAATTGAAATCTTAGCCCCAGCTTCGTTTGTAAGCTCTGTGTCCATCATGTTTATTTCAAGTGGGGATGTCATTGCATTTTTAACTCGAATTTTTTTGCTGTTTACATCAACAGAAATTACTTCATATTGTGCATTCGAATGCACCTTGATCGTCGAAACTCGATCTTGGTTAGCATTTAAATCCAACGTAAGCTTATCGCCTGTCCTAAGATCGCTTGTTGTTGCATTCGCAATCGTGGAGTGCTCTACAGATGCAGTATTATAAGGCAGTGACAATGTAGCTCCGTTATCTAGTCGAATGTTCATCAAATTGCCAGATGAGTTCATTGATACGAGCGTACCCGTATATTTAGTTAGGAACTGCAAAGATACGATAGTATTACCAGTATAACTAATTACTATTTTTCGGTTTGCTGTCAAAAGGTTAGTAGCAGACGCAAGTGATAATGTGTTACCGCTGAATTCAATGCGAGTTTTATCCGTAAAATAAAGTGCCTCGCCATTGTTGCCATTGGCATCAACAATAGTCAACAGCTTTTTGTCGTAAACGTAGCCGACTATCTGTGCACCAGCTAACATTTTGACATTTCGGTTAACCACTTTCACTTTTGTTACAACATCTTCAGCATTAAGTGTCAATTCTACTTGGTCAGCTTCTTTAATCAATTCATTAACTGTAGCACCGACAAAGCCATCAATTTCCACGTTTACCGTTTCTGACATTAATTTAGTAACAAGACTTGTTCCTTCTTTAATTGTGATCAAATCACCGCTCGCACCATAAAACGTACCCTTTAAGCTCGTTGCCGACGCCTGCGTCGATGCAATAATTTTTAATGTTGCCGGCGCATCACGGAAGCTGTCTTGTACGATGCTTATTTGGCTGTCTCTCTTAATTGAGGTTAATGCTAGCGGTTTGCCATCCGTATCAACGACTACTACTGAATCATTATAGAAAAATTCTACAGGCTTATTGTTAATCCATACATATAACTTCTTCTCATCTGCGATAACACGATCCAACGTTCCAGACGTCGTTTTAGTGTAAGTCTTATCGCCTTTCACTTCAACGTAAAGCGCCTTTCCATCCTTCGCAATGACCGTTACATCTCCATATTCAAGAAGCTGCTGTCTCGTAATCGGTGTTTCTGTATTGTAGTGATAAAATAAAGTATCTGAATTAATGGTATAGTTGATTTCCTTCTTGTCGCTGTAAACAGTAATTTGAGTATCTGTTATTTTAGTTGCAATCCCGTTTACTTGACCTTCGTATGCAACCGGGAACAGCTTCTCGGCACGGCTGAACATCGTAGCAAGACTCGCACGATCCACATTCGCTTTAGGAACAAATTTGTCAGCCGTTACACCCTTTACGAGCTCAAGCTTGGAAGCGGCATTCACATAACCTTTATAAATAGAAGTGATTTGCGCTGCATCCGCGAAAGTCGAGGCTGTATTTTGCAAACGTACCGCTTCTTCCTCTTGCTGAATTGCACGAACCATAAGCTTCGTTACCCATTCACGGGTAGCTGGCTTAGTCCCCCAAGCGATTTTAGGATCTTTAGCTGCGAGTCCGAACTCTTCCACCTGATCAAGCAAGCCTTCTTGGAAAGCCAACGTTACATAAGGTTTAAAATAAGTGCTTACGGAAAAAGAATTAGGAAAACCGATAATTGCATCTTTATCTGCTTTTTTATCCAATCCAGCGAATCGAAGAGCCATAAGCACAGCCTCTTGCTGACTCACATTTTCTTTCGGACGGAATATTGCAGCTCCGCTTGATGTCTTATTTCCTTCAATAATTCCTTGCAATGCAAGCTTAGCTATATGCTTCTCTGCCCAATGACCACTGCTTACATCGGTAAATGGTGTTGTATATCCGGAGGCTGCTGAGGCATATGAAGCAGGTATGATTACACCGCTTCCTGCAACCAGTGAAAACGCTAGCGCTCCAATCAAAATCTTTTTGCTCGCAAATTGCATTGTCATAAGTAGATATTCC
Organism: Paenibacillus sp. FSL K6-3182; assembly: GCF_037976325.1. Lineage (NCBI taxonomy): Bacteria > Bacillati > Bacillota > Bacilli > Caryophanales > Paenibacillaceae > Paenibacillus > Paenibacillus sp. FSL K6-3182. The sequence continues at coordinate 3,994,872 of NZ_CP150265.1, forward strand.
CCCTGATTAGTATGTAATAACTCATGCAGAACGGCTTCGTCAACCTATTGCTAGGATGGAACGAAGCCATTCATAATTTTTGCTTATTGCTTGTTCATTGGATATTCGAGCTCGACATGACCCATTAGCGTTTCAACCTTTTGTCCATCGACAAGCAGATCGATTGATTTTACAGCATCGAATTGAAACAATGTTTTTTGAAGCGTCTGAATGACAAACGTCTCGCCTGGCGCGCCAAGCCGCGCTTCATCAGGCAAATGAATATCCAGTGTAACAAGCCCGTCTGATAGTTGTACGGATTTAACCTCAATTCGTTTCCATAAAGATAATTTATTCTCGTCAGCATCTTTTTGCAGTTCAGCAATTGCTGCTTTGACCAGATCAATATCCGTTTCATAGGTTAGCTTGACTGGATGCTCTACTGTTTCAGTTAGCTCAGCATCGGTTAAATAAATAATAGCATCTAGTTCGTTTAATACGGGAGTTGGCTCAGGTGAAGGCGATGGTGAAATTGTAGGCGATACCGTGCTGCCTGGTTGATTTCCCTGCTTATCCTGAACTCCGCATCCTGCAAGCGCAGCGGATAATATAATGACAGCAAGCAGCCCGCGTGCTTTGAAAGTTTTCATAACACTGAACACCTGCTTTCTATTTAACATTTAAGTACTCTTTGATGCCTGCAACCAGTTCAGCAGCTATTTTGTTTTGTGCCGCATCATCAAATAACAGTTTTGCATCGTTTGCGTTGGATAGGAAGCCTGCTTCGATTAGTACGGCTGGCATCGTTGTTTGTTTGATCACTTTATAAGCTTCTTTCTTGACACCGCGGTCTTTAAGACCGGTTGCTGCAATTAGATGCTTGTGAATAACACTAGCAAACGCTTTGCTGTTATCACGATAATAGTAGGTTTCAGTTCCTGTTGCAGAGCTGACACCACTATTGGCATGAATAGACATAAATAAATCAGCTTTTATGCTTTCTGCAAACTTGACGCGATCATCTAAAGTCGGGTAAGTATCCCCCGTTCTAGTTAAATGAACTTTAATTTTGCTTTCTTTGTCAAGCAACGCCTTCATCTTAAGTGCGATACTAAGCGTAAATTCTTTCTCCGGTTTCTTCAATACACTCGCTGCACCCGGATCTGAGCCGCCATGTCCCGCATCAAGAACAACGTTGTATACTTTGGATGATGGAGGAGTTACTGGATCTGTAATAGGCGGAGTACCAGGAACGTCTGCAGCAGACATTAAGCTAAACTGAATTTTTCCTGCTTCCTCAGTCATCACATACCCGGTATTATCGCCAATAAGAATGACTAAGCGAGCGGTAGCTGGCGTGTTCGAAAATAAGGAATAACGATAACCTTGCAAATAAGTGCTGTCTGTTACATTAACCTCAACTTGTCCATTCAAAAACTGTGAAGATAGGTTCGATGAATAGTTAGCATTCGGAAAATCGAACACAATGCGCTTTGGATTCTCGAGCAGCATTGGTTTGTTGGCCTTAACTGTGCCTTCATAATTAAGGGTCATGCTGCTTCCGCCAGAGTAATAAATGTCTGTTATCTGGCCTGCTGCTTCCACAGGAAGATTCGGGTCTGGATCAATTGGTTCTGTCGGATCTGTTGGTTCTTTGTTCTGCTCGTACATATGTACTTCTTTCTCAACAGCTTTCCATTCAAAATCCAATCCAAACTGTTCACCAATAAAGCGAAGTGGAACTAAAGTGTAGCCTTTAATGATAGAAACTGACGTGTCCATTTTAACCTTTTTGTCATTGACTACTGCCATATTGTCATTCAGCTTTAGCTTTATGACATTATTGGCATGTGTTACTGTCGCTGTTTTGGTCGTGTTATCCCAATCAATCAGGTAGCCTAATCCTTCTGATACCGTCCGCACAGGTACAACGGTTGCATTATTAATAATTTGCGGATTAACATCAGATTTCAATTGCTGACCATTCAAGAAAAGCTTGGGTACGACCTCTGCAGCTTGTCCTACTGCGGAGAACATCGTGAAAAAAATCGACATAAACATTAATACGGATACAAATCTTTTCATTTCCCACCTCGATGACTGAAATTGCCCGCATCGAATGAGTGCATTCGACTTTAACAGACGCAAATATAGACGCAGCTTGTCAGAAAAAGTTGCGTTTAAAGGAAAAAAGAGGACGAATCATCCGGAGTGGCTGATTCGTCCTCTTCATTTCGTTTTAATTACACAAGACGAGCAATATGTTTTTGCTCATAAGCTGTAATTTTGTCTTCATGTTGAAGAGTCAAACCGATATCGTCAAGACCTTGCAGCAAAAATTGACGACGGTGCTCATCGAGATCAAATGCGATCGTTAGACCATATTCATCCGAAAGCTGTTTGTTTTCCAAATCAACAGTAAGCTTGTAGCCGTCATGCTTCGCTGTACGCTTAAATAGATCTTCCACTTGCTCTTCGCTAAGCTTGATAGGCAAAATACCGTTTTTGAAACAGTTGTTATAGAAAATATCCGCATAAGACGGAGCGATAATAACTTTGTATCCATAATCAAGAATAGCCCAAGGAGCATGCTCACGTGATGAGCCGCAGCCAAAGTTAGCGCGGGATACGAGTACAGATGCGCCCTCGTAACGCGGCTTGTTTGGTTCGAAATCAACGTTCACTTCACCATTTTCGTGAAAACGCCATTCGAAGAAAAGAAATTGACCAAAACCGCTGCGCTCAATACGCTTCAAAAATTGTTTCGGTATAATTGCATCAGTGTCGACATTGACCCGGTCGACCGGGGCTACGATGCCTGTAAGTTGTTTAAACGGTTCCATATCTTATATACCCCTCTCGCGTTCAATTCGTTCTACACTACGGATTTAATTTCCCAATCGCGTACATCAGTGAAATGACCTTTTACTGCTGCTGCAACTGCCATCGCAGGCGATACAAGATGCGTGCGTCCGCCGCGGCCTTGACGTCCCTCGAAGTTACGGTTAGATGTTGATGCACAACGCTCGCCCGGTTTCAATACGTCAGGGTTCATTGCAAGACACATCGAGCAGCCAGCATCACGCCATTCAAAGCCCGCTTCTGTGAAAATTTTGTCCAAGCCTTCTTTTTCGGCTTGAATTTTTACGCGGCCTGAACCTGGTACGACGATAGCCGTTACACGATCGCTAACTTTGTAGCCTCTAGCGATTTCAGCAGCAGCGCGCAAATCTTCGATACGGCCATTTGTACATGAACCGATGAATACATAATCAATTGCGATTTCGTTCATAGGTGTTCCAGGCTTAAGATCCATATATTCAAGTGCTGCTTCAGCAGCTTTACGCTCGTTCTCCGTTGGAAGATCAGCAGGAAAAGGAACTTTAGCTGTAATGTTGGTACCCATGCCTGGGCTAGTTCCCCAAGTCACTTGCGGGATTAGAGCGTCAACGTCGAAGTGAACGACTGTGTCATACTCTGCACCTTCATCCGTAGTAAGTTGTTTCCAAGCTTCAACTGCTTCCTCGTAGTTAGCTGGCGCATATTGACGGCCGCGAAGATAGTTGAATGTTGTTTCATCTGGAGCGATGAGACCAGCGCGTGCGCCTGCTTCGATTGACATATTACAAACTGTCATCCGCTCTTCCATAGTCAAGCTTGTGATGGCTTCGCCAGTAAACTCAATAACATAACCAGTTGCGAAATCTGTTCCGTACTGAGCAATAACGCCAAGAATCAAATCCTTTGCTGTTACGCCTGGCTTGCGAGTGCCGTTAAAGCGAACCTCAAGCGTTTTTGCTTTCGATTGCTGCAAGCATTGAGTAGCCATAACGTGCTCAACCTCACTTGTACCAATGCCGAACGCCAATGCGCCGAAAGCACCGTGAGTAGATGTGTGGCTGTCTCCACAAACGATTGTTTTACCTGGATGCGTTAGACCCAGCTCAGGACCCATTACGTGAACAACACCTTGGTCAATGCTGTCAAGATCAAACAACGTTACGCCGAAGTCTTTACAGTTTTGTGTAAGCGTGTCAATTTGTTGTTTGGAAATTGGATCTGTAATGTTGAAGCGATCTTTCGTTGGTACGTTGTGATCCATCGTTGCGAAAGTAAGATCAGGACGACGCACTTTGCGGCCTGATAGACGCAAGCCTTCAAACGCTTGCGGAGATGTTACTTCGTGTACAAGCTGCAAATCGATATAAATGACGCTTGGCTTGCCTTCTTCTTGATTAATGACGTGATTATCCCAGATCTTTTCAAACATTGTCTTTTTCGTCATTATGTTCACCCCACCGTTTCATTGAATCTTCTGCTTTTCTTAACTGAAACTACTATAACATTTCTTTCTTCATTGATCCAAGATATAATATCTATAACGTCTATAGGTAATAACTATAATAGTAGATTCCTTACATAATAAACAATTGAAAGGAAAATTTATATGGAATTGAGACAATTAAATTATGTTATTCAAATCGCCTCAGAGAAAAACTTCTCAAGAGCAGCGGAAAAGCTTCATATCGCTCAGCCCTCGCTAAGTCAGCAGCTCTCCAAGCTTGAGCAAGAAATCGGCGTACTTCTATTCCGGCGAACAACAAATTCTGTAGAACTAACGCAAGCTGGACAAGTATTCGTTCATAAATCACAAGCAATTCTTGACGCTGTTGAGCAGTTAAAGCAGGAAATGGACGATATGGCGCAAATGCGGCGCGGACGACTTGTTGTCGGTACATTGCCGCTAACTGGCTCACATATACTGCCGCTTGTTTTGCCGGTATTCGGTGAACAATATCCGCAGATTGAAGTCGTTCTAGTTGAAGAAACAACTGCAAAGCTTGAGCAGCTTACTGCGAGCGGCGGTACCGATTTAAGTCTGCTCTCGCTGCCGCTCATTGACAACTCTCTCGCATGGGAACCATTCTTGGAGGAAGAAATCTGCTTAGCCGTCCCTCCACAGCACCCTCTTGCACTAAGAGAAGGCTCAATCTCGATTTCCGAACTAGATAAAGAGCCGTTTATTGGACTTAAGCGCGGACAAGGCTTTCGGCAAATTACAGTTGAACTGTGTGAGCAATCAGGTTTCACTCCGCAAATCGTATTCGAGAGCAGCAATATGGAAACCATTCAATCCTTAGTGGCAGGCGGAATGGGAATAGCCTTTGTCCCGCAAATGCTGACGCGAGTCAAAGGCTCTGATTTTATGCCTGTTTACCTTCCCTTGTCGTCCAAGCCTACAAGAACTTTAGTCGTGGCGAGCCGCAAAGGCAGATATTTATCCAAAGCTGCTGAAGCATTTATCCGTACACTCAATATGACTATTAGCAGTTATCGGTAATTAAGCTTCATAAATAGAAGGTCTGCGATCTTCAAAAACAGGAATTTTTGTACGTACAGCATCAACTAAATCCAAATCGATGTCTGCGTATATAATCGTTTCCTCTTCGCCAGCTTCCGCTATCGTCTCTCCCCAAGGATCAAGCACGAGCGAGTGACCAAAGAAATTAGTGTCACCGCTCGAGCCCATACGGTTGCACGCGATCACGAACATTTGGTTTTCAATTGCACGTGCAGTAAGCAAAGTACGCCAATGATGAAGTCTTGGATGCGGCCATTCTGCTGGAACGAATAGCAATTTGGCTCCATCCAGCGCAAGCTTGCGAGCTAGCTCAGGGAAGCGGATGTCATAACAAATCATCATACCTGCTTTTGTCCCTTCTATCTCAAGCTTGCCAAGCTTATCTCCTGCAGCCAAATATTTTTCTTCATCCATAAGACGGAATAAATGAATTTTTGAATAATCGGATACAACATTGCCCGAGCGATCGAAGGCATACATCGTATTCAGCACTTTATCTTCCTTTAGTTCCGCGATTGATCCTCCAATAATATGAACGTTGTGCTTCTTGCTGAAATCAGATAAAAAAGCACGAGTGCGTTCGCCTTCACGATCTGCAATCGTTTTTATTTCAGTTAAAGCGTAACCTGTGTTCCACATTTCCGGAAACATAATGACATCCGGTTTATTCGTTTGGCTCACCGCTTCTTCAAGCATGCTCGCCAGCTTAGTGAAGTTAGCTTCTGGATTTCCTGCTTCTATATGCATTTGCAGCAATGCGAGCCGCAATGGTTTACTCATATGCCGTTCCTCCTGTTGATCCTTTTTTCACCTAATGATACCCTGTCATGGTTCTGTGTCAAGATGGGAAACGTAACAACGAGGGATTTACTACTTTACGAACATAAAGGAGAATGTCTGTTATGCTTCCAAAACGAATAGCTGCAATGCTTCTTGCTTGCTGCTCGATTTTCCTGTTTGCCAACTTCGCTTCTGCTCATCAAGCACTTAGCGGCGCTCCCAACCCAGAAACAGGGCTTAAGCCAGTTCAAGTATTCGATGTAGCCGCCGGTAAAGTAACAAAGACAATCCCAAATGACGCCAAATATCAAGAGATGGCTTCTTCATGGGTTGGTTCCATCACTGGTCTTGCACCGCAAATGACAAATGATTCAAGCTGCAGCTATGTGTATCGTGTTCCTCTTGAGAAGGCCGTTACCATCAAAGCAAATGACGTTTCTGTTTCATCCGATGATCTTTTTCTCTTTTATTGTAAGGAAAAGCCTCCTCTCTTGCTCGTGTTTGATGAGAAGCGCAGACCTTTTTTATTCCTGTTCAAAGCCGATATTAAACCCTTTATTGACAGGGTAGGCATTCCGACTGCATAACCAGCCGCTTCTCATCTCCCGCTATTCATGCTACATTAAAGCTATTGCCTAAATAGATAGCGATTTTGTCATGTGGAGTGTGAGGTATGGAAACACAAATCGGTCAACACCTTATTCAACCTGCGGAACGGATGAATGTACTTCCGACGCAATTTTTTGCCAAGCTGGTCGCCAAAGCAAATGCTCAAACGGCCAAAGGACGCGATGTCATCAATTTGGGACAAGGCAATCCGGATCAACCGACTCCTCCCCATATTGTTGCGAAGCTACAGGAAGCTGCAGCTAATCCTTTGTACCATAAATATCCACCCTTTAGCGGCTACCCTTTTCTAAAGGAAGCTGTGGCGAAGCGGTACAAAGAGGATTATAACGTAGATATAGATCCCACTACTGAAGTCGCAATCCTCTTTGGAGGAAAAACTGGCCTTGTCGAAATTAGCCAATGCCTGCTTAATCCCGGCGATGTCTGTCTCGTGCCGGACCCTGGTTATCCTGACTATTGGTCTGGGGTGGCGCTTGCAGGTGCCGAGATGTCATTTATGCCGTTAACAGAACAAAACAGCTATTTGCCGGATTATAATGCCATTAGTCCAGAAATAGCCGAGCGTGCAAAGCTAATGTTCATGAATTATCCGAACAATCCAACAGGTGCTGTTGCTAATGCGGCATTTTATGCACAAACGGTGGAATACGCAAAAAAGCACGGTATCGTTGTTGCAAGTGATTTCGCTTATGGCGCAATTGGCTTCGATGATAATCAACCGATCAGCTTCTTGCAGACGCCAGGCGCCAAAGAAGTAGGCGTTGAGTTTTATACGCTGTCCAAAACCTATAACATGGCTGGCTGGCGTGTTGGCTTTGCGATCGGAAATGCTCAAATCGTCAAGCTAATCAATTTAATCCAAGATCATTATTATTGCAGCCTATTCGGTGGCATTCAGGAAGCAGCCGCACTTGCACTGACGGGGCCACAGCAATGTGTCGCCGAACTTACAGCAATGTACGAAAGCCGTCGCAATGCCCTGTTTACAGCCCTTGACCAAATTGGTTGGAAAGCCGCTCGACCAGGAGGATCTTTTTTCTGCTGGCTGCCTGTACCTGAAGGCTATACATCAGAATCGTTTGCGGACCTTCTGCTTTATGAGGCTGATGTTGTTGTTGCTCCCGGCGTAGGGTTTGGTACCCATGGTGAAGGCTTTGTTCGGCTTGGTCTTCTTACAAGTGAAGAACGCCTGCAAGAAGCGATTGAACGGATTGGAAAACTAAATTTATTTTAGAATATATCCGTCATTCACCTTGCTTTACAGCAGCATGGGATCGTGATATGCTTGTAGGAATTGAACATGAAACGTGATGACGGGACAATTAAGCAAGATGGGTCGCGATCAGAGAGTAAATTCCATGGGCTGCAAGAATTTACCGAAGGCCGCTTGCTGAACCTACCTCCGAGCGGCCGGCTATGAACCGGACAGCGCCTTCTGTTATAGGCTTAAGCTGGATAATTCTATTTAAGGATTATCAACAAAGGTGGTACCGCGGAAGCAAAGACTTTCGTCCTTTATGGACGAAAGTCTTTTTTGTTGTCACCAAACAAGCATAGGATGGGATTAATGATGACGGAACGTATAGTCGTAAAGATTGGCAGCAGCTCGCTTACCTCGGAAGAAGGCGGTCTAAACCGCGAGCGTATTCAATATTTCGCATCAGAGCTCGCTTCCTTGCATAAAAAAGGAAATGGCGTGATGCTCGTAACTTCAGGTGCTGTTGCAGCTGGCTTTCGTCAAATCGGTTATGCTGCAAAGCCAAAAATCGTTCATGAAAAACAAGCAGCCGCTGCTGTAGGGCAAGCGCTGCTTATGCAAGCCTATCAAGAAGCCTTCAACGGTTATGGCATAGTAGCTGCACAAATTTTGCTTACGCGTGCGGATTTCTCCAATCGCCGCCGTATTCAAAATGCACTTATGACAATCGAAGAGCTTCTGCGGCTTGGCATCATACCGATTATTAACGAAAACGATACGGTGGCAACCGACGAGCTTGTTCCTAAATTCGGAGATAACGACAGCTTATCAGCGCTTGTCGCTGCGATGACGAAAGCTTCACAGCTGATCATCATTACCGATATGGACGGCTTATACACAGAGGACCCTCGTAAAAATCCGCAAGCGGTCAAGATCGAGCGCGTCGATCAAATATCTGAAGATATTATGAAGCTCGCAGGCGGAGCTGGCTCTTCCGTCGGAACAGGCGGCATGCGTTCCAAAATCGAAGCAGCACGCATCGCCATGCGCGGCGGCGTACATGCTTTTATCGGTAAGGTGCAGCAAGAAGGCGATCTGAAGCTAGCTGTGGAAGGCAATGGCCGCGGTACATATTTTGATACGAAGCTGAACAGCCTTCCGATGAAGAAGCAATGGCTTGGCTTTCACTCTATGCCGCTAGGCAAGGTTTTTGTAGATGAAGGCGCTGTTCAAGCCTTGCTGGAAGGCGGCAAAAGCCTCCTCCCTGCCGGCGTAAAAGAAATTCAAGGCGATTTCCATTCCGGAGATGTCGTCGAAGTCATTGATCCACAAGGCCAAACCATTGGCAGAGGCGTTGTCAATTATGCAGCATGGCAAATTCAAGCTGTGGCTGGCCTTACTACTGAAGAAGTTAAACGTAGAGTCGATGTATCCCGTATCGAATTTATTCATCGAGACGAATGGATTACATTAAAATAATAAGGGGGATTCCGCTATGATCAGTGAAGTGAGAACAAAAGCAACTTTAGCTCAAGATGCAACTGCCATTATGAATCGTTTGTCCACAGAACAAAAAAATACTGCTCTATCTCGTATGGCTGATGCATTAATCGCCGAGACTAACGCAATTATTACTGCGAATGAGCTTGACCTGCAACGAGGTCGCGAGCAAGGCACAAGCCCTTCCATGCTCGATCGCCTTGCCTTAAATAAAGATCGTGTAGCATCCATTGCTGAGGGACTTAGACAAATTGTTGAGCTTCCGGACCCTGTTGGTGAGCTGCTTGAGCATTTCGATCGTCCTAACGGACTAAAAGTAAATAAGATCAGAGTTCCAATCGGCGTCATTGGCATGATCTATGAAGCTCGTCCCAATGTTACTGTCGATGCGGCTGGATTATGTTTAAAAACTGGCAACTGCGTCGTGCTTCGTGGCGGATCAGCTGCTATCGAGTCAAATCGTAAAATCGTAGAGGTATTAAAAAATGCTCTTTCAGATACGGCAATGCCAGCTGATGCCATTCAGTTAATAGAGGATTCAGATCGTGCCTCGGTTAACGAAATGCTGAAGCTTAATGGCTTGCTTGATGTTGTCATTCCTCGTGGAGGCGCATCGCTAATTAGAAATGTCGTAGAAAATGCAACTGTACCGGTCATCGAAACAGGAGCTGGTATTTGCCATACCTTCATAGATGCCAGCGCTGACTATACGATGGCTGTCGAGATTGCCTTTAACGCCAAAGTACAACGGCCATCGGTTTGCAATTCCATGGAAACCTTGCTCGTTCACGAAGCTTTTGCAGAACAGCATTTGGCTGCACTTGCTGATCGTTTTGTTCAAGCAGGCGTTGAGCTCCGCGGCTGCGAAAGAACAGCTTCCCTTCTCACAGGCATCAAACCAGCAACAGATGAGGACTATAGTACAGAATACAATGATTATATTATGAATATCCGCGTCGTTTCTGATCTTGACGCCGCGCTTGCACATATCCGCCGTTTCAGTACAAAACATTCCGAATGTATTGTGACTGAAAACTCTGAGAACGCTGAGCGATTTATTCAAGATGTAGATGCGGCTGCCGTTTATCATAACGCCTCTACTCGCTTTACCGACGGATTTGAATTCGGGTTCGGAGCTGAAATCGGCATTAGTACACAAAAGCTTCATGCACGCGGTCCAATGGGTTTGCCTGCATTGACGTCTACTAAATATCTTGTTTATGGAACTGGACAAATACGGGGCTAACAGGACAAATTTAGTCCAATATCAATGGAACAACGGAGGAATACTTCATGACACAGCTTACACAAACTGCAATTGCCAGTCAGCAAATTTGCTTCTATGGTGCTGGATCGATGGCGGAAGCCATTGCGCGAGGTCTAATTAACAAAAACCTCATTGCACCTAATCAGATTTCAATGCTCAATCGACAAAATAAAGATCGGCTCTCTGAACTAAATGAGCTATACGGTATACAAACCATCGTGCAAGGCTCCTCTAATGAAGCTTATTTAAAAGAGGCAGACATTATTTTTCTAGCCATGAAACCTAAGGATGCTGCTGAAGCGATCGCATCCATTAAGCCGTTCATTTCTTCTAAACAGCTTATTATATCGGTCATTGCCGGGTTATCGATCAAAGCAATCGAGCAGCTGCTTGGTGGTCAGGCGTCTGTCGTACGTGCTATGCCGAACACATCCAGCACAATTGGGCTTGGAGCAACTGGAATTAGTTATTCAGATATTGTGACCACTTCGCAAAAAGCACTTACAGAAGCGATTTTCAGCTCTGTTGGCATAAATGCAATCGTAGACGAATCACTTCAGCAAGCAGTCACAGGCGTATCAGGCAGCGGACCAGCTTATGTCTATTACTTTATGGAGTCGATGATCGATACCGCAATCCAACTAGGCTTTTCGGAGACAGCAGCAAAGGAGCTTGTCGTTCAAACGGTTCTTGGTGCAGCGGAAATGGTTCGTCATACTGGCGAAGAGCCAGCAGAGCTTCGGCGCAAGGTCACATCGCCAAATGGGACGACGCAGGCAGCTCTTGAGCTGATGGCCGAAAATCATTTTTCAGAAACAATCAAGAAAGCTATCCATCGCTCAGCAGAACGTGCAGGCGAGCTTGGAGAAGCTATCGAGAGGAGCATTAACGAATGATTGGAGTTTGTATTGCAACGTATCGTTCTTATGATGATCGAGCGGATTTCAATAAAAAGGCTTTTTCGATTGCTGTTGGCTTAACCGTCGGCAGCTGGACTGAGCTTCCTGAAGCGCAAAAGGCGAATATGGAAAAGCATCTTGGAAAAGTATTGTCCGTTACTGTCCATGAGCCAGAAAATGCAGAGCCCGGTGAACGCTATGCCGACATTCGAATTGCTTACCCAGACATCAACTTCAGCCGAGACCTCCCTGCTTTGCTAGTAACTGTATTCGGCAAGCTGTCCATGGACGGCAAAATCAAGCTTATGGATCTCGACGTTTCCGAAGATTTTGCATCTGCTTTCCCTGGTCCTAAGTTTGGACTAAACGGTGTTCGCGATTTGCTTGGCGTTCATGATCGTCCGCTGCTAATGAGTATTTTCAAATCGGTTGTCGGATATGATCTAGCCAATCTTCAAGATCAGTTCTATAAGCAAGCGCTTGGCGGTGTAGACTTAATCAAGGATGATGAAATCCTATTTGAGAATCCACTTACCCCTCTTGAGAAACGTGTCGAAGCTTGTATGGATGCAGCGCGTCGCGCTGAAGCAGAGACCGGCCAAAAGCTGCTTTATGCCGTTAACTTGACAGGGCCTACCTCAGCTCTTGCTGCGAATGCTCGAAAAGCGATTAACGCAGGCGCCAACGCACTTCTATTTAACGTTCTTGCTTATGGCTATGATGTGCTTCATGAGCTTAGCAGTGACAAATCCATTAATATCCCTATAGCAGCTCACCCTGCAATGGCTGGAGCGATGTACCCATCGCCTCATTATGGCATTAGCGCTTCTCTTCTTCTTGGGAAGTTAATGCGTCTTGCTGGTGCCGATCTTGTGCTCTTCCCTTCACCTTACGGCTCGGTTGTTATGCCAAAAGAAGAGAATTTAGCGGTTAAGGAAGCTTTGCTTGCGCCGCTTCACGGGCTGAAAACGAGCTTCCCTGTACCATCGGCGGGCATTCATCCTGGACTGGTGCCTCTGATTCTAAAAGATTTCGGTACCGACGTGGTTGTAAACGCTGGCGGGGGTATTCATGGTCATGCCATGGGAACTGCAGCTGGCGGACAAGCATTCCGTCAAGCGATTACTGCTACACTAAATGGAGTTCCTCTTCGCAATGCCGCTGAGCAACCGGGCAATGAAGCGCTATTGGCAGCAATTGAAGCATGGGGGATCAAAGAATAATGACTGAAATGAATACAACTAAGAAACGCATCGTGTTTTGTGATTTTGATGGAACGATTACCGTTAATGACAACATTATCGCAATTATTAAACATTTTAATCCAGCAGGCTGGGAAAACATTGCAGAGCGAACGATTGCGCAAGAGATTTCAATTATGGATGGCGTTGGACAAATGTTCCGCCTCCTTCCTGCTTCTATGCAGAAAGAAGTTATCGATTTCAGTATTTCCAATGTACGCATTCGCGAAGGCTTCGCTGAATTTCTAAACTATTGCAAAGAGCAGCAGATTGATTTTTTTGTAACTAGCGGCGGCATTGATTTTTTTGTTTATCCTATTCTTGAAGCTTTCGACATACCAAAAGATCATATTTATTGCAACGGCAGTGATTTCAGCGGTGAGCAAATTGAGATTTTGTGGCCAAATCCGTGTGATGCTCATTGCACCAACAACTGCGGCATGTGTAAAACAACCATTATGCGTCGCTTCCCTGAAGAGCAATTCGAACGCATCATTATTGGCGACAGCGTAACCGACTTTGAAGGCGCTAAGCTTGCTGATATCGTCTATTCCCGCTCCCACCTTACGGTGAAATGCAAGGAGCTCGGACTGCCGCATCACGAATACGAAACATTCCACGATATTATCAACACTATGAATGCTGAAAGGAAGTCAACAAAATGAGTTTTGAGCAAATTGCTTTAGAAGACAAACAACGCGCTTTATCTGAACTTCGCGACGTTAAGGAGCTGTTCGCTTCACGCGGCTGGTTTCCTGGCACAAGTGGCAATTTATCGATCCGTGTAGGCGATTATAACCCCGATGAATTTCAATTTGCTATTACGGCAAGTGGTAAGGACAAAACGATTCATACACCAGAGGATTATTTGTTTGTTGATCAAGATGGGAAGCCATGCGAAACAACACGCTTAAAGCCATCCGCTGAAACACTGATCCATTGTGAAATTTACAAATTAACTGGGGCTGGCGCTATTTTCCACGTGCATACCGTATTTAACAGCGTAATCTCAGAGTATTTCTGGGATCGCAAGTCTGTGCCGGTAGATGGCGTTGAGCTGATCAAAGGGTTTAACATTTGGGACGAGGAAGCACACATTGATATTCCAATCGTTTCGAACTTTGCACATATCCCTTCTATCGTACCGGAAATAACGGAGCGTATCGTGAAAAGCATACCTGGCATCGTGCTGCGCAAGCATGGCATTTACGCTTGGGGAGCAAACGCATTTGAGGCAAAACGCCACCTTGAAGCATTTGAATTTATTTTTGAATACGTATATCGTTTGGAATTGCTGCAGCGTGGTAAAGCTTAAGCATTTTCCAGCTTGATCATTTCATTTTTTAGAAGGACTTTCTCCCGTTAATCAGCATTTTTTACGTTTCAAAGTACTGATTAGCGGGAGTTTTCCAGCTAACTTATAACCCACCTAAAAACATGTCCATCAAAATGATAACTCCTCCTGAACGATAGGCAATCCTCGCTCTTCCCTTCCCGATCAACTGTTATTGGATAACTGATCCTGCAGCATACTCCCGCCTTTCTCTCGACGTTTCATTAATCCAAACCATTAACTCATTTTTGCTAATATAAAATTTCTCACCAACTTTTATGTAGGGGAACATAACGCCAGAAAAGGACCCTGCTGTAGTCAGCTGAATTTGCTCAGTATGAATGATTTGTTTAATTTCATTTTCCGATAAATGCAAATAATTTGCTGCCTCTTCTATCGTTAGCAAAGGTTTTTCCACGCTTATTGTGATGTCGGACTGTTCTTTATTAGGCACTTCGTTTTTCTCCAAAAACATACAACCCACTATATAAGATACACCTAGAATAAAGCTTGCTGCTATCATTGATTTACCGTTTGAAATAACAATCTTCCTCCTTCGTTGTAAACACCCTCACTCTTTTCAACAATAAAAATAAATCTGCCCCGCCGTCTCTGATATCCGTTCGTTTTTAAAATAAATGCCAGAAGCATCATCTATCCCATAACCCGTTGACAAGTTGGTTTTGGAGAGTGCAGCCAATAAGTTCTTTTCTTCATCCCATTTTGAGAAATGCGCACTAATGACGCAATGATTTATTAATCCAAGACCTTTGAGAAAAAGGTGTTCATTCGCTCTGTTGTCGATGGGTGGAATTACACATACATTAGGACTAATTAAGGCGCCAGCCGAAAAACCTGCAACTGGCACGCCTTCTGTGTATAATGCTTTTATTATTGTGCCGAGCTTTGTTTCCACGATATAATCTCGATAAAGCTCAGTATCACCGCCGCTTATAATCACTCCTGTAGCTGATTGAAGCTGTTCTAATAAATCGCTTGAAGGTGATGCATCCAAGGCGAAATATACAAACTGATCAACATCATGAAAACCTATTTGATCGGTATATTTCGTCATGTATTCTTGCCAACCCTCTTGCTCAATAAATAAGATTACAACTTTGCTTAACCCTTTTGATGCCAGAGCTCCAAATTTTTTTGCTAAGCTTTCATTGAACGGTGCTCCACCGCCAAACATAAATAAATGTTTATCTGACATAAATATCCTCCTTGTAGTTAATGCCTCAGCGAGATTTAATCGAATCACTTTTATCGTAACCTAACTATAAACTTTTTTTTAAATGTTTTACCATATTTATCTGCTTATATGAGTAAACTCGAAACAATTTGTTGTCTTTAACAATCATGTTAAATTTCTCATTTAACATGAAAAACGGAATCTACTATATTGACTTTAACGTAACGTAAACGTTCATAATGGCAAGAGGAGGTGGCTCTATTGAAGGTGCATGAAGCAGCAAAACAACTCGGTGTCACGCCGCGTACACTGCGTTTTTATGAAGAAAAAGGTCTAATTCATCCATATAAAGCAATAGAGAACAAGTATCGCGACTATTCCATTGAGGACATCATTCGGCTCCGCTGGATCATATCGCTAAGAGAATTGGGCTTATCCGTATCTGCAATACAGGATGCTCTAAACGTGATCAATGAGCCGGACGCTTTTATTCGAAGTGTGGATGGCGCTCGAGCATTGCTGTATGAGCAATGGATCACAGCAACAAAAGCGCTGCAAGCGCTTGATGAAACGATTTCGGCATGGCACAGAAAAGGAGCAGCTGAATTGACACAAGCAGAGCTGGCCGCTGAAGAAATTAAACAAAACCGGCTATCGCGAGCCTCTTGGAGCGATCAATGGAATTACGATGAGATAGCGATTCAGCACGGATACAAAGCACCTATCATTACACTTAGCGGTATTCTATCGGAGGAGCAATACAATATGGCACTGCTGCGAACCGTTGAATGGCTTGATCCGCGGTTTGATGAGCTTGGCTTAGAAATAGGAGCAGGTAGCGGCAATCTCTCCAGCATGCTAGCTGCGGCCGGTACGAAGCTTACCGTTGTCGAGCAATCGACTGAAATGCTCTCGATCATAAGAGAAAGGCTCCCTGCCATTGATGCAAAACAAGGCAATTTGCTCGCACTGCCTCTCGCACCATCCAGTTATTCTTTTATAGGCTGCAGCTTTGCTATGCATCACTTGAATCGTTCACAACAGCTTCTGGCACTAGAAGAAATGGACCGCGTTTTAATAAATGGGGGACGGCTTGTGATTACGGGGTTAATGGATGAGGACGTGGTTGACGATGATAAAATACTTTCTGAAGAGTTAGAAACAAAGCTTGTCATACCGCCTAACTGGCATCTTTCCTCTGTATCCGAACATCTGAACTGGTTCAACAAACGTGGATATTCCACTGTCATCAACCGGCTTACCCCTTATGTTGGATTACTCTACGCGATCAAACCTTAGCTATATATAATAATGTGACCCTTTTACATAAAAAAAAGAGCTAAGCCGCATGGCTTAGCCTCTTCCTCCACGAAATTTTTGCGCATGTGCGCGAGCCTCATCTGCATTCGTTACTCGATTGCGGCTCCACTCGATAAGTATCCGATCAATATAACGCAAGCTAAGCTTGCCCGCAAAAACGGCTTCTTTTAGAGCAAAACGAATAATTTCGTCTGTATATCGATCATGATCAAGCCAACCTGAAATCGTCTCGCATTCTATAGGAGATAATAAGCGTCCAAACTCTTGCTCGAATACACTGAATAAGTCCGATGACGGCGCGGCTTGCTGCTTGACTGGCTGACGCTCTGCCTTTCGCGATTCACGCTTCTGCTCCGCGGTTAACGCAGCTGCCTTAAGCAGCCAGCCTGTCCAGTTATAACGCTCTGACTGCATCCCCGTAGAACTGTCAACGTACTCGTCAATTGTAAGAAAATCTTCTTTCATCAGCCGGCCAAGGGTTTGTCCAACTTCTCTAACACTCAGGCCCATCCGCTCAGCCAATTGCTCTGGCGTCGGGAAATCATTCATGTCCGCTTCCATATAGACCATGATTTGCAGAAGCAGCATCGCTTCTGTATCCGACAACTCCAGCTGACGGTAAGTTCGCAGCAGCATCGCCGATACATAAACGCCGCCTTCCTGCAACGCAGCAGCCATACCATGCGAGTAAGCTTTCCATATCTCGTTGTTCACTGCCAGCTGCCTCCTATACGACTACGCCTGTGCAGACGTATCCTTTTGCTTAACTAAGTTATACGTGTCTCTTGCAATGAGGAGCTCCTCATTCGTAGGAACAACTAAAACTTTAATACGTGAGCTGTCCGTCGTAATCTCACGAATATCTTTGCGACGCTCTGAATTGCGCTCTTCATCTAGCTCAATACCCAAGAATGAAATGCCCTCGCATATCGCTTTGCGTAGAGCGACAGAATTTTCACCTACTCCAGCAGTGAACACAATCGTATCTACGCCGTTCATCGCCGCGGCATATGCGCCAATATATTTTCTAACTCGGTAAGCATACATGTCAAAAGCAAGCTTTGCGTTTTTGTCGCCTTCAAGCATCGCCTCTGTCACCTCGCGCATATCGCTGCTAATACCGGAAATCGCCAACATACCGCTATGTTTGTTCAGCATAGAATTAACTTCATTTAAAGTCAATTCCTCTTTATTCATAACAAATGGCACGATCGCTGGATCAATATCTCCACTCCGGGTACCCATCATAAGACCTTCAAGTGGAGTCATTCCCATACTTGTATCAAAGGACTTGCCATTCAAAATGGCTGTACAGCTTGCACCGTTTCCAATGTGGCAAGTAATCATTTTGATTGATTCCAATGGTTTTTGCAAATACTCTGCTGCATGAGCGCTCACATAGGAATGAGACGTTCCATGAAAACCATATCTGCGAACCTTGTGACGACGGTATAGCACAGTAGGAATTGGATATAAATACGATGTGTTCGGCATGCTTTGATGGAATGCCGTATCAAATACTACCGCTTGAGGTACATCAGGCAAATTTGTTTCTACCGCCAAAATACCCATCATATGAGCTGGGTTATGAAGCGGCGCCAAATCAAACAATCGACGAATCTCAAGCTTAACCTCTTGTGTTACAAGCACTGAACTGCTAAATGCCTCGCCGCCATGAACGATACGATGGCCAACAGCTTCGATTTCGTTCAGATTAGCGATCGCTCCGAACTCCGGGTTGGTAAGCATATTGATAACCTGTTTAACAGCAGCAACATGATCCAATATTTCACTAACTTTACGAACCTCGGGCTTGTCAACTGGTTCATGAGTAACAATCGAAGAATCCATTCCGATCCGTTCCACGCGTCCGCTTGCCAGAACTGATTCGTCACGCATGTTGTAAAGCTGATATTTTAAAGAGGAGCTTCCTGCATTAATTACGAGTACTTTCATTTAAATCCGATCCCCATCCGTATCATATTTGAAGAAGCCGATTCCTGATTTGGCTCCGAGATGTCCAGCGCGCACCATTTTTTTCAGCACGATCGAAGGACGATATTTCAGCTCGCCATACTCGCGGAACATTCTCTCAAGAGCTGCCAACACGGAATCAAGACCGAAACGGTCACACATCTCGAAAGGTCCATGCTGGAAGGAGTAGCCGATACGCATTGCGCTGTCAATATCCTCAGCCGACGCGACCCCTTCCTCGAGTACATGCAAGGCTTCGTTTATAAATAAGCAAATGAGTCGTGTAGTTACGAAACCAGGAGATTCAAATACCATAACTCCTTTTTTGTGAATAACCTCTTCCACAAAATGTTTCGTACGCAAAAATGTTTCCTCTGATGTCTTAAGGCCGCGAACAATTTCCACCAGATCAATTTTGAATACTGGATAAATAAAATGCATGCCGATTACGCGGCTCGGCTGCTTCGTAAAGCTAGCTAGCTCTGTTAAGCTTAGAGTAGATGTATTGCTCGCTAAAATAACATTTGGACCGCAAATTTGATCAATCTTTTCAAATACAGCTTTTTTCAATTCCAAATCTTCAGTTATCGTTTCAATAACAAGCTCACAATCCGCTAACTTCTCGTAGCTTGTTGTCGCCTCTATTCTATTCATAATCAGCTTCTTCTCGGAATTCGTGAGCGCCCACTTCTCGATTTGTTTATCCAAGCTTACTTCAATCATTTGTTTACCATAATCTAGGCGATCATCCGAACGCTCGATAATGATAACATCCAATCCTTTGGAGGCCAGCATTTCCGCGATCCCTTGACCCATCGTGCCTACTCCTACAACTCCAACCGTTTTGATATGCAATGTATTAGCTCCTTTAGTGTGGGGAGAATTCTTCTTAAAACATAATAGAAGTTTTCTCTGCAAAGATAGTTCAATCTTATTATAACGAATTTCATCAAAAAAAGAAGGCGGACGACAACTCCGCCTTCAAATTGTAATATTGTAAACGCTTCATGCTGCTGTATTGGAAGAAAAGAGCTTTCTAAACTCATCTCCGCTCAATGTTTCCTCACGCAGAAGCGTCTGAAGAGACTTGATAAACACTTCTCTATTCGACTCAAGCAGACCTTTTGTTTGCAGCATCAGCT
The DNA here is from genome assembly GCF_037976325.1 of Paenibacillus sp. FSL K6-3182. Classification (NCBI taxonomy): domain Bacteria; kingdom Bacillati; phylum Bacillota; class Bacilli; order Caryophanales; family Paenibacillaceae; genus Paenibacillus; species Paenibacillus sp. FSL K6-3182. Next base: position 4,014,692 of record NZ_CP150265.1, read on the forward strand.
CATCCAAAATGGTTCGATTGATGCTTGCCCATCCATCTTTTGTCATCATCGAAGAATCAATAATGCCAAGATCAGTCAATCCCGATTCCACTAATGTTTTGACTATATTCATCGATTGTTCGAAGTCACCTCTTGATCCAGTGCTCCGATCACCATAGAACATTTCTTCAGCAGCAGCTCCGCCTAGCGCAATCATAATTTGACCGTTAAGGAACTGTTTTGTGTACAAATATTGATCCTGCTGCGGATTGTGACGAACATAACCTAACGCTTGACCGCGCGGAGACAATGCAACCTGTGACACGCTGCCTGGACGCATCAGTTCAGCCATAATTGCATGTCCAAGCTCATGAAGCGCAATCCGTTCACGCTCTTCTTTTGATGCCTCACGATCCGTTTTTTCACCCATCATAACCTTATCAATAGCCATCGATAAATGTTGTTCAGCGATGGTTTCACTGCTCTCACGCATCGCATAAATCGCCGCTTCATTCATGACGCTCTCCAGCTGCGCACCGGAGAAACCAAAAGATTCACTTGCAATACGTTCTAAGTTCACTCCTGGGCGGATAGGTTTATTTTTCGCATGGATGTTCAAAATATGCAATCTGCCCTTTTTATCAGGAAGCTCAACACCGATGTGCCTGTCAAATCGGCCTGGACGGAGCAATGCGCTATCGAGCATTTCCTTACGGTTAGTAGCTGCAATTAACAAAATACGCGGTGATTCATTTGCATAAATACCATCCATCTCGGTTAAAAGCTGATTCAAGGTTTGATCATACTCGCGCTGCTGACCCCCATCTCTTTTGCCGCCAATGACTTCAATCTCATCAATAAAAATAACAGCGCTGCTTTTTTTCGCTTTATTCGCTTTTGTACGCGCCTCTTTGAATAGGTCGCGAATACGTCCTGCGCCTACACCCACATACATTTCAACAAACTCACTGCCGGATGCAGCCAAATAAATCGAATCTGTATATTGAGCAGCTGCCTTAGCAAGCAGCGTCTTTCCTGTTCCTGGCGGGCCTGACAGCAAGATGCCTTTTAGCGGCCGAATGCCAAGCTTAGCAATTTGTTCTTGATGAACGAGAAAATCAAGTGCCTCTACAAGCTCCTGCTTGGCACGCTCCTGACCTCCAATTTCCTCAAAGGTGAGTGGTGTCATTTTCTCTTCAGAACGCCGCTTCTGGCTAGACAAAGCGGTCAGCTTGCCTCTACCTCGTGCTGCATAAACTACGGCAAAGCCTAACATGCCCAGCAATACGATGGGAACAACATTTTGTCCAATATATATAAAAAAAGCAATAATTACAGGAAGTAAGCCTATAGCAATTTCTTTACCATATTTCATCATATTACCATGCCTCCAATTGGTTTGGCGTGCGTGGCAGGACGATATATTTCACCGCTTCATTATTTTTAATCGTAATATACACATTCGTATCATCCATTTCAGTCGTCACGGTGACATCTTTCATGGATTTTGCAGCTTCTTTCATCGCATCTGGAATATGAGAGTAGGTTTTGCGCTCCATCGCCTCTGCAACTTCAAACATGGAAGCATACCACAGATCTTCAAGCTGCTTATTCGATTTTTCTTCTATATTAAGCTCAAGCTTACGGTCGCCAACTACATCTTTTCCGTTAGCCGCAATACTTTCATAGATGTCCCGGAGATTCGCATCCGGCGTTAATTCAAGAGAAATAGCTACTTTATTTCGATCCATAACTGGTTTTTCTGAAGAAACAATACCTTGAATGCCTTTTGTAACTTTCTCTAATGGAGCTGCTACAGCCACTTGATTATATACAGCCCAGCCTCCGAACAAAACGGAAGCGGAAATTGCAGCAGTAATCACGATTGGTATCACACGTGGTCTCATCATTATGAAAATCCCTCCTGCAATAAATTTATGAACAATCCGTATATCAACTCCGCTATACGAAAGTATATCATGAAATTATGCAAGAATCGTCCATCAATAAAAGGAAACGGAGCCTTATGGCCCCGTTTTTGCTGGTAACGTATAAGAATCAATAAATGCACCATCATCAAAACGGTAGAAATCATATCGGTAATGATCAGGCTTTTCACCGTCATTATAATAGATCTCCCACACCGTTTTGTCATCAAGCAGACCCGGCTGAATTCTCTTTATTTCTGCCAATGGTCTCTTGCTGATGAAATCTTCTTTGAGTGACTTCTCAGAAATGCCTTCCGTCGCTTTCATGATAACTGGTTGTTGCTTCTCAGTCAGCCATACATATACATGTTCATCCTGTTGATTAATGCCTTCAACGACCCAACTGTTTTTTTGCCATATATGATGATGTACCTTTTCTATCTCCGTAAGATCAGCTGCTTTAGTCGCTTGTTGCTTCGCCGCATTAATTGCTGTCCACTCAGGCGACTGAACTTCACGGAAATAGATAAAAGAAACGGTTAGAAGCAGCAAGAGGAATGCTGTAATTAACAATAACCATCGCTTAAGTGTCATAAACGGCTTTCGTTTCCTTGCTGTTGCTCGCATTAAGCTTGCAGCAAGCGATCAAAGCTCGCTTGTGCCTCGTAACGAATTTTCTCCTCATCAAGCCAAGTGCATTCGCCGTTTTTCAATACTTGTCTTCCATCAATCCATACATGCCGCACATCGCGGCCTGAACCTGAGTAGACCAAATGTGATACGATATCCGTCTGAGGGTAGAAATGCGGCTGTTCAATATCAATAGCGATGAAATCTGCCTTCATGCCTACTTTTAGACTACCAAGGCTCTTCTCTTGCCAAATGGATTTTGCCCCATTCACTGTACCAAGCTTCAATGCTTCCAAAGCAGGGATAGCTGTAGGATCTCCAGATACACCCTTGTGAAGCAAAGCTGCAAATCGAATTTCCTCAAATAAATCAAGATTGTTGTTGCTTGCCACACTATCTGTTCCAAGCGATACCGTAACACCTGCGCGAATCAAATCAGGAACGCGTGCAATGCCGCTAGCAAGCTTAAGATTACTTACAGGATTATGTGAAACCGCAACTCCTTTAGCAGCAAGCAGCTCGATCTCAGCATCATTCAGATGTACAGCATGTGCTACAAGTGCAGGACGTGAGAAAAAGCCTAACCGATCCAAATGCTCAACCGGACGAAGTCCATAATCACGCACGTTTTGCTCAACTTCCGCTATCGTTTCCGACATATGCGTGTGCAAAGGCAAATCAAAATCATGAGCTGCTTGTACAAAACGTTCTATATACGCTGGTGGACATGTATAAGGCGCGTGTGGAGAAATCATCGTGGTTATGCGTCCATCGGCTTTCCCGTTCCAATCACGAGCGAAAGCAATTGCTTCAGCAAGCTTTGCTTCTTGTACATCGGGAGGACATAGTCCGATAACACCTCTGGTCAAAACTCCTCGGATCCCGCTTTGCTCAACCATTTGAGCAACTTGATCCATACGATCATACATATCAACAAAGGCTGTTGTACCTGATTTCAGCATTTCAACGATCGCTAGAGCACTTCCTGCACGTGTATCTTGATCAACATATTTGCCTTCCATTGGCCACATTTTCTGTTCCAGCCAAACCTGCAAATTTTGATCATCGGAATATCCGCGAAGCAAGCTCATCGCCGCATGTCCGTGAGTATTAATAAGTCCTGGCATAAAAGCCAGCTTGCTGCCGTCTATTTTTTGCACCGTATCAGAAAGCTGTTCAGGAACAGCCGTACCTATATAACTAATCCGATCATCGGATACAACCATATGTCCTCTAAATGATGGATTTTCGTCATCCATCGTTATAAACAAACCATTTTCAATCCAAATCTGACTCATCCTGCGTCTCTCCCTCTTTGGCTAAATAATAGGCTAAGCTAAGCAATTCCCTTGTGAAATCAGCATTATGTATTCGCATTTCATCCGGTACTCGTAGAATAGCAGGGGCAAAATTCAATATTCCTTCTATGCCTGCTTCGACAAATTGATTAGCTACATTTTGTGCTTCAAATGCTGGAACGGTAATGATGCCGATCCGAATATTTTGCTCTGCAACCGTTGCAGCAAGCTCACTCATCGGCATGACAATCAAATTATTAATGCTCGTTCCGATTTTGCTCGGATGTACATCGAACACGGCGGTAATCTGCATATTATCCTTGGAGTATTTATTGTAATTGCATAGGGCATGACCTAGATTGCCCGCTCCAACCAACGCAACCTTTATCGTCTGATCAACCTTCAAAATTTGACGTATCTTCTCAATTAAATATACAACATCGTAGCCTACGCCTTTCCGTCCAAACTCTCCGAAATAAGCGAGATCTTTACGAATTTGAGCAGGATTTAAATCAAGCTTAGTGCCTAAATCCTGCGAAGAAATGGTCTGAATCTCACGATTAAGCATTTCATTTAGTACTTGCAAATAAACGGGAAGCCTTCTGACGACAGCCTCCGATATTTTCGTTTGCTTCATCGTTTTTCCTCCTCTTCGCTAGACACAGCTTTATTTTCCTGCGGCAATGCTGCATTTTCATCCGTTAACCATTCTCTCATTCGCACTACCATTTGATCCATATGCATCGTTTCGATTTTTGGTCCTGGCAGTGAATATAAGAAGTGTTTACCGTAGTAAGTGTCGATTACCCTAGTATCATATATGATTACGATCCCTTTGTCTTGTGAAGTCCTTACTAGACGGCCAAAGCCTTGTTTAAAGCGAATAACGGCTTGGGGAATCGACAATTTCATAAAAGGATTTTGTTTCTGCCGCTGCAGCATCTCGGCTTTTGCTTCCACTAAGGGATGGTTAGGCGGTTGGAATGGCAAACGAACGATGGCAAGGCAAATCAGAGCTTCTCCGGGTATATCTACACCTTCCCAGAAGCTGCTCGTGCCAAGTAAAACGGACTCTGGCGTTTGACGGAAACGTCTTGTAAGCTTCGTGCGATTCCCGCTGTCTATTCCTTGTCCGAGCACTTGAATACCTGCAACGCTTAAAAGCTCTTTAAGCGGCTCGTAGACCTGCCTCAGCATGCGATAGGACGTAAACAGCACTAGCATTCTGCCCTTCGTTTCCTTTGCAGCATCAGAAAGCGATTTTACAAGCATATCCAAATAGGTGTCATCTACAGCTGCTCCCTTGAGTACTGGGAAGTTGCGTGGAATGACAACTAATGCCTGCTCCCGGTAATTAAACGGAGAAGGCAATTGAACGGTTTTAAGCCTGCCCTGCTGTTCGTATCCAGTTAACCCAAGCTGCTCCTCCGCGTATTGAAAAGATTTTTGCACAGATAACGTTGCAGAGGTTAATACGATACTTTCTTTGACATCAAAAAAATATTTTTGCAGCTGAGCGCTTACATCTACTGGGACACCGTATAGCTGCACAGATCTGTAGCGGTATACGCTGCTTGCTTCAATCCAAAACACAGAGTCCGCAAGCTCTAAGGTGATAAACGTTCTAAGCTCATCCTTAAGTCGAGACAAATCACGTACCGCGCCATTTAAATCCGTTATTATCGCTTGAACACCGGAATCGTCAACACGGTCTTTAATATCGGTAACCATTTTATCGACGGTTCGAATGACTCGGTTAAGTTCAGTGTGGATATTTCCTTCAACCGTAACACCGTCCTCCCAGCCTGCTGGAAGCTCGTTTTTCTTAAGGCGGCATACCGACTGACCATTCTCAGTTGGTCCATCCGATGAAGTTGAAGTAAAGCTATAAAACATTTCAAACAGCTTATCCCAGTGCTCCTTAATTTCTTGGAAAATAGGAATAACGGTATCAATCGTCTCTAACCAGGAAGCTTGATGTGCGTCATCCTCATACATTAGCTTCTGGCGAAGCCCAGGCAATAATCCAGAGCGCGCATCTTTATAAAGCCGAAGAACAGCCTGCGTCAAAGAGAAGTAGTTAATTTGCATACCTAGATGCTTGCCGGCAACCTCTTCCACATGATGTGCTTCATCAATAATGAGATGAGTATAGGAAGGCAATAAACGATGATCAGCTTGAACATCAGTAAATAACATGGAATGATTTGTTATCGTAACATCAGCAATGTTTGCTTCATGCTTCGCGCGATGATAAAAACATCTTTTGAACCAAGGACAAGCTCGATTTAGGCATGAATCCGTATCGCTCGCTACTGTAGACCAAAACTCAGCACCCTTGTTGCCGAAGTTAAGCTCCTCCTGATCGCCAGTTTCCGTTTCTCCAAGCCATACGACCATTTGAGCAGCTGTAACCGTATCCTCAATCGGCGATACAAGATCTTTTGTGTTGATTTTACCTTCAAATTTGCGCAAGCATAAATAATTCCCTCTGCCTTTAAAGATCGAAGCTCTAAACTCAAATGGCAGTATTTCCTCAAGCAATGGCAAATCGCGTTGACGAAGCTGCTCCTGCAAATTGATTGTATGCGTACTAACGACAACTTTTTTGCCGTTCTGAATGCCATAATAAAGCGCAGGAATTAAATAACCAAGTGACTTTCCTGTTCCTGTCCCTGCTTCTATAAGTAAATGCTGATTCTGATTTAGAGCGCTGTATACCTCTTGAAACATGGCTACCTGCGCTTCTCTTTCCTCATAATTCTCGAATTTCTGTTCGAAGCGTTGTCTTACTTCAGCTAAATAATTGTCAAATGAAACATCCGTTAATGGCAGCACACTTGTGCCGCCTGAACGCGGAGGCTGTTCATCGCTCCATTCGCGAACCTTCAATGCAAATTGATTAAAATAGTCATATTCATTCGATTCGAATACAGTACTATATTCCATCTGCTGCCCAGTATGCTTAATAAACCAGCTCAAATCGCTGCCGTCATCTACAAGCGTGGAAAGCCGCTGCAAAGTAAGCAGCGGCAATTTGCGAAGCTTTTTTACCGTTTCAATTAGTAATAGCGCAGTTGCATTTGCATCGCTGTCCGCGCGGTGATGTTGATCATGCGGTATTCCAAAGAGCTCAGAAACAGCTCCAAGCTGATACGTATTAATTGTAGGATATAAAATTCGTAATAATTCAATGGTATCCAGCCTGCGTCCTGCAAAAGGGCGCCGACCGCATCGTGCTAATGCTTGGTTTAAAAAACCGGCGTCAAAGCCAACGTTATGAGCGACCAAAACGGCATCATCCAATAATGGAACTAACCCTGCAATAACCTCTTTGAGAGTTGGGGCATCCGCAACGACCGTTTCATCTATGCCTGTTAATTGTGTAATGAAGGCCGGTATCGGGATATTAGGTCGAACAAAGGAGCTATACGTATCGATAATTTCAAGCTCCTCTGAAACGATGACTAGCCCAACCTGCAAAATATCATCATCCGAGCTGTGTCCCGTCGTTTCTAAATCCAATACTGCAAATTTCATTTATTCCCCGATCCTCTCACAAACAGCACAGCTCCGTGCTTCCGAAATATAACGATAAGTGCTTGGGTGTTTCTTGACATGATTTCAAATTGTTTAACGGATCCTTGAAGCTGGGACAGACCTCATAAGCTTTCATAAATAATTGTTCTGCTTGTGCCAAATTCATTTGCACCGCTTGAATGCATCCTAGCGCATTATAGCCCATTGCAAGCCATTTGGGGAAGTCCGTCAATACAATCAGCAATTGAAAATGCCGCTGAGCTTCACTCCAGTTCTGGAGGTGCATCTGAGTCATGCCCAAAAACAGTCTAGCCAAATTACATTCCGGCGATTGTAAAATAGCCGCTTGAAATTGCACTGCTGCTTGCGAAAACATAAATAGCTTGTAGTAGCCCTGTCCTTTGGAGATGACCGCAGCAAGCTCGTCCGAGATTTCAAAATCTGAAGCTGGACTGCTGACTGCGATACTTACAGGTACACTTGATTGAACCGCCCCTTCTGGGGATTGTTCCTGAACTTGCGATACTGCTGCTTGATCGCCTTGCTGCTCCTTGAACTCAGAAAACTTCTCTTCAAATTCAAGCCATTGTTCAATAAATGTGTCACTTACTTTTTTGAGCTCAAGCATTTGCTGTTCGAACTGCTGCTTTTCACTTGCACCTGCACCATCGTACTGTTCAATAATTTGATCAAGCATTTCGTTCATGGATGAAAACATATGCTGGAACATACCGCATCCCGCCTTCGCCAAAGAATTAAGGAGTGTTATGTTCATTTTTTGTTTCAACGCCGCTTTTCATACAGCATCCCATTCGTTACATAATACAGGGATTAACGTAGTGAAAGATCAAATTACAGGATTGTTGCGTGCAGCTCTTCGTTTAAAATGGTCAAGGGACGATTGTTCGCATCCAAAATCGTTACAATCGGTTTGTGTACTTTAGCATCAGCGTCAGTCATCATCGCATAAGAAATGATAATCACCTGGTCACCTGGCTGAACTTGTCTAGCGGCTGCGCCATTCAAGCAAATTACGCCAGATCCGCGTTCACCTGTTATGACATAAGTCTCAAAGCGAGCACCATTATTATTGTTAACGATTTGAACCTTTTCATTTTCCCATATGTTAGCTGCATCCATCAAATCTTCATCTATTGTAATGCTACCGACATAATTCAGGTTCGCTTCCGTTACTGTTGCCCGGTGCAACTTGGATTTCATCATCGTTCTGAACATGCTGGTTCACCTCCGCTATCTGTAATATCCGATTATCTATAAGCCTTGTTGCGCCAAACTTAACTGCTAATGCCAAAATTAGCGGTTGCTGAATCGTATTTAATAAAACTTTTGCATCCAGCACCTGCAGGGATGGATAGTGAAGCAGCTCCACATAATCAATTACAGCTTCACTCGCTTTCACCAATTGCAGCTTAACTTTAGCCTCCAGCCGCTCAGCGGTCATATCAGGCTCATTCATCCAGTCAGAAGCCTGCTGCAGCGTTTTGGACAATACGACTGCCTGCTCACGCTGCTCCGCATTAAGAAAAACGTTTCTTGAGCTTAAAGCAAGACCATCCGGTTCACGAACGATTGGACTTGGCACAATTTCCACTGGAAAATTAAGATCTCCAACCATTTGCTGAATGACAGCAACCTGCTGAGCATCCTTCATGCCAAAATAAGCACGATCAGGAGCAACCAAATGAAACAGCTTGCTAACTACCGTTCCCACTCCGTCAAAATGTCCAGGTCTGGAAGCGCCGCATAAACGATCCGTTACCTGATTGACAATGACCATTGTCAGCGGCTTATTCGGATACATTTCTTGAACGGAAGGAATAAACACGATGTCGATCCCGCATTCTTCTGCAAGCGCAAAATCACGCTTCTCATCTCGTGGATACCGATCCAAATCTTCATTAGGTCCAAATTGTAGTGGATTAACAAATATGCTAAGCACAGCGGTATCATTTTCGGCATGTGCTTGGCGCATTAAGGAAGCGTGACCTTCATGCAAATAACCCATAGTTGGCACAAAACCAATGCTTTTATTTTCCTTGCGAACAGCAGTTAACTGCTGCTTTAGCTCAGCTTTCGTGCGGCAAATGATCATTTCAATTTGACCTCCTTATTCGCGAGGTCCTTATTTTCAGTTATGTTAAGATTGCTGCTCTCAGAGGAGCCGCCATACAAAGAAGGAATATGGGCTGGTTGTGCATTAAACACATGCTCTTCTTCAGGAAACTGGCCTGTTTTCACATCGTCTACATAAGATTGAATCGCATTTCTAATGGTTGTTCCAATATCTGCATAGGTTTTTACGAATTTTTTCTCAAAATAAGGAGATGAATATTGCAAAATATCATGATATACAAGCACTTGGCCATCGCAGCCGCGTCCTGCACCAATTCCGATAATCGGAATGGAAAGCATTTCGCTGATCATTGTAGCGATTGGTTCAGTTACTAGTTCAAGAACGATACTAAAAGCACCTGCTTCTTCCAGCGCCTTCGCATCTTTCACTAGCTGCTCCACTTCGGCATCTAATTTACCTTGCACTTTGTACCCGCCAAGCTGATGAACCGATTGTGGCGTCAGGCCGATATGTCCCATAACAGGGATGCCTGCTTTGACAAGCGCGGATACATCAGCTGCAATTTCAACGCCACCCTCCAGCTTTACAGCCTGAGCACCGCCTTCTTGCATAATTTTCGCAGCATTGCGCAGTGTTGCTTCACGTCCAATACCATAAGTCATAAAGGGCATATCAGCAACGATAAACGTTTGCTGCGCACCCCTAGCAACTGATCTTGTATGATAAACAATGTCATCAATGGTTACCGGGATGGTAGTCTCATATCCAAGTACAACGTTCCCGAGTGAATCTCCAACCAAAATGACATCAATTCCAGCTTCTTCAGCAAGCTTGGCTGAAGGATAATCGTAAGCTGTCAAAACGGAAATCGCATTGCGGTCCTGCTTCATCTTCTTCATTTTTGTAATCGTCAGTCGTTTCCTCATCAGCTTTCATCCTCCCGTTCAATGATAGGATAAACACAAAAAAACCTTTTAGCCGCTGCCAAAAAGGTCCCCAAACTGAAAAGGAAACGTTTGCTTGTTGTGCTTCCTTCTGTCTCGGTCCCTACGGCTCAGAGCAGAGTGTGCATTCCCAACCATTTACATCGTATTTTTATCATCAGTGCAGCTTCCTTAGAATACCGCCTGATGACTTTAGTTTACCAAACTTTCTTCATTACGTAAACGACTAGTAATGCGTTATAAAGGTTCGCCCATCTCTGCAGAGAAAACAGGCTTAATGGAGCCGTCCTCCAGTTGAATGCGAATAGCGCCGCTCTCTTCTAATCCAATCGGAATTCCAACCAATTCGCCTTGTGGTGTTGTAAGGCGCACCGTTTTGCCCAAAGATACGGACAAAGCTTCCCATAACGTTACAATCGGGCTAAAGCCTTGCTCCTGATAGAGGAAATACAACTGCTCCCATTCCTTCAGAAAATCAGCAATAACTTCTTCTCTTGACCATTTCTGCTGGCCGCTGATGCGAAGTGATGTTGCTTTCTCCAGCAATTCCGCTGGGTAATCAGCTTCTTCTAGATTTACGCTAATGCCTATCCCTGCAATAACATATCGAAGTCTTTCGTCTTCTGCTGCTGATTCAAGCAAAATACCGCTAATTTTTTTACCTTCAATTAGCAAATCATTTGGCCATTTAATTCCAATTGGCAGCCCAGTTAAACGCTTCAGGCTGCGGCATAACGCTACCGCTGTCAATAAGGTAAGCTGCGGTGCAAAATGAATCGGTACGGAAGGACGCAGCACCATGCTCATCCAAATGCCTTTGCCGCGCGGCGAGATCCATCCTCGTCCCATACGGCCGCGGCCTTTAACCTGCTGCTCAGCAACAAATAAGGTACCCTCCAAGGCGCCTTCTTCTGCTGCAGCACGTGCAAGATTTTGAGTGGATTCCACCGTTTCAAAATAATGAATATGCTGTCCAAATATGTTGCCCTGCAGCTGATTTTCAAGTTTCACTACAGACAGCATGTCCGGTATGCTTAGAAGTCGATAACCAAGACGTCTTGAAGCTTCAAATTGATAACCAGCCGCTTCAAGCTTGCGAATATGCTTCCATATCGCCGTTCTGCTGACGCCGAGCTCTTGGCTAATGTTTTCTCCCGACACATATTCACCTGGTTTGTCTATAAACAATTGAAGCAAGAGCTCCTGATTCATCTGCGCGTGCCTCCTAAAATAATGCAAAACAATCTGCTGTGAATGTTATTGTTCATCGCTCGAGCGACGCTTGCTCAAGCAAAACATTTCGTTCATTCTCAATCTCACCGAGTGCTGTTAGCAATAGTAATTTGCTTAATGTTTCACTAACCCATGGACCAGCATCTCGTTGCAAATGATTTGTTAGATCCTTGCCGGTCACTTTAAGCTGCTTAAGTGATGAAACGGTCAATAAATCACTCCAGTTCTCCAAACGTCTTAGAAACGCAGCAGTGAAGGCTAGCTCTTGCTTCTCTAGCGTTCGCATAACATGAATCCATTCGCCGCAAATCCCTTTTCCATAACGAATGACAAGGCTTAACCAGCTCGAGTGAAGCTCACGCTCATTAGTTTGCGTCGAGACAACTAGCATTTCTTTATGTATCGCTACAATTGTACTTATGGTCTTACTGCGCGTATTTGAAAATTTCAACACTTGCAGCGCCTGCTGCGCTGCCTCAACAGATAAATGCAACCCTATTGCCAGTGCCGCCCAGCGAGAATCAACAGCTGTCAGCTCATGCAAGCGAGAATAAATCGTTTGTGCTTGGTCTCCGTGTCCCATCTCTTTCAGCGATAACAATGTTTCTTCATGGAAGGACTCCTTCAAATGAAACAAAAGTCCGCTTGCGGCAACAAAATGCAGCGCTCTTTGCGGAGCAGTTCCAGCTACCATTTTATCTAGCTCGACTTGCACACGCTCCATCGCAATATAATTTAACAGCTCGCGATAACGAATGACTGCTTTCCATGTTCGGAGCGAAGGAGTGAGCCTGTAGACGCCAATAAATCTGACCGCTCTTAACATACGAAGCGCATCCTCTTGAAAACGTGCGTTCGGATCGCCGACTGAGCGAAGCCTCTTGGATTGCAAATCATAAATTCCGCCATATGGATCATAAAGCGTACCATCGCTATAAAGCGCCATCGCGTTCATCGTAAAATCACGGCGCAGCAAATCACCGTCAAGTTCGGTAATATAAAGGACACTTTCTGGCTTGCGATGATCCTCATATGCAGATTCTTGCCTAAACGTCGTCACTTCATATGTGATGTTGTCTTGTATAACCGTTATCGTGCCATGCTGCAAGCCCGTTGGTATGCATCGCTCAAACAGCTCAAGCACCTGCTCTGGACGAGCAGATGTAGCGATATCAACGTCTTTGATTGGTATATCTAAATACGTATCACGAACTGCGCCTCCCACAAAAACGGCTTCGAAATGATGCTCTCGAAGCCGCTCAATGATAGGCAATGCAGCTATGATCGGTGTTGATAATGAAAGCTGCATGTCATACACCTCTTCTTGCAGGGGAAATGATTAGCTATCGCTGCAAACAGCGATTGGCAAATCTGCCTCTATGCCGAGTACCCGATAATAGATCTGCTCATATTGTGTTGTAATTACGTCATTACAAAACTCGTTTCTTGCTCTAAACATACAAGCCTGCTTAAACTGCTCATGCAGCTTCTCATTCGTAAGCAGCCTCTCCGTATTTTTAGCCATATCTTCGACATCGCCGATCTCTGACAAAAATCCAGTTTCTCCATGGGTAACAAGCTCCGGAATACCACCAGCGTTAGAACCAATAGTTGGAACGCCGCAAGCCATTGCCTCAAGCGCAACAAGCCCGAAGCTTTCTTTCTCTGATGGAAGCAACAGCACATCTGCCATTGAAATGACTTGTGCAACATCCTCTTGCTTGCCCAGAAAATGGACACGGTCTTCAAGGCCAAGCTGGCGAATGCGGCATTGAATTTTTGAGAGCTCAGGTCCTTCACCAACTAAGAGAAGTTTCGAAGGAACCTTTTCGGAAACGCGAGCAAATATTTCAACTACATCCCCAACTCGTTTAACCGGACGGAAATTAGAAATATGCATCAAAATTTTCTCATTAGGAGCCGCATAATCAGCTCGCAAGGAAACGGCATCGCGTGGATAATAAACACGTTTATCAACAAAATTATAGGTTAAATCAATTGGTGTCGTAATATCAAGCAGTTGTCTAGTCTCTTGAATCAGATCCCTTGAAACGGCAGTTACAGCGTCGCTTTGATGGATCGCAAGACGAATTAAAGCTTTTAACGATTCATCCTGAGCCAGCACCGTTATGTCCGTGCCATGCAGCGTTGTGACCGTTTTTAAGCCATCGCCATTCATCTGCTTCGCCAAATAGGCGCAAACCGCATGAGGCACCGCATAATGGACATGAAGCAAGTCAAGCTGCTGCATTTTTGCTACCTGTGCCATCTTGCTTGCTAAAGCTAGATCATAAGGGGGGTAACGAAACACATAATAATCATTAACTTCTACCTCATGATAAAAAATATTTTTATTAAAGTGTCCTAATCGAAAAGGAATACTGTGTGTAATAAAATGAATTTCATGACCACGTTCTGCCAGTAATTTACCTAATTCGGTTGCAACTACGCCCGATCCGCCCAAGGTAGGATAACAGGTAATACCAATCTTTAATTTTCTCGCCACTGTTGTCGCACCTCCTGTGTTCGTTACGTATAACTATTGTATTACACAAGAGCTGTACGAATTGTCAAAAATATTGTATGGCGTGAGGACGCTTAATTGCGAAACCCTCTGCATATGCCCAGCCTCTTGCTTGTCCAAGCAATGAATCACGTGCTTCTACTCGTTCTATGTAATGATTCGTTAATGGCGTAGCCACTCGGTCGGAGCCTGCTGCCGCATCGAATTGTGAACGGTAAGCAAGCAGCGCGTTTCTTTTGGTTGCTTGAAAATCACTAATATCAACGGTTAACGATACTTGATCCACATCATTTATATAGTAATAAATAAGCTGTGATACCTGTACGGCAGGCAGCTCCGGCATATAGCGGCGCAGCTTGGCGTTAAACACAGCTTCTTCAATTAATCTACTGCAAGCCACATGATCGGGATGACGATCTACCCAGTAAGGGGCAAATACAACCCGCGGCTTAAAATAACGAATTTCTGCTACAATACGTTCGATTTGATCGCGTGAAGGCTCCAAACCCCGATCAGGCAAACCCAAATTAGTACGAGCATGCAGTCCAAGCACTTTGGATGCTTGATCCGCTTCTTGTTTCCTCAGCTCAACCGTTCCGTTTGAAGACATCTCTGCCATCGTTAAATCACATATGCCGACCTTATAGCCAGCTTGTATATGTTTGGCGATGGTACCGCCCATTCCAATTTCAGCATCATCCGCATGAGCGCCAAAAACGAGAATATCGAGTTCTGTCGTCATTATTCAATACCTGGTTTATATTTATGGACAAGCTCTCGCCAAGCAAAATCACCGCGTTCAAGTGCTTTAACCAGCAGTTCAGCAGACGCTACGTTAGTAGCAACCGGTATGCCTTGTACATCGCATAAACGCAGCAAAGCAATAATATCCGGCTCATGAGGTTGTGCCATTAATGGGTCGCGTAAGAAGATAATTAAATCCATTTCATTTTGGGCAACCATCGCACCGATTTGTTGATCGCCGCCGAGCGGGCCTGACATGAACCGATGAATGGACAAGTTCGTTTGTTCCATTATCCGTGTTCCCGTCGTGCCAGTAGAGTATAGCTTATGCGGTACAAATACTTTCTCATAAGCGATTACGAAATTAACGATTTCTTCCTTCTTCCGATCATGCGCAATAAATGCAATATTCAACATGCGGTTCCCCTCTCCTGCTGCCTAATAATCTAATCCATAATATGTTCAAATCCGTAAATTAAACCGCTGTATGTCATTACCTTCTTCACAGCCACGTTTACACCAGGCATATAGCCTGCGCGATCATAGGAATCATGACGAATTTTGAGCGTTTGTCCATGGCCGCCAAACACAACCTCTTGTTGAGCAAATACACCAGGAAGCCTAACGCTATGTATACGGAATCCGTTGTAATAGCCGCCGCGCGCACCTTCAATGACTTCTTCCTCATTCGGGTTGCCCTGACGGAACTCTTTACGCACTTGTGAGATCAACTCCGCTGTTTTTATGGAAGTGCCCGAAGGTGCATCCAGCTTTTGATCTCCATGATATTCTATAATTTCAACATGAGGCAAATATTTTGATGCTTCTGCAGCGAACTTCATCATCAGAATCGCTCCGATGGAGAAGTTAGGGGCGATTAAACCGCCGATTCCTTTTTCGAGGCAAAGCTCGTCCAGCTCCACGATCTGTTCAGGCGTAAAACCCGTTGTCCCCATAATAGGACGTACTCCTAAATCAATTGCCGTCTTCGTATGGCCATATGCCATCTGAGGAATGGTGAAATCAACGAGTACATCGGCTTGAGCACCTTGAAGTGCTTCCTCAAGTGTTGCACTAACTATAACTCCAGTATTAGCTTTCCCTGCAAATATACCCGCATCTACAGGACCAGCAGATGGAGCGACGGCCGCCACCAATTGAAGCGACTCGTCCTCCAGCACCATTTTTACAACTTCGCGTCCCATTCTTCCACTTGCACCAGCTACTGCCACGCGTATTTTTTGTGTCGTCAACTTTATCACCTGTTCCTTTTTCTTTTTGCATCCAATTGAAATCGCAGCATTCGCCTCTTACGATTAACGTCAGCAAAGAGCCTTCTCGCTGCCGAATGGCTGGGATCGAGCCTCATTGCTTCCCTCGCATTAATAACCGCTTTATCGTATTGGCTAAGCGATGCATACAAAACGCCAAGCGTATAAAATGCATCGAAGCTTAATGGGTCAAGCAGTGCTGCTCTCTCAAGTAACGGTGCTGCCTCATGGAGCTCAGGCGGTACTTTGGCCAGCAAAAAATTAGCCTCCGCTTGCAAAATTCCGGCTTCTACGGTTTGAAGATGATATCTATATTCCGCAAGCTCGGGCGCAAGCCTAACGGCTGATTCTGCATGCTGCTTCGCTTTTGTCCATTTACCGCTTCGTGCGCAAGATACGGCGCATGTATGATAATAGAATGCATTTTCCGGTTCAACCTCAATGGCTTTCTCAAACCAATATATCGCTTGCTCGAAATCACTATTAAAGATGAATTCATAAGCCTTTTTCATGCAGCTCTCTCCATCCATCCGCCCATCCTCCTTGTACACAGGTTGATGGTACAGCATATGTATGGAGCTTGTTTACTGTTCGGTTATTTTCTTCGTCCACCGATTCGCATCGCGAGTAGTGAATTTATGCATAACCTTATTATGCGCTTCGGTTAAATCTATATTGAGGGAATTCGCGAAGCAAGAAAGAATAAATAAAATATCACCAAGCTCCATTTCAACGGAATTATCCGCTTCATCGGCTTTTTTAGGTTTTTCGCCGTAGAAATGGTTTACTTCACGAGCAAGCTCGCCCACTTCTTCGGACATTCTAGCCATCAAAGCAAGAGGACTGAAATAACCTTCTTTAAATTGAGAAATATAATCATCAACTTCTCGCTGAATATCTGATAACGTTTTTTCCGACATCTGTACATTTCCTTTCTGTCGATAGCTATACATTCATATGTTAACTTAAAGACGCAAATAAAATCAATGTTTTTAAATTGCTTTCTTTAGATAGCAAAAAAGTCGTCTATTGCATCATTCTGCAGCAACTAATTTGGCTGCTAAAAATGAATGTGAGCAATATCGACTTTCATGTCTTTATTCTAATCATTGCTTCAAAAAAACAATGCATTTACATATCATTTAGGATATATCATCTACCCATTAGGAAATAGGCTTGACTCCAAAAGGATTTTCTTTATATTTTCTCCAGCCTGTGTATGTAAGAATGGCTGAAATAAATGCGCCTAATAAAAGTGTCCAGCGCAAAGGATTCGAAATAGGCACTGCTGCGACAACGGGAACATCCGCTTCTAATTGATTCTGATTAAACATTCGAGTGAGTGTATCCTTTAGTTCCTGCACTGATCGATTAATGCTGGCGACATTATTTTTATCTTTGCGAGATGCTTCCAGCAGTCGATTCGTATACTGAATTCGCTCCATCAACTCTGTTTCATGCTTGCTCCCGTACATCATACTGACAGCAGGTTTAATACGATCTGCATGTTTTTCCAAGCTTATCATTACAGCTCGTGCTGCTATAGCACCATCATCAGTTTGGCGCTTCCAAGCTTTTTCCACACGTGAAATATCATCCAGCATGATTTTCTCATATTGCAGCCACAAGGCGTTATTAGGCCTTGCAAGAGCATCAGCAGTTAATTTAATTCGGGCTGCCTCTACAAACCAGCTTGTCCCAAGTGAGCCTTTAATGAGCGTTTTCTCAATTGTATTGACATCTCGTTCAACAGCTTGCCACCCTTCGGCATTACCAGCTGCATATTTAAGTTCACCATCAACCAATTGCTGAAGCTGTTGGACATATTGATAAGCTGCTTGTCGATTATTTGTATAAGCCGCTTCATATAATGAGCTTGCAATATTATCCATCCGTTGAACCTGTTTACTTGGATCTGGCGTCAGCCGGGACGCAAAAGCTTGAAGACTAGCTCCGCTGCCCCAGACTAAATTAGCATAACCTATCGTCATGACGATACATACGACGAATGGAATAATAAAACGTATCTTCATGGACATCCCCCCATAATACAACTTATGAAGGGATGTCCATCGTTATACCTTCTTTCTAAAACGCCATACGAGTAATCCAGCTGCTAAACTAAAGAAAGACAAACCATAGGTAAATGCACGAACCGCATCCAAATCATCGTACAATTGATCGGCAAGGTATGGAAATATACCATATGTATAATCTACTGTGTCATTTAGAAGAAGCCATCCTGTAGCTACGATAAGCGAGACAGCACCTGCTTTCATAAATCTGAAAAAAAGCAATGCCTCAAACGCCATTCCAAGATGTGAAGCCATAAGCATATAATGCTGCCAGTTCAGCTCAGAGCCCTGCCATGCTCCCGCTACAATCATCGATACAGCCCATATGCCGTATTTGACTGAGCATACAACAGCTAAACCTTCAATGATGTAACGCAAAATTGTAACAAGGCCGTTTGAACGCTTAGGCGGGAACAAAAAATATAGCAGAGCAATCGTAAAAAACAAACTTGCTGTAGGTGAATCGGGTACAAAAACAATTTGCCATACGGGGTGGGTCTCTAGTGTTGCTGCTAATTGTGACTCGTACCAGATGTAGCCATAAACCGTTCCAAAAAAATTAACAATAAAAAGCAACCATAAAAATGGTCGGCTTAGTAAAAATTCACGGCTCCAAAAAATAGCGAGCATAATGAATCACTTCTCCTTCGCTTTATCATTAAAAAGGACTTTTATTCGAAGAAAAACCTGACCGTGTAATACGATCAGGTTTTTTTCGATGATTTATTCTGTTGCCGCTTTTTGTTTGGACAGCCAAGTCGTCAGCTGATCAATTTCTTCGGCAGATAAAGTATCAGCGAAAGCTGGCATGCCGTTACGTCCATTCGTAACTACTTCTACAAGCTGCTCTTTCGACAAAACGTCACCAACGCCAACCAAGCTAGGAACAGATCCTTGGCCTTTTAGGTCAGCTGCATGACAGCTGATACATTTTGCTTGCTCAGCAATTTTCATTGCTGGATCATTCGCATCAACAAGTGATGCTTCTACTGCTGGTTTCGTGTAGTTCGGACGCTCTTGGCCTGCTAGTGCAGCCTCACGCGCCTTCTCTTCACGCTCAATATGTTCCGGTACTTGTCCGTTAATTTCAAGCTGATGCTGGTAGTGATCCCAAGAAACAACTGTCAAGTAAACGCAAGCTACAAGTGTTAGCCCCATCAATGAAGATGCAATCGGACGACGGTAGAAGCGGCGTTCCTTGCCAGTGTCGAGGAATGGTGCTAGCAACAATGCGCCAAACATGACTCCGGGAATACCTACTGTTCCGAGCAAGATGTAATCTTGCGAAACATATGGGTATTTCAAAAATTGATACAAGAACAAAAAGTACCAGTCCGGCATCGGTATAAATGCCGCATTCGTTGGATCTGCTGGATAACCAAGTGGTGCTGGCTCAGCAATAACCCATACAAGAAAACCAACCAAAACGACACAGCCGACCATCCATTCCTTAAGCAGGAAGTTTGGAATAAACGCTTCCGATTTACCTGGAAAAGACGTGTAGTCCGGAGGAATGTTCGGATGGTTGTTTTTCTTAACACGCGAGTCGCCTACATAGACAACCTTCTCGTTCGAATTATGACCATGCGCCATAAGTATGCCTCCCTTCGCTTAAAGTGGTCCCGAAATACCTTGTTTCCGAATCATGATAAAGTGCGCTGCCAACATTGCAATCAAAGCGCCAGGTAAGAAGAATACATGGATCGCGAAGAAGCGAGTTAGTGTTTGTGCGCCTACGATATCGCCGCCGTAAAGGAATGAAGCGAGATACGGTCCGATTACCGGTACGGATTCAGCAATTTGGACACCAACTTTTGTTGCGTAGTAAGCTTTGTTATCCCAAGGAAGCAGGTAACCTGTAAAACCTAGGCCTAACATGATGAAGAAGATCAGCATTCCGACAACCCAGTTCATTTCCCTCGGCGCTTTGTAAGAACCGGTAAAAAACACTCGAAGGGTATGTAAGAACATCATAACAATAACTAAGCTTGCCCCAAAGTGGTGCATGCCTCGAACGATTTGTCCGAATGCAACCTTGTGCTGCAGGTAATCAACGCTTGCATATGCGTTGATAATATCCGGAACATAATACATCGTCAAAAACATACCGGACAAAATTTGAATAACAGTGATAAAAAACGTCAGACCGCCGAAACAATATACGAATGCGGAAAAATGATGCGCTGGGTTAACGTGCTCAGGCACTTCATGGTCAGCCACATCTCTCCACAGAGGCGTAATGTCAAGACGCTCGTCAATCCAGTTGTAAACACTTTTAAACATCTGCCATACGACCTCCTTATTTCATTCTTGTATTCGGCATTACTGGACCCAAGTACACGAAGCCGTCTTCAAGCTTCACTTCGTACTCATCCAATGGGTTCGGGGCAACTGTAATGTTTTTCCCGTCTTTCGTGTAGCGCGCATCGTGACAAGGACAATCGTATTCATTTTGACCTTTTGTGTTCCATCCGATCGTACAACCTAAGTGTTTGCAAACTGGTGAAAGTGCAAAGATCTTGCCATTTGCATCCTTCGAAATCCAAGCTGCAAGCTCTGGGTCACTTACGTACCAACCGTCGATCTGATGAATTTTAAATTTAAATTCTTGCGGTTCGTTCGTAATTTTGCTCTCTTCCACAACTTTTACGTATGTACCCTCGCCCTTTTTCTTAAGGAGTGGATCCACTGCGAAACGAACCATTGGTAATACCGCGCCGCCCATCATAAATGCAGTTGTGCCACCAAGCGTATATGACAAAAATTGACGCCGGGACATTTCTTTGCGCTGAACCGGTCGATGCGCGGTCTCGTGTTGTTCATGGTTACTCATCTTCTGTTCTAACCCCCTTTGCCAACCATATCTCGCGTCTTGCCGCAGGGCAAAAACACATGACGAACTAGGACATAACTTATAATAGCCTAGGTGCTTGGGAGCGTCAAGAATATGGCTTCATATTTGAACGTTTATCAAATTATCGTTCAATAATTTGTTATCATTTTGTCACATTTGACCTTGTCTGGCATTTGTTTTCCCCGAAATCTAACTATATTATACGACAATTTTATGAAATTCATGTAGTCTGTCCACTCCATAAACTCCGTATCGCATTAGAAACATCAGATTGCTGCGGAATCTCACCATCTAGATTCGGACCAAACCATAAATCCACTTCTGGACACTCGGCAATCAATTGATTATTTGCAGTTACTGCAATAACATAACGAAACCCGCCGCGCTTCGCCGCAGCACACCACTCATTCAAATGCTCTGAGAGACGCTCGCTGTCGGATATGTAATGCCATGCAGGATAAGTGACCACCCTCCCTTTAAAAGGGATTTCAATTAAATCCATTATGCCCCTAAGCTGCTCAAGCCATTCTGTTGCCTCATATGGCTTTGCTGCATTCGGCATTCCAGTCACAGGAAGCAGGCAAGTATCCAAATATGGACTTAATTCATCCCATTGCTCTTTCGTTATTTCACTAAATTTCATCGTTTACATTCTCACTCCTTAACATAATTGCAGCCTATATCAACATCACTGCTTCTATGTTAACTCCATTTCCCCTCATTGCCAAACCAAATGTACAGAAAAAAGCCTCCCTGTGTCAAAACGGAACAGATTCGTTCGCATTTAACTGGGAAGCTTCCTCGCTCAATCGTCATTTTAACAAAAAAGACGATATGCGTTATTTTTTTAAAGCATTTAGCTGTTTTGCGAGACGGTAAAACGTATCCTCGTCACCAGAGGCCAATGCTTTGTCAATTGCCGTATAAATTTGGTTGGTTTGAAATTTCAATACCGCTTCGTCAAGCACAAACTCTGCGGCCAAACCTAGCATGGCTTCATACGTTACTTTCATTTTGTCCATAGGATACACCTCCAAACCGGCGTTAAGAGATCCTATATTCTATTCCCTTAGTCACGTAGCTCTCCATCGTTTTTTTCATACGCAGTAAATCGTCCTCTGTTAACTCTCTTACGACTTTGGCGGGTGATCCGATAGATAGAGTATAGGATGGTATTTTTTTGTTCTCTGTAACAATCGAACCGGCTCCTATTAAAGCATATTCACCAATGTCTGCGCCGTTAAGTACGATTGCCCCCATTCCAATTAATGTGCCTCTGCCTATCGTACAGCCGTGTATTATAGCGGCATGGCCGATAGACACCTCATCAGCTAGAATCAAAGGTTGATTCACATTCAAGTGACCGACGACTCCATCTTGAATATTGCAGCTATGACCGATTTGTATAGGTGCAAGATCCCCTCGCAGTACTGCATTAAACCAAACGGTGCTTTTCTCAGCAATCGTTACGTCACCAATTATTTTTGCACCTTCAGCTATGTATACATCTTCATGAATCTTTGGCATTACGCCTTTGTATGGGATCAACATTTTTTCTTCAGTCCTCTCCAAGCGATCAAATATAACAAGCCATTTCTGTCGTATTCTTATACTGTAGCTTATATTTGATCTTACTCCAAGAGCACGATTCCCAAAATCAATGAACCACTATCGGGCCTGATTCCTCAAGGCTGACGCCAGCAACTACAGCTCGTCCTGCCTTGGTCATACGGACTACAGCCCCATAAATCGGATGCTCCCCAAGCCGAAGCAGCCCCAAATGAACCATCATAGCCATAATTCTCTGTTCCAAAATCGTATTTGCATCATCGTAAAAGTAAGGCTTAATAAACGGAACAAGAACCGTTCTGAGTGACTCAACCGTAACCCATTCCACAGCGAGGGTATTAATCCAATGCACGAGCGACAGTAAATGTGTAATTGGTCCCTTGTAAAGCTTCAACCAATATCGGTAGATTTGCTCTGCTTCACTTGAAGGCCTGCTGTTCATGCGCTCTTCACCTGGACCCGTAACTGTCAAAAGCGTCTGATTTTCATTAATATACTTTGCGTGATAACAGTAATCGTATACGAATGAGAAACGATTCGGATATTGGTTAAAATGTCTGCCATATCCAAAACGCCATGCTCCTTTTGCAGGCAGCTCCTCTTGCACGCCAAAACGATCAAGCAGCTGTAGCGTAAATCGCTTGTACATCGACCCATCAGCTGTTAGCTGGATTTCATTATGGTACGTGTAATGAAGCAGATGCGTAATATCGTCGTGAATAAGCATTTGCTCATCCCGGTAAATAGGCGGCTCATCCGTATACTGCAGATCAGCGGCAAACCTCCTCGCAAGCGTATCGCGGAAGCGCGTCTTCAAATCGTTTGGAACCTGAAAGAGATATCTGCTTGGGCCACTGAAGCCATTAAACAACCAACCGTGATGCTTGAATTTAGCTATCATTTCTCGCGGGCTAAGCTGCTTTTCGACTGCTTCTGTCTTTTTTTTGCTGCGTTTTGTTTTTTTCGGCGGGTCCAACTCCGGTTTGATGATCTCTTCTCCAAATCTGCTGTGCTGCACCCGAGCGAGCAAATCCTCTAAACTAAAGGAGTTTCTTGCTTCGAATAGCAAAGAGTTAAGGAATCGTAAATCCTCCATCTTCATGCTGCTTATTTGCGCTTCAAAAACATCATTTCGACTTACGGTAGAGAGAATGGATTGGATCAAATCGTTTTTGGAATGTCCATTGCATTCGCAACGGTAAACATCTGCAATTCTGCTAAGTTGTTGAATATCAGCGTACCCTAGCATATCCGATAAATTCATAGCTCTCTCCTTTCTACAGAAGCCGCCTTATCACTCGGGCGCCCCGCTTCGTAAGGGTATTGTGTAATGAATAAGCGTCAGTTGATATCATTATGGGAAAATATCTATTGTTTTATAACCTAGATTACAAGGAGTTTATACAAAAAAAGCCGTACCTTTAAAAAATAAAGGCGCAGCTCGTATGCGATTCCTATGCTTCATTTAAATGGATCGTGCAATTATACAGCTGGGGATGCCATTTCTCATCTCGCAGCTCCAAGATAGAATAAGACAAGTTGGATAAATATTGATCCTCAAGACCCGAACATATCTCTTCCATGATTTGAGCCAAAAAACTACCATGAGAAACGACAAGCAAGTTGCGCTTTGGATACTTCAGCTTCCATTCATTAATTGCGCTCAAGCCTCTTGCTCTGACCTCATCATTAGACTCTACACCTTCAGCAATTTCTCGCCAATTCGTTCCCCAGCGCTCGTGACGCTCTTGCTCCTTCGTGCCTTCAACCTCGCCAAAATACCTCTCTCTCAAGCGCGGCTCACTTTCAAGCAAGGGAATATTCAACTTCGAAGCGATAATCTGTGCTGTCGCATGAGCCCGCTGCAGATCACTTGATATAACAGCATCCCATATCTGGTCTTCACGGCTTAATCGCTCTGCCAATGCTTTCGCTTGTACAATACCTACTTCATTCAATGGAATATCCGTTTGCCCTTGAATCTTTCCTTGTTCATTCCAGTCCGTCTTACCGTGGCGCACTAATCCAATCAACAAGCCGTATTCAGCTCCTTTATATAGTAGACATAACAAAAGCTCCCTAGGGAGCTTTATCATACATCAACATTAGCTTCGTGTTCTAGAGAGCCAGTTCAAAATCAGCAGCGTCATAATAAGACCAAGCAAGGACAATGCAACATAATATTGCGGGAAGGCCGGCATAACCTTTAGAACGAATGGCTCGCTAATGCTGGCAACCGGAACCTCTGCATAAAATCCTGCTGTAATTAAACCATCACCAGACGCATTTGCTGTGTCCATCAATCCGCTTAGCTCGGCGATTTCAGCTTGTGAAACACCGCCATCATTATCAAATATGAATACAAAGAATGCACTTGCAAACAAAGCCATGCAAGCTGCAACGATCAGCGCGATATTACGGCGAAACGACTTCGAAAACTGATAGCTTTTGTGCGGAACAGGCATTAACCAAGATTCCTCAGCGTAAATGCGATCCATCACATTTCGATTCACATGCTCCATAGGACCGAGGTTCTCATCTTCCTCCGATAAGAAACGAATGATATCCTCGCTCTCTTCCCACAGCTCAAACTGCTCCGCACATGTCTTGCACTCAAGCAAATGAGTGTCTATTGCTATCCGCACTTCATCGTGATCAGCTAAATCCCAATATTCGCCGAATTTGTCTTGCGCATCGTTGCAATTCATCTCGTATTCATCCCTTCGAATTCCTCCATCAGCGGCGATTGTCCGAAATACGGCTCCAGCTGCGTTTTCACGCTTGCTCTTGCTCGGAATAGCAGTGATTTAACAGAACTGACCGTTTGTCCTAAAATATTAGCAATTTCTTGATAGTCCAGCTGGTCATATTCCCGAAGAATAAGCGCTGAGCGTTGTTTTTCAGGCAAGTTGTTTATCGCTTCTCGCACCATCGCCATACGTTCATTTCTTAGCACATGCTGCTCAGGAACCGCATCAAGCGCTGCAACAGGCTCGAATCCCGATTCATCAAGCGACACATGCGCTGATTTTTGCTTGCGAAGCTCGCTAAGTACTGTATTTCGCGCAATCGTATATAACCACGTCGAAAAAGAAGCATCCAATTCGCGAAACGAATGAAGGCTGCGGTAGGCTTTATAGAACGTCTCAGAACACAAGTCTTCGGCCATAAGCTCGAGCTTTGCACTCTTCAGCATGTGATAAATAAACGCTAAAATTTTTCGTTGGTAGCGCCGCATAAGCTCGGAGTACAGCTCGACATTGCCATCCTTTATCTCTCGTATCAACTGGGAATCAGTCATGACAGGCGAACCTCCTCCACCTGCGGATTATTCCCGGACCGCTATATATCATTGTACCGACCCGGGAACGAAAAGTTGCGGTGTTTATCATAATTAATTCAAAAAACACGAATATACATATAATTCGTGTTTCGAGGGCAAATTCCTGCCTCTTTCGACAAAAGGATAAAATACAATTTTTTTACAAATGTGGATGCGAAATTATAGATTTCGGACTCAAGCTGATCGATAGCTATGTATTGGAAATAAAGTTTTATTCTACTCGCCTTACAGAGTTCTTGCAATATAAATCGCTTTCTTTAGGCTGGGAAAGGTTCACATTCATGATTATTGGCTCCAATAACCTACATGCTAAAAGCTTGAAAGCAAAAACTTTGAAGGCAAAAAACTTGAGAGCAAAAGAAATTACTAAAATGCCGAAAACCGGCTTCGGCGGCGCCAGCGAACAAGCTGAATAAACAGTAATAAACGAGGGGATCTACTCTCCCCTCTCTTACTAACTTTGAAAAAGTTTATATTGCAATTGATAGCTGCAGCTATTTTTGCCGGGTGTACAGCCTGCAGCTACTCAAATGATCAAGATCATGGTATTAAGCCTCAAATAACAACTTCAAAATCTGAGTATAATGAACCCATTGTAAAAGCAGAAACCATGCCGAGTCCACCGCCTACAAATCATAATCAAATCATTCCGAATACAATTTCTAAAGTAAAATTAGAGGGAATCGTACCCATTAAACTTTCCATTCCCGCTCTAGAAATCGATGCGATCATAGATCCAGTCAGCATAACAGAAAACGGCCAAATGGATGTTCCATCAAGCACCAAAAGGGTAGGGCTATTATCTAATGGCATTCTTCCTGGCATGGTCGGCAATTCAGTTATAAATGGACATGTTGACAGCCATACAGGACCAGCCGTATTTTACAGATTAAAGAACATAAAATTAGGTGATATGATTTCAATAAAAAGTAAAGAGGACTGCACCATCGATTTTTTTGTGGAATCGATTGAAATATTCAAAACATCCGAGGCACCACTTTCGAAAATTTTTGGTCCCGCGGATGAGTCTCGTTTAAATTTAATTACATGCACTGGTAAATTCAATCGTCAAAATCAAGAATACTCAGAACGGGTCGTCGTTTTTGCAAAACGGCACTCCGATAAAAAAATATGCAAATCTACAAGCAGCTAAAACCCATGATCTGATTCAATTGTATAGTGGATGTCAAAACGACGCCATTATTTGAATCATTGATGGTTTTTTTCTATCGTATTCATACTTCTAACCGCATATGTACTTTTACTTTTTTATCATATCCCTCCCCTACCTATTTCCTTCTAATAGTCACATGACATAGAAACTATGCCTCTGTAACAAACACACAAACACTTAAATAGATACAAACATATCTTATAGAGCAGTCAAATAAGAGGAGGTTTTTAAATAATGGCTCATAATATCGGTATTATCCTCGTTCTTTTCATTCTATTGGTTATTGTCGCTTGCAGCTGCGGTGTTTTCGGCCGTAATGAGAGAAACGATGACCGAGAAGAAAACAACGATGTACGCAGCAATGAAAACAATAGAGTAAGCGACAGAGGTTACAACGGCGGTTGTGGAGTAGGCTATTAATCCCTCAACTTAGCTTCAGACATGGATAATTTGTATTTCCCTGCCAAACAACCAATAACTATACGGCATCCATGTATAACTTACTTTCTAAACAGCAGTTAGGAGGTGAATTTCTAATGTCAGGATCAGTTGGCGGTGTTAACAATAACATCGGTTTTATTCTCGTCTTGTTTATTTTGTTAGTCATCATTGCTTGCAGCACAGGTATTTTTGGCGGCAGCTACTAGAAATATACTGTCGAGCTTAACAAGCTCCCATTTGATTATTTTCTCTTTCTTCATTTACTAGTCTAATGACATTGAAACTATGTCTATGTAACAAACACACAATCAAAAAATGAGAGTCAATCATACGTTATATAGTAGTTAAATAAGAGGAGGTTTTTAAATAATGTCTCATAATATCGGTACGATCTTGGTTCTTTTCATCTTATTAGTCATTGTTGCTTGTAGCTGTGGCGTATTGGGCCGCAATGAAAGAAGAAATGAAAATCATGTTGAAAGTGTCAACGAAAAAAGAAATGACAGAGTGAGCGACAGAGGTTACGGCGGCTGTTGCGGAGGCTACTAATCCTATTTTGACCACTTTGCTCGTTCTATGAGATGGATAAACATACTCTATCTACCCATTATCCTGTCTTCTAGCTATAGCTTTGACTAACTTGCTCTATAAGATAATCCAAGGAGGTGAATGTTTCATGTCAGGATCAGTTGGCGGTGCTCACAATAACATTGGTTTTATTCTTGTACTCTTCATTTTGCTCGTGATTATCTCTTGCAGCTGCGGAATTTTCGGTGGCAACAACTACTAATCATTAGCTATTGGATATGACTTCTTCACTTGTCCTACAGACTACAGAGTATCCTTAACGGCCTTCCCATTACAAAACCTCTAATCCCCTATTTTAGGCTAATGATACTAGGCATATGTCACCCCATGACAAATATCCAGTCACTAAGCTTTTGCAATGCATACCTTACAATGTATTCAAGTCGCAAGGAGGTGGATGTTTAATGTCAGGATTCGTTGGTGGTGCTAATAATAGTATTGGTTTTATTCTGGTACTGTTTATTTTGTTGGTGATTATCTCTTGCAGCTGCGGTATTTTCGGTGGAGGTTACTAATAAATAATAAATGATGGGCTTACTGCTGCCTTCACGCATTCAAAATGCTGAATACACTTAAGCCTCTCCAGAAGACCCATTATGTGGGTCTTCTTTTTTTTATATTGAATCTAATCCTTGCTTACATAGTCAAAAAATGTCTACACATGCTCTTTTAGATGCAGCCCTCATGAATTGAATTACCTTTTTTTATGAAAGTATTGACAAAATAGTAAAACCACTAAATAATAAAATCAATACATTAGTTAGTAAATTAATTAATTGGAGGAGGTTTTTTATTGAAAGTGTTTATTACAGGCGTTACTGGGTATGTCGGCTTCGCGGTAGCTAAACAATTCCTATCCCAAGGTTATCAAGTTTCCGGATTAGTTCGAACACAAGAAAAAGCTGAGCATTTAATTAAATTAGGCATCTCCCCTGTAATAGGCGATCTTGCTGATCTGGCTTTGCTGGCGGAATGTACTTATGCTGCTGATGGTGTCATTCATACTGCTATCTCGCATAATTCTGACATGGAAAAATTAGATGTTCATGCAGTTGATGCCATGTTAGACGGTTTGGAGGGCACTGGCAAAACATTCGTATATACGAGCGGAACGTTAATCTATAACGATACGCTTCATAATGTCGTTGATGAGGATTCGGCTGTAAATCCATTGCCGTTCTTGCAATGGAAAGCAAATCAGGAGCAAAAAGTGCTGACAGCTGCTGAGAGAAACATTTGTACTGTCGTTATTCGACCAGCTCTCGTTTACGGACGTGGTGGCGGTTTAGTTGGGGCGACTATTCAAAGAACGAAGCTCGCTCAATTCGCCAAATACGTTGGTGATGGACTAAACGCATGGTCAACCATTGATGTAGACGACTTGGCAAACCTTTATGCATGCGCTTATACATTTGCATCTCCTGGGGCGTTATATAACGCAGCTTCCAAGGAACTCATTACAACCAAAGAGCTCATGATAGCAATTGGCAAAATTGCCGGCGTCGCTGAAATTGAATCGTGTAGTTATGAAGAAGCTGTTCATGTTTTGGGCCCTGCTGCTTGGGGAGCGAGCATTAACCAAAGAATATCTGGTTTACGTGCTGAACAGCAGCTGCAATGGAGCCCCTCTGCCAACTCGATCGTCAAAGAATTGGAGGAAGGTTCTTACCAAGCTTTTGCAAAAATAAAACGATAGTCCGTTACCGGACTATCGTTTGGATGCTTCGCTATCTTCATAAGTATTCAGAAATTTTATGGATTTAGCTAATATTCGTATGAGTTGCTCGGCGTCATCTGCACCTAGATGTTCTCTTAAGTGCTGAAAACGTTCAAATAGCTCTGTCTCCCTTGCTCCAACAAATTCATGTCCAGCTTCAGTTGCTGTAACAAGAATGGATCTCCGATCACTTGCATCCATCGTACGAGTAATATACCCGATCTGTTCAAGCGATTGTATGACATGCGTCACAGCAGCTGAGGTTATTTTCAACTGTTTGCTTAGATCGGAAACTTTAATGCCATTAGAACCCGGCGGACATAAATACGTCAAGTAAACAAGCAAATTGGATTCGCTCTGCCGGAGCTCCTTAGAAGGACTAAACACATGCCCGACACGCTTCAATTGGCCGAATACGAGCGCAAGTTCCTTCGTTAAGTGATCTATATTCGTTCCTTGAAAGTTATCGTCATTACTCATACCATTATGAGCCCCCATAAGCTTTTTCCAATTTATTTTTAAATTATTTACTAAATTAATAATGATGTCAAGATGGAAAGTCAAGCTTCATTCTTTATGGATGGATAAACATTAATTCATTCATTATTTTTCATTTAACGGTTTAAACGTCCTGCCCGCGATGAGTATGTACTGTAATTCATTTGGCTGAATGATCGTGCCTCCACCTGCGTTTAATTGTTTTTTGATGATGGCATCCTTTTTAACAGCTGGTCTTGGCCTATCCTTAATATCCACTGTAGAATCATCTGCATCCATGATGGATGAGTGTTCAAAATATATGATAGTATGCAGATCCTCTTGTCCCTCCGGTATATCTTTCCCTGTACTATTTTTGGCAGTTACGGTTAGATCAATGAGCGATACTTTATTTTTCACAAAGACATTATATGAAATTTCTATTGGCTGGAACGCATTGGGGTCTGCTGTTCTTGCTATCCCTACTCGGTCATCATCAGAAAGATACTTCAGTTTTCCTTGCTTTAATAATCGTTCGTCATTCAAAGTGATCACATTATTTTCATTCGTGACTTTAAAAGAGAAGGAATCAAAAAGTATTCGAGCTGGAACGAGCAGAAAACCTTTCTCCACTACTGCTTTAGTGTCCATCTCTACATTTTGACCATTAACCTTTGCAGTCTTATTGCCTGCCTGAATTTGAACAATGTTCTCCCCTTCTTTAATTTCAGCTGTTTTCGTTTGGTTATTATAAGAAACTGTAGCACCGAGCAATTCACTTACAGATCTTAATGGTAAAATCAATCGATTCTGTTTATCAACATAAGGCTCCTTTGGATAGGTATATGCCACATAATAATCGTTCATTTTCAAAATAACGGGTGTACTTTTTTTGGGTGCAGCATAACTGACAGCTGTTATGGAGAACATCATTACACCCGCAATGGTCAATTTTATTAATTTTCTCATCATTTAACAAACACTCCTTTTTTAGCATTTATCGATAAAACGTAATTCTCTATCCATTTGTTGCGCTAAAGCCCGAATTAGGTAATGCTTTTCAAATTTTGAAATGATATATTGAAATCATTAGCTAGGAAAGGATGATTACCGATGTTATGCATCTTTATCGAATACTTCAATATTACTAATGTCAATAATCTACCTATAAATCAAAAGGATGGTCCTATTTGAAAATTAACAATAGCAATAATATCCCTGTCCGTTTTTTCATAAACGACAAAATTAAGCTTGAAAAAAATGCTTTAGCAGAACTTGATCAACTCCTCACCGTCAATGAATCTGTAGAAACCCTGAAACAGCACACTAGCGGTTATTTTACGAACGAAAATGCAAAAATAGAAGAGGTAGCGATCACTCCCGATTTCCACAAAGGCAGCGGCATTCCGATTGGTACAACCATCTTCACCAAAGGATTTGTCATCCCTCAAGCTGTAGGCAATGACATTAATTGTGGCATGCGGTTATACACGACATCGCTGAAGGAAAATGATATCCGGTCAAATCTTAAACAAATCGAATCCGATATTCGTCATATTTTCTTTGAAGGCGGACGTCATATACCAATGACAAGGGTGCAGCGTGAAGCTATTTTCAAAGAAGGATTAATGGGTATTCTCGAGACACAGAAATCGATTAAGTGCAATGGTTTGTGGGAATTTTATGATGCTAAGCAGCAAGAGGACGACCTTTTAAAGGTAAATCGATTTGGTTCATTTATTACGGATAAAGTAGATGGACTGGATAGTTATTTAGGAAGCGATGATCTGTCCTATGATAGTCAGATTGGATCGATCGGCGGCGGCAATCATTTTGTAGAAATTCAGAAAGTAGTGAATATACGCAATCATGCTTTGGCAAAGGAATGGAATATCAAAGCTGGCCAAATCGTCGTTATGATTCATACAGGCTCTGTATCTATAGGGCATCACGCAGGTCTAAACATCAAAGAAATGCTGAAAGAAATTTACCCTGCCTCTCTTAAGCATCCAAGCAATGGGATCTATGTCCTGCCTCATTCCGAACAATATGAATATCAATGGAATCGTTATTGGAACCTCCTTCATAACGCAGCAAACTTCGCTTTTGCGAATCGCTTATTTCTGGGGCTTATGCTTCAAAAGTCATTGTCCAAAAGCATAAAGGATTTTGAGTATAAATTGCTCTACGATGCCCCTCACAACTTCGTATGGGAAGAAACGATTGAGGGCAGCGAAGGTTTTATCCATCGCAAAGGCTCTTGCACAGCAAAGTCAGCTGAACAAATGGCCAACACCCCTTTTCAATTTACGGGTGAGCCGGTCTTTATACCTGGATCCATGGGAGCGAAAAGCTACATTCTTGCAGGACTTGGCAATCGTGAGAGCTTATTCAGCGCTAGTCATGGTGCTGGTCGAAGCCTTTCAAGAGGAGATTCAGTAAAAGTAGATGATGCTTTGTTTCGCGAATTTATTTCCAAGTTTAATATTGTTACACCTATTGATCCGAACCGTAACGATATTAAATCCAGACAGGATATACTCAAGAAATGGGAAGAAGAATTAAAGAAAGAGGCTCCGTACGCTTACAAGGATATCAATGCCATCATCGAATCACATGAAGAACACGGCATGGCACAAATTGTTGCAGAAGTTGAACCTATTTTAACGATAAAAGGGTAAAGCTTTTTATACTGAAGGTTTAGTGGTTTAAACTAAAATATTTCATTTTTAATAATTAAAACAGCAAAAAAGCCACGTCCTTGTGACGTGGCTAACAGATGACATTCTATATTTTAGACATCTTTATTTTAACCATGTGTCCAATAAGTGTGTAACAGGATTATATATGTAGATAATCCCATCCAAAGGGTTGGGGAGTCCAATATGTAAAGCTTCAGCAATACCTATTAAGGTTCCAAACAGCAGAAGAATGGAAAATATCCATAATTCTTTTTTGGATTTTCCTCTTAATAGCGCAGGAACATCAATAGCGATAATTAAAGCGACCGCTACAAGGATCACTATGATAGGTACCATATGTGCATCTTCACTCCTCTTTCTTCATCTCTTCCAGAAAGGAATTAGACACCGTACCTAAATGTCGAATTTTATGATTTACCTTCACGTTTACTGGCATTGTCTCAAAAGTGTGATCCCAATTTTTTTTGAGCTTTCTCCATTCTTTAGGATTCGAACGATGTATAACATCCCCAAATCCAAAAATATCGACTTTGTATTTTTTCTGCACTTTTTTTACTGTCGCGTCAATGAAACCTTCGACTTTGCTGTTTGCTAGCCTTTCTACTTCAGCAATATTTTTCGTCTCCAACAAATCTATGGAGCATTGAACTTCCCCAATATTAATTTCTATTCGTATTTCGATATCGATCTGAGGTTGTCCATCCTTTACGCTGCCCTTGACCTTCGTCTTAGACCGAATGACCTCGAACGTAATTTTGCCGCCTTGTGGACAAGTAACATAACCCACTGTGCTTTTAATTTCATCGCTAATATAGTTGTATGCTTTGCTTTCAGTTTCATTTAGCCAACCAACCAACTTATCCTTCTTAAATACCGCTAGTCCCGAATATTGCAATGTAGTTGGGGTCAGAACCTTCTCCATATTTCTCTTTTCTTGCCCTATTTGCTCGTCCCCCAAAATAACAAGACCTGTTAATACAGGGTCTCTTCCTTCGCTAACGAGTGTAGTAATAAGCTGATCCAATGTAACCGTTGTTGTTGGAGCCCATTGCTTCTCTGAAGTCTGAAGGGTAGAGAACAGACTGACCGCAGGAATCGTTTCCAGCTTTGTTAATACTTTTAGCGTATTCTCGGCAGTCGTATGCTTTGATACAACGATAAAGAAATCAGTACGAATTTCTTCATCTCTTGACAAGAGATCTAACGCCTGACCAATTCCTTCCTTAGCTAAGGATTCGCCAAGAACCACAATTCGCAAATGGGAAGGATAAATTTTACGAGGGTTTATAGTGGTCATTTTGCGTACCGCTTCGAAAATGGTATTAGCCGTGATTTGATACGTCGTGACGGGTGTCTTGTCACCGCCCTTCTTCCCTGCAACTTCAGTCGGCTCGACGACCTGAACAGAAACCTTATATTGATTTCCGACCTTGTCAATTCCCAAAGCTACCGCGATTGCCAGCTCATTCAACTCACGGCCTTTCCAACAACCTGTGACGAATATAAGCGAGATGACAATTAAACAGAGTAAACATCTTTTACGCTTCATCGTTTATCCACCTGCATTATCACGCGTCGGTTCAGAATGACTGCTTTGTTCGCGAATGATGTTGTTTTTATTGATCAATCTAGGCCTCGTTAGCATTGCCCAGCGGGGGAATCGGAAAATGGTATCCTTTTGCTCCTCAAGATTAAATGGTGCAAACGGACTCAAATAGGGAACACCGAATGAACGCAAACTGCACAAGTGAAGTACGAGTGCAAAAATCCCTATGATTATCCCAAACAACCCAAAAGAAGCAGCAAGTATCATCAAAGGAAAACGAAGCATTCTAAAGGTCATGGACATGTCGAAGGCCGGAAGCACAAAGCTGGCAATTCCCGTTAGTGCAACGACGATTACCATGGCAGCAGATATAATACCCGCCTCAACAGCCGCTGTTCCAATGACTAATGTTCCTACAATGGAGACGGCCTGTGCAATCGCTTTTGGCATTCTTAAGCCAGCTTCCCGTAAAATTTCAAATGTTACCTCCATCATGACGGCCTCGATGAACGCTGTAAAAGGTACCCCTTCTCGTTGAGCAGCCAAACCGATCAATAGCTGCGTGGGTAACATTTCCTGATGAAATGTAGTAATAGCAATATAAAGCGACGGACCTAACAGAGAAATAAATATACTAAGAAAACGAAGCATACGAATAAGTGTGCTGATGTCCGCGCGCGTATAATAATCCTCAGCAGCCTGTATAAACGAGATAAATAATGCTGGGACGACCAATACAATCGGCGTTCCGTCAACCAAAATGGCTACTTTCCCTTCCAAAAGCTCAGCTGCTATGACGTCCGGACGTTCCGAATGATACAACGTAGGAAATGGAGTATAGGTTTTTTCCTGAATTAATTCCTCAATGTAGCCGCTCTCCAATATGCCATCAATATCGATCCGATCGAGACGACGATGCACTTCTTCTACTATCTTGTCATTTGCAATTCCTTTGATATACATGATCGATACATCGGTTTTTGTCACTCTCCCAATTGACGTTGTTGTGAGCCATAAATTAGGATCTTTTATTTTGCGGCGGATTAACGCCGTATTGGTTCGAATACATTCTGTAAAGCCTTCTTTCGGTCCCCGAATAACGGTCTCTGTCGTGGATTCCGTGACTGCACGGTCTTTCCAGCCTCTCATGCCGATGATGAACCCTTGGGCGCAACCGTCCAATAAAAGAATGACATCTCCAGACAACAAGGCGGTTGCCAAAGAACCAAATTCCGTAACATCCTTTATAGCTCCGACCGTTAGAATTTGATCCTTCACAACTTGAAAGATCTTATCTGGGCTAGATACGTTTGGGTCAAGCTCCGCATTAGGGATGCTTGGCATAAGCGATTCGATGATGAATTTCTGCACAGATTGCAGATCCGTTAATCCATCTGTATAAAATATCCCGGCTTTAAATTTCTCTCCTGCTCCAATCTGAATTTCTCTGATCACAATATCGCTGCTATCACCTAGCATATTTTTTACATATTGGATATTATCATCAAGGCTTAAGTTCAACCTTTTTTCTTGGGCAGCTTTGTTGGAATCTACTCGCTTGCTTGCTGGAAGCTCCATCTTGTTTTTTGATTGATTATTGAAAAACCCCATTTGTCTATGTTCCTCTCTGCTCTGAAATAGGGTGAGTTTTGTGAAAATATCTTTTACATTTGTTAACCAAACTTCGTTGATTCATACATTCATTGAATGAAGAGAGTAACTAGGACGAATGTTTATCTAACAAAGTAAAAGGTAACAATGAGAAGATGCTGCAATGCTTTAGTCAAAGCTAATGGGGAATGGTTTTTATGGACTATATAATATAACGCGGATAACTTGGAAAGAGGCCAAAAATGGTAAGAGACATCAAAATAAATGTGCGTCAATTTACTGTGTTAGTCATATTGTATTCCGTTGGTACTGCTGTCTTGATTATTCCATCAACATTAGCTGAAATCGTCAAACAAGACGCTTGGATCGCAGCTGCTCTCGGCGTGGGATTAGGGATGTTACTCGTATTATTGTACAATGCCGTAGGCAATATTTATCCAGAAAAGACCCTAGTTGAAAAAAATGAGAAGCTTCTCGGACGCTGGCTGGGCAAGGCCGTTTCTATTACTTTTGTTTTTTTTGCATTCATCACAGCAGCAGATCTTTTGTATTATATGGCGGATTTTATAACAACACAGATCATGGCCGACACACCAGCCCAAGCTATTCATATTCTTTTTGCTTGCGTAGTCATCATGGGAGTTCGACTTGGTCTTGAAAATCTTGCTCGGACAGCGGAGTTTTTTTTCCCTTGGTTTGTTTTATTATTTATCATTTTAGTCATTTTCATTTCGCCGCAAATCGACTATCACAACATTCAACCCGTATTTGATAATGGAATAAAACCGATGATTCGTTCTACCTTAATCTTCACAAGTATTTTCTCTCTATCCCCTGTTATTTTATTAATGATTTTCCCTGTTTCAGTGAATCAACCTAAAAAAGCTCAAAAAGCTTTTTTGATAGGAACATTTATAGGGGGAGTTATTTTAATTATTATTATCGCTTTGGCTGTTCTAGTTCTCGGTCCGGATACAACAGGAAGACATATGTATCCAAGTTTTGCGCTAGCTAAAAAAATAAACACAGGAAATTTTATACGTATTGAAGCCATAATGGCTGGCTTATGGTTTGTCACGATTTTTTTTAGAACATCACTGTATTTTTACGCTGCTGTAATCGGTCTTGCACAAACCTTGAATTTAAAAGACTACCGCTCACTTACGTTACCTTTAGGGATGATCATGGTCGTATTTTCCCTCATTTTACATCCTAACGTCCTTCATGGAAGTGATTTCAACAAAGGAGCATGGATACCTTATGTCTCGACATACGGACTCATTCTTCCTTTGATTTTATTAGGGGTTCATGCGTTTCGAAAACAGTTTCAAAAAAACTAAAGCTTGAAATCAGGCTGTCCTAGCAGGTCATTCAGACGAATGGACGGCCTATATTATTTTACCCTCACTTACTTTTGAAGTGTTCATCAGTTCGTTACATTTCAACCTCCATATAGCTCTATCGAGTCATATTATTTTCACTTCATAAAGGGCATACTGATTTAAGCCCAATTGGAAGCTGTAATCATTTGTTTATTGTGAAATACATCACATAGTTTGAAGGCGAGTGAAACCATGAAAGAAAATAAACAAAATCGTTCAAAACAACAAGAAAAAAAATTAATTATGTTATGTGCGGTTGTGACTCTGCTCATGCTGTTGTCGATCATCCGTAAATTTTTGAGCTAGTTCAAAAGAATCAATCATCTAAGGAGTGAATCCCATGCTGCTTAACGGCTATGATCCCGTTGTATTCAGTCGTATACTAACCTCTCTCACCCTTGGCTTCCACATCATCTATGCCACGATAGGTGTCGGCATCCCGCTGATGATAGCACTAGCCGAATGGATCGGCATTAAACGGAATGACTTTCATTACCTGTTGCTTGCAAGGCGCTGGGCTCGCGGCTATGTAATCACCGTTGCAGTCGGCGTCGTGACAGGAACAGCAATTGGACTGCAGCTAAGTCTGCTATGGCCAAGCTTTATGAAAGTTGCTGGACAATCTATCTCCCTGCCTCTTTTTCTTGAAACCTTTGCATTCTTTTTTGAAGCCATCTTTCTCGGTATTTACCTCTACACTTGGGATCGCTTTAAAAGTAGGATGACGCATTTTTGGCTGTTGATTCCCGTCGTTATTGGTTCATCAGCTTCAGCTTTCTTCATTACGATCGTGAATGCATTTATGAATTATCCGGTTGGATTTACTTTAGTTAATGGTGAAATCGCGGACGTTAATCCTATCGCAGCAATGCTTAGCCCGGCCATGCCGACTAAAGTAGCACATGTGCTCTCTTCAGCTTACTTAACCTGTGCTTTCATACTCGCAGCCATTACGGCTTGGTCGCTGCTTAAAGGAAAAAACCATATTTACTATAAGAAAGCTTTAAAGCTCACAATGGTTTGTGCCTTTGTTTTTATGATTTCTACAGCGCTTATCGGCGATTTGTCGGGAAAATATCTTGCAAAATATCAACCCGAGAAGCTGGCTGCAACGGAATGGCATTTTGAAACGATGGGCAAAGCGCCGCTTATACTCGGGGGTATCCTTACCGAAGACAATGAAGTGAAATACGGACTTAAAATCCCGTTTGGACTAAGCATTCTCGCTCACAGCAATCCGTTTGCTGAGGTCACTGGATTAAATGAATTTCCTGAGGATGAGCATCCGCCTCTATGGATTCATTACCTCTTTGACATTAAGATGGCTTATGCAGCCTTTATGGTGCTGGTCTCCCTTCTATTTATTATTGAAATGGTTCGAAAAAAAGGGAATACATACCGCCGCTGGCTTCTATGCGCCGTTGTTATTGCTGCCCCTGTAGCGATACTCACCATTGAGCATGGTTGGATTTTCTCAGAGGTTGGCCGGCAGCCGTGGATCTTAAGAGGCATTATGCGTACAGCGGAAGGTGCAACGACATCCGATCATGTCGATTTGATGCTTTTGCTATTTGCTCTGCTTTATCTTGTGCTTGGCATTTCTTCTGTAAGAGTTCTAATAAAAATGTTCCGAAATAATCACGCTGAAGATGAAATAGCTGCCTACGAGAAGGAGGCTCATGATCCATTATGAGTTATGAAGTCATTGGTATTACCGTGCTTTGGACTTTTCTGTTTGGCTACCTCATTATCGCTTCTATTGATTTTGGCGCCGGTTTTTTCAGCTATTACAGCTCTATTACTGGAACGAGGCATCTGATCCATTCCATCATTGATCGGTATTTGTCCCCAGTATGGGAGGTCACGAATGTTTTTCTCGTTTTCTTTTTTGTCGGGTTTATCGGATTTTTTCCGGATACCGCCTATTATTAT
Organism: Paenibacillus sp. FSL K6-3182; assembly: GCF_037976325.1. NCBI lineage: Bacteria > Bacillati > Bacillota > Bacilli > Caryophanales > Paenibacillaceae > Paenibacillus > Paenibacillus sp. FSL K6-3182. Next base: position 4,054,289 of record NZ_CP150265.1, read on the forward strand.
GGTACTGCCTTGCTTATACCGGGAAGCATTGCCATCGTGCTGCTAGCCATTCGCGGGGCTTATTATGCTTTTAATCATTACGGCTCACGAAGCCGGAAAATCTATACACTCATGTACGGGGCTAGCGGCTTGCTTATTCCAGCTGCCTTATCAACAGTACTAACGATCTCAGAAGGAGGATACATCAAGGTTACAGATGACGGAAAAGTAGTATTTCTCGTTAACGAACTGTTTAGAAGCAGCTATTCCTGGTCCGTTGTTCTGCTCGCCCTTGTAAGCGTGCTGTACATATCGGCTATGTTCTTAAGCTTCTATGCCCATAAAGCGGGTGATGCTCCTGCATTTAAGATCGTTCGAACATACGCGCTCGTATGGAGCTTGCCGACAATACTTAGCAGCCTACTTGTTTTCTTCGCCATCCATGACCATAATCGTGAGCACTATGAGAAAATGCTGGACAGATCATGGATGTTCGCTTTATCCTTTCTCTTTTTTTTGTTAGCCGTTTACTTGGTATGGAAGCGCCAGCGACTTGGATTATCGTTTATCTTCGTCATTTTGCAGTTTGCTTTCGCGTTTTATGGATACGGTTCAGCTCATCTGCCTTACATTCTGTATCCCTATTTGACCATACACGATAATTTCACCAATGACTCGATGGCTATAGCGCTAATCATAGCATTTGTACTCGGCTTGCTGCTTTTGATCCCTTCACTATACTTGCTGATGCGTCTGTTTTTATTTAACACAAAATACGTCAAAGGCAAATAAATACCGTAAACGAAAGCAGGTGTACGATATTGGAAATTACTTTAATTATGATTGCCCCACTTCTCATAATAGTCATCGCAGTAGTGTTCCTATTTGTATGGGGTGCTAAAGGCCAAACTTCGCCTAGGGAATAATCTCAATAAAAAACGCGTCTTTTTCCTTTTGGAATTGGACGCGTTTTTTATTAAGATCTATATTCACGATGAAAGTATAGCCTCTGCTACAAGCTGCCCCGATAGGGTTACCATCGGTGTTCCCCCGCCTGGATGCGTCGTACCTCCGACAAACCATAAACCCTTTAGATCGGCTTGATTGGAGGGCCTTGCAAAGGTTTGCCGTGCTGTATTGGAGGAAATGCCATATATAGCTCCGCGGTATGCCGATGTCTGCTTTTGCATTTGGTCAGGAGTGTAGACTGCTGAAAACTCTGAATCATCAATTAAACCAGACAAGCCATATGCTTCAAGTTTCGTTAAAATGCTTTTCTGATACGATTCGGCTTCTTGCTCCCAGTTCAACAGCGGAGAAGTGTATGGAGCGTTAGTCAGGATAAACAGGTTGCTGCCTCCAGCAGGGGCCATCCCATCCTCTGAGTAACCTGAATGGCAAATGTAAATTGCAGGGTTCTGAGGTGCTCTTCTTTGCTGGAAGATGTCGTCAAACTCACTGCCATAGTGTTCTGGGAAAAACACAGTATGATGCAGCAGCTGGCTGTAGGTCTTCTTACTGCCAATGAGGGAAACAAAACCTGATAACGATGGCTCATACGATGAGATTTTGGCATTGCTCATGCTTGGTCGCTTTGATTCTTCCAGCAGGTTTTTGCAAATAGCCAGCACATCACCATTTGCGATGATGATATCAGCTTTATAGTCCGCCTTGCTCGTAACAACACCTGTGATGCGACCGTTTACTGATGTAATCTGTTGAACACTCTCGGACGTATGAATCGTTACACCTAGCTCCTTTGCAAGACGGCCGAATGCCTCCACAATCTGGTAGGTGCCGCCTCTCACTCCATAAATACCTAACTGCAGCTCCAAATGAGCAAGCATTGCAAAGATAGACGGAGCCGTCCGAGGCGCCGATCCAACATAGGTCGCATACCGTCCAAAGAGTGCAAGTGTATTCGGATGCCTAAAGTAACGGCGAAGCAGCCGTTCCAATGTCAGCCATGGACGAATCCGCAGCAAACCCGCAAGCAGCCTTACGTCTGCTTTATCCTTCCATGACAGCAGCAGCCGATTCATGAATAGCTGATCAGCTTGTTGATATAACGCAGCAGCCTCTTTCATGAATGAGCGATACTGCTTCGCATCCTCTGGACTATATGCAGCAATTTGCGCTTCCATTAGAACGAAATCAGAGCATAAATCAACTGTCGTTCCGTCTGCAAAATAATTTCTCGTACCCGGGTTCAGCGGATAAAAAGTAACGTAGTCGTCCATTCTTCGACCAACGCTCTCGAATACCTGCTGAAATACATGAAGCATCGTAATCGTGCTTGGTCCACGATCGAAGCGATAACCGCCAAGCTCAATGCGCTGAAGCTTTCCGCCGAGTGCTGCCTGTTGTTCAAGCACAGTGATGTGATAACCCGCATATGCCAATCGAATCGCTGCAGATAATCCGCCTAAACCTCCGCCAATGACAATGACTCGCTTCACGAATACCTCCTCCCCTTCCATTCATAACCAGTGCCATTTAAGCTCGCCCGCCACGAGGCCAACGCAATCGCTGACAGCAGAAATATACTTGCAGGTAAACATAGGGATAAGTACCAGGGCTGTCCACTTTTCCTATCAATGATTCTCTTCAGACAAACGCCTAGTAGATAGCAGAGCGAGCTTGGCAATAAAACAGTTGTAAGCCATCCTTCCGGATATGCATGCATGATAAGCCCAGCTAAACTAATGATCATCATTATCGGAGGCAGTATATAAAGCAAGGTGTATATAAACAACATAATCCCAAGCAATAAGCTGCTGCGACCTACACCTGCAAATATATTTTTCTTATAGCCGTTCCAAACCCCTGCAGCGTTCTGATACATACGCATGGAAATTTGGGGACAAACGTAGGCTAAAGTGACGGGGAGCCCGGCTTTTTTGACTGCACCAGCCAGCTGCATATCATCGACGAGATGACCTTTGAAGCCAGCATGGCCGCCTGTCGCCCAGTAGCTTTCTGCTGAAATCATCATAAAAGCACCGTGTGCGGCGACGAATTTTGGATCTGGCGATTGCCGAACGAGTCGTATCGGCAGATGGCAGGCAATCGAGAAGCTCATCATCGGGACGATAAGCTTCTCCAGCCATGTTCCAGTTTCCTGCTTAGGGAAACCGGTCACGAGCCCTTGATCTTGCGCTAACGCGGTGTCAAGCGCATCCGCGAGCGCACCCGGCTCAAGCCGCGCATCCGCGTCGAGGAATAACCACCATTCGCCGTACGCCGCTTCGGCGAGCTGATGACATGCGTGCGACTTGCCCAGCCACTCGAACGGCAGCACATCACCGGGCAAAACGCGAACACGGCTGTCGCCTGCTGCAGCGAGCCGCGCAGCTTCTGCTGTTCCGTCTGTAGAACGATCATCCAGCACCAGCACCTCAATAAATATGGAAGGCTCCAGCAGCACCGATTGTATACATGCTGCAATGTTATCCGCTTCATTACGCGCCGGGATAAGAACAGACAGCCGTGGTCTAGGTGTAATTCCGTGAGCATGTGGAGCATCAGCTTGAATGGACTCAGCTCCTCCTGACAGCCAAACTCGTCCTATACCGCTGCCTCCCAACGAAGGCATTTGCGAGAGGTTCCATAACACAAATAATAGCTGCAGCATCAGGGCTGCAGCTACCGTCCAAAAAAAGATTTCCACCTTGTCACCCCGTTCATCCAAGCATCAAAAACCTCGTTCGTTGACCGTTTCGCCTTCAGCATTGATCGATACTCGGCTAGCTCCCCGCGAGCTGCTGCTATTACTGCAAGGCGGTGTTCATTCAGTTGATCCTCCAAAGCCGATTCAAGCATTGTCGTAATGGTTTTACGTCCCAGCTGCTGCCATGCTCTGTGGATAGGTTTACCGAATTGAAGACTGACTTCTGCCTTTTGATGAAGTCCTAGCGAATAATATGCGGTTACGGGCTGAACAATCGTTCCCGGACAGCGCTCCAATAAATAGCCCGCGCCGGTTTGAAATCTTAAAGGTCTACGCTCCAGATGCTCGATATCTCCTTGTGGAAACAACCAAACTCCATAACCTTGATTTAATAAACTCTCACTATATCGAAGGGAAGCAACGATCGCTCGGCTTGACTTCTTATCAATCGAGAAAGCTCCTATTTTGCGAAAAAATCGATACCGCTTCATTTGCTCTTCATCCATCATCATATAGTGTTCACGCGCTGAAGCGTTTGCGATCGCATGATATACAACCATTCCATCCCACCAAGAGCTATGATTCATAAGATAGAGCACAGGCTGGCCTTGCGGAGCTGGATCGATCTCACCGCTCAGCTGAAACGAGTGAAAATGTCGTCTTAACAAATAGTTTTCATTGTATTGCGCGAATATTCGTTTAAACCACTTGCTTGAGTCGGATGCGATCAATCCTTCCCGCTCCTTCCGCCACAACGATAGCTGCCAATGCGATGATGAACGGCATCATTAAACCTTCTTTGGCCCCTAAGAGACCAAACATAAACAGCATCATTTGCGTGAGTCTTACAGCCTCGATTCGAACGTTAGCCGATACTTCTCTTAAAGGGAACAGAAAAGATATAGCTGCTGATATAACGAACCAACTGATGAAGTTTGCTGCCGGTATCCCGTAGAAATCACCAGGCTCATGCCAAATCCAGAACTGCCTAGCGAAAGCCACTGGATCGAGTACGAGATCAAAAACAACCGTCCATAAGCCGGTATGAAGCGCACGCGTCCATCGATTCGAGAAGGCAGTCATTCGCATCACAGTGACAATGACACCGATCCACGCACAAAATATGGCGAGGGGTACTCCGCCAAGCGAGATGCCAAGTAAAGATGTGTATTTGTAGTCTCCAAACGGCCATCCCATCGTCACACCAAGCCATTCTACAGCAAACGTAAGTACCCCAACGAGCATTATTCTACTCCAGCTGCGACGGCGCTCCTCGCCCATCATGCCTTCAATATGAATGGCATACAGGGCAAAAAACACGAGAAACAAACCATTGGAAAAGGAAAGCCACGTTGGAACGCCAATGGTCAGCATGAGGATTAACCCGAAGCAATACCAAAAAATAAATAGGTAGCGGATCATAGCGATACCGCATTGCTGTCATTAACCTCTGATAAGAGTGTATATTTCATTTTTATATTCGTATAAAGCTTTAATTTATTTAATGAGCTGACGATAGCTCGCTTCTTATAGACTTCGTAGTTGGCAGCCTTTACTTCATCCAAAATTGCTGCATAGAAGCTTGCGGCCAGCTCAACTGAAAAAGCGCTGCTGGCAGGATACGTTTCAAGCCCGCGCAAGCCTCGTGCGAACCAACTGCGTGAAAGTGTATCCAGCTCTTGCACAAGATGTTGAAATCGTTCGTCGACAACGCCCATTTCGAAGTCGCTATCGGTATAGCGATGACGAGCGAGCAGCTCAAGCGGCAGGTAACGACGCCCTCTGCTCTGATCTTCGCCAACGTCGCGAACAATGTTTACAATTTGCATGGCTTTGCCAAGCCATATTCCCGCTTCTATTACTTGAATATCTGGCTGATCATGCAAGACTGGCAATAGCATCTCACCAACTGTTCCGGCAACCAAGTAGCAATAGTCCTCCAACTGCTCCATCGTCTCATAGTGGGTGAAAGATAAATCCCGGCGCTGTCCCTCCATTTGTCTGAAAAACGGTTTTTTGCTGAGTGGAAAAGTATCAAACAGCCACCGTAAAGAAGGCCATATGAAATGATTCGCTGCCTGATCCAACCGGTTAAAATGTTGTTCAAGCTCATCAATGGAATAGGGAGAACGTTGCGGCTCATCTACTGCATCGTCTATCATGCGGCAGAAAGCATAAATAACGTAAACGGCTTCGCGCCTTGGGCTAGGCAAATAACGAAAAGCTTTATAGAACGATGATGATCCTTTCTGAATCATCGCTTCACATTGCGCCAAACAGACAGTGGGTTCCATGAGGTCACTCCTTTAACAAATAGTTGGCTAGCAATCTGGCACCTTGCATAACAATCGGGATTCCACCGCCAGGATGCACCGATGCCCCTACAGCATACAATCCTTTTATCGGATATGGCACGATTTGTGGACGGAACACTGCCGACTGTCCAAATGTTGGCGCGATGCCGAAGCTGCCCCCATGATAGAGACCATCCGACTCCGCGTCCTGCGGCGTCCTTACTTCCTTCCATTGAATCGCAGCTCTCAAGCCGGGAAAGCCCCTCTTCTCAGCCTCATCAATTACACGCTCGACTAACGCAGGCACTTCATCCTCCCACGCTACAGAACCGTGCGGCGGAGCGGGAATTAGCATATACATGACGCTCTCACCCGGAGGTGCTGCTTCCATATCCATAGCTGATGGATAAAATATGTAAAAGGATGGATCTTGCGGAAGCTGATTGTTTTGAAAAATTTGTTTTAATCCGCTCTGTAAATTGTCAGGCAAAAAAAACTGGTGAACAGAAGCTTGCTCCCACTGTTTGTTTAAGCCTAAATAGATCAAGATTGTTCCTGAAGACGGCTTATAGGCTTTCATTGGAACAGTGTTCTTTGGCATCAATGAGGCTAGATGAGGAAAATCACCGTTATATACAATCGTATCATGCAGCATTTCCCTGCCGCCTTCGTCTATCACGCCAATGCAGCGCCCATTCTCAAGTACCAATTGCTCAATCTGAGTTTCTGTCTTGATTTGAACCCCTCTACTCCGCAGCTCCTCTTCCAAAATGGATACGATTCCGGCATAACCTCCTTTTACATACCAAATACCATAAGCATGTTCAGCGAAGGGCAATAACGTATACAATCCCGGAGATTGAAAAGGAGCGCCGCCTATGTATAAGGTTTGTAGAGAGAACGCATCAAGCAGCTTCTCACTTCGGAAATATCGTCCTGCAAAGGAACGCACGCTTTTGTAAGCTTTAAGCTTCGTTAATAACGTTAAGTTTCGAAAAGTATAGAACTCTCGTTTTCGCAAAAATGGACGTTCCAGAAAAGCTTCCTTTCCTTGTTTAAAAGCCACTTCCATGTCCGCCATATAACGCTGAAAGCCATCAACTTCCTCTGGAAACATTCGCTCCAGCTCTTCGATCTGTCGCTGCTGATTCCGCCATTTGTGAAATACTGTGCCGTCTGCATAATGAATACGGTAAAGCGGATCGCATTCGAGCAGAGGTATGCGTGATCGCTCGATTCCAGCTTCCTCCAAAATACTAAGCAGCATTTCAGGCAACAGCACAATTGTAGGGCCTTGATCGATCCGATAGCCTCCGCCTTCCTGAAAAGCTAATCTACCGCCAAGCCGGGAGCCTCTTTCATAAATAGTAACCTGCTTGCCTTGCTTGCTAAGCAGCAGAGCTGCTGTTAAACTGCCTATTCCACCACCGACAAAAGCTACTCCCACCGAAAGGCCTCCTTCTGTGAGTGGATGACTGCTGAAGCTCCGCCAACCCTTATACGTTCACTATCATCCTGCGCCATAAGTAGACGGGTACTAATGCGCGCTGATTCGAAGATCGTCGGCAAGCCGCTGCCAGGGTGAGTTCCTCCCCCTACAAGCCAACAATTAGCGAGCTCTTCGAAGCGGTTATGTGGACGAAGCTTCATCATTTGATCCAGTGAATGTGCAAGATTAAACGTTGCTCCTTCATAGACATGATGATCATTGCGCCAATCTAATGGTGTAATGATGGCTTCCTCCTCGATGTCAGCCGAGAAGCCTGCAAGCTCTGGCTCCTGCTCCATACGCTCGATCATCTTTTCTCTAACGAGTTTCCGCTGTTCCTCCCAACTGATATTCGCAGTCAGATTCGGTACCGGCATAAGCGCGTATAAAGCGGTTTTCCCAATAGGCGCCAGCGTTGGATCGTTAAGCCCTGGATTATGTATATAAATAGATGCGTCTGAAGACAGCATCTTTTTTGTCATGATTTCATGTACGTTTTGGCGATAGTTGTTGGCAAATAAAATGTTATGGTGCGGCATATGTATTTCACGATTTACTCCGAGGTAGAGCATATAAGTAGAGCAAGAATATTTCTTCTTGGCAAGCTTTGCCGGACTGTATTTCTTAAGCTCACCCGGTTCAAACAAGTGGTTCATAGCGGTTGCAAAATCAGCATTGATGATGATATGATCCGCTTCTATTTTTTCACCATTTTCCAAAAGCAGACCCACTGCTTTTCCGCTGCGGCTCAGCACTCTTTGCACACCGCAGGAGGTAACAATCTCGCCATCGTACTCGCGAATCACTTCAGCCATTGCCTCGCAGACGCGGTTAACGCCTCCAACGGGATGAAAAAGGCCAAATTTATGTTCCAAATATGCGAGAATTGTAAATGTACCCGGGCATTCCCATGGCGACATGCCTAAATATTTTGCTTGGAAAGTAAAAGCATATTTCAGCCTTTCATCTGTAAAATAACGTGAAAGTCTGTCATACACGCTTCCTACCGCATTCAGCCGCGGCAGCGCTTGAAACACATCCCGAGAAATATAGTCGCTTAGCTTGCTGAAAGGCCGCTGCAGCAGCGGGGAAACCTTGTTATATTTCTCCCCCTCCTCTTTCATAAACTGAAGATAACCTTTACCGTTGCCGGGAAATAGCGCCTCGATCCTCTCAACCATCTGCTTCTCGTCCCGTGTCGGTGAGAATGCAACATCGCCGAATTGCAGCCTATATAGCGGATCAAGCGCAATGAGCTCAACATAGTCGTACAAGGAGCGATTTACAGATTGAAACATTTCTTCAAGCAGGTGCGGCATCATGAAAAACGTAGGTCCTCGATCAAAAAAATACTCCCCCAGCTGAAGCCTGGAGGTCCTCCCACCTATATAGGGCTGCTTCTCATAGACGGTAACTCGGTAACCTCGGCCAGCCAGCTCCATTGCAGCTGCTAAACCGCCAGGGCCTGCTCCAATAACGGCCACGATTCCCTTGTCCATACAAATTCTCCTTTCCAATAAAACGAATTAACTATACAAACATTATACAAACATAATACATACTCGATAATAGTCTGTAAAGTTAATTTATTTATTAGAATTGGAAACTTAACCCTAAAACCTTATCTTTAAACCATCTTTCCCATTCTTCTTGATTGCCATTCGGCAGCACCCAATCTGAATAAGGTTCTGGTACGCCTTGGAAACCTTGTCCGCCTAAAACTATCTCCAGATCAGCATGATGAGCCAATAAACGGTTTATAAAAGCAAAAGTGGGTTCCATCAAGTTTGCGTCAGTTAACGATATACATAGGACTCGAATTTGCTGCGACTTAATCAACTCTGTAATGCCATCCTCCGGAGTATCTGGTCCAAGATACAGCACGTCAGCCCCTTTTTTACGCAAAAATAAAGAAAATAAAAGTAGTCCTGCTTGGTGATGTTCACCAGATGGACATAAAGCAAGCATGCGGGGCAATCGATTATCAATCGGAAAAAGTTGAAAGAAACTAAGACAACGCTGAATCACGAACTGTGTAATAAAGTGCTCCTGCGCGACAGAAGCTCTGCCTTCTTCCCACTCCGTGCCGACTTTAATCATTACTGAAAATAAGATTTGATAGATCATAATGTCATAGCCATACATGGAAAACCCTAAATCAACCATCGTTTTTGCTTGTTCCGTACGAAAGTTGCAAAGCGTGTTATATAAGCGCTCCACCATCTCTTGATGAGCCTCTTCAGCCCCAACTATAGCATGGGTCTCTGTCTTCGTTTCCAACATACGCTCGCGCAAAAGCTGCTGTTCCTTTAGCAGTCTAACAGCTTGCGAAATCGTTACACCTTTCTCATCCGTCTGGTTTTTGAGGAAGCGTAAATCCTCCATATTTTTATCATCAAAGAGGCGATAGCCTGTTTCTGTCCGAATGGGCTTAATCGCTTCATATCTTGTTTCCCAAGCACGAATCGTAACTGCAGGAATACCTAGCAGTGTTGAAGCTTGTCTGATTGTGTACATCATTACATTTCACTCTTTTCCTTCAGTTTCCAAAAAATGCGCTGCAGCCGAAAACGATTATAGCGCTGTACAATGATAAATGGGACATTGGCGACAATGGCATAAACGATCATGATCCAGCCATATATGCTTTCGTTCCATAGGAAAAATAGTGGCGCAGGCAGCATCGATATGATGTGAGTCCACTCTCCGCGCCGCGTTTCAAGTATAAAGGTCTGCAAGTAAGCTTTCTCAAGGACAGCTAATTTTTTCTTGGCAAAGCCTCCTTGAAACAAGCTTCCTCCGTCTGGCAGTTTGTCTTTCCAAACACGAATGAATATCAATCGTTCATAAACCAATTCTTCTCTGCGCCTCTTTGTCTGAGGCTTCATGCGATCAGCAGTGCGACTGAACCAAGCATCAGGCATTTTCAAAAACAAATAGGACACACCCATATGCACAAGCAGCCATGCAAAAATATTTACAACCAATGTCCAAAACGGTGAAAATTCAAAAATTCTCACTTTCGCCCGCTTCCCTTCATAGTTGAAATCGAGCGACCTTTCCATGTGACCTTGCGGCGAAAAAAGGTTTGCAGCGTTGAACTAGCGAAGATTCCCATAAAAAAGAGAAGCGGTATAGGAAACAGGAAAGCGGTCTGGAAACCAAAATTTCCAGCTCGGCTTAACTGTATATTTATTAACAAAACATAAGCGAGGTAGCTGATTATTCCTATCGTTATATGGTCGCTTGATCGCCAAATTTGAGGATTCAACCATTGTGTAACAACCGTAATCGAACCAGTTAGCCACCAGATTATAGCTAGTAAACGCAGCGTTGTCGTAGAAGATGCACCTGATGCGAAGCTTTTACTCCAGCCTGCACACAATTGCCGAATGCCTTCCGGGTACATTCGGAAAGCAATAACGCTTTTTCCGCTACAATTTCGAACCGTTTGCTGCTCAGCAAATAGAAGGCCTAAGCTGTAATTTTCGAGAATACGCTCACGAACAGCCTCGTGCCCACCTGTTTGAAAATATGATTCTCGGGTACAGACTATACAAGGACCGAAAGCGCCTACAGCCTTCTTCTTTGTTGCCGCAGCAGTTTGAGGTGCTCCAACCGCTGCTAAGACGATGATGTTGAAGAAAGCTGACAACCATTCATAGGGCCGCTTCATCTTGTGGTAAGGCTGGATCGAAAGCAGCCCGTTCTGCTTTGAATGGGCCTCAGCCAGCACCGCCAACCCAGCATCCTCTAAACAAGTATCTGCATCAAGGAAAATAAGTAAATGACCGCTTGCTGCCTGCGCGCCATTCCAGCACGCCCAGCTTTTACCAAGCCAACCATCCGGCAGCTCGCCCGGGTTTACAACGATTGCACCAAATGATTCAGCGATGGCTGCTGTTCGATCAGTTGATCCATCATCTACTACAATCACTTCATATGGAGCGAACTGCTGACCCTTTATTGATGGAAATAACTGTGTCAGGTTTCTCTCTTCATTTCTAGCTGGAATGATAACTGAAATGCTTGGGAGACTCTTTCTATCGTTCTTTGTGAAAAGCACCGAGTCCTCTTCTAATGGTCGGATTTTGTTCAGCAGCCAAGCACCACAAATAAGTCCGCCAAGCAACAGCACAACATTCCCAATCATAGATCTAATCCTCTGTATGAAAGGTACCAAAACTCCTTATATGACTCGTTAATCCATGTTTTCTTATACAAACAGCTCATTTTCCCCAAAGTTGTGTACCACCTTTCACCAGGCTGATTAGGTCATTCCATTTGGCAGTTAATAATGGTTATACAAACTTACAACCACAGCCCTATCTTTGGTGAAAATGATGGCATTCAAACTATACAGCCATTATTCGCTCTTTTTATAGCCTCATTCTCGTCGTTTAACGACGAAATAGCAGGAGCTATCCGAAGATTTGATCCTGCAAAAGCTGCATGTTATAGGTAAAATTTGTTAATACTTAAAATGGAAAAGTGTTGGTTAAATGCATATCACGCATTCTGCTTATCGCATTAACCTTTTACGTTAGTTCTACAACGATTATACGATTGTGTATATAGTTTGTCATCTGCATCGTTTCGGCTAAATGACCAATGATGAGAGGAAGTGCTCCTATGAGCAAAAAGATTATTGTCGTCGGAGGCGGACTCGGCGGACTATCAGCTGCTATTCGCCTCTCTGTAGATGGGCATCAAGTGACCATATTAGAAAAAAATGAACGCGTTGGCGGCAAATTAAACATAAGATCAGGGCAAGGCTACACTTTCGATACAGGTCCTTCTATTCTGACGATGCCTTGGGTGCTCGAACAGCTGTTTGAAAGTGCTGGCCGCAATCTAGAGGATTATATGAAGCTGGTTCGTGTTGAACCTCAGTGGAGAACTTTTTTCGAAGATGGGGTAACACTTGATATAACAGGTGACTTCCCTGACCTAATCAAGCAATTCGAACAAATCTCACCGGTTGATGCACAGCAATTCCTCTCTTATTTGGATTATTGTCAGCAAATGTATCAGCTCAACACAAAAAGCTTTTATAACAAGAGCCTTAGTGGTCTGAGCGACCTACGGCGTCACCACAGTATGAAGGAACTGTTAGCGATGGACCCGATGAAGACGATGCATCAGACGACAAACCGCTTTCTGAAGGACAAGCATTTGCGTCAATTGTTCGATTTTTTCATCATGTATATCGGTTCCTCGCCTTATGCCGCTCCCGCTGTGCTGTCACAATTAATCTATGTACAAATGGGGCTTGGCATCTATTATGTAGAAGGCGGTATGTACCGAATTGCGGAGGGTATGCTTAAGCTGCTTGATGAGCTCGGTGTGGAGGTTCGCACTTCAGCTCCAGTTGCTCAAATGAATACAGTCGACCAAACCGCAACAGGAGTAACTTTAGAAGATGGCAGCGTAATAGAAGCTGATCTGATTGTGTCTAATCTTGAGGCAATTCCAGCGCATCAGACACTGCTGCAGCATCATCCGAAATCGGCCGACCGCGTAAAGGATTTAGCTAAATACGAGCCTACTGTATCAGGACTTGTGCTGCTTCTTGGCGTGGATAAAGTGTATGAACAGCTTCTGCACCATAATTTCTTCTTCTCTGAAGATCCAGATAAAGAGTTCAACGATATATTTGTCGAAGGCAAACCTACAGATGATCCAACAGTGTACATCGGGGTTTCAAGCAAAACCGATCCTGGACAGGCGCCGCAGGGCAAAGAAAATCTATTTGTGCTTACTCATGTGCCGCCGCTCAAACCTGGAGAAAGCTTTGAGTCACAGAAGGCGGCTTACAGAGACCTAGTTCTGAATAAGCTCGAACGTATGGGATTAACGGAGCTGAGACAGCATATTGAGTTTGAATATACGTTCACTCCAGATGATATTCAGCAGCTTTATGGTTCTAATGGCGGTTCCATCTACGGCATCGTAACGGACCGCAAGCTTAACGGCGGCTTCAAAATTCCAAGCAAAAGCAAGCTGCTCGATAATCTTTATTTCGTTGGCGGATCAACGCACCCCGGTGGCGGTGTCCCGATGGTCACTTTATCCGGACAACTCACCGCTGACCTCATTAAAGAGCAATTGAGCATTGCTGCAAAATCCGTCATGTAGGCAGATTCAATTCAAATAAAAAACCTCTAATCCGTTATCGCGGATTAGAGGTTTTTATCAATTGATTAATTATTAAATAAGTTCAAGGACCATTCCGCCTAATGCACCGGCCACAACAATCATCCAAGGTGGAAGCTTCCAAAAAACAAGCATAATAAACAATACGGCAGCCAGCATAAAATCACCTGACTCTACTATCGCGCTAGTCCAAAGCGGATCATACAGTGCAGCCAGCAATATGCCAACTACAGCGGCGTTAACGCCAACTAATGCACCTTGGATTTTTGAGTTATTTCGCAACATATTCCAAAACGGCAATGTTCCAGCAACGAGAAGAAATGCCGGCAAAAAAATTGCAGTAGTTGCAACAATGGCTCCAGTTAATCCACCAGAGAGAGTACCAAGATAACTAGCGAATGTAAAAAGTGGTCCAGGAACAGCCTGCGCAGCGCTATAACCTGCTAAAAAATCCGATTCATTAACCCATCCGGTAAAGACAACTTCATTCTCAAGTAGCGGCAGCACAACATGTCCGCCTCCAAACACCAGTGAGCCTGCACGATAATAGCTATCGAACATCGCAATCCATTCCATATTTCCCCATTGCCTTAGAAATGGCAAAACAATTAGAAGCGTGAGAAATATAACGAGGCAGGAGATCGCAAGGGAACGGCTAATTCGAATGTTCAGATCAGGAGTTCCCTCGACTGTTTTCATACGATATAACCATACCCCGATCAGTCCAGCTGCAGCAATAATGATTACTTGACTATAGGCCGCTTGCCAATATAACGTTACCGCAGCAGCGATGACTGCTATCGTAGCTCTATTTCGATCCGGTGTTAGTTTCTGCCCCATCCCTAGAATGGCATGAGCAACGATGGCCACCGCTACAATTTTCAATCCATGAATCCAACCTGTGTTTCCAAGATCAAATCCTTGCAGCAGAAAAGCAAAGGCCACTAATGCAATGATCGATGGCAGTGTGAACCCTAACCAAGCCACTAGTCCGCCCAATAACCCAGCCCTAACTATCCCTATACCGATCCCAACTTGACTGCTGGCTGGCCCGGGTAGAAACTGACATAAAGCAACGAGGTCTGCATAACTTCTTTCATCCATCCATTTACGGCGACGAATATACTCATTGTGAAAATAACCCAGATGGGCTATCGGACCTCCAAATGAGGTAAGTCCTAGTTTAGTAGATACAGCCAGTACCTCTACCAAAGATGCGATTGTTCCTCTTTTCAATCCTATAGCCTCATTCCATTACTCATGATACTTACATTGTAAGCTTGCGAATTATTGACTTACAACCCTTTAACAAATACTTAATAAATGGTTACATAAAAAAAAACCACCTCGTAAGGTGGTTTGTAAAATCATTACGCTTTATTTAGACTCCATCATCGCAGCAAATGTATCTTCCGTTACGACACGCCTTGCTGTTACATAACGCTTTGCGTAATAAGAATCGTTAAGATTTGTAATCGTAACCCCTTTGCTTGTAGAAGAATGAGCAAATTTCCCATCCCCAATGTAAATGCCCGCATGAGAAACGCCTTTGCCGCTTGTGTTGAAGAACACTAGATCACCCACGCGTAGTTCATCTTTATTGACCTCTGTGCCTGTGTCTGATTGCGATTGAGATGTTCTAGGCAGCTTAACATCAAATTGATTAAAAATATGTAGAATAAAACCCGAGCAGTCAAACCCTTTGCTCGTTGTGCCTCCCCATTTATAAGGAGTTCCAACAACCTCGCTTATGGAATTCGTAAGCACTGACTTGTCCGACTTATCTGCAAGCACGCTTCCTCCTCCAGTAAGCAGCAGCAAGCAGGATAACAATAAAATAAAACCCTTCTTCAAAACAACTTCTCCCTTCGGTGCCTACGAGGTTAGCTTATGGGTTCGGTTGAAGATCCCTATGCTTAAAAAAATACATTAAGCAATTCACCCTGGGTGGTTCCCCCGTTTCCGATATACAGAACTCGGCATGTGAATAAACCTTATAGTATCGTTAAATTCGATTGTTTTTACCATAATCCTGCAATTGGTTTATTAGAATACTTTCATTTTTCTTCATTATTAATATTTATTTAGCTGTTCACTACATGATTTTTGTCAAAGGTGCTGATTTTTTTATAATTAAAATAGATGAATTTCCAATCACATTTTCAAAATATAACGGTTTAAACACAAAAAAAGAGTATCCGTATTTTCATACAGTTACTCTTTCTAGTTAAGCAAGTTTCGCCAAAATATCGACCTTTTGCCAAGAACGTCTCCTCCATCTGTAGAGCATCAGTAAAGCTCTTATCCATTCATCGATTGAAAAGGCCAACCATATTCCTACCAACCCCATGTCGAACACAATCCCGAACACGTATGCAAGCGGTACACTAATCCCCCACATGGATACTAACCCGGCAGCAACTGGAAATTTCACATCTCCAGCCGCATTTAGACAACTGATAAGCACCATGTTGCAAGCCCGAGCCGGCTCCAGCATAATCGATAACAACATGAGCTGCTTGCCTAACAATATAATTTCTGCATCATTAGTAAAGAGGCTGAGCAATAGACCTGAGAAGCTATAGATGAAAATACCAAGCGCAAGCGAAATGACAAACGCCAGCTTCAAACTTTGAATACTGGATCGATAAGCATCATCCTTCTGATGGGCTCCAATCAGATGTCCAACAATAATTTGCGTTCCTTGACCTATTGCCATTGAAAAAACAAAAACAAAAGAAGTTATGCTCTGCGAATAAATTTTTGTCGTTAACGCTGCCGTACCGATCAGCGTGATTAGATATGTGATTACAACCTGTGAAAGATTATAAGAAACATGCTCACCTGCCGAAGGAATACCTAATTTAAATATAAGGCCAATATTTTTTCTTTGAATCTTAAATGGACTAATCAAGCCAACCTTATACTCCAAGCTTCGAATACATAAAATCAAATAAGCGATCATCCCTATGGCACGGGTTATCCATGTAGATGCTGCTACTCCTTCTACACCTAAATTAGGTAAGCCGAAGGGCTCCATCAGCACCAGATAATTTAAAGTAATATGCAGTACATTTATCCCCAATGCGATGAACATCATTTCTTTCACTATACCGCGGCATCGTAAAATAGTACCTAACGTCATGCTGATTGCTGTGATGAAGACGGAGCTGCCGACAATCGATAAATAGCTGACTCCTTCTGCCATCACATCCTCGGGCACTTTAAAAAGCGCTAAAAACACGTCGGCATAGACAATCAATCCTGCGCTAGCTATTAAACCGAGCATAACATTCAAAGTAAGCGCCGTTCTCCCGATTCGATCGGCGCCATGCAAGTTGCCTGCGCCGAGCCATTGATTGAGAATGACACTTGTACCCACCGTAACAAAGCCAAACATCAAGCCCACTACAACTAAAATCTGGTTAGCTATCCCAACCGCTGCCACTGCTCCATCAGAGTAGCTGCTTAGCATCATCGTATCGACCGTTCCAATCAGCATCCCAAATAAAGCTTCAATAAAGATAGGCCATGTTATCGAGATGATGCTCTTTTGGCGCGGATCAACCTGTTTACTCATTCAAATTCACATTCTTCCTGTTCATGTACTACCCTGCTGTTATCGTCAGACTACTGTTATCATGTATGAGAGTACACCCTATCCAACAAATAGGGGTTGAGAGAATGCGCCAAAACCGCCTTCCAAATAAACTGCCGCCCTTACGTAACCTTCGTCACCACGACACTTGTAACTAACGCTATTGAAACGACCAGAAGTCTCGTATAGTACATTTCCGTCTTTGCCAAACAAGGTTGCGTATTTGTACATCCGGTTCAATCCTTCGCTCGCAAGCAGCTTAAACTCGATCGTCCCATCCGTTGTATGGATTGATTCAAACCCATAGCCTGTGGAAACATAGAAGCTTCCGGCTTTCATTGCTGCTATAATACTCTCATTGGTGTTTTGCTCTGCGAGCACCATATTCCAAGTTCGTTTTTCTTGCCCATACACATGAAAATCATCTCCGCCAAACCCCCATACTTTCCGCCCAGCTGAGAGCAGCGCATCCCATTTGTCAAACGCAATGTCGAACGCTGGATTTCCTTCGCCATTTACGATCTCGATTCCGGTGTAGTAAGGCATCGCGAGCATATCTTCAATCGGCCAATACTGCGAATAATAACGATTCGGATGAACGAGTACGCTCATTCCTCCTTGCTTCGTGCAAAGGTCAGAATACTGCTGATACCGTTCTACCGAAAACTCGTTGGAATAGCTGTCCATCATCGAGCGCGGAGGGTTAATGAGTAGCATATGCCTTTGCGGACTGCTAACCTCCATTGCTTCAAATACGGTCGTAATTGAACGTTTTCCTTCATGAACGGTAATGAAATCGTGGTCGGAAATGCCGAGGAAATCGTATTGCCCATACATCCGGTAAACCGTCTCAAGCGTTTGAGAGCCGCAAGCACTATTTGTCGTATGGTTATGGAAGCTCCCTTTCAGCCACATGCCCTCTTGTTTATCATAAGGATTTGAAATGATTACTTGTGTCATTCAATATGTTCCTCCGTTCCTGCCTTATTCTTTGACCGAACCGATCATAACGCCTTTGGCAAAATACTTCTGAATAAATGGATAAATCATAATAATCGGTGTGATGACGATAATAATCGTCGCCATTTTCAGCGAGTTTCCTGTCACCTGAATTTTGTCCAGCATTTCATATTGCGTCGAACCAGCCGCTTGCTCGAGCGTATTTCGAAGCGCATCTGCCCGGGTCAGCATTTCCTGCAGCAATGTCGATAAAGGCCGCAGATTGCTCTCTCGAACATAGAAGGCACCTGTAAACCAATCATTCCAATGCCCCACTGCGTTAAATAACGCAATGACAGCAACAACCGGCCTGCTGAGCGGCATGATCACCTTCATGAAAATTGAAAAATCATTATATCCATCAATTCTTGCAGATTCTTCGAGGCTCGGACTGATCTCTTGGAAGAAAGTCCGCATAATTATTAAATTCCATGCACTATACAAGCCCGGAATGATATAAACCCAGATTGTATTCGTCAAATGCAAGTCTTTCAACAACAAATAATATGGAATGATGCCACCGCTAAACAACATGGTGAAAAAAATAAGCATGGTAAAAAACCGAACGCCTGGCATCGCTTTTCTCTTTAATGCGTAAGCTGCCATAGCAGTCAAAAAGACGCTCGCTAATGTCCCGACAATCGTTCGGAACAACGAAATGCCGAATGCACTTACAATATTGGAGGATGAGAAAACTTCCTTATAGTTTTCAATAGACCATAATCTCGGCCACAAATAGATGCCTCCTCTTTCCGCATCTTTGCCTGAATTAAAGGACAAAGCAAAGATGTTCAGAAACGGAAGAATGATAGATAAACATAAAAGAATGATCAATACGTAGATGGCAATCTGAATTAATTTTTCTCCTGTAGAAATCTTATAAAATGGTTTATCCACGTTATTTGCACTCCTTCAACATTTGCGAAGCAAAACAGCCTCGGAAGCATGTCCTTAGCGTTAGTGGTCCGTCTCATCGCAGTACATTTCATGTACGAATGAAACAGACCACCAGCAGCTTTAATGAATGTTATAGTTCTACTTTTGTATTTGGATCGCTATCTTTTTTCTCAAGCAATGCTAAGTAATCATCCAAGCCTGCAGCCTTTAATTGTTCAGATGCTGACTCCAATATTTTCGTTACTTGATCCTGGCTTTTAGCATAATAAGCACGTTTGAGGCTTTCGTCATAATTATCAAGTGCAGCTTTTAATTCCGTTTCCTTCGCAAATTCGCCAAGGAAAGCCGTTGGAGCATACGTATCTGAGATTATTGCATTCGCTCTTTTCTTATCCCACTCCCAATACTCAGCAATCTTGAGCGGTCCCTCATTGATATTAGGTTTCGCAGCATTCCCGTATTCTGTTTCACCAAAATCCGCTATACGATCAACATCTGTATTGCCAAGAATTTCGCCCCAATAGTTGCCTACGCCAGCAAACCCAAGCGCTTTCGCGGCTTTCGAATCTTTATCTTTCAATTCCAATACTTCATTTTTTACAATCGGGTTGCCCTTATCATCAAGTGTGTAGTCTCTTCCTTCAATTCCGTATTGCCAGAGCAGCTTGCCTTCGCGGCTCGCCAAGAAGTCAGCGAATTTGACGATATCCTCAGGATTTTTAGTTGAAGAAGGAATTGCCCAAGCGCCGCCAGCCGTTTTATAGCTCAGCTTCATTTGGTAAGGCTTGTCCGCTTCATTTAATGGACCAATCGGCAAGTAATGCATATCCTTATTAAAATCAAGGTAGTTATGCATATCAGCAATAATCGCGAAGGAGCCGTTCAAAATACCTTCTGTTGCACGATTTTCTTCCATCGTATAAAACTCAGGATTCATCAGCTTTTCTTTCAGCAGCTTTTGAACAAACGCTACACGCTTGAGCGGGTAATCCGTTTGACTCTCGTGAACAATTTTACCTTCCTTATTCCGTACAAAGGTTTGGTTCACATTTACAGTCAAGTCACTATACAACGCTTTAACTTCTGTTCCACCCCAGTATCTTGGACCAATAACGCTGGCAATGTCTTTTCCATTGTTGTCTTTGAAATTTCCAGCTTTAATTTTTTGTGCCGCCTCATACAACTTCTCGGAAGTTGTAATCGTTTTTGGATCGATATTAAGCGCTTCGGCAATATCCTTGCGAATAAATGGTCCGCCTAACATTTTCCGCGTTTCATAGCCTGTTTCTCTCGAAACATTCATGTGCATGAAATAAGCTGAGCCGTTAAACTCTGGACGGAACATGACACCGTTTTTCGTATCAAGCGGCAGATAGCCATCTTCTAGATACTTGCTGTATACTTTCGTATCCTTCATAAACGGAGTCAGATCTGTGAACATGCCTTCGCGCGCAGCTTTTAGTACAACCGGCATTTCTGGTCGACCGCTATGATTCAAATAAAATCCGATAAAGTCTGGCAAGTCACCCGAAGCAAGTCCAGCAATTAAGCCGTCAAGCGAACGATTGGCTGGCATTATATTAATTTGATAATCAATTCCCGTTTTCTCTTTAATTTGTTTTAATACTTCCGGGTTCATCTCTTCCGTATAATCGTCTGCCCCCATAAAGATTAAGCCTTTAATTTTGCGGTCGGCAATCCAAGTCGCAGGTTTATCTTTGTTATCTTTGATGCCTTCCTGCTTGTTCCCTGAATTTGTTGAATTTGTTTCTTTGGCCGCACAGCCTGTAATTAACAAGGAAGCTATAATCGGAACCGTCAACAGTCTTGCCCAATTTTTGTTCTTAAACATGATATCTCCATTCCTACCTTCTCTTTTTAATTTATATGGAAAAACGCGGTTAAGCGTCTTTCTTCAAGGAAAAATGCTTCTATCGAACAAGTTACCAAACCGAAGTGCCGGACACTTTTCGTGCGAAACGATTGGCAGTGACTACAAGAACTAAAGCGATAACACCTTGCATCATACCGACTGCCGTTGCATATCCGTATTGGCCTTGCTGCAAGCCCACGCGAATCACATACGTATCCAGAATATCTACCAGATCACTGTTTCCTGGCATCTTGAGCAAATATAGCTGGTCGAATCCCGCTGACAAAATGCTTCCAAGCGATAGAATAAACACGATGAGAATGGTCGGACGAATCGACGGGAGGGTTATATGCCATATTTCCGCCCATTTGCTTGCCCCGTCAATTTTGGCCGCTTCATACATGTCTTGATTAATTCCAGCGATGGCTGCCAAATAGATAATGGAATCCCAACCGATTGTTTTCCATATGTGGCTGCCGAACATGATTTGATAAAAATATTTGGCTTCATTCATAAAGAATGTGCTGCCGTCCCCCCCAAAATAGGTGATCGCTTCATTAAGCAAGCCAGTATCCGGCGCCAATGTTCTTTGTACTAAACCAATAACGATGACCCATGACATAAAATGCGGTAAATACGAAATACTCTGGGCGATGTTTTTAAAGGCACGGTTTTTAATTTCATTGAACATTAGCGCAAGTAAAATCGGGAACGGCAAACCGAGAAACAGCTTCATTGAGCTGATGATGAGTGTGTTTTTGATCAGCGTCATACTTTGAACATCGTTGAAAAACTTTGCGAAATATTCGAAGCCGACCCATGGACTCTCAAGTATGGTTTGATTAAATTTGAATTCCTTAAACGCCAGAAGCAATCCGCCCATTGGGATATAGGAAAAAATAATGAAGGACGCTAGACAAGGCAGAAGCATGAAGTACAAATAGCGGTATAACCATATTTTTTTCAACAAATAAACAAAACGCTGTTTTTTTCGATTTCCAGTTGGAACTAAAGCCACTTTGGTTTGCAATGAGGGCTTCTCCCTTCGTTATCATTTTTGAATTAACCTGTTTCCATCTTTAATTGTTTCAACAGATTAACCTCGTTTGTCGTTATTTCGTCGACACCTAAATGAATCATCTCGATAAGAGATTCCCTATCATCAACGGTATAGACCCACACTGCCAAACCCAGCCTATGTGCGTATTCCACCAATTCGCTGCGGCAAGTTCGGTAATTCAGGTTTAAGCCGTAATATCCGCCTACATTTGCCCATTCGCAAACGATTCGCGCCCATCCGATATAGTCGAGTTCCTCTTGTTCAGTAAGTACATCCGGCGTGTTATAAAGAACCTTAATTCCTCGGTGGCGGTTCGAAATTTCGTCCGAGCACCCCGTAATAAAAACAAACTCCTCCATTTCAAAATTCCTTATGCTCTTAATCGCTGGTTCAATTACCGCTTCTGTTTTGATATCCAAATTGAGCTTTATCCCGTATTCCCTTGCCAAGCCTAGAACTTCATCGAGTGTAGTAATGGTGTGGCTTTCGTAAACTGGGCTGAGCTTTACGCGGTTTTCCGGCCGGTTCAATTGCTCAAATGTCAACTCGGCAAGCAGCGGGCTATGGTCATGCAGCAATACCACCTTACCGTCCTCTGTCACCCTAAGATCAACTTCTGCCACGTCTGCACGCATAGCTATGCTCTCCAGAAAGGAAGCCCTTGTGTTATCCGGTGCAGCACCGCTACCTGTATGGGCGCAAATGAGCGGAAAAGCTCGACAAGTCATAAAGCATTCTCCTATTCTTCTAATTTCAAAATTTCTCTAATGAGTAATTAATGAAGCACTTATTACTGTTGTTGTGATATTTATAGTGTAGTTAAAGATTGTTATCGTGGTATTTTCGTAATAATAAGGTATCATTAAGCCCGATGTTGTTGTTTGTTGTATAATTGTTCAATTTCAAGCCAAAAATCTAGCCGTACCTATATTTTTAGCTAATCATTTTCGCAAAATAAAAAAGAAGAACCGGAGCTGCGTCCGATTCTTCTCGCTTAATTGATTTGACTTGCGTTAATCCAAGTAATCCCTTTTATTTCGAGCTCTTGTGCCCATGCTTCAGGATGGTCCTTCTCACATACGACAACATCAATCGATTCTAAAGGCGCAATATGGCAAAATGCCTGTATACTAATTTTGCTGTGATCCGCTAACACGATCACTTCCTTCGCCTTCAATATAATCATTTTTGAAATAACGGAATCATTCATATCGTAATCGCTTATTCCTGTCTCGATTGAAATACCGCCTACGGAAACAAAAGCTCTATCCACGTAAAAGTTTTTAAGTATTTCCTGTGATATATGACCGCTGACTGATTGCTGCTCTGGCGAGATTTCGCCTCCCAAAATAATGACTCGTCCGTTAAACAGACCTTGCGTTAATGATTCCGTTAGAAGATTCGCTACCGTTAAGGAGTTGGTAATAACTGTTATCCTTTTTTTACCTCGCAGAGCTCGTGCCATTTCATGAATCGTTGTACCAGTATCCATATAAATCGTGTTTCCGTCATTGATCAGATCTACCGCTCGCTGCCCAATCACCTGTTTAGCTTCAAGATTGAGAATTTGACGCTGCTGATAGGGTGGCTCGCCTTTCTCATATTGCACCTTTACAGCTCCCCCATATACACGTTTAAGCTTTCCTTCCTCCTCCAGCACAAACAGATCACGTCTAATCGTTTCAAGAGAAACCTGAAGCTGTTCTGCTAACGAAATGACCTGCACCTTCCCGAAGGTATCCAGCTGAACGAGAATATACTGTTTTCGATCTTCTGATAAAAGAGACATTCAAAGATCACTCCATTTCTAGCCTTAAGCTATTGTTCACAAAGGAAAACCGTTTTTTAAAATCAAATGAAATGGTAAACGAATCATATTTTCCTGTTAAATAGCGATAATCCGGATAGGTCAAAGATTCGCTTTGCCCTAACATGTCCACCCAAGGAGAATAGGTTTGAAAACAAATATGATTGTCGTTCTCGTTAAATTGAGCCAATCTCATCCAACCATTGCCGCCGCGGTAGCTGTCTTGATAATTGATTAGCAGCTGTATAACCTCGTGACCTGAATTGTTCTGCCTTGTTTGATGAAAATTGCCGTTATAATGCCCATTAGCCGTCATGAACACTTGGTTATAGGGAGCAACCAGCTCATCCCATATGATTTTCCCGTTTTCCGATTCATGTGAAATTAGATTCTGACTATCACCCGTTGTATATAAAATATCATGCGAAACAAGAATAGTTGGCATATCGCTATGTTCATCAAGCACTATTTTACACCATGCCAAGTCCTGTATAAGATGCTGCATATCTACCATTAACCATAAATAATGATAGCTTCCAGCCTGTACAATGCCATATGAACTATATCTTGATGGTGAACTGCCCTTATAATAATCTTTGCTCAGAAAACGTTCTGGGCCAAAATAATTCAAATACGTATCTTCCTCATTATAGTCATGATTTCCAGCTGTCATCAAATACGGGGTTCGCGACTGATCCATAGCAGAGATTGCACTGGAGGAACGTTCCCACTCCTCTAAGGCATCACTATGATCGACAATATCACCTACAAAGGCAGTCATTGCAATTTTGCTGCTCAACTCATTATTCACAATCCAATCAACCTGTGCTTCAAACATTTCCGGATTTAAGTAGACCAGCTTCTGAGCATCTGGAATAAAAGCGAAATTGTAATTGGTTTCCTGCTGCAAAAGTGAAACATGCTCATTCGTACCTTGAAGAACTTGCTGTGGACTAATGTTTTGCAACCAATCCGCTCTGTCCAGAGGCTCATTAGCAATACGGATTTCTCGAATGGTTCCGGAAAATAATTGATCCAAGTGACCGCCCCACTCCGATGCTCCAATATTCCATCCTTTGCCTTCAACTCCAGAAACGCCGACAATAGATTTGGCAGGACTGCTGTAATCACAAATTCCGTTCACATACATGAGCGTTTGTTCCCTATCGTTCACAATTGCGATATGATGCCATTGTCCTGGATTCAAATAACGCGACCAGCTCGTTACCGAGGATGATCGATTCGTTGGATGACATATCCATTGGTATTCCTTGCAGTTCGAAACAGACAATGTCGCGAGCAGCTCATTTTCTCCCGAGTTGCCGATGTCAACGCCCCTGCCCTGTCTCGTAAGCACCCCCATCCAGCTATGTTTATCCTCATGAAATGGCTCAGGCAATTGAACGATTGCTTCAATCGTGTACCCATGTTCTAATCGGTCAAGGTTAATAGGAGCATTCTCCACCGTTTGAAAATAACTACCGCTTCCTTTAATACATCGATCATTTTGAAAAGTCAATCCCGCTTCGTCACGGCTTCCTTCCATCCATCCAAGCAGAACCTTATCAGGCTGCTCCAAAACATCCTGCGTCGTAACCATCTTAATATGATTCCCGCTGCCACTTACATCGTTTAAAACCAAATTCCTTTCCTCAATCGAACCAGACAATGTGTTCACAGAATCAAATATCCAATGCGTCAACACATTGACAGGCTGCTTCCGCTGCGGAATCTGCATGACACGTCCTTGTTCCATAGTGCTCAACCATCCTTCTCTACATTAAGATCGTCTGTTTGTCGTTCCTTGTCCATGAAATAATCCCTTACTTCACCCCAGTTATGCACCCGAACATACCCGGTCTTATGAATATTGTGCGGAGCATCGTAAAGAATGCCTTGACCTCGAAAACGTTCAAGCTGCTTTACATTGTCATCAATCAAATAATCAGCGTGAATGACACTCTTATTTCCGCAAAACACAAAATTCATATTGTTTAGAAAACTAAAGTGCTCGAGTAACCACTCGTACTTGGCTTTAAATGATGCCGGAACCTCCATCGCAGCAGTCGTAATATAAATCTCATAAAATTGACTGAGCTCGCGTATGACTTCTTGGCTATGTTCAATAACTTTTAGTTCGCGAAAAAAAACTTCATTGTCAAAACAACGGTCTATTTCTTTTTT
The DNA here is from genome assembly GCF_037976325.1 of Paenibacillus sp. FSL K6-3182. Classification (NCBI taxonomy): domain Bacteria; kingdom Bacillati; phylum Bacillota; class Bacilli; order Caryophanales; family Paenibacillaceae; genus Paenibacillus; species Paenibacillus sp. FSL K6-3182. The sequence continues at coordinate 4,080,295 of NZ_CP150265.1, forward strand.
TAGCTGAGGCCTCAATTCCGACAAGGTTGTTCCATGTAAATCCGTAATCAGCAGGTTATCGTTAAAATCCCTGTTGTACCATTCCAAATGCGCACCCGCAGTATCCGCCATTACCTCATCCATATCAATCGCTATGCGTTTCAATCCAATCTCTCCTTGTTCAAAGCATGTAATTGTTCAACAAAACAAAACGAATCGGTAACAAACAGTCTACATACCACAATTATAGGCACGAATTGTTTTCACCATCTCAAATACATATTAACTTACTGTAAATCTAATGGTGTGGAAAGCAGCTAAAAAAATCAACATGATACATAAAAAAAGACCATCCCAAAGGATGGCCTTTAATCATTATGAACCTGTTAATCATTTTAAAAAGCTTATGCGCTGCTTACTTTGCCTGAATATAGCCTTCTGCTTTAAGAAGCTCGGCAATCAGCACAGCACCGCCCGCAGCTCCACGTATTGTATTATGAGATAGTCCTACAAATTTATAATCGTATACAGAGTCTTCACGCAATCTTCCCGCTGAAACGCCCATGCCCTGTTCAATGTCACGATCTAGTCTCGTTTGCGGTCTGTTCTCTTCCTCAAAATACGTAATAAACTGTTTCGGTGCGCTTGGCAAGCCAAGCTCCTGCGGACGACCTTTGAATTGCTGCCAACGATCGAGAATTTCTTCTTTCGAAGGTTTGTTTTCGAATGAAACAAACACAGTTGCCAAATGTCCATCCAATACGGGAACGCGGATACACTGTGTTGAAATTAAAGGTGCGTTCGCTTTTACGATTTCATTATTTTCGATGCTGCCCCAAATGCGTAGAGGCTCCTGCTCGCTCTTTTCTTCCTCGCCGCCAATATAAGGGATGACGTTGTCTAACATTTCAGGCCAATCGGTAAAGTTTTTGCCTGCTCCAGATATCGCCTGATACGTCGATGCAATGACAACTTGTGGTTTGAAATCAAGCAGTGCATGAAGTGCAGGTACATAGCTCTGAATGGAACAGTTGGGCTTAACAGCAATAAATCCAGTTTCTGTTCCAAGGCGCTTTCTCTGTGCTGCAATGACTTCCAAATGACCAGGATTAATCTCTGGAATGACCATAGGAATATCAGGCGTCCAGCGGTGAGCTGAATTGTTGGATACAACAGGCGTGCCTGTTTTTGCATAAGCTTCTTCCAACGCTTTGATTTCATCTTTTTTCATATCGACTGCACAAAAAACAAAATCGACCTGATTAGCAACTTCCTCTACTTTCGAAGCATCCAGAACGACAATATTTTTTACAGCTTCAGGAATAGGGCTGGTGAGCTTCCATCTGCCTTGTACCGACTGCTCGTAAGTTTTACCTGCCGAGCTGGCGCTAGCTGCAATAGCTGTAACCTCAAACCAAGGATGCTGATCCAGCAGGTCAACAAACCGCTGGCCCACCATGCCTGTTCCTCCAACAATACCTACTTTTAATTTTTGTGTCATTAGATATTCAATCCTTTCTATATCGTTTAATCATTCTGTAACTAACGATTCGAATATTTTAAATTGTTATACCTTATATACAATGTACATTGAGCAATCTTTGCACCAATAAAAAAAATCCCACCCCCAAGACTATGGTAAGTCTTAGGGACGAGATTAATATGCTCGTGGTACCACCCCAGATTCGTCAATATGTCGCCATATTAACCTCTTCAAGTACGGCTATGCAAGCGCATGCTTATACTCTAGCTCTGTAACAGGAGCTCCTGTCACACCATCCCCGTAACTCGGTTCCGATGTGCTGCTCTAAGTCTTTGTTCAATAAGGAACTCTTACTCCTTTTCAGCTAACGGAGCTCTCTGTGAAAGAATTCATTTATTTACTCATCTCTTCATCGCATTTGAATGTTGCGATTATATTATCAAAAATCTGTTCTAACGTAAACAACAATTTTTGAAAAGTAGAAAAAATTACACATTTGAGTAACTGTGCTCCGTTTAGTACAAGATCTCGAGATGCTGTTTTTTGCCCAAAATAGTGCATTGCTCTCTTCAAATATTCTTTTCATGAAGCTAGGACACTGTTATTTTTTGAGCAGTAAATAAACAAAATACGGTCCGCCGATCAATGAAACCATGATGCCGGCAGGTATACCGTCAGGATCGACGATATTGCGGCCAATCGTATCCGCCACTAACAGCAGTAATCCGCCGAGCAAAACAGCGACAGGAATGAACAGCTGATTGCGTTGACCAACCAATGCTTTCGCAATATGCGGTGCCAACAATCCAACAAAGGCAATTCCTCCTGTAACCGATACAGCTGACGCAGATGCTGCAACCGCGGTTAGAATCAACACGAGACGTTCCCGTTCAAGCTTTAGACCGACACCAACCGCTGTTTCTTCGTTCAATGAAAGAAGATTGAGCCGATGTGACTTATACAAGGTGAACGGAATGAGTAAGCACAACCATGGAAGCAACGCCCAAATGAACGGCCAATCCGCCCCCCAAATATTACCTGCAATCCATTTTGCGATAAAATCGACCTTCGAGCGTTCTGCCGAGGAAATAATGACGATCATAATCCCCGACAGCGCCATCGAGAAACCGACACCGACGAGTACCAGTCGAATGGGGTCAAGCCCGCGCGTTCGGCTGTACGAGAAAAAATAGATTAGAGCCGCTGTGAGCAATGCGCCAATGAAAGCGACTAACGGTAACATATAAACGAATGATCCTACATCAATCGGGAAGTAGAGAAAAAATATAGCGATCGCCACGCCTGCACCAGAATTGATGCCGATTATTCCAGGATCTGCGAGATCGTTGCGTGTGACGCTTTGCAATATTGAACCAGCCAGTGCAAGTGCCATACCCGACAGCAAGGTGATCAAGATCCGCGGCAAACGTACGGAAAACAGGACAAAATCCTCTTTGAAGGTGCCATGGCCTAGCAGCACAGGAAGCAGTCTGTCAAACGACAGCTTAGAGTACCCTACTCCCATGCTAATGACAGCTGTAACAACAATCAGTACAAAACTGGCTAGCAGAATCAATCGTTGTTTGCGAATGAGAGCTGACAATATCATGAGAATGCTTTCCCTCCTCTACGCACGACGAATAAGAAGAAAGGCAAACCCAGCATAGCAACTATAGCTGCTACAGGCGTCTCATAAGGTGCGTTAATCGTCCGGCTCAGCATATCAGCGAGCAGCATGAAGATTGCTCCTGCAAAAGCGGAGAAGGTCATGACATGCCGATAATCGGTACCTACGAACCTACGCACGATATGCGGAATCATCAAACCTACAAAGGCCATATTGCCAACAAGCGCAACCGAAGCACCAGTAAGTACAATAACTAGAACGAACAAAATCGCTTTGATCATCATCAGCTTTTGTCCAAGCCCCATCGCTACCTCATCACTCAGACTCAGTATGCCTACTTGGTTCGAGAGAATCAAAGCTGCCGCAATGCCAATAAGAATGACCGGCGCAATGGCTTGAAGCTGCCACCAAGTTGTTCCGATCAATCCTCCAGCAGTCCACATCGTTACATCCTTGGAAATTTTGAAAAAGATGCTGACGCCATCTGAGATCGCGTACAAAAAAGCTGAAACGGCTGCTCCAGCAAGTATAATTCGCATCGGAGACAATCTTCCTCGCCGAGTTGCGCCAAGAGCCATGACTAGCGCTGCTCCAAGAGCAGCTCCGAGGAAACAAGCAAGCATGATGCCGAAATAATTCAGCCCCGGTATGAATACAAAAGCCAGCGCGAGCGCCATGTTAGCGCCGGAAGTAAGACCTAGCAAGCCTGGATCTGCAAGTGGATTGCGTGTGACCCCTTGCATAATAGCGCCGGATACGGCGAAAGCAGCACCAATCAATATCGCTGCTATCGCACGAGGCAGCCGGATCTCGCGAAGGACGAGAATATTATCGTCCTTCACGTTGGTCGTGATAGCCAGCCACAGCTCTCGAAATGTCGTATCCGCTGCTCCGAATTTCATGGATAGAAAGAAGCTCAGAACAACCATGAGTAAGCAGCCTATGAGCTTATATGAAATTAAAACAGATTGTCGTTTACTTTTCATTGGACTCTCTTCTTTATTTTATTTTCCTAGAAAATTTTGAATGAAAAATTCTAATTGATATTCCATGCTAAGCGGGTCATTAAAGTAGAACGCTTTGGCATCAGCTTCAAAAACGTGTTGGTTTTTGACAGCAGCAATATTTTTGTACGTCTCTGTGTCTTGGAACGTATTGTCTTCATCTGCGTTTTTGCTGAAAATGACATAATCCCCACTGTAGTCCTTCAGAACTTCCGTTGAAACTGCGAAAAATCCTTCTGCTTTCGTCGCTTCTTTAACTTTCTCAGGCATGCCTAGCCCGAATTGTTGATAGAGGATTTCAGTTCCGCGGCCGAAATTGTCACCATAAACATAAAGCTGCTTATTGAATGTCTCGATAACCGAAACTGTCGCATCCGCACCGATTTTTGCTTTGATTTCTTCGCCAACTTTTTTCGTACGCGCGTTAAAATCATCGACCCAGTTTTTAGCTTCCTGCTCTTTATTCAACAGCTTGCCAATTTCAATCTGTTGCGTTAAGAAATCTACTTTGCCATAAGTATAAGTAACTGTTGGAGCAATTTGCTTAAGTTTGTCAATGTTCTTAATATCGGATAGTCCAATAATAAGATCTGGATTCAGCTCGATAATTTTTTCAAGACTTTCATCTGTAACTGCTTCTGTATTTGCCAGCTTTACTTTAAAGTTTGGGTTATCCTTGGACATTTCATCCACGCCGACAAGCGGCACACCTAACGCCATAACGTTACCTGTTAAGAACCTTGTAATTACAATGACGCGTTGTGGATTGGTCGGAACTTCCACAGGTCCATTTTCTGATTGATAAGTAAAGGTGCCCGAATCTGAAGTTGTTGATGGTGACGCCTCATTTTTCGGTGCATCCGTGGATGATACTTCAGGCGTGCTGCTTGCATTATTGTTTTGATTGCCGCCGCAAGCGCTCAGAATAAGAACTAAAGATAGAACGAACGGAACAAAAAACTTTTTCATAAGATGACTCTCTCCCTTTTCTTTTGCTATCATGTATAGGCATTGAAAATAATTATCATTTTCATTACCATAACGTTATTATAGGGATGCATTATGCTCTGATCCATGCCTTTTTGTTGGGAAATTAACTTGGACTATTAGTTGCTTGTGAATAAAGATACCGCACGTTGAAGCTGCAAACGAATAGATACAGGATTGTATGGAATCCATTCATCATGGCTGAGCAGATGTACGTTACCTTGCTGTACGGCAGGAAGCTGACTCCAATAATTAGATTTGAATATTACATCTGAATGAGCAGTTGATCCTTTCGCATCAGGAAAAACGATAACTAATATTCGATCACCAGCATATTGTGCAAGCTCCGATATCTTAATCGGAATGGAATGAAATTTATCGCCAAGCTTGTCCATATCCTCCTTGATCCGTGCAGGAGGCTGTAATCCGAGCGATTGATAAACCACACATCCGACATTGCGCGCTCCATAAACGAGCAAATGTTCAGGCTTGATGACAAGAATCGTTATAATTTCTTGCGCGGCTCTGCTTTGCTGAACCAAGGAACGCGCGAGCTGTTCCTCTCTCTGATACTCTGTTAGCCACTGCTCCGCTTTATCTCTTCTCTGTATAACTTGAGCGATAAGACGAAGATGCTCTTTCCAGCCAAATTCCATCCATGATATTTCCACAATAGGCGCAACTGCCCGTAATTGTTCTGCATTCAGCCCATACTCGTCCAAATGCTGTTTTGCCGCAATAATCAGCTCAATATTGTTTTCGAGCAATAACGATATTACTTGTTCTGCCGAACAGTCAGCGTTTATAAACATCATGGTTTGAGGCGATTGAAGTCCGGACGTATTCAAATATTCACTGCTGTCCGAGATGATTACCGCCGGCTCCAAACCAAGTAAAAGCAGATGGCTCGCATAGGGTGTCAGCAATACAGCCACTCTCTTGAAAGTGCCTCGGTTGTACGCCGAAGGTGCTGCCCCCGTTTCCTGTTTAAAACGCCGGCTGAGATAAAATTCATCCTTGTACCCAACCTTCAGGGCAATTTCCCTGAGCGTGCCCGAACCGCAAATCAATAGCTCCTTGGCACGATGCACACGAAGGCGCGATAAGTAATCGCTTGGCGAAAACCCGGTTAACTGCTTAAAGAGAATGGAGTAGTGGGACCGACTTACACCTGCAATTTCTGCTAATTGCTCACGCGTTATTTTTTCACTAAAGTGGCTCTCTAAGTAAGTAATGCTGCGTTCCATAGATGGTTTTTCGCTTGAGGCAAACTTAGCCTCTTGCCCCTCTAGCAATTGGAGAACAATTTGATGAAACACAATTTGATTTTGTACATGGCGGATTTCATTTCCTGGCAATCGGTGAATATATAGCTCCTCCACAGATGCTGTAATCGCAGGTTCATTAGGAAAAAAATGAACACTAGAATTTGATGCTGCCTCACTCTTTCTCATCATTGTGCCTGATGACTGAGAATTCGCCTGCTTTCGGGTATTTATAGCAAGCTTGTACATATGAAGAGGATGCATCATATTTGCACTCAGTACTGCCTCTGTGTTCGCTGGAACGAGGATAACGCTGCCTTCCATCAGCTCGTAGAGCTGATCCTTGATCCGAAGGCTGCCTTTGCCGCTAACAATTGCAATCAGCACCGTTAAGCTCTCGTTTATTTCATACATTGGGCGATTCGTTGTACTATAAATCGAATCAATACTCTCAGCCGTATATAATGGAAAGTGGGATTCTGCCCACTCCGAGTCAACATTTTTTTTCACAAATAAAGCCTCCAATAGTAAAAGTGAACACTTGCAGCGTATTCAGACCATATAAATGAGATGATAATGAAAGTCCTGATTATATTGTACAACCATAAGGATAATATCATCTACACTGGGGTTTGGAAACTAGAGGCACTTAATTATAAACGCAAAATAACCTCCATTCGTATGGAGGATTTTGGCTGCAAAAGCGCGCACTTCAACGATCGCTTTCTAATCACACTTTATGATGCTAATATGAATAATGAAATCACTCATAGTAAGTACAAGCTTACATGTACTATAGTATACAAAAATACTGTAAGGTGGAACGAAACGAAATGGACAAGCAGCCCGAGTTATGTAATGTAGATGATGCCCTTAGTATCTTAGTAGGCAAATGGAAGCCCCTCATTTTGTTGCATCTTATGCATTCAGGCACAAACAGATTCAGTGAGTTGAAACGAAATCTACCAGGAATAACGCAGAAAATGTTAACCCAACAGCTGCGTGAGCTCGAAGAAGAGGACATCATCTCTCGAAAAGTATATGCTCAAGTACCGCCAAAAGTAGAATATTCCATAACAGAATACGGCAAGAGCATAGAACCTGTTCTCGATATTATGCACGAATGGGGCACCAAGCACACCTTGTATAAAATGCAAAAAAAGAATCAAAATAGCCTTTAAGTAAAAAAGATGAACTCTTCTGTTCATCTTTTTACTCTATGGCACAACGGGACTGCAACGTCTTCAAGCAGCTGTCTTAGAAATCGTACTTTTCTTCTTTCTGTTCACGAATCTTGGTAAATGTTTCGGTCAATACAACGGTATCCTCTACCAAACGTTCAATTCGAAAGATAACATCGTCATTCGCAATTTCTTTCCGCTGAAAGTCCTTCTCTTCAATAAACACATAGGTTTGCACGATCTGAGCTTTCATATAAGCTAAAATTGGCTTCAATTGTTGTTCTGCAATTAAATAGTGCTTGGATGACCCCGCTGTTACAAGCATACTCACAATTTTATCGCGAAAAGCATTAACGGGCAGCAAATCAAAAATATTTTTTAAAGTAGCTGGAATGGAAGCTTGAAAGACGGGTGTCCCAATAATAATGGCATCTGCATCCATAATGGTTTTCGTAACGTAGCCCGTATCTCCTTCATATTCCAAGTAATTTCGACCATCGCTGAATTGAATCGTATAATCGGCCAAATCAATTAACTTCACTTCCGCATCAGGGTATTGCTTTTTGACCGATTCCAAAGTGTAATTCATTGCTGTTCTTGTTTTTGAGCCCACGATTGATCCCGACAAACCAACGATTTTCATAATAAATCCCTCCTATTATTTCGCTGCTGTATATTTTTTTATAGCGGGTAAAATAACAGTACCAATCGTTTCAATCATCTCCATGATTTTTTCAAATGATACGCCGCCAAATTCGATTTGAGCGAGAAAACGCTGGTGACCAAACAGCTCATATTGATATAGAATTTTTTCAATAATTTCTTGAGGACTTCCGACCATCAAAGCATTGCGGGTATCGGCACCTTGAGCAAAATGCTGCTTCGGAAAACCGCGTCCGTTAGAAAATTCCATACCTTTGTTAACATGAGGGTACGCTTCCTTCATCGCTTGCTGTGAGGTTTCCGCTACATAAAACAAGCTAGTGGTTGCAACTGGCAGCGCTGCTGGGTCAAAACCACTTTGTTCAGCAGCTCTTCGGTAGGCGTCAACAGATAATTTGAAGCTTGATGACGGTCCTGCTAATGTCGCCAGCATCATTGGGACCCCTGCCATTCCAGCTTTTATCGCACTAGCTGGTGATCCCCCTACTGCACGCCATATCGGCAAAGAGCCGTTTAACGGGCGTGGCAATATTTTTGCATCGTTAAGAGGAGCACGAAATTGTCCATTCCATGTAACCGTCTCCTGATTATTGATTACATTTAACAGCTCGAATTTCTCTTCATACAGCTCTTCATAATCACGAAGATCATACCCAAGCAATTGAAACAATCCGATTCGTGATGCTCTGCCAGCCACGATTTCTGCTCGTCCACTCGATATCAAATCGATCGTCGCAAAGTCTTCATAGACACGAACGGGATCAGAAGTGCTTATAATCGATGCTGAGCTTGATATTTTAATTTTATCTGTCGCCTGAGCAATAGCGCTAAGAATAACTGCATGGGCTTGGGATACAAAGTATTCCTGGTGACTTTCACCAACGCTGAACACATCAAGACCTGCTTGTTCAGATAATTTGGCCGCTTCAATGATTTCTTTAATGCGCTGCTGTGCAGAGATCCGCTCACCCGTATGCGGGTTGGGCATATGATCCCCTAGAGAGTAAAGCCCAAACTCTATTCCTTTGCTTTGATCAATACGATATTTTTCCACTATATATCAACCTCTTTCTTATCTAATTTAAGTTAATTACTTTTTGTTATGACCCTATTATTACTCTTTTAAATAGGTAATGGAAGTACGTACTTTCGAGGAACAGGGTATCTAAAAGTATACTATTGTGATGTTTACACCTTTTTTAGATTTGAAATGATAGCTCTATCGAGTCATCCGATGTTACCCTTCATGACGTTATAATAAATGAGATTTTATTATTACAGGAACGGGGTAACGTTTTATGAGCAATATGCCAGTAGAAAAATTAAACGCATCTGAACCCGTGATGAAAAAACGCGCATCAACAGGATTACGCCAAGCCATTTATCAGTCGGTATGGAGATGGCATTTTTACGCAGGCATTATTTTTGCACCCTTCTTGATCGTTTTAGCATTCAGCGGTTCCGTCTATTTATTCAAACCGCAAATCGAGGGATATTTGTACAAAGATATGCTTACTGTTCGTGAAGTTGGAACAACCAAGATGCCGCCTGAGGGAATGATTGAAAAAACAACAAAAGCTTATCCAGGCACTATAGTATCGTCTATTACGCTCGACGATGATCCTAAATCAAGCTACAAAATGGCGGTAAGCCGGAATGGAACCTCCACAACGATGTACGTGGATCCTTACACTGGCAATGTACTTGGCATGATGAACAGCGACAAAACATTTTCCGCTTTTTTCAAAAAAATGCACAGCGAGCTCGTTATAGGCGGTACCTTTGCCAACCGGCTGGTAGAACTTGCAGCATGCTGGGCGATCATCATGTTATTGACCGGTTTATTCCTTTGGTGGCCTCGCAATAAAGCTGCCATATGGGGAACTATTCTTCCAAGGCTCAGTAAACCCGGAAGCCGTATTTTCTGGAGAGATTTGCATGCGCTTCCTGCCTTCTGGATATCCCTCGTTTTGTTAGCCATTATAGCTGGAGGACTGCCATGGTCTGGGATTATGGGTGGACAAATCGATAAGCTGGCTAATTCAACGAACACGAATACGCCTCCCTTCGCTTCCATCTTTGGCGCAAAACCCGAATCCGTTACGGTCGCCAAAGATATTGCCGAGGATTTGCCTTGGGCAGCAGAAAGTTTACCCGTTCCTGCTTCTGTACTAGGAGGTTATGTACCTTTAAGCATGAATGAAATGGAAGCTATTGCTGATCAGCGTCATGTTCTGAAACCCTACACGATTACAATCCCTATAGGAGAAAGTGGTGTATTTACTGTATCCACATCGCATCCCACACCGGGTAAGGATGCAACGCTTCACATCGATCAATATAGCGGAGCAGTACTGACAGATGTACGCTTTGCAGATTATGGTATTATGGCCAAAGCGATTTCATATGGCATCGCTTTTCATGAAGGCACCCTATTTGGCTTAGCCAATCAGCTGCTTGGATTAATTGCCTGCATGGGACTTATTCTGGTAGCCATAAGCTCTTATGTAATGTGGCGCAAGCGTAAGCCTGAAGGCAAACTTGGCGCTCCAGCCAAACCAAAGAGCAGAAAAATAACGATTGGCGTACTGATCATCATGTTGGCATGCGGCGCTTTAATGCCCTTAGTTGGCTTATCGATTCTCGTTGTTCTTGTCCTCGATCTATTCATCCTCCGCAGAATAAAGTCGCTACGGCACTGGTTCTCGGTCTAAGCTTAAGGAGAATGTACTTATGAATGTAACCATCCGCCGTTTGTATAAGTCGGTATTGCCGCTTCTTCTTGTCGTATTATTATGTAGCTGCACTGCCAAAGCTGCTGATGTTGACGAGAGCGGTCTACCGCCTCATCTAACCGTTAATCTTCTTTTGCCTGAGAACATCGAAATTGAAAAACCAAACCATTTCTCCGTAGAAGTCCTTATGAGCGGTAAGCCGATGATAAACGCAGATCAAGCACAATTCATCATCTGGCAGGAAGACAACCAGTCTTCCGCCGTGACCATACAAGCAGAACAATTGTCGCCTGGCGTATATAGTGTCACGCATCAAATTGCCAAGGAAGGCCTTTATGTTGTCCAATCTCGCATTCATTTTGCAAACGATCAGGTTATGCCGGCCAAACGCTTTGCGATTGGCAAGGATGCGATTGAAAAGCTAGCAATGCTGGAGAGCGCACAACATTCTGGTGAACCTGCACCTGTGGAGAGCGGACATCATCATTAAAGAATAGATGCAACAAATCCCCCGCCTAAACAGGTCGGGGGATTTGTTTTGTGTATGAGGGAATAATTAAAATCCGTTAAGGCTGCCCGTTAATCCAAACCACTCTGCGAATGCATCCTGAAGTCCTCTCGCGCCTAATTGCTCCCGAATCTGTACAGAAGAACCTTCAAGCTCAATATGACCGCCTCTTAACAGAGCAATTCGGTTAGCAAGCGCCTCTGCCACGTGAAGTTGATGGGTTGAAAAAATAACAGTTTGGCCATTCGCTGCGATTTCTTTCACCATACGTACGAAGGTTTCAATCCAGTATGGATCGAGACCATTAGTAGGCTCATCCATCAATACAATGGGCGGCTTGGCCAATAAAGCCTGTGCAAACAATACACGTTGTCGCATTCCTTTCGAGAAGGAGGATACTGATTTTTTCCCAGTATCCGCAAGGCCTACTTCCTCCAGCACTTTCAGTACTCTTAGTTTTGGTACCCCTCGCAGCGATGCCCAAAATGCAAGTGTTTCATAAGCTGTTAATCCAGTACCAAACCGAAAATCATCCGGCATGTAACCTATAAGCTCAGCATAACGCTTGCGATCCTCTTTCCAGCGCAAGCCTTGAACAGCAATAATACCGCTGTCAGGCTGTGATATACCTGCGATCATTCTTAAAATCGTACTTTTGCCTGCGCCATTTCCTCCGCACAAAGCCAAAATTTGACCTCGTTCCACGTTCAAATCAAGCGCATTAATGACGACTTGCTTCTTTATTGATTTCTTGACGCCTTCAAGCTTCACTAAAGGATCAGGCACGTGATCGCCTCCTCTCCCAAATGAACTGTGCAGCTGTGATCACGCATCCTATCCATAGAACAGCTGTAAAAGCGAAACCTATACTCCCCGCAGGCTGCTTGATCCATTTGATCCATCCATAATATTCCGGACCTAATATGGCTCCCCCGCCAAGCTTCACCACTGTAAAAAGCCTGGAAAGCTCTGCCGGATTAACAAATGTGAGTAAAGTAACTGCTGGCTTGATAACGGGATATGGCATGAAGCCAAGGACAGAAATAAGCAATGGCGGCCAGCCGATAATGGCAAAAAACCAAATGGCTACACCAATCGTTAAAGCTTGCCAGCGATTTTTCGCGAGTGTACCTATGAGCAGAGCAATGGCAAGAAAAAACAAAGCAATGCTGGCGGAAAAGGATAGCAGCTGCACATATGTCTGCAATCCAAAGCCTGATCCAGCGGCCAAACCAAGAAGACCCGCAGCGCCAAAACCTACAAAAACGATAACTAGCAGCACAACTGCAAGCCCTAAGTATTTTCCGAGCATAAATGACCAGGTGCTGATAGGATATGTCGATAATAGCTCCCAGCTCCCGTCCTCCTTCTCTGCGGTCAAAGAAAACGAGCCGAGCAGCAGGGACATCAATGGCAATAAATATAAGACTAGATTAAGCGTTGTTCCGGTAATGCCAGAATAGCCCTGAACATAACCTTGTGCGTTAATTAAGAGCAGGCAGAGCATAAATAATGCAAAAAGACCCATAAACGAATAGGCCCACGGATTGCGAAACCCTAACTTCAATTCCCTTATTGCAAAATAAATCGTCTGAATCACGACTGGTTACCTTCTGTTTCATGGCCCATGTTCATCTCATCTTTGCTTCCATCGGAATGCATGCTTTCATTGTGCTTCTCCATGTCTTCCATATCCATCATTTCTCGGTTAACTTCCCATTTATGATGAGCAAGCTCATCCGAGCTAAGGAGCTGTCCCTTACCTTGCTCGTCGATGTAAGCTTGAGCGGACGCTTTATCCTCAAAGGCAATAACGCCATAAGCCATTGGAGTAATATACGCAGCATCGTAAGCATAATAAGCTTTCTCATATTTAACCCAATCTCCGCTATTATGATCTCTAACAAACCCTGCACCTAATGTTTCGGTTCCGTTCTCAACTTTCCACTTATTCATGCATCCAATATCATCAAATTTTAAAGACTGACCGTCCTTCGTTATGATTTGGGTTGCGTAAGGATCATCCTTTACGGCCATATTGCAGATGACGCATTTATCCGTTTCTTCGTTAATTGCTTGAGGCTTGTATTCCTTGGCTCCACAAGCGCTTGCCAGCATCAAAATAACAAGTAAAAAAAGTGCTGCACCTAATCGTCCCGTTTTCATCTTTTTCTTACCCCCATATACATGATAAAAAACGCCAAAATCAAAAGTCCACTGCCAACTAATGCAGAATGCAGCAGCGTTTGTGTCGGTAATATAGCATTCAGTTTCCCATTTGGCTGCATCAACGGGGAAAAGTCTGTTGACCAGAGCTGTCTATCCGACTGATAGAGATCTTCGAGAAAGATCATACCTGGCGACTGAAAAAACAATTGAAAACCTGGCTTCGCCTTAACAAGACTTTGAAAAAAAGGATTTAATGCATAGGCTATTTCGCTTCTGCCATCGCCATCCGTATCAATGCCTTGGAAGGAATCCCAGTAGTTACCGTCTAGCGCATTGCCAATACTATTTTTTGCTTCTGCGCTTGCCACATTACCTACAAACTGATTTTTAGTGATCACATTATCTTTAGCATCCAGCAGCTGTATCCCAATAAAATTACCGATTACAGCATTGTCTTCTATTTTGTTTTGCGTGGATTGTTCAACATAAAGCCCGACGCGATTTCCCTCGACATGATTGCCTATGATTGATGTATCATGTGCGTCAAACAATAAAATGCCTTGGGAATTAACACTTTCACTTTGTTTATTGAATCGGTTTCCAGAAACCTCGACATCACGAACAGCCATAATCATTGCTCCAGTAATGTTCAGATTGCCGTAATTTTTGCGAATGACCGTCCCTTTGGTATACATGCAATGCACACCATAACGCAGCAGCTCAAAATGATTATTTTCAATTAAATTATCATCGCTGTTCTCCATATAAATACCATCGTGCATAGAAGAAATCGTATTTCCATCGAAGTTATTCCCATTCGACTCATACAGGTCTATTCCATTTCCTTTGTCAGAAAGTTTCAATGGACGATTCTGAGCTACGCCAACCCAATCAATTCTTGTGTTTCGAACTTCACCGTTATTTGCTTTCCTCATCTTGATACCAAAGGAGCCAGTGTGTATTTGCAAACCATCCAGTAAAACGCCATTCGCTTGCACTAAAATAGTAGGGTCTCTCTTAATCTTCTCATCCAAAATGTTAATTCCAGTGATAGAAACGTTGTTAGCCTTTATTTGTATGGCTGATTTTTCAGATGTATTTTTAATCGTAACCTCTGCGCCAGACTCTGCTGCCAGTTGCAACGGTTTATCAATCATTATGGGGCCTTCATATGTTCCTGAAGAAAGCAGCAGAATATCGCCTGCCTGGGCCTCATTAATCAACATCTGCAACGATTTCGCCGTTGCTTCAGCCTTTACACTGCTTGCCCCAATCAAAATAGGCAGCATTGCCACAATTAAACCAAACATTAATTTCTGTACAGCTGCTCTCATTGCACCTCTACCTGCTTCTTTTTCGTCACATGGATATCGTCGGTATACAGATGCATGTAGACCTCGTATGTACCCGGCTCTGGAAATGTGTACGTGCCGCTAAATACATTTTGTCCTTCCTTTTTTGCCTCAATAAACACAGGCTCCTCTTTCACACGGACTTCAAATGTCATCCCTGAGGAATCGGTAAGCTCAGCTCCCGTGAAATCTGCCATAAGTTCTATCGGCGAGCCTGATACTGGCTTGTCAGGATCTGTCCTCAAGTTCACCTCGATGGCTGCAGGGTCGTTTGTCACTGGAGCCGAAGCAGAGCAAGCTGCTAAGCAAACTAGAATGAAACACAATAACCCCGCTGCTATAATTATTTTTCGCAATGGTTCACCTACTCTCCTAAAAGTACTTCTCTTATTTTAACAACGTATACTTTTAACCAAATGACTCGAAAGAGTCATCTATAGTGCATAATCATCTGTTCACAAAACAAAAAAAGCTGCTTCAAAAGTAAGTAGTTCTACTTTTGAAACAGCCTCTACACAAGGTTATGGGCATCATTTGTTAAGCAAGCAATTCTTTTAATCCTTTTGCGATTTCGTTCATACAATCT